>CAWHSR010000036.1:0-18117 GCA_963832015.1 uncultured Acidobacteriaceae bacterium
AACCGAATCGTTATCCGGGAGAATCAATGAATCCCGACCATCCCGGACTTCTTCTCTTCAGGCTTCAGCGACGCGGGAACCGCAAAGTCCGCGGGATTGATATTCACATTCACTTCAATCTTTTCTACGGTCGTGGTTTGCGCACCGGGATTCGCCTTGGAACCCTGTGAAATGGAGTATGGAAACATCACGCCAGACACGGGCTTGTACGATCCCAACTCGGTCACGCTCTCACGCACCGAGCCGCGGACGAATTCCTGCACTTCCTTGCGAATCTCCAGGAAGGTGTCGGGGTCGAGGTAGTAATAGATAATGTCGCCATCTTTCAGCGTGACTTTCAGGCGCAGGGCGTCGTCGCCGTCGACCACGTCATGTCCCAGAAACTCCACGGTGTTGCCCTTTTCCTTGTAGTCGACAAGCGGGCCGTCGAAGTCGGCGTCGAGCAGCAGGTCTTTCAGGTCGTCTTCACCCATGAACTCGGGATCTTTATGTCCGCCAAAGGGCTGGATCTGCCAGCCGGTAGTGCCGTCGTACGCTGACACGGCGGTCATGCCCTGCAAGGTGAAAGTCTCGCGTACCAGGTTCGGACGCTGGTTCTCCTGTATCGTGGCGGCGGTGAAACCTCCGCCACCATTGAGTTTGCCGGTGATGCGCACCGAATGGATAGCCTTGATTTTGTCGATGCCGCCTTTGGCCTGAATGTTCTTGTTGACGAGTTCTTCGGCCGTCTGCGAGAGAGAGAAAACACTCAGGCATGAAACTGCCGCCAGCACGATCACTGCGTGACGCATGAGGACTCCTGTTGTGTGGGACTTAGACCCTGGAAATGAGACGAACAGTACTCTACCCGGTAGTAGACGTGCTTGCCAAGCCTTGGTTAGCGGAGATGTCCACATGGCGACGAACGCATTCGTCCGTCGCTGGGGACGGGCTGGCGGAGCTGCCCGAGTCGCTCGTCGAGAGGTGAGGCAAAGCCGCGAAGTGAGCGTGGGATCGAGCTATTTCGCGGCTTCGGCGGCAATCTTTTCGATCACGATCGCGGATGACCCGCCACGCGCGTAGACCTTCCCGTTGGCGGTGACTCTCTGACCGGCAAAGGGCATCAGCTTGTCATTCTGACCTGCGGAGGGAGTGGTATCGGCGATCGGCCAGTAGATCGTTCCATTGTCTGCCAGGATCACCAGTGGTGATCCTGCTTTCGCGCAAGCCTGGGCGCACTGTGCGCTGATGGGCTTTTGCAGGCCCTTAGTGAACGCACAAGCTGAATCGAGAACGTAGCCGTTTACCGACACGGATTTGCCGGCGTCGCTGCCCGCGAACAGCAGCGCTCCGAAAACGCAGATGGCAATGACTACACTGGATGCTTTTCGAATGCTCATGTTGAATCCCTACCCTTCACGAGTCTTGAATTCCACTTAGATTTTCCCGGTGGGAGCATAAGGTAGCAGACTCGCCCGCAGGCGCAATAGTAAAAACCGACTATACTTTTTTCGACATGTACGAAGATTTTCGTTGACACTACGAATATCTTCGTAGTAAGTTCCTGTCCATGAAGCAGACTCCGCACAAACCGACCGCTTCGGAGCTCGAAATTCTGCGCGTACTCTGGACTCGCGGGCCTTCGACGGTACGCGAGGTGCATGAATCCCTCAGTGAGAAAAAAGAGCTGGGTTACACCACGGTCCTGAAGCTTCTGCAAATAATGACCACAAAAGGTACCGTGAAGCGAAACGAAACCCAACGCGCGCACGTCTATGAAGCATGCCTCCCCGCTGAGCAGACCAAGCGTCAGCTAGCCGGGGATATGTTGCAGCGGGTCTTCGAAGGTTCCGCGAGCCAGTTGATGATGCACGCGCTCGCAGGAAGCAAGTCTTCGCCGCAAGAGATTGAAGAGCTACGCCGTTTGCTGGACGAATACGAAAGGGGCCGCAAGTGAACACTCTCGCGAATTGGCTCTCACCGAGCGCAATGCAGGCTACAGGTTGGGCGTTGTTGCATTTTCTCTGGCAGGGAACTGCGCTCGCGGCTATAGCGGCGGCAGCGATGGCTCTGTGCCGTCGCGCATCGACGCGCTACCTGCTCGGAGTGAGCGCGCTCGGGCTCATGCTATTGGCTCCTCTGGCGACTTTCTTCGTGTATTCGCAGCAACGTTCCGGTGTGGCAGACACCGCGAAGTCGTCGCCGCTCGCCGCGGCCCAACCAACAGCGAGGGACAGAGACGCGGCGAGCGGATCGACGCGGAGGTCTTCTTTTGGACGATCCGCAATCGCGCCTTCGCTCGATGCGCTCCCCTGGCTGGTTGAGGCCTGGCTTCTCGGCGTGGCATTCTTCAGCCTGCGTTCCGCCGGTGGATTCCTGCTGCTCGAGCGCGAACGCCGCAGACAGTCGAGTGTGGTGAGCGAGCGAGTGCTCGAGATCTGCTACACGCTGCAAGATCAGTTGGGGCTGAACCGCGCCATCGATTATTGCGAGTGCAAGTGGCTGCAAGCGCCCGCTGTGATCGGATGGTTTCGCCCCGTTGTGTTCTTGCCCGTCACGGCTCTCACTGGCCTTTCAGAAGAGCAGCTTCAGGTGGTGATCGCCCATGAACTAGCGCACATCCGGCGCTTCGATCCCTTTGTGAATGTGTTCCAGGTGTGCGTCGAGACACTGCTCTTCTACCATCCCGCAGTCTGGTGGTTGAACAAGCGAATTCGAGCCGAGCGCGAGCACTGCTGCGACGACATGGCAGTGGCGCTCTGTGGGAACGCCGTGGAGTACGCACGGGCTCTTACCCTGATGGAAGAATGGCGCAGCGCGCCGGTCTTCGCCATGGCTGCGAACCGCGGTCCGCTCACCGAGCGCATCGTTCGTGTCCTCGGACTGAAGACGCTCGGCGCGGGAATGCGCGGCATTGGATTGACGGGTAGCATCCTGTGCCTGGCGGCGGCGCTCATTGCTGGAAATGCTTTGCGGGGAATTGCGCATCCGCCGTCCGTAGCCGCGATCTGGCAAGCAGCGGCTCAGCCTACGAGTGGTTCCTCGCCGGCCACTCCTCGCAGCACTGCTGTCGCAAAGCCTTCGGCGGCTCATCCGCAAAACAGCGGGCCGACAACAGCCAGTTCAACAGCGTCGTCTTACATCGACGAAATGAAGGCTGCGGGGCTCACCGATCTGACCGTCGACCAGTTGATTGCGCTGAAGACGCAAGACGTTACTCCCGAGTACGTTAAAGAACTCCGGGACCAAGGCTTGCACCCTGACGCGAACACCCTGGTTGCGATGCGGGTACAGGACATCTCTCCAGAATATGTAAAGGGACTGCGCGATGCAGGCCTGAATCCCGATCAGAACCAGCTCATTGGCCTCAAGGTGCAGGGCGCGGACGGCGCCTATTACCGCGCCCTGAAAGAAGCCGGACTGCAGCCCGACGTGAACACTCTGATCGGTCTGAAGGTGCAGGGCGTGACTCCCGAATACGTTCACGAGATTCGCGCTGCTGGCCTCGCAGTAGACGCAAATCAAGTTATCGGCATGAAGGTGCAGGATGTTACGCCCGCGTACCTGAAAGCGATGCACGACCTGGGGATTGACCTTCGGACCGATGATGTGATCGGGATGAAGGTGCAGGACGTAACACCGGAGTACGTGCGCGGCATCCAGGCTCTCGGCCTCAAGCCTTCCGCTGGCGAGTTGATTGGCATGCGGGTGCAAGACGTGACGCCCGAATACATCAAGGCGCTGCAGTCGGCGGGATTCAAGGTCGGCGTCGGTGACATCATCGGGGCCAAGGTGCAGGACGTGACGCCGGAGTTCATCGAGCGGGCGAAGGCGCACGGCTTCAAAGATCTGACGCTGCAGAAATTGATTCAGCTTCGGCAACTGGGAATTCTGGATTCGAAGGCGGACCTCTAAAAGGCAGTCGTGGTGGAGTGCGCGGGGCTTCGCCCACGCTAGGACGGCCGAGGCGGCCGTCCCCGCACGGGCAGCGGCCGCCCCTACATGCGCAGTTGGGCCACACATCGTCTATTTGGGCCAGATCACATCTTAAGGAGATGACTTATGAGAATGCGCCGAACCCTCGCCTACCTTGTTTTCGCGTGCTGCGTGGTTTTCTTTGTAGTCAAGAATCGAGCGGCCGAAGTGCGCAGTGGCGACTGGACCATCAGCAAGTCCGAAGCGCCGGGCAAGGTTGAGTTCTCGCTGATCGAGCACCATCACGGCGGGACATCGAGCCACCAGTCGGACTGGTCCGCGAGTGCGTTTGTGGGCGTGGATTTTTCCAAACCCGGACGGCAGGACGTGCACTTCACCATCACGCGCGACGCGGGCAAGATCGACTGCGAAGGGTTTCTCAACGATGGAGAGGGTGCGGGCTTGTTTCATTTTCAGCCGGATTCGAATTATCCGTGGGAAATGCAGACGCTGGGTTTTTCGGTGGACGACGAGAAGCAGTTTGCAATGGCGGTGCAGGATGTCAGCCTGGAGTTCGTGAAGCAGATGAAGAACGAGCACCTCAGCAATCTCGACAGCGACAAGCTGATCGCGTTCCGCATCTTCCGCGTCGATTCAGCCTTCATCGAGGCGCTGCGGGCCGAAGGACTGAAGATCTCCGACGCCGATAAACTGGTCGCTTTCCGTATTCACGGCGTGAGTCCGCAGATGGTGCGCAGCCTGCATCAGGCTGGTTATACGCCGGACGAAGACATTCTGATTGCCATGCGAATCCACGGCGCGACGCCAGAATGGATGGCGGAACTCAAGCAGCGCGGCTACGATCACATCGATCTGGAGAAGCTGATCGCGTTTCGCATTCACGGAGTTTCGCCGGAGTTTATTCAGAAGTTGCAGAGCATGGGGTACTCGCATCCCGATCCAGATGAGCTGATCGCGATGCGGATTCACAACGTGACGCCAGAATATATCAGCGACATGCGCTCGCGGGGAATCCATGACCTCAGCATCGATCAACTAGTGAGCATGAGGATTCACGGGATCGACTGAGCGATCGCGTACGGCAGTCGAGCAAGAGAAAGCCGCTCGATCGAGCGGCTTTCTCTTGCTCTGTTGGTCCTGCTGGGTAATCCGAGTCAGAATCCCCGCCCTGTCGCCAAGAACGCGACAAGGGTGGGGCACCCGAACCTTTAGTGCGTGAAGGCGATATTCAGGCCTGTCGTGAAAACTACGTCGTTCTTCTTCGCGCCGGTCGGCGGGTTGGAGACGAAAATGTCGCCAAACTGATTCTGCCACCCCAGCCACTTGCTGATCTTGGTGACGGTGCCAACGGTGAGCGTCCAGCGGTACTCGCCCGTCTGCTGCAAATTGGGGTAGAAGTAGGAATTCTCCGTCAGGACCGTGCTCTTGCCGAATTTGTGGTCCAGTTCCTCGCCGAGGGTGAGCGCCACGAATCTGTTGGTCTGCCCATAAGACTCAAATACTCCGGTGGGTGTGGTTGAAGGCGGAATCGGCGGAATCTCGGTGCCATTGGAATACGTTTCGTGGGTATAGTTCACGCCTCCGAGGAAGTCGAGCGTCGTCGTGTCAGAGGCTATGGCGTGAAAGCCGAAGCCGCCCGTATACACCTGTCGCAAATCCAGGAACTGCAGGGCGTTGCTGGTGAAGTCGGCGGCGCCAAATACGAACAGCTTAGGATTCAAGTTGTGATCGTAGCGGAATCCGCCTTGTACAAGGTTGGCAACCGTACTCGGAGTGGCGAGATTGTTCTGTGTGTTGATCGAACTCACGTAAAGCATGATCTTGTCGTTCAGCGTGGGATGGACGGCGTTCAGGGCCAGGGCAAGGTTCTCCGTGTCGCTATTTCCGCGGGCGATGGAGAATCCCACGTTCGCTCCGCCGTTCCAGCCGTGCGTTAGTCCGGGGTGCAGCGACTTGTCGTAAGCCAGTTGCTCGGCATCGTTGCGCATAAGCGTGACGTCGTCCTTGGGCGCTTCCACTGTGCCTGTGGTCTTGGTGGCAATCTCGATCTTGTCGTCCGTGGTGGTAACCGGACCGACTGCTGTTTTGCCACCCTTCAGACTCACATGCAGCTCCTCCTCAGTCTTGATGTCCTGAATGGCGGCAAACTGGATCGTGATATCTCCGGCGGCATCGGTGTGCAGCACCAGTGTCTTGCCGTCGGACTTCACAACTTTACCGGTGAACCGGTCGCCGTTTTTCAGCGTCACCTGGTCGGCGAGCAGAGCCGAAGACATACCGAAGACCGCAACGAGAGTGAATAATTGAAATCTACGCACGACGACCTACCTCCACATTTGAGAACTTTGGGAATTCGGGTGCGAATTCAGAGCCGGGTATACCCTCAAAACCGGGAACTCATCAGCAAGGACAAAGGAGCGGGGCCGAAATTCAGGAATTGAACAGCAGAAGGTCGCGACTGCGTGTGCAGTCGCGGGCCAGGTTAGCTCTTGGTTTCAGTCTTCTTGTTCGGATCGGTCGAAGCCTGAGCCGGCGGCTGTTCCTTCATGCCGTCTTTGAAGCTGCGAATGCCCTCGGCCAGACCTTTTCCGAGCTCAGGCAATTTCTTCGGCCCGAACAGCAGCAGAGCAATAATTGCTACAAGGAGCCAATGCCACGGTGAGAACTCACCCATAAGAACCTCCAACGGTCTCTACAACAACCACCAAAATATAGGGTACGGGAGGCCACAGGGGAAGTCAAACTACGGCTGACGTTTGGGCGCACGTCAGAGAAATGGAGAAAGGCAACGATCGGTTTTTTTGTGTTGTTCCTACGGCATGTAGTGCCGTAGGATAGATCCATGAAAATTCCTCCGGATGTACCTTCGTCCGTACGTGAACTGGCCGTAGTTTTGTCTCAACCTAAACCGATGCGCCGGGGGTCGGTCTCCGAGCGCACCATGAAATGCGGTAAAGCAGGCTGCCCCTGCCAAGAGGATCCCAAAGCGCGTCACGGCCCCTATTACAGCTTGACACGGCCGATGGCAGGCAAAACCCACTCCCGGTATCTGAGCCCGGAACAAGCCGAGCTCGCGCGCCAGCAAATCGAACAAGGGCATAAGTTTCGGGAACGGGTGGAGCAGTATCGGGAAGCTTGTGAACAATGGGCCGATGCCCAACTGGAACCGTCCCCGGCGGCTTCCAAAGAGGCGGCCGAAAAAGGGGGCTCCAAACCGACCTTCAAAACGAAATCGTCCAGGAAATCGAAACACTCTTAGGGCGCCAGTCGATCGCCGACTTGGATTTCGAAGCCATAGAAATGGCGGCACGGCGCCAGACTTTGCGCTTGGCAGCGCGTGCCCTGGAACAACGGCTCAACACCGACACCAGCGATCACGTGGGACCGCA
Organism: uncultured Acidobacteriaceae bacterium; assembly: GCA_963832015.1. Taxonomy (GTDB): domain Bacteria; phylum Acidobacteriota; class Terriglobia; order Terriglobales; family Acidobacteriaceae; genus Sulfotelmatobacter. The sequence goes on from CAWHSR010000036.1 coordinate 7,305, forward strand.
GCTGCCCTGTCGCTGTGGAGGTTCCGCCCAGTATCATGGCCGTCACGAAAAGACCTTCGAAAGCGTACTGGGGCCTTTGCACCTACAACGCGCTTACTATCACTGTGAGCGATGCGAGAGCGGATTCTGCCCGCGGGACCGAGCCCTGGGGCTGGAATCGTTTTCGCTGACGCCCGGCGTTCTACGCATGACGGGCAGCGCGGCAGCGCTGGTGAGCTTCGTAGAGAGCAGCGGGTTATTGCACGAATTGGCGGGGGTGGAAGTCAGTGCCAAGCAGGTGGAAAGAGCAGCCGAAGCGCTGGGGGCCGAGGTCGCCGTCGATGAACACCAGCAAGTGGAAAAGAGCGGAGAAGTGGCTCCCACCATGTACCTGGGAATGGATGGAACCGGGGTGCCGATGCGCACCCAAGAAATCGCGGATCGCGCGGGCAAGCAAGCCGACGGCTCGGCCAAAACCCGCGAAGCCAAGCTGGTCACCGTCTGGACCGCAGAATCGCGTGATCAGGAAGGCAGGCCGGTGCGCGATCCGGGATCGGTGACCTATTCGGCCGCGATTGAAAGCGCGGCTGCTCTGGATACCAGCCCTAACCTTTCCGACTTCGCCGAGCGCGTACTGCGTGAGGCCAACCGCCGTGGTTTCACCGAAGCTCAGCGCCCGGTGGTGTTGGGCGATGGTGCAGCCTGGATTTGGAACTCGGCGACAGAACTATTCCCGCGAGCCACTCAGATTCTCGACCGCTTTCATGCTAAAGAACATCTCAGCCAGGTGGGAAAGGTCATTTATGGGGACAGCCCAGAAGCCAAGTCCTGGACCCAGGCGCGCTATGATGAACTCGATGAGGGCCGCCTGAAATCCCTGGTGCAAGCGCTGCACCGCCACGCAGGCCAGCACAAAGAGGCACGGGATTGTATCCGCTACGTCTGGAACAATCGATGCCGAATGCGATATCCAAAGTTCCATAAACAAGGCTTCTGCACTTCGACTGGCGTGGTGGAGGCCGGCTGTAAAGTGGTGATCGGCACCCGGCTCAAGCGGGCGGGCATGCACTGGACCGTAAAGGGCGCAAACGCCATAATCGCCCTCCGCTGCAGCAAGCTCAGCGGACGCTTCGAGGATTTCTGGGAACGCCGCTCAGATCAAAGTAAGGTGGCCGCGTGATTCATCTCCCCAATCCGGCGTGCGCCCCTGACGTTTCATGGCCTTCGTTAGCCTTTTCAATGTTTAATCTTACCGGGCTCGGATCCTCGGTGAACCTCGCTACGGTGAGCTGTGATTTAAATCACAACTAGAGGCGAACCGCCAACGCAAAACCGCCAATCCGGTCATCCGCTGGGTTACCTCCGTGACCTTACCTGCAGGTTCTCCGACGGGCTATGTTTCAGAAGGCGTTTCTGCAGGGGCTTGCAAAGTTGCTTTCCCTCAAAAGCCGCCACCAGCAAGCCAATCCATGTGTTGGGGAGTCCGGTGAGAGTCAAGGCCCTAGTATCCTTATTGCTGTTCAGTCTGACGGCCGCCGTCGTCGCCCAATCCATCGAGAATCCGTCAGCCACAACCCAGCCCGTTGATACGACGCAGCTTGCTGCCTGGCTAATAGGCGGAGTTCCCAGCAGCCGGCTCGCCCGTCTGGTCATGGAACGTGGACTTGCCACGCTGCCAACGAAGAATGAACTCCGGCAGATGGAGTCCGTGGGAGCCAATAAAACCCTGATGAAAGTGCTGAGTTCGGGCAACGCGGAGTCCGCCAAGGTCGGCCCTGCGATCCCGGAGAGCTTACTCAAAGCCGCGGCCGAGGCACACCAGCAGCATTTTCAGGAAGCCGAAGCGGCTATGCGCGATGCCCTGGCCGCTGACCCAAAGAAATCCGCGCTCCATTTTGCTCTCGGTGTGATCTACCGCCAGCAGGAAAAATGGGACGAGGCCTATGACGAGTTCGCTCAGGCCACGCGAATCATGCCGGGCCTTCCCGAGAACCACGGGGCCTTGGCCTACCTTTTCTATCGTTTGGACGATGGACCCAATGCGATTGCCGAGGCGCGGACGGCGCTCAGCCTCGATCCGCAGAACGCTGAGGCATATCAATTCCTGGGTCTTGGCTTGTACTCAACCGGCCAGTACAAAGCGGCAGTACATGCCTATGCTGAGTCTCTGGGCCGGGACGCCGACAACGCAGACACGTACTACGACATGGGCATCGCACTCCACGCCAACGGAAACTTGGCGGGTGCGATTACTGCCTATGAGAAAGCGATTCACCTGAGGCCCGCGTTCTGGGAGGCTCATTCGAATCTGGCGCTGGTCCTGCATGAAGAAGGCAAGCTTGCCCAAGCCGTGACGGAGTATCGCGAGGCCAAGCGGATCGCTCCTGGCGAAGCGTCTGTCCGCAACAATCTGGGGAATACATACTGCGACCAGGGGAATTTCGACTCGGCGATTGAGGAACTGCACGCGCTGTACCGCGAGCACCCCGAGTGGCAGCAGGGGCACGCTTGTCTGGCTAGCGCTTACATGGCAAAGAAGGACTACGACTCCGCCGTGGACGAATTGCGGCTGGCAGTGCAGCAGAATCCGACTGGGTCTACCGAGCACCGCATCCTCGGCCAGGCTCTACTGCTCGATAACAAGCCAAACGAGGCGTTGCGCGAGTTGCGGTTGGCGGTTTCGCTCAATCCTGATTCTGACATTGCACACCATCTGCTGGGAACGCTGCTGTTCCAGCAACAGGAGCTGCATGCAGCGGAGAAGGAATTCCGCGACGCTCTGCGCCTGAATCCTTCGGCCGACAATCATTATTCGCTGGCAGCCTGCTTGATGACCATGGACCGCTACCAGGAAGCGCTCTCGGAACTGGAGATCGCGTCTCGGCTCGATCCCGAGCGCACGCTCTACCGGGCGCGCCGCGAAGAGTTGCTCAAGATGATGAAGGATCCGACTTCGCGGTAGGTCAGCCGGATGGGGTGTTGAATCTCCGTTTGACCGCTGGGCCAATATCCCCGATGTACTACGGTGCGTAGGAGAAGCCGGGGTCGGTACTTACACTAGAGTCGAGCCCGAACCCCAGCGGGTGGCAGGAACCTAGAAATAGGGGAGATTTCCGATGGCGACGAACGCAACCCGAACCCAACAAGAAACCATCAACGCGGTCGTGCAAGCGGCCTTGGCGAAGGACGGAAGCGCTCGTCGCAAGGACTCTGCATCTGGCGCGGGATCTCCAGGGGAAGCTCCTCGCAAAGCCACGGGATACGGGTTGCCGTGCGCGAAATGCCACTTGTACTATCCTGCCGATCTCGATAAATGCCCGACCTGCAAGCATAACGAGCGCGTGTCGCCGGTCGTGCCACAAATACCAGCCAGAGCAGCGCAGTCTGTGGTCGATACGGTTCCAGATACATCCGTGGTGGAGCAGGAGCGCGAAGAGTTTCTCCGCCAATTCAAGTCGCAACTGATGGAGGCGCATGCTGGAGTGGTCGACGGGCCCGAGGCGGTTTGCAAGTTTGGAGAGCACCATTCCGGGGAGCCGGCCAGCGCGGAAATCTGCCAGGCTTGCTATGAGCGGTTGCAAGAGCGTCTGGATGTATTCGAAGCTGCCTTGCACCTGGAACTGAAAGAGGCCGCGCAAATCATTTACGATGCCGTGTGGGCCGATCCTTCCGATCCCAGCAAGACTTATCAGAATGCCGCCAGCGCCCTGCTGAGCGAGTTGCGCAAGCGCGCGGGAATGACCACAGTGTTGGGGCCGTTCCAGCCGCTAGCGCACTAGCCCGCCAAGCTATCCCAACAACGGATCCGGACTCTCGGCGCAGCTGCGCTTGACGACATCCGCACGTGAGTACACGAGGAAGCAGTAGAGCGCCGGGCCGACTGGCGCAAAGATCAGCACGCAAAACCAAAACACTTGTTTCAGCGGATGCGAGTTGTCAAAGCGGAACAGAAAATACTCCATCCCCAGCCCTGTAAGCGCCATTCCGACCACCCCAACGAACACGAGCGGCCTTAAGATGGAGCGAAGAGGGCCGAGCATTCTAGTGTCTTCAATCGCGATCCAGAGCAGAGGAATCAGCAACAGCGATAACACGGCCGCAGCACGGTAGACGTTCCGCGCGGAGCGAGAGACGATCCATTCTCTGTTGATGAGTTCGTGCGTTAGCATTCAAGGTTCCGGTATGCCGCTACTCTGTCTTAATTCCTACCCACTTCTTCCCGGCATAGAGCTTGTAGGCTGCGCCATCCTCGACAAGCTTAAGCGGCACGGCATGCTGCAGTGCCGAATCGGTCTGCGATGCGGCGCTGAGCACGTCGTTGTTGGCCACATCCATCACCATAAACTTGCCGTCTGCCGTAAAGCCGAAGCCATACTGCCCAGGAGCCAGTTCGGATCCGCCGATGGTGAGCTTCGTTTCCGTGATCAGCATGCCCTGGTATTTCTGCTGGATCGCGGTGGAATAACCGGAGGCATCGACCAATGCGGCTAACATCAATTTGCCGTCTGCCTGCTGAGATCCGACGGCGTTGCGAACCTGCACGGGCGCTTTCTGACCGCGGAAGAAATATTCAGTCGGGACCGCCTTTTTTACTTCATCGCTGCTGAGGACGTGTTTCGATGCCTGCTGCGCTACACCCGCTGCCAGCATGACAAGAGTGATCGCGCCGAGAATCGCCGTACCTTTGATCTTCATAAGTTAGTCCTCGAATGGGAGAGTGAAAAGTGCTCCGGGGAACTGTAATCGTTTGCAGCAGCGGGCGCAAATGCAGCGTTATCAGGTGTCGGCATCGAATTTGCTTTGAACGCAAGATTCGGATAGTCCGCTACTGACGCCTCGACCTAAGCTTTCCTTACTATGACAAGCAATGCCATACTCACAGCGGAAAGCCCGAATCTGATGTCAGCCCGTCAACCCAAACCGACGACTCAACCGACGGAGGCATCCGACGACCCGCGCTGGAATGCCGTAGTCACGCGCGACGCCACCCGCGACGGAGAATTCGTCTTCGCAGTCTCGAGTACGGGAGTATATTGCCGTCCGTCGTGCGCGGCGCGCCGGCCGCGACGGGAGAACGTACAGTTCTTCGTCAGAACCGAAGAGGCCGAGCGCGCGGGATACCGTGCGTGCTTGCGTTGCCGGCCGAAGTCATTCAGCGGGAACAGGGAGTCCGATGGCGTGAAAGCGATTTGCCGCTTCATCGAGCAGCATCTGGACGAACCGCTGACTTTGGATCGGCTGGGCAAGGAATTTCACCAGAGTCCATTTCATTTGCAGCGGCGCTTCAAGGCAGTACTCGGCATCACGCCGCGCGAGTACGCCGACTCATGCCGTCTGCGTCTGCTCAAGCGGAATTTGCAGGCCGGGGATTCGGTCACGCGCGCCATGTACGACGCGGGATACGGCTCCAGCAGCCGGCTTTACGAAAAGACCGCGTCGCAGTTGGGCATGACGCCCGACAAATACCGGCGGGGCGCCATTGCCGCCGCTATTCGCTATACATGCGCCGACTCGCCGCTGGGACGGATGCTGATCGCTGCGACCGAGCGGGGGATCTGCTCCATTCAGTTTGGACGCTCGGACGGTGAACTGATGGCAGGACTGAAGCGCGAGTTTCCCTTCGCCGCGCGCAAGGCCGATGAAGGTGGGCTGCAATCGTGGGTGAACTCGCTGCTCCGGCACATGCGCGGCAAGGATCTGGACTCGTCGTTGCCGCTCGACATCCGTGCGACCGCCTTTCAGCGGAGCGTGTGGGAGTATCTGCAATCGATTCCATTCGGGGCGACACGTTCTTACAGCCAGGTTGCCAAGGGCATTGGTCGGCCCAGCGCCGTTCGGGCAGTGGCCCGCGCCTGTGCGACGAATCCCGTCGCGGTGGCGATTCCGTGTCATCGGGTCGTTCGCCAGGACGGCAGCATGGGGGGCTATCGCTGGGGCATAGAGCGGAAGAAGACGCTGCTGGAACTGGAACAAACTGCTGCGGAAGCTTAGGCCGCACCTTTCTTTCGGGCTCACAGCGTAACGTTCCGACTGGACCGGGTACGCTCCGAGTCATGGCGTTTGTGGTGCTCCGCGTTGACCCTGGGGTATTCCCGCCGTTAAATAGGGGGTTGCGAGAGTGCTTTTAAGTTCTCGCGCAAAGGTGCTCCTATGCGGACACAAGCGGTGATGGTGATTTTTCTGGTGAGCGCTTTAATGTGCGGATGCGGCGGAGGGAATAGCGGGATGAACATGGGAGCAGGCGGGCAAACCCTGCCGGCGGCTCCTACCATTTCTACTTCGGCTGCGCAGAATGGCGCGGTGATCGTCAGCCTGGCTGGCGCCCCGGGCGTAGTCATCAATTACACCATCGATGGCAGCACGCCCACTCCAGCTTCGCCGCAATACCAGGCGCCTTTTCTGGTGGCGTCGAATCTCACCGTCAAGGCGATTGCTGTAGGGGGCGCCCCCGTGCTGATGTCGAGCACGGTTACGAGCCAGAGCTTCTCGCCCAACATTCCGTCGGGAACGCTGGTTTGGAGCGACGAGTTCACGAACACCAGCGGGGCTCCAGCACAACCGGATCCCACTGTGTGGACTTACGATACCGGCAACAGCGGGTTTGGTAATGGCGAACTGGAGAACTACTGCGCCTGGGGATCGTCCAATAGCCCGTGCAGCACTACGAGTCCCAGTGAGTTCGTGGGTACCGACAGCTATTTACATATTGAGGCAAAGCAACCGTCGCCAGGCGTATACACGTCAGCGCGGTTGAAGACGCAAGGTCAGTTCAGCTTCCAGTATGGCCGGTTGAAGTGCGTGCTATGGTCCCGGAGGCGCAAGGATTCTGGCCGGCAGCCTGGCTATTGGGCAACAACATCGCCAACGTGAACTGGCCGGCCTGCGGGGAACAGGACGTTCTGGAACGGGTCAACGCTGCGCTCTCGCCGGATTGGAATGAAGGATCGGTTCACGGCACAGGTTTCACTGGCGGAACAGGACTGGGCACGCAATATCCATTTCCGAGTGGGCAGACCGCGGCACAGTGGCACACCTATGGCATGATCTGGTCCCCGGGCAGCGTTCAGTATTACATCGACGCCCCCTCGAACGTGTATGCCACCTACACACCCTCGAGCCTGACTCCGTTGAATGACGGCGCAGTTTGGCCATTCGACGCCGGGCAAAACAATTTCATCATTTTGAACCTGGCGATCGGCGGGAGTTGGCCGGGGCCGCCGGATTCATCCACTCCGTTCCCGTCCGAGATGCTAGTCGACTACGTGCGCATCTACACGAACTAGACACGCTCGATGGTATTTCGGTTTCGAACCGCCAACCAATTCAGGAAGCCCACGGCGATCGTCGCAGTCACGATCAAGGACTGACTACGATCGACCTGCGTCAGGAGCGCGGCGCACATCAGGACTGCAAGCCCTGCGAGCAAATTACCCGCTGGCAAGTGAAGTCCGGCAGTCCCCGGCTGCTTTCGACGCAGCACAGGAAGCGCGGCGCAGCACACACCGTAATAGAGCAGGCGGGCGACGGCAGAGAGAGTTACATTCCACTTGAATTCTCCGCTAAGCGCGAAAGCCCATACCAGCGCGGCAAACACCAGAATCGAAAAGTAGGGCGTGTGAAATCGCGGATGAATCGCGGCGAAGGCTTTCGGGAAATCTCCCTGCTCGGCGAGAGCATAAGTCACGCGCGGCATTCCCAGAATTTTCGCGCTCAAGTAACCATAGAAAGAGATGAGCGCTCCCACGGCGACCAGAGCAGCGCCGACGGAACCAACCGCAACCCGCGCGACGTCTGACAATGGACGCTGGCTGAGCGCCGCGTCGGGAAGAACTCCAACCACGACCCATTGAATGAGCGCATAGGTCACCGTGCAGATCACCAGCGCGGCGAACAGCGCGAAAGGAGCATCGCAGCGGGGATTCTTGGCCTCAGCCATTGGAGCCAGCGCGGTTTCGAATCCTCCATAGGCAAAGACGAGCAGCAGTACGGCCTTCATGCATTGGCTGGTCGTAACGACCGCTGGCGCGCCAGTCGAGGCGCCGGCGAGATGCGCGTGCAACACGAATAATCCCATCCCGATGACGGCGAAGAGCGGCACAAGTTTTGCCGCAGTCGAGAAGTTGCTGACCAACGCACCTGCGCGTACGCCCCGTACGTTGATGAACGCGAGCACGCCGACCAGGATCGTCAGGATCAGAACGCGCGGCAGCGCATCGGTGGCATGAGGCCAAAACTCCCCAAGATAAATGACGAACAGATTGGCATTGGCGGCAGGGGCGGCTGCCTGCCCGAGTAAGAGCATCCATCCCATTTGAATGCCCATGCCGCGTCCGAACGCCGCGCGAGCGTAGAGATAAGGTCCGCCCGCCTGATGAAATTGAGAGGACACCTCGGCAAAGCAAGCGAAGATGACGGCCATGCCAAGTCCGGCCAGCAGCACGGCCAGTGGGCTGAACTTTCCCAGAAGTCCGGCGACGGTGGACGGCAGTCCAAACACACCGCTGCCGATGACCGAGTTCACGACCAGCGCGGTCAGGCTCCAGCGGCCGATGGCGCGAACAAGTTGGCGGCTAGACGTGCCCGGTAGGAGCGTTTCCGGCATCGCGTGGTTTTATCACAAATAGACGAGAGTGGGGCATCAGCGGTGTCGTTGGCGCCGGACTTCGTCCAGGTCTGGACGGCCGCGGCTGGCCGTCGCCACATGATCATAGTGACTTTCGACAGAGGATGAGTGCGCTAACGGTGGCCGCAGAAAATCGCGCCGGGACACAGAGTCTGGAGCAGGCCTAGAAGCTCGACGTGCTCTACAACGCGGGAAGCCGCGCCAATCGTGGCATTTCGGTGTAGTGACCTTTTGCCGCTCCAAAGTAATGCCAGAATTACGAAAGGCGCATGCCCGTGAGACATCTATTCGCTGCGTGTTGCCGATGAGAAGGTTGGAAGGCAAACAGAATGGCCATCGACGACATGGACGACCTTCATCTCCGAATCGCGCGGGTTACCGAAGATCTGCGGACCATCCAGCAGGAACTGAACTGCGCCGCCATGCAGGCTCCGAGTGATCCGGAACTGATGGAAGCGCTGAACTCGCTTTCGGAGACCGAACCGATCGAGACGCTACGTTCCGCTCTCGACCAGATGCGCCACTTCCTCTGGTTCTATTCGCAGGTGATGAGCAACGAACCGGAACTGGGAGACAAATTGCGCCAGGCTGGCGCGGCGAAGACGGCGAGCGATGAGACGCCGCAGACCGGAAGCGCGTTCCTCGATCAACTCTCTCGTGCCGACGAACTCATGCTGCTCCATCATCTGGCGGACGCGCGACGCCGCAAGCCCAACTAGTTCCGCAGAACTGTTTCTGTCTTAGAATCCCCGCCCGCGAACAATCGTCTTGAGTACTTCGCCCGTCGGGCTTAGCACGATGAAATCCGCATCCGCCGCTGGCGCCAGAATTCCAAGATGATTTGACAATCCCACGGCCCGCGCTGGATTCAGCGTGGCGGCTTGGACCGCATCACGCAGACTCCAATCGGAGAACTTGGTCACATTGCGAACGGCGCGATCCATCGTCAGCACACTTCCGGCAAGGCTTCCACCCGACGTGCACTTGCCATCCTTCACGTCAACTTCAATCGGCCCCAGTTGGTAGCGGCCGTCGGGCATGCCGGTCGCGGAAATGGCGTCGGTGATGAGCACTGCGCGTTCGCGCCCTTTCGCCCGCAGGAAGAGTTTCACAACCTCCGGGGCTACGTGGATTTCGTCGACGATGATGTCAGCGGTCAACCGGTCATCGCTGAGCACTTCGCCGATGATGCCGGGTTCGCGATGGTCGAGAGGGCGCATGGCGTTGAAGGTGTGAGTAGCGTGGCGCGCACCAGCCTTGACTGCGTCCTTGGCGACGGGCATCTCAGCGTCCGAGTGCCCGATGCTCACGCAGACCTTCCGCTTGGCCGCGTCGGCGATGACTTCCATCGCGCCAGGAATTTCCGGCGCAATGGTCAACATCTTCACCTGACCACGTGCTGCCTGCCAGAGACGGTCAAATATTTCCACGGTAGGCGTAACCAGATTCTCAGGAGGATGGACTCCCCGCCGCTTGTGGCTGAGAAATGGTCCCTCGAGATGAATGCCCAGAGGCCGGGCATGCACGGCCTCGCCGTTGGTTGAGGATGCGCCCGCTTCGATCGCGTCGGCCAATCGCCCCAGTGCCGCGCACGTTGCATCCAGAGGGGCGGCGACGGTGGTCGCAAAATATCCAGTTACGCCGTGAGTCGTGAGAAATTTCCCGAGGCGCGGCAGTTCGGAGGGCGTGGCCCGCATCACATCCAATCCGGCTCCGCCGTGCATATGGATATCGAGGAAGCCGGGAGCGAGAGTGGCGTCGCCGAAATCCACCATCGCGGCGTTGACCGGCGCGGACGTCCCGACCAGTGACGAAAGCTCAGCTATTCGCCCGTCTTCGACGATGAGCAGTGGGCGATCGATCTCCTCGGTCGGCGTGAACAGGCGGCGGGCGGTGAATGCGGTTCTCATGAAGATGTAGTGAAAAAGCTATCGTAGTCGTCCGTCCGGTTTCAGACAACACGCGCTCTCGACAGGTTCACTCATATTGCGGCCGTGATCGCTGCGGTCTTGGGCGGACCGGTCGCGGACCATGCGTGGTTCTCAACACTCGGAAATCGCTGGAGTGTTATAATTTGCAAGTACTTCAGCAATTCCTGCCAAGGGCGCCCCGCATTTCCTCCAGCGCCCCTGCACACGTCGGGGAGTGGCTCAGCCTGGTAGAGCACCTGGTTCGGGACCAGGGGGTCGGAGGTTCAAATCCTCTCTCCCC
>CAWHSR010000037.1:0-81474 GCA_963832015.1 uncultured Acidobacteriaceae bacterium
CTGATTCCAGATGTCCTGGCGGGTGGACGGGGAACAAGAGCTTAGCTCCGCGGCCCCATCGATACACTCAGAAGATAATTAAGAATGACTAGGTAGGAGCATGGCGAGAATTCGTCTGCGAGTGGCCGCCCGGAGCAGCGTTGGATCGCATGCGTATAAGGCGCGTCAGGCAAGTTGAATTCCCTGCCACAGTCGAAACAGACCCGGTAGGTGCGGTGCTGAACCGTGAACCACGGCTCTGGTGACGGTGCCGGCAGCCAAACATAAATTGGAAGGCCTTCAGCAGAGATTTCATCAGTCCTGCGCGCGCTGGCGACGTTCGCAACTTCCATTGGTATCCAGCCACTCGAGTAATGAACGCACGCTGGCTCGAGCCAAGGCAATTGCGCAATCCGCTGCTCCGTAATAAATATTGAGCGTATCGCCATCAGCGTCCATCGTGTATCCGCAAGGAAAGACCACATCGTCGACGTCGCCGTGGCGTTCGTATTCTGCTTCTGGCCCGAAGATCCACGAATCTCCTCGAAGCAAGCACTTAGCCGGATTGTCTAGATCGAAAAGGGCCAGGCCCAGCCGGTAGAGACAACCCGAAGGCGTGTGCCGCACGCCGTGATAGAACACGAGCCATCCCCTGGGAGTCTCGATCGGTGGTGGTGACAGTCCGATCTTGTTCGCATCCCACCACGCGCCGCGGCGGGCTTCCAGCATCAACCGGTGCCTGCCCCAGTAACGCAGGTCGGGCGAGAAGGAGATCCACATGTGTGACCCGAGCGTCGTCATCGGTCGATGAATAAGGGCCCAGCATCCGTCGATCCGCCGAGGGAGAAGCGCGGAGTCTTTGTCGTCCGGCGGCATAATTACGCCGTAACGTTCGAAGGTGCGGAAGTCCTTGGTCAAAGCCAGCGACACGCCGGGACCGCCGCGCGAATACGATGTGTACGTAACGACGTATTGCTGCAGTTCGGGAACAAACGTGATGCGAGGATCTTCAATGCCCCAGATTTCTTCCGGATGGTTCTTCGGATCGGGCATCAGCGTGGGCTCGCTATCAATTTGCCAGCCATCGACACCGTTGCGAGAGCGAGCAGCGGAAAGATGCGACAAGCCGCGGCGATCTTCTACCCGGCAAAGCAGCAGGGTCGTGCCATCAGCAAGCTGCGTCGCTCCTGCGTTGAAGACACTGTTAATGGGGTATGGCCAATCCTTGCTTGTGAGGATTGGGTTCGTGGGATGGCGAAGAAGCAGAGGCTCGAAGCGGGCACCCAGAAGGGTCATAGATCTTTCTGCGGGCATGGTCATGATGGGAGATCCTCTGGTTCAGAAATTTGGAGAGATCGCATTTCGAGAAGCGCCATGAGGAACGACAGCGTTGATTCCGCCCCTTGGTTCTCGTTGGCGCGATCGGGATGCAGGCCATCACGGCAACCGCCCGTTACGGAGTCATACAGAGGCAGTTGCAAGTCGTTATCACCGAGGAACCAGTTGAAAGCCGACCAGGCTTCATTGCGCCATCGGCCATCCCCGGTTACGCGGTACGCCTGCAGACACGCCGAAACCGCGCCTGCGGCCTCAAGCGGTTGCTGATCGAAGCGGGCTTTCTCGCCATCCTGGCGATAGAAACCTTGCGAACCAATCGGGGTAAAGTGGCGATTGATTTCGCAGTGCTGTGTTTGCGACAGCCAATCCATCGATTCGAGCGCGGCAGAGATCATGCGATCATCGGAGCATGCGGAACCTACCAGCAGCAGGGCTTGCGGTAGTCTCGCGTTACCGTAGGCCAGAACGTTCTCGAACCATTTCCAATCCGGCCGCCGGATCGCCTCATACATGTTAAGCAGCCGTTGGCTGAGGGCCGATCGAACTTTCTGAGCGTCGCGATCACCAGGATACGAATTAAGGTATTCCTGAATTCCGAGCAGGGTGTAGGCCCATGCCCGCGGACTCGTGAATTCAAGCACGGCGGGGAGAGAGAACTCAAACAAGCGGCCCGCCGCGCCTCTCAATCCCTGATCTTGGGACCGGCCTAGAACCGTACCCAACGCCCACAGGGCACGCCCATGGGAGTCTTCGGAACCGACAGGTTCGTTCCACCGACGATCGTAGCGAAGGAAGTTCTTGAAGCGACCCTTCGCTGGATTGAAGGCGTGCTCCAGGAATGCTGAGTAGCAGACCGCCAATGTCTCAGTAGATGGATCGACTTTGCCAAGCTGATGCTTTTCCGTTTGCCCCAACAGCACCGCAAAAACAAGCGCGCGAGCATTATCGTCTGTTGTATAGCCCTCTCTGCGATTCGGTATCGTGAAAATCGAGTGCTGCAGCATTCCCGTGTGATCGGTGATCCGACGGAAATGATCCAGGTTCAATTCCGGCAACTGGTCCAACGACTTTTGAGTCATGCGCGCGGAGAACTGGACCTTTGGACTCTCCATGCGGTCGCTGCGGACGTGTGAAAAGCTTTGCATGTAACCCTGCGCCACACGTTTCCAGACCATCTCGCGCGCGAACAGGTAGGCACGTTTGCGCATGGCGTGACGAATGGCAGGGGTGTCGAGAAGTTCAATCGCTTTTTGGGCTATCGCGTCGGGATTTTGGAATGGGACGAGCGCGCCTCGACGATCGTCCAACAACTCGATGGCATGCCAGTATGGAGTAGAGATGATCGCTTTGCCCGCTCCCAGTGCGTAAGCAAGAGTGCCGGAGACGACCTGAGCTTCGTGGCGATAGGGAGTGATGTAGATGTCGGCAGCGCCGATGAATTCGACCATTTCCTCGGGGCTGACGAAGCGGTCGTGGAAGATCACTTGCGATTCCACGCCGATTTCCTTCGCCAACGCCAGCAGACTGGCTCGATACTTGTCACCCTCGCGCCGGAGAATGTGGGGATGGGTCGCGCCCGCGACGATGTACACAACGTTCTTGTGTTTGGCCAAAATCTGCGGCAATGCTTGAATTACGTTTTCAATCCCCTTGTTGGGTGAAAGTAGGCCGAACGTGAGGAGCACCGCCTTGCCTTCTACGCCAAAGCGGTCTTTGTAGAAATTCGGATCTAAGAAGGGTAGGTCTGGTACTCCATGTGGAACCATGTCGATCTTGCTACCCGGCACCTTGAAGATTTCCTGCAGGAACTGGGATGAGAGTTGGCTCATCACAATCAGGCGGTCAGACAACTCTGCGATCTCTTCCATGACCATCAGTTGGTTGGAATCTGGCTCGCGCAGGACTGTGTGCAGCGTCGTCACCACGGGCATTTTCAGGCCGCGTAGCAGATGCAAGATATGGCTTCCGGCCGGTCCTCCGAAGATCCCATACTCATGCTGCAGGCACACCATGTCGATGTTGTTGAAGTTCAGAAATTCAGCCGCGTCCTGATACGACTTCACTTCGTCCTGAGCGAGCGACCATCGCACCCGGGCGGGATAGTCGTAACCTTCCTCAGTGTCGTTGACCGGGAGCGCCAACAGTCGGGCCGTTCCGTATTCTGCGGAAATAGCGCTGCACAGGTCGGTCGTGAACGTGGCGATTCCACAATGGCGGGGAAGATAATTCCCGATCACCGCGATCCGGCTCGGCAGCGATGGCTTCGCGTGCGATCTTGCCCGGGGCGCTGCAGCCACTTCATGCCCGATGGTCCGCGGGCCCACGATCTGTAGAAGAGGCTCGGGTAGCACTGTGTTTGATAGCGACATTGTGTTCCTGACTGCGATGAAGACGGTACCGCAAGGGCCCATTTGCGGGATGGACCCGAGAGCATCACCAGCGCTGGGGTTTAAGTTGGTCTCTTCTCAGTATCCACCGAAGCCGCACTCCCAAACTGATCACTATTGACCATCTTCTTCTCAGGCAACGGTGCATTGTGAAGCCATGAAGTCCAAAAAACAGCTAGCCTTGGCGGTTCGGTGTCCTACCTGTGGGGCAAAGCCGGGAGAAAAATGCGAGCTGAGTACTGGCCTACCGCGCACGGACCCGCACAGGGACCGTCGCTTGGCGGGTTCGGAAAAGTGAAGAGGCTGGAAACTCAGTCCAGCGAAGTTCGGGAAGAGACGGCCGAGCGTTAGCGGAACCAACAGCGCTTGCTGCAGGTGCACGTAGAGTCGCTCGTCGCACCTCAACCAGTGGCCCATTCCGCGTTATCCTGTGAACTCTGTCTCGCCTGAGCCGTCATCGAGTTGGCAACTCTCTTGCATGTGGCGCGAATGCGCGGAAACGGTAACGTAGGGCACGCCCAGAAAATGCCTGGCGACGATTCCTGTTATCTCCAGACTGTTGAAGTTTTGTGGCCGTACTTTCCGCAAGAGTCCCTGCAAGGCGTTTCCGATTTTCGCCGCACCGACACTCCCAAGGAACATCACCTTTACTTCTGCCGCAATGAAGAAGAAATTCCACCCGGCAGCATGGATCTTGCGATCCAGGGCGTAGCTGTCCAGCACCTTGAGCACACTCCAACTCCCAGAGCAGGGTTCACTCTCTAGACCTAGAGGTTGTGTCGTACCGGGCCAGTCCTTCATCAGAATCGTGCCGACTTGAATTGTTGGTGGCATAGCTCCTCCCGTCGGGAAAAGCCCCGTCGGCCGCACTGGCCGTACGGGGCCTGGATGAAAACCAATTGCAGCGACACCTAATGCAAAGGACCTAACCGCGCGACATCCGCAGTTTGTGCCGGAACACCGCAGCAATACCGATTAAACCTGTTCCCATCAGGCCAAGAGAGCCCGGTTCTGGAACCGTCGAGAAGTTCGTGTCGCCACTCGAAATGGTGGTCTGCCCGTTGAAAAAGCCCTTGCCCGTATTGATGGTCAACTGGACGGTGGCGCCATTGACAGTCCCACCGGAAAACCAGCTTCCGGACAGAGAACCGGTTAGCGTGTAGTTGTGGGTTCCGTTTGCAAGAGTGATTAGAGTCCAGGACACTGGCCCGGTGAAAGCACCATTGAAGATTGTGCCGGTCGGAATGCCCCCTGTGCCGTTTCCAGTAACACTGAACGTGCCGCCCGCGGCGAACGTGCCACCCATCTGGAGAATGCCGCTACTGAGTACGCCAGTACTAAAACTCACCGTTCCAAGACTGTTTCCAGTGATGAGCCCGCCACCGAGACCATTCACGGCAATGAGCGTCGATCCGGTTAGGGTCAGACCGCTATTGGTGCCTGCGAGAGTACCACCGCCGTTGGTGAAGTCGACGCTACTGCCGGCAAAGGCTCCGAACGGAAGAGCCAACCCGAGCACCATGAGGAAAATTGTTTTCTTAATCATCTGTGAATCTCTCCTGAGAAGTCACGAGAACTTTGGGAGACGATTTCGTGACCAGCAACGAATCAGTTCGTTAGTCTCTGTCCGTTCGCAGAATGTATATTGGACGGATCGGCGGAAGAAGGCTGTTCAATTGTGACCACTATTGCTGGAAAGCTGCGGCAATCAACGCGCAGAGGTGGGCGAACAACAAATGCGAGGGGCACAGGTTTGCTTAGTTCGGACTAAGCAAACTCTCAGTATCGCCTATTTCGCGTGCAGGGGAGTGTTCAGAATTGCACACCCATCCGATATTTAAGATGCCAGCGATTTATGGGCGCCTTGGGCTATGTCCGACTATACTTATCGGAGATGAAGCCTGCGGTGGGCCCCAACAAGAACGGCGCATTCAATCCTGACACTTTCCTCGCAACCATTGGCGACGGTAGGAAGATCCTGATTGTTCCGAAAAAGCAGACTGTATTTTCCCAAGGAGACAACGCCGACGCTGTCTTCTACGTGCAAAAAGGCAAGATAAGGCTCACCGTCGTATCCAAGATCGGCAAAGAAGCAACGATTGCGATCGTCAACGAGGGAAACTTCTTTGGGGAAGGTGCGCTGGCGGGTCAACTGTTGCGGATGGGCTCCGCGGCGGCGATGAGCGATTGCGAGATTCTGCGGGTTGAGAAAAAGATCATGATGGAAGCCCTTCACCGTGAACCCGCGCTCTCTGAAATGTTCGTCGCCTATCTGCTGGCGCGGAATATCCGCTACGAAGAGGATCTGGTCGACCAACTATTCAATTCCAGCGAAAAACGTCTGGCCCGCGTGCTTTTGCTGCTCGCGCATTTCGGCAAGGAAGGGATTCCGGAGACCGTAGTCCCTAAAATCAGTCAGGAAACCCTGGCCGACATGGTCGGGACCACTCGTTCGCGGGTCAGTTTCTTCATGAATCGGTTTCGAAAACTGGGGTTTATTCACTACGCGGGTGGTGTGGAAGGCGCACTGCAGGTCCACAGTTCGCTCCTCAATGTCGTTCTCCACGACTAATTCTCCAGAACTAGCCTTGGCCTGACAAGAAAAATGGGCACCCTGACCATTCAGGATGCCCGATTCCAACTCTTAAGCCGTCGCGTTACAGCGGCTTCTCGTTCTGTTTCGGTTTTTCTTCCTGAGGTTTATTCGGCTCCGGCTTCACAGGCGCAGGTTGAGGGTGTTGTGGTTGTTGCGCTGACGGCCTCGCTTCCGGCGGCGGAGCAGTATGCTGAGGTTGTGCTCGCTCGCTTGGAGGTGGAGTTAGCGGCCGCTGAGTTGGTTCATTCCGGTTGGGCTCTGTCCGATTGTTCGGCTGAGCTGCTGGCGTACGACTTGGCTCCGGTTGAGTTGTAGGCGGTCGATTCGGCTCGGGCTTATTTGGCTGGGGCTTGTTCGGTTCGGGTTTGTTGGGCTCGGGCTGGTTCGGTCGCGCTGTCGGCGCACGGTTCGGCTCCGGTTGGGCTGTGGGCGGCCGGTTCGATTCGGCCTTGTTCGATTCGGTGTTGTTCGGCTCCGACTTGTTCGGCTCAGGTTGATTTGGTCGCGCTGACGGAGCACCGTTCGGCACCGGCTGATTTTTCGGCGTAGGCCGGTCGGAGCGCGAAGCGTTATTCTCTGGACGCGCCCCTGGCGTGTTGGCCGGTGGCTGAACCGCGGCGCGATTCACCGGAGCGTTATAAGGCGTCCCCGTTGGTTTCGCGTGTACTGCGGCGCGGTCATTGAATGCTCCCGGCTTGGGAGTCGCAGCGACTGCAGGCGTGCCGTGGTTCACGGCCGCCCGCTGTTCAGGATTCGTACGGGCCTCCTGTACATGCTGCGTCTGAGCGGCGACCGGAGCAATGTGCTTCTCATGTGCCACCGACTCTTGCTGGGGCGTGGGACGAGCGTTGATTCCACCATTGCCGCCGTTGTAGCTGACGCGGTTAACGGTGGTGGTGTTGTTGATTACGGTTGTGTTGTAGACGTTATGAATGTTGGTGACGTTCACGTTGCTCACTGAACGGTTGTAATAGAACTGTCCGTTCTGCCAGCGTCCGCCTTGATAACCGTCACCGTAATAACCATAGCCATAACTCACACCGCCATAGAAGCCAACCTGCTGGCCCCAGTAGCCTTGGTTAAAGATGTATCCGTTGCCGCCCCAGCCCCAATAAGCTGGAGTCCAGAGCAGTCCCGGTTCCGGAGCCATGACCCACGTGCCTGGCACCCAGTAGTAACCGTAGTCGTCATCGGCGTAGGCCCAATAGCCAGGCGTCCAGATGTAGCCGTCACCGGGGACCACAGGTTGCTCGTAGACCGGCAATTCCGGCGGCGCGAATGAAATGGAGATGCTGAGTTGCGCGTAAGCTGCCGCCGACAGGGCGAGCAGGGCGATTGCAAACAGCGACGAACGAATGGAACGGGTGAGACTCATTGTGATTCCTTTTGCCCGATGATCCTTGGCGTGCCCGGTGATGCTGTATGGCTGCGAGCTGCGCGCATGGTGAGGCCGATTTCCGCACGAGACGAACTACAGACTCTGCCTCATGTTTGCATAATGTCTCTTGATAGAGACCATCTCACTTCGCGAGGTGGCCGTCTGAGCAAGACAGCTCAGTTTGGGGTCTCTGTTGTGGTTGGGCTTGCTAATGCAGCTCTGGCCGATTGAGTACGTCGACGAAAGCCGGGGTCAGTTGAGAGGCTGTGACGGGACCTGCCGGTACCCATTCGATCGGTAGTAAATGACGGACGCGCGCTGGCGCGGTCGCCGTGCTCTGCCGGTGGCCGCACGCAAGGCAGATGGCTCCCACCGGCCGAATATCCGTCTCCTTCGATATTTCATTCTCGCGCACCGCAAGTGTGCCTGCGATGACCGGAGCAGCGCATGTGTCGCAAGGGAAAGCGGAGAGGTGCAGGTATTGTTTTTTCATGAAGTCCCCCAAACAACAATAGAGATACACCAGCGATGCTACGGTTTTGGCTTTGCGATATCTGAGCACAATTGCTCTGCTGGGTGCGATCTCGAAGGTCACTGCGATGTTGAGCAATTCTGGGCAGAATAGTATCGAATCATGGAACTTCTTGGCGCCGAAAGCAACGCAGAACTGGTCAAGTACGCCGTCAGGAACCACATGGTGGCCGCTTAGACCCCTAGCTGTGTGATGACGGAGAAACAAATGTGTTCCGCTGAAGGACTTCGGGAATGGCTATCACAAGATCGGTAGCGAGTCGGTCCCTAGTAACGTAAGCGTTGGCCCCGGAGGAAAATGCTGCGTCGATGTACCCATCGTCCTCGTACGTTGTCAGGATTACTATCTTCGTCTTGCACCTCAGGTCCCGGAGACGTGCCGAAGCCGTGAATCCGTTCATTACCGGCATCGAGATATCGAGCACCAGCACGTCAGGATCGAGCAGCAGTACTGCGTCAACTGCCTGTTTTCCATCTTCAACGGCCCCGACAATCTCAAACACCTTGCGAAGCTTTGCCTGAAGGTATGCCCGCACTCCCGCATGATCATCAGCGAGCAATATTCGGACTGAAGACACACCATGCCTCTTTGTGGCGAGGGCTACGGGCGGCAGGCCAGTTCGCCTAAGATCAGGTTAGTCCGGCGTCTCCAGTTGTGCGACTGGCATTTATGACAGGGTTTGCATGTATTGAGCGTGCCATTAGGAAAGGTGTTCTACGCGGGCGGAAGTTGCTGCGGCTTTATCGGTCTCGGGCAGCCTTAACGTCAGTAGCTCGCCCTTCCGTAGCAGACGCAACTCACAAGCGGTTTGCGAAGCCTCGATGGTTGACGCGGCGAGCCGCTATCTCGCTTATCTTGCGCTAGTGGTGGAAAAGTTCTGCCAATTGTTCTGCGGATACTTCCTCGATCGACAGTGAATCCCTTTCTCCGGACCCCTTCGACACTAGAACAGCAGCCCGAATTCGACCTGTTGTCAGGCAGCGCGAGCCATTGGCTCTGGCCGCTCCTGTCGTCGAGCGATCTCCTCTTCCGCGGTATTGGGTCGGAGACACACCCAGTAGCCGATTCGATGAGGTCTGCACTCCTTGCATAACGCAACCATGAATCGTAGATAGAATGAGACCCCCGCAGTGCACATCAACGTGATTGCTGTGGTCACGAACATTTTCAGCCTCCGAGCCTGCGTCTTACCGTCCGAGCGATTGCCCGGAATCACTCAGCCAGTTCATTGGATACGAAAAGCCATAAAGTTCGAATAACCGGTTCGTAAATTGTTCGTAAAGTGTACGCAGGTCGTGGAAGATAGAGCGTCGCGAAGTGGGATGTGGGAGCCATCGGCAACTTTGCAGAAAGCCGAGAGAGTATTATGCGGACAGCTAATCAAGTAGATGAAAACGGAGTAAAGCAATGCCTGAGTCCATTGACTGGCCACGGATGCAGTCGCCGCACCATCGCCGGGGCCGCCGCTTTTTTCTCGTTCTTGCCGTCCTTGTCGGCATTCTCTTCGTCGGTCGGGCGGCGCTGTCGTATTACGTGGACGTGCTCTGGTTCGGATCGCTCGGCTATGCGGACGTGTTCTGGAAGACGCAGAGCCTTCAGTGGGGAGTCTTCGCGGCTTTTGCAGCGGCCACATTCTTGATTCTGTACGGATCGTTCCTGATTCTCAAGCGAGCGCATCTCCCAGATTTGCCGGCCGGTCACACCATTCTCATCGGGGGACAGCCGGTGAAGTTGCCGGTTGAGCCCGTTCTGCGGCTCATCGCTCTCGGCGTTTCGCTTGCCATTGCCGCTGCAACCGGGGGCGCAATGGCAGGGGAGTGGCCGACGCTGGCACTCTTTTGGTACGCACACCGCACGACTGGTGTCCTCGATCCAATTTTTTCCAAGCCACTGAATTTCTTTCTGTTCGCCTTGCCTGCATGGCAGCTGATCGCAGGCTGGCTGCTTACGTTAAGCGTGATCACCTGTGTGCTCGCCGCTTTCTTCATACTAATCGCGGGTGGGGCTCGTGCGCTCACTGGGCGTCTCAGTCGCTCCGTCCCATTACCTTGGCGCGGGTTCTCCATTACATTTGCGTTTCTGTTGCTGATCCTCGCGATGCGTGTCTATCTTGGGCGGTTCGAGCGGTTGTTCGACGATCATACGATCTTCGGGGGTGTGACCTACACGGACGCGCATGTCACTCTCAGAGGGATGCTTGTTGTGTGTGTGGCGCTCGTTCTGGGCGCTGTGATCACCGCCGTTAATGCCGTGCGGGTGCCGCGCGGCCGCTGGCTGGTCGCGGCAATCCTTCCGGCTGCCGTCTGTTATGTCGCTGTTCAAGTGATCGGATGGTATGTAAGCAGCTTTATCGTCAAGCCGAACGAATTGGTTCGGGAGAAGCCTTACATTGTCTACAACACTGACCTAACGCGGCAGGCCTACGGACTGAATCGGATCTCGCAGCGCGAGTTTCCGGCTGAGACGACCGTTGAAGCGGCTGACGCGGCAAACAATCAGGCTACGCTTCAAAACATCCGGCTGTGGGACTGGCACGCCCTCCAGGACACGCTGCGTCAAATTCAGGAAATCCGCACTTATTATGACTTTCCCGACATTGACATCGATCGGTATGAGATCGATGACACCACACGCGAGGTGATGCTCGCTACGCGCGAACTGAGCGTCGATAAGCTACCTGAGAGCAGCCGCAACTGGATCAACGAGAAGCTGATCTACACTCATGGCTACGGCATCACGATGAACCCGGTTAATGGCTTTACGCCGGAAGGGCTTCCCACTCTGATTTTGAGCAACATGCCGGTTCAGAGCACGGTGCGTAGTCTCAGCGTTACCCGTCCAGAGATTTATTTCGGCGAGATGACCAATACCGATGTCTACGTGAAGACGCAGCAAAAGGAGTTTAACTACCCGCAAGGCCAGACCAACAACTTAACGTCCTACGAAGGCAATGGCGGCATCCTTCTCGGCGGCTTCCTTCGCCGCATGATCATCGCGCTCGACCAAAACGACCTCGCGAAGCTACCATTCAGCGATGACGTGAACAAGAATAGCCGCCTCCTGATGCGGCGTAACATACGCGACCGCGTATCGACGCTGGCGCCGTTCCTGACCTACGATCCCGATGCATACATTGTGCTCGGCGAGGACGGCCGCCTGTCATGGATCATGGATGCCTATACGGTGTCAGACAGCTATCCGTACTCGACGCATTACCATCTCGACAATAATCTGATCAACTACATGCGGAACAGTGTGAAGGTTGTCGTCGACGCTTACGATGGCACGACTACCTTTTATGTTTTCGATTCGGATGATCCGATCATTGCAGCCTACCGCCGTATCTTTCCGAGTTTGTTCAAGGATGCGTCGTTGATGCCGCCCGGCTTGCGCAAACATGTGCGCTATCCTGAGTTATTGCTCAAACTGCAGGCGGAAGTGTACGGCCTTTACCACATGACGGATCCGGAAGCGTTTTACAACCGTGAAGATCTATGGACGGTCGCCACTGAAGTTGGGATGGGAGAAGGAGGTCAGCAAACCACTCAGGCGATGCAGCCGAATTTTGTTTTGATGAAACTGCCGGGTGAAACCGGCGAAGAATTCGTGGAGATTCTGCCCTTCACACCGTCTAACCGGAACAATCTAATTGGCTGGATTGCCGGGCGCAGCGACGGCGCACAATACGGTACGTCGCTCGTTTACAACTTTCCCAAGACGAAGCTGGTCGACGGGCCGCTGCAGATCGAGGCGCGAATCGATCAGAATGCCCAACTCTCCGGACAATTGACGTTGTGGAATCAGCAGGGCTCGCACGTGCGGCGCGGGGCTCTGCTTGTGATCCCGATCGGGCGGGCGCTATTGTATGCGGAGCCGATCTACTTACAGGCTGAGCGCAGCCCGATGCCGGAATTGCGCCTGGTCGTACTCGCACTGCAAGATCGGCTGGCTTACGGACCAACCTTCGAATCGGCACTGGCGTCGCTATTCGGCGGAGCGGCCTCGTCTACAAGCGCCGCGGCTGTCCCCGCGGAAACTGCGCGAGGCGCACCGGCATCCACCACCTCACCTGCAGCTGATCTGAACGCGCTCATCGCCGAAGCCGCCAAAGACCTTGCCGACTATCAGCGCCTGACGGCGGAGGGCAAGCTCGGCGAGGCTGGCCAAAAGCTTGAAGAGTTGAAGCGCGTACTCGACAAACTGAACACGCGCCCAAAATAATCTCGCCGGGTCTTGGGAGTCTGCCATCATTTGACTTGCGGCCTGCATGCACTTCTCAATTTGAACTTTCAGCCTAGGACCAGTTGCTTCGACAGTTCGGCCTGCAAGGTCGCGGCCAAGTACCCGGTAAACACCAGCCGACACCTCCTCAATAGCGGGGGGCCCGCCGAGTGGTCGGGGCAAAGCGGAAAGGAACTTGTCTTGGCCGAGTCATTTGTGCATTCTGCCCTGGAGCGACAGGCAACCGGAAGTAGGCCGTTGTAAGCAGTGGTGTTAGAACGCCGATCAATAGCGTGGCTCCAAGCTCCGTGCGCAGAGCAGTGGTTAACAGTTGGCGACCCAACTGATTGCGTTTGGAAGAGTATCTTCGATGGCACAGCTTGGCCGTTGCTTGCAGCTCAGAAAGCGAGCAACCAGTGAACAAGACACAGGGCAGTAATCTGCAGCCGCCAAAAGCGAAATCCAAGCGGCGGAGACGAAACAAAGGGATGTGTTTGGAAGACCGGCCGGTGTTAGAGCCGAATGCAGCCGGTGTCGGCGTTGGCGCACGCGAAATGTTTGTGGCCGTACCTCCAGGGCGGGACGACAATCCCGTGCGGGGTGACCACGGTGGCGCCGGAGTCTACCGGGGTGTATTGGATTCCACTGTTCGAGATTCTCGAACAACGAGGCATACGCCCCTGTTTGGTGAATGCCCGCCACATGAAGAATGTGCCCGGACGGCGCGCCTGGCGGCTTATACGAGATGCCTCCCCTGTGCCTATTCGCATAGGCCTAGGCAACCCACGACTGGTTCTGAGCTTTCATTGATGCTCTTTCACAGCCTGTCGTCCTCTGAGACCACGGAGAACTGTTCGGCTGCCCTTATCCAGTACTTCACCGAACACTCTGGCCTTCAACTTGGGATAAAAGTTTCGGCATTCCCTTCATCCTCACACTCCGATTCTGGTGAGGTGTGCGTTTTCGAGGCTTGATTACGGTTCGCTTTCGCTACGACCTGCTGTTTTGCTTGCCCTCCTGTCGGAGCTGACCAGACCTGCATCCAGCCATCGAGGACGTTTACATCCGGGCTTCCGACGGTTTGGTCACCCGCCCCGTCGCCGGATATCACTACAGTGCCAACTGGGTAACCTGCACTGGCAGGACCTTCACCTGCAAGACCATCAATTAGCTTCACGGCACTATCCCGGCGCACTGCAATGTTACAACACCCATCCGAGTCCGGTGCCGATTTGCGAAAAGCCGCAAGTGTGCTGTCGGTGATCGCCTTGTCTGGCTATGGTTTCATCAGGTGGTCGTAAATCAGTTGATAGGGTTCTGGCCGTACTCCCAGATCGCCCCGGAAGGGCCGGTCAAGGGCGAAGGTCATGAAGATCACCAGCCCAATGAACATTGCCAGAAGCGTTACCAGGATCACGTGCAAGCGCACATCTTCGACTTGGAAAAAGAAGCAGGCGCTCAGGCTGATGACCGCCCCCGCAAGGACCACTGTCCACATCACACCTGGCAAACCGATGCTCACGGCATCGAGGCGCAACCGGCGGGCCTGGATCATGTTGTTGTAGGCCCGGAGTGCCTCAGCGTGGAGGATTTTCTGGCCCTCGGTCGCAGGCTCGAAAGCGGCCAGCATGCTCTGAAAGCGATTCATCCGCTCAACGCCAGCGCTCGGAACCTGGCCGCGCTGCTGCAAAGGCCAGGCTTCGTGGATCACGTAGTCGGTGTAATCCCGCAGTTCCTTCTGCAGTTGGGAGCGAATCGGTTCGGGATAAGCGCTCACATCCCGGTACAGTACGGCCAAGGCGGTCGCCTCTTGTGAAATGATCTTCGATACGTCGGCATAGGTCTCGAAGACGTTCACCGCGATTAGCGCGAGCGCTAGTCCGTAGAAGACCATTACGCTATGCACCATGGCTCCGCTAAAGTGGGCGTCCTCATGGTGAACCCGCAGACGTGGCAGCACGTGGCGGCGAACCAAAAGCAGTCCACCGATCGCAAACAGGCAGAGCGATCCGACGATGGCCGGTCCAGTAATAAGCAGCGGGAGATCGAAGATGAATTCAAGCATGGGCTAGCTTTCAGGAATGAACTCCCACTTCAATACGGGCGTGTAGGTTCCGCAACTGTCAATAATGCCAGCGTTTCTGCTTTCAAATCAGACAGATGCAGTTGGTATCAATGGAAAGCGGCAGGTAGGTGTTCAAACCAGGCAATTTCGCTCCTTGAGGGGTTTTGAGTTCCCATGGATCTGCGGCCCACCTATTGACATGAAAATTGGTTTAAGTCTGTGCTGTATGCTCACGGGGCGTGGCTTAATCTGGCTGGCTTCTACCCGCATGTGGGGCGTTTGGATGAAATGGTCGATGCTATAGGCCAGTCCACTCCGCCGAAGATGAACCGACCCCATTTTGCTTGTGGGTGCGGCGGAGATACTGATCATGGCGCGGCGCAACCTTCCAGAAGCGTCCCAGTTGTTGCGCGCTATTTGGCGTCGAGTGCGACGGTGGAAGATGCTCCGGTGTTCGAAGCCCATTACCTGTTGGCCACGATTCTGGAGCGACAGGGAGATAAACAGGCGGCGGCAGAGCAGTATGGTGCGGCGCTGTCCCAGGCCAAGAGCTTTTCTCCCGCGCGGGATGCTTTGGATCATCTCAAACGTCAGACGAACAGGGAATGAATTCGGATTAGGTTTGCGCAAGTTTCGGATACGAGAGGCTTTTTTGCTATGCTCACCAGAGCGAGGGTCGTTCGGACGAGCAGGCATTTGAGATATTTGAATTCCAGAACAGCATCGATGAGCGCCCGACACGGTTTTGCAATCGAGATCCTTGGCGGCCAGAGAGAGGCCTTATTAGTCCCGCGGGCTTCGTTCGTCTCAGGCGCGCGAGGCACCCAATGATTTCTTATGTCCACTACGTAGTTCTCGCCGTCGCCGCCATCCCGTTCATTTATTATTTGATTGCACTGTTTAGTATCCGGCAGTTTTTTCGCCGCTCTGTACCTCGGAGCGCAGCTAATCATAGCTATGCGCCACCGGTCAGTATTTTGAAGCCTATTCGTGGGCTTGACCCTAATGCCTACGAAAACTTTGCCAGCTTCTGTAAGCAAGACTATCCCGACTACGAAATCCTTTTTTGCGTGGGTGAAGAGGATGATCCCGCGGTCCCCATATTAGAGGCGCTAGCGCACGATTTTCCGGAACGTTCCATTCGGGTATTGTTCGGCTCGGGCGGAGCGGGGTCGAATGACAAAGTGATTAAGTTGGCGCGCCTTGTCAGCGAAGCGCAGCACGAAGTTGTGGTCATCAGCGATAGCGATGTCCGAGTAGCGCCCGACTACTTGCGCAGAGTGGTGGCTCCTTTGGCCGACTCCAAGGTGGGAGCCGTGACCTGTTTTTATGTAGCGGCTGAAGACAAACATTTCACAGACAGCCTCCAGTCGATCGGGATGTTTTCCGACTTCTACGTGGGCATCTTGGTAGCGCGGCAACTCGACGGAGTAAGATTCGCCCTGGGGCCCACTATCGCCACTACTCGCGAGCGGCTGGCCGGGTTCGGTGGTTACGAGGCAATCAAGAACCGCCCCGCGGATGATCTGCTGGTGGGCCGCTTGATCGCCGAACAGGGCTATGAAGTTGAGCTTCTTCCCTACACTATTTTGACGGTGGCGGATTATGGTTCCATGCGGGATCTTTTTCACAAGAGGCTGCGCTGGATCGTCGTCATGCGCCACTTGCGGCCATGGGGACACTTTGGGCTGATCTTCACTTTGGGGTTGCCCTGGTGCTTGATTGCGATTGCGTTCAAGCCCACAATCGAAGTTACGCTAGGATATCTTGGCGCCTATCTTGCTATGCGATTTGCAATGACATGGATGGTTGGAATCTGGGGCCTAAAGTATAATGCGCTTTGGAAGAAGTTAGCCTTGATCCCGGTGTGGGATGCGCTGGCTTTTTGCATCTGGCTGACCAGTTTTTCGCGCAACAGCATTCGCTGGCGCAACGTCGATTACTACATTCGCGATGGAAAACTCGTCCCAGTGGTACCTCGCGATCCGGCACCCACTGTCTAGGACCCTGGGGCAACTCTTCGGCTTTCCACTTTTGTATTTATTCCGGCACGAAGCCGTTTCCGGAACGACCATTTCCATTCTCTCTTTCCGCAGATGCTCCCACGATCTCAAGCGCTGGTTCGCGGTCAGTTTGCGCCCGACGCTGGTTCGAGGGCTGTCGCCAGTTGATTCGCGGCAGCATCACAGCGGTATCGACGCGATCGCGATGTTTCAATGCCACGTTCATCAGCGAATCCAACAGAGAGTTCGGAAAGCAAATGCGGCTCCAGACCGAGTTCAATCAGTTTTGAGTGTCTTGCGTTGTAATAGTGCTCTTCCTTCTCTACTCGCGGATCGGATAGATGCGCGACTGTAACCGTCAGACCCAGTTTTTCTCCCGCGCTCTGGACCATTCGAGCCAGATCCAGAACTGAAAATTGCTCCGTGAACTGGTTGAACACCCGGCATTCGCCTCGAGCCCCCGGATTCAAACATGCAATCTCGATGCAGCGTACCGTGTCGCGAATATCCAGGAACCCGCGGGTCTGCCCTCCCTTGCCGTATACGGTGAGTGGGTGTCCGATGGCGGCCTGAATGCAAAAGCGATTGAGGACTGTCCCAAAAACCTCATCGTAGTCGAAGCGATTAATGAGGGCTTCGTCCATGCCTACTTCGTCAGTCAAGGTGCCGTACACGACGCCCTGGTTGAGGTCCGTGGCGCGTATTCCCCATGTCTTGCACGCGAACATAATATTGTGGCTGTCATGCACTTTTGAAAGGTGGTAAAACGATCCGGGCTGCTTGGGGTACGGCACGGTGTCTTTTCTACCGTTGTGCTCGACGGTGATGTAGCCCTCTTCAATATCAATATTGGGCGTGCCGTACTCACCCATGGTGCCAAGCTTGATAAGGTGACAATCGGGCTGAAACTCGCGCAGGGCGAATAGCAGATTGAGCGTCCCTACGACATTATTGACCTGAGTGAAAACCGCGTGTTTGCGGTCAATCATGGAGTAGGGAGCGGCGCGTTGTTCAGCGAAGTGGACTACCGCTTCCGGTTCGAAATTCTTGATCACCGAAGAGAGAAAATCGTACTCGGTTACGTCGCCCACGAAGCACTCGATCGTGCTTCCAGTGAGTCTCTGCCAAACCCTCAAGCGATCCGAAAGCGGCAGAATGGGCGTTAGAGTCTGAACACCGAGTTCGTGGTCCCACTGCCGTCGCGCAAAGTTGTCGACAATCGCAACGAAATGTCCCTTCATTGACAAATATAAAGCAGTTGCCCAACCGCAGTAGCCATCCCCTCCCAACACTGCAATTCTCATACTCTCCTTACCTTTCCTAGCAATAATCACAAAACTCAGCCTGTTTCGGAAAACAATGCAAAGTGTCTTAGCCTGCGCCCAGCGCCTTCGTGACCATGCCTTGGGAGCTGGCGATAGGATGATTCGTGAGAACTACTTTCCCGCCACTTGCCAATACCAGATCCAGATTCTCGTCGCCGACCAGCGATTCCAATTGAGGAACAATGCTTTCCCTCGCTACGATGTAGGCACGTTCCTGCTTGAGCCAGAGATCCTTGAATTGCATATCGTCGACAAATACATCAGGTGCGCCGGGAGCGTAACCTCCATACTCCAGATTAAAGAATCGGCCGTTCCGCAGCAGCGCGGTGCGGTTGGTGTAGAAAAAGATGGAAGAAAACGTGTAATAGTGGTGATCGATGATCAAGGTTCCTGGCGGCGACTTCAGAATTGCCTCCGCGAGCGGCCTCGAAGACATAAAGGGATCGAAGATCGCCATGGCAAGGCGGGCCGCATGAAAAAACAGAATCATCATCAGAGCGGCGGCCAGAAATGCACGTTGGCCGGCAAATTTCCAGGTTGCCAAAGCGCCCAGACAGAAAGCCACGGCTGCTACCAGTAGAGGCAAGCGCAGATAGGCGAAGGATGCCAGAGTGAGATCTTGCATGTGCCCCAACGACAGCTTATAAGCGCCGGGATGTTGGCTGAGTGCCTGCGAAATATCTCCCGGCGCGGGCATGTGGCGGGTGAGAAAAAATAAAGTTAATGTCGCGAGCCCGGCACACGCTCCAATTAGCGAGAGGGCACGCGTGCCGCGCTGTATCCAAACGCCTCCCGTCGCCATGGCTGATCCTAAAAGGAGTGCAAGCGCTGGATAGCAGGGCATCGAATAGTATTCCTGGGTTGTGGAGAAGGTGAAAAAGATCAGGACAAATCCCGCCAGACAAAGCGCCAGAAGCCGCGTACGTCCCGCGCGATCGAAGGGCTTGAAACACAGCTTTGCAATGGCAGGAAAATAAACACTCCACGGAAATAGCCAAACGAAATGGAGCAGCCAGAAGTAAAGGCGCGGAACCGTATTGTAATCTCGGGGATAGCGCAAATTCAGAAAGCGAAGCAATTGCTCATTGATGAAGAAAAACCACAAAAAACCATGATATTGCCCGGGCCCACTATGAAGTGTGAAGGCGAAATAAGGTGGATTACGCAAGGTTGCAAGAATGTGCCAGGGCGCAGCAATGAGCAGAATAATCAGCAATCCCCTGAACGGCCGGAACCGGCGCCATGTGGCGGCAGAAAAGAGCTGATGAGAAATCGAAAGGTAGATCACTCCAGCCGCCAGCGGAAAGAGAACTCCGATCAGGCTTTTTAGCAGGAGACCCAGCCCAAGGCTCGCGGCCAATATGAACGCCCAAAACTGGGGGTGCGGCTCGGCTTCATCCAATGCGCGAAGAAAGGCCCACATCGCGAGGGCGACCGTGAAAGTCAGCATGACATCAGGAATCAGTGCTCGCGTGAACAAAAACAATCCAATGCATGTAGCCAGGCATATACCGGCGTAGAATCCAGCTCGCCTGCCAAACGCCCAAGTTCCAAAGGCAGCCGTCAACCAGCACAGTCCAATGGCAGACAACGCAATGGGAATGCGCGCCGCCCAGTCGTGCGCGCCGAAAATCACGTAGTTCGCAGCCATGGCCCAGTACACAAAAGGAGCCTTCTCCAGATACACGACGCCATCCAGCCGCGCCGTCACCCAGTCGCCCGATGTCACCATATTTCGCGAAATCTGGGCCTGCACCGCGTCCACGTCATCCATCAGCGATGGAGGCGAGATTATGCAGCCCAGGTAGATGGCCCCGGCGATGAGTAGAACCCCTAAGTATAGGTACCGGTGGTTTCCGGCATCGAAAGGTTCTTTTCCGGGGAGGCCGCTACTTGAATGCCCCATCTTTTTATCCACAAAAACAGCACCATCAGGCCCCATAAGTGATATCCGACATTGATTTGTCTCTCCAGGTGTTGGCGGATATAAGTCTCGATGATGTCCCGCCGGAATAAACTCGCATAGTTGGAATCATGTGTCCAGCAAAACATCCGTCATCAGCGATCGAAGCGGTCCGCGAAGCCAATCGTGCGCCGGAATGTCGAATCCGACTTTCTTCCGCCGAAGAACTGAAGGGGGAAGCTTGTCTCGCATCAATTCCTTCAGAATCACCTTTTGCTCCGAACCACCAATCTTCAATGAGGCCGGCAAGGAGGCAGCGAATTCGACAATCCGATGATCAAGAAAAGGCGGTCGCACTTCCAATGAATGGGCCGAACTCATGCGATCGGACTTGTTCAGAATGTCGTCGGGAAGAAAATACTTCTGATCGAACCACAAGAATCGCGCCAGATCGTCGGGGGTTGAAGACCAGCTGCGCAGATCGGCTAGAACATTGTTCAGAGCTGCTGGAAGTTCCGTGTACAGCAGGGCGGCTTTCTGCGCGTCGCTGAAAGTCCCATTCCAGTACACATGCGCGCGTTCGGGAACCATCTGGCAGCCTTCAAGAAATCTCTTAAGCTGATATTCGAAACTGATCTTCTCGTCTGAAACCGGCCAGGCGCGCAGTGCATTGAGCGCGAGACGGATAGCTTGTCGAGGTAACCGCCTCGCAAGAGCGGCCACGCGGTTCGCGCGATGAGTCAGGTAGCCACCAAAGAGTTCGTCCGCTCCTTCACCACTCAGACAGACAGTTATTCTTCTCTTGCTCAACTTGGAAAGGAACCAGACCGGGAGCGCCCCTGCGTCCGCCGAAGGTTCATCCGAGTAATATGCGAACTGCTCGATCACCTCCCGGAGATTGGTCTCTGGATTCAGGTCTAACTCTTCGTGCTCGGTCTGATACATCTGTGCGACCCGATGAATGTAGGCGGTTTCGTCGAAGCTTCGTCCGTGAAATGAAATCGAGAAAGTCTTTAGAGGCCCGCCGCATTCAGCCGCATAGTGCAAGATCGTGGAAGAATCGACACCTCCGCTCAGCCACACGCCGAGCGGAACGTCAGATATCAAGTGCTCGCGTACGGATTGTCGCAGCAGATCGTCCAATTCCTCACGCGCAGATTCCAGAGTCCAATCGCGACGAACCCCGAATGGCAGTTGCCAATAGGAATCGGAGAGGACTTCACCGTCCCGCCACTCCAGCCAGTACCCTGGGGGAAGTTTTTCGACGCCTTCGACCAGCGTCCAGGGACAATGAACATAGTTCAATGAAAGATAGCAATCGAGGCCGTCCAAACTGAGACGTCGGTCAATCTCTGGATGGGTCAGAATTGCTTTTAGTTCAGAGCCGAAGAATAAGTCGTCTTCGCGCCGCGCCAAATAGAGCGGCTTAATCCCCATGCGGTCTCGGGCGAGCACTAGGCGTTTTGTCGATTTCGTCCACAACGCGATGGCGAACATGCCTCGCAGGTGCGCGAAACAATCCGTATCCCACTCCAGAAAAGCTCGCAGAACGGTTTCCGTGTCGCAGTGAGAATGAAAATTATGGCCGAGTTGCTGCAGTTCGACGCGCAGTTCCTGGTGGTTGTAGATTTCGCCATTGAACACGAGCGCTACAT
Organism: uncultured Acidobacteriaceae bacterium; assembly: GCA_963832015.1. Classification (GTDB taxonomy): domain Bacteria; phylum Acidobacteriota; class Terriglobia; order Terriglobales; family Acidobacteriaceae; genus Sulfotelmatobacter. The sequence continues at coordinate 21,383 of CAWHSR010000037.1, forward strand.
CCTTATCGTCAGAGAGGAAGGGTTGGTCGCCGGAAGCGAGGTCGATAATCTTGAGACGCGTAGCGCCCAGAGAGCAAAGGCTGGACTGGAATGTACCCTGCTGGTCCGGCCCACGATGAATCAACGTGGCGGTAGCGCGCTCAATGCGGCCAGACTCAGGCAGCCAACTTTTGTGAGTGAAACCAACTATTCCACACAAGCGCGTGACCCCCCTATTGCTCTTCCAGGATCAGCTTCCGAATTCCCGCAAACTGGCTCGCGGCTGTTGGAACTTCGGAACTGGGGCACGGCGAAAATCTATCAGCCATAAGCGGGAAATGCAACTATCTGAATACGATGTGAGAGCGTTGTGAGCGGTTGCAATATTTACTTAAGTTTTTACGCAGCATGCCCTCCTTCGTGCAGAGAAAGCGAGTGGCGATCTTCATCCCCGGCCCACAATAACCAGTGCGACTCCACCGCAAACCAGAAGCACGCCAGCCCACCGCCTTGGAGTGACCTGCTCTCCGAGAAAAAGTCTCCCTCCCAGCGCGCCCGCTCCGTAGCTAAGGGCAGTGACCGGAACCACCAAACTGACGTCTTCTTTGGATAGCGCCGCGAGCAAGGAGAAGAAAGCCGTTGCCATAAGCGCCACACCGGCCCACATCCATCGAACTCGCAGAATGCGCGGGATCAAGCCCAGCAGAGCAGAGGGGCGAAAGTCTTTTACCTCACCCACTGCTTTCATGGCGCGCGCCACGCATAATTCGCCACCTGTACCGGCTCCAATAATTAGCAGATAGAGGACCAGGGCTAGCACTTACCCTCGATTCGTTGTGCGCGGAGGAGTGTGTCCCACCACGAGGACGCCGCAGCAGATGAGCATTACCCCCATCCAACGCATAGGGGTGACTGCTTCGTGCAGGATGAAATGAGCCAGCAAGGCGACCATGCCGTACGCCGTAGCGGATGCTGGTTGAACGTAGCTGTAATCAGCCCAGGATAGCACCAGCATGTAAGACACAAAAAAAATAAGCAGCGAGCCAATGCCGAGCCAAATCGCGCCCGACGTGAGCACGTGGGAAACGAAGTCAACCGCCCCAAGGGCCGGTCCTGCGCTCGACGCACCCATCCGTTTCATCCCCTTGCCGAGAAGCACATTACCAAGTGGTCCAAATACTACCATTAAACATATAAGTAGATATGTTTTGAAATGCAGGTTGGGAGAGAGCTTCATGTGCGACAGAGACCCTCCGTCTGTTTAAGCATAGATGTCCTCCAGCCGGAACTTGATTCTTCGATGCATTAATAGGCCTTTCTCCCAAGATCAACCAACAAAGGTGCACAGATAGGAGTGTAGCGCAGGAACCGCTAATGGTCGTGACACCAGAATCTCCTGTGGTCAGTTGGCGAAAAATCGCCTCTCTCCGAGTAGAGGAGTCCCGATAGGCTGTAGGTGTTTCCTTGGCTTTGTCCGCCGTTTCCAGCTTCGTGCCCGTTTAAGTCCACCATGGCTCAACCGGGGGTCTCGCCGGGTCGCCCGGGGAATTTCACCCCGAGCCGCCCACAGATCCGGACGTGACCCTCTCGAGTCATCCGGCTCGTGCCACCCCGAGGAAGCCTGCCGGCTTCCGCCAAGACAAGGAGTTCCTCCGGTTGCCCGCTGACTCCATCCTGACGTGGGTGACCTTCCCCCTTTGCTCGACGGGCATTACCCCGTTTCATCGCTCTTACGAAGCAGTGCGCCCCTGATCGGTGCATCGGTACTTTCGGCCTCGTGGGGTCTCCACTTGTGCTTTCTCCCTTAGCATCACCGACCCGGTTCTCAAGTTCCGTACGAAAGCCCGGATAGGAGACCCTGGTTTTGGAGTCATCTAAGGTCGTTTCGACGCTTCGTCAGGGGATCATTTGCCGGGTAGGGCCATGGCGCGGACCGGGCTTCGAATGATGCCGACGTTTCCATGGCTCCCCCTAAAATCCCGTACGGCGGGTTTTCCCCAGTACGGTTTCAAGGCCGGTATATCAGACGGGCCTTCCTGTCGATCACGAGTTCTTCGCATCGTGCAGCTTGCCTCCGCCCTTCGTGCATCTCGCTGCCTGTATCGTCGTATCCTCGCGCTGAGTCGAGGGACGAGTTGCGCCGTTGCACCACCGTTCAAACGGCTACTGCCGCTTTACCCAGGGACCCTGTCGGGTAGGACGATGGCGCGAATCGGGCTTCGAATGATGCCGCCGTTTCCATCGTCCTCCCTATCATTCCGTACAGCGGGTTTTCCCCAGTACGGCTGGAAGGCCGGTATATCAGACGGGGCCTGCCCGTTCGACTACGAGTTCTTCGCGTCTTGCGGTTTGCGTCCGCCCTTCGTGCCCTTCGCTGCCTGCAACCTGTCCTCGTTCTGAGCCGAGGGGCTGCGGTGCGCCGGTGCACCACCGTGCAAGCGGCCAGTGCCACTTTACCCCAGGGGTCCTCGTTCCGGTCCGGGTTATGTTGTCCCGGTCCATCATCACTTATTGACCCCATGCGCCCCACTCGCCGGCGCATCTCGATTTCACGGACACCGCTTATACGAGATGCCCTCGCTGTGCGTCCTAACTGCGACGCCTAAGCGACCAGCGAGTGGTTCCGTGACACTGGCCTTCGACCCGGAGCGAGGGTCTCGGCACATCCAATAATCCTCACACTCCGATTCTCGTGAGGACCCTAAATTTCGGGGCTTCACTACCGTTCGCTTTCGTTACGACCTGTCGATTTGCTCGCCCTCCTGTCGGAGCTGACCAGGCTTTCACCCAGCCAACGAGGACTTTTACTTCCGGGCTTCCGACGGATTGGTCACCCCCTCCGCCGCCGGGTATGACTACAGGGGCAACAGGGCAAGTTCCCCTGGCAGGACTTTCACCTGCTAGAACGCCAACTAGCTTCGCTGCAGCGCTCCGGTCCGGGTTATGTTGTCCCGGTCCATCCTCGCTTAACTGGTCCCATGCGCCCCACTCCCAGGCACAGCCCGATTTCGCCGCCCGGCGGCTTATACGCGCTGTCCTCGCTGTGCGTCATCGCGCGAGGCCTAGGCGACCCAGAAGCGGATCCGTGCTTTTGTTGGCATACTTTCTCGACATGTCGTCCTCCGAGACCACGGGAAGTCCATCGGTTGCTTTCACCCAGTTCCTTCGCCGATGACGCTGGCCTTCGACCAGAATGCAGATGGTCTCGGCACTTCCAAGATTCCCCACCCTCCGATTCTCGTCGGGGGAGAGTTTTCGAGGCTTCACTACGGTTCGCTTTCGCTGCGACCTGCCGATTTGCTCGCCCTCCTTGTCGGAGCTGACCAAGTTCTCACTCAGCCAACGAGGGCTTTTACTTTCGGGCTTCCGGCGGATTGATCACTCGCACCGCCGCCGAATATGACTGCGGTGGCAACTGGGAAAGCTCCACCGGCGGGACTTTCTCCCGCTAGCATTGCCACCTAGCTTCGCTGCAAGCATTCATCTCTCTTATCCACACATGACGTGATCTAACGTCACGCCTTTTACCCTAACGTTCACCACCGCGGCCTTTAGGACCGAAGCAGCTTAGGGCAGTTTGAAGCCTCCTCCTACAAGGCGGCTCCGGTTGGGATAGAAGTAGGGCGCGCCCCGCTGTAGGTGGAGGTTTTCCGCTCCTGCTCTTTCGATTGCAAGGCGGGTTCACAATTCCACCCTGGCGACGTTTCCCTAAGCCCCCCTATAATGCCGGACGGCCGAATTTCTCAGGTCCGGTTTCAAGCCTTGGTCATTTCGTCGATGAGCCTTCCCATTCGCCACGAAGCTCAAGCGCTGGTTCGCATACACCCCGTCTGCGAATGGTTTGCTGACCGCTTCGTCCCTATCCCTGGCTACACGGTTTGGTGTACTCGGTTTTATCAAGCCGAGCCCGCGCCTGTCGTAGGGATCACCAAGTGCCCAGAGTCTCTTTGCCTGACTTTGGCGTTACCTCCGTCAGGGAGACGTGTACCGTCTCCTCCGAGGACATTACTCCTCGTTCATCGCTCCTACAGACTCATTCGCCAATCCCATCGAGCTCTCCCCTCCTTTGGTTTGTAGCCTCGTTCGAGGAGTCTTTGCAGGTTGCTGCCAGCCTCTGCTGCTCGTGGTCGGGTAGGACGATGGCGCGAATCGGGCTTCGAATGATGCCGCCGTTTCCATCGTCCCCCCTATCATCCGTACAGCGGGTTTTCCCCAGTACGGCTGGAAGGCCGGTATATCAGACGGTGCCTTAGCCGTCGTCTGCGAGTTCTTCGCGACGTATGGTTTGCATCCGCCCTTCGTGCACCTCGCTGCCTGTAGCGCCGTATCCTCGTTCTAAGGCGAGGGGCGCGGTGCCCTGGTACACCACCGTTCAAGCGGCCAGTGCCGCTTTACCCCAGGGGTCCTGCCGGGTAGGACGATGGCGCGAATCGGGCTTCGAATGATGCCGCCGTTTCCATCGTCCCCCCTATCATTCCGTACAGCGGGTTTTCCCCAGTACGGCTGGAAGGCCGGTATATCAGACGGGGCCTGCCCGTTCGACTACGAGTTCTTCGCGTCGTGCGGTTTGCGTCCGCCCTTCGTGCCCTTCGCTGCCTGCAACCTATCCTCGTTCTGAGCCGAGGGGCTGCGGTGCGCCGGGGCACCACCGTGCAAGCGGCCAATGCCGCTTTACCCCAGGGGTCCTCATTCCGGTCCGGGTTATATAGTCCGGTCCATCATAGACATCTACGCCGGCGCCTTCTCCAATGCCCACAGCTTACAATGAACTCGCTGTGCGTCCTCTTGCTCACTCGCCTCTACTCCAAGTGTCTCTTTGTTCGCTACTCGTGATGTCATCGTCTGAGGACCCCGGGCCTTCCTTTACACCCCCTTTCGCCGCGGCCACTCCTATGACCCGGAGCGGGGTCTGGGAAACTGGATTTTATTTATTTTTAGTTAAGTTGTAACGTTCCGGTCCGGGTTATGTTGTCCCGGTCCATCAGCACTTATTGACCCCATGCGCCCCACTCGCCGGCGCATCTCGATTTCACGGACACCGCTTATACGAGATGCCCTCGCTGTGCGTCCTAACTGCGACGCCTAGGCGACCAGCGAGTGGTTCCGAGCTTTCGTTGGCTATTCTGTATCGACATGTTATCGTCTGAGACCCCGGGCGTTCCGCGGCTGCCTACACCCAGTTCCTTCGCCGCGGACACTGGCCTTCGACCCGGAGCGAGGGTCTCGGCAACATCCAATAATCCTCACACTCCGATTCTCGTGAGGACCCATAATTTCGGGGCTTTACTACCGTTCGCTTTCGTTACGACCTGTCGATTTGCTCGCCCTCCTGTCGGAGCTGACCAAGCTTTCACCCAGCCAACGAGGACTTTTACGTCCGGGCTTCCGACGGATTGGTCACCCGCTCCGCCGCCGGATATAACTACAGGGGCAACTGGGCAAGTTCCCCTGGCAGGACTTTCACCTGCTAGAACGCCAACTAGCTTCGCTGCAACGCTCCGGTCCGGGTTATGCTGTCCCGGTCCATCATCACTTAGTCGACCCCATGCGCCCCACTCGCCAGCACATCCCGATTTCACCGACACGGCTTATACAAGATGTCTTCGCTGTGCGTCCAAGCTGCAACGCCTAGGCAACCAGTGAGTGGTTCCGTGCTTTCGTGGACTGTTCTTTGTCGACATGTCATCGTCTGCGACCCCGGGAAACTCGTCGGCTGCACGTACCCAGTTCCTTCGCCGACAACGCTGGCCTTGCGACCAAGATCCATAGTCTCGGCATTTCCCACCACCCTCACCCTCCGATTCTCATGAGGACGTCTAATTTCGGGGCTTCACTACCGTTCGCTCTCGTTACAACCTGCCGACTCGCTCGCCTCCCTGTCGGAGCTGACCAAAGGTTTCCCTCCAGCCAACGGAGACTTTTACTTCCGGGCTTCCAGCGGCTTGATCGCTCGCACCGCTGCCGGATATAACTACGGTGGCAACTGAGCAATTTCCACCGGCTGGACTTTCACCAGCTAGAACAGCCACTAGCATCGCTGCACGGACCTTCCCGACGTTATTCCGCAATTCTTTCCTCAGATGCCTGGTCCTCAATCCCGACGGTCTCATCGAGTGCATTTGCCTGTTTCTTCCTCGATGTCATCGGCCTTCCCTAGGTCCTTCTTAGGTCGGCTTCCCGTTTCGTCCGCGAACACGATTTTTCCGCGGTGAAGTTTCGAGATTGTCATCGGACATTTCTTACGTTCAAGCCTCCGAGTTTGCTTGTCTCCCAGATCGCTCCCACCGCTGCAAATTTCGCAGGGCGGCCGAGACTTCTACCTCCAGGCAGAACGTGCTTCGTTGCCTCTGCACGCACTGGATATGCTATCCGTCCGTTTCAGGCAATTGACGGAGAAAGGACTTTCACCTTTCCAGATTTGCGGTCTTGTCGGCTGCTCCAAGGACCTACCTTCATCTTTCGTACAGCATGACGATTTCTCGTCTTCTTGACACAACCACCTCACAGACCCCACCGTGCAGATTTCCTGCGCTGGCTTCCTTTCGCAGACTTCGAAATGCCGCGTACAACGCCTCGGGCGTGATCAAGTGAGCGATCGAGTAGAACTGTCGCTTCGGTTCCTCCTTGGCTAGCTCAGTTAGTCTGTCGAGTTTTGTGGACATAGAAGTTCGAGTTCTGAGTCTCGCCTATGTTTCCTTCGGCAGATACGTCCGCTTGTTCCCCCCTTCCCTCCGGTGGGTGCCGTGGCCGCTCCTTGTGGAAGCCCTGCGGTTCCCCACCTTCACCGGTACTACGGGGTCGTAAGACTGCTCGTCCATCTGTCCCGGTCGGCCTCCGGTTTCCCTTGGCGGCCGATACCTCCCATGGTGAGGAGGCGATGGGGGAGCTCTCCTGGGTTCCTGGGAAATCCCTCTGGAAGCATGCCCCGAGCTAGGGACTCCGGCGACCCCGGCGCGACCTCGCATTATCGGTCGTCCGAGTGCTGCCTTTCGCCTTGTTAACGGCGTCGGCATCGCAACGAGCCGAGTTTTCGGAGCTGAATCTTCACGGCCTGCTTCCTTGCTGTGTACGCTTCGCACCCACCAGTCGCCCGGTGAATGGCAACACTCTCTTCCGGCCTGTCTGCTCGACTGTGGCCGGGCGGGACTTACACCCGCTGGATTCCATCAAGAGGTTTCACCGTTTCATCTTCGGTTGCTCCTCTTCCAAGCTTTTCCCAGCGCGATAACAATGTCGGCGGTGTCAAGCACTATTCGAGCACACTACAGCATGCACGCGGCACAGTGCGCCATTTCGCTCTCGTTGAAAATGTGCCAACCCAACTTCTCCGCCATTGATTAATCGTCCGGACAAACCTTCTTCTAATCGTCCACGCGCTGGCGCGTGACGATAATGTGCTCGCCCGCTTGTCGTTGATGTGGATGACGCGCTTCTCGTAGTGACGGCCGTGAACCAACCGCAGTCGGTCGGTTGAGGCATTTCGATGATCCGTGCATTCGACCGACCTAGATCAATGCGAGGCTACTCAGTCCCGCATCTTAGTTTGCGGTGGTTTTTAAGCTGTACAACCGTTTTGACCGTCCCACTCACGCTTCCCGATAGTTGAGAAGAAGCGCCCCCATTAACGCAAAGCACAGCGGCCAGATCCATGAAACGACGGCTTGGTCTCGTTTCGGCAGTCGGAACTGCAGCCAACGGGACCAACCGGTCAAAATTGCCAGCAACGCCAGAGGGATATGAGTCATTTCAGCGAGGAGCTCTTCTTTGACGTTATTCAGCGAGTGAGTATGAGTCACCAGCAACATCCCACCCGCGATGCACACAGCAGGGAAAACCAGCGGTGCATACTTCCACTTTGAAGTCCCCAACTGCACACGCCACTCGAAGACGGCGAACGCCATCACTAGCAATACAGCCATTCTATGCTGCAGGACTTCCGCTTCATCGAAGCTCTCCCAGAAACCATTCGGGCCGAGCGGCCAATTCTCCGGATCTGCGCGGAGGAAAATGAATGCCCCCATCAACACAAACAACAATGGCCAATGTTTGGCTAAAGGAATGCGCCCGGTTCGCGCCAGCACTGCTGCAATCCCGATCAACAACAACAACAATCCCATCCAATTGTGGTTGTATTCGGACCAGGCAATATCAGAAGGAGTATTCGGCGTGTGAATCTTCTCCCCGGGCACATAAGTCGCAGGCAAGGCTGCTGCGGTTTGCTTATCAAGTGGCCGGGTGGCGGGTGTCAGCTCGCTCACCGCCGGGGTATGGAGCCGCGGCCACCGCGGCGTGATTCGATCCAAGATCGTGGCCCCGTCCACTCGCTGTGCGCGCAAGTCGACTGCGGGTGGTTGTGTTGTCATCGACACCGCAATCAGAATGACCGCCATGGCGAGTCCGATCTCGGTCGCGACAAAATAGCGCAGACGGTTCGTGATGTCCTCTTTACTATTCCGATTGACGATAGAGCGATTCACGGCACCGAGAAGCAGCAGTACAGCGAACAATGCCACTTTCGAGGCCATCATGAGTCCATAGGCGGTTCCGTAGACAGCAAACCAAGAGTCGAAATAATACAGGCAAGTCCCGACGCCCGAAGCCACTAGTAGGCCGACGCAGATCATGGCGGCGGAAGAGAAGCGTCGCAGCATACGATGCTCGGCCTCCGGATTGGGGTGAGCACGCAGAGAGAGGAGCAAGTAGGGCAATCCTCCCATCCAACATCCCACCGCCACCAGGTGCAATGCCGTGAAGCTCATCAGCACGCCACGCGACTGCAGACGAGAAGCTGCATGACTGGTTGCCACCATGGCGGCGATCACGCCGAGCGCGAGAGGAAAGAGAACCCATCCGGAGTACTTCGCTTTATAGGGAACGAATACAATCAGCAGCCCGCAAACGATCGAGACAATGCCCGCCAGGAAGAAACTTGCCCCCGCAATTTCTCCCAGTTGGAATCCGCTTAGCTCGACGAGTAGCAGCGCTTCGCACGTGATGTAGAGAGCTTGAACTATGATTAGAATGATCGCAGCAATCCTGAGCGTGCGTTCGCAAGCACGTTGAGCCTGCGAGGGATTCGCTTCTGCTCCCGACTGACGTAATACGAGGTAGGAGAACACTACGCCCCCCAGGACCAGCGACTGCAGCATGATAGTGGCCGCGCGGAATATGACCGAGAGGAAAGCGAACATGTTGATGATCTGCATCTCTAGCTCTTTACGTTGAAGGGAATCTCACCCCTCGTAATGTGCCCGTCTGCTGCCAACACCTGCCATCGCAGTGAATATGCCCCAGCCCTCAGCACTTCGGCCACGGCTTGAAGCGTGTCTGGGGAAGGCTGGGTAGCGGACAATAATGTCGACGTCTTGTCAGGACCGACCAGTTCCAGGCGCGAACGCTTAGCATCGATCCTCACATTGAAACGCAACTTGATCAAAGTTGAAGGACCTGCGACAGTTGAGTTGGCTGATGGAGACGATTCCACGAGAATCGCGTGGGCATACGCGAGGTTGGAAAACAGAGCAAATGCCAGAAGAAGCAATAATGCGAGTAACCGTCGACAGTTCTGTCCCACTGCGATGAGAGCAACAAGAGAAAGAGGTCGAGCCGCGATTCCCACGTAGTTGCCCTCGAGGTTAATTAACTCGTATGCGTTGATTGCGATCTCTGTAACAGGCCCAATCCCAACGGCGCGAGAAACCACGCCGACTACGTATAGCCACGAGGATCGCCATCCGCGCCCCGAACAGAAAGCCTAAGACCCGAGCCGAAAAAGAGTGTGGTGAGTGCTGCCAGAACGGAACTAGAGTAGGAATACGAGAAGCTAAGCGAGAAATGCGCCGATAACCCACAGCTCGACCCTCATCTTGTCCGTGCGCACGGTCCACCGTCTGCCACTATTATGACGTGCTTCCGCTCCCACGTTGCACTGATTGTTGAAATCATATCGCAAGTAAGCACGAGGAAAACCATTTTTAGTGGCGGTACATGAGTGATAAGGCGAGTTTACGCCAATTGACAGCCCACATCCACGCAACCTGCTTGCCTTCAGTGACTTGTCCTATCACCGGACCTAACATTTCAGCCCAATGATTGGCCAGACTATCTCGCACTACCGCATCGTCGAAAAGCTTGGCGGTGGTGGAATGGGTGTCGTCTACAAAGCCGAGGACACCGAGCTTGAGCGTCTCGTTGCATTGAAATTCCTGCCGGACGAAGTTGCTCATGACCCACAGGCGCTCGAAAGATTTCGCCGCGAGGCGCGTGCTGCTTCCGCTCTCAACCATCTCAACACCTGCACGATCTATGAAATCGGAAAACACGACGGACGGTCCTTCATTGCCATGGAATTCCTCGAGGGCAGGACCCTAAAGAATGCCATCGCGGGACGTGCGCTCCCGACCGAGAACATTCTCGATCTCCATTGAAATCGCCGACGCCCTACCGCCGCCACCGGCGGGCACGTCCATGGAAAGCCGAGTTGATCGTCGCCGCCCTCGCCGGGGTCGCAACGCTCTCGCCCTGGCTCGTGCGTAACTACATGCTTTTCCACAAATTCATTCCCCTGCGCAGCGGCTACGGTCTCGAACTCTACCTCGGCAACAACGGCTACACCGAGCACTGGGTCAACCGCACTCTGCATCCAAAACATAGTGATGCTGAGCTTTCCGAATACGAGCGCTTTGGTGAGGTTGCCTACATGGACCACAAGATGCAGTAAGCGAAGGACTACATCCGTAGCCATCCCGTATGGTTCGCGTGGATGACCTTTCGCCGCATCGTCTATATGTGGACCGGCTACTGGTACTTCGACGCCGCTTATTTTGAAAGACGAGCCGCTCGATCCGCCCAACGTTTTCGTCAACACGACCCTGTCCTTCTTGGCTTCTGGGGTCGGCGCCGCGTCGGGCAACGTGATCGGTCGCTGGCGATACGATTTGCCATCGTTCTTTTCTTTTTCCCGCTGACCTACTATTTCTCGCATCCAGAGACGTATTACTTTCGTCCCGTCGATCCGCTCATCGTGGTTCTCGCGGCGGTGGCCGTGGCGGGGCGCCCGAAGCAGAGTGTTGACGCGTAGAGCCGCCGTCCCGGCGGTTGTCGCGGGGGCGTCCTGCTCGCGCATGCGATGGCAGGATGCCGGCGCTACATTGCAGCGTCTCGCGAGCGGGGGTTAACATCTAACTAGGATGGCGAACGCGACCGCTTTATCTTTTACGACTCAGCGCCGCTTTACGATTGGGCTCAGCGAGATCCTGAATTTCGCCTACGACGCCTTCTGCAGCAATAAGCTGCAATTTACGCTGACCTCGCTCGCCATGGCCGTGGGCACGGCCTCGGTCATCCTCGTAGCCACCATTGGACTCACGGGTAAGCAGTACATGCTGCGCCAGCTGCAATCCATCGGCACCAATATGATCTTCGCCGACTACCAGGGCGGTGCGCAGCGGCTAGACTCCACGCCCGATCTCATGACGGTGGATGATGTGCAGGCCGTTCGCGAGCAGGTGCCTAATGTGGTAGCGGCTTCTCCCACCATAGCTTTGGAAGATCACATCAGCGTCGGCGGCGGCAAGCAGAGTGACATCCTTGTTCTAGGCGTCGACCCCGCATATCGACAGGTGCGCAATCTGAAAGTTCTCGCAGGACGCTTCTTCGATTCCGAAGATTCTTCGGGACGAAACAAGGTCGCTGTGATCACCGAAAAGCTGGCGCAGAAGCTCTACGGCTCCAGCCCAGTAGCGGTCGGCCAGATAATCAAATTGAGCGGCGGTCTTCCGTTCACGATCGTGGGCGTCTTTAAGGAAAGCGTGGACACCTTCGGCCAGTCGGAAATTCAGGAAGACACCATGCTGATCCCCTACACGGTCAGCCGCTTCTTCGTCCCGACGGCGGCGGTTTATGAGATTTATTTTTCCGCCGCCAGCCCGCAGGACGTCATCCCGGCGACGGCCGCCATCAAGCGCCTGTTGCAGTCGCGGCATCGCCCAGAATCGGTCTACAGCGTGCAGAACCTGACGCAGTTTCTCACCTTGGCCGGTCGCATCGCGGACACGATGACCCTCATCCTGATGCTCGTTTCGTTCGTCACGCTGCTGGTGAGCGGCATCGGCATCATGAACATCATGCTGGCGACGGTGACCTCGCGCATCCGCGAGATCGGGATTCGCAAAGCCATTGGCGCCACCAACCGCGCCATCCGCTTCCAGTTCCTGGCGGAAGCCATTCTGATCTCGCTAACGGGTGGCGTCGTGGGTATCGTGGTCGGGCTGGCCATCCCCTGGTCGGTGCGCTTCCTCACCGACTATCGCATGCCGGTCTCGGGATTGGCGGCGATCATTGCCATCGTGGTGTCGTCAGTGGTCGGGATCATCTTCGGAACTGTCCCCGCCACCCGCGCCTCGCAGCTCGACCCCGTCGAAAGCCTGCGCTACGAGTGAGTTGCCATGACCAAGTCGACGCCTAGTTTCGGGTCCTCGCGCAATGTGAAGCAGCGCGTCGCCGAGCAACTCAAGACCGCCAGCATCAAGAACTACACCATCGAACTAGACGAATCCGCAGAGCGAGACGACGGCACCACCTTTAGTGACCACGAAGTACGCGCAGCACTCGCCAGGAAGAAGTTCGAGAACATCGAACTGGAATGGATGCGTTGCTCGATCCAGGACTTGAAGACCGTGCTCACCGAACTGCGCACGGGGCAACGATTCACCGCACGCACCACCAGACATTTCCGATGCGTCGTGAACAGGCCGAGGCGGTCAACAGGACGCATACCTACTTCAGTGATCTCCGCGCGAGCTCCCTTCACCAGTTCAAGGACCCTGATCTCCTCATTCGCCTTTTGGACAATTGCCTCAAACTGAGGCCTGTTCATCCGACGACACAGAGCCCCTTCGGAAAAACAACTGTGAGGTCGTCGAGCTTGCGAAAACTCTTGATCTTCAATTCACGAAGCCGCACGTATGCTCCCGCCGAGGTCGATAACGCTTAGGGTGAACTGTTCATATTGCCATATTCTCCCTCCGTGAAGCGTACGGGACAGAAGCATCTCGACTTTTCTTTCGGCCCTAAACACCGACTTTTTGAGTTTTACCACGAGCCGTACCTTGCCAATTCCCTTCCCGGGCATCAATTCTTTGGACTTAATCCCCATCTTGCATCGCTCTGTCCTCGGAACCACAAGGTCTTCGCGTCCCCGTAAGGCCTGACACTATCGCTCTGCGTAGGCAGCTTGAGTTTTCGCCAGCGTGGGCGAAGTCCGCGAGCGATTGCCAGAAAGCCGGACAAGTCGTTCAGAACTTCTTTCTCTGATGGATACGAGATTGCTTTCAAATTCGCCTTCCTCACGCCCCATTGTAGTAAGGGATGACTGGATAAGCCACCCGGACGCCCTCGAACGCTCTTCTTAGCGTTCACCGCCTCACTTCATCGCGCTGGCTATGTGTTGGTTAACGCATCGACATCGACGCCTACACCGTAAGTGTCAGAGCAAACATATGGCTGACAGATTGAATCCGCAGCCAGCCTGACTTCGCCACTTGATCAGCAAATTCTCACGCGGCCAGTCTTGGTTCCTTTGTTCAGGTGGATTACTTCCGGTTAACCCGTGATCCGCCCGGAATCCGTACGCTTAGGTTATTCGGTGCACCTGAGGCGTTGCGGTGAGTGAATCGGCGGATTTGCAACAATCGAGCCGTCTCCCCGCTATTTTGATTGCCACATCGACGTTGCCTAGACTCGTCGAATGAGGGAATGGCTTCCACAAGTTCAATTACTCGGACATCATCTCTAATAAGGCAGGCGATTCTTCTGCAAGAGGCTGTTCTGTCGCCTTGTCCAGGGAACGAGGTAATCTCAGGGCGGCAGCAAACAGGAAAGCGTGTAATCCGCAGAGTAGAAAAAAGGCAGCGGTAAATGCGCTGGAGAGGCTGGCGCTGGACTGTGCCATCCCCAACCTCCATCCCAGGAAGGTCGCGCAGAGCGTAGTCAAAGTCGGTCCGCCGAGACGTTGCACAATGTTGAGCGAGGTTGTCGCCATTGGCAGGTCTTGTTTCCTCACAGAAGCGTATGCCGCTGAGATGGAGGGAATGCCGACCGCGCTGAGGCCTATCCCACGCACAAAGAGAGCACATGCGAGCACGGCGAAGACGAGTCCGTGACTGGCTAGGTAGAGAAATGGCAGCGTGGCTGCGAAGGCCAGAAATGCGCCTCCGGCCGATACCTTTCGTATCCCGAACCGCTGCGTCAGGGCTCCTATCCATGGATAGGAGCAGATCATCCCCACTCCAAGCGGAGCCAGCAACCAGCCCGTCGCACTCGGTGATTGGTCACAGGCGCGGATGAGATAGATCGGAATCAGCATCTGGCCCGCGAACGAGATTCCGTTCGACATGAACTGCGTGGTGGCGGACGCAGAGAAGGTTTTTCTCTTGAATAACTGAAGATCGATGAGCGCCTTAGCCCCTTTTCGAATTGCCATTCTGAAGAAGAGCGCAAGCAGAACGATGGAAACTAGTGTAGCGTCCGATAAATAACTGGCCAACTTAACGTTTCGCTTTTCGCCGTCGGGGTAAGGTACAGCCGGGCCGAATCTGTTCCAAAGTTTGTCGACAGCGCGATAGCTTTTTCACGATCGATTCCACAGTAGCGGTCCAGACAAAGGGCTTAGGATTCACATTCCAAGCGGCCATGAACTCGGTGATCGCCTGCTCGAGATCTTCCACGCTGCGGAAAGAGCCGCGGCGGATTCGTTTGCTGGTTAACTCGCCAAACCAGCGCTCGACCAGATTCAGCCAACTGGAACTGGTGGGCACAAAGTGTGACACAAAGCGAGGATGGCGCTTCAGCCAAGCCTGGACTTTGGGCTGCTTGTGGGTGCCGTAGTTGTCCATCACCAGATGCAAGCGGATCTCTTCCGGGAACTCCTGGTTGAGGCGACGCAGAAATTGCAAGAACTCCTGGTGGCGATGCCGCTCATAGCATTGTCCGATGACCCGTCCTTGCAAGACCTCCAAAGCGGCGAACAACGAGGTCGTTCCGTTGCGTTTGTAGTCATGCGTCATGGTTCCGCAGCGTCCCTTTTTCATGGGCAAGCCCGGTTGCGTGCGATCCAGCGCCTGGATTTGGCTCTTTTCATCCACGCATAACACGATCGCTTGTTGGGGAGGATTCAGATAGAGACCCACCACATCGGTTAATTTCTCCAAAAACTTGGCATCCCGCGACAGCTTGAAGGATTTCACCCGATGCGGTTTGAGGTTGTGACTCTGCCAGATATTGTTGATGGTGGACTTGCTGACTCCCTGACGGGCTGCCATAAGCCGGCAACTCCACTGGGTCATTCCCTTAGGTTTGCTCCGCAGCGTGGCATCGACGATGGCCTGGATTTTCTCCGGACCGTAGGTCGGTTTGCGACCACGCCCCGGTGCCACCTCCCATAAACTATCCAGGCCTTCCTGGGTAAAGCGGGCGCGCCACAACGTGACCGTCTTGCGATTGACGTCTAACTGTTGAGCGATGGCATTGTCGGATTGCCCTGCGGCCGCGGCTAACACAATCTGACTTCGTAAAGCGACCTGCTGCGGTGTCCCGAAGGCCGAGACCCACTGGCGAAGTTGCTGTTGGTCGGCTTCCGGGAGGAGGACTGCGGGAGCGGGTCGTGGCATGACCCAGCATAGTCGAACCCGGCATTGTTGTCCAGTTATTTGTTGGACACACTAGGAGAGCCGTAAGACCGATACGCTCGCCCAGATGATCTGACCCATACAGGAAGAGCACGAGTCCAGGAGAGAGCAGGGCGAAGCCAGGAAGATCGAGTTCTCTTGACCTGGTCTCTTCGCGATCATTGGGCAGAAAGAGAACCGCCAGGACGATTGCCAATACACCGACCGGCAGGTTGACCAGGAAGAGCCAGCGCCAGGAGGCGTGTTGCAGAATGGCGCCGGCGATGACCGGGCCAAGGATCGGCCCCATCAGGATTGGCACAGCCGCGTAGCCCATGAGGCGCGCCATATGCTTTCCGCCAGCACGCGCTATCATCATCTGCTTCATCGGAGCCATCAGGCCGCCGCTCATGCCCTGGAGAATCCGAAATGCGATCAGGGAGTTCGCGGACCATGCCAAGCCGCACAAGGCAGAGGAGAGCGAGAAGGCCGAGAAGCACCAGAGGTAGAGAGGTTTGGCTCCAATGCGCTCCACGAGCCAGCCGTTGAGCGGGAGCATGAGAGCGAGTGCCAGAAGATAGCCGCTGGTGACCCATTGAATCGCCGTGAGGCTGCTGTGCAGATCCACGGCGAGACGGGAGAGCGATACGTTGACGATGGTTGCATCGAGCTGCGAGAGAAAAGAGCCGAGCACCGCGACGGTCGTGATCTTCCAAACCAATGGGTCGAGGCCGCTGGATTCGCTGGAGGCCTTAGGCAAGGGCGGCCAGAACCTCATCGGTGGTGCGGACCCGGGTGACACGCGGGAAGATATTTTCAAAGGCGAAGCGGTGATGCTCGGCGTTCTGGCTGGAGCAGGCATCTTCGACGAGCACAAAGGCAAAGCCGAGGCCGGTCCCCTGGCGGGCGGTGGACTCGACGCCGGCGTTGGTGGAGATGCCGGTGAGGACGACCGTGTCAATGCCGCGTGATTTGAGCTGCTGCTCGAGGTCGGTGCCGGCGAAGGCGCCCCAATGCCGCTTGGTGACGAGGATGTCGCCGGGCTGGAAACCGGCGGAAGGAGCGATCTCCGACGCTGCGGCAGGCAGCGGCTTATCGCCCAGGTTGGGCGGCTGGTCGACGGGGAGCTTCATGAAGTCGTTGAGATCGACGCGCACGTAGACGACGGGAGCGCCATGTGCGCGAAAAACTTCGGCAAGTTTTTTGGAGTTTTCGACGACCTCTGCCGCCGTATGCGGCACGGAGTTCATGCCGACGATGGCATTCTGGAGATCGATGAGGAGAAGTGCGGTCTTTTTAGGGTCGAGCTGGAGTTCTGCCATGGTTCCTCCTTGTTGAAAATGTTTTGAAATCGAGGATAGCCTCGATTTCTATGGATTTATAATACGAGGATGCCCTCGATTTCGTCAAATCCCATTCGCGTCGCTCCGCAGCAGGAACGCTCGACGCGCCGGCTGGCGAGTTTTCTGGAAGCGGCCGCGGAGCTCTTTGTCGAAGTCGGCTACGAAGCAGCCACTATGACGGCGGTCGCGGAGCGAAGCGGGTCTTCTATCGGCGCGCTCTACAACTACTTTCCGGATAAACAGTCCATCGCGTTCACCCTGGTAAATCAATATTCCCAAGAGATGGAGGCGCATTGGAAGCCGCTGATGGAGCAGGCGGAGATACTCACCCATGCGGAGTTCGCCCATCTGTTCATCGAGCGCATCACCCAATTCGTCCAGGAGCGTCCCGCTTATCTGAGCCTGCTGGCCGCGCCAATCCGCTTTCGCCGCGACCCTGCTGCCCGAAAGGCTTCACGAATCGCAATCGCAAATGCCTTTCAGGCAAAGAATCCGTCGCTTTCGAAGGAACAGTCTCTACTCGCTGCAAACGTATCTCTCCAGATAGTCAGAGGCATGATGACGCTCTATGGGGAAGCAGATCCCAAAGGGAAAGTCCTGGTTGTGGCTGAATTCAAAAAGGTGTTGACGTTGTATCTGGGAAGCGTATTGTCCGAGGACGCGGTGCTAGCGAAGTAAGAGTCGGCCAGCGTCTACTGAGCAGTTAGCCACCAAACCAGACTGGATGTCCGTTGGTGCCAACAAGGCGAGTCGCTACTGAGGAGTTCAGGTTGACCTATCAGTGTACCGGCCAACTTCCGGATAGCCGTCATCCATACACAATGGACGTGCGATTGGATCAAGCGTTCGAAAATAGCTCGACAGAGGAGGGTATAAAAAGAACTGTGTAAACGGCCATGGGAGTAAGAAAATAGGAGAACCCATGGCCGTTTACACAGTTCTTTTTACACCCTCCAAAATCTGTTCTTGTTCGCCCTCAGCTTCCCGACCTCGCAAGTACGCCAACGTCACATCCAGAGAGCAGTAGCCCAATCGCTTCATGATCGTCGGCACTGGCAAGCCCTCATCGGCGAGCGTATCAGCGTAAGACTTTCGGAATCGGTGAAGTTCTGGCTCCACTACACCCGCACGCTCTGCAATCGCTTGCAGCTTGCGCAGGAAGTGTCCCTCCACGCCGCCGATAGTGTTGGGGAAGATCAGATCGGCGGGTTTGGCACCTTTCGCAATCATCCTGTCCCGTAGCTTCTCCATCAATGCGGTTGGAATAGGCAACTTGCGTCCTTGGTTCTGCCACTGCTTTCGCTTCAGCTTGAAGCCACGGTGCGGCTTCGAGCAGACCCATACGACATTGACATCATCGAGCAGATCACAATATTCCGCATTCGCCACTTCCTGCTCACGGCAGCCCGTGTTCAAGAAATAGCTCATCCACAATTTTTCTTCGTCATCTGCCGCCTGAAACAGCGCTTTGAGTTCGTGGGGCTTGTATGGCTTGACTTCCTTTTCTTCGTAATCCAACTGCCCCAGGATCTCGCCAGCAAAAAGGATGCTGTTGGCACGCAGGAATGTGTTGCACGTTTGGAAGATGTTGTAGACGTAACGGGGTTCAAACAGAGTGTCCCTGGTGGTTGTGCGCTGCCGAAGGAAGGACACGTAAGACAACAGATCGTCGCCCACAGTGAGTTGATCAAGATGCTTGATGCCGCTACGCTCGCACCAGTCGAGAAAATAGCCCAAGCGCTCGGTGTACGCCTTCACCGTCTTGGGGTCTTTTAAAAGGGATTTCTTGGCAAGGAATTTCTTAACCTCGTCCACCACTCGTTTGCGATTGAGATCGCCATCCTGCTTGACCGCTACGCCGCTGCCCACAGCGTCAAGCGTAGCCTGCCTGCGCTGCATGGCTTCGACCGACGCTTTGAAATCCATGCCAACGGATTCGTATTCACACCGTAACGGAAGTAGAATGGACCCGTGAAATCTTCCTTCGGGCGCCGCCCCCGCCGCCCCAAATCAATCGGAATGTAGCGGCGATCCTTGCCCTTGCCAACCACCCTGTACAACTTCACCGATAACGCCATATTTCCCCCGCAGAACCTAATACCGAGGTTCGGAGGAAATACCTTGAAATCCGTAAGCAGAGCCTTTTAGCTCGGATTACGCTGTAAGTGGAAGGAAATAAAAGCGTAGAAAGTCTGGCGGAGAGGGAGGGATTCTCTAACTGCCATTTCCAGCAAGTGCCGATGAATCCCTACACTTCCGCGATAATACCCTTTGTTTTAGCAGGTTACAAGCAGATTCAATCTCAGCCTGGAGTTTCTATAGTTTAGTTTCTCTTATTCGCTGCATTTCCGCGTAAAACGGTATCACTGGTATCAGTTCTGTCTGCTTTATGCAGAATTGTCTCATGTTGCCTATTAGCCCACCCGCCATGGTCCACGGAAGTTTGAGCATTCCTATGTCGTCTTCGTTAGGCCGACTCCCCAGTACCACTCGCGGCTGGCGATTTCCTTGCCTGTGCTTGGGACTCAGCAGCCGAGAAAGGACTGTTTGACCACCCCGCGCATCCTCGGCGACAATTCTGGCTCGATCCGTTCGAGATGACAGGAGTGCGCATGACTCATGACGCGGCAGCCTTGAAAGCTCAGGAGATCGCCAGTCGCGTGCTGGCGCCGTCCGCAGTGCAAAACGATAAAGCGGGACGATTCTCGACTGAGGCGGTCGTGTCGCTCGGTGAGTCCGGATTGCTTGGGCTGATGCTCCCTGTGGAGCTTGGCGGTTTAGGGTTAGGTCCTCGCACGCTTTCGGCGGTGATCGCCACGCTCTCCGAGACCGATGCTTCGGTTGCCATGGTCTATCTCATGCACATCCTCGGCACTGCGGCGATCTCGGCGGCGCGTCCAGGCGCGACTCAGGCAGTGGCACCGATACTGCAAGAAATCTCTGCGGGCCGGCACTTATCCACTCTGGCTTTCAGTGAGGCCGGATCGCGCAGCCATTTCTGGGCGCCTCTATCCCGCGCACATCGGAACGGCGGCAGCGTGCGAATCAGCGCCAAGAAATCGTGGGTTACCAGTGCGGGTCATGCGCAGAGCTATATCGTTTCGTCGCTTGCCCCAGAAGGAACTGGGCCTACTGATTCGACCCTCTATCTTGTTCCCGCGCAGACACACGGCCTGGCTGTGGCGGGACCTTGGGACGGTTTGGGACTCCGGGCCAATGCTTCTGCGCCCATTACGCTGGAGGACTGCGAAGTCCCGTCCAATCTTCAACTCACGGATGATGGCGCGGGATTTCCGGCCATGCTCAACGTAGTGCTCCCGCTGTTTAACTTGGGGACGGCATCGGTGGCTCTAGGATTGTGCCGGGCGTCAGTTGCCGGAACTACCTCGCACCTCAAGAACGCAAAATTCGAGCATCTCGGCCAGAGCCTGGGCGAGAGCCTTCCTACGCTACGCGCGCAACTGGCGACGATGCAGATTGATACCGACGGACTGGCGGCGCGCATCGACGACTTGATTGACCATCTTGAGAAACCTCGCGAGACGACCATGCTGCGCGTGCTGGAGACGAAAGCCGCCGCAGGGGACGTCGCTATCAGCGTTACCTCAGCAGCCATGCGCGCTTGCGGCGGCGCGGCGTTCTCAAAGCATTTGGGTATCGAACGTCTGTTCCGCGACGCGCATGCTGGCGCGGTCATGGCGCCGACAGGCGACGTTCTGCGTGAGTTTATTGGCAAGGCGCTATTGGGAATTCCGCTCTTCTGAAACGCAAGGGCTCGACTCGCGCAATGAGCACGCTCGCTCGGGATGACAACGAAATAAGCAGACTTAACCAAGGAGTTGCGAGAGTTATGAACAAAACAATCTGGCTGGGAGCGGTCGCATACACTCCGAAAGTGGTGACCATCTGGGAGGGCATGCGCAACTACTTCCATGAGGAAGCGCATCTTCCCGTTGAGATCGTGCTCTTTCAGAGCTACGAGACCCAGGTCATGGCACTCCTTGCCCAACCAGGCGATGCCGTGCCACGTATCGATATTGCCTGGAATACAAACCTCGCCTTCCTGCAAGCGGATGAGTGGAGCGGCCACGCCTGCCGCCCGGTCGCCATGCGCGACACAGATCTTGGCTGGATGACCAAGATCGTCGCAGTCAGCGGAGGTCCCATTTCTACGCTCGCCGATCTAAAAAATCGAACGCTCGCACTGGGCAGTCGGGACAGCGGACATGCAGCCATTCTCCCCGTCCACTTCTTGGAGCAGCAAGGCATACGCGAGGGAAGAGATTACCGCGCACTGCGCTTCAACAGTGACTTAGGCAAACACGGTGATACGGGGACTAGTGAAGTGGACGTGGTGCGCGCCGTCCTCGACGGGCGGGCCGACGCCGGCGCAATCGGCAGCCCCTTCTGGAACACAGTTCAGAGAGAAAAGCTGGTGCCCGAAGGCGGCCTTCGTGAGATATGGTCCTCTCCGGCATACAACCATTGCATGTTCACGGCGCGTCCCGATCTCGACCAGGAGCGGGAGCGCCTCTTCGTCGACGCGCTATCAGCGATGAACTACGACAACCCCGTCCATCGCCCGATACTCGACGCCGAAGGACTTCAACGTTGGCTACCGCCTCACGTGGATGGCTACGCCGAGTTGCGGCAGGCTGCTGCGCGGCAAGGATTCTTCGAGGAACTCGCCAAGTCGGCGTAGAAATCTAGGCATGACGAATATCAGCACAAGTCTGAGTATCGATGAATACTTGCGCGAACGGTTGATGCCGGTGGAGGGTGCCATTCCCCACATTCCTGGCATCGAGATGTTCGGCAACTCGATTTCTGCTGGCACGGTGGGCGGTGACCTATTTGAATACATCAATTTTCAGCAGCGCTATGACATCGACGCACGCATCCAGCAGGCTCAGCGCCTATCAAAGGAATTTCTCGAACCACTGCCTCCGGGAGCGGCTGTCCGCAATTCGGTTGACGATCACGTGCAATGGATGAGAGGAACCGCGGGCTATACGCTGAAGATGGAAGCGGATTACCGATTCGCACGGAGTTCCGAGCAGTTACGTGTCGCAGAAGACTTGCGCGATCTTTATTCGACCGCCGGAGTTCTGGTAGTCGACGCGCAGGGGCATGGAGTAATCTCAGCGAAGATTGCATCCACGGTTCACGACACATTCCATGCTTTGATGCTCGCCGAACTGGACCGATACGGCAAGACAACGCCGATGCTGCTCGAAAATATCAACTTGCGGCTGGCGCAGTCGGTGACAGCCCGGAACGCACTGGGGATAACCGAAAAGGAAGGTGCGCGCGAAATCGCGACTATGCTTTATGGCGAAGTAAATCCTCTTGGCCATTTTCGTTTTGCAAATTTTGGGCACCCTCCGCCGCTGGTATTCTCCGCGGAATATCGCAAGTTCATGAAGATAGACGATGACCACATGGTGCAATTCCTTGCGCTTGGATTACAACTACCGGCATACCACCCCGATCTTAAGAAATACTATTCCCTGAACGTACGGCAAACAGAATTCAATACTGCCGATCTCTCTGAGATCACGCTCATGAGTCCGGGAGATATTCTTGTCCTCTATACCGATGGCGTTTACGACGGCAGCGACCAGGAAGGGCGCGAGCAACTTGAGACGGTGATGCGCGAACACTACCGGCAGCCCGCCAGAGAAATCTGCAACGCGTTGTTGGATTTCGCGACAAAGCAGGATGACTATCTCCGCCAGAATGGCGATGAGGCCTTGATCGACGACAAAACCGTGTTTATTGTCAAACGAACGTGAAAGCTTCCTCGCTGTTAGGCGAGCATCACGCGCAGTTAAAGATTCTCGCCAGCTTATGCCCGTGTTCGCCTTCGCGGTCGAAGGCGCGGCGGACCGCGGCGAAGGACTCGGAGAGCGGGAAAATGTCGCGCGTGACCAGCAGATCGGCATCCTCAGCGCCGACGGGATGCCAGTACACGCCATCGGCTGTAATGGTGACCTCCGGCACTAAATCGGCACGACTCACTGCGACACCATCGTTGGCAGAGCCACGCAACGCAATCCGGCGGATGACTCGGTCTTCCGCCGCAATCTTCTCTTCGTCAAGGAACTGACGGAACGCCTCAGCCTCGGAATCGGTCGAAATCGTGGCTGCAAGCCGCACTCGAAAGCCGAGAGAACGAGCGCGCTGAACTCCTTGGCGTGTGCGCGCCCATGTGCCGAGCCCACGATGGAGGTCGTGCAGTTCTGGCGTAGCACTGTCCAAGCTGATTTGCAGGACGATCCGATCACGGGGCAATGCTTGCAAGCTTTCTGCGCGGCGCCCGGTGAACAGCATTCCGTTGGTCAGCACGGTGGTGGGAGCCGCTGCGGCGCAACAAAGCAGAATGTCGCCGATGTCTTCCAGCAGAAACGGCTCACCTCCGGTCACAAAGATTTCTTTGACGCCAAGCTCCGCCGCTTCACCAGTGATCCGCTGTACACGTGCGAGCCCTAGTTCCCGTCGTTTCGCGCTGGGCGAGGAACGGACACAGCAGTAGTCGCAATGCAGGTTACAGTCGAAGTTCGTGTACAGCCAGAGTCGCGAACCGACAGGCCGATTCTCTTCAGCCGGAATCCCGGCAGGTTCCGGAATTGCCCCATACCGGAATATCCAACGTCGACGGCCATCTTCGATCGTGGTTTCGAGCAGTGGATTTCCTGTGAACCGGCACCACGTTTCCAACTCGGGGCCAACGCTTTCGTCGTCGCCGATCAGCGCGACCAAATCTCCTGGATGACTGCGGCGCAGCACAGCGATCAACTGTGGCAGCAGACCGGACGCAAATGTCTCTCGACCAATCTCCAGTTCGAAATCTACCCTCATCGGAATGCGTTATTTTACCGTTCCGAGCGAACCTAATAACAGCGTTGTCCTGTGCGCGACTTACTGCGCGGGCATCCAGTTGTCGGAACCTGTCAGCTTAACTGCAACGTCAGTAATAAAGATGTGCAGTGGCTTGCCGTCGGCGGTGCCGCGATGCTCTGTTGAGAACAGAATTGGACCGGCCTTTTTATAGCCTGCCCACGAGGCGAGGACGCGGCTCGGCGGCTTGGCCCCGCCGCGGTGGTAAACAAAGTACACAACACGATTGTCGTTGCCGACGTAGAGATCCCATGTGTCGCCGGGCGTGTATCCTCCATCTACGGGATACTTCACCGCGACCAGTTCGGCCATGCCGGGGCCCACAGGGAGGTTAAACTTGCCCTGATCGATCGCGCTGGCGCTCTTGTCCCAATAAGCATGGAAGGGGAACAGAGTCCAATAATTGTCGTTGATGAAACTCGGATCGATCTGATTTTTCACGGCGTCGGATTGGGTGCTGGGGTCGGTGCGTACGTAGCTTACCTTGACGGGTTTGCCGTCTTTATCGGTCCCTTCAAAGGAGACCTTGTTCGTCTTGGGCTCCCACTCCCACTTGTGAGCAGCTTTGAAGAGCCCGGTAATCTCTCCGTTCCAGGTGTAGCGGACCGCCTCGACTTTATCCCACGAATCAATACCATAGGCCTTGGCGACCTGGTCGAGAATTGGCGCGCGCTCCTGCGCCCATGCACTCGGGGCAAGAACCAGCACCCCAAGAAGTAGGCATCGGATCGCTGTTGACCGGCCCAGTTTTGTCATGGAGGGTCCTCCTTCGGGCAATGACTGTTGCGATTAAGCCATACTTGAAGAAACGAGTGTATTGGACAAAGGTATTGGTCGATACCCTGGTATGAGCCAGGTTGATGATGAGGGACAAACACTCCAGGATTCACAAATCGTGAGTAGTGCGGTTGGTTTCATTGTGCCGGTCCGCTGGGCGCTGTGGTGGCCGGTCGGCTGATCCGGCGAAACGCGATAATTGCAGCAGCTATCGCCACGCATCCGTATTCCAGCAGCATTACCCAAACAGGAAGTGCTCCCCACGGACGCCCAAGCGCGCGCAAGTGCCACTGGACATATGTGGGGATGATGCTCACAGTCCAAAGGATGATCAGTAGCGTCGAGGCCGACGTCAGAAATGGCAGCAGCCACAAGAGATACCACGGGAACACGACGGGTGCAAACAAAAGAGATGCTGCCATTGGCCATGCAAACGTAGATGCATGAACCACAGAGGACACAGAGTCGCACGGAGGAAACCCTGTGGCTTCTCCTTCGTGTGACTTTGTGCTCTCTGTGGTTATCACACGTTGGCGTGCGCAGTTAGGATCTCTGCTTCTCAGCCAGGTTGCAGTGGCTAGTCCGACGAGTACTGCCACCGCCGCTAGCAACTGCGGAGGCGCCACTCGATCAAGTATCGCAAACACGGGACCATTAAACCGGAAAGTCTGGAGGTATGTGCCAAGCGATCCGGTCGGAATGCGGCCTCGTTCAAGAAATGGCACGAACAGCAGTGCGACCACGGCTGCCGCCAGTGCAGCGTCTCGAATGCGAACCCTCTTCCAATAGAGAGGCAAAAGTACAATCGGCAAGAATTTCACTGCGATAGCTAGCCCAAGTGTGACGGCCGCAGTTGCCCGCCATCGGCGCACTAGTGCAGCGGCGGACGCCATTAACAATAGTGCACCAACAATATCAATGTGACCACTTCCCGCAACCTCGACCGCCAACAACGGGTTCCAGGCGAACGCCAGAACGAGGTGCGCGCCCTGCTTACCACGCAGAAGTTCGAGCAACAGCAAAGTAATCGCGATCTCGCAAACTACAAATGCCACTTTGAACGCAAAGGTAGATTCGTGAATCGCGGTTACTGCGCGAAAAAAAAGCTGCGCCCCGGGTGGATATGGGCTCGGTAGATCCGGGTTGTTCAGGCTGCGGGTTTCCGGGGTATGCAGCCCCTTCACGGCAGGATCACTGGGAACGACAAGATAGGGATTGTAGCCAAGCCTCTGCAGGCGGCCATCCCAAACATATCGATGGATGTCGTCGTCAGCGCCAGCGGGCACCTGGAGAAATTCAATCTGCCACACAGCAGCCAAAACGAGCCCAATGACGACAACGAGCCGCGGAAATCTCTGCGTCGCGAAGAACTCACGGACCGCCAAGAGGTAGGCGATTCCCGCAAGCGTCAAAGAGGCGATGAAGGTCGGTCCACCCCGATCGCCGAAGTTGCGCGCGCAGATCGTTAGCGCCACGCAAATCGTGGCGCCGAGTGCGTACACTCTCCACTCGGGGGCGACCTTCACAGTTCTCCCGTGCCAGTTGGCAATTTTGCCACCAGCAGTTCCCAGTCTTTAAGCCACCCCGCCGTACGTGGCGCCCTTGCCGGAGAAAGACGCAGCTCCGCTGCGAGACGAGTCAGGTCGTCAGCTACATCGATATCGTAAAAAGACTCTACGAAGCCTACAGATAGCTCAAGAGTTCGAGCGCGCGATAGGAGTCTCTCCAGCGCACTGCTGGTGCCCATTCCGTCGTGGACGAAAAGCGCAGGATGCGACGCCGTCGCCCCCACGAGATAGTAGCCTCCGTCGTGCGTTGGTCCCACGACTACATCATGAGTGGCCAGTGTTTCGAACGCGCCTTCGAGAACAGAACGTGGTAGGTGTGGACTGTCACTGTTGAAGGCAATCACGCGACTTTGGTGACTCTCCGCGAAGTGCGCAAAGACCGAAGTGAGGCCTGCAGCAAGACCTTTACCTTTCTGCGTAACTACGCTTACTTCACTGCCTGCCAATTGCGCCAATTTGTTTGCATCGATGTCCGGGCACATGATGGCAACTTCCACGTCGTTCAATGACCTCGCCAGTGCCAGTGTGTCCGCCAAAAGACAGCAATAGAAATCAGTGACAGCCTCGGGAGAGAGGCTAGAGGTCAGGCGGGTCTTAACCGCGCCCGGCCTTGGCGCTTTCGCCATGATGACCAGCACACGGTGGCTGCCTGAGGAAGGCACCACGGTCTCACTTGAAGATTCCATAAAGCTTGAGGCGAGCCTACGTCGACCGTGGTGTACCGGCGTTTCGATACCGGAAATAATAGCGTACTATCAAGCTGAGAATGAACCAACCGGCGCCGACCGTTCCCTTCAGCGTACCGCTGATCTTCGATTTCCCAATACGCGGATAGTAGCTCACGGGGACCTCAACCACGCGGAATCCGGCCAACGAGCCTTTCAGGATCATCTCCACCGCCCAGCCGTACGTGGTTTCTTCGAGCGCGAGCGCGCGAAGTACCTCTGCGCGGCCGGCGCGAAACGGGCCGAGATCGGTGATGTTCAGTCCATACAGAAGCCGGATCAGGCTGGCGGCGAGACGATTCCCAAACACCTGGTGCCAAGGCAACGCGGCAGCCGAACGCTGCCCATGCAGGCGGGAACCAAGCGTGATGTCTGCACGCCCCTCGATGATCGGAGCTAAGAGAATTGGCAGTTCAGACGGCCGATCACTGTAGTCGCCATCGAGGAATACAACCACATCAGGGGCGTTTGCCGTCGCCAGACCCGTGAGGCACGCTCGCCCATATCCCCGGCGAGGCTCCTGAACCACGCGGGCTCCCATCCTTGCGGCGATCTCGGGCGTCCCGTCATTCGAGTTACTGTCGACAACGATGACCTCCGTCGGGAGATCGGACGGCAGATCCGCTAAAACGCGTTCAATCGCCTGCGCTTCATTATGGGTGGGGATGATGACGGACACTCGCACGTGATCGTGACTCAAGTGATTCGGACCCAATCACCACCACGGAGAAGATGGCCATCGTTGCGACAGCCACGCGTCAATGCCCCATCTCCGGCCGGCGCGTCCGATGGCAAGCCCAAGCGATGCGAGCACCGGAACCAGCAGTTCCCAGATCCACGAGGTGCCCCACTCCGAAATCCAAAGGCTGCCGAGAAACAGAAAAGCCACAAATGCCGAGGGGCGGGTAAGCAGACCGATGACAAGCAAGGTACCGAGAGAGATCTCGGTCAGGCCCTGCAGGGGAGCAGCGATCGATGCGTGGCTTGCCGCCAGGCCCATCACTGCCTTCCAGACAGCGGGGCAGTGGCTCGCCTTGATGTAGTAATTGATCAGACCGGCGTAGCCCGTCGGAGTGTAGAGGCCTTTCCCCAGATTCTCGAAAAAGACCCACACAAACATTGTCCCAATCGTCACGCGAACAAGCGCCAGCCCGTTTGCTGCGGACAGTTGCGTGGGTGTCTGACTTGGCGTCGGACTTGCGTTCGGTCCCATCAGAGAACCTCGCTACCTGTGGATGCTGTTTCTTTTGCGACAACCAGCCTAGTGCGGGAACGACGAGCAACATCTTATGCCGTCCTTCGCAGTATTGCTAGTCGACGAGCAGAGAAACATTCAGACTGGTGCAAGCGGGAAGAACGATAACATTTGTAAGGTTCGCACTCAACAACGGCGGGAAGGTGGAGGAAGGTGGATCAACAGCAGGAGATTACCAATGGAGAGGCAGTGACAAGGTACCACGACAAATGATAGGACCAAGGCGGCCCGTCCCTCACCGCCCCGGCTCTGCCTGATTCCGTTACGCCGCCTTCTTCGCCTTCGCCCACCGCGCTCTCTGCGCCGCGGCGATGCGTCTACGCCCTGCCAGTGAGATCGTCCGCTTCGGCTTCGGTGCGTGACCCTTCGCTTTCGCCCATCGCGCCTTCTGCGTCAGGCTGATCTTCCTGCGACCGGCAGCGGACATCGTGCGTGTTCGGTTCGAGCTGACACTGCCCTCGGTACAGGTGTTAGCCCGTACAACGGTTTGGCAAAAGGATCTCTCTCGTCGCCCTGACTCGTTTTCAAGGGTTTACAGTCGGACTCGGAGCCTCCAAGTCGGACTCAAGGGCTCTCATTCGGCAGTTATTGTGCTCCGCTTTGTGCTCCATTTTTCGCGTCTCTCGTCACGGTTGAGCAGTTCCGCCTACGCGCCTCTGGCACCAATCAAATAAATGCATATTTCCGGCTTCCTCACAAAAAGATGTAGGGGCTGGGAGGTAAGTGGTTATGCAGTGACTATGGCATTTGCCAAGAAAGCCTCGCACGCACGAGAGCGAACTCCGATGGGCGTTCTCCTCGATGCGGAAGGTCGTATAGCCTCGGATCTCGCTGCTGGCGCGCAAGCTGTATTCGCGCTAGCGCGGAGCAGCCTAACTGCTCAAAGTGACCGAAAGCCGCTATGCTTGAGAACTCCGGCAGTTGTTTATGGGGAGCCTATCGGCAAACCTGGTTACTATTTTGATAAAGGTGGAATATGAGTTTCCGCACGTGATCTCGTGCCCGCTTGCGGCGTCCGATTCAGAAAGGGTCTCATGATTGCAGGGGACTGCTGTGTTGCGCCAGTTGACCTGCTAAACGCGCAGAGCTTGGGCGAGCTGGTATTTTTGACAGTGCCCATGTACCCGGCAGCTCTCCGACAATCGTGAGTGGTTGCAAGTGTCTAGATATTCTCTCGTTTCAAAACTATTCTGTCGGCATAACGGCCAAGGTGGATTGCGAAGGCGGAGTCGTATGTCTGGAAGAAAGCATCTACGGCAACTCTGGATGCCGTTACTACTGATTGCTGTCGTTTATCCCGCGTTGAGTCAGAAAGTCGAAGTCGGATACGACAAAACTATCGACTTCTCGCGATACAAGACCTACACCATTCCTAAACCTTCCATGCAGCCCACAAGGCCCTTGCTTTACTCGACTGTGATGGGGGCGATCTACAACGAACTGAAGGCAAAACACTTCGAGGCGACGGACTCTGGCGGCGATCTAATCTTGATTTGTATCGGTGGAATGGGGTTCGGTTCAAATGTCGCGGCGGGGACCCCCATCCTGCCCACCTACAGTGGTCCCCCGCTTTCGGCAAACGCGACGATGTGGACCGGAGCCGCAGGACCAGACAATCTCCAGACGGCACCTTACGTTCCAGAAGGGAATTTGATGTTGACGTTTGTTGACCCGAATATGAACAAGATAGTATGGAGCGGCACGGTATCGCAGAAGTTGGATATTGAGCAGAAGAACGACAGCCTGAAAAGAGTCGAGAAGGCGGTCTCCAAGCTGCTTAAGAAATTCCCGCCAAACAAATAAGTGAAGGATAAGCCGCTGGTCAGTCCCGCGTTGTTCATTCCGCCCAGATTCGGAGTGGAAAAGTTGTAGTTGGCGAAAGCAGCCATTTCGCTCATCCTATGAAAAGGGATGTCAAGGAAAAAATCTTCTCCCCGCCCCTCTGAGAGATGCGGGTGTGGTGACTTGCATCCAGCCCCACCTCATTCCTCACCTCATTCTTAGAGGGGTTATTGGTTTGGTCGCTTTGGCTCGCCGCATTTTCCCGTGGCAAAGCCAACCCCAGTTGCTTGTCCCAACTCGACGGTTTCATGAAGTCAGTGGCGCACGACGCCGTTCGGTTCCGAAGCTACGCAAGCTAATCGTTGGCTTAAGTGCCAACCATGATCCTATGTGAGGCTCGAGGCCTATAGCTTTTTTCGGTTATCCGAGGGGGCATAGGATTGAGCCGGAGACTCGGTGCTGGACTACCGCACACAGAGTGCCTGAATGAGCGAATGGATACTCTCCCTCGAACCGGAGCATCGCAAGAACCGATGGGCTACCACCGAGGCATGAAAACCTTGGGAGATCACCTGGGTTCTATTCGATGCTCAAGCTGCTTGCGTCTTCAGTTGTTCGACGTCGAAACGTTCCTCCTTTTTCCAAAGTGTTAAGGTAATGGCCGCAATCTTGCGCGCCAGTGTCAGACGCGCCATCTCCGGCTTCATCCCCTTGGCTAGCAAACTCGTGTAGAAATCGTGGAACGGTCCCCTGCCACAGCTGGCCCGGGTGGCCGCGCTCTTGAAGATCTCTTTCATCTCATGGTTATGGTTTCGATTCAGCCCACGAACCTGCTGGGGTTTCTTGGAGCGTTGCACTTGTCCGCTCACAAAGCGGTATTGCGCACTGTCGTGGGTCTCAATGCCCAGGCCGCTGTAGGTCCAGAGTTGCCGCTTGCTGCGGAACCGGTGCGGGGTTTGCATCAGCCCGATCAAACGGGCGGCTCGTATCGGACCGATGCAGGGAATCTGGCGCAGCAGTTTCGCAGCTTTATGTTTCCGGCTCTCCGCCAAAAACTCGGGTCGCACCTCGCGCCGCAAGGCCTGCAATCCATCCAGCTGTTGATAGAGCAGCTCGGCACGGCGGCGCACCCCGGCTTGTGGGAGCTTGCTTAGCCATTCCTCCCGAGCGCGTGCAGCATAGACCTGGGTGCCGCCACAAGGAATGCCCCAGCCGCGATACAGTGCTTTCAGGCGATTCATCACGCGCGTCAAATCTTTGCTGATGGTCTGATAACTGCGCCCCAACTCGCGTAGCGTCCGTAACCCATTTTCCCCGTGGTAGACCGGTCGCAGCATCCCGGTGCGTAACAAGTTGGCCAGCTTCTGCGCATCCACCTTGTCGCTCTTGCTGCCCTCCTTTAACAAGGCATTGCGCCGCGGATTGCAGACCACAATGTGCGGTACATGCGGCTGCAGCAGATCATACAGCCAGGCGGCCCAGGTGCCTTCTTCCCAGGTCACATGCAGCTCGCCCCGTAGACCGTGGAGAAACTGCAGAATGCTGCTGGCTTTGGTTTCGATCACGGACTCCATCACCAGTTTCCCGCTCTCATTCAGGACCGCGATCACAATCGCTTCCTTGTGCACGTCCATTCCGATATATTTGACGTCGTAACTCATTTGAGTTGCCTCCTTGGGGGGAGAGTATTCGTGCTAACGGCTATCTTCCCC
Source organism: uncultured Acidobacteriaceae bacterium (assembly GCA_963832015.1). Lineage (GTDB taxonomy): Bacteria > Acidobacteriota > Terriglobia > Terriglobales > Acidobacteriaceae > Sulfotelmatobacter. The sequence goes on from CAWHSR010000037.1 coordinate 53,089, forward strand.
TCAAGGTTAAAATGCCATTCTCCAGCCGATTTGCCTATGTCCTTCTGCAGTTCTTCCCATCGCGTACACCACAGCAGTTACTCCCCAAGCGCCGCCGTAGCGGAGCGAAGCCCTGCACAGCGCAGCGCAGCGCAGGCGGCGCCACATCCGGCCTCGACCTTCTGCAGGGGGGCGCTTTTTCATAATGCATTGAGGGTATTGAGCGTAATGGGATAATACAATAGCTATCCTCGGCAGAGTTGTAGGCGCTAATTGCTCACCATAGCCCGCACCCGCGCGACGTGCGCGGAGAAGGGCGCCAAAGGGAGGCGAATGCCTATGCCGACCGCCGGTCCTCGTGGTCTGAATCGGTAGTGCGAAGTTTGCTGCGCGGGCCGCAACGCAGGGGGACGTACGGGCTCCGTTACCATCATCGGGAGTACCTAGACAGAGCAGATCGCGGGCTTCATTGTGAAGGCATCGATTCGGGCGACACCGATGCTTCAGCCGTTGGCGTCCTTTTCAACAGTTCCAAATCGATCACCGATGCAATGTGATTCCACACCTTCGGATCATTTTCGATCTCGTGATGCGGCTTGTTGAAATGACGAGCTAACCATGGATAATTGTCACAATTGATTCGACGACCTCGATAGCTCATCTGAAAGTTTCCAACAATATCTGTCCGTTCCGGATCGGCAGCACGAATCGTAGGGCGCCCGTGTATCAGGCCTTTTGTCTGATAAAAGTTGACCGCATTTTTCACATTAGGCGGGATGATTGAATCCTCTTGACCGGGCTTTTGAACACTATCGACCTGGATTGTCAGCAGCACCGGTACGCCCTGCCGTCCCAGTGCGCGAGCTAATGTGACGGTCTGAGAGGCGCCCCAACTGTGACCATAAATAATGATGTCCGCTTGTTCTTTCTCGTTGGCCGTTATGAGACCATCGCCATTCGAATCTAGCAGCTGCAGTACTCGGCGAAGCGCCGCCTTTCCATCGTGGTTCGCAAAAACCTCGGCATGAACACTGGAGGGATAACTATTGCCAAGAAGGGATGCAAAGTGTACTTCCGGATGTTTCCGGTCATCGTGCTTAACGAAGCCGCCAACGAACCCGATGATGATGATGTTACGGACCAAGGCTTTGTCATCGAGGGGATGCAATTGCAGGCATATCGACCGGAAGGCCTCTTGAAGCGGCGCAGTTCGGGGTGTTTGACAATGTGCAACTCTGGAATCGTTCGACTCGAGGATATTCTGCTGCTTCGATGAAACTACCTGGGCGTTGCCTGCACCGAGAGCAGTGACAAACACCGCGATTGCGACCAAAAGCCGCATAGGCTCTCGACAATTACGCGCCATGGTTGACTCCTTTTATGGTTCTTGCTTCACGATTTGAGGACATCTTCCACCGTTTCTCACCGAAACAACGACACCCCGATGAACAACATATGCGAGTCCAATCCAGGATTTTGATTTCCCAGATTCGCGTTCGAAATATGATGATACTTGTATCCAAGATCAATGGCGGTGCGGCGACTGGATGTGAACAACTGCACACCACCACCCAGTTGAGCAGTAAAGTTGAACTGCTGAGTGGTTCCAAACATTCGATGGTTGAAGTAGAGAAAACCGCCACCGCTCGTGAGAAAGGGTTCGACGTGGCGATAGTGAACGAAGTTTACTTGCGCACCAACAGGGCTACCCCCGACCCCGTAGGCATAGGCACGGTGACCATTGCTGGTGTGCGGGTCGCCGACCAGTGCCATGGGGACTGCGTCGAACACCCAACGCACGGCGAAGGGCTCCTTCCAGTAGATGAGCCGTTCGTAGCGACCCTCGAACTGATAATTTCTCGCACCCACAGTGCTCGAAAATGCATGGCCGTTTTCAAAAGCTCCACCGAACCAATATGTGTATTCACTGTAGGCATGCTGCCGCTCTTGTGCAATTGCCGATGTGGTGAGAAAGAATGCAATGACAATCGTTGCGGCTAGGGCCGGTACGACTCTTACGAACCTTCGTTTTCGGTCTCGATCTCGGAGCGTTACGCGGCCGGACAACCGCGGGCAGGCGCTCCGATCGTGTTCAGACTGGACATTCTTGTATGCCACCGGTTTGAATTGCGGAGTCATGTTTTGAGCTTTGACACCTGGCCTAAAGGCAACTGGCATTCCAAAAGGGGCCGGACACTGGTTGTGGTTCAAATGCCTGGAAATAAAGGGATCTCGATCGAAAGATCGACCGGCGCTGTGTCGAAAATGCCGAACTGTCAATGACAGTCAAGTGCTAACGACAGCGCGGGGGATAACAAGCCTTGCGAGCAGGAACAGCCTCGGCCTGTTCTAGCCAAACCTGGCCTTAGACGGTTTCGAGGCAGCCCAGCCCATGAAACCGGAAGCGATGCAAAAGTCGCCAAGACGCAAGGAGCGCAGTTGGCTCCAGGAATTGGAGATGAGAATGAAGGCGCCATTCGGACTGATCTCGAAAAGCCCAGAAACGCGGTCGCTCGATCGGGTCCGGCGCGTTTTCCTTGAACCTGTGGGTGAAGATGCCCCGTATCCTAAAAAGAGACAAAGGCCCGAACTGTCGAGGACAGTACATTTCTCGAGTAGACGAAGATAAGAGCCGCAGCGAGACCGTTGTGCACGAGATTACGCATGACTCTTGAACTCCCCGAACGTCTAAAGGCGCTTGCGAGTCGCCGCAATTCGGCACGACATTTGGTCAAAAAGGTCATGTTTGGGTGGAGCGATGCCGTCTTCAGCAGCCGCTTCAAAGAAGCCTTGGTCGTTACACAACGATCTTTATTCTTGAGAGCGTCAGCACGAGAGGTGTAGTCGAGCGCCACAATACTAGGTGCTGCGATGAGGTCCCGTAAGGTCTCTTCGTCGGGATATGCAATAACCAACCGTTCACGATCAGGCTCAGACCGAACGCTGATTACCGCGTACCGCCATGCTGAAGTATCGACCAACTCGTCCACGACATCACCTCTAGCTGCCCAGGTTTATGGGGCTCATGCAAGTGAGTCGTAGCACGTAATAGTCCAACTTATCAGGCTCTCCGATTCCATGTTGTAGCCTAGTTCGACTCCTTGAGAGGTGACTGCTGGAACAGCATCCGGGATCACCCAACACCCCTGAAATGTTCTTCGCACGGCAGGCGATAGCAGTGCTGTGCATTTTCGCAAGGGCGCCGTTAGTTCGCACTTTCGAAACTCCTCTTCCGGGCTGGGCCGCTCGTCCGCGAGTCCTTCCCATAGAGAGCGCGCTTGTTCCTCTCCGAACTGCTCGTCCAACGGGACATGAATCTGGCGTGGCGGTTTGCGCAATTGCATCAGAGTGCAGTTGCGGACAATCGTCGTCAACCAAGTGGAGATCTGCGCCTGCCCCCTAAAACATGCGAGCCGGGGAGTCACCCACAAGATCCAATACTGAAACCGCTAAGGTACTACCCACTTCAAGTTAGATGATTTGATCAGGAAAGCGATGCGATCAGACTGGGACACCTTAACGTCACGAGATGCCCCGTACGAGGAATGCAGGTTTCGGTTCGGGCACCGTAATCCACATCACTCGTTTTGTGCTTGAAAGCTTGCGAGGTTTCACTTGCGTTTGAATCTCCCCCAGTAAACGGACGTGACGTTTAGGAGGGCGAAACAGCCATCAACTCGATTACAGAACTAGGGTCCTCGTGCAATCCAGAGTTTTGTGTGTCGGCAATCGGCAATCGTCGGTCGTGCAATTCCGCCTCGCATGCAATCTCCTCGAGAGCGCGAAGTCGCGCCGGGAGAACATCCCGCCGTGCGCAGCCCACTAACAGAGAACACTCATGATCTGAGTACTGTTCGAGAACTGTCGTCACGTACACAATGCGATCGAGGGGTTCCAATCCAAGAACCGCGGGAATCTGCCCGTGCCGCTCGGCCGGTAGTGTCTTGCGGTCGCTATCCAGCGAAGCAGATCTCGAACGGCCATTTCCGTTGTTCGGCCGTGAGTTGATTAGTCTCGCCGCGTTTTGGATGATCACGCGGCGAGCCCAGGAGTGCGCCCATTCCTTAAAGACCGGGTTGCCTCCGATCGCATCCTCCAGACCGGAGACGAAGCACTGCTCAGCCTTCCGCTGGTCCGCAGTAAGCAGGAACGCGAGCAGGTAGAGGCTGTTCATGTTTTCGTCAAAGATCCGACGGAAATCATCGGTGGTTGCGTACTCCCCGGCTCTGGTGATGCGCTTTTGCTCCCGCATGGTCACCTCCTTCTTTCTCTTAACAGTCGTTTCAGGTCACTGGAAATCGACAAAGTACCTCGCCCGTCGTGTTTTCAGCGACTTTTTCAGATTGCGTCTGGTTCGCATCGACATCTCCGGGCCAGTCGCTTTAGCACGTGTCGAGTAAGAACGCCAGCGCAGGAAAACTTGGCGCCCTCCTTCATCAGGTCGACGATCGCGTCTTCTCCCTCCCGGCTGATAACGGTCATGCTACTCAAGTCGATAACCAGCCTGCGTCCTTCCAAATCGCGCTGTGCATTTCTACAGCTGGTTCGAAGCTCAGCTACCCACGGACCGCTGAGTCTTCCCTCCACCACTAACCTGCGATGCGACGGTGTATCGACTACGGAAATCCTGAACATGGGCGGATCGAACGACTCATTAATGCACGCAATACAGATGCCAAAGCCATAAACCCGCAAAATGCTGAAATCAATGACTGGAGTAAAACCGTCGCAGCCTGGTGTCAGCGGATGTCAAAATCACCATTGACACTTGTCGAGACAGTGACAAAACGGATCTTCGTAGAGGTGCGAAATGCAGACGCAACATTAGGGTGGTCGGACACTCGTCTAAATCTGGCGTCCGAGGTCGGAGAGGATACTGCAATAAGCAAGGCTGGAAGCTGCCCCGCGCTTGCGCAGCCGTGGGAGCTACCGTCTGACCTCCGGAGGTGGTCGAACCTTACGACACTCGCCGTGGATCGACGCCCAGCTTCTTCATGCGGGCAATTAAGGTAGTACGTTTGAGGCTCATGCGGGCTGCTGCACCATTGGGGCCTGCTACCCGCCCATTGGTCGTTTTCAAAACACGGACGATCTCGTCCCGCTCATTTGATTCGCGTGTCCCAGCCATCGGAGTAGTCTTTCCGTTATTGGTTAGACCAGAGATTGGTACCTGCAACTCGGTGCCGTGGGTAAGGATCACGGAACGCTCGATGAAGTTTTCCAGCTCACGAATGTTCCCCGGCCAATGCCAACTCGAGAGTTTCTTCATGGCGTGGGTGGGAACCGATTCGATCTTCTTGTTCATCAGGCGGGCATACTTCTGGGTGAAGTAGCGAACCAGCAACGGTATATCCTCCGGGCGTTCGCGCAAAGGTGGAATGCGGATCGGAAACACGTTCAACCGATAGTACAAGTCGCTGCGGAACTCGCGATCCTCCATCATCTTTTCCAGATCACGATTGGTCGCTGCCACCAGCCGTACATCCACCTGCTGGGTTCGATTGCTGCCCAGTCTTTCAAATTCACGTTCCTGCAAGGCTCGCAGCAGTTTTGGTTGGATCTCGACAGGTATGTCTCCGACCTCATCCAGGAACAGTGAGCCCCTGTCGGCCAGTTCGAGACGTCCGATCTTCTGTGCGATCGCGCCGGTGAAGGCGCCTCGTTCATGTCCAAAAAGCTCGCTCTCGAGCAGTCCGGTCGGAATGGCGGCGCAGTTGAGCTTTACAAATGTTCGCTCCTTTCGCCGGCTGCGTTCATGGATCGCACGCGCAATCAACTCCTTGCCGGTACCGGTTTCACCGAGAAGCAATACCGTCGAGTCGCTGGGAGCTACCGTCTCGACCATCTTCAATACATGGCGGAGAGCCGAACTCTGCCCCACAATTCCTTCGAAGTCCATCTCGCCACGGATCTCGTCCTCCAAATACAGTTTCTCCTGGGCGAGTTTGTCTTTGAGATCAGCGATCTCACCGTACGCCAGCGCGTTCTCCACTCCGATCGCGACCTGCTGCGCGACCTGAGACAAGAAATCCATGTCCTCTCGATCAAAGGCCTTCTCTTCCCTTTTCGCTACCGCCAGCACGCCCAGCGTGCGGCCCCGGCTGATGAGGGGCAGGTCGCACAGTGAATTCATGCCTTCTTTCGCGGCCTTCGCGTACAGATCTGGATATAGTTCAGGCTCCAGCCCATTCACGACCCACGGCTTTCCACTGCGGAAGGTTTCCCCGGGTGGCGTGCCCGCGATGGGAATCAAAACCTCTGCTTTGAAAATTCCCTTACCCTCTGGGAAGTCCAGAGCGTGCACCCGCAAATGCGCTCCGTCCGGCTCGGGCAGCATGATTGCGGCGGCGTCGTAGCGCATGACCTCGCGAACACTTGCAGAAATTGTTCGCAGCAGTTCCTGAAAATTCAGATTCGACACGACCTGGTTGGTCAGGCCAAGGATAAGTTTCAACCGATCCTGCGCCTGTCGCGACAAATAGAAGTTCACCGCAGCGTCAATGGCCAGAGCAATCTGATCGGCAACCACGGAGAGAAAGCGAACTTCGTCTTCGGAATAGGCATTCGCACGCGATGTGCCTACGCTTATCACGCCGAGGCGCCGCTGTCCCCTCGCCAGCGGCAACACGCACGTAGCTGCAATACCGAGTTTGCTCAAGATTTGGCCGTGCTTCCGAAAGCGTGGCTCTTCATTCCAATTGGCGACGACGAGAGCTTGCTGAGACGCGTGCACCGCCTCAATCGGCGTGCCATTCACTACGACCTCTGACAACCCCAAACGTTGCGTTATACCGTTTGAGTGAAGCAAATGCCACGTCACTGTCCAGCTGTGACTCTCGAATACGACGAGCTCCAGATAGTCGAAGGCAATGACCTCCCGCAGCGCTCCAACGATCGTCTCAGCCGCGGCATCACAGTCGCTACTGGTGCCAATCGCATTTGTTGCGCGCAGCAGGGCCTGGTAGCGCTGCGTGTGCTCGTCTGAGATGGTCACGGATAAGGCGCTCATAGACTCCTGCCACTTCTCACAAGTTGCTTACGAACAGATCGGTCACTGGCACCCAATCGCCAAAAGGCCCCTCCCGTCAAGATATGTTTCATCTGATGTGGGAACACGCCAGAAAGCTTCTGCAAAATGTCATCGGTTTCGTCATGTGTCAAACCGATTGGCGATACGTTCGACAGCACGGGGTCCATCTGTAGCTGCAATTGTCCAATCCTCGATTAATCAGGCATTTCGGGATAGAGCCGACTCGGCGTAGCTTTGGCAACCCAGGTGCCGCAACTGATTGCGGGATGCGGTTCTCGTAACGCCAACCAGAGCGATCGGGGGAATCGTGGGTACATATTTGAAGTATCAAAGGAGTGAGACGATGCGTAGGACAGCTATTTTGCTCGCAGGATTTGCCCTTCTCATGACTATCGGGGCCACGGCTCAGGAAAACGGGTCGGAGATCAGTCTGCAAGGCACAGGCTTTTTCACCAAGGACACGAACGGACAGGGAATCTCTCGAACCACCACCGACACCGGAGGATTCCAAGTCGGGTACCGCTACAACTTCAACCGTTGGCTCGCGGCAGAAGGCAACTATGGATACGACCGAAACACTGAAAAATATTTCGGGGGCGGCCTCGGGGAATCCAGAGTCCAGGCCAACGTACACGCTGTCACCGGCGATGTCGTGGTGAAACTTCCACTGCGCCTGAGAGGAATCAGCACTTACGCGCTCGCCGGGGGCGGCGGTCTTATCTTTGATCCCACGGGCAATTTTGGCGGATCCGTGCCTGGTGCGAGTACTCAAGGAAGAGGTGCCTTCCTGTACGGTGGTGGCGCCGATTATGCTTTTACGCGCCACTTGTCGCTGCGGGCTGAGTACAGAGGGTTCGTGTACAAGAGCCCGGACTTCGGACTCCGTTCCCTGAACACCGATAGCTGGACGCACACAGCCCAACCATCCGCCGGCATCGTTTTCCATTTTTAGTCGCGCCTGGGCAGCCGGGCAATCATGCCCTTCCCTTGTCTTCCCCGGCTGCCCAATCATTGGAGATCCAATCGTCCAAAGGATTTGTAGTGCATGCGCTCTGGCGGAATCCGACAAGTATCTATCACTCGTAAGGCAGACTTTGGAGTAACTAGTCTATGGCTGGAGAACGGCGCAAGAACTGGAGAGAGTTGTGCATCGCGGCACTCGAAGCAAAGGATCCCGATGAGTTGCTGGAGATCCTGCTGGAACTCAGCAGAGTCTTAAAACACGAAGAACAAGTTCGTCATGATTTCAGGCACCCCACAGGAACGGTCGGGGCTTCTGAGGACGCCCGAGAACATCGGCCTACCTGACGTCACGAGGGAATCATATCGGACCGGGTCCGCCATAAAAGCGAAATACCCTCGCTCGCTGCCACGAACCATGCGACCGATTCGGTGGCAGCATTTTTGAACAGGAGCTAACACGGAAATGAATCTTCTTGGCTGCCGATTGAATCTGGTGCAGGAAGAGCTGGGGGGACAGCGGAATGACCATGATCCTAACCTTAATTTGTGTTGTCGTGCTCGTACTATCGCTAACTACAATCTTTTGGAAGAGACGGAGCAGGGATCAACGATGGACGATGGAGCAACACGCCATCTCTCCCGAACAACTCTATTCCCTGTTGGGCTCGCACCAGGAGGTGGCCCTCTTTGATGTCCGCCAGCCGCTCGATCTGTTAGCTCACTCTGAGATTATTCCAGGCGCTCGAAGGATCCCCCCGGCGGAGGTGTTGGCCTCGCCGAGCCTGATCCCTAAGGACAAAGAGGCGATCGTTTACTGTACTTGTCCCGGAGATAAGACTAGCCGGGCCATCTTGCGTCGAGCCTTGGACTTGCAGTTTTTCAAGATCAAATTCCTCAAAGGCGGCTTCGAAGCTTGGAAAGCGAAGGGCTATCCGGTCGAGCCATACCGGGAGGTTTTTCACCTTTATACACCCAACCTTGTTCAGCATTGAGCTGTGCCGCAGGCCGTTCTCACGTTTGGCGGCAGGATAGAGGGCGGGAGAAAAGAAACGAGTTCAAATGACATCTCACGAATTACCGGTGAAAGTGGCGATCAATTCCTGGCGGCTCGTCGTGGACAGAGCTGACACGATATTTTCAGGCCTGACGGAAGAACAACTCCTGCGGGAAGTGGCACCGGGAAAGAACCGTGTCATCTATCTGTTGGGACATCTCACTGCAGTTCACGACAGAATGTTTTCGATTCTGGGCCTGGGACCCCGGCTGCATCCGGAACTGGATGCCGTATTCATAGACAATTCCGACAAAGCGGTAGCAGAGATACCTTCGGCAGGACAGTTGAAACAATATTGGGATGAAGTGAACGAGAAATTACTCTCGCAGTTTCAGTCTCTCTCGGCGGACGAGTGGTTGCTGCAGCACCGCGCCATGTCCGACGAAGACTATGCCAAAGATCCGACCCGGAACCGATTGGCTGTCTTGCTGAGTCGAACAAATCACCTGTCTTACCATCTGGGGCAGGTGACATTGGCTCTCAAGTAGTGAGTCGACACGTGGTAGCCGTACCGGAGATCGAGCCGAACTGACTAATGCCAGAACCATTCTGCGCCCAGCACGACGCTCGTTAAGCTACTTTAGACTTGTCGTCGGATTTCTCCAGGTGTCCGCCAAACTGTTAACGCAGCGCCGATAACAGCCTGTTGGCAAAGTCTGCCTCCCCCGCGACTGAATCGCTCGTAAAGTGCCGTGGTCAGAACCGGGGCGGGGACGGCCTCGTCGATCGCCGCTTTGATCGTCCAGCGCCCTTCACCGGAGTCCGAGCCCCGGCCGGCAAACTTCGAAAGAATCGGGTACTGAAGGAGGGACGGCAGCGGGAGCGTTTAAAATCTGGTCGAAGTGAATCCCCCAACGGTCTGGCACCATCCTAAGAACTGGCTGCTATGAACTCCGAAGCTGGGAAATTGCTAGTGGTGGAATCCGATGATGCTCTCAGGGAGCAAATCGTCGCCGTGCTGCGCGAAGCGGGATATGTAGTCTCGAGCGTCTACCAGCAAGGAATGAAAGCGGTCGTCGCCTTCGATCCTGACGTCGTGGTCCTGGGTGCGGATCCGCCCCAGCTCGATTGCTGTGACCTCCTCTCCGAAATCAGGGGTTCCGAGCAGACTCACCATATTCGCGTTGTGATGCTCTCGCCGGGAGGATCCACCGAGCGTACTCGGGGCCTTGATCTTGGTGCCGACGATGTACTGTCACTGCCCTTCGACTCTCACGAATTGCTATCGCGGGTGCGTTCCCAACTGCGGGATAAATCCGTTGCGGAGGGATTTCGCGAGCGGTTGCGCATTGCCGAGGAGAATCGAAACGCTACCCTGCAAGTGGTGACCGCGGTCAACGAGGAACGGCGGACTCTCCGGGCGGGTGGGCTAACAGCAATGGCCGTGCTTGTGGTCGCTGCGCTGGTCTTCCTCCTTTTGTATCGCCACAACCAACAACAGAATACCCGGGTCTACGCTGCGATCACTCGATTGCAAACTGGCATGCTGACCGAACAACGGTTGATCGAGAGCTCTCGCCGGGGTCTTGAGGCGAGCGAACACGGTCCATCCCTGGCGAGCGATCCACAAAAAGTGCAACTTCAGAAAAGGAGCGAGGACTTGCGGTCGCAGATTGCAGCCAGCAAAGACGAGAACACGTCTGCTTTGCAAAATCAGTTAGCGGCAGTGGAAACCCGTCTTCAAAAGCTCGAGAGCGAGGGCAAAGTGGCGCAGACGATCATCCAATCTTACGAGCCCAGCGTCTGCCTTATCCACATTGTGCTTGCCTTCCGAGAGCACACCACGGGATTGAGATTGCACTACGCTGAGATGACCAGCAGTGGCGCCCCGAAGACGGACGAACATGACAACCCGCTCTTGAGCCTCACTGGGGGCGGGCCGGAAGTACACTTGGATGCTTTTGGGACCGGATTTCTCGCCTCCACAACTGGACAAATCCTCACCAATCATCACGTGGCCGAACCATGGTGGGAGAACGATGATTTAAAGGAAATGCTCGATCAAGGCCTTGAGCCGGTAACCGTGGAGATGACTGCCTATTTCCCGGGAGTCCCGCATGGCATTGCCATCAATACCGAAAAGATTTCCTCCACCGCTGACGTTGCAGTCCTAAAAGCAGACACTTCACGACTCGGAATCAAACAGATAGCCCTTGCCGATGGCCGCCGTTCGGCAGTCAGCGGCGGACCCGTCGTGCTGCTTGGATATCCTACGGCTCTAGATGCAATTCTGGCGCGGGCGGGAGCAGAGACCCTCCAGTCCATCGCCACCGCATCCAAAGGTGACTCAAAGCAGGTGATGGAGGAACTGGCCCGTCGTCACCTGATCAGACCCGTCACCACTCAGGGGCACATTGGCGACGTACTACCTGACAAGATCGTCTATGACGCCCAAACCACCTCGGGCGGCTCGGGTGGCCCCCTCTTCAATGACGAGGGCAAAGTTATCGGAATCAATTTTGCCATGGTGCGTGAGTTCGGCGGCTCGAACTTCGCCATTCCTGTTGGTTACGGGAAGTCACTTCTGAACCTCAGACCGCCGCCGCAGAAACGGTGAAGCGCAGGCTTTGTCGGAGACGATTACGTATTTAATCAGCCTGGGACCAGCCCACAACAACAGTTCAGGGCTTAGAACATATCAGGCGTTCGACCTGGTCCACGCTGGAGAGTTGTCGGTCGAAGGCGACCTCACGATCCACGGCGCTACCCGCAAGGTCCACTTTGCGGTGGAGGGTCCAATGCCGCCCAGTAAGGATTCCTGGTGCAACACCCGAGTCGCGATTTCGGCGAGCACTAAGATCCATCGCAAGGATTTCGGCTTGACCTGGAACGCTGCCCTTGAGACTGGTGGCATTCTCGTCGGTGAGGAAATCACCATTGCTCTCGACAATCAATTCGTGAAGGCCTAGCCGCCAGAAGCCAACCTCTGCGGAGCGGGCCGTCCGCAAGAGAGGCATTCCGGGTCGAGATATCGCAAGCCGCTCGATGACGAGAGGAGACAAGCCATGTCCTACAGCATATCGACCTTGCTGCTTCGTAATCTGAGCGACGTATTTGGCGAAAATGACCCCGTGCGTCGTCGCGCTGCAATTGACGAGATCTTTCACGAAGATGCAGTATTCTATGACCCAAAAGGCGGTATATTTCGTGGCCGTGACGAGATTGATCGTATTGCTGCTGTGATAAAAGCAACACATCCAGATTTCGAATATCAGCCCCTCCTCCCTCCCGAGGAATTAGGTGATGCCGGACGGGTTCGATGGGTATCTGGCACTCCCGGCAAACAACCAGTTTACGCGGGAACCGATTTTATCGTCGCCCGCAACGGTCGCATTGCTTCGGTCTATCTCTTTTTCGACAAGCTACCCTGAGCTGGACTCTCCCGTGCGAGCTAAAACTGCAACCCACGTTGTCGCCGCTGAGCCTCTTTCGGCATGGAGGGCTCGGTCACTCCAACTTTTACTTCGAGACATTTCATATGTCTCGCCTTAGGAGATTGCGGAATGGAAAATATGAAAGCAGTACAAGTCCACAACTATGGCGGCCCGGAAGTGCTCCACTTTGAAGACGCACCACGCCCGACACCGGGATCTGGTGAATTGTTGATAGAGGTCCATGCTGCCTCGGTAAATGCGATCGACTGGAAAGCGCGAGCAGGCCATGTGAAGCAAGTCTTTCCGCTTCCCCTGCCTTACATTCCCGGCTGGGATGTTTCCGGTAGCGTCGAAGCAATAGGTCCTGGGGTAACACAATTCAAGAAAGGCGATGAGATCTATGCTATCCCGGATGGTGCCCGCAGTGGCAAAGGCACTAGGGCCAACTGCGATTCTCGCTCAAGCGGAGGCAGGATCTAACTGTCAGTAGTAGCAGGCGACTGCACGCCGCGTGATCCGTGCTGGGAGGAGCATGAACACCGCCGCGTTCCACGATGCCGCGTTCCACGATTGACAGATCGTATGAGCGGGGCGCATGCCTCTGGGTCGCTTAGCAACGAATACGAAGGGGGTCTTGTTGGACACGCTGCTCGCTAAAATTCAAAAGTTGACGGTCTGGGCGCTCGCCGGAATGCTCCTCGTTGTCATCATGCTCTCCACCGCGCACCTGGGCGGGCTGATCGCTCAAGAGATATGGAAGCCGCCTTGATTTCTCATTCCAGTGCAAGGCCTGCTCGAAATCTTTGGATATTTCCTGCTGATCTTGATCGGAGTGGACCTGCTTGGGACGTTGAAAGCTTCACGTGCGTATTGTCATCGAGGTCGCGCTAATCGCCATGGCTCGGAAGGTCATCGCGGCCCTGATTCTTGCGTTAGGAGTTGCATTTTACTTCGAGCGACAAGCGAAAAGGGAGCCAATCACGAACTGACTTTGGGGCCTAGCACAAGTACTCAGAGGCCCCTTTCTCACACGAGAAAACTAGACCCTCACTCAGAGGGTTCTCGATGAGAAGCCCCCCGCCCGAATAGAAGGTGGGCAGGGGTATTACCCGAAAGGACAAGTAGCCTGCGGCTTGATTGGCGCACATGGAACTGTCAGAAGCGACAGTCTGACCTGTGCTCGGTCCTCTAGCTGTGCGTTTGCGGGATCTGATCCGTGCAGGTTCAATCGATCAATCTCACCCTAAAAAGGCGCGGCGAGCGTTCAGCACGCCCACTTCCGCGCCCTCAGTGAATCAACACGCACGATAGTCCTGACTTAAGGTACGGTCTAAAGGCCTCCGGCCACCCCGCGATTTACCACCACCTTCACATCGACGCGGCGGTTTTCAGCACGTCCATCCGCAGACTCATTGGGGGCAGAGGGATCCGATTCTCCCATAGCTCCTGGCGCGACGATGTGGCGAATGGGAATGTGACAGTTCTGCAGCAGGAAGGCAACAACTGCCTGGGCTCGATCCATGCTCAACACCTGGTTCATCGCGGCGTTGCCCGTTGAATCGGCGTAGCCCTTAACCTGGATGAGGTAGCCAGTCAGACCGGTGGCGTTTTGCGCCAGTAGTGTCAAAGCGGCTCGATCGCTGTCTGAGATTTTAGAGCTTCCACTTGCGAAATAGACACTTGCCTTGGCCTTCGTGTCGTATTCCGACAAGTCGGCGAAGCGTTGGGAGGTGGCTTGAATGTCCTGCTGGTTTGCCGAAATCTGCTGCTGGTTGGCAGCAATGCCGGCTGCGTTGGCCGCACCCTGTTGCTGGTTCGCGGCGACGCCTTCTTTGTTAGCCTGAACGCCCTGTGCGTTGGCGGCAATATTGGCTTTGTTGATCGCCTGCTGTTGCTGTGTCGGATTCAACCCAGCTTGAATCGTCTCGGCAAGTTGCAGATCATCCTTGTTGAAGCTGATGCTCTTTGCAACCACTCGACTTTCGTCGCCAGTTCCTTCGACCTGAATCTTGAGTCCTGGTATCAGAGCGGTCATAGACTGTTCCGAGTGCCGTAATTTCAACAAGCCCTTCGGTTGTTGGACCTTGGTATCGTCAGTCAGCACCACAACGATGTTGCCCGATCCTTTGGTCGACTTCAGGGTAAGACTTTCTCCATCTCGTCCGGTAATCAGTCCTTCCACTTTCACTTTCTTGCCATTAGACTCCCCGAACGCCAACCCGACGCTCAGAATACCCAACAATGATGTGCAGGCCACGATCGATCTAATACTATGTTGCTTCATACGATGTCCTTTGGGAAACGAGAGATTGGTACCGGGTAACACTAAGGGTTATCCTTTGCCCTGCGTACTGGCAGAACTGACAGGCTTCCCGTCCGAATCCAAGTAGGCCTTCGCAGCGTCGACTCAAGGGTCGGACAGATTCATATAGTCCTCTTGACTCGGTTCAATGCCCGTTTCATTAATGAAGTCCAAGCGGAAGAGACTATCCGATTTTGACGAACTCGCAGTCTCCGTCATGTGTCATCCGAGCATCTTCAGGACGGCCCCGACCAACTCCTCGGCTGGTGTGGCATAAAGCACAACTGGAATGCTCCCTGATAAAAATATCGCTGGCGTGAAGTATCGTCTCATTCCAGGAGTGGATCTGCACCTCCTTGGCGTGCCCTCCGATGAATGACTTCGCGTTAAGGAAGGAGGTCGCGGCCGTATCAACAAGAAAGCCCTTTTCCTCCTTGTCCACTTGCAACATCACGGCCGGCAGCCGATCACAGCGCTGCATGGGAATTTCAGTCCCTGCGGTTGGGGCCTGTGCCGCACCACTCAGGGCGGCGAGCGGGAAGATCAGTCCCACGCGGGCGCTGGCCAGCAGGCTGCGGCGAGTGTGCATCACTACCTCGTTGGTGTCGCTTCTGTGGCTTGTTCAATCCGGCGCAGAATAGCGCCTCTTGTGCAGCCCACGGGATGCCGCGAGTATGCGTCAATTAATTCGATTGATCTCTTCCGTATCTCGATAGTCGCTATGACATGTTAGTGACTAACGCAACGTGATTCTATATAATCGCCCGTCATGCCAGCTCAGGAGACCCTCTATAACGTAGCCAATCGAGTGGCCACGATTGCTTTGAATCGGCCGGACAAACTCAACGCCTGGACTGCGCTGATGGAAAGCGAAGTGCGCTCGCACATGGAGAACGCCGAGCAGGACGACGAGGTCCGCGTGATCGTATTGACAGGCGCCGGGCGGGGCTTTTGCGCAGGCGCTGACATGTCGCTGCTGAGCGCGGTGGCGGAACGCGGCTTGGATGATCGGGACTTGGATGACCGGGACCGCGAGCAGGTTTTGCGCGACGGCGCCAATCGCCGCCAAGGCGCGGACTCGGATTTTCAGAAGAAATACTCGTATTTCCCGGCGATCGGGAAACCGGTGATTGCCGCCATCAACGGGCCGGTGGTTGGCCTTGGTTTGGTTATCACTCTCTATTGCGATCTGCGGCTGGCCTCGGACGCAAGCCGCTTCAGCACCACATTCGCGCGGCGCGGGCTGATTGCCGAGTATGGAATGGCCTGGATGCTGCCTCGGATCATTGGAATTGCAAACGCGCTCGACCTGTTGTTTTCTGCCCGCACTATCGATGCCGCCGAAGCACTGCGCATGGGGTTGGTGAATCGAGTTTTTCCCCACGAAACTTTTCTCGAAAAAGCCCAGGAGTCTGCCCAAGAACTGGCTTCCACGGTGAGCCCGCGCTCGTTGCGCATAATCAAGCGCCAGGTGTACGAGGCCATATCGCAACCGCTCGCGGAAGCTTTCGACACTTCCGTGCGCGAGATGATGGCGTGTTTCCGCACAGAGGATTTCAAAGAGGGGGTCGCACACTTTGTGCAGAAGCGCCCCGCTGCTTTCACGGGTAAATAGGAGACAGGCGGCAGACATGAATTTCTCGTTCAGCAGCAAAGTCGAGGACCTGCAACGGCGCGTACAGGTTTTCATGGGTGAGCACATTTATCCGAATGAGCAGCGCTACCACGATGAGATCGAGCGCAACCGCTGGTCGCCGCCGGCCGTAATTGAGGAACTCAAGCCCAAAGCCCGCGCCGCTGGTCTTTGGAATCTGTTCCTGCCGGGTCCGGAGCATGGGGTGGGGTTGACGAATCTCGAATATGCACCTCTGGCCGAGATTATGGGGCGCAGCTTTATTTCTCCGGAGGTGTTCAACTGCTCGGCGCCCGACACCGGCAACATGGAAGTGCTCGCCCGCTACGGCACCGCGGAGCAAAAAGAGCGCTGGCTCAAGCCTCTGCTTGCAGGTGAGATTCGATCGTGCTTCTCGATGACGGAACCCGGTGTCGCCTCATCGGATGCAACCAACATCGAGGCGAGTATTGTTCGGCAGGGCGACGAGTATGTCATTAATGGCCGCAAGTGGTGGTCCTCCGGAGCGGGCGATCCGCGCTGCAAGGTCGCGATCTTTATGGGGCGAACTGACACAGACCGAACTGACACAGAAAAGACAGATCGCTCGGCCGCGCTCCATAAGCAGCAGTCGATGGTGCTGGTGCCGATGGATAGCGCCGGGCTCAAGATTGAGCGCATGCTGACGGTGTTTGGCTATGACCATGCGCCGCACGGGCACGGCGAGATCACTTTTGAAAATGTTCGCGTGCCCGTCTCGAACATGTTGCTCGGCGAAGGACGAGGCTTCGAAATTGCCCAAGGGCGGCTAGGTCCGGGGCGCATTCACCACTGCATGCGCTGCATTGGCGTGGCCGAACGGGCCCTGGAAGCCATGTGTAAGCGAGTGCAGGCGCGGGTGGCCTTTGGTAAGCCGCTGGCCGAGCAAGGCACCCTACGGGCCGACATTGCGCGATCCCGCATGGAGATCGAGCAAGCACGTCTTCTGACTTTGAAAGCGGCGTACATGATGGACACGGTCGGAAGCAAAGAAGCACGCGCCGAGATCGCGATGATCAAAGTCGTGGCGCCGAATGTCTGTCTGCGAGTGTTGGACCGCGCGATTCAGGCTCACGGAGGTGCGGGCGTCTCTCAGGATACCTTTCTGGCCGGCGCCTGGGCGAATGTGCGCACACTGCGTTTGGCCGATGGCCCGGACGAAGTGCACACGGAAGCTATCGCGAAGCTGGAACTCAGGAAGTGGAGCGGGCCGCAAGCCTTGGGTGACAAGAAATGACCCTTCGACAACTTTGCGATTCCTTAACCAGCGTGCCGTTCAATACCTTGCTCGGGATGCGACTCCACCGGGTACACCGCGACGGCATTACGATCGACTGTGCGCTTCGCAACGACTTGCGAAACGGGGCTGGGGTAGCCCACGGCGGTATCGCTGCAGCCCTGGCCGACCCAGCCGTGGCCGGTGCCATCCAGCGCCACTTCCGTGGGGGGCGTCGGATCACCACCGTGGAGTTAAAGATCAGCTACTTTCTACCAGTGAGGGAAGGCCGCATCTTTGCCCGGTCGCACCTTCTTCGCATCGGCTCCACGCTGTGTAGGTAACGTGGATCTCACCGATGAACATGGGCGGGCGATTGGAACGGCGATCGTTACTTATATGTTCATCAATCCTTCTGCTGTTCGGACCTCGGCCCCCGGCCTCCGCCCGCGTGCCGAGTGTTGTGCCGAGCGCTCGTCGTGTCACGCGTCCCTCACGCAGGAAGTAGTAGTTCCTGCTGCAGCTCTCGTGTGAATCTTTTCGACAGAGAACAGAGATACGAGATGCGGCAAAATCGAGAGGAGACACCAGTGCCGCTTGTCCTGGAAACGCCCCATTTCCTAAGAGATTTGGTAGGTCGCGAACTCACCCGGACGGAGTGGTTCCCCATCGCCCAGGAACGAATCGAGCAGTTTGCTGAAGTTACCGAGGATCGCCAGTGGATCCACGTGGACCGCGAACGTGCCGAGCGTGAGTCTCCCTATGGGACCACAATTGCTCACGGGTTCTTGACCTTGTCGTTGCTGAGCCGGTTTATGAAGGAGGCAATTCAGATCCGAGGCGGTATCCGCATGATCGTCAATTACGGCTTGAATCGAGTTCGGTTCCCTTCTGCAGTCCGCGCCGCCTCTAAGATTCGGGTTCGCTTCACTCTTCAATCGCTAAAAGACGTGCCTGATGCGCTGGAAGCAGTCTTTGATGCGAGTGTGGAAGTCCAGGGTAGCGACAAGCCGTGCTGCGTAGCTGAGTGGGTAGTTCGCTACTATATATAAGGTAGCGGTCCGTTCTAAGCAGTGCGCGGAATCCCCTTAGCGGTGGGTGCACAGCCCCGGGGCGCTGAGGTGCGGCACCGCATTGAAGGTAAATAACCGTAGCTGCTCTTTTCGCAAACGCAGGATTGTGTAGGATGCGTTATACACTGCCCCGGCGAGCCGCATGATCCGCTCATCGGAAATCTCCAGTGACAGGCCAGTCCAAATCGCAAGCGGCGTGGCCGACGTAACCACGAGAATGTTCTCTTGCCGCGCGTCGAGCATCTTCAACCGGCAGGCCGCAACGCGTTCGCGAAACTGGTCCCAAGTTTCGCCGCTATACGGATAGCGATCGGAGAGCCATGCCTCTACGACTTTGGTGTCACAGGGCAGCCATTTGCGATGAATTCTGTCGGCGTGCGCGGCTCCGCTGATCCGGGCTCCACTAATGCGAACCTGCTCGCGCATTTCTTCGTACTCGCGCCGAAATTCAGAATCTTCCACAACCAAACGCGGAGCAATCTCGCGATACACACGCCCGAGATCGAATTCATCCCATCCAGAATCAACGCGAACTGGGGGGAAACCAACCCCCGCGTTGGCATAGACTGCACGGATCTGCTCGGCGGTCTGCTGCTGCCGCGTCAGTGCTCCTGCATAGGCGGAGGCAAATCGGATTCCCTGTGAAATGAAGTGCTCGCCCAGTAGCCGCGCCTGACGCTCTCCCAACTCGGAAAGCGAATCGTAAGCGTCGCGCGTGCCCGCCTGCCCATGGCGCACGAGATAGACGGTGCTCAAGTGGATTTCCCCGCGAGTGAATCCGCCAATTCCACCAATCCCTTCACGCGGTCTCCGAAGTTCTGAAATCGTGTGTCTTGCGTCTGGCCACACCGGAAGCGGTAGTAGATCTGCTGCAGAATCACTGCCAGCTTGAAGATGCCCAGTACTTCGTAGTAACCGATCTGCGAGAGGTCGCGTCCGGTTCCCTCCGCATAACGCTGAACAAACTGATCTCGCGTGTACCAACCGGGCTGCGATGTGAGCGAGGGCATTCCGCGAGCGCGCAGTTGCGGCGCCTCAACCCAAGCCCAGTAACACAAGGTCAAGCCCAGATCGGCCAATGGATCGCCAACCGTCGCCATCTCCCAGTCGAGCACCGCCTCGATGCGCTCGGCGGAGTCCTCGCTGAGCATAACGTTATCCAACTTGTAATCGTTATGCACCAGGGTCGGTGCGGGAGAAGACGGTCGGTGATCGATGAGCCATCGAATCACCCAATCCATCTTCGGCATGTCATCCGTGGTAGCCCGTTTCCAACGATCTGCCCAACCCTGCACTTGCCGTTCAAGAAATCCTTCCGGCTTACCGAGGGCAATCAAACCGGCCTGGGAAATATCGATGGCGTGCAGGCGTATCAGGCAATCGATAAAGGCCTCGCTCACCCTCTGCGGGTATTTCGGCATCTTCGCCAGTGGTGGCGGAATTTCATCCCGCATTATAAGCCCATGCCGCCGCTCCATAAGGAAGAACACAGAGCCCAGCACGGCTGTATCCTCGCACAAGTGAAAGACGTTTGGAGCTTCTCGAAAATGCGGATGCACCATCTGCAGCACTCGAAACTCACGCCCCATGTCGTGAGCTTTCGGGGCGACTGGCCCCAGAGGGCCGCGCCTCAGGACGTACTCGAGCCCATCAATCTGCAGCAGATATGTAAGGTTCGAGTGCCCGCTCGGAAACTGTTCGAGCGTGATACCTCGCTCAGCGCCTGCGATTCGTCCGCGCAGCCAGTCGGCAAGCGAAGGTAGACTCAGTTCTTCCCCGGGGCGAACGGGGCCAGTGTCGAGATGCAATCGAGATAACCCTTTCCGACGGAAAGTGTCTCCCACGAGCCGTCGACTCAACCAGAATGTGCGGCATTCCAAACGCGCACCCGCTCGAGACTGGCAACGAACGGTTTCAAAGCTCCATAGAGGAGTACCGCAGCGAGCGCACATGCGGCAGATGTCACGATCACCAGCGAGTATCGCACGGCGGCGTCGCTTCGAAATGCGTATTGCGTTAACGCTCCCACAGCGGTAGGTCCGATTCCGAGCCCGATGAGGTTGACGGAAAACAAATACACAGCCGAGGCCTGTCCGCGCATGGTGGCCGGCATCATCTGCTGAATCGCGGCGGGGGCGATGCCGAACGGAGCGGCCGCCAGTGCGCATCCCGGAACAAGCCAAATCGTGGCCCAAGTCGCAGAGGGCGCCAAGTATAAAAGATAGTTCACGGGCAGCCAGACTAATCCGATCAGCACACCGACGAACAAGGTCGCGTTGCTACGGCCGCGTTTGCGCAAGTAATCGGCGAACCGTCCAGCCCCGACGATTCCAATGCAGCCAAAGACCGCGACACAGGAACCGTAAATTACGCCCGTGGTTCCGATGCTCCAATGAAAATGTCGCCGATAGAATTCCGGCACCCAGGCGGCGCTGGCGTATGAAGAGAGCGCGAGTAGCCCAAAACCAATATTGTGGAGCAGGAACGTCCGCCGGTTTCCAAAATGTATGAGAATACCTGCCTCATCGGAACAGTCGACCGTCGGCCAGCTCCGCGGTGTACGGCAGGTTCGTTCACTGTGAAGAGTAGCGGAGCTACTGCAATGCCGGGAAGGCCAACCATAAGAAAGATGATCTGCCAGGGATGCACGGCTCCGAGCAGGGGAATCGTCCACATGGCCTGAGTCGATGCGTAGGCAACAACCAGTCCGCCCAGCAGGTAAGCCATGCCAGAGCCAACGTAGATGCCCATCGAGTAGACGCTAAGGGCCGTAGCCAGCCGCTCACGAGGAAAATAATCGGTGATCAGCGAATAGGCAGCCGGGGAAAGAGCTGCTTCTCCTACGCCGACGCCCATGCGCAGCAAAAGCATTGTTTCGAACGTTTGAGCCAGTCCGCAACTGGCTGTGAACCCGCTCCACAGTACGAGGCCGGTCGCGATGATCAGCCTGCGGCTGTAAATGTCGGCCAGCCTGCCGAGAGGGATTCCGAAGAATGTATAAAACAGTGCGAAGCGGAATCCGATCAGCAAACTCATCTTCGCGTCGCCGATGTGTAAGTCGCGACGAAGCGGGCCGACCAGCAGACTGAAGATCTGGCGGTCGATGAACGAGAATGCGTACAGAAGTGTTAGGACTCCGACGACGTACCATGCGTACCGCAATGAATGCGCGGTAGGGCCAGCGGTAGTCTGAGCAGCGGCGGTTGTGGCTTCGGTTGACGTGGAATAATCCTGCAGACGAACGCGCGAAACCTCCGGTAAGGCACCGCGCGCCCGCCTATTTCTCGCTGTTAAAAAGTGTCCCAAAACGTTGAGCACTGGTGACTACTGTCAAAGTTGGACTCGACCACTGGCGCCGGTGGTATCAACGATTGGAACTCGTCGGATGACACACTGTAGGGAGACCAGAGCGGCTCACCAGAAGAGTTTGGGTCTCCCGTCTTCGCGAACTGCGTCCAGTAGCTGACCATCGCATGGGAGAGCCGCCTTTGCTTGGGGGAAAGTAACTCCGGCAGTCCGAAAATATTGCCGGTCTTGAATAGGTAAGGGATCTCTGCAGAATGGTAGGCTCCCAACGGGAACGTTAACAATCCGCCAAACTCAGATTGAGACGGAGGCGCGTTCTCATCCTTGAACTCATAGGTATAGGTCGGCACAAATTTCGCCAGTGACTGATCCGCAATGCGCGCCGCACAGCTAAAGACTCCGTCCGTACCCGAGGCCCCCAATGCCTCACCGCCGGCCGGGTAACTGGCAAACGGATACAAAGCAAGGACGGGCGGCGCCAGGGCGGGTCCCCACAAAGTAGTGACGGCGGTATCGTACTCCGCCGCAGTCAGAATTGGATTTCCTACGAGGTCGTAGTCCAGAGCTACGAACAATCTATATTCATCGTGATTGGTGCCCGAGATCACCGGCACTTGATTGAATTCGCCGCTGGCAAATGCTGCGCTCATCGTCTGCGTGAGCAGCGTTCCATCCACGAACGGATACAAAGGAAAAGGCTCTGCTGCGACCATGGTCGAGGCGGGCACGGCACGCAGACAGGAAGCTGTCTGGTTCGGGCATCCGACACTATCCGCAATGGCGGCGCCGGAGGGCACGGCTGTGGTACCCTGCGTTTCCCCCACCACCAGCGTTACAATGTTCGAAAAATAGTCTTGGAATTCCGCATAGGATCCGCTTTCCGATATCGCTCCACGGAACATGCCGGATGCAAGGGGGGATGCGAGCTGGGCATAGACGCTTTGTCCGCCTGCCGACTCGCCGAATATTGTTACTCGATCCGGATCGCCACCAAAACTCGCGATGTTCCTGCGAACCCACCCGAGCGCGAATTGCTGATCCATCAACCCATAGTTGCCGTTGAGATGCCCTTCGGCATCTATCGCGGACTGGGCAAAGAATCCCAAATAACCCAGGCGGTAATTAATTGTGACAACAATCACCCCTTTTTTCACGAGTCGCTCGGGGTTGTAAGGGGTGCTGCTCCCGTTAATGAGTCCGCCGCCGTGAATCCAGAACATCACGGTAGGCCGTGGCCTCTTTTATCACCCGATTCCGTCTGCGGCGTGTAGACATTCAGAAACAGACAATCCTCGCTGCCAATCCCTCCAGGCTGCGTGCACGCACTACCGAATTGAGTCGCTAGGAGGACAAGTCCGGGAAAGAATCCGTAGCGCTTGGGCGGCCTCCAGCGCAGCGCTACCACCGGCGCAGCCGCGTACGGGATGCCGAGAAATTCGTTTCCCCCATCCGTCGTTGAGCCAATCACGAGTCCACTCTCGGTGAAGGCAATCGCATGGTGGGATGAGTTGTCGGCAGATGCGGTCGCTACCGCGATCAGCGTGAAGACGCAGATAGCCGCCGCTCCAAACAGCAGTCTGGAAGTAAACTCACAGTGATCGAGCCGCTTGTTCGACTTTTCCCTGTTTTTCATCTCTGATTGCTCCCTTCGACGTAGGCTTCGGCAAACTTAATGAACCGC
Organism: uncultured Acidobacteriaceae bacterium; assembly: GCA_963832015.1. GTDB lineage: Bacteria > Acidobacteriota > Terriglobia > Terriglobales > Acidobacteriaceae > Sulfotelmatobacter. The sequence continues at coordinate 76,718 of CAWHSR010000037.1, forward strand.
TTCGAACAGACCGGCAGCGCCTTGCCCGCCGCCGATGCACATGGTCACGATGCCGTAGCGCGCGTTCCGGCGCGCCATTTCATTGGCGAGCGTTCCGACCATCCGCGAACCGGTCATACCAAACGGATGACCGATGGAGATGGACCCGCCATTAACATTCAACTTTTCCGGATTTATTCCCAGGCGGTCACGGCAGTAGACCACCTGCACGGCAAAAGCCTCGTTCAATTCCCAGAGGCCGATATCATCCATTTCCAGGCCGGTGCGCTTGAGCAGCTTGGGCACCGCGACGACGGGACCGATACCCATTTCGTCCGGATCACAACCGGCAACTTGAAATCCGCGAAACACCAGCTTGTAGGGCACACCCAGCTGATCAGCGCGCTGGCGGGACATCAACAGAGTGGCTGAAGCGCCATCGGAAAGTTGCGAGGAGTTGCCGGCCGTCACGGTGCCGTCGCTGCTGTGCGGATCAAAGTACGGCTTCAGCGCGAGCAGGCCTTCCAGCGTGGTGTCGGGCCGATTGCACTCGTCGTGGTCGCAGCAGACCTCCCGCGTCCCGACCTTCTCACCAGTTTTCTTATCGAGGAGCGCCATCGTGACCTTCATGGGCGCGATCTCGCCCTCGAAAAAACCTTCTCGCTGAGCGCGAGCAGTGCGCTGCTGGCTCAGCAGTGCGTACTCGTCCTGCACTTCCCGGCTCAGCATGTAGCGCTTGGCGACCACTTCCGCGGTGTCACCCATGCCCATGTACAGCCCGGGCAATCGTTTCTGTAGTTCCGGATGAGGATTGCCGGCAGCCGGCGTCATGCTGATACTCTCGACGCCACCGCCAATCGCCGCCTCCACGCCCTCGTTGATGATCTGGTGCGAGGCGACGGCGATCGCCTGCAATCCCGAGGAGCAAAACCGGTTTATGGTCGTGCCCGCGACCGAAGTGGGGAGCCCGGCCAGCATGGCGGAAGTGCGGGCGATGTTGTGACTCTGCGGACCGTGTGGTTGTGCACATCCCAACACAACGTCGTCTAGTTCGGCCGTGTCAAGCTGCGGCACCTTACGCAGGACGTCCTTGATGCAATGTGCTGCCAGATCTTCGGGGCGGGTTATGTTGAACGAACCGCGGAACGATTTCGCCAGCCCGGTCCGTGAGCTGGCAACCACAACCGCTTCTCGCATATCTTCTCCCGCGCAGGCAATCAAACGCTACCAGCGAAAATCCGCAACGCGTATCGTATCCGTGGCGATCGGGCTGTTGAGCTCGCAGTCGTGCTCTATTCTTACGCCATCACGGCCTGTTCCCGGTTCAGTCCTGCGAAGGTCTTGCCTTCCTGGGCCAGACGCTTCAACACAGGGGCAGGCTCCCAGAGTTCGCCGTGCTGTTGATGGAATTGTGAGATGCGGCGGTAGACCTTATCCAGTCCCACGCTATCCGCATACCACATCGGACCGCCGCGATAGGCCGGGAATCCGTAGCCGTTTAGATAAATGACGTCGATGTCGACGGCGCGCCCTACGATGCCTTTCTCAAGAATGCGGGCGCCCTCATTCACCAAGGCATAGATACAGCGGTCTACGATCTCTTCGGATGAAAGCTTGCGTTGCGCGATGCGGGCTTCTCGCGCCCACCTGCGCACCATCTCGTTGACTTCAGGATCGAGAATCGGACGCCGGTTCTCGTCGTACTTGTACCAGCCCGCAGCGGTTTTCTGGCCGTAGCGCCCGAGTTCGCAGAGCCGGTCCTCCGCGAACGGCTGCCGCGCTCCAGGTTTTTCAAGGTGCCGGTACTCTTTACGGATACGCCAGCCCACGTCAAGTCCTGCCAGATCGCCAGTAGCCATGGGCCCCATCGCCATGCCGAAGTCGAACAGCGCCTTGTCCACGGCTTCGATACTGGCGCCTTCCTCCACCAGGAACTGCGCTTCACGGCGATAGGGGCCGAACATGCGGTTTCCTACAAAGCCCCGGCAGTTGCCGACGAGCACCCCGACTTTCCCCAGTTTCTTAGAGAGTTGCATGCAGGTCGCGATCACCTCTTTGCTGCTTGCCTTGCCGCGCACGATCTCGAGCAGGCGCATAATATTCGCGGGGCTGAAAAAATGCGTGCCAATGACGGCATCGGGCCGCGATGTGGCTGAGGCTATCTCGTCTATGTCGAGCGTTGATGTGTTACTGGCCAGGATGGCGCCTGGCCGGCACACGCGATCCAACTGGCCGAAGACTTCTTTCTTGAGCGCCATGCCCTCGAACACGGCCTCGACGACCATATCGACCTTGCCGAAATCGTCGTAGCTGAGTATCGGCTTGATGAGTTGCAGGCGTTCATCTACGAATTGCTGCGTAAGCCGGCCGCGATTAACCGCACTCTGATAGTTCTTCTGGATGGTGGCCAGTCCGCGCTCAAGAGCCGGCTCGTGGGCCTCTTTGAGCAACACGGGAAACCCGGCATTGGCAAAGACCATTGCGATTCCGCCGCCCATAGTTCCGGCGCCCACCACTGCAACCGAGTTCACTGGGAGAAGCGCGGTCTCTTTTGGTATGTCTGGGATCTTGGCAACTTCGCGCTCGCCGAAGAACGCATGAATGAGGGCCTTGGATTGATCGGAGAAAAGGCAGTCGTCGAACAGCTTTCGTTCTACCTGGCATCCTTCTTCAAAAGAGAGCCTGGTGGCGGCTTCCACCGCATCGATGGCCGCTAGCGGCGACATCATGCCACGTTGTTTGGTACGAGCCTTTTCGCGGGCGACAGCGAAGACCGATGCGTTCTGACCGGGAACGCCAAGTTTATCCTTTTCGTTCCGCTCGCGAGTTTTGCGCAGTGGTTTTGCAGCGATTTCGCGCGAGAAAGCTACGGCGCCCCGCAACAGATCGCCTTCGATCAGATGATCGATGAGACCGAGTTTCAGCGCCTCCTGAGCGGTAATCGGATTGCCTTCTGCGCACATCTCGACGGCCTTGGCGACGCCCACCAGGCGAGGCAGCCGCTGGGTGCCACCTGCGCCGGGAATAATGCCTAGCTTCACTTCGGGCTGACCCAGCTGTGCATTCGGAGCCGCCACACGATAGTGGCCGGCCATCGCCAGTTCCAGTCCGCCGCCAAAGGCAGAGCCATGAATGGCCATCACCACTGGTCTTGGCACATCTTCTATCTGAAGCAGGAGCGGAAGCAAGCCTGCGCCTCGCTGCGTCTTGCCGGATGTGATCTTGCCGAATTCCTTTATGTCCGCGCCGGCGATGAACGTACGGCCGCCACCAATCAGCACGACAGCCTTGACGCCATCGTCATGGCCCACCTCCGCAATAGTTTGTGCAATCGCCTTCGCGACCCCAGGGCTCAAAGCGTTCACTGGCGGGTTATTGATGGTAATAATTGCGACATCTTTATCTTTAGTAAGTTGAACTAGATCGTCCATGGCACTCTACTCTCCAGCATCTTCAAAGGTTCACTTGCGCTCCGTAAATTCGTGCGCGTTGTGTTCCTGTTCACTCCAATACTTTTTGCGCAATCCTTTTTTCAGAATCTTCCCGGTAGCAGTCTTGGGCAGGCTCTCCAGGAACTCGATCGACTGCGGGCACTTGAAGTGCGCAATACGAGAGCGGCAGAATTCGAGCAGTTCCGCTTCCGTTGGGTTTGATCCGGGTTTCGCTACAACCAGCCCCTTGGGCACTTCGCCCCATTTTTCGTCTGGAACTGGAATGACGGCAGCCTCGTAAACCGCGGGATGCGCCAGGATCGCCTTCTCCACTTCAAGCGATGAAATGTTCTCGCCGCCGCTGACAATAATGTCTTTCTTGCGATCAGCGATGAGGATGCGTCCATCCCCGCTGATGGTGGCCATGTCTCCGGTATGAAACCAGCCACCGCGCATCGCTTCCGCTGTGGCCGCCGGCTGTTGCCAGTAACCCTGCATAACACCGTCCGAACGAGCGACAATCTCCCCCATGGTTTTTCCGTCGCGGGCAACATCGTTGTCCTCGAAGTCCACGACCCGGAGCTCCACGCCCGGAATCGCGTAACCGGTCATCGCCCGTGCCACGTAAAGCTCTCCGCCATCGAATTCCTCTCCCGGCTTTAGTTGGGCGGTGGAGAGCACCGGAGCAGTTTCCGTTAGGCCGTATCCGGCAAAACACGGGCAGCCAAGTTTTTCCTCGGTCTCGCGCATCAAGGTTGGAGAAGATGCCGCTCCTCCGATCGAAACCCACTCCAGACTGCTCAAGTCGTATTTTTGCCGGTCTGGCGAATTCACCAATGCCGTTGACATGATCGGCACAAGGCTCAGCGAGTCGACGCGCTCGCGCTGGATCAACTCGAAGACTTCCGTGCAGGTAAAGCGCTGAAGCATGACATGTTTCCCTCCCATGAAGGTGACCGAATGGGCGGTACCCCAACCGTTGGCATGGAATAGTGGAATGGTATGCAGATTTACGCTATCCGGCTTGGTCATGAACGTCACAATAACCGAGAGAGCGTGGAGATAAACATTTCGATGGGTCAGCATCACGCCCTTCGGATCGGCGCTGGTGCCGCTGGTGTAGAACAGTTCAGCCAAGGAGTTTTCGTCGAAGTCCATCACATCCGCCCGGTAAGGCGTCGCCGCCGCCAGAATGTCTTCATAATTTCTTGGCGATAGCCAGGCTCCCAGCGGTGCAGCGTCGAGCATGAAGAAGGTCTGCACCGTTGAAACGCTTTGCCGAAAAGAATCCACGACCTCAGCGAACTCTTTTTCCAGGAAGAGCACTTTCACCCCGGCGTCATTCAG
>CAWHSR010000038.1:0-272101 GCA_963832015.1 uncultured Acidobacteriaceae bacterium
CCCCGCCCATCAGCAGCCAGAGCGTCTGTTTCGCCTCCTTGGGGAAAAAATCGTTGTGGAGGAGTTCCACGCTGGCGCCCCAGCCCTTGTTGCTCTGCGGGTGATCTTGGGCAATCCGGCTGGTCACAATCTCCATGTCGGCCTGCGCCTGGGACAATGTGACGCCTGGCTTCATGCGGGCCATGACCAGCAGCCAATGAAAGTCGTGGTTGATTTGATCCGGCTTGAAAGCCAGCGGAACGACGAACTGCGTTTGCAGTCGGTCAGCCTGGCCTGCCGCCAGCACTCCCACCACCGTGTACGGCTCGCTGTTCATCTGAATCGGCTTGCCGATGATGTTGCGGTCGGCGCCGAGATGCTCCCAAAGCCGATGAGTGGAATAACCACGTGCTCCTTGCCAGGTACTCCCTCTTCAGGAAGAAAGATCCCGCCCCATCAGAAAGGCGTTTCCGGTCATGTGAAGAAATCCTGGAGTTTCCGCGCTTCCGTCAATCTGTTCCGGTTGCGCGGGAGTGGCGAAGTTATAGCTGGCGCCGCTCCAGGCGTTTATGTCGGTAAAGGCCTTGTTTTGCTGCTTCCAATCGAGAAAATCACCCGCGGCAACGACGTTGCTACCACCCTGGATCTTCGACCAGACCATCACCAGTTGGTCGGGATTGGGATACGGCATGGGAGCCAGCAGCACGGCATAAATCACGCTGAAGATTGCAGTGTTGGCGCCAATGCCCAGCGCGAGCGTGAGCGCGGCAATCAGGGTGAAGCCCGGATTCTTCCGCAGCAATCGAATACTGTAACGAGCGTACTGCCGTAGTGTTTTCATAGTCTCCTACTCGTATCGCAACGCCACCATGGATCGACCTTCGCCGCACGGAAAGCCGGAATATATGCAGATGCCATTCCGACCAGCGCAACCACCACGCACACCAGCGCCAGCACAACTGGATTGCGTGCTCCGGTGCCATACAACATGCCCTGCAGAACGGGTGCTGATGCCACGACGCACAATACCGATCACAAGCCTGCCCCCAGCAAGATGGCCGCATCGCGCAAGACCATCGCGACACCGCGCCGCGCTGGGCGCCCAGCGCCATGCGAACTCCGATCTCACGCGTGCGCCGAGAAACGGAATATGTCATCACGCCATAGAGACCGACGATCGTCAGAACCAGGGCAAGCCCGGCGAACGTACTCAGCAGAACAGTCGCGAATCGCGGCTGGGCAAGCTCGCTGAACATTAACTCGTTCATGGTGCGAACCTGGGTAACGGGGATGTCCTTGTCCATCGCAGAGACGATCCGCTGCACACTAGCCTGCAGGCTCGTGGGATCGAGCGATGTGCGCACTACCGAGTAGAGGCAGCACCAAGTATTCAACTGATTAGCCGGCAGATACATCGCGGGACGCATTTCGCGCTGCGTCGCCCCGAGTCTAATATCGCCGACCACTCCCACGATTTCCCGCCACGGAGGCCCCTCCGGCGCCCCATTGCCGGCGCCCGGCTTGAGTTTCTTGCCCAAGACGTGCTCGCCGGGAAAAAATTTCTGCGCGAACGCTTGATTCACCATCATCACTTGTAGAGACTTCGCGTCATCCCGCTCGGAGAAGTCCCGCCCTTCCAGCAGAGGAATCTGCATCGTGTGGAAATACTGCGGTGAGACTGGGGTGATGTCGGCGCTTTGACGCTGCCCTTCCGACGTGGGGTGCTCAGGATCTTCGAATGTGATGACGGCTCCGTCGTTCGTCATGGGCAGAATCATGACGCCTCCGGCCGCCTGCACTCCGGGGAGGGCACCGAGTTTGTCGAAATAGTCACGATAGAATTGCACGCGGGTTTCTTTGTAGTGCGCATCCGGCGTCTCAAAAAAGAGCGTCGTGAGATGGTCCGGATTGAATCCGTCGCTGGCATGAACCAGGTGTTGAAAACTGGTAATGAGCAAACCGGCCCCGGCGGTGAGCACAAGGCCCAGAGCCACCTGGCCGACAATCAACGACGCGCGCACCCAATCCCGGCCAATGATTTCGCTTCTTCCACCCTCTTTCAAAGTAGAGATGAGATTGGTTCTTGAAGCAGCGATGGCTGGGATGATGCCGAAGATTAACCCGGCGGCCAAGGATACGAACACGGCGAAAGAAAGCACGCGCGGGTCGACACCCGCATCCGCCGCACGCGGGACACTGTCGCCAATCAGCGAGAGAACTACCGGCGTGCAAACCAAGGCCAGCCCACAACCAGCGAGCCCACCGATGCCACTCAGAGTAAGGCTTTCCGCCAGCAGTTGGCGGACAATCCGGTTCCGCCCCGCCCCGAGGGCCGACCGTAGCGCGATCTCACGCTGCCGTTCGCGCATGCGCGCCAGCAGCAGGTTGGCGATGTTGCCACACGCGATCAGCAGCACCAGAGCGACGGCGCCCAACACGACCAGAAGCGCGGTTCGCGTGTCGCCGATCAAAGCCGCGACTTCCGTTTGTACCCGCGCCGAATTATGGCGTGTGTTGGTGTCTGGATACTGCTTTGCCAGATTCACCGCAATCGTCCGCAGGTCCTGATCCGCCTGGCTGACGGTAACGCCCGCCTTCAGCCGGCCGAAGACACTCAGAAAGTGAGAGCCACGCTCAGCGGTGTTCGGCTTGGGATCGGAGGGATCATCGTCCACCGCGAGCGTAGTCCAGACACTGGTCCTGGCTTTATTTACCGGGAAGCGGAAGAACTGCGGCATAACGCCGATCACCGTGTAGAGGTCTCCGCTCAAGCGAACGCCCCGGCCAATGATCGCCGGATCTGCTCCGAACTGCGAAGACCACAGCGAGTGGCTGATCAATACCACTCGGGTGCCTGCCTTTTCCTCATCTTGGGCGAAACCACGTCCTAGCTCCGGACGGACACCCAGAGCAGGCAGCAGATCCCAGGAGACCACCTCGGCATCCATCTGGACAGGCCGCTCCAGACCGGTCAGCGTAAACAAGCTGTCGTGATACGAAACCAGATGTTCGAGAGTCCGATTCTGCGAGCGCCAATCAAAGAAATCCGGATAGCTGATTGCGCTGGGCTGCGGATTGTGAGTGTTTACCGATTGTGCTTCAATCAGCCGCTCCGGTTGAGCGTATGGCAACGGGCGTAGCATCACGGCGTCGACCACGCTGAAGACAGCGGTGTTCGCTCCGATTCCGAGCGCCAACGTAATCACGGCCACGATGGCAAAGCCAGGACTCTTGCGCAGTTGGCGCAGAGCGTAGCGAAGGTCTGGTAGAAGCCCAGTCATCATTCGTCTCCTTACTCGTAACGCAACGCCACCGTGGGATCGACGCGCGCCGCCCTGCGTGCCGGGATGTAGCTGGCAGCCATTGCCGACACCGCCAGCACCGCAGACACGGCGGCAAGAGTTGCCGCGTCCCACGATCGAACTCCAAACAGCAGACCGCGAATCAGGGTTGCAGCCGCGACCGAACAGATAAGCCCGACGCCAATTCCAGTTACCACCAGCCAACCCGCCTCTTTCAAAATGAGCTGATACACCGAACTGCGTTGCGCGCCGAGAGCCATGCGAACCCCGATCTCGCGCGTCCTCTGGGTCACCGAGTAGGCGATCACGCCGTAGAGACCAACCACGCCCAACAGCAACGCTAATGTGGCAAAGCCACCCACGAGCCACGCTGAGGAACGGTGGAGATACGCGGTGGGCGAATCGCTGATCCTGGCGACCATAGTTGTTTCGTTCATCGTGCCTATCCCTGGATCGATCTCGCGGATGGCGGCAACCAGCGCTGGGAGCACGAACTGCTCGGCCTGCGACGTTCGAACAACGACGGAGAAATCGGTGTCACCATCCTGGTTGAACGGATAGTAGACGGCCGGCCAGATTTCGGAATCCAGCGAGCCATCTTTCACGTCTTCGACGACGCCGACAATTTCCTTGATCGACTTCGGCGTCAATTCGGTGTCGCCGATTCTCTTGCCGATAGGATCTTCCCCGGGAAAGTACTTCCTGGCCAGAGTCTGGTTAATGATGACGACGAGAGGCTTCGTCGCATCATCGGATTCTGTGAAGTAACGGCCGCGCAAGAGCTTGGCCCGTATCGTCGAAAGAAATTCGGAACTCACATCCCGCTGATTCACTTCGATGTGTTCTCCGTTGTATGGACGGCCTACAAAACGAATCCAGTCGGTGTTGCCGTTAAAGCTGACCGGCAACACGCTCGAGATACCAGCCGACTGGACTCCCGGCAAGCCGGAGACGCGGCTGATGATCTGCTTTTGAACCGCAACAACCTGCTCGTCCTTCGCGTAGCTCACATCCGATAAAGCAACCTGCACCGTGGCCAGATGATCAGCCCGGAATCCGATCTCCACGTGGAGCAATTGATAAAAGCTCTTACCCAGAAGACCGGCGCCCACCAGCAACACAACCGCAATCGCCAGCTCGACCACGACCAGGTTCGTGCCGAAACGGCGCCACAAGGTCCCCGCGTATCCGCGGCCGCCTTCGGTCAGCCCTTCACGCATTTTGTTGAGAGGCAAGCGAACAATGGGCGGCAAAGACAAGAGAGCTGCTGCCAAGAAAAAGATGGCACACGCAAACACCAACACATGGGAGTTGATCCGCAGCCCGCTCAGATACGGCATACTCACCATCATGTCTTTGGAGATGAGGCGGGCAAGAATCTGCATCGCGCCATCCGCGGCGGCTAAACCCAGCAAACTGCCTACCGCCATCAGCACCAGTCCCTCAGTGAGGAATTGGCGAACCAGCCTTCCCCGCGAGGCACCGAGCGCGCCGCGCACCGCGATCTCACGCCTGCGGCTTTCCGAGCGAACCAATAGCAAGCTCGACACATTCACGCACGCAATCACCAGCAGCAATCCCGCCCCCCCAAGCAAGGCGAGCAAAATGGGGCGGATATCTCTAACAATGACCGCAGAGAGCGGCAACACGGTTGCCCCCTGGCCGCGGTTGTCTTTGGGATACTGCAGTTCCAATTGACCCGCGATCGCTTTCATATTGGCCAGGGCCATCTCGACGGAGACTCCATCCTTGAGCCGCCCGATCCCCGTCAGGCCGTGGCAGCTTCGCCGGATGGAGCACGAGTCGGAGGCATGCAGCGTCGTCCAGAATTCCGAATTTGCGCTGGGCGCAAACTGAAAGCTCTGCGGCAACACTCCGACGATGGCGTAAGGTGTGCCGCTGAGGGAAACGACTTCTCCGACTACATCTTTCCGTCCACCAAATCGTTTCTGCCAGGTGGCATAGCTCAGAATCACGCTCTTGGGCGCGGAGGGTAGATCCTCTCCAGCATAAAAATCGCGCCCCAGCCCGGGAGAGACACCCAAGGTGCGAAAGAACCCGTCACTCACGCGAATTCCCCGCACAGGCTCGGTACCGGCGGGCGTACGAAGCAGATACCCAGTCCCGTTGTACACATCCATCGAACTGAAGACCTGGTTGAGTCTTTTCCAGTCCAGGTAGTCCGGGTAGGAAAGGTTCGCGAGCGGAATCATCGGAACGCTTTCCGTCACGAAGACCAGGCGGTTAGGGTTCGGGTAAGGCAACGGCTTGATGAGCGCTGCGTCCACAAATGCAAAAATGGAAACACTGGCGCACATCCCCAGAGTCAGCACCACGACTGCCGTGAGCGCGAAGCCAGGGCTCTTGCGGAGCTGGCGCAGTGCGTAGCGGAAATCCTGCAGAAATCCGTTCATGAGTTCCCCTCTTTACTCGTAGCGCAATGCCACCATGGGATCCACCTTCGCGGCACCGCGGGCGGGCCAGTACGCCGCAAATAACGCCACCGCCAGCAGCAGCACCGGCACCATCACCGTCGTAGGAAGATCGAAGCGGCTGACATGATAGAGGCTCGCCTGTAGCAACCGGGTGGCCAGCAAAGACAGCGCCAGACCCAGCCCGCAACCGGCCAGCCCAACCAGTGCCGCGCGTTTCAGCACCTGCCAGTAGATACTGCTTCGCTCCGCTCCTAGAGCCAGGCGGACGCCGAACTCCCGCGTGCGTTCAGCCACCAGACAAGAGATCACTCCAAACAGCCCGATTGCCGCCAGCACGAGTGCAATTACGGCGAAGGCGCCGAGCAACAGCACGGTAAAACGGCGCTGCGCCAGCGAGTCCGCAACCAGAGTCGTCAAAGTCGTGGCATTGTAGACGGGCAGGTCTTTATCGACAGACCAGACTTGCCGCTGCACTTCCTGGAACAGGCCCTGCGCCGAGGCGTTGCTGCGCAAGACGAATGCGGTGCGTTCAACGGCTCCGCTTTCCACCTGAAACATGGAGTCGTAAATCATCGGGGGCGGGTCGGCATCCAGTGCGGAAATGTGTACGTCGCCGGCGACGCCCACAATCGTGAACAACCCACGGTCACCCCAATGAAAACGCTGGCCAATCGGGTCCTGGCCCGGAAAATATTGCTTCGCCATCGTTTCGCTGATAATCGCCACATCCATCGTGTCATGACGATCCTGCTCGGTGAAATCTCTTCCCCGCAGCAGAGGAATCCCCATGGCGCGGAAGTAGCCCGGACCGACTAGTGAATTCTCCGCGAAGTGATAGTCATCCGCCGCGGCGTGCTCGAGCCTGAACCCGATCTGCCGCTCATCGCTCAGTGGAAGATGACTGGCGGCGGCAACAGTTGTTACGCCCGGCAGATGAGAAAGTCGATCAAGAATCTCTCTCTGCGCAGCCCGTCGCTTCGACGGATCTGCATAGCGACTTCGGTCGAACAGAGTTCTGACCACGAACTTGCCGCTGGGATCAAAACCGAACGGAGACTCCAGTAACCGCACGAAGCTGCGGATCAACAAACCTCCGGCCATCAGCAATACCAGAGCAGCAGCAATTTCCGTCGTAGCCAGTGAATTCTGCAACCGCTGACCGGCCCGGGCCGGTGCAATTTGCGACTTCTCCTGCAGCGACGCCCCCGGGGAAACCTGGGACATCCTCCATGCCGGAATCACACCGGAGAGAATCGCTGTGACCAGGGAAAGCGCCAGCGCGAACAGGAGGACCAGGGGGTGCAGCACAACATCGTGCAGCCGTGGCACGTCTCTGGGACCAAATTGCCTGAGCCCCTCTACCACCCCGTCTGCCACGAGGATTCCGCATGTTGCGCCGCACAACGAGAGCAGCGCACTCTCCACCAGACACTGCCGCACGATGCGTCCACGATCTGCACCGACCGCACTGCGAATCGCCATCTCATGGCCGCGTTGGTTGCCGCGGGCCAGCAGCAGGTTCGCAACGTTGGCACAAGCGATCAGCAGCACACACGCAACCGCCAAGATCAACAACGTAACCAGCGGCCGCGCTTTCTCTACAGCGTGCGCCGCAAACAAATACGTCCTCGGTGCAACCCGGATCGTGCCCGAATAGCCGTATTGCTTCATAAAGTCTGCGGCGATCTTTTCCATCTCCGCCTGCGCCTGCTCGCGCGTGACGCCCGCCTTGAGCCTGCCGACCAACCCCACGCCAAATTCCATGGTGCGATTGTCGGGGCTCAGAAGGTCGGGCCTGAACGCGATCGGCACCCACAAATCGGCCATCTCAGAGAGCGGCGCTCCATCGAATGGAAAGTGGAAGAACGGCGGCATCACGCCCACCACGAGGTAGGAGTGCTCATCGAGCTTCACACTTTTGCCCAGAATGTTCGGATCGCGGCCATATTCGCGCTCCCACAGCGCGTGAGAAAGCACGACCACATTGCCCGCTCCGAAGCGGTCTTCGTCCGCTGTGAAGCCACGTCCCAGCTCTGGCGATACCCCGAGGAGTGGGAACAGCGATGCTGAGACGCTCGCCGCGTTGATCCGGAGCGGCTTGCCCGCCCCCGTCAGATTGAAGCCCGTGCTTTGGTAGGCTGCGACCTGAGAGAAGGAGTGATTGCGGTCGCGGTAGTCCTCGTATTCCCCAGCCGCAACTCCGACCTCATCCGCCGACATTCCGGGCAGGGTCTCAGTTACGCTCACTAACTGTTCCGGTTGCTGGTAGGGCAGCGGCTGCAGAAGCACGGTGTCGACCACGCTGAAGGTCGCCGTACTCGCCCCAATCCCGATGGCCAACGTCAAGACGGCAATCGCGGTAAAACCGGGGTTCTTCCCGAGCATCCGCCAGCCGTATCGAATGTCCTGCATCAGACTCTCCATCGGATCTCCTCACTCGTAACGCAACGCCACCATGGGATCGACCCGGGTTGCGCGGTAAGCCGGAATCAGGCTGGCCAACAAAGCGATCACCGCCAGCAGCGCCGTCACCGCGACAAACGTAACGGGATCAGTCGGCTTAATCCCAAAGGTGAGGCTCGACAAAACACGCCCCAGCAACAGCGCGCCGGCCGCGCCGATGGCGACTCCAAGCAGAGTTGGCTTCATGCCCTCGAAGACAACCCGGCGCAGTTCGTCGCTGAGGCGGGCGCCCAGAGCCAGGCGGATTCCGATTTCCCGCACGCTCCGCTTCACGCTGTACGACAGCACGCTGTAAATTCCCACGGCCGCCAGCAACAAGGCGAGCCCAGCGAATGCGCCGAGCAGCAGCATGTTGAAGCGCTGCTGGGATACGGAGTTCGCGACCAGATCGTCCATCGTCAGAATGTCGCGCAATGGCATCGCTGGATCGACGTCATGCACCGCGTTCGCCACGGGCGATACCAGGCCTGCAGAACCGGAGGCCGAGCGAACGACCAGCGTCATCGGAAACGAAGTCCATCCACCGTTCGATGAAGCGGAAATCTGATCAAGAGGAAAGTAGAGAGCGGCGTTCGCGCGAGTCTGATCAAGGCTATCGAGTTTCACGTCGCCCACAACTCCCACGACTTCGCGAACCGCATCTGGATAGAACGTCAGCGTAAGACGCTTGCCTAGGGGGTCTTCGCCCGGCCAGAACTGCCGAGCCATCGACTCGCTGATCAGGATGACGTCCGGCCTGCCCGCGATGTCCGCGGCGCTAATATCCCGTCCTCGCAGAATCGGGACATGCAGCGCGCTCATGTAACCCGGGCTGATGAGGCGCACGTCGACCTCCGGTTGTTCCGACATCGGCACCACCGGACGGCCCTCAATCGCGATCGGTTGATGGGAACCACCGTTGTCCAACGGAATGTCATCGATCACGCCGGCAGATTCAACCCCGGGTAGGGTTCGTATCCGCTGGAGCACTCCCTCGAAAAAATTGATCTGCTGCAGCGGAGAAGAAAATTTTGCCCGCGAGACCATCGCGTTCATGGTCAGAACATTGCGGGAATCAAAACCCGGATTCACGCTTTGGAGTTTCTGAAAGCTTCGGATCATCAGCCCCGCGCCGACTAACAGCATGAGTGAGAGGGCAACCTCCGACACAACGAGGATGCTGCGCGTACGATGTCCGCCGGAGTCCGCATCGGTTCGACCCAGTCCCTGTTTGAGCACCTGACTCACATTGCCCCGCGCCAGACGCACGGCCGGCAGCACTCCCGCAATAACGCCGCTGAGAACCGAAATGACGGCTGTGAATGCGAGGACTTGCGAATCCAGCGTGATCTCCGTGAAACCCGGCAATTTGTCCCCCAGAAAGGCCACAATCAGGCGGATCCCATAGTGTGCGCAGGACAGGCCAAGTGCTCCGCCCGCAAGTGCGAGAAGCACCGTCTCGGTCAGGAGTTGGCGGAGCACTCGCGGCCAGCTCGCGCCCAGCGCCGTGCGAATCGCAATCTCTTTCTGGCGGCTGAAGGTCTTCGCCAACGCCAGGTTGGCCACATTCACGCAGGCAATCAGAAGGACAAACGCAACCGCTCCGAGCAGCACCAGCAGGGGAGTGCGAACGTCACTCACCATGTCGTCGTGCAAAGGCAAAACGGTAGCGCCCCATCCCTTATCGTCATCGGGATAGAGTTGCTGCAAGCGGTCTGAAATGGTGTTCATCTCTGCCTTCGCCTGCTGCAATTCAACCCCGGGCTTGAGCCGCGCGATGACCATATAGTGGTGCTCTCCACGCACCGCGCGTTCTTTATCGGTCCACGCCATCGGAGTCCACATCTGGGCGAAATCAGGAAACCGGAAGCTCGCCGGCATGACCCCAGCCACGAGGTAAGCTTCACCATCCAGATTGATGTTGTGGCCTACGATCTCAGGGTTCGATCCAAAATGCTCCTGCCACATGCGGTGGCTGAGAACCACCACGTGCGAGTGTCCTACTTGATCCTCGTCGGGAGATAGCACTCGACCCAGCATCGGTGGAACACCCACGGTCGAGAAGAAACCTGCGGATACAGCACAGGCGTCCACCTGTTCAGGCTTGTCGCCACCCGTCATGGTGAAGGCGTGGCCCGTCATGATTGCCATGCTGTCGAATACGTGGTTCTGGTTTTCCCAGTCTCTATAATTCGCCGCCGACACTGAGAACAATGTCATGCCGGGGAAGCTCTTCGGAGGAGGAACATGCCAGATGCGGACGAGCCGGCCGGGATCCTTGAACCCCAGCGGCCGCAGCAGGACTCCGTTGACCACGCTGAAGATTGCCGTGTTCGCGCCAATCCCGAGCGCGAGTGTGATTACGGCCACGCCCGTGAATCCCGGACTCTTCAAAAGCTGACGCAGTGCGAAACGGACATCCTGAAATAGCCCACTCATCACAACCTCCTATTCATATCTAAGCGCAACCATGGGATCGATCCTGGCCGCGCGCCATGCCGGCACCGCACACGCGATCATCGATACCCCGCCCAGCAGCACAATCACTCCGGCGTAGGTCAATGGATCGAGTTGCGAGACATCGAAAAGCAGCGTGGAGAGAACCTGACTCGCCGCTACGGCCCCGAGCAGCCCTAACGCGATCCCGATTCCCGTGAGAGTCATTCCCTGGCGAATGACCAGCGTCAGAATGTCACTGCGGGATGCACCCAGAGCCGTCCTCACTCCTATCTCGCGAGTTCGCTCAGTGACGCCACCGGACAGGACGCCATAAATGCCAGTCGCGGCCAATATCAATGACACCAGCCCGAAAGCCTCAAACAGGATCAGCACGAACCTCCTCTCAGCCGCTGACGCAGCGATCAAACTATCCATGGTGGCGACGCGGACGATCGGCTGATCTTTGTCCACCGACCAAATCGCATTCTTGATGGCGGGTGTAAGCGCGGCCACATTACCGCGTGCGCGAACAGTCAGCGACAGCGTTCCGTCGGCCCAATGCCACTGCGTTGTCGTGCCGTAGACCGCATCGGAGTCACTCATCGCGAGCGACATTTGCTTCACATCGCCGACGACGCCAACGATCGTGAAGAGCGTCGCACTGCTTCCGCCACCAACCTGAACACGCTTTCCAATCGGATCCTGATCGGGAAATCTGCGCTTCGCGAGCGACTCACTGATCAGCATCACCCGCGGAGCGTCCGCCGTATCCTGAGTGCCGAGAAGACGCCCGCGACGCAGCGGGATGCCCAGCGTTTCGAGATAACCCGGCGTCACGGCGTAACGGAAGACTGGATAAGCACGCTCGGGATCGTCGTTCTCGAAGTGCGCGCCATACACATCCGAATCTCCACTCAGGGGCAACTGGCTGGTAAAGGCCGCCGCGGTGACACCGGGGACGGCGCGCACCGCATCAAGGGCCTGCGCGAAGAATTGATGACACACGCGATCATCGTCATAACGGCTCCCGTACGTTTGCACCTGCATGGTGAGCAATTGGGAGCCGTCGAAGCCCACCGGCACCGCAAACAGCCTGCGCAAACTGTGGAGCAGCAGTCCCGCTCCGACGAGCAGTACCAGCGCGATCGCGACTTCGGCGACAGCGAATGCCCGGCGCGTGACCTGATGAGTTCCGGCGGTGCGCAGTGAGCCTTCCTGTATTCCGATGTGCAGGTCGGCGCGGGACGCTTGTCGCGCCGGAATCAATCCGACCGTCAGGCCGATCAGCGCCGTGACACCGAGCGCGAAACCGAATACTGCGCCGTCTAAATGGATCGCGTCCACCCGGGGCAGCCCGGGAGGACTAAGCGCCACCAGTGCGCGTACACCTACCTGCGCGACAACCATGCCGACAACCCCGCCCAACATGGCCAGCAACAAGCTTTCGGTAATCAGTTGCCGGATCAGTCGCGGTCGTCCCGCGCCCAGTGCAACGCGCATCGAGAATTCACTGCGGCGCTGCGCGCTCTGCGCCAGCAAAAGGTTCGTCACATTCACGCATGCGATGAGGAGCACGAGTATCACCGCCCCGAAAACGGCAAGCAGCGCCGGCCTTACCCCGCGCGTGACGTCATCCTGCAGCGCGTTCGCGATGAATCCGTGTGCCAAAGACACAAAACTAGGCCGAGGAAATTCGGCTACCGGAGTCTGCGCGATCCATTTGAGATCGCTCCGAGCTTGGTCAATGCTGACGCCCGCCCGCAATCGTCCCGCCATCCGCAGATGATGGCCCCATTCCCTGGTCTGAACCAACGTGACATTGCTCGCGTCGTACTGCAGGGGTGCCCAGACCTCGGCCGAGGGAGCCAGCACGTTGTCAAACCGGGGCGGCATCACGCCGATGACGGTGTAGTTGTCGCCGTCGAGCCGGATCTGGTTTCCGACGATCGCACGATCGCCGCCGAGGCGGCTACGCCACAGCCCATCGCTGACGATCACCACTTTTGGTCCATGCACCACATCGTCACTGTCCCGAAAATCTCGACCCAGAGCCGGCGGCACCCCGAGCGTACGGAGATAACCGGCGCTGACCCGCTGGCCATCAAAACGTTCCGGCTGACCCTCTCCCGAAAGGGTCGGCTGCCAGGCCTTCATCACAGCAAGCGCATCGAAAGACCGGCTGCGCTCCGCCACTTCGCGATAGGTATGGAATGATTGGGGAATGCGGGAGCCATCTTCCCCCGCGTACCAGATCATCATGATCCGGCTGGCAGTGGGATATGGCAGCGGCTCGAACAGGATCGGATTGATCGTGCTGAAGATGGCCGTCGTTCCCCCGATGCCGAGCGCGAGTATCACGATGGCCGTCCAGGCAAACCCCGGGCTCTTGCGCAGCTGGCGCGCTGCGTAGCGAAAGTCTTGCAGCCATCCATTCATCGTTTACCTCCCACTACTCGTACCTCAGCGCTTCCATGGGATCGGTTTCTGTCGCGCGGCGGGCTGGGATGTAACATGCGGCCACAGTCGTCGCAAGCAGCACCAGTGCGACGCCGACGAAGGTCGCCGGATCGGTTGACGTCACCCCAAATAGCAAACCGGCTATCGCTCTCGCGGCCGCGAGGGCCGCGATCGTGCCCACCGTGATTCCGGTGAGTGCCTGCCACAATCCTTCTTTCATGACCAGTACGAGGACATCCTGCCGCGTTCCACCGAGTGCGATTCGTAGGCCGAATTCACGAGTTCGTTGGCTGACGGAATACGCGATCGCACCATAGAGTCCGAGTGAAGACAGCACCAAGGCCAACGTGGCGAAGGCCCCCATCAGTTGAAGCCCCAGTCGTCTCGTAGCCAGAGTCTGAAGTGCGATGCTGTCCATCGTGCGTATTTCGTTGATTGGCTGGTCCGCCTTGATCGAGTGCACGCGCGCCCGCAAAGATCCGGCTAGGTTGATCGGGTCACCGGTGGTGCGCACGAAAAGGTGCATACCGGCAAACACGTGATGAGTCGGGTCTTGTAAGAACGGCATGTACAGCGCCGGTTCAGGCAAAACGTCCAACCCACGCTGCCTCACGTCTTCCACGATGCCGACGACTTCGCGAAACCGGGCGACAGCATTGCTGTCGCGGCCCGGACCCACGTAGTTGACTGCGAAACGCTTGCCGATGGGATCTTGGCCGGGCCAGTATTTCTGAGCCATCGCTCGGTTCACAATCACGACCGCTGGCGCAGCCTCGTCATCGTGTGCCCTGAACAGGCGACCTCGGAACAACCGGGTTCCAGTCGCACCAAAGTAGTCGTCACTGATCCAACAGGCATCCGTGGTCGGTGCGTTCTTGGGATCGACGGGACGATCATTGAAAGTCAAAGTTGCGGTCGGCGCCCAATTCGCCGGCACACAGTCGCTGACGCCCGTCGCCTGTACTCCTGATAGAGATGACACCGACTCGAGAATCCGCTTGTAGAAGGTCGTGCCTGAGGCGTCGTAGTAGTTCGTTCGGAGATAAGTCTCGAGCAATTGCTCCGGCTGGAATCCAGGATTAGAACGCGCTGCCAGCCGGAAACTGCGAAACAGGAGTCCAGCACCGACCAGCAGTACCAGTGCAAGTGCAACCTCGGACGCGATCAAAAGTTGCCAGCTTCGCCGATTCGATTTTCCAACTTGTCCGCGTCCTGATTTGAGAGCGGCAGTTATATCAAGATGCGAGAAGGTTAGCGATGGCCCCCATGCCAGCAGCAAACTGGCTGCGAAGGTGACCAGCAACGCAATTCCCAATACGGTGGCATTGACTTGAATGGAGTGGCTCCGCGGCAAGTTGCCAAAATTGAAGCTCGTGGTCAGCCTCACTCCCCCCACCGCCAACGCAACTCCCAAAGCTCCCCCCAGCACGCTCAGCAGCAGATTCTCAGCGACCAACTGCTGCACAATGCGCTTGTGACTAGCGCCGAGTCCGAGCCTGACGGCGATTTCCGCCTGTCGCTTTTCGCTCCGCGCCAGTAGTAAGCCCATCACATTCACGCAGGCAATCACCAGAACCAGACCGACGGACGCAGCAATAATGTCCAACTCAGCGCGTACCTGACCCACGAACTCATCTTTGAGCGGCACCAGTTTCACCGCCAAACCTGAAGATGCCCCGGGCGCCCGCCGCAGGATTGCCGTCAAATCCTGCTCCGCTTGTGCTCGGCTTACGCCAGACTTCGTGCGACCGATCACGGTTAGGAACTTGTTCCCTCGTAATCGCATCCACGCGAAGTCAGGAATGACCTTTGCCCAGACATCGGTATCGGGAAACAGATCTGGAATGGATGGCATTACTCCGATGACGGTTTGGCCTCCTCCGCTAAGGTTCAGGACGCGTCCCAGAACATGCGGGTCGCCGCTGAGTTGTTGTTTCCAGAAGCGCTCTGAAATGACGACCTGAACTCCGTCCGTGTGGTACTCCTCCGGGGTGTATAGCCGGCCGAGGAGTGGTTTTACTCCGAGCATTGGGAAGAAGTCGTAGGAGATGGCGGTGCATATCACATTTCGCGGCTCGCCTAGCCCGGTCAAGCTGTAGGTGAAATGCGGGAGCAGTTCGGCCAAGCCCTCGAACGATCGGCTTTGTTCCTTGTAGTCCTGAAAATCTGGCCCGGACGCGCCTGTCTTGAGTGATTTCTCTTCCGGCGACACAGCCCACACGGCAAAAAGATGATCGGGCTCGTGAAAAGGCAAAGGTCGAAGGAGCACGCCGTCGATTACGCTGAAAACAGCCGTATTCGCGCCAATCCCCAACGCCAGAGTGAGGATGGCAACCGCGGCGAACCCCGGGCTCTTGCGTAACTGCCGCACCGCGTAGCGAAAGTCTTGCAGCCATCCATTCATCGTTTACCTCCCACTACTCGTACCTCAGCGCCACCATGGGATCGATCTTGGTCGCCCGCTGCGTGGGAATATACGTAGCCACGCACGCGATGATGGCCAGCAACAGGGAAACGCCCACGTACGTAATTGGGTCGCTAGCCGTAATGCCGACGAGAAAATCGCCGACCAAACGGCCCGCGGCGAGCGCAGCAAGCAAGCCAACGGTCAGGCCCGATGCGACAATCACTGCACCCCGGCGTCCGATCATTCTGAGAATGTCGCGACGCTGCGCCCCCAGCGCCATTCGCACGCCGATCTCTTGCGTACGTTGGCTGACCGCGTAGGACATCACGCCGTACACGCCAACCACTGCGAGAATCAGCCCGAGCAACCCCAACGCCGCCGCCAAACTCGCTCCCAGTTCGAAGAACAGCAAGCCATTGCCGCCGTGCAGGGCTTCCGTCATCGTGCGCACGCCATAGACGGGAATCGCCGGCGCCAGCGACTGTGCGATTGCTCGTACCTCGGCGACCATGTCCTGCGCACTCCGTTCCGAGCGAATCTGCAGCGTCTCTGTCGACACGTAACTCTGCGCCGCCGGCAGATAGAAGATCGGTTCGAATTCCCCATAAAGTTGGTTCATCCGGCTGTTTTGCACGACGCCAACGATCGTCGCGGGATGCTTTGGATCAGAAGTCAGCGTAAAAGACTTTCCCAGCGGATCTTGGTGCGGCCAAAAGCGTTCCGCCATGGATTGGTTGATCACGGCAACGTGGGGCGCGTTTTCGTTGTCCGCATCGGTGAAATCACGACCGCGTTTCAGCGCGATGCGCATGGTGCTGAAGTAGTCCGAAGACACAGCATCGTCTTCGGCGTGCGGTGCTTCCTGGTTCGCGGAGGTTGCGTATCCGGGAATCACCAAGTCGCTGCCCTGGACGGAGTCGCTGAGCGGAACCACAGACGCAAGGCTGGCCGACTGTACTCCGGGCAGAGCGCGCGCTCGCTCCAGCATCGCGCGATAAAAGGCTCTTCCCTGCTGCTCGGTATAGCCAATCTCGTTTGGGTCGAGCGTCAAATTGAGGACATGCTGGGGATCAAACCCCAAATCGCTGGTCTGGACGCCGCGAAGACTGCGGACAAACAGGCCCGCAACGATCAGCAAAGTCAGCGACCCGCCAACCTGCACCGCGACCAGAACATCGCGCAAACGCTGGCGTCCGCCGGTCGAAGTGCGCCCGCCTTCGTGCAACACGTCGCGCAAGTTGCCATGCCGGATGCGGGCCGCAGGCACGACAACCACGAACGCAGCAGTCGCCGCCGCGACTGCGAAGGCATAAGCGAACACCCGCCAGTTGAACTCGAAGTCAAACACGATCGGCAACTCACTCTGCAGAGGCACAGAGCCCAGCAGACGTGATGCCGACAAGCCCAGCACTACTCCCAAACCACAGCTGAGAGCTGCCACCACCAGACTCTCAGTGAACAGTTGGCGAACTAACCGGCCAGTTCCGGCGCCCAGCGCAGCGCGCACCGCCATCTCGCGCTGCCGCGCGGCCGCACGAACCAGAAACAGGTTGGCAACGTTCACACAGGCCAGAGCCAGTACCAGGGCAGCAAGAGTCAGGAACAGCGCTGCCAGCTTGGGAAAGGGATTCGTCGCCCCGCCCATGATTCCTGGCGGCCGCAAGGGATGGGCCTGCAATTCGCCAATTCCGCGATCTCGGGGATATCGCTTTAGCAGGCGCTGACCCACGACGGCGATCTCGGACTGGATTCGTTTCGAATTCGCTCCAGGTTTTACTCGCGCCAATGCGAGCATGCTGCGGGTGCTGGGATTGGCCAGGAAGTCGCCCGCAACTCCTCTCTCAATCAGGAACATGCTCAGCGGGAGGTAAGCCTGGATATTGAGAAGTGGAGTCGGCCCAAGAAAACCGTTCGGCGCCACTCCAATGATGGTGACGGGGTGACCGTTGATTGAAACTGCTTTACCGACAATCGCGGGGTCACTAGAAAAGCGAGTCTGCCAATAGTTGTAACTCAGAACGACGACCGGGTCCGCGCCGGCGGCCTTCCCCTCGGTGCTCAGAATGAAGCGACCCGAGGCGGGCGCAATGCCCAGCAGCGAGAAGAAGTCGCCGCCAACGTAAGCCGTCTGCACTGGCTTGGTCACACCGTCTGCGGTCATGCCACTCTGCGAATTCTGCTCACCCGCCAAACCGCCAAAGATGAATGGTGTTATGCCCGAAAACACATCCGCGGTCTGCTTTTGAATATCTGCAAACTCGGGATACGAGAACTGAAGTTCGGAATTGGCGCCGGGCCGTGTAAAAACCAGAAAATGCATCTGCTGCGGATCCTTGATCGGCAAAGACCGCAGCACCAGCCAATCCACCATGCTGAAAATGGCAGTGTTGGCTCCAATGCCGAGTCCAAGCGTCAACACGACGACCGAGAAGAAGGCCGGGCTCTTGCGCAACTGCCGCACCGCGTAGCGAAGGTCCTGGATTATTCCTGTAATCATTTGGTCCTCACTCGTAACGCAGTGCCGCAACCGGATTCGTTCGGGAGGCTTTGTATGCTGGTACGAAACCGGCGAATAGCGACACCACACTCAACAGCGCGGTTGCCACCACGAAAGTAAGCGGATCATTTGGTTGCAGGCCATAGAGAAGCGAACCGGCGCCTCGCGCGCCGGCCAGGGCAAGAACCAACCCAGCCACAATTCCAGCCGTCAGCAGCAGTAATGTTTGCCGAAGGATGATTCCGACGACGCTTCCCCGTGTTGCTCCCAGGGCGATGCGAATGCCGATTTCATTCCTTCGCATCTGCGCGACATACGAGATCACGCCATAAAGCCCAACCGTGGTCAGCAGCACGGCAAGAAATCCAAAGAACCCCGAGAGCATCGCCATCAGCCGCTCTGCGACTAGTCCATCTCGAATCTGCTCTTGGAAATCGGTGAACTCTGCCAGTACGTCTGGATGCTTTTGCGCGAGTGTACTTTTAACTCCGGCAGCGATTGCCGCCGCAGGCAGGTCCGACCGAATCATCACCAATCCCCAAGGCCCTTGCGCCGGGAACTGGGAAACGGGCGCGAAGGTCATAGGCGGCGTCGCGCTGCGGATGTCGTTGTACCGAGTGTCCGGCATGACGCCTACGATCTCGTACAGAGTTGACGGATAGTCCGGCTCCGCATTGGTCCGCAACGTTTGTCCGATCGGATTACCACTCAGAAACTGCCGCACAAAAGTCTCATTCACGATCGCGACCTGCGGCGAGGACGCTGTATCGTCCCGGCCGAAACCGCGGCCGCGAACGATTGGAATGTCCATGGTTTGAAAGTAATCCGGGCTCACCCAGGTGAATTTCGAAGTCCCCTCCCTGGCTCCAACGCGAACGCCGTGCTCCCAACTCCCGCCCACCAGTGGGACGCGGGTTGAGATCGCAGCGCTACGCACCCCCGGAACCGAACGAATCTCATCCAGCAATTCCGTCTCGTACGCTCCCCACCGTTCCGGTTGCAAATGAGATTGCCAGAATCCCAGAAAAGCTACGGTAATCCCGCTCTCGCGCATTCCAGGGTTGAGGGTCAGCAGATTGCGAAAACTCCTCACAAACAACAGTGCGCCGACAAGCAGCACGAGCGAAATTGAAATTTGGGCGGCGACCATGCCTCGTTGCAACGAGAACTGCTCGCGCCCCATTGTCGTTCCCCTTCCACCCGCTCGCATCGAGGAAAGAGGCTCAGTGCGAATCGCGCGCATGGCGGGAACAAGTCCGAAAATCACGCACGTCACAACGGTCGCTGCGGTTGCGAAAAGCAGCACACGCCAATCCGTGACGATCTGCAGATTCACCGGATCGCCTTGTGTCGAGATGGCCCATACCAGTGCTCGGCTCAAAAACGTTGCCAACCCCATCCCTGCAATGGCGCCGGTTCCGGCGAGCAGAACGCTTTCCACCAACAGGTTCTGCAACACTCGCGCCCGCCCGGCTCCCAGCGCCATCCGAAGCGCAATTTCACGCTCACGCCGGTTTGCTCGCGCGAGCATCAGGCTGGCCAGATTGGCGCATGCAATCAATAAAACGAGTCCCGTGATCGCAAGAAGTAGGTCCAGCGATCCGTGATCATCGCGCAGGCCACTGACACCGGTGGAAGCTGGGTATGCTGCCAGTTGGAAGCGCTTATAAGTCTCGGTCGTGCCGGGGTCGCGACCCGGAGGAAGTGTAGCTTCGAAAATGCCAGCGCTTAGAGCGTTCAATTCCGCGGAAGCGCGTTGTATGGTCCAACCCGGCTTCAGGCGCCCCATGACTGACACTTCGAACACGTCGCTGCGGAATCCTTCTTTCGGCTCGCAGAATGGCAATGCGAGGTCGAAGTCCTGACCGACCGCCATTCCAAAGAAATCCGGCGGGGTCACGCCAACAATTTCCACGAGATCGTTGTTCGCGATCAGCTTGATCCCGGCGGCCAGATCCTGCCCGCCCAGTTCACGCTGCCAGTAGGAGTAGCTGGCGACCGCGCGCGTTACTGGACACATTCCCTCATCCTCGGGCATCAACAAACGGCCGCGCCAGGGACGTACGCCCAACACCGGGAAAAAACGTCCGCTCACCCAAAGCCCATTGAAGTGCCGCATCTCACTTCCACGGCCCACATATCTCTGATTCAGGCTCCAGGCAAACATCCCGGAAAACGCCTGCTGTTTCTCGCGAATCTCGCGCCAGAGCGGTTGCGTTAGTTCTCCATATTGCTGATTCAGGCCCATGCCCCGGTTGCCGCCGACGATCTTCACCTCAGCAAGTTCGTGTGGATTCTGCACGGGCAGACTGCGCAGTCGAATGGCATTGAGCAACTGGAAAATCGACGCGTTCCCTCCGATTCCCAGCGCAAGCATAAAAATTGCAACCGCCGTGAAGCCGGGGTTTTTGCGCAGCTGCCGCAGCGCGTAGCGAACGTCTTGCAGCAACCCGTTCATCGTTCGCCTCCCACTACTCGTACCTCAACGCCACCATGGGATCGACTCTCGCTGCGCGCCATGACGGTAGAAATGCGGCAATGCACCCAACGCCCACGACGCAAAAGGTCGCAAGCCCGAAGCTGACAGCATCAAGCGGGGACAACTGGTAAAGCATCGACTTCAGAAGACGGGCGCCGAAGAACGCCAGGACAAATCCGGCCGCCGCGCCGGCACAGCTGATCAGAAGACTCTCCCGCATGATCATCCAGAGCACCCGGCCCCGTGGCGCCCCGAGCGCCATGCGTGTTCCAATCTCGGTTGTGCGCCGGTTGGTTCGATACGACAGCGTGCCGTAGAGCCCGGTTGCCACCAGCAGCGCAGCCAGCCCGCCGAAGAATCCGCCCAGCCGCGCAAACATAGTCGGCCCCGCATAAGTCTCCTCAAATTGCGCACGCTGCGTGATGGGCTTCTCCAGCGGGACATTGGGATCCATGTCGTGAACCAACTGCCGGATCGAGGGTAGAACGCTCATCGGTTCGCCATTCACCCTCACCTCGACATGCAGCGTGTCCCCGACATTGAGACCTTGGAACGCAGCGTAGTAGGCCATCGGCATGGGCGGCTCATCGACGCGCGTGTATCGACTGTCCTTCACGACGCCCACGATCGTTCGGTTATCGCGAACCTTGTGGCCCAGCGGATTCGTATTCGGGAGGAACCGCTTCACAAACGTTTCATTCACTACTACGACCGGAAGAGAGGTCGGAGTGTCGGTGTCGGCGAGGTCCCGGCCTTCGAGGATTGGGACTCCAAGGACATGGAAGTAACCCGGACCAACATTGTTGCTCCGCACGATTGACTGGGGACCAAATTTCGCCGCGAGGCTGACTCCGTCGACCATGTCGTCATTGTTGTTACTCCAACCCGAGCCGATGCGATTTTCCATGACCGTCGCGGATTCCACGCCCGGTAAAGCGTGAATGCGATCGAGCAGAGTGCGATAAAACGCCAGAGTCTCCTGGGCACTCTGCGCGCGCTGCGGCGTGATTCCAAAAACCAACAGCCCGTCCGCGCGCATTCCCAGGTCCTGAGTCTCGTAGTTTGCGAAGAGTGCGAATCAGAAGCCCGGCAGCAACCAGGAGCAACAGGCAAATCGCCACCTGCGACGCCATGAGCACTCTGCCGCCCAGAGCACGGCGCCGGTCCTGAGTGATATTGGTTGCAGTGGCCCGCAGCACGCCCGAAACCGGAATCCGCAATGCAACCCACAGCGGAGCGACGCTGAAGGCCAGCGCGCTGATCACCGAAATCAGCAAGAGTAAAGAACAACACGTTACGGTCAGGGTCGAGGCCAGTCTCGATTCCCGACCAATCGGCCAAAGCGCGCGTAGCGAAGACGGCGAATGCCCAACCGAGGGCCGCACCAGCGATGACCAGGAGCGAACTCTCTGTCAGCAGTTGCCGAAAGAGATGCGCTTTTTCTGCGCCAATTGCCATTCGTAGGCTGAACTCCCGTCGCCGTGCTTCATTGCGAGCCATGATCAGCAGGGCAACGTTGGTACACGCAATCATCAACACCAGAAGCACCAGGCCCATCAAGATCCGCACCGGCTCGCGGAATTGCTGGTTGTAGCCCTGAATCCCCTTGGCTGGATCGAAGTTCAGCAACGGCTTCCACTGCTTCGGATCAATGGTGCCGACTCCAATCTTGGCCGCTTCCCCGAAGGTAGACTGCAGGGCCGATTCCCGCCTGCTCAGGCGGGAAGTGCGGTTTGAGCCGCGCTATAAGCGGGAGGCACCACCATCGCGGCGTTCCGTAGAGACTATTGATAGTTGGCAGGATTGCCCCACGCATTCAGTTCCGCTCGGCTTTGCAGAGGAATCCAAAAGTCCGTTGAACTGGCTGCTTCCACTCCGCGAAACCCGCGCGCAGCAATGCCGACAATCGTGAAAGGCACATTCTTGACGAATAGCGTCGCGCCGAGAACTGCGGGGTCCCGTGCAAAACGCCGCGTCCAGTAGTCGTAGCTGATGACGGTTACCGATGAGTGATCCTTCTCTTCCTCGAGAGAAAAACCGCGACCAAGGGCAGTTCCCGCGGTCAGACCCGAAAAGAAGTTCCCGCTGACCTCATCGCCGTTGGCCTCTTCCGGTATCGCTCCGTATCGAACGGGAACCTTGCCAATGCCGAGAGGAACGTGTGCGATCACGTCATCCAAAACGTCATTGCGTTGTCGAAGCGCCTCGAACACCGGCTCGGAGAACGACGTGTCACTGTTGCCTGTATTACTCGCGCCTGGCGGCTGGTTCCCGGTGGCGATCTGCAAGTAGTACAGGCGCCCCGGATCGCGCACTGGAAGCATGCGCGACAGAACCGAGTTCATTACGCTGAAGACAGCCGTATTCGCGCCGATTCCGAGGGCTAGGGTCAACACCGCGACGGTCGTGAACCCAGGGCTCTTGCGCAGCTGGCGCAGCGCATAACGGAGATTCTGAACCAGACTGTTCATAGGCTACTCGCTGGCCGTTCAAGCGTGCGCGTCAGCCATCAGCTTCTGCAGCTCTTCTTCCGCCACAACCTTGCCGTCGAACAAATGCACTTCTCGTTGCGCGTGTTTTGCAAATCGCGGATCGTGCGTCACCATGCAGATCGTCGCGCCTTCGCGATGCAGGTTCTGCAACAACTCCATCACCGCTTCGCCATTGCGCGAGTCCAAGTTTCCAGTAGGTTCGTCCGCCAGCAGGATGGAAGGCTTGCCTCCCGAGTGCGCGCGCCACGGCGACACGCTGCTGCTGACCGCCGGAAAGCTGCGAAGGATAGTGCCGGACGCGGTGCGCCATGCCGACCCGTTCCAGCGCTTCCATAACCCGCGCCTTCCGGTCAGCCGCCGGCATCCGTTGACGATAGGTCAGAGGCAGTTCGACGTTCTCGTAGACAGTGAGATCGCCAATCAGGTTGAAACTCTGAAAGATGAAGCCGATCTCCTGGTTGCGAATGCGCGAACGCTCGGCAAAATCGAGATTTTCAACTGTCTTGTTGTTGAGTGAGTAGCGTCCCTGCGTGGGCGTATCGAGCAATCCAATGATGGAGAGCAGCGTGGACTTGCCGCAACCCGAAGGTCCCGACATCGCCACATACTCGCCTTTGGCAATCGAGAGGTGCACGCCGGAAAGAGCGTGAGTTTCAATTTCGTCGGTGTAGAAGACTTTGGTCAGATCCTGAATCTGGATCAACGGCTGTCCTGTTTCGGTCATGGATTCTGCCTCGATATGTTGGATTTCGTTCTTAACTTGCGGTCCCTACTCCAAACGGATGCGATCCGTCTTATCCCAACGGGACATGTCGGAAAGAATAACGGTATCGCCTTCGTGCAGGCCTTCGAAAACTTGAATCGAATTCACCGATTCTCGTCCCACCTTCACTGGCACACGCGACGCCTCTTTGCCGTCCGCATCCAGCTTGAACAAGCTGATCGTACTGTTCTCCTGCCCAAACGCGGGACGCCCCACATAGAGAATGTTGTCCAGCCTTTCCAGATCGATGGTTCCGTCCACGCTCAAATCCGGACGCGCCCCCTCGGGCAGTTGTCCCGTTAGTTTGACGTCGACGGTCACCGTTCCGTTTTGTACAGCAGGATCGACGCGCATCACGGTTCCGTTAATGATCCCGTTGTGCGTGTCGATTGCCGCTGGTTCGCCGTCGCGCACATCCCGCGCCTGAGTTTCCGCGATCTTCAATGTCGCCATCAAATGGTTCGGCTCGACCACCTTCGCAAGCATCGCTCCCGGCGCAACGTGTTGTCCGACCTGCAAAGGAAGATCTACCAGCACTCCGGTAATGCCGGCACGCACTTTCAGGGCTTCCAGTTGCTTCTTCTTGAGACCAGCCAGCGTACGCGCCTGGTCAACCTTGGCCTGTTCCTGCGCGAGTTGAGTGTCGATCGCTTTCTTGTTGATCACCAGTCGCTGCTCTTCCAAATCATTTCTGGTTGTGAGTTCGTCTGCTTTGCCCTTGGACGCTTTGTAGGCCAACCCTGAAATGACTCCAAGATCGTAAAGAGCCTTGTCGGTATCCGCCTGTCGTTGCGCCTGACTGTAGTCTGCCGTCACGGTTGCGGCGCCGGCCTTCTGCGTCATCATGTCGCTGTCGAGCTTTACCTTGAAGCTCTGATATTCGGCCTCCGCGGCCTTGAGTTGCAGGTCGGCGTCTACAGCCGCCTGTTCCACCTGGGGATTGCTCATTTCGAGAAGAATGTCATCCGCCTTTACCTGCGAACCCGGCAGCATGCGGATGCGCACTACCGTCGCCTCTGTTTCAGCGGGAATCTGCCGAACGGCTTCCTGGCTGGGAACCAGCGAGCCCGGCCCTCGCACCTGGCGCAGCATCGACCCGTGTTTCACCGTGTCGGTCCACACCGTTCCGCGTTCGACTGAGGGTGCTGCCGGCCTCAACCGCGAAACGCCAACTGTCAAAGCTGCGATGACCACGATGCCGATTGCCGCAAACACGATCTGGCGGCGTAGTTTCTGACGCTTAAATTCTGGGCGGGCGATATCCATCGAACTATCCATGGCAACTCGCCTTCCACACCCAAGAATGGCCTAAGTGCTGGATCGACAGTGGGATAGGTAGGCCCCACTGAGCGATCAGATGGCGGGTGGTGTCCACTGCCGGAACCAATTGTCCACTACCGGACAGCACAATACATATAAAGGAGGTGTTTCACCAGCGCGCGAGAACAGAACGAGAACAGAAGAAGATGATAGGTGGCAACGACACTCGCCGTCATGGAAGAGCTCTTGAACTCTCACGGGTGATAGTAGAATAGCTCCCCATGTTCGCTTGCAAAGCGGACTCTGCGGTTCCCAGACCGATTCTCAAATTTCGGAGGTAGCGTGGCGCTTACGATCAATGGTCTTTCCAAGACTTATCCCAATGGAGTGAAAGCGCTCAAGAACCTTTCACTCTCCATTGGCAACAGCATGTTCGGCCTGGTGGGACCGAACGGCGCCGGAAAAAGTTCTCTAATGCGCACCATTGCCACGCTGCAGGATCCTGACTCCGGCACCGTCAACCTCGATGGCATCGACGTGCTGCGCCAAAAAGATCAAGTGCGCCGCATCCTCGGCTACCTGCCGCAGGAATTCGGCGTCTATCCCAAAATATCCGCGCTCGACATGCTTCACCATCTCGCCGTGATGAAGGGCATGACCTCCTCGTCCGAGCGTAAGGAAACCGTCGACACGCTATTGCAACAGACCAACCTGTGGGACTCTCGCAAGAAAGCCCTCTCCACTTACTCCGGCGGCATGAAGCAGCGTTTCGGTATCGCGCAAGCCCTGCTGGGCAATCCGCGGCTCATCATTGTCGACGAACCCACGGCCGGGCTCGATCCCGCGGAGCGCAATCGCTTCCTGAACCTGCTCTCGTCTCTAGGCAGCGATCGTACGGTGATTCTTTCCACTCACATCGTGGACGACGTCCGCCAACTCTGTCCCCGCATGGCGATCATCGCTTCCGGTGAGCTGTTGCTCGAGGGTGCGCCCAGCGAAACCATCGCAGCCCTCAACGGCAAGATTTGGTCGAAGGTAGTCGCGAGCGGCGAGGAAGTGCGCGCGATCGAATCATCGCTTCACGTCATCTCCACTCACTTGGTGGGCGGACGTCACGAAGTTCGCGTGTACGCCGATAGCTCTCCCGGCGACGGATTCGTCCCTGTCGAGTCCGACCTGGAGGACGTGTATTTCCTCAACCTGTCGCAGCAGACTAAACGTCCGCTGGCGAATTAAGACTCTCGAAACTGGAGGAATCCAACATGGCACTCTTTTGGGAGTTCTTCACGTTCGAGCTGAGGTTTCGCTTCAAGAGCCTCTCGACGTACATGTATTTTCTGCTTTGGCTCGTGTTTTCCTTCCTCAACGTGGCGTCGGAAAGCTTTGGCCCGCTCGGAAACGGCAATGGCAAGGTCCTGCTGAATTCCGCGTATGCCAACGCATTCAACGACATCGGCGCTGCGCTGTTCGGCATCATCGTCATTGCCGCCATTTTCGGCACCTCAATTCTCCGCGACTTCCAGCGCGATACCTACCAGATCCTGTTTACCCAACCCATCTCAAAGTTCGCCTACCTCGGCGGACGCTGGGCCGGTTCCTTCGTCACCACTGTCTTCGCCTTCTCCGGAATGATGTTCGGCACGTTCCTCGGCACATTCGCCCCTTGGGCGGACCACACTCGCATCGGCCCAAATCATCTTTGGGCCTATCTTCACCCTTTTCTCTCCATCCTCGTCGTTCAAATCTTCTTTATTGGTTCCCTCTTCTTCGCAGTTTCCGCCCTCACTCGCAAAATCTTCATCGTCTATCTGCAGGGCGTCGCCCTGTTCATGGTCTACGTCATTGGCTTGACCGTGTTCGTTGCCACTCGCTCCCTGGAACGTTTCTGGTCTAGCATCTTCGATCCCATCGGCATCATCCTGTTCAACAATGTCACCCGCTATTGGACCGTGATCGAAAAAAACACTCTATTCGTCTCGTGGTCCCCCGCTCTTCTCAATGGAGTATTCCTCTATAACCGTCTCCTCTGGCTTGGCGTCGGCGCTTTGTCGCTGATTTCGGTCTGGGCCCTCTTTCCCATGTCCGTGGAAGCGCTCACGGCCCGCTCCCAAGGCCGACGCGCCGCCAAGGCAAAGCAGCAGGAACTCACGGAGGCCCAACCGGTCCGCTCCCTCGTGCCCGGTCAACTTCCCCGTGCACATCTGTCCTTTACGGCCTCCACTACCTTCGCTCAATATCTCTCGCTCTCGCGCCTCCGGATGCGGAGCATTTTTCGTGACATTCCGTTCTGGGCCCTCGTCGCCCTCATCGTCGCCTTCGGGGTCAACAACGGATATTTCGCGGGCCGTGTCGCCGAGCAGAACGTCTGGCCGGTCACCTACCTCATGGTCCAGGCGGTGGAAGGAAGCGCACTTCTTTTCTTATTCATTGTCGCGGGCCTCTATGCCGCTGAATTGCTCTGGCGCGAACGCGACAACCATTTCGACGGCATCCACGATGCTCTGCCCATGCGTGAGTCGACCGACTGGTTCTCACGCCTTACGGCCATCGTCGTCGTCGAACTCATCCTTCTCGCCTTCGCCATGCTCATCGGCGTCGTGATGCAAACCATCGCGGGCTACTACCACTACGAATTCGTTCAGTACCTGAAGGAGCTCTATGTAGTGACCTTCCCGCAAGTCCTTACCTTCATTTTGCTCGCCCTGTTTGTCCAGACCGTGGTCTCGAACAAGTTTGTGGGTTACGCCATCCTTTTGGGCGCGTTCGTGTTGATGCCGGTTCTCTACAATTTCGGCTGGGAGAACACCCTCTACCTCATCGGCCAGACCCCCGCCTATACCTACTCTGACATGAACGGCTACGGCCACTTCGTGCCGGCTCTGTTCTGGTCAATCACATATTGGTTCTCGATTTGTGCTCTGTTAGGCGTGGTCTCCATCGCCTTTGCACGCCGCGGAGCCGAGGACTCGTTTCGCGCCCGCACCCGTCTCGCCCTCCAGCGTGCTCCGCGGCTCATTCCCGCGGCGCTGCTATGCGCGATCATGGCGGTGGGCGCTGGCTCCTGGTACTTCTACAACGCACACGTCCTGAATGAATATCTCGACTCGAAGGCACGCCGGGGCATTCAGGCTGACTACGAACGTCAGTTCAAGAAGTACGAAAATCTGGACCAGCCCAAAGTCACGGCCGTCGATGCCACCATCAATATCTATCCCGAGCGCCGCTCCTTCGACGGAAGCGTGCGGATGACTCTACAGAACAAGACCAACCAGCCGATCGCACAAATTCATCTCACCGACCAGAAGCATTCGGTCACGAACGTCCAGTTTGATCGCACATTCCATCTCGTCAGTTCGGCGCCGCGCAACATGTACTCCATCTATGCGCTTGACCCGCCGTTGGCACCAGGCCAGGCGGTCACACTAACTTGCAATGTGGGCCACCAGACCCTTGGCTTCCGCGACGGGAACGAACTCCCCGAGTTGGCTTATAACGGCACTTTTTTTGACTCCGACTACGTTCCTTACGTCGGATACAACACCGGCATCGAACTCGATGATCCGCGCCGCCGCCGCGAAGAGCACCTCCCGGCTCTGGAGGAGATGGCGCACCGCGGCGATCCCGCGCACGCCATAAACAATGTCTTCTTCCGGGGAGAGTCCGACTGGGTCACGTATCACACCGTAGTCAGCACGTCTGCGGATCAGATCGCCTTCGCGCCCGGATACCTCCAGCGCGAATGGCAGGACAAGGGTCGCCACTACTTCGAATACAGCATGGGATCGACGCACATCCTGGATTTCTTCTCTTATATCTCTGCCCGCTACCAGTCGCGGAAAGAGATGTACCACGGCCTCAACGGCGACGTCGTACTCGAGGTTTACTACGATCCCGCACACACCTACGACATCGACGACATGCTGGCCAGTTCTCGCGCCGGCCTCGACTACTATCAAAAGACCTTCAGCCCCTACCAGTTCAAGCAGTACCGCATCTTTGAGTTTCCCCGCTACCGCACCTTCGCCCAGTCATTTCCCAACACGATTCCCTACTCGGAGGGCATCGGCTTCATCAGCCGCGTCATCAAACCGACCGACATCGACTTCACATATTTCGTCACTGCCCACGAACTCGGCCACCAGTGGTGGGCCCATCAACTGGTTGGCGCCGACGCTGAAGGTTCCAACATGATGTCGGAGAGCCTTGCCGAGTATTCCGCCCTGCAGGTGATGGCACACAAGTACGGCCGCGATTTGATGCACCGCTTTCTCCGCCACGAACTCGATGGCTATCTGCGGGGACGCGCCGGCGAGGTCCGCCACGAACCACCACTCGCCCTCGTGCAGCGCGAGCAATACGTCTGGTACCAGAAGGGCGGTCAGATTCTCTACACGCTGGCCGACTACATCGGCGAAGACAAACTCAATCTCGCGCTCCACAACTTCCTGATGCAGTACCAGTACGCGAACGCCAACAATCAGGTCGATGCCAACAACAGCCCGCAGGCCTCCGTGCCCATCAACAATCCTTACCCGGACACTCGCATGCTGGTGGACGCCATCCGAGCCCAAACTCCACCGGAACTCCAGTATCTGGTCGACGACGGCTTCAACCGCATCGTCCTCTACGACAACAAAACTGTCACTGCAACCTCGCAAAAGACTCCGGACGGAAAGTTTAAGGTCACGCTTGAGGTTGAGGCGCGCAAGATGCAGGCCGACGGCAACGGTGCGGAAACGCCGATGCCCCTCGACGACTACATCGAGATCGGTGTCTTTAGCGGCAAGAAAGATCAGGAAAAACCGCTCTACCTCAAGAAGGAAAAGATCAGCGAGCCCCACAAGACATTCGTAGTCGTGGTCGACGAAAAGCCAACGCTAGCGGGCATTGATCCTTACAATAAGCTCATTGACCGCAACGCCGATGACAACATGATCGATGTCACAGAGCAGTGAACAATCGGGTCGCGTGACCAACTTCGAGAAAAGCTTCCGCAGGAACATCGCCGCTCTGCTGGCGTTGTGCCTGCTGTCTAGCGCTCCCAGTCTACGAGCCCAGACCCCAACGCACAGGGCCTCTACCGGCAAAGAGAAGACAGTAGCGCCGGCCGCATCGGCGATCCAGTTTGAAAACGTAATCGAACAATCCAAGATCAGATTCAAACTCAAGAACAGCGTCAGTCCCCAACGATACACGTTCGAGACCATGGCTGGCGGAGTCGCCGTCTTCGACTACAACAACGACGGCTTCCTGGACATCTTCTTTACCAATGGCGCGGCGATCCCGTCGCTGGAAAAGACTGACCCGAGCTACTGGAACCGCCTCTTCCGCAACAATGGGGACGGCACCTTCACCGATGTAACCGAGAAAACGGGCCTGCAAGGGATCGGCTATTCAATGGGGGTGGCCACGGGCGACTACGACAATGATGGATTCGTCGACCTTTACGTGACCGGAGTCAACCGCAACCAGCTCTTCCATAACAATGGAGACGGTACGTTCACCGACGTGACCGAGAAGGCAGGAGTCGGCGGGATGGTTCCCAAACTCGGCAAGGCATGGTCCGTCGCTGCGGGATGGTTCGACTACAACAATGATGGACTGCTCGACCTGTTTGTCGTGAACTACCTTAATTACAGTGTCAAAACAGCAACTCCCTGCGTGCAGCAAGGACTTCCGGCCTACTGCTCGCCGGTTGATTTCCTGGGAACGCCCAACATTCTTTATCGCAACAACGGCGACGGCACATTTACCGACGTCTCTGAACAGTCCCACATTTCCAAATACGTGGGCAAGGGAATGGGCCTAGCCTTCGCCGATTACGACAACGATGGATTCACCGACATCTTCGTGTCGAACGACACTTTTGAAAACTATCTTCTTCACAACAACCGGGACGGAACCTTCACCAACGCCGCGCTGCTCGCCGGGGTTGCCTACAACGCCTTCGGCAACGCCATCGCCGGGATGGGCGCAGATTTCCGCGACGTCGACAATGATGGAAAACCGGATATTTTCGAAACTGCGATGTTCGGGGAAGGCTTCCCCCTCTACAAAAACCTGGGGGATGGTCAGTTTCAGGATGTCACGGCCACCGCAGGCCTGAGCGCCCTGACCAGTCGCTCAACCGCCTGGGGAGTGGGCGTTTTCGATTTCGACAACGACGGGAACAAGGATTTGTTCACCGCCAACTCCGATATTCTGGACAACTCGATGGAACTGGCGCACCGGCCTTATCCGCTTCCCAATCGAGTATTTCGCAACAAAGGCAATCTGAGCTTCGAGGATATGAGTTCAAAAGCTGGATCGTCCTTCTCAGTTCCAGCTCCACATCGCGGCGCAGCCTTCGGAGACCTCAACAACGACGGCAAGATCGATGTCGTAGTCACGGTATTGAACGGCCCGCCGGAAGTGTGGATGAACCGCTCCAACAGCGGGAACCACTGGATCATCTTGAAGCTGGTCGGCGTCAAATCCAATCGCGACGGTCTCGGAACGAAGATCAAGATCACAACTTCTCTGGGCACGCAGTACAACGAAGTGACAACTGCACTCAGCTACAACTCTTCCAGCGATAAGCGCGTGCACTTCGGGCTGGGCTCGGCCAGTGTCGTGGACGCGATCGAACTGACTTGGCCCAGCGGCATCAAGCAGGTTTTGAAAAATGTCAAAGCAGATCAGATCCTCACCGTGACCGAAAGCGGTTCGTGAGCTCTACTTTTGCCCGCCATTGGCCGACAAACTCTTCGCCAGTTCGGTTTGCCCATTGCGGCGCAGAAGCTCGATCAGGTCTTGCATGATCTGTGGATTGTTTCTCCCGTACGCCGCAACCGTTTCAGCGGTTAAGTTGGCATCCGATACTCTTCCTGTGCGGAAGTAGGAATCGCACAGCATATACAGTAATTCCGGAGTCATGGTTCTAGATTTCGCCAGGAGTTCCGCTGCTTCGGAATAGTTCCCCTGGTGGTACCGAACCTCGCCCATCTCGGCAATCGCCAGTTGATAATTCGAGTCGTTTTTCAGTTCTGCTTGAAACTCATTCTCAGCAGCTTTCAGGTCGCCCTGTTTCAGCGCCAGTATTCCCTGATAGGTATGGGCTCCGCGAACCGTTGGCTGAATTTCCAGCGCATGATGGAGACTGCGAACACCATTTTCCGTATCTCCCAGAAAGAGATATAGCTTTCCAACAAATACATATGCGTCCCCTGAAGTGGCGGCAGATCCCTTGAAGTGTTCGCGATACAACTGCAACGCATCCGCTTCGCGGTGCGCTGCAAGCAATTGCCGCGCCTGAGCCTTGATAGGACTCTCGCGTTCGTCGCTCTCCGCCGAGCGGACGAATGTCTTTTGTTCCATCATCAACTGATGCAACGCCGCCTCGTGCTCCGCGTCCTCCGTCCGGCCCATCGCAGCATACGCGCGTGACAGATAGAAATGCGCCAGCAATCGCGTCGGGTCGAGCCGCAACACAGATTGCAGTCGATCAACCGCTGCGGGATAGTTCTTCAGTTCCAGTTCGCATTGCCCCAGCCCTAGCAACGCTTCGACATCATCGGCCTTGAACACAAGAACGCGTTCGAATGCGTTCTTGGCCTCCCGCCATTTGGCGAGTTTCACATCCGTGGTCGCCAGCAAATGCAACGCCGTCACGTCATTGGGCTGGGTCGCAACTGCGCGGGCCGCATACTGCGCGGCGCCGGCAAGGTCCATCAATTTGTAGTCCGCCGCGGCGATGTCGTAGTCAATCCGCGGCAGCGTGGCGTCAATGTGCTGTGCTTTGAGCAGCCAGTTCAGCCCAGCAGTGTAGTCGCCCGTCCCGCACAGCAGTTCTCCGTATTTCTCCCACACCGATACATTATCGGGCTCGGCTTTCAAACTCTGTCGGATGGCATGCAGCGCCAGTTCGTCCTGCCCATTCAAGTGATAGGCCTGGGCAAGATAGAACTGTGCATCTCCATCGCCGGGAAGAATCCGGACGCAGTGCTCCAGCAGCTTGAGGGCTTCTTCTTTTTGTCCGGTGGCTAGCTTGGCGATGCCTACCTTCAGCAGCAGATCTCCATCGTTCGGAGCAAACTTCAAAGCCTCTTCATAAGCGGCCGCCGCCTCGGACGTGTGCCCAGCCTCCTCCAGCAACATACCCTTCAGCTTGAGCGCCGGAGCAAAATCCGGATGCTGTGCAAGCAAACTCTGGGCAAGATTCATCGCACCCTGCTTGTCACCGTGTTCGGCGAGGCTGAGCGCCTGGCGGACTTGCCCCATCAGGGGCGACTGCGCGGGATGGCCCGTGTTTTGTGCCCGAGCCGCAGCGACTCCGGCAACAAACAGCGCCAGCAGCAGAACTGCACGCAAATGATTGGCGGCTGCCCCGATCGCCATATTAAGGAAGCTTCACGCGATGCTCGGACGGTTTGCTGGAGACGACTCCCTGCCCTTCGCGCACGACATAGGATCGGTCGGCAGGCAGATTGGTGAGCACCTCTTTTTTCCCATTCGGCCACAAGACTTCCACTTGATCGAGACGCTCGTGGGCGCCCAGTCCGAAGTGGATGCGTAGATCGTGTTGCGACAAGTAGCTCCCACCGCTGACCACTTCGCCCAGTTGCACCAGATCTCCAGCCGTGGCTCGCACGCGCGCATTCAAAGCCAGGCGATTGCTCTTCACACCTTCCAGTTGAAAACTGACCCAATGATTCTGCGGGCCGCCTTCGGGACGCAAAATCATCGGTTTGCCCACCAGGTTTTCAACTACAGCCTCCATCTTGCCGTCGTTGAAAAGATCGCCCACCGCAAGCCCGCGGCTCACCTGCGGAATCTGAAGCGCGTCGCCAACCAGTTTGCTGACGTTCCTGAAAGTTCCGTTTCGTTGATTGATGAACAGTAGCTTCGGCTCCAGATAGCGGGTTGCCCGGTGCGCACTGTCCACCTGCGGATACACATGCCCGTTCACCAGAAAGAAATCCTGCCAGCCATCATTGTCGAAGTCGACGAACGCGTCTCCCCAGCCCACATAGCCCTGCGTGCCCCGGGCAATGCCTGAAGCGATCGAGGTATCGGTGAAGTTCATGCCTCCATCGTTGCGATAGAGGGCGGCGTACTCAATGTCGAAATGTGAAAGCAGCAGCGAGATGCGCCCGGTATGCGCATAGTCGCCGAAAGCGACTCCCATGTTGGCTTGTTCGAATCCGTCTTCGTTGGCGGCCACCCCGGAAGTAAGCGCAACGTCTTCGAATTTCCCAGCCCCGTCGCCGTGGTAGAGATAGTTTGCCTGGCCATCATTTGTCACGAAGAGATCGAGCTTTCCGTCATTGTCGAAATCCGACCAAATAGCAGTGAGGCCATAACGGCGCTCCGGATCGTCGACGCCAGCCTTCTTCGCAACGTCAGTAAACGTTCCGTCCCCGTTGTTGTGATAAAGATTGTCGGGGAGTCCCTTCAACCCGCGCGGGCCGCACTGCACATCGAGTCCCAGGTACTTGCACGACTTCCCGGAGCCGAACACAGGCAGATCGTCCAGATGAAAATCCACATAGTGCGAAATGAAAAGATCGGACGAAGCCATCGCCGTCATAATCTCCAAAGGCGGCGCCCGTGGCCCATCCGGAATCGCTGGCCAGTCCGGCGGCTTTGGTCACGTCAGTAAATGTGCCATCGCCATTGTTGCGATAGAGGACGACGCCATTCAAGCAGGTCACCAGGAGATCAGGCCAGCCGTCATTGTTGTAGTCGCCAACCACGGCGCCCATCGCCCAGCAGGGATAGCCCACGCCTGCCTTGTCGGTGACATCGGTGAATGTCCCGTCGTGGTTGTTGTGAAACAACGCGCTGCGCGCTTTAACGCCATGCAGAGCCATGTCCACGCTCTGCGCGTTCGTAAAATAAATGTCCGGCCAGCCATCGCCGTCGTAATCGATCAGCGCGACTCCTCCGCTCATGGACTCGGCAATGAACTTCGCCTCAGGACTCGACAGGTGCTCGAAGCGAATTCCAGTGGATTCCGTGATGTCGACCAGATGCGGAAAGTTGGTGAGCGCCCCGGTTGCCTTGCTCTCGGCCTCGGCCTTCTGACGCTCTGAGGGCGGCAGCGGCGTCGACGTTCCCATCTGTGCCATCGCCCCCGCGCTTAGGCAGAGAATGCACACAGCCAAGCACCCAACGGAAAGATGCCCACGACTGCATCTGCCTTGCTGCCGTGACTCGTGCTCCGACCCTACTGTTCATCCGGCTCGTCCGCACGAATCTCCTTGGGTTGGACCTGCAATTCTTTATACAGCGCGCTCAGCTTCTCTTTCATCTCCTTGAATTTCTTGTACAGCTCCATCTCACGCTTGGCGTCGTCCGTGCGCCCCATCTTCCGGTACAGCGTCGCCAGGCGGTAGTGGGCCGTGGCGTTAGTGGGCTCCAGTTGCACGGCCTCTTCGAGCAAAGCCAGCGCCTTGTCCGATTGATCCATCTCAATCAGCGTCTTCGCCAACCCAAGCTTGGCATCGGCATCGGCGGGCTGCAGCGCAACGGCTTTGGTGTATTCCTGATACGACTGCTCTCGATTCCCCTTCTGCGCGTCAAGCTCCGCGAGCCTGAGGATCGCTTTCTCATCCTGCGGATTCTCCCGCAGCGCGGCGCGATATTCCTGCTCGGCTTCCTTCTTCACCGCCTCGTCGCTCGAGGTATGCAGCAGTTCGGCCAATTCGAAATGAATGCCGGGGAGATGCGGGTTGATCGCGATGGCCTTCCGGTATTGCGTGATGGCGCCATTGGTGTTTCCCTGCCGGGCGTCTTCGTGAGCCAACAACTGGTGCATCTGCGCGGAGTCCGGCGCCGCCAGCGACAGCGCGAGCATCGACTCACCCGCTAGATCGGTGTAAGTGCGGTAGGCGGCATAGAGCACCTCCGCATTCTCGGGATCGGCCTTGCGCAACTGCGAGATGACAGCGGCTGCCTTCTCTAAAT
Source organism: uncultured Acidobacteriaceae bacterium (assembly GCA_963832015.1). Lineage (GTDB taxonomy): Bacteria > Acidobacteriota > Terriglobia > Terriglobales > Acidobacteriaceae > Sulfotelmatobacter. The sequence continues at coordinate 35,900 of CAWHSR010000038.1, forward strand.
CGCCGCTCCCGGTATAGAGGCCGATCAGCTCCAGGCCAAGTTGTACCTGAAACCGCTGGTCCTGGACCGCAAGGAAGGCGGCTTCCATATCCTTGCGCGCATTGGCAAAGTCCGCCGTGCGGCTCTCGGCCATTCCCAGCAGTCCTTGAATCTTCGCCAGACCGGGCTGCCTCTCATCCTTATTGACAGCGAGCGCGGCGCGAAGGTGGGGAATGGACTCCGCCGGCTTCCCCTGAAAGAACAACAGAACGCCCAGGTTGGCCTGCGCGTCCACACTCGTGGGATCGATGTCCACCGCAGCCTGGAACTCCGGAATCGCCAAGGCAGGCTGCTTGGCATCGAGGTAGCCACGGGCCTTCTGGATGTGCGCTGCAAACTCCTGCTGCTTGTCTTGGATGGCCTGAGCTGGGGTAGCCTGAGAAAGACAAAACGCAGCGCCCAGCAGCAAGATGAGCCCCGGAAAGGCAATTCGAAGCTTCGCGATCATTCGCAACCACCCAGATTATATAGCGCGGTCATTTCCTACAGTATGAAGCAAAAAAGAAGAGACGGCGAACATCGCCGTCTCTCCCAAGGGAAGCACAACTCCATCAAAGTTAGAACGTGAGGCGAGCCCCCAACTGCACGTTCCTGCCGTTCGCCGTTGTGTTGTTGATGACCGTTGAGCCGCTCGTATAGGGCGTGCCGGGACCGGCTGAGCCACCAAGGTTGGCATCGCCGGGCACACCGTAGTTGGGATGGTTGAACGCGTTAGAAGCGTCGGCGCGAATCTGGAGCTGGATTCCCTCCCACGGCAAAGAGAAGGTCTTGCTGCCAGACAGGTTCACAATATTGAGACCCGGTCCATAGATGCTGTTTCTCGGGACGTTGCCGAAAGCTCCATCCTGCGGTTGCGCGAACGCCGCCGGGTTAAACCAGTTCTTGATGCTTTGGTGCGCGGGCCTGATGCTGACTCCCGGGACCCGATCTGGGAACGAACTGCCCGCCTGCGCAAAAGTGTTGTTCGAGGAATTAATCACGGTAAACGGATTTCCGGTAGAAAGAATCAGCGTCCCGGAAATCTGCCAGCCACCCACCAATGCATCGAGCAGCGAGTTGTTGTTCAGTAGCCTTTTGCCCCTGCCGAAGGGAAGCTGATAAACCGCATAGCCCTTGAACGCGTTGCGGACGTCGAAGTTGGAGTTGCTGTAGTTCGCGGCGGGATTGTTGGCAATCTGATAATCCTGCGGACCCGCGCGGCTTCCCCAACCCGAAGAGTCCATGTCGTCCAGCATATGAGACCAGACATAGTTGAAGCTCAGGCTGAGGCCGTTCGTCATGCGCTTGGTGATAGAAGCCTGCAGTGAGTTGTAGTTGGAAATGGCATTATTCGTGCTTCCCGGGATGCTCCCGAAGTTCGGGTAGGGGCGGAATTGCGGCGAATCGTTGGGTGATAGATACTGCTGTGGCACCTGGTTAAGATCCGTAGCGAAATTCAGGTTCGACCCGTGGCTCGCCACGTAGGCAACTTCCACGACATAATTCGTGGCGAACGCGCGCTGCACCGACATATTCCACTGCAGAATTCTGGGTACGGGAGTGTGATACTGGACGTAGCCCACGTCCTGGCCGTTGTGCGCGTCGGGAGCGGTCGATGCCGAAACGAATGGCAGCGCAGTGGCCGTTCCAAACACATTGCCCGTTCCATCGAGCTTTGTGATTGGAGTGATGCCACTGGTCTGGTCGGTGCTGCTACCGGATGAGCTAACCGCGGCGCCCATCCCGTAGCTCGTATTGTTTCCGCCGTAGGTATCTAAGCTCCAAGTGTAGGAGTAGACCCCAAATCCGCCGCGGAAGGTCGTTTTGGGATCGATAGCCCAAGCTAGACCTAAGCGCGGCTGCCACGTGTTGAAGGTATTGGCCTGCAGGGAGGTGCGACCGTTGGCCTTGGTGGGACCGAACCAATAAGCTCCCAGGGTATTGTTCGCCGGGTTCAGCACGGTTGGGTCGAAGCTCGACATATTCTGGTGAACTTCATTCCAGCCATGGTTGATCTGGTAGCGGAGGCCGAGATTCAGCGTCAGATTCGGGCGCACCTTCCAGTCGTCCTGAACGAAAACCTGCGGGGTCTTCAGCCGCGCCCCATATTCGGGCGAGATGCCTGCGTTCCAACTTTGTGCGTAACCCAGCAGGAAGTCTGCATACTCCATCCCCGTTCCTGCAACTGGCGCAGCCACCCCGTTTGCGTTGAGTGCCCATTGCTGGGTGTAGCTGCCCGTGAAGGAGAAAGTGCCCGCGTTAGTATTGCTCCAAGCGGTGGAGTTGTTCTGGTAGGCCAGGAGTTCTCCGCCGAAGTGCAGGATGTGTTTGCCGCGAATCATGGTCACGACGTCGGAAGGATCCCAGGTGAACTCCTTGTACACCGAGTTGGAATTGGGGTCGATCCATGCATAGGGATACGAGCCTCCCGTGAAATTGATCGCCGGGAAGTCATCGGCTTTGGCAAACTGCCATCCCAGTTGGCTGGCGTAGCCTTTGTTTAGCGCGAGGTCTTTAAAGAAGTTCAACTGACTGGTGAAGCCAAGCCGAGCCTCGTTGATGGTGCGCGGGCTGATGTTCCACACTTCCGTGATTTGGGCGTTGTTGTTGTCCACGTCGCCGCTCTGGCACCCGATGGGGCAGGAGAACACGTTGCTTGGATACATCTGCGGAGTGTCGCTCTGCGTGTCGGACATGGTCAGCCGGTGGTTCTGCGTGATGTCGTAGTCCAACCGGCCGAAAAACTTTCTGTACGGCGCGGATTGCTGCAGGCTGGAGAAGAAGTTGTTTTGCGGCACTCCCTCACCGTTTACACCGTTCGGCGCAACAAACTGGCCTCCGGCGAGATGGCTTGACGGAGTCGGGTAAAACGCCTGCTCCTTGGCGGCGACTTGATCGAACAGAGCCGTGGGAACGGCGTTTCCGAGGGCAGGATACTCGCTGGCAAAGCTTTGCCGGATGGGGTACGTGTGGCCCAGAGAATCGACCCCAAAAGTCTGTGTCGTCGGATCGAAGATTTTCTGCGCGTCGGCGTTAAAGTTTCCCCCCAGAACATCGGTGGTTGGAACGCTATTGGTAGCGGTACTGTTGCCGTGGCTCACGATCTGGTCGTAATCGAAGTAGAAGAACATTTTCTTCTTCAAAATCGGGCCGCCAATGGAAAACCCGAAGTTGTTATAGCGCAGGAACGGAATCGGTCCAGTCGTGAATGGAGAGTGAGCCGTCAACGCATCGTTCTGGAAGTACTCGTAGGCCGATCCGTGGAACTTGTTGGTACCGCCCTTCGAGATCTGGTTGAAAATCACGCCGCCGACGCCATACTGCGCCGAAAATGCCGAGGTGTTGATTTGCAGTTCGGAGACGGTTTCAAAGACTGCCGGATTGGCGTTCTGGCTATGGGAGAGCGTGGTCGAGGCTCCATCCGCGAGAATGTTGCTGTACGGCAGGTTGCCGTTGATCGCCACTTCCTGGCCGGGATTGGACGAACCCTGGCTCCCACCGGGTGTGCCGGTGGCGCCCGGGATCAGGATCATGAAATTCTCCCAGTCCTGGGTAACCTGGGGCAACTGCGACATCGACTTGGACTCAAGCGTTGTGCTCTGCTCCATGGACTCGGTCTGCAGCAGAGGCACGTCCGCGGTCACTGACACCGATTGTGTCGCAGCGCCAACCACCAACTCGGCATTCACCGTGGTGAAGCCGACCTGCACGGTGACAGGACCGCGCACCAGTCGTTCGAAGCCGTCCTTGGTGAAAGTAAGCTGGTAGCTTCCGGTCACGATGGAAGACGTGTCGTAGAGGCCGTCCTGATTGGTCGTGAATTCTTTCGCTACGCCAGTTTCGATATCCAGGACTGTGATCTTCACTCCAGGAATCAGAGCTCCGGATGAGTCGGTTACGCTGCCGCGGATATCGCCGGAGTTCGTGCTCTGCGCAAAGCAGACCGCGCTGGCCAAAGCGAGGAACAGGGGTAGGACACATCGATGCAAGTTCGTCATGGAACTGCCTCCAGGAAGTGCTCGTCGGTTCAACTGCTTCATGTTTTCTTCGGGCGCAAACTAACAATCTTTGCCCCCGGAACGGCGGTTAGGGCTCAATCGAAAAATCGATTTAGTCCCCGCGCATCAGCATTTTCGGGACGTCAGCCTAATGTGAACGTACTAATAGAGAATAATCCGGAGGGGGTGTCAATTATACTTTCGTACAGCTAAAAGCACCGTAAACGATTACGTTTCTTCACTCTAGCGAGATAATGCCGCGTTGCAGAGCTACCGTCGCGGCTTGCGTACGATCTTTCACACTCAGCTTTTCCAGAACATGACTCACATGTAGTTTCACCGTCACTTCGGCGATACTCAGTGCAGTCGCAATCTCCTTGTTCCCTAATCCCTTAGCCACCATCCGCAGCACTTCCACTTCGCGGGCGCTCAAGGCGCGATGCGACCGGCGCTCGGCCAGGTGCGAAGCCACGATTGGATCCACATATTGCCGACCCTGGTGCACCTCTCGCACGGCACGGAGCAACTCCTCTCGAATAATGCTCTTGACGATGTATCCCTTGGCTCCGGCTTGCAACGCACGGTAAATTTCCTCTTCGCCGGAGTGAGTTGAAAGCATCAGGATGCGCGCGTCCGGGAATTCCAGAAGGATCGCGGCCGTGCACTCTGTACCGCTCATTCCGGGCAATCGCAGGTCCATCATCACCAGGCTGGGACGATGTTTGCGGTAAGCCTCGAGCGCGGCGATGCCATTGCCTGCCTCGGCCACGACTTCCATGTCGGGCTCCACGTTCAACGACGCAGAGAGCCCCATGCGCACCATGAAGTGGTCGTCAACGACCAGAATACGAATTGGCTTTGAGTTCTTCATCGATCCCTTCTGCGGGATGCCCTTCTCGGGGAAGGAGCGGAACCTCCACGGCGATGCGCGTTCCGTGACCGGGCTCGCTCTCGACCTTTAAGTGGCTGCCCATCGATTGCGCACGCTCGCGCATATCGAGCAGCCCAAAATGTCCCGTCGGTGATGGTTGAGCGGCAGGAAAGCCATCACCATCATCGCTCACGGTGAGACAAACCGAAGCAAGCTCGAACCGCAGCTCGATGAATACATGTCGGGCACGACCGTGCTTCACCGCGTTGGCGACGGCCTCCTGCCCAATGCGGAGCAGGTTCATCTCTACCGGCGCGGGGAGTCGAACCGGGCTGCCCAGAATCTTGAAGTCGGCTTTCGCCTGCTCGCGCGGAACGAGGGGCTCGATGATCTGCGATAACGCAGAAACGAGATCTCCATTTTCCAGCAACTGGCAGCGCAAGTCCCACACGGATCGGCGCGCCTCGACCATGCTATGGCGGCTCATGTCGCGCGCCGTCTCCAGCGCGTGCTGAGCCACGCCCGGCGCCTGCTGAAAACAATCGACCGCCAGATCCAATTGCATGGTGATTCCGGCAAGTTCCTGCTCCAGTGTGTCGTGCAGTTCGCGGGCAATGCGGTTGCGCTCTTCGAGTACCGCGCTGCTGTGTCGCTTCTGGCGAATCACGGCCATCTGTTCTCGCAATCGCCGCCCCAGCACAACAACCCACACCAAGACAGCCAGCAGAACACTTCCCGTAATGCCCAGCAGCCAGAGGGTATGACGCGAAGTCCACCAGGATGGAGTCTTGAGTACGACGACATCCTGCGGCAGGCGCAGCAGCATGCGAATCGATTGCGGAATCTGCCACAACCCTCCGCTACGCACCAGGCAAATGCCGGTCACTTGCACTTCGCTGCTCAACGGGATGGACCGCATGCGTTCCGCGGCTGCGCCGGCCGTAACGTCAGCGTCAAAGAACATATCGCCACGCTGGAGCGTGAGCCTTAGTCCATCAGGCTCCTCTTGGCGGTTCAGCAATTTCGCGTCGGTGGTCACGACCGCGCCGTCGAATTGTTCCCACGGCGCACCGAGGTCGAGCTTCAGGGGCTCCGGTATATTCCCGTGGCGTAAACGATGAAATGCCGCATCCTCGATCATCGGCGCGGAGTCCCCCATGGCGGGAAATCCGAGCACTTCGACGAGGTCTCCGATCTCGACAGCCGTGCTCTGCTCTGTGAGCACGCGCAGTCCCTTGCCTTGACTCTGCAGAAAGAGTGCCTTGCCCTGCTGCTGGTAGCCGACGATGCCGCGCACTCGCACCCGGTGTCGGGTGCCCTCCGCCGGCGAAAACCGCAATAACGCCGACAGCGGAACTTCAGTGGCCGGCGCTTCTACTGTCAGAAAGCTCAAGCGAGGAACGTAGAACAGAATGCCCGTCAATTGCCGGTTCGTGTTGTACAAGCTGCCACAGACACCTTCGATCAAGACTTCGCTGTCGACCCACGAAGAGAAATCCTGCTCGTGCGCAATCGGCACGCGGACATGGAACTCGCCGCCTTCCGATGCAATCCGCATGGCCAACGCGGGCTCGCGCCAGGATGTTCGGTCGACAGCCGCGGACCGGACAATTCCTCTCACTTGCGCCCACTGGCTGTCGTGTTGTCCGTTTGCGAGTTCGGAGAGCGAGAAGAGCTGCGGCTTGGGAAGAACTCCTTCACCCAGCACGCGCAATTTCGCCTCGCGGATTACGGGAGCGAACTTGCCCGGCCCGGTCACTCCTTCAACCTCGACCAACTGGCTGAGGATGTGGGGATACTTGGGCGAGACGCTCCCCTCCACATAGATTCCCGCGGTTGCATCTTGAATGATGAAGTCCGGCGACGGAGCATCCATCGTGATCACGCCCCGAATGAGCACTGGATAGCCAAGGCCTGCTTCTTCAGGACTCAAACGGCGAACCTGATCGGCGTGCGTAAGAACAGGCAAGGACTTCGCTGCGGGCGCAAGCTGCCCGTGAGCCGTCACGCCGAGCGCGCTCACTACTGACGCCGACACGGCGAGCAGCCTCAATACTGGTGCGAATCGCTCTCCGACGCTACGTGCCCGCATAGTTTTCCTTCGACATGTCGGTTTAGGCATGTCTATGAAGTGTGGAGTCAAGTGGCGGGCTGCGTTCGCCGACAGTCCGCCGATCCCACGTTCGCTTAGGGTAGCCCAAACCGGCGCCGGGGGAAAGCTCAGACTGTTGCGGCAGACACATTGACTCAACAGGCGAATGCAACTTTTCACTTTTGCCGGCAAGAGACGATTACGCGATTTGACAGGCATGAGATTCTTGTCAGCTAGATCGATTGCCGCGAACGCGTGCGAACCAGGGGATCTATTGGGACACGTCCAGATTTGTTCCGTAGGTTCGAATTCCCCTGCCAGACTGTGTGACCACGATGGCCAGACTCTGCCCCGTTTCACTGATATTCGCCGCCTGCCTTTTCCTGAATAGTTGCCCAAGTTCGACCACTCCGACGCAAACGTCAATCCCGGGGCACAGTGTGCAGGTCGTCGAAACAACCGGCGACCGGGCCATGCTGCTGCAAATGCAGCCGAGCGTCGCGTTCTCTTCCGGCGGAAGCTCGAGCAGTCTCGTCGTCACGGTGGATGCGACAACCCAGTATCAGCAGATGGATGGGTTCGGCGGATCGCTGACGGATTCTTCCGCCTGGTTGATATGGAACAAGCTCAGTGCCGCGCAGCAGACCACACTGATGCAACAACTCTTCAGCCCGACTGGCGGCATCGGCATTAGTTTTCTGCGGCAGCCCATGGGCGCAACCGACTTCTCGGCCAGCGGCAACTACAGTTACGACGATATGCCCGCGGGCGAGACGGACCCCAATCTCATCAATTTTTCCATCGCCCACGATACGGCTTACATCATTCCGCTGGTGAAGCAAGCGATCTCCATCAATCCAAGCCTCAAGGTGGTCGCACTGCCATGGAGTCCGCCCGCATGGATGAAGACCACAGGAACGATGAATGGCGGGAACATGAACCCGGCGTACAACTCAAGCCTGGCCCAGTATTTCGTCGATTTCGCGCAGGCGTACCAGCAGCTGGGCATCCCGATCTATGCACTATCGGTGCAGAACGAGCCGCTGTACTCGACTACCGGATACCCGTCCGAATATCTCGCCGCAAACGACGAATCAACATTGATCGCAAACAACCTCGGACCGGCCCTGAGCACGGCGGGACTGGGAAGCGTGAAGATTTTCGGCTACGAACACAATTGGGACAACACCGCCTATCCGGAGTCGGTGCTCGGCAGTTCCGCCACGCAGTTCGTCGCCGGAAGTTCGTTTCACTGTTACGCGGGCGATCCCAGCGCGCAGTCAACAGTGAAGTCAGCGTTTCCCGCCAAGGACATCTGGTTCACGGAATGCTCAGGCATCACCTCGAGCACCTTCGCCGGCGATCTGGTGTGGAATGCGGAGCACTTGCTGATCGGCACCACGCGCAACTGGGCCCGCAGCGTTTCGCTGTGGAACCTGGCTCTCGATCAGAACTCCGGCCCGAAGAACGGCACCTGTTCCAACTGCCGCGGGGTTGTGACCATCGACGACAGCGTCTCGCCGGCGAATATCACGTTTAACGTGGAGTACTACATCCTGGGACACCTGGGAAAATTCGTGGTGCCGGGCGCTCACCGGATCAGTTCGAACACTTTCGGAGCGGGCAGCATCGAAGATGTCGCCTTCCAGAATCCCGATGGCTCGACTGTCCTCTTCGCTCTGAACTCGGGCAGCAGTGCCACGAGCTTCACCGTCAGTTCCAAGGAGCAGACCTTCAACTACACTCTGCCGGCCGGTGCGGTCGCTACGTTTGAATGGAAGTAATCTCTGGTTTCTTGACTGGCTGCGGGCTCTGGCCTTGCCCTAAGTCATGCAACACCTGCGGCTTAGCGTCCCAAACCTTACCATTATCCCCCCAGTTATATTTACCAACTTGTACGTACATATTGGTATATTGACAACACCGCTCATGAAACGGACGATTCTGAGAACTGGGGCAAACACTCTTGCTGCTCGCTCACGATGCCGTTTGCGGGGCCGGAAACGGCCCCTGCTGCGATGATCGACTCCGCGAACGACAAATACTTCGTCCATTGCAAGAAAGCGCGCCCTGGAGCTTCCAGCGCTCTGCTACGACTTTTCAACGACCTTCCACGAAGGCTCAACGACTTACGAAAAGTCACCTAGTACGCCAACGTGAACTTGCCTCGGAGTTGGATGTTGTCGGAGGAGCCGCCGACGAGAATTGTGAAATCTCCTGGCTCTGCGCTCCAATCTTTTTTCGCGACGTCGTAAAAGGAAAACGCCCTGCGATCTAGCGTGAGAGTGACGCGTCTGGTCTCACCTGGCTTGAGATCTACCTTGGCAAATCCCTTTAATTCTTTGAGGGGCCGCGGAACGCTCGCATGAGCATCGCCCACGTACACCTCCGCGACTTCCGCCGCTACGCGATGCCCCATGTTCTTCACGTCGAAGGACACGGAGACAGGCTCATTCAAGTTTCCGGACTGCGGCGTCACCGACAATTTGCTGTAAGCGAACGTCGAGTAGGAAAGACCATAACCGAAGGCGAACAGCGGCTTCGTGCCGGAGCGATCATAACCGCGATATCCCACGAACACGCCTTCCGAGTAGCTCACCCGGTTGCTGCCTTTTTCGGGGTAGTAGCTGTGAAACGTAGGATTATCTTCCCAACGCCGTTCAAACGATGCCGGCAACTTGCCCGATGGGCTGGTATCGCCAAAAAGAATTTGGGCAAGCGCTGTGCCACCTTCCTGCCCCGGATACCACGCGTGCAGAATCGACGGAACGTTATCGATCCAGTACGTCATATCCACATTGCCACCCGCTGTCACTACCACGATCACGTTCTTGTTGACTGCACTGATTTGCCGAATGAGTTCGTCCTGTCCACCGGGAAGTTGGAACGGCCGGTCGAAACCTTCACCCTCCGTCTTGGGATCGAAGCCCGCGCAAATGATCACCGCGTCGGCCTTCGCAGCAAGGGGCTTGGTTTCGCGTCCGACATACGCCTCGGCCCGAGTGACGCCGAAACCAACGATCGCAGTGCTCACCGAGTCGAAGTATTCGAGGCGGATCTTGTACGGCTGTCCAGCTTCCAGATGCCGGGAAGCGATGTCGAGGGTCTGGGAATGAGGCAGCCAGTCGTCGATTGCAATGTCGTCTCCGACGTACAGTCGAACTCCATCGTCGGCAGAGGTGTAGAACTTATAATCCCCGGTCTCCTTGGGAACAAAATATCCGGTCCAGCGAATCGCGAAGTGGTCCACTGGTTCGCCCGGAGCAAAACTTCCTTCTCCCCAGTCGAAGTGCACGTGCTTGTCGGTACGCACGAGCGCGGGCGTTCCTTTCAGTTCTTCATTGCTGAAATATTCGCCTTTGAGACCGGCTTCACCATTCGGCTCTGTAATGAATTCTGAGTTTTCAAACACTTCATCGAGCGGAGGAACGTCGACCGCATACAACACTTTGGCTTTCGTCCCCAAGCGATTACTGATGCCTTCCAGACAGCTGACGCTATTGAACGGCTTGGTCTCTGCGCTGCCACCTCCGCTCATCACAGCGGGATAGGCGTCGGGGCCGATGACAGCAATGGTCTTTACTTTGTTTTCGTCGAGCGGAAGCAGATTGCCTGTGTTCTTCAGCAGGACCATGCTGCCCCGGGCGACTTCGAGTGCAGCCTGCCGTCCTTCTTGACTGTAAGTAGGCAGGCCGATGTCGGTCTGCGGTTGATCGAAAAAACCGAACTCAATCGCCGTGCGCAGGATTCTTCGGACCTTGTCGTCGACGGTCGCCACCGTGATCTTGCCGTCTTTGAGCGCGGGCAGCAGCGCATCTCGATTCATGAAAGTGGGAGAAGGCATTTCTAGATCGAGCCCACCGTTGGCTGCCGCTACACCGTCGTGCGTGCCGCCCCAATCCGACATGTCAATGCCGTCAAATCCCCATTCTTTCTTGAGGATCTCGTTGTTCAGATGGACGTTCTGGGTCATGTAGCTGCCGTTGACCGGGTTGTAGGCGTCCATTACCGCGCCCACGTGTCCCTCTTTCACCGAGGCTTCGAAGGCAGGTAAATAGATTTCGCGCAGCGCTCTTTCATCGATGTCGGAACTGAGCGTCATACGCGCGAATTCCGAATTATTCCCGGCAAAGTGCTTGGCTGTTGCGATAACCCGTTGTGATTGCATTCCTTGGATCACGGCGACCGCCATTCTTGAGGCCAGGAATGGATCCTCGCCGAAGTATTCGAAGTTGCGGCCGTTCATTGGCGCGCGATAAATATTCATGCCTGGTCCGAGAATGAAATGCACTCCACGCGCGCGGGCATCCTGACCCATGGCGACGCCAAAACGCTTGGCCAGATCGACATCCCATGATGCGGCGACGGCAATGCCGGCCGGATAGGCGGTGGTCAGCCCATAGTCGTGAACGCCCATCGGGCCATCAGACATTTTCAAGGAAGGAATGCCGAGTCGAGGAATCGGATGCGTGAAGAAATCGTTGATGCCGCCGATCATTTCGATTTTTTCGTCGAGTGTCATCTGGCTCAGCAGTGAATCAACGCGTTTCTCGACATCTGCCTTCGATGGCGCCGATTGAGTCAGACCAAACGGCGCAACCAGGAGCAGGATGAATGCCACTTCAAAGATTCGTGCCCTCAAGATCACTCGCTTCATTCCCGTGTCCTCTCGATTTTCGAATCCAGCATAACTCAACCCATCCATCACGCTTTTTTTCGTTTGACTATCGCGCGGGTCAAATCCACACTAACGCTCGCATGTCTTCTCGTCGGAAATTTATCACCGGTTCCGCCGGCGCTATCGCCGGAGTACTCGCCGCCTCCAAGTCGTGGGCGGGTGAAACAGGCGGTCAGTCCTGCATTACAGAGGTTGCCAGCCTATGCGGAGAATGGCTCTTCCGCACCGATCCCGACGACCGGGGCGTGAAGAACAACTGGTATGGGGCAAGCGCCTCTGGTGAAGGTTGGCGAACCGTCACCGTCCCTCATACCTGGCAGGTAGAAACTCCGCTCACGGCTTATCGCGGCGTCGCGTGGTATTGGCGGACTTTCGATCTGCCGCAAATGGCTGCCGCTAACGGCGGGCCGGAGCACGCCGTGCGTGTGGAGTTTGAGGCGGTCTTCCATACCGCTACAGTCTGGGTCAATGGCAAACTCGCAGGAGACCACGCGCGCAAAGGCTATACCGCATTCACGCTCGACATCACGACTCTTTTGCATTGGGGCCAAAGCAATACCATCGCCGTCCGCGTGGACAATGCCTTCAACCAGCACATGGTGCCTCGCGGCCAGTCGAGCGACTGGGCGAATGATGGAGGCATTTACCGACCGGTGCAGCTTCTCATCACTCCAAAAACATTTGTGGAACGCGTGGATGTTGACGCCGTGCCCGATCTGTCCAGCGGGGAAGGTAAACTGACCATCACCGCGTACATTCGAAACACAAGTGCGACGACCTGGAGTGGCAACGCTTCTTTCCGCGTCGTGCAAGACGGATACGGGGAATCTCAGCCCGTTTTGACAGGTTCGGCGAACAAAACTCTTTCCGTCAAAGCGGGCGGAGCTGAGACCGTCACACTTCATGCGACATTGCTCGAGGCCAAGCTATGGCACTTTGATCATCCGCATCTTTACCGCCTCGAGTTTTCCATCGCGAACGGACGCTACGGGCACGCCTTCACAACGATCTTCGGCATACGCAAGCTTGAGGTTCGGGATGGCGCATTCTTCCTCAATGGCGAACGTGTGCGACTGATGGGCGTGGAACGCATGGCGGGGAGCAATCCGCAGTTCGGCATGGCAGAGCCAACCGAGTGGATCACTCACGACCATGCAGATATGAAACATTTGAACTGCATCTTCACCCGCGTTCATTGGCCCCAGGACAAGCGTGTTCTCGACTACTGCGACCGGCACGGCATTCTCCTGCAAACCGAGGTTCCCGCCTGGGGTCCAGACACCTTCGCTGGCATGACCGGTGAGCCCACAGCTGACATCATGCAAAATGCAATCGAGCAGCTGCGCGAAATGATTGCTCGCGACTTCAACCATCCGTCGGTTGTGGTGTGGGGACTATGCAATGAAATTTGGGGACAGAATCCTGCCCGCCTACCAGTTTGCCAAGCGCATGATCGAGGAAGCCAAGCGGCTGGACCCGGGCCGTCTTTGCTCTTACGCCTCGAACTCGCTGAGCAACACGCCGCAGCGCGACGTCTCGGGGCTGATGGATTTTATGGAGGCCAACGAATACTACGGGACATGGGCTCCTGGAACGGCGGCGGACGCGGCGCATTATTTGGATGAGATTCACGCAGCATTCCCGGGCAAGCCGATCGTTGATTTCTGAATACGGATATTGTGCCTGCACGCCCGAGCGACCGGAAGGCGATGAGCAAAGGATGGAGATTCTTCGCTCCCATGACGCGGCGATCGGCTCGAAGGATTTTGTCGCCGGAGCGATTTTCTTCTGTTACAACGACTACCGCACGCACATGGGCGATCGGGGTGTGGGTGTGTTGCAGCAACGGGTCCACGGTGTGGTTGATGTATATGGCGCGCGGAAGGCGTCGTATGACACTTCTCGGAGCGAGTCCAGCCCGATTGAGTCGCTCACGGTGGAGCACGAGCAGAACAAGTTCCGCGTTTTGATTAGGACCCGGGGCGATCTTCCGAGGTATACACTCAGAGGCTACAAGCTGCGAGGATTATTCTTCGGGCAAGGCAACATTCCCGTTGAACGACAGGAAGTCGGAACTGCCAGACGCCGCTCCTGGCAGTGAGATGAAGGCGGAACTGGCGTTCGGTCAGTCCGAACCGCCGATGCATCTGCAGTTCGATGTTCTGCGTCCCACGGGTTTCTCGGCGTATCTTTTGGATTGGAAGCCCTAGCCGCCTGTACGCCAGCACAAAATAATCCAAGCACGTCGCAGAACTTAAATACGTCATCAGACCTGCAGATTGCGCAGGTAGGGCACGCTGGCTTTCATCATTTCCAAGTCCATTTCGACGAAGTAGTTCTTGATGCCGCCGGTTTTAGCGGCGGTAAAGATCTTCTTCCAGTCCAGGGAGCCCTGTCCCACCGGCACGATTTTCTTAGTCTCCGCCGACCAGCCCTGCACGTGCATGGAAATGAAGCGGCCGGGATACTTCGTGAAATATTCGGCGGCATCGTAGCCGCTACTGATGGTAGAAACCTGGAACTGGAACTTAACCAGCTTCGGATCGAGGAGTTCGAACAACACATCATAGGTGCGCTTGCCATCCACCGTCGAGAGTTCGAAGGTTTCGTTGTGAAGTCCTTGTTGAATGCCCGCCTTGGCGGCTTGCTCACCCATTTTGTTGTATTCGTCGGCGGCTCGCTTGACGTCATCCATCGTCGGGTTCTTGGGGCCGTCGAGGCTGGGCACAAGCATTTGCGTGAGGCCGACATCTTTCGCCCAGGCAATCGCGGCCGGCTGATCCTTCTTCAGTTCGTCGATGCCGAAGTGCGAACTGACACAACCGACACCCGCGTCGCTCAGAATCTTGCGCAGTTCTCTTCCCTTATACTTGGCGAGGCCGGCGAAACCGTTATCGGCGTAACCCACCGGAGAGCACAGTTCGATCATCTGAAATCCAGCGCTGGCCAGCACCTTGACCGTGCCGGGAAAGTCCTGCTCGATCATTTTTCTGACGGGCCAGGTCTGACATCCGATGGGCAGGCCCAAAGGATTGGCGCGAAGATCGAGAGCGCCCGCGGAAAAAAGTCCGGCCGCAGTCGTGTACGCTGCCGCAGTCTTCAAAAAGTCTCTTCTAGAAGTTGCCGTCATTGAAGTCTCCTTACCACGAACGCATTTTAGATTCGTCGATCTCTGGCCGGAATCTTGTCCAGCTCTCAGGGGCTAAACAGTGTGCGTGAGAACTGGTGTCGTCCCTACAGGACTCGCTCTTTCTTCCGACCCTACCCGGCACTTACGTGCCGGGCTATCACATGCCGCCGCTTCGCAGCTGGATTTTAATGGTGTTTGTTCCACCGTTCTCCCAGAAATCCGGTTCTCACGCACCCTCTGAAGCCCTCACGGAAAGAGCCGCTTTTATCGCAGCGCTCAAAGCGCTGCGCCACCCAAAAGCGAGTTTTCAGAAAGCTGCATAGCCAAGTCGTTATACCATCTGCGCGGCACAGCTGAAGCCGTGCCTCCCGGTCAGATCTTATGAGGCTTCGCAGAAGAGAGACCTCATGCTAGAGTTCCCATCCACTGCGGCGTTCCGGCTTGACATACTTCTGAGCGACAGCAGAGTTCACGCTCAGGATGGAGCGATCCCAGGTAAGCGTCTGTCCCATGCGAGACGCGACGTTTCCCAGAAGCAGCGTCTCGGTCACGAGGCCCTCAAACTCGAAGTTCCCGCCAGGCTTCACCTTGCCACCTTTGCAGGCGTCGAGCCATTCGCGCTCGTTTCCGGGCGAGCGCGGCAGAGTCTTCGGCGGCTGTTTGTAGCTGTCCATCTTTGTTTGGGGAATCAGTTTGGGATTTGCGCCATTGAAGCTACAGAGAATTTTCCCGCGGTCTCCGATGAACAACAAGCCCTTCATCTTCTTCGCCGTCTCCCTTGAGCGGACGGTTTTCTTCCAGTTCCTCCGGACGCGCCGGTTTCAGGCCTCCGTCGTACCAGGTGAACTTAACCGGGGGCATGTCGCCGCGGGCTGGGAAGTTGTAGCGCACGATCGAGGCCAGCGGATAAGTCTCGTCGTAGCGGTCGCTGGAACTTGATTCCACACTCACGGGCGCTTCGAGTTTCAAGACGCGAAAGATTGTGTCGAAGCTGTAGGAGCCCATATCGCCCAGCGCGCCGCACCCGAAGTCGGTCCACCCGCGCCACACAAACGGCAGATACGCGTGATTGAAAGGACGCTCGGGCGCAGGGCCGAGCCAGAGGTTCCAGTCCAAACCCTCGGGCACGGGCTCCGTTTCCTTGGGGCGCTCGATTCCCTGGGGCCAGAAAGGACGGCTCGACCAATTCTGAACCTGACGCACGGGGCCGATGGCGCCGTCCCAAATCCATTCACAGAGCAAGCGGGTAGCTTCAGATGCCTGGTTGGCCACTGCGATCTGAGTAGCGACGCCGGTTTCCTTGGCAATCTCGGCAATGCGGCGCGCCTCGTAGATGGTGTGCGTCAGAGGCTTCTGGCAGAAGACATGCTTGCCCTTCCTCATCGCCGCCGCAGAAACAGACGCGTGCAGGTTGTCGGTCGTACAGACAACGACGGCGTCGAGATCTTTCTGTTTCTCCAGCAACTCGCGGAAGTCGTTGTAGGCCGCGCAGCCTGAAGACTGGCCGGAGCGCTGCTGCGTGCCGTAATAGCCGTCAACAATTTTCTGGCATGGTTCGCGGCCGGCGACGCCGCCCGTCACCGCGAGCGAATGGGACAACCGAATCGGCTGATCGGGGCTGAGCCAATCCCAACCGCTGCTGACACCGAGCAACTTGCGGACGGAATTGCAGAATTCGTGGGTATCCCACTGCGGATAATCCGACCCTGATTTGTTGCAGTCGCAGACCGCGACGCCCTGCACGTCTTGCTCACGCAGGAAATGCAACATCACTCGCAAGCCCTGGGCGCCGACGCCGATGAACGCGATATTGACTTTGTCGCTGGGCGGCACATAACCCACGCCGCCTAACACCCTGCGCGGAACAATCGAAAAACCAATCGCCGCTGCGGCAGTTCGGCCTAAAAACGTACGACGCGAAACTGAGCCAGTACCGCTGCTGCGCGACTGACCTTGATTCTTCACTATTTCCTCCGTTGACTACACCTCACAGATACAAAATCCCGCTCGACGCTGTTCCTCTTGAAATAACTTTACAGAGCCGCCGCTTCAACCCGGATACTGTAAACGAATCAGAGGCCAGCGTGTGTGAAAGTTGCTCCCAAACGTCGACACCTCGACTGTCTCCGACATCTGCGAGGGTTGAGAAGGACATTCCATTCGCGTGGTGAGGATTGGGCGGCGACGGAAATTCCTTCTAAGTGATTGATGGATAACTCAAGGAGCGGAATCGATCCGCAAATGCCGTCGTGCCTGATCTGTGGAATCCAGCGTGCAGCTCTTATGGCACCCGGATGCCGAAGACAAGGCAACTCGGCGGCCGGATTTCTAAAAAACTTGAGGAGAGTGATCCATGAAAAAGTTTACAGGCCTTATGCTGACGCTTGTCACATTTTCGTTGATGGCGACGATGGCTGCGTTTGCACGAGACAAGAATCATCACAGTGTTGAAATTCCGGAAACCTTGCAAGTGGGAACCGCCCAACTTGCGGCCGGGGAATATACGATGGAGTGGAGCGAGAGCGGAGCGACCGCAGAAGTCAGCTTCCTGCAGCATGGGAAGAGCGTCGCGCAGGCACCGGCGAAGATCGTGACGCTGGCACATCCGGCCTCGTCGGACTCTCTAACCATGAGGACGGACACTGGAAATAGCAAAGCTCTTGAGGAGGTTGAGTTCGGCGGACATAAGGAAGCCTTCTCCTTCATCGACACCCCGTCTGGGGAGTAAATAGCTGTCGATTCGAGAGCGGGCAGGTGCCCGCTCTTAACTTTTTTATCTCTCGTTTCTCGTCGCTCGCGTTCTCGCTAGCCTTCGAATCCGGGCGGGCCTTCCCTGCTGTCTCCTGATTCCGAGTCCCAATGCACATTTTCGAATCGCGTTCCGAGGTTGGAGCATCGCTGGTTCCCCTCTCCGTCGGTGAACTGTCGATGGCTCGACAGGCCACTCGTCCCTAACATTCTGATTGTGCGCCTCCATACCGCTAACTCCTTGCGCCACTTCGGCGTGAGAGCTCGCAACGGAGTCCGGCTAGTGGTATGGAGCGTGCACTGATCGACTACAAGTGGGGATTTAGCTCTCACCGATTCATAGGAACAATCAGAGGCGGGACAGTTTTTGATGAGTCTCGCGTGAGGCAGATATGTGGATTGTCCGACTCGCTTTACGACGGCCTTATACGTTTGTGGTGCTCGCGATCTTGATTCTGGTTCTGGGGGCGTTCTCCATTGTCCGGACGCCAACCGATATTTTCCCGAATATCAATATTCCGGTCGTCAGCATCATCTGGAATTACAACGGACTGAACGCGCAGGATATGAGCGACCGCATCGTCTCTGTAACCGAGCGTACGCTCACAACCACCGTCGACAATATCGAGCATATCGAGTCGCAGTCGCTCAATGGAATCGCGGTAGTGAAGGTTTTCTTCCAGCCCAAAGCCAGCGTCGAGCGTGCTATCGCGCAGGTAACGGCGGTTTCGCAGACTCAGTTGCGGCAGCTGCCGCAAGGGACTACTCCCCCCCTGGTCATCAGCTACAGTGCTTCCAGCGTGCCGATTCTGCAGCTTGCACTTTCTGGAGGAAAGCTCTCCGAACAACAGCTGAATGACTTTGGACTCAACTTTATCCGCACGCGACTGATCACGGTAGAGGGAGCCTCGGTTCCTTATCCGTATGGCGGCAAGCAGCGGCAAGTGCAAATCGACCTCGACACGGCTGCGCTGCAATCGAAAGGATTGTCGCCGCTTGATGTTGTCAACGCCATTAGTGCGCAGAACCTGATTCTGCCCTCGGGAACGGCGAAGATCGGGTCGAAAGAATATGACGTCGATATCAACGGCAGCCCAACTGACATCGCGGGGCTGAACCAGTTGCCGATCAAGACCATAGGCAGCAGCACCATCTACATTCACGACGTAGGTTGGGTGCGGGATGGATTTCCGCCGCAGACCAACATTGTGCGCGTCGATGGTCAGCGGTCTGTGCTGCTGACGATTCAGAAGGCCGGCAACGCGTCGACTTTGGATGTCATCTCCGGTATCAAATCGTTGCTTCCGCAGATCAAGGCCAGTCTGCCGCCGGAACTCGACATCAAGCCGCTGGCCGACCAGTCCATCTTTGTGCGCGCGTCGATTGATGGCGTGATCAAGGAAGCCACGATTGCCGCATGTTTGACTGGGCTGATGATCCTGATTTTCCTGGGAAGCTGGCGCAGCACTCTGATCATCGCGGTTTCGATTCCGTTGTCGATTCTGACTTCGATCATCGTGCTCAGCGCTCTGGGCGAAACCATCAACATCATGACCTTGGGCGGATTGGCGCTGGCGGTCGGGATTCTCGTCGACGATGCGACGGTTGAAATCGAGAATATCAACCGGAACATTGCGCAGGGAAAAGAGATTCAGCAGGCGATTCTTGATGGCGCGCAGCAGATCGCGGTTCCTGCCTTCGTTTCGACGCTTTGCATCTGCATTGTGTTCGTTCCGATGTTCTTTCTGACTGGGGTTGCGCGGTATCTATTTGTGCCGCTGGCAGAATCGGTTGTGTTCGCGATGCTCGCCTCTTATCTGCTTTCGCGAACGCTGGTGCCGACCATGGCGAAGTATTTGCTGCGCGGTCACGAGCAAGAGGCTGGGCACATCCCCGGGTCAAGCAGCAATCCTCTGGTTCATCTGCAGATTCGGTTTGAAGAAGGCTTCGAACATCTGCGCGAGCGCTACCAGCGGGTGTTGGAAGGTTGCTTGAACCACCGGCGAGCCTTTCTGGTGGGCGTGCTGGCGTTCTCCATCGCCTCTCTTGGGTTGCTGATTCCATTCCTGGGACAGGATTTCTTCCCTACGGTCGATAGCGGTCAGTTCAAGCTGCATCTTCGCGCTCCGACGGGGACTCGCATTGAAGAAACCGCGCGCCTTTGCGACTTGGTGGAACAGTCGATCCGGCAGCAGATTCCGCCGTCGGAAGTTTCGAGCATCATAGACAACATCGGGATTCCTTATAGCGGCATCAACCTGTCTTATAGCAATTCGGCGCCAATTGGGCCGGCCGATGCGGACATTCTGGTCAGCCTTTCGACCGACCATCGGCCGACCGACAAATATGTGCACGACCTGCGGTTCAGTTTGGCCCAGCAATTTCCGGGCGTTACTTTTGCTTTTCTTCCCGCCGACATCGTCAGCCAGATTCTGAACTTCGGGCTGCCTGCTCCGATTGATATTCAGGTCGCCGGAAATGATCTTGAGGGCGACCGTCGCTATGCCGACGACGTGCTGGCACGATTACGCGGAATCTCGGGCACGGCTGATCTCCGTATTCAGCAGCCTTTCGACCAGCCCGAACTTTACATCGACGTGGACCGCACCAAGGCTAACGAAATCGGTTTCACGCAGCACGACGTTGCGCAAAATCTGCTGGTCTCGCTCAGCGGCAGCTTTCAGACATCGCCAACGTTCTGGCTCGATCCTAAGAATCGCGTGAGCTATTCGATCGCGACGCAAACACCGCAGTATCGGATTCAAACGTTGCAGGACGTCGAGAACATTCCGGTAACTGGGCCTAATCCCGCCGCTCCTCCAGAGATTCTGGGCAGTCTGGCGTCGGTCAAGCGGCAAGTGCACATGCCAGTCGTTTCGCACTACGACATTCGCCCGGTAATCGACATTTATGGATCGGTGCAAGGCCGCGATCTGGGCGCGGTGGCGCGACAGATTAATCAGATCATCGCCGAAACGCAGAGTTCGCTTCCACGTGGGTCGCAGGTGATTGTGCGCGGGCAGGTACGGACGATGCGATCTTCTTATATCGGCCTGCTGGCCGGGCTGGCGTTTTCGATCATGCTGGTCTACTTGCTGATCGTAGTGAATTTCCAGTCATGGCTCGATCCGTTCATCATCATCTCGGCGCTGCCGGCGGCTCTGGCCGGAATCGCATGGTTCCTGTTCGTCAGCCATACCACGGTCAGCGTACCGGCGTTAACTGGAACCATCATGTGTATGGGCGTGGCCACTGCGAACAGCATTCTGGTGGTGAGCTTTGCTACTGAACAAATGCAGGAAGGAAAAGACGCGATCGCAGCTGCGCTCGAGGCCGGGTACACACGATTTCGTCCGGTGTTGATGACTGCCCTGGCCATGATCATCGGCATGGTGCCGATGGCTCTGGGATTGGGCGAAGGCGGCGAGCAGAATGCTCCGCTTGGCCGCGCCGTGATCGGCGGTCTGCTGTTTGCGACAGTCGCAACTTTGCTGTTCGTGCCAACCCTGTTCAGCCTGCTGCACGGATCTCGCCGCAGCGTTGGTGGGCAGGACAACGAATCGAATCTTCAAGAGTCCCGGTAAGAAAGTGGGGGAGTATGCCAGTTGTTACGGAAGACAAATTGACGATCCAAGAAGTGACGTCACAGTATCAAAAGTCCGTCAAGCCCAAGCACTGGGTAGCCGCGATCGTGGTGGCCGTGGCGGTCATCGGAGCTTTGACCTTCGGCATTTTGCCGCGGGTCACCGCCCGGACGACGTTGCGGAAAGAAACCGCGCAAATGGCGCTGCCGACGGTCGCCGTCATCCATCCTGGGCGAACGGGCGAGGCGGAAGAAGTTGTGCTTCCGGCGAACGTGCAAGCCTTCATCAGCGCTCCAATTTATGCCCGGACGAACGGCTATCTGAAGAAGTGGTATGCCGACATCGGAGCGCACGTGAAGCAGGGACAACTTCTGGCGGAAATCGAAACACCGGAGGTCGACCAGCAACTGCAGCAGGCGCGGGCGGATCTGAACACGGCTGAAGCGAACCTGCATCTTGCAGAGATCACGGCGAACCGCTATCAAGACTTGATGAAGTCGAATTCTGTTTCGCAGCAGGAGACCGATAATGCGACCGGCTCGTTGGCTGCGAATAAGGCAACCGTGCAGGCGAACCAGGCAAACGTAAGCCGACTGCAACAGCTGCAATCGTTCGAAAAAATCTACGCTCCGTTCAGCGGAGTGATCACGGCGCGCAAAACCGACATCGGCGATCTGATCGATGCCGGCGCCAGCGGCGGATCAAAAACCGACCTGTTTGACATTGCTCAACCGGACAAACTGCGCGTCTATGTCAATGTTCCCGAGGCCTACTCGCAGGCCGCAAAGCCTGGTCTGACTGCGGATTTGACTCTGTCGGAATTTCCGGGACGCCCCTTTCAAGGGCGTTTGGTGCGAACGGCCGAGGCAATCGACCCTGCTTCGCGCACTTTGCTGGTAGAGATCGATGTGGTGAATCCGACGGGCGTACTTCTAACCGGCTCGTATGCGGAGGTTCATCTCAAACTTCCGGCTGGAAGTTCGTCGTATGTGGTTCCAGTGAACACCTTGCTGTTCCGCAAAGAGGGGCTTCGGTTGGCGGTGGTGAAGGATGGCAAGGCCGTGCTGACGCCCGTAACGCCTGGTCATGACTTCGGCGATCACATGGAGATCGTCGGAGGGCTGCAGGGCGAGGAGTCGATCATCGTGAATCCTCCGGATTCGATCATCTCTGGACAGCCCGTACGAATTGCGCAGGTGACGACAGGGAGATGCGCAATGAACTTCAGAGCATTTGCAGACTCGAGGAATAGGATCGCGCTGCTGGGATTTTTCATTCCCATCGTGCTGTTGGCCGGATGCGAAGTGGGCCCGCGCTATGCGCGTCCCACCGTGCCCGAGCCTCCCGCGTACAAGGAATTGCCGCCCGATTGGACCACGGCGCAACCCAACGATGCCATTGCGCGCGGCAAATGGTGGGAAATCTTCCAGGACGCAAAGCTGAACGAACTCGAAGGTCAGATCAACGTATCGAATCAGAATCTGAAAGCGGCCGAGGCGCAGTATATACAGGCTCGAGCGTTGGTCCGGCAGAATCGCGCCGACTATTTTCCAACGATCACGACGGGGATTTCAGGGGTCCGGGATCATCAATCGCAGAATCGACCGCTCTTTAGCCAGGCAACGACTACGTATACCGATATAGTCTTGCCGGTCAGCGCATCCTACGAGGCTGATGTGTGGGGGCGAGTGCGCCGGACCGTCGAGGCCAGCCGCGCTGAGGCCCAGGCAACCGCCGCCGATCTCGAAGGGGTCCGTCTGAGCCTGCACGCGGAACTCGCGTCGGATTATCTCCAACTGCGGGAACTGGATGCGGAGGAGCAACTGCTTTCGTCCACCGTCGCGGCTTACGAAGAGGCTCTCGATTTGACGCAGAATCGCTTTAAAGGCGGAGTTGCGTCAGCTGTGGACGTAGCTCAAGCGCAAACCCAACTGGAGACAACTCGCGCACAGGCCATCGACATCGGCGTGCAGCGAGCGCAGTTCGAACATGCGATTGCAGTGCTGGTGGGCAAGCCGGCGTCTACGTTTAGTTTGGCATCGTCCCCCCTTACTTTGGAGCCGCCGGTTATTCCGGCTGGCATGCCTTCCGAACTGCTGGAGCGGCGTCCTGACGTGGCTGCTGCCGAACGCCGTATCGCCGCGGCCAATGCCAATATCGGCGTGGCGAAGGCTGCGTACTTCCCGAATGTGTCGTTGTCAGCCGCGGGAGGATTCGAGAGCAACACCATCACGAACCTTCTGTCGGGGCCGAGTGGATTTTTGTTGGCAGGCGCATCCGCGATGGTGACCGTGTTCGATGCGGGCCGGCGCCACGCCGTTTCGGATCAGGCGCGGGCTGCATACGATCAGTCGGTGGCCAACTATCGTGAAACGGTCCTCGGCGCATTTCAGGATGTGGAAGACAATCTGGCAGCGCTCAGGATTTTGCAGGACGAGGCGAAAACGCAGCAGGCTGCGGTGCAAGCTGCGCAGAATTCCCTGAATCTCTCGCTCAACCGCTACAAGGGCGGCGTGACCACCTACCTGGAAGTTATCACCGCGCAGGGACTGGCTCTCTCTGATGAGAGGACGGCGGTACAGATCTGGGTCGCCGGATCACGGCAAGCGTGTTACTGGTTCGCGCTTTGGGAGGTGGATGGGACAGTTCCACTCTGCCGCAAAGACCAGAGTGCTGTGGCAGGTTGATCAGTCAAACCACTGGAGCGCCTGCAACAAATCCACAACCGGACGCCGCGCCGGAGAAATCAGGATCGCGCTAAGAAGACGGCAGCCTGGTTCTTACTCGGGCTGCCGCGCAATTCCGAGGCGGCGCATCTTGTAGATCAGCGTCGTTCTCGGCATTCCGAGGCGATTCGCTGCCCCACCGGAACCGCCAAGCACCCATTGCGTTTCGCGCAACGTTTGCAGAATGTGTTCGCGCTCCGCCTCCTCCAGTGTGATTGGGGCAAGCCCGGAGTTCTCACGAGCCCGTGCTAATTCCGAGACTGGTGCGCACAGGGTCTTGGTCTGCGACAGAATGACTGCGCGCTCAATGAAATTCTGCAGCTCGCGAATATTCCCGGGCCAGTCGTAGCGCATCAGCGCTTCCATCGTCTCCGGCGGAATAACGTCGATTCGTTTATTCATCCGCTTGCCGTAGTGCTCTACAAAGTGGAAGACAAGCAGGGGGATATCTTCCCGGCGTTCGCGAAGGGCAGGAAGCCGGATGGGGAAAACGTTCAGCCGGTAGTAAAGATCGGCGCGAAAAGAACGATCCTCCACCATCTTCCCGAGGTCCTGATTGGTGGCGGCCACGAGCCGAACGTCCACGTGGATCGACCGGCTACTGCCCAAGCGCTCAAACTCCTGCTCCTGCAAAACCCGCAATAGTTTGGGCTGCAATTCCGAAGGAATGTCGCCCACTTCATCGAGAAACAGCGTTCCCTTGTCGGCCACCTCGAAGCGGCCAACCTTCTTCGCAATTGCTCCGGTAAACGCGCCTTTCTCGTGGCCGAACAACTCGCTCTCCAGCAATCCGGATGGAATGGCGGCGCAGTTGAGTTTCGCGAATAGATTCTCGCGGCGGGAGCTGAGGTTATGAATCGCCCGCGCCACCAACTCTTTGCCCGTGCCGGTTTCTCCCTGGATAAGAACAGTTGAGTTCGTGGGCGCCACAGTCGAGATATGCCGCAATACTTCCCGAATGGCGGGCGTGTCTCCCAGAATTTCGTCGAAGCCACGCTCGGCGCGAATCTCGGTGCGGAGGTAGGAAGTCTCGCCCGCCAGTCTTTGCCTCGACTCATCGACCTCGCGGTACTGCATCGCATTGTCGAGCGCAATCGCGACCTGATTGGAAACCTGCTGCAGAAACTCCGCATCGGCTTCCGAGAAACGATGAGGATGCCGATCCAATAAATGGAGCACTCCAATCTTGCGATCGCCGCGCACCAGCGGCAGGAAACAGCCGGACTGCACTCCTTCTTGAAAATTCAATTGCAGAGAACTCACGTGCAGGGCACGCGGGGCAGTTTCGAAGAGGACAGGCTCCCCGGTGCGAAATGCCTTGCCGGGGCTCGATCCCTCGATGGGGAGTTGCGTTTCTTCCTGCAGGAAGCCACGACCTTCGGGAAAATCCAGCCCGTGGATTTCCAGTTGTTGCTTTGACGCGTCCGGCAACGAGAGGCAGGCTCCGTCACACTGCATTGCCAAGCGCACGCGACGCGGGATCACCTTGAAGAGTTCCGTCAACGACAGGTTCGATACCACGGCGTTGTTTACGTCGAGAAGGAGTTTCAGGCGGTCCCGTTCGCGAGCCACCTCTGCCTGCAAAGTGGACGCCTCTTGATAGTTCAAGGCGTTCTCTACGGCGACGGCAACCTGGCTCGCAGCCAGCGTCTGAATTTCCAGTTGGTCCAGCGCATAAGCGTTTGGCGCCGTGTGCCCCAGACTGAAAGCGCCCAGTCTTCTTCGCGGAGTGCTCAAGGGTATGCTACAAAAAGATCGTACTCCGTATTCGCGCATCAGCCTGATTGGACGCGCAAATCGATCCTCACGATCGAGATCGTCAAGGACGAGGGGCTGCTGATTCGACCACACCCAGGCGGAAGGCGACTCGTCCATGGAAAACTCCATTCCCGGGCGAACCGTGTCGGGGCCATCGGAATTCAAAATATGGACGCGCATGACGTTCCGCGTCGAATCGTAGAGCAGCACGCTGAGATAGGTGAAATCAATGATGGGATGAAGCCGGTGAGTTAGGTCGGTAAATAATTCCTCCAGGGTCCGATGCGACACAATGGCCGACGCGACCTCCAGCAAAGCAAGATAGCGCTCAGACAGAACCTGGCCTTTTTCTTCAGAAATACTTTGCATGACTGCAAAAATCCTTCCCCACCCCAAGGCGACGTGTCGGAAGCTGTCGACGTGCAGACCCAGCGGAACTTCGTCTATAGAATTCAGATGAGGCCACGGGCTGGTTGGATTCAATAAGCGCTTTGCTGTCAAGCACGTTGAAGGGCGCGGACCATTGTGGGGAATGGCTTACGAAATGCAATCAGATAGGCGTGGTTCGAAAGGCATACCGAGCGTATAACAGGCATAAATGGAGGTTGAAATGGAAACACGACGATTAGGTAGTAGCGACTTAAGGATTACCCCGATGGGCATTGGCGCGTGGGCCATGGGTGGAAGCGGATGGACGTGGAGCTGGGGGCCGCAGAACGATAACGACTCGATTACAGCGATCCACGAGGCTCTCGATCGCGGGATTAATTGGATCGACACGGCGGCGGTCTACGGGTTGGGACATTCCGAAGAGGTGGTGAAGCAGGCGCTGCGCGGACGAAATCATCGGCCCTACGTGTTTACGAAATGTGAGCGAACCTGGGACGAGAATGGAAAGCTCGGCGGGACGTTGAAAGCCGCGTCTATTCGACGGGAATGTGAAGACAGCCTGCGGCGGCTGGGCGTGGACGTCATCGATCTTTACCAGATCCACTGGCCGGAGCCGGATGCGGACATCGAAGAGGGCTGGACCGAGATGGCGCGTCTGAAGGAAGTAGGCAAGGTCCGGCACATCGGGGTATCGAATTTCAATGTCGTGCAGATGAAGCGGGCGGCGGCGATCGCACCCATCACTTCCCTGCAGCCGCCTTATTCCATGCTGGCGCGTGACGTGGAGAATTCCATGCTGCCATACGCCTTGCAGAATAATATTGGGGTCATCGTCTACTCGCCGATGTATTCCGGCCTGCTGAGCGGCGGCATGACTCGGCAGCGCGTTTCGTCCCTGGCTGCGGAAGACTGGCGATTGCAGAATCCAAACTTCCGTGAGCCGTTGCTTTCGCACAATCTCCGCCTCGTCGAGTTGCTGAAGGAAGTTGGCGGACGCCATGGCAGAACCGCGGGAGAAGTTGCGATAGCCTGGACGCTGCACAACCCGGCAGTGACGGGCGCGATCGTGGGAATGCGCAATCCGAGGCAGGTAGCGGGCGTGATCGGGGCCGGGTCGTTCCGGCTAGCCTCGAAGGAATTTGAGGAGATCGAAGAGGCCTTGCAGCAGGAAGTGGCAGCGCTGCAAAGGTGATTCATCCGCGCACGGGTGCAGGAGGGGGCGCGAGTCGCGTCTCCTCCATCCCTGCAGGCTTGTGGCTACGCTGCTGCGAGGTAGATGTATCGCAGAATAAACAGGATCGTAAGAATCCAAATCAGAGCGTTGATCTCGCGAATCTTCCCAGCCGCGACTTTCACGACCGTATAAGAGATTAGGCCGAGGCTTAGGCCGGTCGCGATGCTGAAGGTGAGTGGTGTGGCCAGCATCGTGATAAATGCTGGGACGGCTTCGCTGAAATCCTGCCAGGCAATTTGTGCGATCGACTGCGTCATGAGCACGCCGACGAGAATCAGCGCGGGAGCGGTCGCATAGGCTGGAATCGCGGTGGCCAGCGGCGAGCAGAACGTCGCCAACAAAAATAGCGCCGCGACCGCAACGTTGCTCAATCCGGTTCGGGCTCCGGCGGCGACCCCTGCGGCGCTTTCGATGTAGCTCGTCACCGTGGAGGTCCCCGTCAAGGCGCCGACGACTGTGCCCACGCCGTCCGCCACCAGAATCCGGCCCGCGCGCGGAATCTTGCCGTCTTTGACGAAGCCACCCTGTTCACAAACTCCAACCAGAGTGCCGACGTTGTCAAAGAGATCCACAAAGAGAAATGCGAACAGGATTTCGAGTAAGCCGAGATGGGCAGCGCCGCGAAAGTCGAGCTGCAGAAAAGTGGAGGAAGGATGCGGCATCGCGAAGATTGCGGTAGGCCAGTGCGTGATTCCGCGAAGAATTCCGAGCAGCGTGGTGCCGAAGATGCCAACCAGGATCGCACCGTGGAGTTTCCGTGACATCAGGATCAGCGTGAGGGCAAGGCCGAAGCAGGCGGTCTGCACATCTTTATCGGCGAAGCTGCCCAAACCGACAAACGTATCTGGATTGGCTACGACAAGCTTGGCGTTCCGCAAGCCAACAAACGCAATGAACATCCCAATGCCGGCGGCCGTTGAGTGCTTCAGGCAATCGGGCATGCCGTTTACGATCTGCTCGCGAACTCGCGTCACCGTGAGCACCAGGAACAGCACGCCAGAACAGAAGACCACTGCCAGCGCGGTACGCCAGGGAATGTGCATCGCAATGCAAACCGAATAGGTAAAGTAGGCATTCAGCGACATTCCCGGAGCCAACGCGATGGGATAGTTGGCGTAGAGGCCCATCACTAGCGTTGCCACGGCGGCGGAGACGCAGGTCGCAAAGACGACGCCATCCGCGGGCATCCCTGCCTTGGCGAGAATCTGAGGGTTCACGACGACGATGTAGGCCATGGTCACGAAAGTCGTGAGGCCGCCCAGCATCTCCTGCTTCACGGAAGTCTGGTTTTCGGTGAGCTTGAAATAGCGATCGATCAAAAATCCTCCACGAACATGGACTTGGCAGTTTCTCGCTCAATATTCGATTTTGTTTGGCTTGTTTTCCCAGGCCCGAAATGCCGCCTGCGCTTCTTCGCGCATCATCTGGATCATCGGAATCTTGCGGCGCGAATGCGGTTGCGCGATCTCGCTGTAAATCAGCGAATCGTCGAATCCGATCTTGGAGGCGTCTGCGTCGGCATTGGCGAAGTAGACCTTGGAAAGGCGGGCCCAGTAGATTGCGCCCAGGCACATAGGGCAGGGTTCACAGGAAGTGTAGATCTCGTAGCCCTCCAGTTCGAACACGCCAAGTTTCTTGCAGGCGGCGCGGATGGCGAGCACCTCCGCATGCGCGGTGGGATCATTCGTGGAGGTGACCTGGTTGGCGGCTTCGGCGACGATGGCGCCGTCTTTCACCACGACCGCACCGAAGGGTCCGCCGCGTCCTGACTGGACGTTATCGATCGAAAGCTGAATGGCGCGAGCCATGAAAGGATTGTCCATGTGGTGACTCTATCTATGCGTAATCGTGAAGGGCAGCTGGCGTCAGCAACCCGCGAACCCGCAACTCAGTCGACATGGACTCTTTCGCAGCCGCTTCGCTGAGAAGCGAGTATAAGCTGGAGTCGGAATTTCGTAAAATGCTGATTTGATTGTGTTGTTCTGAGACTGGAAGGAGCTGAAATCTTGGGCTTGCAGGCCTTCGTCGCTCGACGCGTGGTCACTCCCGAGGGAATCCGCCCGGCGGCCATCCTGGTGGATGGAGGGCGGATCCAAGCTCTCGTCTCAGCCGACCAAGTATCGGATCAGTATAGAATCCACGACCTCGGCGACGCGGCAATTCTTCCGGGACTCGTCGATTCCCACGTACATATCAACGACCCGGGCCGCTCGGATTGGGAGGGGTTCGAAACCGCGACGAGGGCCGCGGCGGCAGGAGGCTACACGATGCTGGTCGACATGCCGCTGAATTGTCTTCCCGCGACAACTACCGTCGCTGCGCTGCAGGCCAAGCGTGCGGCGGCGCACGGCAAATGCCGCGTCGATTGGGCGGCCTGGGGCAGCGTAGTCCACAACAACCAAGAACACATCGAACCGCTGGCCGCGGCAGGAGTGCCCGGATTCAAGTGTTTTCTGATCGACCCCGGAATCGATGGGTTCACGATGGTGACCGAGCAGGAATTGCGATTGGCTCTTCCTCATGTTGCCCGCACCGGGCTTCCGCTGCTGGTTCACGCGGAACTCGCGGGCCCGATTGATCGAGCGACCGCCTCCCTGGCTGGCGCAGACTGGAGCCTCTACTGGACGTACTTGCAGTCGCGGCCAGACGAGGCGGAACTGGTTGCCATCCGCCTGATGCTGTCGCTGTGCCGGGAATACGGCTTTCGCTTGCACATCGTGCACCTGTCTTCCAGTCACGCGCTTCCGGAGCTGAGGGCTGCACGTGCCGAAGGGCTACCGGTAAGCGTGGAGACTTGTCCTCACTACCTGCACCTGTTCGCGGAAACGATTGCGAATGGAGCAACGCTGAGTAAATGCGCGCCACCAGTTCGCAGCCGCGAGAACCGCGAGAAGTTATGGGAAGGCCTCAGGGACGGAACGATCGACATTGTGGTCACCGACCACTCGCCCTGTCCGCCGGTGATGAAGCGTCTGCAGGAAGGCAATTTCCGCCCGGCCTGGGGCGGAATTGCGAGCCTTTCCGTGGCGTTGCCTCTGATGTGGACCGAGGCCAGCCAGCGGGGATTCACTTTGCTCGACCTGGCGCACTGGATGGCAGCCGGGCCGGCTGGCCTTGCCGGCTGCGACACGCGTAAGGGCCGTATTGCGGCTGGCTATGACGCGGATCTCGTCATCTTTGAACCTGAGCGCGAATTCGTTGTCACGGAAGATCGATTGCATTACCGTCATCCGGTTTCTCCATATCTGGGAGAGACTCTGCGCGGCGTGGTGAAGACCACCTATTTGCGAGGGGCGCCTGTCTTCTCCGAAGAAGCGTTCCCCGGCGAGGCTGCCGGACGGGAATACATCGCAAATCAAAGCTGTCGATCGCTGCCATAACCTTTTTCTATCCGCATTCATCACGCTCCGCTGCTATTGTGCGCAGGTCTGTCATACACTATCCCAACCCTGAATCTCGGCGGCGATTGGCAGGCGAGAGGTGGGTCGAAGCTCCCATCTGAGCTCTCACATCGATGAACGCAGATTCTATTGTCGGCAAATCGGTTCCGCGCAAGGAAGGGCGCGACAAGGTAACTGGACGGTCGCAGTACGTCGACGACATGGTCCTGCCCAACATGCTCTTCGGAGCAACCGTTCGCAGCCAGATTCCACGCGGACGGATCAGGAAGATCACATTCGACCCCGACATTCCGTGGGATGAATTCGTGATCGTGTCGGCGAAAGATATTCCTGGCAAGAATTGCATTGCGTTGATCGGCGACGATCAGCCGTGCCTTGCCACGGAGTTCGTGAATCATCCCGAGGAACCGATCCTGTTGTTGGCGCATCCCGACCGCCATGTTCTTCCGAAGGCGGTTCAAGCGGTGTCGATCGAATACGATCCTCTACCGAGCATCTTCACGATTCACGAGAGTGAGAGCCGCTCGCAAATCATTTGGGGCGAGGACAATGTTTTCAAAACATACTTGATCGAGAAGGGCGACCTCCACAGCGTTTGGGAGAAGGCCGACTACATCGTGGAAGGCGAGTATTCCACCGGCGCCCAGGAGCAACTTTACATAGAAAATAACGGGATGATCGCGGCGTTCGACCCAGCCCAAGGGATCACGGTGTGGGGCTCGCTGCAATGTCCTTATTACATCCACAAGGCGCTCATGGCACTTTGCAACTTGCCGGCGGAGAAGGTTCGCGTCGTGCAGATGGAGACTGGAGGAGCGTTCGGAGGGAAGGAGGATTATCCCTCGATGATCGGGGCGCACGCTGCGCTGTTGGCGATCAAGTCTGGTCGGCCCGTAAAGATTATTTATGACCGGCTGGAAGATATGGTGGCGACTACAAAGCGGCATCCTTCGCGAACCCGCCATCGAACTGCGGTGAGCCGTGAGGGGAAGATTCTAGGAGGTGAGATCGACTTCACGATTGATGGTGGCGCGTATGCGACGTTGTCATCGGTTGTGCTTTCGCGTGGCGCCATTCATGCGGGGGGACCTTATTACTGGCCTAGTATTCGTATCCGCGCCAAGGCAGTCGCCACCAATGCACCGCCCCATGGGGCGTTCCGTGGATTTGGAGCACCACAGAGTTTGTTTGCCATGGAGCGGCACATGGACCGGATCGCGGAGGCAGTAGGTCTTTCTCCGGTTGAGATTCGTCGGCGAAACTTTCTGCAGCCGGGGCAAGCCACAACAACCGAGCAGGCCATACGCGAACCGATCGATCTGGAGAAATTACTGGACCAGGCGTTGGAGATTTCTGACTACCGCGCGAAGAGGCAGCGTTTCGCGCAACAGAATCAGGCTGGCACCTCCAGAAAAGGCATAGGCATGGCCGCATTTTTGCACGGCGCTGGATTCACTGGGTCGGGCGAGCGTTACCTGAGTTCAGTGGTCGGGGTGGAAGGATGCGCGGATGGCAGCGTTCGCGTGCTGGTGTCGAGCACGGAGTTTGGCCAAGGGACGAAGACGGTCTTAAGCCAGATTGCGGCGGAGGCTCTGGGCCTGCCCTACGACAGCGTGAGCATGGCCCAACCGGATACGCTCGAGGTTCCCAATAGCGGCCCTACGGTTGCGTCTCGTACGGTGATGGTGGTGGGAAGCCTGGTGAAGTCGGCTGCCCTTGGAGTTGCACAAACTTTAATTTCTTTCAACTTGCTGCACGAAGGCCATTCCGCGGATGAGTTTCGCATGGCCTGCCGGCAACATGTCGCGAAGCACGGCCAGTTCCGCTGCTGGTCGCGCTATGAAGCGCCCAGCGGCATTTTCTGGGACGACGATAAGTATCGTGGAGAAGCCTACGCTGCCTTTGCCTGGGCCGTTTACATTGCGGAAGTCACAGTTGATCTCACGACATACAGCGTGTCGGTGGATGACTTCGTCGCGCTTCAAGAGGTGGGCAAAGTTCTGCATCCGCTGCTGGCGCGGGGGCAAATCATCGGCGGGATCGCCCAGGGAATCGGGTTCACCCTTTACGAAAAAGTGGTTTGGCAGAATGGGCGCATGCAAAACGGCCAGATGACCAACTACATCATGCCGACGTCGAGCGATCTGCCGCCGATTCGCGTGTTCTTTGAGGAGTTGGGGAACGTTCATGGAGCGTACGGAGCCAAAGGCATCGGAGAGCTGCCAATGGATGGTCCAGCCCCGGCGATCGTGAACGCGGTGGAGGATGCGCTCGGTGGGCCGAAGAAGGTGCGCTTCGATTCCATTCCTTTGCTTCCCGAAGACATTATGGACGCGCTTCTCAACCCGTCTCGGCACAGCGATGCAACTCTTATTGGCGGAGGCCGATGATCGATTCCCGCAGAGGCGACAACAAGCTGGAAATTTCGTTCACGGTCAACGGTGAGCCGAAGAAGGTGCGCACGTATCCGATGGAGCGCCTTCTGGATGTCCTGCGGGTGGAACTTGGATTGACCGGCGCGAAGGAAGGCTGCGGAGAAGGTGAGTGCGGTTCGTGCTCGGTGTTGATGGATGGCGCACTCGTCAACAGCTGTCTGGTGCCAGCGCTTCAGGCGGCCGGCGCGAGCATCGTCACGATTGAGGGATTGGCGGACGGAGAGAAGCTGCATGTTTTGCAGGAGGCTTTTCTGCAATGTGGGGGAGCACAGTGCGGCATCTGCACGCCGGGGATGATTCTCGCATCGGTACACTTGCTGAACGGAAAACCCGATCCCACGATGGATGAGATTCGAGAAGGGCTCTCAGGGAATCTCTGCCGTTGCACGGGCTACAGTCAGATTCTTGAAGCCGTGGCGGACGCGGCACGGCGCAGGTCGCGCACATGAGATCGAATCCCTCGGACTACGAAATGGTCGCGCCCGGCAGCTTGCAGGAGATTGTCTCGCTGCTGGCTCAGGAACCGGGCGCGTGGCTCCCGATTGCTGGCGGCACGGATGCGATGGTGCAGTATGCCGCCGGGAAGTTGCCGGCGCGGAAGCTAGTCAGCATTTGGAACCTTCCAGAATTGCGGCGCATCGAAGTTTCGGCGGACGAGATTCGTATTGGAGCAGGATGTACGTACACCGATCTGCGCAGGCACGACGTTGTGGGACGTGAGTTCCCGCTTTTGGTGACTGCGGCGCGATGGACCGGAGGAATCGCCAACCAGAACCGCGGAACGATCGGCGGCAATATCGTGAACGCGTCGCCGGCCGCGGATTCCCTGCCCGCGCTCCTGGTTTATGAAGCTGAATTAATTCTGGTGTCGGTGCGAGGCGAGCGCCGGATGCCTTATGTTTCGTTTCACACCGGATACAAGAAAACTCTGCTCTCGCCGGACGAGTTGATTCAGGACGTGTGCCTGCCCCGGCGCCTCACGGGATATGTCAGCCATGCCCGCAAAGTCGGCGCCCGCAATGCGCAGGCTATTTCCAAAGTGTGCATCGCCGCTCTCGGCCGGCTGCAGAATGGCGCGGTCGAAGATGTGCGAATCGCTCTGGGGAGCGTTGCGCCCGTTCCGCTTCGCCTGCGGAAAACCGAACAAGTGCTGCGCGGACGGGTGATTGATTCCGATTTGTTGCTCTCGGCTAGAAAGGCTGCGACTTCCGAGGTGCAGCCGATTGACGACATTCGCTCGACCGCCAGGTATCGTGCTGTGGTAGCGGGCAATCTCGTGGTCGAGTTCCTGAATCGCCTGGGTTCCGGGCAAGCAGCAGCTGATGGCAAAAAAGTATCGGATATTCTGGCGCGCTGGAATCTCCTCTCGGCCGGCGATGCCATAATTGCGATCCTGCCCTGCTGCGGATCTAGGGCCTGGGCGCAATGTGTCGTGGCCCGGAGACCGATTGCGGACATCGATGCGCTGTTCGCGGCGTCGAACGAAACGTGGCGCAGCCTTGGGCCATCGGACTGGATGGAGGCATTCCAGAGTCATCCGCGAATCGGCGAGTCGCGCGCGCGGCAGTCTCCGCCAGCGCAATCGGTAGCCTGGTCGACGCAGGAGCAACGGCTCGTGGCGGAAGCCGACGCAGCGGTAAAGGCCGCTCTGGCGGATGCCAATCGCGAATACGAGCGGCGGTTCAATCGCACGTTTTATTGTTGGTGCCACCGGCAAGTCGGCCCACGAGATTCTGGAAATCCTTCTGCGGCGCCTCCACAACGACGCAGAAACGGAACTGCACGAAGCCGCCGAGCAGCAGCGGCAGATCACGGAAATCCGGCTAAGGAAATGGCTCCAACCATGAAGCGTATTTCGACACACATTCTGGACCTCATGCATGGCAAGCCGGCCACGGGGGTACCCGTACGACTGGAGAGGCAGAACAGCGAGGAGACTGGCTACTGTTGACCGCAGCTCGCACCGACAACGACGGCCGATGCCTCGAGTTACTGCCGGAAGCCGATGATCTTTCGGCGGGAGTTTATCGTTTGGTCTTTGACACCGGCAGCTACTTCGCGCGACAGAAGGTAGATGCCCTATATCCCGTGGTGGAAGTTACGTTCCGGGCGCGAGAGGGCGAATCGCATTTTCACATTCCACTGCTTCTCAGCCCGAATGGATATTCAACCTACCGCGGCAGCTGAGCGGCAACTATTACTCCGTTGGAGCCGATCAAGTGACCTCGTCAATCCGCGAATGGCTGAACCTGCTGGTGCGCTGGACGCACGTGTTTGCGGCGATCATGTGGGTCGGCCAAACGTACTATTTCACCTGGCTGGACGGGCAATTTAACCGGCTCGCCAAGAAGGCTGCGAGCGAGGGCACAAATCCGTCGATTTGGATGGTGCACAGCGGCGGCTTCTACACCGTCGATCGGCAGAAATCACTCCGCGTCGGTCCTGACCAGGTGCATTGGTTCCGCTGGGAAGCGCTCATGACCTGGGTGAGCGGAATGATTCTATTGGGTCTTGTCTACTACGCAAGCAACGGGCTCATCGATCCAGACATTGCTGACATTTCGCAAGCTCGCGGCATTGCAGTTGGTTTTGCAGTGCTGGCGGGCGGCTGGATCGTCTATGATCTGGCGCTGCGGTCGCCCCTGGGACGGTCGGAAACCGGGTTTGCTCTGTTCTCCCTGATCGTGATTGCTGCGCTCGCCTGGGGCTTGACACACGTATTCAGCGGACGCGCTGCTTACATTCATGTGGGTGCGGTTCTTGGCACAATCATGACCGCCAACGTCTGGTTCCGGATCCTCCCGTCCCAGCGCAGGATGATCGCCGCGGCAGCGGCCGGGCAGACGTTCGATGCGTCCCTGAGTGCGCAAGCCAAGCTGCGATCCAAACACAATACTTTTATGGCGGTTCCGGTTGTCTTTATCATGATCAGCAATCACTTTCCGGTCGCGACTTATGGGAACACATACAGCTGGGAGGTTTTGGTTGCGCTCGTTCTTCTGGGCTGGGTGGCGGCAAAGGTGATACGGGAGTCGTGAATCCCCTAGAGTCTCGATTACTCGAACTGAAATCCAGTGCAGACTACTGCGATCACAACGCGGGCGGCAGAAGTCATTCAACGATGCCTGAACCTCGCATCTTTTTCTGAAGACACTGGCAGCACCCGCCGCACATTCTTGTCTCCGCCGATGCGGGACTGCCACCGGGAAATTGCACGGTGGATGGAGCCGCTTGGCGCTCACGTGAGCGTCGATCCTGCCGGCAATTTCCGCGGAATTTATCCTGGTATACAGCCGAACTCTCCGCATCTCCTGATCGGTTCGCACCTTGATACAGTTCCAAACGCCGGTGCCTACGATGGCATCCTCGGCGTTGTGCTCGCTGTCGCTCTGCTGGAAGAACTGCACGGACGGCGGCTTCCCTTTGCGATCGAGGTAGTTGGCTTCTCTGAGGAGGAAGGCGTACGTTTTGGGACTCCGTTCATCGGCAGCCGCGCACTGGTTGGCCGGTTGGATGACGAACTCCTCGGCACCCCCGACGCGCGAGGCACTTCCGTGCGAAAAGCGATCCAAGCGTATGGACTGAATCCCAAAGCGATTCCTGAGGCCGCAATACAAGGCGACGCACTGGGCTACATCGAGTTTCATATCGAGCAGGGACCGGTTCTAGAACAATTGCATCTTCCC
Organism: uncultured Acidobacteriaceae bacterium; assembly: GCA_963832015.1. Classification (GTDB taxonomy): domain Bacteria; phylum Acidobacteriota; class Terriglobia; order Terriglobales; family Acidobacteriaceae; genus Sulfotelmatobacter. The sequence continues at coordinate 72,649 of CAWHSR010000038.1, forward strand.
CTTGCAGCGGTGGAAGGCATTGCCGGACAGAGCCGATTGGAGTTCACATTCCTGGGGCATGCCAACCATGCCGGTACAACGCCGATGCATCTTCGGCGTGATGCGATCGCAGGCGCAGCGGAGTGGATCGGCGTGGCAGAACGTCTGGCGGTGGAACCCCCCGGCCTGGTGGCAACGGTTGGCAAGATCGAAGCGAAGCCTGGAGCGACCAATGTGATCGCGGGTGAAGCGCGCCTGACACTCGATGTTCGTCACATTTCGGACGAGATCCGCGCTCGCGCGGTGGAAGATCTCGTGCGCGAAGCCCAGAGAATTGCGGCCCGACGACGATTGGCGGTACGGGAGAGTCATCTGATGAGCCAGGCTGCCGTAGCCATGGACCCATTCTTGACGGGGGAGATCGAACAGGCCATCGCCAAGGCGGGATGCACGCCGCACCGGATGGTGAGTGGCGCAGGTCACGATGCGATGATCCTGGCGGAGAAGGTTCCAAGCGCGATGATCTTTCTTCGCACGCCGGGCGGGATCAGTCACGATCCTGCGGAATCAGTCTTGCCGGATGACGTTGAGAAGGCGATCACATGTGGTTTGCATCTTCTCGATCAGCTCGCTTCATTGCCCGAATTTTACAAAAGGACGAACCGTGCATAATCTTGGCCGAACTCGAAGTTCACAACAACCGAATCATCTGCTGTTGACTCCCGACACTTTTGTGCGCACAACCCTGCCGGGGATGAAGGCATGCTCCGCGATTGTGCACGTCAGCCCTGCCGTCGGCGCCTGCTTCACGCAGTACACGGCCGAGTTTGAAGGCGGCGGTGAACTAGGACCTGCGTTGGCACAGCGCTTCATCTTTGTGATCGAAGGCGGCGTGAAGGTAGAAGCAGAGGGCAAATCGAGGAAGTTGGGAACAAACGGTTATGCATACTTTCCGGAAAGATTGCAGCATCGAGTTGTCGCGGCGAAAAGGAGCCGTCTTGCGGTCATCGAGAAATCCTTTCAGCCTCTCGACCCGGCGAAACCACCGCAGTTGATTGTCTCGAGTGAAGATGCGGTCTCCTCGCATCCGCTTGATGACGATCCCAGCCTGCAGGTGAAGTGTCTGCTGCCCGATGAGATGAATTTCGACTTCGCCGTGAACACTATGGTCTACCAGCCCGGCGCCGCGCTGAGTATGGTTGAAATGCATGTGATGGAGCACGGGCTCATCATGCTGGAAGGCGGGGGCATTTATCGGCTTGGCGACTCGTGGTATCCAGTCACCGCGGGAGACTTCATCTGGATGGCACCCTGGTGCCCGCAGTGGTTCGGAGCGATCGGCAAGGTACCCGCGAAATATCTCATCTACAAAGACTGGAACCGCCATCCCCTGGCGGGCTCGCAACGATGAGTCTGGCGATTGACCTAGACCGGCTGATTGGCGAAATCGAGGCGCTGGCTTTAATTTCTGACGCTGAGCCACCAGTCGTCACTCGAGTGGTCTTCACTCCGTCCGATCTAAGAGCCCGGGCGTGGACGAAGGCTCGCTGTCAGGAGGCTGGCCTTTCCGTGCGCGAGGATGCGGTCGGAAATACCTTCGCGCGCTGGAAAGGTTCGGATCCGTCTGCGCCAGTTGTCGGCACTGGCTCGCACATCGACGCAATTCCGAACGCTGGAACATACGATGGCGTGGTGGGAGTGCTGGGAGGGTTGGAGGCGATCCGGGCGTTGCAGCAGAGCGGATTTCGTCCGCGGCATTCGATCGAGTTGCTGATCTTTACTTCCGAAGAGCCTACGCGGTTTGGCATCGGCTGTCTGGGAAGCAGATTGCTATCGGGTACCCTTCCCGCGGATTCTGCGCGTAAATTAACAGACAACGAGGGCGCCACGCTCGATGAAGTTCGGCGTAAGGCTGGCTTTGCAGGGGAACTCGAGCAGGTCAAATTGCCGCAGGGATACTACAAAGCCTTCGTGGAACTGCACATCGAACAAGGCCCCTTGCTGGAGCGGCAGCAGATTCCTCTTGGCGTTGTCACGAACATCGCTGCCCCGGCGAGTCTTCGAATTTCAATCGAAGGCTGGGGTGGACATGCCGGGGGAGTGTTAATGCCCGACCGGCGCGACGCACTCTGCGCCGCCGCCGAACTGATCCTGGCAATCGAAAACGTCGCGCGCACGAGTGGAGCCGTCGACACGGTCGCAACGGTGGGAATTTGCGACGTGTTTCCAGGTGCGGTGAACAGCATTCCGAGCAGAGTCCGCCTCACCGTAGACATTCGTGACACCGACTTGCCTCGCCGCGATCTTGTCATGCGCGCAATTGAAGCGACTTGTCATTCGATTTCGGCCAAGCGGCACGTGATAGTTCACAGCGAGTTGGTCAACGCTGACGCGCCCGCGGACTGCGCTCCCGCGATCATCGAAGCGCTTTCGCAATCCTGTCGCAAGCATCAACTGACCTTCATTCCTATGGTCAGTCGGGCTTATCACGACTCGCTATTCATGGCGCGTATCGCTCCGGTTGCGATGTTGTTCATCCCTTGCCGCAACGGATACAGCCACCGCCCTGACGAGTACGCGTCCCCAGAAGACATCGTTCGCGGAACGCTTGTATTGGCTGAGACTCTCGCGGCGTTATCGCAGTGACATGGCAGAACCACTTTCACTACGGCACGTGAGGAATCGTGGATTCCCGTTGCACCCAATGCTCCACGAGATCGCGCACCACTCTATCTCCTACGATTTGGGCGGCCTCCAGAGCTGGCATGTACGCAGAGTAGTTGCCGGAAACCATCTCTTGCAGACTATCGGCCGCCGGCACGCCCGGAGCTTCACGGTCGTAGTTACTGACCGTACGCAGCACGAGCACGCGTTGCAGATCAACGCGCCCGCCTTGACTCAGGAACGTTAGAGCCTGCATGGTGCCGGAGTCCTCCATCGCCGCAACCATGTAATTCCCTTTGCCGCCGGTGTAGTAGCGAGTCCATTCATTGGCCCATTCGTCCATCTTCGAACCATGCCAGAACGTACCTGCTGACAGAGTATCGCCCCTTGCCACGAACGGCGGCTTTAGCGCGTTCGGAAATCCTGCAAAGCGTGCCCGTGATTTGCGCAGGGCATCAGAGTCCGCCAGTGGCACCTCTTGCGTGAGGTGGAATGCCCAGCCCACCAGAGCTGGGTTGAGCGTGTATATTTCGCCGTAGACATCGCTGGCAGGCTGCTCGTAGGGCGTGCCCTTGCGCAGAGGCACGTAGCCGGTCGGCCAACTCGCAGGGATCTGACGCGCATCGATCTCAAACGCAAGGTCGCCATCGACCACATGATCCGCCCAGACCGCCGACCCGACTGAAACGTCCGCCGGATCTCCGCCGCCAATGCCGGCGACAACCCAGTACGCTTTCGAAAGATCGAAGCGCGGATCGAGGCCTAGCGCCATCACCGAAGCGGCGGCCTTGGCGGTCCCCACTCCGGCGACCATGCCGAGAACTCCGTCCTTATTCAGACGCACGTGGTGATAACCGGCAGGCAGCGGAAGGATACGGTCGAGATGCTCACGTTCCACCCACAGTTGAAACTCACCCGGAGTGTCACCCGTGTCCTCGCCACGCTCGAACATGGTCACCACGACGACTTTGATACGAATCGGCTCCGCCCGTGTTGCAGCTTGCCCCGAAAGGTAGCTGCAGCAGATCGCAGATAGCGCGAGAGTCAGAAACAGATGCCTGGTATGAGTGCACATGGAGTCTCCGTGCGGTGCGCGAAGTCAGTGGGAAGCCTTGGATGCGATCGATTCGCGGATGTGGGCGTAGCCGGGCTTGATAATCGAATAGATGAAATCGCAGCGTTCTTTGTAGGGCAAGAACGCACTCTTCATCGCATTGATCGTAATCTTTTCAAAGTCCGCCATTGAGAGTCCAAAGGTTTCCGCAGCCGCTTCAAATTCCTGAGTCATCGAGGTACGGCTCATCAAACGGTTGTCGGTGTTTAGAGTCACGCGGAATTTCTCTTGATAAAGAATCTTGAAGGGATGTTCCGCGAGGCTCGGAGTTGCTCCCGTGTGAACGTTGCTGAGAAGACAGATCTCGAGCGGGATGCGCTTGTCGAGAACGTATTGGGCGAGATCTCCCAGCTTCACGGCCTTGCCGTCCACAACGGCGATATCGTCAATCAGGCGCGTCCCGTGCCCGATGCGATGCGCCCCGCAATATTGAATTGCCTGCCAGATCGATTCTTTCCCGTAGCCTTCACCCGCATGGACGGTGATGTTGAAGTTCTCGCGCTGAATGTAATGGAATGCGTCCACATGCTTTTTGGGAGGATATCCACCTTCTTCGCCCGCAAGATCGAATCCAACCACTCCACGGGCGCGAAAATCTACCGCGAGCTCCGCCATTTCCAGCGAAGTGTTCATGTTTCGCATCGCGCAGATGATCAGTCCCGAGGCAACCCCAAAGTCTTTTCGTCCCCGCTCCAGTCCCTTGAGCACGGCCGAGACAGTCTGCTGATGGGTCAATCCTTTCTGCGTGTGAAAAACGGGCGCAAAGCGAGTCTCGAAATATACGATTCCGTCCCGACTCAGATCTTCGGCCTGTTCATAGGCGACGCGCTGCAGCGCCTCCTCGGTCTGCATCACGGCGATGGTGTGAGCGAAGCCCTCCAGATATTTCGCGAGGCTCCCTTGATTCGCGCCGCGAAAGAACCACTCGGATAGGGCTTGAGGCGAGTCCGTTGGAAGGTCGGTGTAGCGCGCATCCCGGGCCAATTCAATTACAGTCTGTGGCCGCAGCACACCATCCAAATGCTCGTGCAAGAGGACCTTGGGCAGGCTCTGCAATAATTCTCGACCGAGTTTCATGGAGACAGTTTATCCGAAGTGCTCGATCACTAAGGCATTAGTGCGAGGCCGTGGAGCCCTCGTATACGGTCTTCCCTGCTACGACCGTTTCCAGCACGCGGGTCTTCGCAATCTCCTCGGCTGGCACCTGGAGGGGATTGCGGTCGAGCACAATCAGGTCGGCGAACTTGTCCACTTCGATCGAACCCGTCGCGTCGTCCTGATGAAGTTCATAGGCCGCTTCGATGGTCGCAGCCCGGAGCACAGTCTCTCGCGACAATCCGGGATCGTCCCCGAGCCGGCCGCGATACTCGGGCGGCGCATCGGGCGCGTTGGTGCGCGTCACGCCCACCTTCAGGGCGAACCATTCATCCAGTTGGTCGACCGGCCAGTCGCTGCCGAAGGCGATGCGCGCTCCGGCCGCGGCGAGGAATCCTGATGGTTCCAGAATTTTCATCCGTGCCGGGCCAAAATAGTTAGTAAGGCCCACCGTGTCACCTGCAGGCTTGCCCCACTGCAGCGACAGTACGGGGATTGCACCAAGCTTCTTGTAGCGCGGGAAATCCGCGGGCTCGACGATCTCGTCGTGAGCGATGGCGGGACGGATGTCGGCGCCGGTCAGTGCCTTCCTGAGCGCTTCGATACCATCAAGTGCCGCATGGACGGCGCCGTCTCCGTCGGCGTGCATGTGCGGATCGATTCCTGCGCGACCGAGTAGCACAAGCACAGTTGCGAGTGCATCCGCAGAAAAGTAGACCGCCGGTCCCTGGCTGGTACCAGGCACCCAGTGCGGCATCTCGGCTGTTCCTGCATTCACCAGGTAGGGCTCGCTGACGGCCCCCGTGAACGCGGGAGCGGCAATCACTCCGTCAAGAAACAGCTTCGCGTTGCGGACCGTGATACCGGGTGCAGGCGCGATTGCGCCCTCGTCATATTTCTTCTCAAGCGCGACCACACGCGCCACAGCACCGGGCAGATCACCAGCTTCGGACGGCTCGATTACGGGCGCGAAGTGCGCGCGCGCGGTGAGCCCTCCAGCGCGGCGCACAGCCGCGAACGCCGACATAGACTCGGACGGAGCGGCAGCGTCCAGAAAGCTTGTCACGCCCTGCCGGCTCATCGCCTTGAGCGCGGCCGCAGCGGCGGCTAGATATTCCGCTTCGGTCGGCTTGGGCAAAAGGTCGGAGAACACTGAATACCCGGCATCTTCGAACAAGCCGGTGGGCTCGCCATGTTCGTCGCGCCAGATTTTGCCTCCAATTGGATCCGGTGTCCCGGCTGTAATCTTGGCGAGGGCGAGGGCGCGGGAGTTGGCCAGCGCCGTGTGCCCGAACGACGAGACAGCGAGAATCGGCCGCGTCGTTTTCAGCGCATCGAGTGTGGCGCGGGTCGTCTTCACTCCCGCCGGGCGCATGCTCTCCTGGAACCAACTCACCACCTCGAGCCAGGCATTAGCATCTGAGACGGGCGCACGGTCGAGGCAGGCTTGAATTCGCTGCTGCATTTCGACAACCGTGAGCGATTGGTAGTTCAGGCTGCACTTCAAGAGTTGCAGCCCGGCTTCGAGAGGATGCATGTGGCCATCGACCAGGCCGGGCATGAGGAATCGTCCCTTGAGGTCTACCGACGCAGTAGACGGGCCGACAAAGGAAGCAACCCCCTGATTGGTACCCACGTAGACGATTCGTCCATCGCGAATCGCCAGCGCCTCGGCGGTTGTGTTCTTGGCATCAGCCGTGAAGATAACGCCGTCACGGTAGACACGATCGGCGGGGCCGGGAGTCGACGGAGGCAGCGAACCAGTCGCGCCCTGTGGCCACGCCCTCAGAGCCAGCGCAAGCATGACGAGCGCCAAAACTTGCGCACGAAACGCCCGCCTCGGAGTTGCGACCCGGGACAACTGCTGGAACACATCTACGCACACCTCGCCAAGAGGCCGCATTATGTAGTCTCTCCTGTGGGGAATCACGAGCGAGGGCATGGGACCCGGTGCCGTCACTGGTTAGACCTCGCCCTGCCAGGCTCTTGCCAAATGCGATGTTCAGAAAGAAAAAAACTGCTCGTGCCGGAGATGCCTGGCTGTCGGGTCGCTACATATTACGGACGCGCCACGTGCTCGTCAACGAAAAGACGGAATCGAGTGGCGGCTCAATTGCGCTGCCACCCGACTCCGCTTATGTAAGGGCAAGCTTCGATGAGACGATACTCCTTGGATCCTGATCAGGCTGCGCTTCCCACCGGCTCGCCGAGGGCGACCTCTTCCTCAGTCTGAACCCGTGCGTGAGTTTTGGCGACCAGCATGTAGATCGACGGCACCACAAACAAGGTGAATACCGTGCCGATGATCATGCCGCTCACCAGCATGATGCCGATGCTGTTTCTCGCGCCGGCACCGGGACCCTTCGCCAGAACAAGCGGGAAGTGTCCGAAGACGGTTGCCGCAGTGGTCATAAGGATCGGACGCAACCGCGTGCTCGCCGCTCCGGAAATCGCCTCGAGCTTACTGAGCCCGGTTTCCTGTAGGTGGTTCGCGAATTCTACGATCAGAATTCCGTTCTTCGCGATCAGACCGACGAGAGTGATCAATCCCACTTGACTGTAGATGTTCAGTGTCGTGAATCCCAGGAACGAGAACGCCAGCGCACCCGAGATGGCCAGCGGAACCGAACCAGCCAGAATGATGAAGGGATCGCGGAAGCTTTCGAACTGCGCCGCGAGCACCAGATAAATCAGGACGGCCGACAGCAAGAACGTTCCCAGAAACTTGCTGCCCTCTACCCGCAACTGGCGGGATTCCCCCGCGTAGTCCACGGTGAAGCCTTGCGGCAGCACCTGCTTGGCTTCATTCTCCAGAAACGTCAGTGCCTGATCGAGAGGCACCTGAGGCGGAATTACGCCCTGAATGCGCACTGCATTCAGCTGCTGGAATTTGTTGAGCGATCTCGGCTCAGTCGTGGTTCGCAGAGTCGCAAACGTAGAAAGTGGCACGAGCTTGTCCGAAGAACCCTTCACGTAAATCTGCGATAGCTGATCAGGCGTCAGCCGCTCCGCGCGTTTGACCTGGGGGATCACCTTGTAACTTCGGCCTTGGATGCTGAAGCGGTTGACGTAGTTTCCACCCAGCATGGTGGAGAGATCCTGACCGGCCTGGCTCAGGTCGACGCCCTGCGAACGAAGCTTGTCGCGGTCGAAGACCACTTCCGTCTGTGGCTGATCGAACTTCACATCGGTGTCGGCAAAGATGAAGATGCCGCTGGCCATCGCCTTCTTCACAATTTGCTCGGCCAGCTGGCTGACCTGCTCCGGCTCAGCCGCGGATGCAATCACGAAATCGACCGGGAAGTTGCCTCCACCGGGAAGTGGTGGTGGCGTCAGAGGAATCACCCGCACTCCAGAAATCTTGGACAGCGCACCGCTTGACTCCACCAGCAATTGCTGCGTCGTCTTCGTACGTTGGCTCCAGGGCTTGGTGACCATGCCCCCGAAGCCGCCATTCGGATTCGTGATCTGAAAGACGCTCGCGCTCTCCGGGAACGAATGGTACACGTCGTAGACCTGCTGCGTGAACAGATTGGTCTGGTCAAGGGTAGCGTTGGGGGCAGACTGAATTACGCCGAACACCACTCCCTGATCCTCTGCCGGAGCCAGTTCCCGCTGGGAAAACATATAAAACGGAATCATCAGCACAGCCACGATCGCCCACAGAGCGAGCACCACCGGGCGGTACCTTAACGTTCCGTCCAGCAGCCGACCGTAAAGGTTTCGCACGCTCTCGAAGCGCCGGTTTACGATTCCGGCGAAACCCCGCTCCGTATCCCCGGAGCGCAGCAGCTTCGAACCCATCATCGGTGACAACGTAAGAGCGACGACACCTGACACAACGACGGCGCCAGCCAGCGTGAATGCGAATTCGCGGAACAGTGCGCCCGTCAACCCGCCTTGAATTCCGATCGGCGCGTATACCGCAGCGAGCGTGATCGTCATGGCGATGATGGGCCCGACCAGTTCGCGAGCAGCGTCCTTCGCCGCCTGGAATGGTGTCTTTCCCAGATGCAAGTGACGCTCAACGTTCTCCACCATGACGATGGCGTCGTCAACAACGAGGCCAACCGAGAGCACGATCGCCAGCAGCGTAAGCAGATTGATCGTGAAACCGGCCAGGAGCATCAGGAACACAGCACCGATCAGCGAGATCGGAATCGCGATCACCGGAATCAGCACGGAACGGAACGAACCGAGGAACAGGAAGATCACGACCACCACGATCAACAGCGTCTCCACCAACGTGTGCAGCACTTCATTGATCGCGTCCTGGATGTATTCTGTCGAGTCGTAGGGGACGCCCAGCTTCATGCCCGTGGGCAATTGCGCTTGAATTGCGGGCAGCGCCTGGCGAACGGTGCGAATCACTTCCAGCGAATTGGCCGTGGGAAGAACCCAAATGCCCATGAAGGTGGCCGTTTCGCCGTTGAAGCGGACATCCTGGTCGTAGTTCTCGGCGCCCAGAACGACGTCCGCGATCTCTCCGAGTCGAACTACCACACCGTTCTGCTGTTTAACGACCATCTGGCGAAACTCATCGGGAGTCCGCAGGTCGGTGTTCGCTATCAGGTTCACCGACACCATGGAACCCTTGGTGCTGCCAAGAGCGGAGAGATAGTTGTTGCGCGAGAGGGCGTCATGCACATCGGAAGGAGAAACGCCGCGCGCAGCCATTTGGTCGGGCTTCAGCCAGATGCGCATGGCAAAGGTGCGATTTCCCAGGATGTCGGCGCGCTGCACTCCGCTGATCGCGCTCAACTTGGGCTGCACGACACGCGTCAAGTAGTCGGTGATTTGGTTCTGATCGAGGTCGGCGGAGGAGAATCCAAGGTACACCGCCGCGAACTGATTATCGGCCGTTTCCAGATCGATCACCGGAATTTGCGCGTCCGGAGGAAGATCGTTGCGGACTTGCGCCACCTTCGCCTGGATCTGAGTGAGTGCAGCGGTAGTGTCGTAGTTGATCTTCAGGTGCACCTGGATCGTGCTCAGGCCCTGCGCACTCGTCGACTCCATGTAGTCGATGCCGTCCGCGCTGGCAATGACGCGCTCGATCGGAGTCGTAATGAAGCCGCGAACCAGGTCCGCGTTGGCGCCGACATAGACAGTCGTAACCTGGATGACAGCGATATCACTGCGGGGATACTGCCGCACACTCAACGAGCGAATCGCTTGCAAGCCGGCGATCAGGATGACCAGGTTTACGACGATCGCCAGAACCGGACGCTTGACAAATAAATCCGTGAACTTCATGAACGTTCCTCCAGGGACAAGCAGGGTTCAGCTAAACGTTAAGCTGTGACGTTTCGCTGTCCTCTAGCTATCCTCGGGCTTGGGACTGGTGCTGTTTCCGGGTTTCACCGTGTTGTTCACCTGAATCGGCGCGCCATTGCGTAGCCGGAATACTCCGGAGCTCACAACCTCATCTCCCGGATTGATACCGGAAATGATGGCGACCTGATCGCCGCGAGAGCCCTCGACTTTGACCACTTGCTGGCGCACGCCGCGATAGGTATTTCCTTTCGCATCCTTCATTTCAGCGACGATGAATACCGAGTCTCCGTAGGGCGCATAGTTGATGGCCGAGGCCGGCAACGGGACGACTTGGCGCGGCTGGCCCAACGGCAGTTCGACTTGCACAAACATTCCGGGACGCAGCTTGTTGTCTTTGTTCGTGACCGTAGCCTGCACCTGGATGTTTCGTGTCTGCTCGTTGATGACCGAATCGAGGGCAGTGATCCGGCCGGTAAACGTCATACCTGGAAGTTCGCCGTTCGTGACGCGCAGAACGTGACCGGGTATCACTTTGGGCGTCTCCTGCTGCGGCACTCCAAAATTTACATAGATGGGGCTCACAGATTGCAGAGAGACGATCGACTGCCCGGCCGCGAGATATTGCCCCAGGCTGACCTGCCGAATTCCCAACATTCCAGAGAACGGAGCGTGGATCGTCTTGCGAGCAATCGCGGCGCGAATGTCCCCGACCTGCGCCTCGGTCGCCTTCTGCTGGGCGAAAGCATTGTCGTACTCCGAGCGGGAAATGACGCCGGCCTTTACCAGTTCCTGCGCGCGACCGTAGTTGATCTTAGCCAAATCGCGCTGAGCCTCAAGGCTGGCCAACTGCGCCCGCTCCTGGCGGGTATCGAGTTCGACCAGAATGTCTCCCTCGTGCACCCATTGGCCCGACTCAAAATGGATCTTGTCGATCGTGCCGGGCAGGTCGGCGCTGACGGTCACTCCCTGAATTGCGGCCGCCGTACCAATGACGGACAAGGTCGAGGGCCACGTTTCTTTCTGAGCGACCACCGTGGTCACGGCAGTTGGCGGGGGTTGGAAGCTTGCACCCTGGGCAATCGCCGTCTCAACCTGCCGGAATTTTGCAAATCCGAGGCCTCCCAAAAGAGCGGCCATCACGACTAACATCAGGATCATTCGTTTCGCCATACAGTTCTCCCCAAATCTGGAACAAAAACAACCGATTGTTGTCTAGGCGGCGATCGGATACAGAGCGCGCAGTTATCCCAAATAGATTTCGCCAACTGGAAAAAGGATTCAGAGTTAGTGTGGGTGGTTAGATGGACCCGGGCTTGAATCTGGCCGGAGTGCGCCATCCTGGCGATTTCCTCCCAACCGCGAGGCGGCACATCTATTCAAAGACTGGCTGAGAAGAGCATCAGCGCGCCTGCGGCAGGGCCCACGCGAACAATACGCTCCCGCTGCTAGTAAGCAGGTATTGACGCCCGTCGAGTTCGTACGTAATCGGCGAACTCACAATGTGCGACCCCGAGCCGGCGTGCCAAAGCGTTTTGCCGTCGCTCGAATCCAACGCCAGGAAGTTGCCCATGGCATCGCCCGTGAAGGTGAGTCCGGAGTCCGTGGTCAAGACTCCAGCGCCCGACCCTTCGGGCCCGAGTTCATGGCTCCAACGTATCTTGCCGGTCTGGTAGTCGATGGCATCGATCACGCCCTTGCCCCAGACGTCATAGTCCGCGCCCGCCCATCCGTAGACCCCATCGGCCGGCTTCGCGAAGTAAATACTCCAGCTCGGATGGGCGCTGACAATAAACAAGCCCCTCTTCGGGTCAAAGCTGGGGGAACGATAGTTGGTCATGCCACCCTCATCGGGCGCAATCAAGCGTCCGTCCGGAGCGGGCTCCTTGGCGGGATTCGGAATCGGACGTCCCTGCTTATCGATTCCGAGGGCCCAGTTCACAGGACCGAAGGGAGCGGTCAGTAGACTCTTGCCATTAGTGCGGTCTAGAACGAAGAAGTAGCCATTGCGTGACGTCTGCATGAGCATCTTCTTCGGCTCGCCGTGGAAGTCTCCATCGACCAGCACTGGGATCTCGACGGCATCCCAGTCGTGCGTGTCATGCGGCGACGCCTGGAAAGACCAAACGAGTTTGCCAGTATCGGGATTGATGGCAACGATGGAACAGGTATAGAGATCGTCGCCGGGCCGCGTTGAACCGTTTAGAACCGGGGTCGGATTTCCGGTTCCCCAGTACACAAGATTGAGATCAGGATCATATGTTCCCGTCATCCATGCCATTCCGCCGGTCGTTTGATTCGGAGTTCCAGCTGGAGGCGTGGAATCCCACTGCCACTGGGTTGCACCAGTCTCTGGATCGATCGACCGGATGTAGCCGCTCAAGTTATCAAAATCTCCGGAGACTCCGACGAGCACGTGGTTCCCCACAACGAGAGGCGCCATGCTGGTCCAATAGCCTTTCGTGACGTCTCCAACCTGCACCTTCCAGCGAACAGTTCCATCTTTGGCGTTGAGCGATACCAGGTACGCATCGGGTTCCGAGAAGAAAAGAGAGCCTTTGTACATGGCTACGCCGCGATTGCCGATGTGCTCCCCTTGGCTCGTTGGTTTGTTGTAGCGCCAGATCATGTGGCCGGAGCGCGCATCCACCGCCCAAATGTTGTCCGGAACCGTGAAGTAGAGAATGCCGTCGACCAGCAGCGGAGATGACTTGATGGGCGCGCCCTGGTTCGTCTGGAAAGCCCAGGCCAGAGTGAGACTACCCACGTTTTGCGGCGCGATCTGATTCAGTGAGCTGTGCCGCCTGCCGGAATAATCACCGTGGTACGCCGGCCAACTGCCGGCCGGTGGATGCAGAAGCATTTGGTCATCGGGTGCCTGCGCCAGCGCGCGGGGAGATCCGAGCCCGATTAGTGCGCTCACGGCAAGCAAGCATGCAAGTCTCGCAAAATTCATATCGAAAGGTATCCCCCAAACGTCTAAGACCGAGAAAATAGAGTTTCGCGCTAGCGCAGCGTTTGCAGATACGCCATCAGGTTGTGGACGTCGGCATCTGTGTACTTAGGAAACAGTTCCACATGAGCATTGAGAGCCGGGTCCACTTTGTATTGCACGTCGCGGGTCTGCCACGAGCGATATGTACCTGTGGAATCGATGACGCCAACGGTGAACTCGTCCAGATATCCCAATGTTCCCGTAATCGTTTGACCCGAGGCGAGCGTGACTGAGACTTTCGGTTTCGCGTGCTTCGGATACAGCATCTGCTCCTCGAGTTCAAGGCCTGTGTAACGCGTTGCGACCCCGGCAAGATCGCCGGTCGGCGAATGGCAGACTGCACATCCGCCCGCGCCTTCGAAGTAGCGCTTGCCGGCCTCGACGTTTCCAGTCTGGAGATCCGATGCATCCACTCCTTTCCGTCCGCCGTTACCGCCGCGGCCGCCGGCGCTCGCGAGCGCATTGGCCTGTTGTGTGTGAATAAAAGCTACCAGGCTGGCGATTTCCTGATCCGAACGATCAAAGGGCGGCATACCTTTGTCGGGGCGCCCGTTGCGCACGACGGGGCCGATCTTGTCTCCGTCCACATCGGCAGTCACTAACTTCGAGCGCGTCAGGTCGGGCCCGGTCTCTCCGCCGCCGGCATCGCGGCCATGGCAGAAGGAACAATCTTTGCGGAACAGAGCGCGCCCTTGCTGCACCAGATCTGGTGAGTACGACTTGGCCGCGGCTGCGATTTGCTCGACCCCGCTGGCGGGCTTGCTGTTGGCAGGCATTTGCGCCGCGCAGACTGCGAGGCTCACGAACAACAGCGCTGAAGGGCTGTTATGCCGAACTGCACGTAGAAAGTTCATCGGGGCCCCCTCAGTGCTGCGCAGCGGCCGTTTGCGGCCGCGGATGAGTTGTCGTGCTTCCTTCGGTCATGCCCAGCACCCACTTGATCGCTTCAAAATACATCCTGCGGATGTCCGGGTCGCTCCAGGCTTCCTCGGTGTGGCCAAGCGTGGAATAGAAAACACGCCCTTTGCCATACGTTTTGTCCCAGGCCACCGCGAAATCATGATCGGTTCTGTGGACGCGCGGATTGTTGGCATAGTTCAGCTTCGAAGGATCGAGACTCAGCAGGACATTCACTTTTTCGCGCGACCACTCTTTCGGCTGATAGATTTCGTCGTACTTCAGGAATGCCTTGGGAAAGTGGCGGACCGCAGGAAAGTTCGGGTCTTCATTGATGATCGGCGCGTTGAACGTGGACCACGGATGCTGGTCGAACCATCCACCGATCATTTCGCCGTATTCCGGCCACTTGTAATTCGTGTCGAGGGCGGCGTGAACGCCGACGAAACCCTTGCCATCGTATTTAATGAATGACATCATATCCGCCTTCTGGCTGTCGTCGAGGTCAAGTTCGCCGGTCGTGCTCACAAAAATCAGGGCATCGAAATAATTGAGAGTCTTTGCGTTTCGTCCAAGATCTTTCTTGGTGATGAGCTCGACGTCCGTGCGTAGTGTGGCATCCCAGAGACCGCTTTCACGGCCCATATTGTAGATGGCAACCATCCCACTAGAGACCGAGTCGTGCTCGAATCCCTTAGTCTGACCAATCACCAGAACGTGCTTGAGGCGCACTTGCTTCTCGTGCGGCGGAGGCGGGAGCGAGGGATCCACGGCCGCCTGATTCTGAGCGGTCATCAGAATGGGCAAGAACAGAAAGAGGATTGAAGCGATTCGAACTGGACGCAAGCGATTTCCCTCCAACGAATTCGTTTCGTGAGACTGTCCGGGCCTGAAAGCCGAGTTCAGCCGACCTAAAAGGTAACATAAGGCGTCTGCGGTAGAATGTTGCCGTTCAATTTCAGGAGAGAACAGGATTATGCGCGTTGGGGTCTTTACTCCTCTGCTGTCGCAACTGCCGCTCACGGTCGTCCTCAAGAAACTCGCAGCGCTCCATATTGATACCGTCGAACTGGCCACGGGAAACTATGTGGGCGACGCTCACTGCAAGCTCTCGATGCTCGAAAATCCGACGGTACTGGCTGAGTTTCGGAAGATCCTCAGCGATCATGGCGCGAAGATCAGCGCGTTGAGTTGTCACGGCAACCCGCTGCATCCGGATAAAGATCGCGCGAAGCAGGATCGCGAGGTGAGCCGCAAAACGATTCTGCTGGCCGAAAAGCTCGGCGTGCCCATGATGGTGGATTTTTCAGGGTGTCCCGGAGACTCGCCGAACGCTACGGCTCCCAACTGGGTCACGTGCCCCTGGCCTCCCGACTACCTCAAGGTGTTGGACTGGCAGTGGAACGAGGTGGTGGCGCCCTATTGGATCGAGCAGGCGAAGTTTGCCGCGGACCACGGCGTGAAAATTGCGGTCGAGATGCACCCGGGGTTTGTCGTGTATAACCCGGAGACCATGCTGCGGCTGCGCTCCATCGCCGGACCGAACGTGGGGTGCAACTACGATCCGAGCCACCTGTTTTGGCAGAACATCGATCCCATCGCCGCCGTGCGCATCTTACAGGACTCGATCTTCCATGTTCATGCCAAGGACACTCAGATGTACGCCAGCAACCTTCCGCGCACCGGCGTGCTCGACACGAAGCCCTACACGCAGGAGCGTGACCGCGCCTGGATCTTCCGTACCTGCGGGTACGGACACGGCACCGAGTTCTGGAGCGAATTAATCTCTACGTTGCGCATGTTTGGCTACGATTACGTCGTTTCCATTGAGCACGAAGACAGCTTGCTCTCGCCAGAAGAGGGATTGACCAAGGCAGCCAACTTTCTAAACGGAATTGTGATCCGTGAAAAGCCAGGTGCTGCGTGGTGGACTTAGTTCGAATCGATCTTTGAATCGAGCTCTGAATCGACCAACTTGCCGTTGAATGACTGCGAAGGAATGACTGCCGGGGAAAGACAATTACGATGAAGCAGATCAAAACAGCAATTTTCGGCACCGGCTTTATGGGCCGCGTACATCTTGAGGCGGTGCGGCGAGTGGAATCCGTCGACGCGGTAGCGATCGCGGGCAGAAGCGCCGACGCAGCGCGCCGACTGGGCACGGGCTTTTCCGTCCCCACGATTACTACCGACTACCGCGAGGTCCTGCACGATTCAGCCGTCGATGCAGTCCACATTTGCACCCCCAACGCGCAGCATTTTTCCATGGCCAAGGATGCGCTCCACGCGGGCAAGCACGTGCTCTGCGAAAAACCGCTGGCCACCAGCGTGGAAGAGGGCGAAGAGCTTGTTGCTTTGGCAGCGAAGCAGGGGCTGCGAAATTGCGTCTGCCACAACTTGCGCTACTACCCCATGGTGCAGCAGATGCGCGCCCTGCGCGAAGCTGGCGATCTGGGCGACATTCTCGTTGTCCAAGGCACCTATTCCCAGGATTGGCTGCTATACGAGACGGACTGGAACTGGCGCGTCGAGACCAAGGCAGGAGGCCCTTCGCGTTGCATGGCCGACATCGGCTCGCACTGGTTCGACATGGCCGAGCACGTCACCGGTCTGCAGGTGAAGTCGCTCTGCGCTGATCTTCAGACGTTCCACCCAACACGGAAGCAGCCGAAGCATTCCGTCGAGACCTTCGCGAATAAACTACTGGGCCCGGAGGACTACATCGAAACGCCGGTGGATACGGAAGACTTCGGGGCTGTGATCTTTCGCATGGGAACACGTACGCGAGGCAGCGTCACGGCTAGCCAGGTTTCCGCTGGACGCAAGAACCGCCTCAGCATTGAAATCTACGGCACGCGTTCTTCCGTGGCGTGGGACCAGGAACGGCCCGACGAACTCTGGTCGGGCCACCGCGACGACGGCAACCAGATCTTCATCAAGGATCCGTCTCTGCTGAAACCCGCGGCGCGCGGATTCGCCGACCTGCCGGGCGGCCACAGCGAGGGCTACGACGACACGTTCAAGCAAGTCTTTCGCCGGTTCTATGCTTCCATCGGGGCCAGCGGCGGAACGCCCGAGTATCCGCAGTTCACCGATGGCTTGCGGCAGTTGAGGATCCTCGACGCCGAAATTTGGAGCCACCGCACACGCGGCTGGGTCGACGTTCCGGCGCCAGAAAGCATCAAGTGAAACGAGCCCTCCTCCTCAGAATTCGAACCGGAGCGCGAATTGCATGATCCGAGGTTTTGTCAGCAACCCAGAGTAATTCCCGAACGTGCTGGCGCTGCCCAGTCCCAGCGAATTCGAGAGCAAGGCAGATTGCACGTCGAAACGCGCAGTGTTGGTGAGGTTGAACGCTTCCCAGCGGAACTGCAGGCTTTGTTTGTCGTTCCAAGGCATGATCCAGCGCTTGGCCAGGCCGAGGTCAATGCCGAAATATCCGTCACCCCGAATCGGATTGCGCGCACCCGACTCGCCGGCCCAGGCGTAGGAGAAAGAATTGATGGCCAACACGCCGTTGGCGAAGATATTCGGGTTCGCGTTCGTTTGACCGGCAGTTTGCGTGGGGGTGTTCAGATACACTCCGGTCTTGACTGGCCCAACCTTGTCGGCGTTGCCTTCCATCTCAAAGTTCGTGGGGAAGGCGCTGAAACCGTTATCGACAGTAACCGGGAAACCACTGGTCCATCGGAAGAGGCCTGTGAGTTGCCATCCGCCAATGGCCGCGTCGACCCCGCGGTTAACATTTTTTCCTAGCAACCGGCCGCGGCCGAAGGGAAGCTGCACCACCCAATTGGAGTTGATCTGATGTGTAGCGTCGAACGACGCCACACCTTTCTGCGCCGCAGGATTCCACGCGTTAATGATGTTGTTATTCAACCCCAGCAGGCTGCCGATGCTGGCTGGGCCGACCCGCTCCGCATCGGACGAAATATCAATTGCCTTGGAATAGGTGTAGTTCAGGTCGAATTGGACACCATGCGACATGGCGTGGCGCAGGGTCGCCTGCAGAGCGTTGTAGTTTGACCAAGCCATCGAACGCCACGCGTAGAGCGAACTGAATTGCTGCGCGTAATAGGAATACTGTCCACCCGATGTGTAGTATGTCTGGCCGGGAATGTTGGCATCGGGGAAGCCGTTGTAATCCAGGTTGTAGAGCGCTAGCGAGTCGTTGAAGGCGGTGGCGCAGAAAGTGTCGAAGGCGAAGATCACGGGATTCTGCGTAGTCAGGTTCGCACCGCCGGTGCAACCGGTGAGAGGATACGCACCACCAGGAACCAGCGGTTGGATCTGATTGGTCCAGAACTGCTGCACTTTGGCTGAAACCTGGTTCGGATTAAATGACTGTGTGGGATTTGGTACTCCCGCCAACAACTGCGGACGGAAAACCTGCGCCAGCCCTCTCTCTGCCGTGAAGTAATCCAACCCCGACTGCTTATCAACAATGTCGAGCGGCATGGCCAGATCGTCCTGTGCGAGCAGGCGATGGGACATCCGGCCCACGTAGGCCAGATCCAAGGTGAAATTCGACTTCAGCTGGCGGCTCACTGCAAAATCCAAGGTGTAGGAATACGGCGTCTTTAGATTTGGATCGATGCCCCACGTAATCGCACCCAACCCGACTGGATATTGTTGTGGGAATCCGCCCGTTGGTGCAGGCTCCAGAATCGGAACATTCACATAGTCAGACTGCGGAATTACGTTCATGCTCGTCAGACGTGGCGCCGTGACGGAAGTCTCAAAGTCTGACGGATTGTTCAGCTGTGTGGATAAGCCGAAAGAGCCGTTCTGGTCGAACGTATCGACCAGGCTTTCGCCGGCGCGGTCGTAGACCATGCCAAATCCACCGCGAATGCTGCTGGTACCGGTGGCGCCAAAGATTTTCTCCAGCCATCCGCCGGAAAAATTCGGAGACCATGCGAAGGCAACTTTAGGACCAAAATCTTTGTGGTCCCAGCCGTAATAGCCGGGCTTGCCGTTAGCCGGGCCGGCCCAATCGTAGGAAATCAGCGGCTGCGCATTGGACGGGATACCCTGCTGCATGCCGGCGCCGCGCGCGTTGAACCAGTTCCCGAGATTGATGTTGGTGCCGACTTGCAGACCGTTTGTTTCCCACGGAGGTGAGAACAGCGAATACCGAAGCCCCAGCGTCAAGGTGAGATTCGGCTTCACCTTCCAGGTGTCCTGAGCATACATCTCGTAAGAATTTTCGGCGAAACGGCGTGTCACCGGGACGCCGGGTGCCAGCGTGCCGCCGCTGCGGTTGTAGTTGTAGACCGCATTTCCCAGCGTGATCATGCCGAGCAAACTGGTGATGGAGGCGTCGTAGTTGCTGACGAAAGAAGGGTCGACTCCCGGGTAACCATTATTTAGCGGATTGAGCGGATCCGAGTTGGTCGATTGCGATATGCCGGAGTTCAGCATCCAGTCCTGATTGGCGACACCGTCACTGAAAGAATTGTTCAGATTGCTTTCCGGGTTGCGCAGAAACGCCAACTGAACGCCAAACTGCCAGGTATGTTTCCCATGGACCCAGGATAGGTCGTCCGTGAAATTGTTGATCGGGCGCTGGAATGAGGAAGAGCGTGCGATGCCCTGGTCGAAGTTCAGATAATTCCAAGGCAGGTTCGAGTCTCCCAGGTTGCCCAGACTTTGCCGCACGAAACCATACCGGAAGTTGTTCAGCAAGGTCGGCGAAAAGACCGCGGAGTAGCTGGCGATCAGGCCTTTGTTGAAGTTTACTGTGGTCGTCTCCGGAGGTAAGCCGGGCAGGAACGGCGCCCCCGCGGCATTTTCGTTGGCCAGCGCGCCCGTGAGAGATAAGCGGTGCTGCCCATTGGCCGTCAGGTTGTAATCCAGCTTGGCGATATACCAGTTCTTCTTAGTGTGAGTAGCCGCCCGGAAGCGGTATCCCGCGGTATTGACTCCGTCGCCCTCAGTGAAGTCGTTGGGCAGAGGATAGGTCGCCATGTACTGCATCACAACCGGATTAGGGCCAGGTTGTGGAGCAAGGCTGTGGCTGTCCATTGTCGTAATCTGCGTGGGAGAAAGTGCCATGTATCCTGCGGGAGGAGTGTAGGTGACGCCGTTGACCGTCACCGGAGTGCCCGGGCATTGGCTTGTGTCCCCGTTCAGGCAGTAGTACTGCATTACGCCGTTGCGCAACGCTGCGGTCGGGATAATTGGATCCGCGCTGACGGCTTCGGAATCGCGATAGCCTTCAAAGTTCAAGAAGAAATAGAAGCGATCTTTGAGGATGGGCCCTCCGACCGAGGCGCCGAAGATATTGCGGTTCAATTGCGGTGGTTTGTTCGGCAACCCGCTATCGATCTGCGACGCCTTGATGAAGTAATCATTGGCGCTGAAATAAGAGTTGCGGTTGTATTCGTAGACGGAACCGTGAAACGAGTTGGTGCCGCTCTTGGTAATCAGCGCCACCTGAGCCGCTGAAGACACGCCCTGATCCGCGCCGTAATTCGTGGTCGTGACGCGAAATTCCTGCACCGAGTCAAGCGTGACCGGCAGCACGGAAGTAAATGCATCGGCGCCTTTGTCGTTGACAGGGATGCCGTCGACGGTCACGTTGCTTTGGTCGCTCCGCGCACCATTGACTGCTCCACTGCGCGTGTCCTTGCTGGTGTCAATGTCAGGACTGCCCCCGGTATAGAGCACCCCAGCTTGCAGGCTGAGCAAGTCGGGAACGTTGCGGCTCTCTAGCGGCAGTTCTTTTACCTGCACTTCGCTGAAGGCATTTCCAAGAGAGGCGTCGGTGGTATTCACCGTTTCAGACTGCGCCGAAACCTCCACCTTTTCCGAAGCGGTTCCTACATCCAGTTTCACATTGCTGGTCACGGCAACGTTCACCAGAAGTGCGAGGCCGATCTGCTGAAACTTGCGGAACCCGGCTTTCTCTACGGTCAGAGTGTAGGTTCCCGGAGGCAGAGCCAGAAAGTGATATTCGCCCGAGTCGTCGGTCTGTGTTTCGCGTTGCAGTGCCTGACCGTTGTTGGAGACGGTCACTTTCGCAGAGGCTACCGCCGCGCCTGATCTGTCGAGTACGATGCCGCGCACCGAACTGGTTCCCGTTTGAGCAAGTGCAGAAGAGACAAAAAGAGTTAGCAAGACCACCCACAGCGCGTAGCAGGCCCTCATGACATTTTCCTCGATGACTTGGAAGTCCAGCCATTCTATTTGTCACAGCGCTGATGTCAAGACTCAATCGATCAAGATGAGGATGACATCAACCAGTTGTGTGTTTGTTGCAAACACATGCCCGCAGGCACACCGTGTGTAGGGCATCGAACGAATGGCCGCGACCGATGGGAAAAGAGCACGACCGATCTCGCATCCAGCCCTTCGGCAAATTGAATAATGTGACCCCGCAGAGTAAAGAGCAAGACACCGCCCTTCTGCGGTAGAATTGCTGTCACACAAGCTCAGCAAGCATGGGCATATCGTCGTTCGCACCTGCGTCTCTTGCGTTCTTTCTTTGTCGTCTTGTGACGACCTTTCATTTGAACTTTTGATTTGTTGCGGCAGCGAATCAGCAGATTTCGTGCCCGCAAGTTGCGACCAATGGTTCCGGGGCTACACGCATGATCGGCAAATCACTTCGCTCGTACCGCATTGAAGCTAAGCTGGGAGCCGGTGGCATGGGCGTGGTCTACAAGGCAGTAGATTCTCGTCTCGGCCGAACTGCTGCCATCAAGATTCTCTCCACCGCGGCGCTCAACGCGGACCGCGAGCGGCGCTTTGTTCAGGAAGCTAAAGCAGCGTCCTCTCTGAACCATCCAAACATCGTCACGATCTACGACATTGACACGCAGGAAGTCGACGGAAAGCCGATCCAGTACATCGCCATGGAGTATGTGGCCGGAGACACGCTCGATCACCTGATCGGGCGCAAGGGGCTCCGAATTCGGGATGTGTTGAAGTATGCCGTGCAGATCGCGGATGCGTTGGCCGCGGCGCACGCGGCTGGAATCGTGCATCGCGATCTGAAGCCCTCGAATGTGATCGTCACCCCGCAGGGTGTGGTCAAGATCCTGGATTTCGGATTGGCCAAGCTCAGCGAACCAGCAGGCGCCGACGCCTACGCCGAAACTCTGCACGGCGAAGGGTCCCCACTCACTGAGGAAGGTACCATTCTCGGAACCGTCGCCTACATGTCTCCCGAGCAGGCCGACGGCAAGAAGGTTGACACCCGATCTGATGTTTTTTCGTTCGGCTCAGTGCTCTACGAAATGGCTACGGGCCAACGTGCATTCGCGGGTGGCTCGAAGCTGTCGTCGCTATCGGCGGTGCTCTACAAAGATCCACAACCGGCTTCGCAAGCCGTGGCAGACGTTCCCCCGGAACTGGACCGCATTATCAGCCGCTGCCTGAAAAAAGATCCTGAACGCCGCTGGCAAACCATGGCCGACGTGAAAGTGGCGCTGGAAGAGTTGCGGGAAGAAATGGATTTCAGCAACTTCGCACTCGCGAGCCCGGCGCCTCGAGCCCCGCATCGCCCTTCGCGGGTCCGGCTCTGGACAGGCGCGGGACTACTGGCTGGAATTTTGCTTGGGCTCGGGTTGCGCATCTCGTACGAGCGGAGATACAGTCCGCCTCCCGAGCCGCCGTCGTACCGGCGCTTGACATTTCGGCGTGGCGATGTGACGTCTGCGAAGTTCGCTCCGGGTGACACCGTTGTCTACAGTGCCGAGTGGGATGGCGCACCCTCCACATTATTTTCCGCGCAGCCCGGCAATCGCGAGGCGCAACCGTTGGCGCTGCCCAGTGCGCGCGTGCTGGCGATATCGCCCAGCGGTGAGATGGCGATTCTATTAGGCGGAGAGGACGTCGGCACCCTCGCACGCGTTCCCTTCGGAGGTGGCGCGCCCCGCGAGGTGCTGGAAGGCGTGAGTGGCGCGGACTGGGGACCGGACGGAGAGTCGCTCGCCGTAGTGCGAGCTGTCGGCGGAAAATTCAGGCTTGAATATCCTATCGGGACCGTGTTGTACGAAACGGAAAAGCGTCCGCCCATGATGCCGCAGGTTTCGGCGGACGGAAAGCTGGTTGCGTTTTTCGATTTTGATGTCGAAGTCGGCGATTATGCCCTGTGCGTGGTCGGGCCCAACCATCCCCGGCAGGTTCTTTCCCGAGGATGGCGCTCCATCGGCGCTTTGAACTGGTCACCCGACAATCACGAAGTCTGGTTCTCAGGCGGCCAGCCCGGCGGCGATCCAGCACTCTACGCCGTTACGCTCTCGGGCGCGCAGCGTCTGGTTTCTCAAACGGGCGGAATGATTGTGATGCAAGATGTAGCCCGCGATGGCCGCGTCCTGCTCACCACGGTGAACTCCCGTCTGGGTATCCACTATTTGCCACCGAGCGGCGGTGCACAACGAGACCTGGCGTGGCTAGATTCTTCCCTGATGTATGACCTTTCCAGTGACGCCCAATCCATTGTCTTCGTTGAGCTCTCCAGTGGCCAGGGGCGGAACTCCGCCATTTATATGCGGAAGACGGACGGGTCTCCTGCCATCCAGTTGGGCTCGGGCAACCGGCCTTCACTTTCGCCGGATGGGAAGTGGGTGGCCTGCATCCACCATGAAGGGGGCAGTTCGAGTCTGATGTTGCTTCCCACTGGTCCCGGAGAATCACGATTCCCAAAGATCGAAGACATGCACTTCGACGGTGTGGAGTGGTTCCCCGACAACAAGCACATCCTGTTCACTGGCAATGAAACCGGTCACGCAACCCGCACCTGGATGTACGACCTGGAAACGAATAAATCGACACCGCTCACGCCCGAAGGAACACGGGGTACGCGAGTTTCACCCGATGGCAAATGGTTTATCACCGTGGACCCGCACAAGCTGCTGCTCTCTCCGGTGGGCGGCGGGGATTCCAAAACCATCGCGGACTTGCAGGGCGAAAATGTGGTGCGATGGAGCGGGGACGGGCGATACCTCTTTCTGCAACAGCGCGAGCCAACAAGCATCAAGGTCAGCCGTCTCGATGTGACCACACGTCAAAAAGAGCCTTGGCTAGTCGTAAAGGTTCCTGAACCAGGGGCTCAGTTCCTTGGACCACTGGCATTGTCGGCGGACGGAAAAGCGTGCGCTACGACTTTCCAGCGCGACCTTGCGAATTTGTTTTTGGTGCGAGGGTTGAAGTAAGAGAGCTATCCGAGTAGAAATCACTCACATCGCAATGCGGTCACAGGATCGACAGATAGCGCTCTGCGGACGGGAATAAGGCAGGCTACCGCTGCAACGAGCAGCAACAGAAATGATGCACCGAACCCAATCAGCGGATGACTGCCGGTACTACCCACCCACATGGAGACAATCCGATTCATGCCGACCCTCAATACAAGCCCGGCAACGATGCCGAAAGCAACACTAATTCCCGCTGAAGCCATGGCAACTCTCAGAACTTGAGAGCGCCTCGCGCCCAGCGCTATGCGAATGCCGAATTCGTTGGTACGCTGTGCCACCGAGTAGGAAACTACGCTGTACAGACCAACCGCCGACAGAACGAGCGCCAAAATCGAGAATCCAGCAAAGAGGGCTGCAATGAGCCTTCCCTTCGCCCATTCTGGTCTGCGTTTGATCCGTGTTTCCAGGTCTTCGATCCGGCTGGAAATCTGCTGGTCGGGATTGACCGATGCCAATTCCTTCCGGATGCTCTGGACGATGGATTCCGGCGCGACGCGGGTCCGTACAAGAACTTGCGTTCCCATCAGCATCAAAGTGCTGTAGGGGACAAAAATTGCGGGCTTGACCGGCTTATCCAGACCATCATTGAGAGCGTCGGTCACGACACCGATCACTTCCATCCAGCCATCGGCTCCGGGAGCTGTGAGCGAGTCGGGCGGCTTGCTTATCAGGGTTGGCACTCTCAGAGAATGTCCTACGATATCGCCCTGTGGATAATAGCGTTTGGCAAAAGACTGGTTCACGATGACGAGCGTGGCCCCACGTGTAACTTCGGTAGGGCTCCAGATGCGCCCCTGCAGGAGCGGCATCCGCAATATGCCGAAGTAGGCAGGATCGGCGAAACTTAACCTAGCCGTTTGGAGCTCGGGCGATGCAGTGGGTTTGCCCAGCAGATCGAATCGCTGTTCCCATCCGCTGATTGGAGGCGTAGCACTGGAGGATAGTCCAGCGGAGACAACTTCCGGCAACCCCGCAATCTTGGCTCGAAGCTGTTCGAAGTAGTTTGCCCGCGATTCCCACGTCGTCATGGTGTTTTCCTGCAAGGGAATCCTGACAGAGAGCACGTTAGTCGGATCGTAACCGAGCGGTACACGCATCAAGCGCATGAATCCGGCCATGGCTGACCCTGCGGTAGTCAACAGAAGCAGAGTGAGTGCAATCTGTGCGGCGATGAGCGCGCCATGCAGATGCTTACCGCGCACGCTTCCCGCAGCGCTCTTCGCGCCGGACCGCATGAACTGCTTGATATCCGGCTTCGCCATCTGCAATGCAGGGACCAGGCCAAAGAGCACAACCGTGAACAACGCCAATGCTGCACTGAAAAGCAACACAGGAAAGTTTAGGCGAATGAGCACATCGGGCGGGTACAGCCCGCTCGGCATCGACGCAGCGATCAGGTCCACAAGTCGGTACGCCAACAATATGCCGAGACCCATTCCGGTTAGCGCCAATATTAGCGACTCCGTCAGCAACTGCCGCACAATACGAACGCCACTGGCCCCCACCGCCGATCGCACGGCAAACTCATGCTGCCTCGCGGTGCCTCGAGCCAGCAGCAGTATGGAGACATTGCTGCAGCCAATCGCCAACAGCGTACCGACCGCCGCGAGCAGTAGATAAAGCGTACCGCCCATGTTGCGCCTTACCTCGAAGGTCAGCGGACGGATGTCAACTTTGAACCGCTCGGGGAAGGTGTGTGGCCTTTCTTCAGCAAAGCGCTCCAACAGAAGTTGCAGTTCTGCGTCTGCAGCTGTGAGGCCGACCCCTGGCCGCAACTTCACGACCACACCGCCTCCCGCGCCGTTGGAGATCTCCTGCGGCAGATAAACGTCTGCCCCCCAGCCCCAGGTGAAATTCGCAGGGGTGACTCCGACAATCGTGTAGTTCTTATGACTCAGCTCTAGAGCCTTGCCGATGATGTTGGGGTCGCCATTAAAGTGACGCTGCCAGAAGCTGTAGTGAAGCATCACAACCGGCTGAGGCTCTTGCCCGTCAGGCGAATCTGAAGGTCCAAGATTGCGGCCGAGCAAGGCCGGAACGCCCAATGTAGGGAAGGTCTCTCCTATTCCAAAGAAAGCGACGACATCCTCGGGAAGGTCGCGACCTGTGACTGTCAGGTTAGATGAGTTCCATGTAGCGATGCTCTCGCAGGCTCGCATCTTCCGCAGTTCACGCAATTGTGGCGCAGAGAACCAGGCGTCGAAGAGCCTTCCCTGAGCGTCCCTGAGGCTTAAGTTCGCGAGGCGATCAACGTTCGCGTACGGAAAGGGATGCAGCAGCACACCGTAAATCACGCTGAACACGGAAACGGTGGCTCCGATCCCGAGGGCAAGGGAGAGAATCGCGGTCAGACCGAATCCTGGATTGGTGGAGAGTTGCCGCAGCGAATAGCGGAGATCCTGAAGGAAGCTCGCCACAATTAGCCCTCGCGAGGCATACTAATAATCGCATGAGATCGGCAGTTTTTTTCTCTTAATATCGCGGTTGTACGCGTGGTTGAATGCCCCGCCTCCCGCCGATTTCGGCGAGAGGCGGGGAACGAAATTGCCTTCTACTTTGCAGGGATCGAATCGAAATTACCGGACGATTCTTCGTAGAAAAGCGCTCCCTCTGTGGGATCGCCTCCGCTCCAATGTTTCTTTCCACCTGGAACTCGCAAGAAACTGCCCGCCCCCACACGCTTGTTGCCGGCTTCATCCTTGTACAGATACGCGCCCTTCACGACGACGATCCAAATGTCGTTGGTGTGGATGTGCATCCCAGCATCGAAACCGGGCACGAACTTGGTGAATGTGGCATGGGCCCCTTTACCCCGTCGCCCCAGATTGCGGCCATGGACACCCCCTTGGTTGGGGTCTCCTGAAAATTCGCCTGACCGGCGGAGACGAAGATCACTTTCTGATCTTGCTGACCCTGCATTCGCCCGATCGACCACACCATCATCAACGTCGCGGCCACCCCAACCGTTAGCAATGATTTTTTCATACTCTCCTTCGCGTATTTTTGATGCTTCTGACTTCGGGCGAATTCTACATCACTGGTCGGCAGAGTCCAGCCTGGAATCGAACCTTCGTTGGCATAACATCGTCGCCGCACTCACTGACCCCAGCCGGGGGTTTGAGCGCTTCTATAGCGTGTTTTCGACAGTCGATTCGAGGGCATAATACTTGGAGTACGCGGGGCTTCTATTTGGCTGATGTGCGTCTTGGAGATCGCGTTGTTGCCGCTGTTCGCGGTTGGCCTGATGGCTGGTGCCGCAGTCTAACCCAAAATACCTGTCGTAGCATCGCCATTAGAACTCATTGCCCCCTGCGAGGGGTTTCTGCGGCGAGGAATCCTCTGCTATCATGCCGGCCCAACTGTGAACTTTATTCTCAGGAGGCCCCGGATGTCGTCCACTCGACGAGAAGTGCTCTTTCTGCTCTCGGGATTGGTTTCGAGCGCGGTTGATTTAGAAGGTTTGCCGAACCAGGAGAATTCCCTTCCATCGACGACCTACCCGTTCAGCGAACTGCCAGTGAGAACTGTAAACGGAGCGGCGATCCGGCCAGTTCTGAAAGGCAAACTGGCCACCGCCGAGTCGTTGGAGGTGCACGAAACCACGTTACAGCCGGGCGCGATGCCGCATGCCCCACATCACCACGTGCACAGCGAAATGTGGCTGATTCGAGAAGGTACGGTACAGCTCACGATCAATGGCACAAATCATGTTATGGGGCCGGGATCGGTAGGATTTGTTCATTCCAACGACGAGCACGGCATTAAGAATGTCGGCACAACGCCGGCCACTTATTTTGTCGTGGCTGTGGGGCCGGGGGCGGATGCCCAATAGTCCGCGTCACTACTTCAACGTAGTACAGCGCTGCTGGAGGCCGCTCGGCGTGTAGGGGCTAGAACTAATTCTTCCGGGGTGGATCGAGTGTCCACGGTGGGACGACGCCTATCGAGCGGGCATAGGCGATCTGCTGACCGAGGTGCTGTGCGATGTGCTGAACGATATAGAGCAACACGCCCCGTTCGGTAATTTTCCCTCCGTTCCACTCCAGAGTCTTCTCCAGATCCGCGTCGGGCATGGAGCGGATAGCCGCCTTAGCGTGAGAGTAGGAAGCCCTGAGCGTAGCGATGACTTTTGCTTTGTCGGTGGTGGACTGTTCGAGGGTCTTTGTGTCGACACCAGCCGGAGTGGGAGTGCCCACGAGCCTGTAGAGATTGTAGTTCGCAGCGCTGGCGTGTAGAAAAACCTCGGCGATCGTGCGCACATCCGGGGACGGCCTCCAGGTGTATCTATCCGCAGGGATGGCCTCCGCCAAGCGGACGAACTCGCTTTCCTGGATCATGACCTCGGCCATCACTTCCGAGCGGTATCCGGTCACCCCAGGAGTTCCGTCGCGATATGGGTAGACTTGCGCTGACATGCGGACTGCGCTCGTCGTCAACACGACCAAGCAGAGGGCAGAGAGGATTCGTAGCATAACGGTCTCCATTCCTGCGTCGTCACCGGCGGGATCTGCGAGATTATACCCACTCGCCTTGATGATTGTTGGCGGGGATGATTGTTGGCGAGGCATCCTCGATCGCACTTATCGCACCCCAGCGGAGGCTTGAGCGCTATGGCTTGGTTTCGTCAACTGACACAAACGGTAGAAACTAATCCCGGATGCCTAATGTCAGTAATGCTCAGGAGCGTCGAATGGGCGCCTTGAAGACGTTGCTGCTGGTCGGCCTCTTGCTCGTCCAACTTGTGGCGGTAGTGTGTATCGGCTGCACTCAGACCTCTCGGTCCCTGCAAGATCGGATCCCTAAGCCTGACCCGAAGAAGTACCACTCGGTACAAGAAGCCAAGGACTGGAAGAATCCTTACCTGATCGTTCGGCGTGACGGCATAGAAATCGTGGGAATGACTCCTGTTGGGCAAGCCATCTTGATCGAGTCAGTTCCCGGAATGTTGCAGAAGTTGCCTGATTCAGCATGGCCTTATGGCTTGGTTGTGGCCGTTCAGGACAGTGGCATATTGTCAGGAAAAACAGACCTAGCACGCATTGAAGCCAACCGAACGAAACTCTTGAATCTGCTGAAAGAACTTGGCGTCGCCGTAGATCGGTGGCCGTCGGCTTAGGTCTTGCAAACTCTCCATAGGGCTCATTCCTCACCGCCTGTCGCGGTAGCAACCGAGCGGCGTTGTGAGCCAGCAACATTATCCAGCGCATGGGTCGCCCTCACGCTTGCCGCTGCCGCTTCGGCTTCAGGTTCAGCGTGCGAATCAGCCGGAACAGATGGTTGGGATGCACTCCCAGGATTCTCGCCGCGTCGGTGTAATTGCCGTTCGCCTGTTCGATAGCGCGTTCGATCAGCACCTTCTTCGCCTCGCGGATACCATCGTGCAGTGCGCTCACCGCTTCTCCGGAAGAGGCGGTTTCTTCCAAGATGGAATCCGGCAAGTCCTCTGCGAGGATTAATTCGGTCGAGCCCAGCACCACCGCCCTCTCGATGGCGTTCTCCAGTTCGCGCACATTCCCCGGCCAGTCGTAGCGGGTGAGGCAGGCGCGAGCCTCCGGAGAGATGCCGGCGACACGCCGCTTCACCTTCTCGCCATACTGCGTCGCGAAGAATGCCGCCAGCATGGGGATATCCTCGCGACGCTCCCGCAACGCCGGCATGTGAAGAGATACGACGTTGAGACGATAATAAAGGTCGGGTCGAAAACCTCCCGTGCGCGACGCCTCTTTCAGATCGCGATTCGTTGCAGCAATCAGCCGGACATCGAGTTTGATGGGACGCGTCCCGCCGACTCGTTCGAACTCTCTCTCCTGCAGAACCCGCAGCAGCTTCGCCTGCATCGGGACCGCCAACTCCCCGATCTCGTCCAGAAACACCGTGCCGCCTTCGGCGACCTCAAGCTTTCCTTTCTTCTGAGAAACCGCCCCGGTAAACGCGCCTCGTTCGTGTCCGAACAGCTCGCTCTCCAGCAAGGTTTCAGTAATGGCCGCGCAGTTAATCGCGACAAACGGCTTGCCGGCCCGGCCGCTGTTCGTGTGGACCGCCCGCGCCACCAGTTCCTTCCCCGTGCCACTCTCGCCTGATATAAGGACCGTCGAATCCCGTCCCGCCACCCGGGAAACGAATCCATACACCTCGTGCATGGCCTTGCTTTCCCCAATCATGCTGTGATGGATGCTCAGTTCTTCGTTCAGGCGGCGGTTTTCGCCTCCGAGCCTCTCGACGTGCCGCGCGTTTTCAATCGCGAGCGCGGTGATGTTGCCTAGGGTCGTGACCAGTTGCAGAAGGTCCGAGTCAAAGCGCGCACCCGGAGTGTGCGCGTCCAGATACATTACGCCCAATATATTTCCCTGTACTTCGAGCGGGACAGCCAGAACCGAGTGGACCCGGCGTTCCAGCAGGCTCTCGGCCTCCCGATAGGCGTTATCGCTCTGGACATCGCTGGAGAGTATCGCGAGATTCTCTTCCAGGACGCGGTTGAGAATGGTCTGGCTGGCATGAATCGGCTGATTGGGCCCGAGGCGTCGGTCCCTGCCCACAATCGAAGAGAATCCGGCGACTCCATTTTCGGTCAGCAGTACGGCTGCTTGGTCCGCAGGGACGATCGTCAAAACCGCCTCCAGCACCTTCTCTTGCAGCGCCACCAGACCGCGCACCGAGTTCAGCGTTCGGCTGAATTCGAGCAGCACATTGAGGTCGCGAACCGTTTTTGCGGTGGCGGGCAGGGCGTCGGGCCGGGAGGGCTGCAGGTACCGGGCATCCTCTTTGCGCAGGATTACGGTTGCGGCACCCGGCATAGGGGCAGAGTCAAGGCTCAGAGAGGCGTTCCCTGGAGTTGACCCAGTATCTGATCCCTGGAAGACAAGGATCGAGTTGCCCACCCGAATCTGGTCCCCATGGACCAGCACCCTCTCCTTTACCGGCACGCCGCTGATAAAGGTGTTGTTCCGGCTCTCCAGATCCTGAAGACGAAATCCGTCCGCTTCCTTACGGATGATGCAGTGGCGCCGCGATACCAGGGAGTCGAGTAGCGAGATCTCGTTAGAGGGATCGCGACCGATCGAGACCTCATCCCCGGCAAGGGGAAAGAGCTTCCCTTTGAGGGGCCCGCTTACGGCTTCCAGCCGCGCCCCGCCCGTGGCAGCAGCAGCAACCTGTTCGCCCGAATCGCCCATGACGCAATGAGTATACTCGGGCCCTCTCGGATCCGCCCTCTACCTAACATAAATGTTACGGATTAGCGCTTTTGTTTGGGTTGCCGGGCGCCGTCGTTGCAGAGATCAGGGCTTACCCGGGTTGGAATCCTGATTTATCCCCAGTTTTTGGAGAACTCTCCGGGGTTTGCACGTGGCGGACCCAAGCGCCCGGTTTGGTATGCAGCTTGCATTACTAAGGTCACTTGCGACGGACGGCCCGAGCAAGGAAACAAAATCCCAGGAACTAAGGAGCAAGACGATGGTTAAGATGAATGCAAAGCTGGCAATCAGGATCGCGATTCTGGCCGTAGGGATGGTAGGTACGTTCATCGGGGCAAGCGTTCAACCCATTTCCGCCGCAGACGGGGGCCCGCTCATTCTGTGCCCACCCCGCCAGCCCAACTGCCAAACGACCCTGCCGCCGTTGAGCTAGTAGGCTGACGGCTCAAAGCGACCCGGTTGACGAAACCAGCGGTCGTGATTGAAGCCGAACTACGGGTACCCAAACTTTGGGCTGACGGGAGAATAGGAATCCCGTCAGCCATATTTTTCCAGCGTCTTGCGAGTTCGCCCTCCCCCACGCCGCAAAGTGCCGGCACGACACCAGACCGCTAAGAATTGTTCCCGCCGTAATGACCAAAATGTAATTACGAACGACGTCAGCAGACTATTGGATTTCTAGTTCCAATCACGCGGATCAGCGACACTTCGCTAACTTCTTCGCAAGAGCCCGGAAGAAGCGCGTTCTTATCGTGAGTGCAAGCCAGTCAGCAGAAGCATGGCTGACGGCCCTCACGGAGACGCCATGGAAGACGGATACGCCACTTCATCCAAGCTTTGGTTGTTTTTTCTTCCCATCCTATTAATCGCCGCCGCAATCGTTACAGTTCACCAGTTCGAGGCCAGTAATAGCGAACCGGTCGCCAGTGCGACCTACGGGCACGGCGTCGTGAACGTGGCAATTCCCTACGAAGCGCAGCATTCCGGTGCGGGACAACTCACGATGGAAATTCTGGATCCGGAGGATCAAGTCCTCGGTCGGGTGGACCAACCGGTCGAGGTTGCCGAGGGCACAGGGACGTGGAACGAACAGATTAAGCTGGCGAAGCCGCTGGCCCTTGACGAACTCGTGTGGCACCGCGTGCGCTACCGCTTCGCATACCGCGACGGCAAAAGCAACGGGATCGAAGGCACGCAATCCATCTCGCAAATCCTGCGCACGCCGGTGCTTCACATTCTCGGCCAGCAATCCTATTTGACCGGTGGCGATGCGGCGGTGCGAGTCATCGTCACTGATTCCCACGATGCGGTCATTGCAGGACGCAGCGCTTTACAGATCGAATTGCTAGGTCCCGAGCAGAAATCCCGCTTGCTCTTCGCAGGACGGCTCAACCGGCGCGGAACGACCGAAGCCCAATTCCGATTTCCGGCAGGCGTTGTGGGTAACCATCAATTGCGCTACGCCGTGGACACGCCGATCGGCTCAACGGAGTTCACGCAGGATGTACGGCTTGAAGATAAGGTTTCGATTCTTCTCACCACCGAAAAGCCGATTTACCAGCCCGGGCAGACGATTCATGTTCGCGCGTTGGGGCTCGATGGTTCCAATCACGAGGCCGCCGCGAACCGCAAGCTGACCTTTGAACTCGAAGACTCTCGCGGCAACAAAGTATTCAAGAAAGCGACGCAAACCGACAAGTTCGGAATTGCCTCCGCAGAATTTGGACTCGCCGACGAAGTCAACCTCGGAACATACCATCTCCGCGCGTTGATGGGAGAGAGCGAAGCGCCGACAAACACGGCCGAGATTGCTCTCAACGTCGAGCGCTACGTTCTGCCGAAATTCAAGGTTGCAGTCGATTTCGTGGGCGCCGGCAGCAAGACCAAGCGCGGCTACCGCCCGGGCGATCACGTTACCGGAACCGTGCGAGCCAACTATTTCTTTGGCAAGCCGGTCGACGACGCGGGGATCACGGTCAAAGCTTCCAGCATGGATGTTTCTGTGTTTGAACTGGCTTCCGTGCAGGGCAAGACGGATCATGATGGCGCGTACCACTTCGATCTGACCCTGCCGAAATATTTCGCTGGACGTCCTCTGAGTCAGGGCGCGGCTCGCGTGCTGATCGAAGCTACGGTGAAAGACTCCGCGGAGCATGGCGAGACTCGCGGCGAGCCGATTACCGTCAGCGAATCGCCTCTAATCGTGACGGCCGTACCAGAGGGAGGTACGCTGGTTCCCAATCTGGACAATCAAGTTTTCATCCTGACGTCGTACCCTGACGGGACGCCAGCCCACGCCAGCCTCAAAGTTCATGCGGAAGGCAACATCGACCAGCGTGTAACGACCGACGCAGGCGGCATTGCCGTGGTAAGCATTAGTCCGCGGGATGGAACAGAAACCCTGGAGATCGAGGGTCAGGACGATGAGGGAAATCACGCGTCGAGCACGGTTCACCTGCAAAGCCGCGAAGGCGATGATCAGATTCTTCTGCGGATGGAACGTGCGGTCTACAAGGCAGGCGACCGCATCGACTTGAGAGTCTTCTCCACCAAAAAACGCGGCGCCGCTTACCTGGATATCGTCAAAGACGGCCAGACGGTCCTCACGCGTGATCTCGACATCGAGAACGGGCAAGCCGAATTCTCGCTCACCGCGACGCCTGAATTGGCGGGAACGGTCGACTTCAATGCGTATCTTTTCGGGCGCAATGCCCAGCCGGTCGGAGATCATCGCCTGGTCTTCGTGCAACCGGCGGACGAACTCAAGATCGACGCCGTGGCCGACGCTGCGGTGTACAAGCCCGGGGGCGAAGCCCGCATCCGCTTCCACGTGACCAACTCTCGGGGTGAAGGCGTGAGCGCAGCTCTGGGGCTGCAAGTCGTGGATGAGGCCGTCTTCGCCCTGGCTGAGAAACAGCCGGGCTTTGCCAAGGTTTTCTTCTATCTCGAGCAGGAAGTGATGAAGCCGCGCTATGAAATTCACTCCATCGGCATGGCGGAGATCGTCGAACGGGTGGAGGAGTCGAAAACCGAGCAGCGCAACCGGGCCGCGCGCGCTTTGTTTTCTGCCACCGAATTAGTGGGCGCAAACACATTTCAAACTGAGTTCGGCCGGACGGTACCGATGGAGAAATACCAGGAATATGCCGGTCGTTATCAGGTTCATTTCCTGGACCAAGTACATGAATTGGCAGAACGCCTGAGCCTCGCTTACCGTGACAACTCGGAGAAGGGTGATCTAACCAGGGTCTTCGCCAGAATTTCGAAGACCAGCGGGGCCGAGCTTCTCGACTCCTGGGGAACCCAGTTTCGCCTCGAACCCGTACAGTGGTATCCCGACAAGGCTCACTACATCGTGCGCAGTGCCGGGGCCGATCACCGCTTCGATACCCCCGATGACATGGCGGCCGCTGTCGAGGTCCGCAGAGGCACAGTCCTCGGCCACCCGGGCTCGGACACGCTTACTCTCAATATCGAACACGATCGCGGCCCGTTCAACGGTCTTGCGGAGATTGTAGGGACCATCACCGACCCCACGCGCGCAGTGATTTCGGGAGCCAGCGTCGCCATTCGCGAAGTCTCCACGGGAAAGAAACGAACGGTGCCCACAGATGCCGCGGGCCAATTCACTCTAGCGGGCATACCTGCTGGGCGCTACGAGGTGCAGGTATCTCAGGCCGGATTCAAGACCGCGTCCCGGACAATCACTCTCCGCGTCCGCGACCGCGCTGTGGTCTCTACGATGCTGTCGCTTGGCTCCGTGAGCGAGTCCGTGGAAGTGAGCGCCGCAAGCGTGGTCGTTGAAACCCGCAATGGAGTCTTTAAGGCCATAGGCGGCAATGTCCAGGCTGCCCAGGGGGCTGCCCTCGCAATCAATGGCCGCGATGTTATGGACCTTGCTGTGCCTCGACCGACGGCGCCTGGCGTGATCGACATTGGAACCGCCGGCAACATTGCGATTCGCACCAAAGACAAGAAAGAAGTCTCCGCTCCGTCCGCGCACGTCCGGTCCTACTTCCCCGAGGCGCTCTACATCAACCCCGAAATCATTACCGACCAAAACGGATCAGCGACCATCACGATTCCGCTGGCAGACTCCATCACGACTTGGCGAATGGCGATGCTCGCGTCCACTACCCATGGAGCGCTCGGCACCGGTACGTCGAGCCTGAACGTCTTTCAGGATTTCTTCGTGGACCTTGATCTGCCCGTCACACTCACTCAAGGCGATCGAGTTTCGATCCCCGTAGCGGTCTACAACTACTCAGGCGCGCGTGCAGACGTCAGCCTGAAACTGCAACCGGACGGTTGGTTCTCGCTGGTCGATGATGTCTCCGACAAGTCCATCACCGTCGAGTCTCCCCGCGTCGGTGGGTCGCAGTTCACTCTGGAAGCCCGGCGCATCGGCAAGTTCAAGCTGACGCTCTCGGCCCGCATGAAAGGCGAAACAGAGCGCGCGGACATCGTCGTCCGCGAGATCGAAGTCATTCCCAACGGACGCCAGCAGAACATGGTCTTCAACGGACGCCTGGAAAACACGGTGCAACACGAACTCATTTTCCCCGCGAATTCCGTTCCCGACGCCAGCAAGATCTTTGTCAGGCTCTATCCGGGCCCGCTGAGCCAGGTGATCGAAGGCATGGACAGCATCCTGAGCATGCCCGGCGGCTGCTTTGAGCAAACCTCCTCCAGCACATATCCGAACGTTTTGGCGCTCGATTACATGAAGCGCACAAAGAAGCTGACTCCCGAGGTGCACGCCAAGGCCGAAGGTTACATTGCCAACGGCTACCAGCGCCTACTGACCTTCGAAGTTCCGGGCGGTGGATTCTCCTGGTTCGGCAGCCCGCCAGCCAACAAGATCCTGACGGCTTACGGCCTGATGGAGTTCAGCGATATGTCGAAGGTCTACGACGTAGATCCAAGACTGATCACACGAACCCAACAGTGGCTTGCGTCACAGCAGCAAGCCGATGGAAGCTGGAAGCCGGATACGCAATTCATTAACGAAGGAGCCACGAACCGCTACAACTCCG
This sequence comes from uncultured Acidobacteriaceae bacterium, assembly GCA_963832015.1. Classification (GTDB taxonomy): domain Bacteria; phylum Acidobacteriota; class Terriglobia; order Terriglobales; family Acidobacteriaceae; genus Sulfotelmatobacter. The sequence continues at coordinate 109,101 of CAWHSR010000038.1, forward strand.
ACGTACTTCGCATCACCGCATACATCGCGTGGTCGCTCGAGAACACTGGGTACCAAGGTCCCGCGGTCGAAAAAGCAAAGCAGTTTATCGACGGCCACATGAGCGCCAAAGTCGACAGCTACACGCTGGCGGTCGTCGCCAACTTCGCCACTGACTTCGGATCAGGCAATAGAGAAAAAGAGCGCGCCTTCACTCGCCAGGCCATGCAACTTTTGCTTGATGCCCGCAGTGAGAAGGATGAGCAGGCGTGGTGGAACTCGGACGAAACCGGCGTCTATGCCACCGGCGCCAGTGCGAGCGCTGAGACCACGGGGCTCGCGGTGCAAGCGCTGCTGAAGTGGGGTGAGGCATCCGGGACTGCGCGCAAGGCCCTCAGTTACATCGCTTCCAAGAAAGATGCTTCCGGCACATGGGGCACCACACAAGCGACAATCATGGCGCTGCGGGCTCTGCTGCTCGCAACCGAGAAAGGTGCAGCCGACGTTCAAGGCACTCTTGAAGTCCTACTCAACGGTAAGCCCGTCGAGGAACTCAAGCTGACCTCGGAGAACAATGATCTGCTCCATCAGTTCGTGTTCAAGGGCGTCGGGGCAAAGGCCGTCGGCTCGGAAGACTCCAACTCCGTCGAAATCCGGTTCGAGGGAAAGGGCGGCTTGGCCTACCAGGTGATCGGCAGCTACTTCCTTCCTTGGGACGAGAAACCGTCGAACGAACCAGTGTCGATCAACGTGACTTACGATCGCACCCACCTTGCTCAGGACGACATCGCGACTGCCACGGCTACCGTCAAAAGCAATCTGCCCAAGGCGGCGAATATGGTGATGGTTGATCTGGGGATTCCGCCGGGATTCGATTTGCTTAGCGAGGACCTGCAAACGTACTTAGAGAAAAGCGCCAGCATGAAGAGCGGTCGTCTGGAGAAGTTCAGCCTCACGGCCACTCAGGCGATTCTGTACTTCGATTCCATCGCGCCCGGCGATACGGTCGCTCTGCATTTTCGCTTGCGAGCCAAGTATCCCATCCGCGCTCGGACATTCCAGTCGCGCGTCTATGAGTACTATGACCCGGAAGTCAGCTCGATCGCACGACCGGTGCAACTGGAGGTGCGCCCGCGTTAGGCCTTCTCAATCCAGAAAATCGCCCAAACGGCACGGCTGGTCTATAATCATGCGCACCCATGGCGCTAGCGTCTGGCGCTGATTAATTCCTTCCATGCACATTGACGCCCACCAGCATTTTTGGATTTACAACCCCGCCGAATACGACTGGATCGATGATTCCATGTCGGCTCTGCGTCGCGATTTCCTGCTCTCGGATCTGCAGCCGGAGTTGGATCGCAGTGACTTTCAGGGCTCGGTCGCCGTTCAAGCGCGCCAGACAATCGAGGAGACACGGTGGCTCCTCGAATTGGCGGGGCTCTCTCATTCAATTCTGGGCGTGGTTGGCTGGGCCGACTTACGGTCGCCGGACATTCGTTCTCAACTGCAAACCTTGGCTCGGAATCCCAAACTGGTCGGCATCCGGCACGTCGTCCAAAGTGAACCTAACGACCGATTCCTGCTGCAGCCAGAATTTCTACGGGGAATTGCCGCGCTTGAGGAGTTCGATCTTGCTTACGAGATCTTGATCTACACCAAACACCTTCCCATCGCCGCGGAGTTTGTGGAGCGTTTCCCACGCCAACGCTTCGTCCTTGATCATCTCGCCAAGCCGCCGATCAAGAGCGGTCAAATCAATTCCTGGACAAACGGCATCAGGAGGCTGGCGGAATTCCCCAATGTGTTCTGCAAATTGTCGGGACTGGTCACGGAAGCGGACTGGCAGCATTGGCAGCCTGAACAGATCGTCCCATTTCTCAACGTCGCGTTTGAATCGTTCGGGGCGGATCGCCTCATGATCGGCTCGGACTGGCCGGTGTGCCTGGTGGCTGCCTCGTATGAGAGAACGGTCCAGGTCGTGAATGCATACCTGCTCGGGCAAACACCGGAATGTCGAGAGGGCGTACTCGGCGGCAACGCTCAACGGTTCTGGCGTCTGGCAGGTCGTTGAGAACCCTCGAGAAGCTTCGCCGGACCGATGTTTTACAATAGGCGGGCTCGAAACTGCCATGCATCCTAACGTGCTCCAACTCGACTCCCGCGACAATGTCTTGATCGCCCTCAGCGACTTGAAAGCCGGCGATCGAATCGAATTTGGAGGTCAGGGTTACACGCTCGCCAAGAACGTTCCGGCCAAACACAAGTTCGCCACGCGAGATCTCAGCATCGGCGACGACGTCGTCATGTACGGAGTTCTGGTTGGCCGAGCCATCAAGCCCATCGCGGCGGGAGAACTCCTGACGGTTGGCAACATCCAACATCAGGCCGCACCCTTCCAGGAGCAGTCGGGTGAGTTTCATTGGACCCCTCCCAAAGTCTCGCAACGGAAGCAACAAACGTTCCTCGGATATCGTCGCTCCGACGGTCAAGTTGGCACGCGTAACTACTGGCTCGTCGTTCCTCTCGTTTTTTGCGAGAACAAGAACATCCAGGTTCTGAAGCAGGCCTTCGAAGAAGAACTCGGATTTGCGGCGCCCCAACTCTACCGGCACCAGGTTGCCGAACTGGCCAGGCTGTATCGAGAAGGACAAGCGGACAAGATTAAAGATCACTCCCACCCCGAAGCCGTTCCCACGCAGCACAGTCGCCTGTTCGAGAACGTCGATGGCATCCGCTTTCTGATCCACGAAGGCGGCTGTGGCGGCACGCGGGAGGACTCCAACAATCTATGCGGCCTGATCGCGGGCTACATTCACCATCCGAACGTAGCGGGCGCCACCGTTCTGAGCCTGGGCTGCCAGCACGCGCAGATCCCGATCCTCCGAGAGGAGATCCGCAAACGCAATCCCAAGTTCGATAAGCCGCTGGTCATCCTCGAACAACAGCGCAGCGGTTCCGAAGCGCAAATGATGTCGGACGCAATCCGCCAGACGTTTCTCGGCCTGGTCGAAGCCAACAAGGCGCAGCGCACCTCCGCCCCTTTCGCCGATTTGTGTGTTGGCCTGAAGTGCGGAGGCTCAGACGGCTTCTCTGGCATCTCCGCGAATCCCGCCATCGGTCACACTGCCGATTTGCTCGCCGCTATGGGTGGACGGACAATTCTCTCCGAGTTCCCGGAGCTGTGCGGTGTGGAACAAGAGCTCATCAATCGCGGCAAGAGTAGGGAGGTCGGCAACCGTTTCATTCAACTCATGCGAGATTACGCCGCGCGCGCCGCTGCCGTACGCTCCGGCTTCGACATGAATCCTTCACCCGGAAATATGCGCGACGGACTCTTGACCGACGCTATGAAGTCGGCCGGCGCAGCAAAGAAGGGCGGCACCTCCCCGGTCACTGCGGTACTCGACTACCCCGAGTACTCGACCGAGCCAGGACTCAATTTGCAATGCACTCCGGGAAATGACGTCGAGTGTGTCACAGCGCAAGTCGGCGCGGGGGCGAGCGTGGTATTGTTCACCACCGGCCTCGGGACGCCGACCGGGAATCCGATCGCTCCTGTCGTGAAGCTTTCAACGAATTCAGATCTGGCGAAGCGCATGCACGACATCATCGACATCGACACCGGAGCAGTTGTCTCGGGGGAGAAGACAATCGAGGAGATGGGCGAGGACATTCTGGATCTGGTGATTAAGGTAGCGAACGGTGAAGTCCGCACCAAGGCCGAGCGGAAGGCACAGGAAGATTTCATTCCCTGGAAACGAGGCGTTTCTCTGTGACCAGTCAGGGCGCGCAGAGTTTCCGCCTCGACGGCAAAGTCGCAGTCGTCACGGGAGGCGGCAGCGGGATTGGTCGGGCCATCGCCGTGAAGTTGGCGGCGCACGGCGCGGTGGTTCGCGTTTTGGATGTAAACGAATCCGCCGCGGCCGCGACATGCGAGCAAATTTCTGCCGCGGGTGGCACCGCTTCAGTCCACCTCTGCGATGTGACCAGCCAGCCCGACGTGAAGGCTCTATTCGACCAACTTTTCCGACGAGAGCGCATTCACATTCTTATCAATAACGCCGGAATCTCACATGTCGGCACAGTTGAGAGCACTACTGAGGCAGACTTTGATCGCGTGGTTCGAGTAAACGTCAAAGGTTTCTATAACTGCATGCACGCCGTCGTCGGGCACCTGAAATGCTACGGCGGCGGAGTCATTGTGAATATGGCGTCGATTGCCGGGTCATCGGGCCTGGCCGACCGATTCGCGTACTCAATGAGCAAAGGTGCCGTCATCGCAATGACGTATTCCGTGGCGAGAGATTATCTCGCTCATAACATCCGATGCAATTGCATTTCTCCCGCCCGGGTCCACACGCCGTTTGTCGACGACTATTTGCAGAGAACTTATCCCGGACGAGAGAAAGAAATGTTCGAGAAGCTGGCAAAGTCACAACCGATCGGCAGAATGGCGGAACCGGCTGAGATCGCTTCCCTTGCCCTGTTCTTATGCTCGGACGAAGCGTCGTTCATCACGGGCGTGGACTATCCGATCGATGGCGGCTTCTTCAACCTGCGAGGCTAGCACATGGACCTGCAACTGAAAGATAAAGTGGTCATCGTGACCGGCGGCGCCAAGGGAATCGGCGCGGCGATTGTCCACGCCTGCGCAGCCGAAGGCGCGATTCCAGTAATCGTGGGACGCGACGCCGAAGCCGGCAAGCAACTGCAAAGCGAACTGCAGAAGGACGGCGCAACTTGCGGACTCATCACCGTCGATCTCGCCACTCCTGAAAGCTGCGCCCAATCCGTTGAGCAGACGATGAAGAACTTTGGGCGCATCGACGCGCTCGTCAACAACGCCGGACGCAACGACAAGGTGGGCCTGGAACAAGGCAGCGTCAGCGAATACGTGGCCTCGCTCAACCGCAATCTGGTGCACTACTACGGCATGGCCCACTACGCCCTGTCCCACCTGAAACGCTCGCGCGGTTCGATCGTCAACGTTGGCTCGAAGACCGCGGTCACCGGACAGGGGAGCACGTCAGGCTACGCATCTTCAAAGGGCGCGATCATGGCGTTGACGCGGGAATGGGCAGCCGAACTGCTGCCCTACGGCATTCGCGTCAACACTGTAATTCCCGCCGAGGTTATGACTCCGCTCTACCGCAGTTGGCTCGATACGTTTCCAAATCCCGAAGACAAGCTGAAAACGATTCTCACCAAGATCCCTCTCGAGCAACGCATGACGACTTCGGAGGAGATCGCTGCAATGGTTGTTTTTTTGATCTCGACGAAATCGAGCCATACCACGGGCCAGCATGTATTCGTAGACGGCGGATACGTTCACCTGGACCGCGCACTCACATGAAATCCCCGAATAAATCATCCCCGCCCATCACCGAGCGACGTTACGTCGTTCCGCTGGTCCTGGTAACCAGCCTGTTTTTCCTGTGGGCAATCGGCGTCAACCTCAACGACATCCTGATCCAGCACTTCAAGAAGGCCTTTGGTCTTACAGACTCCGGATCGTCGCTGATTCAGGTTGCTTTCTTTGGCGGCTATTGCCTCGCCGCTCTGCCCGCCGGATGGCTGATGCAGCGCGTGGGCTACAAGCGCGGAATTCTAATCGGTCTGCTCGTATGTTCCACCGGAACGATTCTTTTCATTCCTGCTGCTTCCGTCCGAATCTACGGATTCTTCCTCTTTGCGCTTTTCCTGATGGCGTGTGGACAATCCGTTCTGGAAGTCGCTGCGAATCCGTATGTGACCACCCTGGGCCCCGCCGACAGCTCGGAACGAAGATTGAATCTTGCCCAGTCCTTCAATGCGGCTGGCGCCGTGATGATCGCTCTGGTCGGCTCCAGATTTATTCTCTCCGGCATCGAGCACACGCCTGCTGAAATCGCGGCCATGAGCCCAGCTCAATTGCTGGCCTATCAGGCGTCCGAGGCAAACATGGTGAAGACTCCCTACCTCGTCATCACGGGCGTCTTCCTGTTCGTTGCGCTGCTCATCTTCCTTACGAAGCTGCCGGAGATCCGCGAGACCAGTACGGACGGGCTTGACACCTCAGACGCGAAGCTAAGGGGCACTCTTGCCTTTCCGCACTTGATCAAGGGCGTACTCGCCCAGTTTTTCTACGTCGGAGCGCAGGTTGGAGTGGGCAGCTTCATCATCCGCTTCACCGAGTTCACTCTGCCCGGCGTGCATGAAAAAGATGCCGCTCACTATCTACAAGCGCACCTGGCCGGCTTCATGATCGGGCGTTTTGCCGGTTCTGCCATCATGCAAAAAGTCGCGGCTCCCCGCTTACTCAGCCTGTTTGCCGGCGGATCGCTGCTCTGCCTTCTCGTCGTCCTGTTCGCTTCGGGCGCAGCGCCGGTCTGGGCCATCGTGTTGATTGGATTTTTTCACTCCATCATGTTCCCCACGATTTTCGCCTTGAGCCTGAAGAACCTTGGCCCGTACACGAAGCTGGGATCTTCCCTGCTGGTCATGGCCATCATCGGAGGCGCGGTCTGTCCCTGGGTCATGGGCAGGATTTCCGATGCCTGGAACATTCAACGCGCGTTTGTGGTTCCGTTCGTCTGTCATGCTTTCGTGTTTTATTTTGCCATGTGGGGATATCGGCCCGCCGTCGCGAACGCGGGCACACCCTTGGCTATTCCCGCTACAGAGGTCGAATGAAACGACGCTTCTGCCTGACCCTCGATTTGAAAGACGATCCCACACTGATCGCCGAGTACAAGCGCTACCACGAGAAGATATGGCCCGAGATCACTCGCAGCATCAAAGACTCTGGCATCGACGACATGGAGATCTATCTGCTCGGCACGCGCATGTTCATGATCATGGAAGTCAGCGAGTCTTTCTCGTTCGAGGCCAAAAGCAATGCAGATCGGCTCAACCCCAAGGTGCAAGAGTGGGAGACGCTCATGAGTACATTCCAGCAGTTGTTACCCCAAGCCAAGCCCGGCGAAAAATGGCTGCTGATGCAACGAGTATTCAAATTGGAAGAATAAAAAAAAGAGGTCACGGCCGCTCCGGCCAAGCATGCCTCGGGTAGCGCCGCATCAATGCTCTGCGCACCTCTGGATAGAGCCGCTCCCAGAAACCTGCCAGGTCCGTCGTCGTCTGCACGGCCCGCTGATTCGGCGCCAGCAGGTGCACGACAACTGGCGTACGTTCAGGACCGATCCGCGGTGTGTCGCGCATGCCGAAGAAATCCTGCAGCCGGGACGCGATCCACGGCGGCTTCCCGCGCTCGTAGTGAACCTTGGTTTGGCGGCCCTTCTGCAGGCGGATGCTTTCCGGGGCGAGTTCACGAAACCGCCGCGCACCTATCTTCTGTTCGAGCACCGAAACCAAATCCACCGCGGCCTTCTTCAGTTCAGCAAAGCTTCGCAGCCCGAGACAGAACTCACGCAGTGCCTGCTGTATATCGGGCACGGCAAGACCAGCAAATTCAACCCGCCCCAGGAAGTCATTCAGTGCATCGATGTCGACGAACCGCTCGATGCCCGCTTCCAGCGCCTTAGCGGCAAGCAACTCGGCCGCGGCTTGCGCGTCGGGTACCGCGCCTCGTGATTCCTGAATCACCAGTTCGTCATACAACAAGGCGCTCACCGCATCCACCCGCTCGGCCATGCGATTCCACACCACGCCGGATCGGTCCTGCACGCGATCTGGAAACAGATCAATCAACCATTCCGGCTCGATGCGAGCCGTCATGCGGATCAGCGGCAGCGGTTTCTCTTTGCGGTCTTCGGCATCTACCACAACCATGAATTCATACCTTGGAGGCTCACCGGCCAACTCCGCCGACGCACCGGTCGACAGCAGCACCTGTTTCCCTGCCCGCAGTCGCGCCACTCGATCTGGAAATCCCGCGAGTACCGACATCAGCAGGGCGTCGTCATTGTGTTTCTTTGTTCCAGAAATCCGCGCGATTCTTCGCAACTGTGCGACGTGCTGCAGTACTCGACGGTCTAGATCCATATCCACCGCCGCAAGAAGATCATTCTTCTCGATGCGAACCCCCGACCCAAGCAGAGTTACGGCTACGCATCCGTCTTCACCCACGCCTCGCTCCACGGCCTCTACGAGAATTCGCGACAAGCGCGGAGGCAGGGGATACCGTGCCAGACGAAGCGCCATCTCTCCGCGGGCACCCAGGCGATCCAGTAGCGACTCGGCCCGTTCCACAGCCGCTTCGGCCGGGGCATCTAGCCATGCGATATCACTGACGTGCGCAATCCTCATGGCTCGCAGTTCAAGACAAAGCTGCGATAGATCGCTGCGGAGAATCTCCGGCGCGTCTTGCTCCGGGCGGCGCGAGTAATCCTCTTTCGTGTAGAGTCGCAGCACGCGGCCCAGTGCAGTGCGCCCCGCTCGTCCAGCTCGTTGCTTCGCCGAAGCCTGGCTCACTCTGCCTACGTGCAGCGTCGGCAACCCGCTCCAAGGTGAGTATGCTGCGAAACGCGCCAACCCACTGTCGATCACGGCCGTGACGCCCTCCACCGTAATCGAGCTTTCTGCGACGTTGGTGGCAAGAATCAGTTTCGGTTGTGACGCTGGTGAGAGCGCCCGGTCCTGCTCCTTAGGCGGTAGGCTTCCATGTAAAGGAAGGACCAATATACCAGCCCGTCGCGCGACATCATCGCAGGTCCGCATCGCCCGACGAATCTCCACCGCACCGGGTAGGAAAACCAGTGTGTCACCGGAGTGTCCTGCGCCGATCAGCAGTTCTGCTGCATTCTTCACCTGCACCTCGAGTGGCTCGGGCGAATACGGCAGATGTTTGATCGCGAGGTCAAACAGTTTGCCCTCCGACCGGACGATGGGACAACCGCCCAGATACTGCGCCACAGGATCAGCGTCGAGAGTTGCCGACATGACGACGATCAGCAGATCGCGCCGCGTCCGCTGCAATCGTTTCAGCAACGCGAGCGCGAGATCGCTCTCGAGATGGCGCTCGTGGAATTCATCGAGCACCACTGCATCTACGCCTTTCAGTTGAGGATCAGAGAGAAGGCGGCGAGTAAGCACGCCCTCGGTGACAAATCGAAGCCGCGTGCGCGGACCAGTCGCTTCTTCGAACCGAATCTGGTAGCCGACCATCTCGCCGACGGCTTCGCCGAGTTCCGACGCGACTCGACGCGCCGCCAGGCGCGCTGCTATCCGGCGCGGTTCCAGTACGACCACATCTCCGCTCACTATACCAAGCAGAGCGGGCGGCACTCGAGTGGTCTTTCCCGCACCCGGAGCGGCTACGATCACCAGGTTAGGTTGCAGTTTCAGAGAATCAAGAATCTCCGGCAGAATAGCGTCCACCGGGAGAGCGGGCTTGCGCATCGGCACTTTCCCATCGAAACATGGCGCTTCGACTAGCGTCAAATGAGGCTCTTTCAAAGCGAGGGCCGTTTTGACTTTTTCTTGCGCTCTTCTTAACTTATCTTCAGATGCCGGCTTACTTTACTCCCGAGCTTTTCCAGTTTCTCACTCGTCTCAAACGCAACAACAAGCGCGAATGGTTCCAGGCGCATCAAGAGGAATGGGAAGGTCATGTGCGCCAGCCGGTATTGCGATTTATCACCGACTTCGCCGCACCTTTATATGAGCTCTCGCCCCATCTGGTCGCCGATCCCCGCCGGTCGCGCGGTTCCATGTTCCGCATCTACCGCGACACGCGATTCTCCCACGATAAACGGCCCTACAAAACACACGTCGCGATGCGCTTCTCCCATCGCGGCAAGGATGTACATTCTCCCGGCTTCTATCTTCATTTCGAACCCGGCGGATGTTTCGCAGCCTCGGGGCTCTGGCATCCGGAGCCTCTGACCTTGCTCAAGGTTCGCAACGCGATCGTGTCACGACCGAAGGAATGGCGCACCGTCCACAAGCTGCTTAACTGGGATGATGCCAGCAAACTCCGTCGTCCGCCTCGCGGATTCCCTGCCGATCACGAATTCGTGGAGGATCTCAAGCTGCGCGATCTCGGCACCGCCGTAAACTTCACCGACAAACAAGTCTGCAACCCTAAGTTCATGGCGATCTTCGTTCAAGCATGCCGCAGCATGTCGCCGGTGGCCGAATTCCTGAGCAGCGCGGTCGGGCTGAAGTTTTAGGCTATGGGAAGCGGTAGGAATTTGAGGGAATTCCACTGCCCGCTATGCCACCACGGAAGGATCTGACTCCCGATATAGCTCGTCGATCTGTTCGCGATAGCGAGCCTCAATGGCTTTGCGGCGAAGCTTCAAGGTCGGGGTCAGAGTGCCGTCGCTTGCAGTAAATTCATCTGGCACCAGCAGGATTTTTTTCAGAGTCTCGTAACGAGCCAGGCCCCGATTCACCTCGCTCACGATGCCTTCATAGAGAGCCTTGACCTTGGGGTCGCCCACCAGTTCTTCCCGCGATGAAAACGATACCTGGTTCGCACGCGCCCATTCCTCCAGCAGCGCAAACGCGGGGGAGATAATCACGGATGCGAATTTTCTCCGGTCTCCCAGCACCACCGCGGTTCCGATCAACGCGTGGAGCTTCAACGAATTCTCGACCGGCTGCGGCGCAATGAATTTTCCGCCGGATGTCTTCAGCAGATCCTTCTTGCGATCGGTCACCGAGAGAAATCCGTCTTCATCGAGGTTCCCGATGTCTCCAGTTTTGAACCAGCCATCCACGAATGCGTCCCGCGTCTCCTCGGGCCGATTCCAGTAAGCGCGGAAAATCGACGGCCCCCGCACCAGGATCTCGAGGTCGTGGGCAATCTGTACTTCGACATTGGGCAACGGACGGCCTACGGTCCCCATCTTGTGAGCGCCGGGTGTGTTAATCGCGATGACCGGCGAAGTTTCTGTCAGGCCGTAGCCCTCATGAATTCGGATTCCGATGCTCGCATACCAGGCCGCCAACTCCTTACCTAGAGGCGCTCCTCCGGAAACGAATATCTCAACTCGCCCGCCCATCCGTGCTCTCACCTGCGAAAACACCAGCCTGTGCGCCAGCTTCCAGGCTACCGATGCTGGCGTCTTGCCGGCCAGAATCTTAGGACGGTGAGCCCGTCCTACCGAAAGCGCCCAGCGGTAAATCGCCTGCTTGGCAAGTCCTTTGACTTTTTGTTCCACCTGGCCGTAGATCTTCTCGTATACGCGTGGCACGGCAATTAAGATCGAGGGCCGCACCTCCAAGAGAACCTGAGGCAACTCCTCGATAAAAGGGCAATACGCCAGCGTCGCGCCGCGATGAAGCAGGGCGATATCCGCATGACGCGCCGTCACGTGCGACAGCGGCAGAAAGGAAACACTCACGTGGCCGGGGTGAATATCAAAATCCTGCAGCGAATTCAGCACATTCGAGGTCAAATTGCCGTGCGTCAATTGCACGCCCTTCGAGGTGCCGGTCGTGCCCGACGTATAAATGATGGACGCCAAATCGTCGGCAGTGAGCGAGCGAGCGCAGGCGTCCAGTTCCAGATCGCGTCCAGCAGGAGCTTTGTGCATCAGGTGCTGCATGCGAACTGCATCAGGGGTCTCAGCAGGATCCATCAACACGACTCTTTCAACGGCGGTCTGATCCTTGATGGAAAGGACCTTTTCCAGTTGCTTCTCGGTGGAGACCACCACCACTCGCGCGCCAGAATCGCGCAGGATGTAGGCGGTTTGCTTGGCCGTGAGCGTCGAATAGATGGGTACAACCACAAGCCCTAACATCAGCGATGCAAAATCTGCGACCGCCCACTCCAGTCGATTTTCGCTGAGGATGGCCAACCGGTCGCCCTTGCCGAGCCCCCACTGACTGAGCGCCCGGGCCACGCCAGCCACATCGCGGTAAAACTCCTGCGAGCTGACCGGCACCCACCGGGCGCCTTCGCGTACCAGCATCAACTGCTCTTGCCGGCGTTCCACGATGGCAAAGAAGATGTCGTTAAGGGTTTGAGGCTTCATAAGCAGGCTGCCCGCTGCCTAGTGTTTTCACTTGGCTCAGGGTCGCGATCTTTACGCAACGATCAGTTGTGTCAGAGGATTCTCCCGCAAAGTCGCTGGACTGGGTTCGAGCACTCTTTTCGGTTCCAGCAGCGTGACATTGTTCAGGGTCGGAACCGGTGCGGGCACAGTCTTCGTTATTGATGGCGTTATTGACGCGGCGACGGAACGCATTCGCCGCTTTCGGCGCACTTTCTTCTTTTGTGGTGGTCTGATTCCAACTGAGTCCCGCAATTCCGTGAAGCTCGTCATCAGCAAACTCTCCAGCCGTCGCAGATCAGGCGCAGCATGCACGTCTCCACTGAAGCCAAAGTAGGCCATGCCGTTGTAGCTCAGGATGGCGCAGTTGACGGCCATCTCGCCCCCCACCGGAACGTAGGGATAGCACTGCAACATCTTGTGTCCGAGCAGGTAGAGTGGGAACTGCGGCCCGGGCACATTCGTACAGACCAGGTTGAAGGGAGTGATGGGCAACTGGCTCACAATCGGTCCGGCCATGCCCTGCACGGAAGTCGGGAACATCCCAATGAGCCCACCCGCCAGGCTGACCAGTTCGGCCGCGTGCACGTGCTTGAGAAACTCCGTCCGCTGGTGGACGGCGGCGAGCAATTTTCGTGGCTGCCGGATATCCAGGGGAATGGTGACTGGAACCAGCGAAATACGATTCCCCATCTCGGTCGCACTGGCGTCGCCGCGCAGATTGACAGGAACCATGATCCGCAGCAGTTTCCCCTTCACGCGATCGCCATGCAGCTCACAATAGCGGCGAATGCTCGCGGTCACCAGCGCGAGAATTACGTCGTTGATACTGGTACCGGTTTTGTGGCGAATGGCTTTAACTTCCGCCAGCGGAATTTCCGCGGTAACGAACTTCTGCGGTCCGGTGTAGATCACGTTGAACCGCAGTCGCTCGGTGAAGGCCGTGATCTCAGGCAGCAAGCCCACAAACTCGTTGCTGGCCACGCTGTTGCCGTTCGCAGCGGCACGTTCGGTCATACTCAGAAGGTCGGTGAGTGCGGAGAGAATCCGCTTCACAAAATCAGAATAGGATTCGACGAACCCGGCCGTCAGTGTGGTCAACGGGTCGCGCGGCGGCGGAACCTGAAATTTGATCTTTTTCTTCGGTAGCCGAGGCGCATCCGGGCTCGCATCGAGCAGTGCATTCATGATGCCGACACCGGCAATGCCATCCGCCAGGCAGTGATGCAGGCGGATGATGAGTGCGGTGCGGGCGCCCTTGAGTCCACGAATCAGAGTGAGATCCCACAATGGGTGCTGCCGGTCCATGACGGTGCCGAAAAGCTTTGCGGCAACTGCTTTTAACTCAACTTCGGTTCCGTGCTTGAGCGTCACCTCACGCACGTGACGGCGGAGATCGAATTCGGGGTCGTATTCCCAACTGGGCAGACCGAGCCCGAACGGGAGCGGGCACGACACGCTTGAGATAGCGCGGAAGAAGCGGCAACTTCGTCTCGACAAACTCGACGAACTCTTCGAATTCAACTTCGCCCTCGAAGATGCATACGCTCGCCACGTTGAGCGGCATGCCTTCCCTTTCCAGATGCAGGAAGACCGTATCACCCCAGGAAAGGCGGTCACTCTGTTGATGGTTCTGCATCGCTACTCTCCTCCATCCCTCATCTGGCGAGGCCCTCAGTTCACGAACGAAAACCGTCGTGTCAGCCTCATCAGCTTGAGAACTTTGTAGACGTCGACATTCACGCCGCGCAGAACGACCTTAACGTTCTTCTCCGCGGCTTTTCGGGCAAGCTCTTCCAACTCCCGAACCCCAGCCGAATCGATGCGGCGCACGGAAGAGAAATCAAGGACAGCCCCGCCTTCGGTGCCGTCCAGCTTCTCGCCAGACTCTCGCAGGGCAGCAACCACGCGCGCTTCGTCTATGTTCAGAAACACTGCATTCATTGCCATATGCTCCGCCATTCTTTAAACAGATGTGGGCTCGGCGACGCCGGCCACCTTCGCCGCGCCTCGCCCTTCATAAGCCTTCCAAAACAGTTCGATCAGCTCTGACATGAGCGGCATGCGAGGATTGGACCGCCACGAAGGATCTTCAAACGCAATCGCGGCCAGCTCGGGTACCGCCTTTTCGAATTCTTCTTTGGAGATCCCCAGTTCGGCGATCGACCGCGGGAAGCTCAACTGGTCGAGCAACTGCTCGGTCGCCGCGATCAGGTTCTTTACTTTTTCCTCGACCGTATGCCCGCCCAGGCCCAGTAGATCCGCGACGGTCGCGTACTTCTTGTGTGCGGTGTATCCCTTGGTGTAAGGCGACGGCATGAACTTGGTGGGAACCGCGGCGTTATAGGCGATCACGTGCGGCAGCATCAGCGCGTTCGCTCGTCCGTGCGCCACTCCGAAGCGCGCACCGAAAGCATGGGCCAACGCATGATTCACTCCTACGGACGCGTTCGAAAACGCCATCGCCGCAATACACGCGGCGTTGTGCATCATGCAGCGTGCTTCTTCATCGTGCGGATGCTCATAGGCAATCGGCAGGTACTTGAACACCAGTCGAATGGCTTGCATGGCGTTGGAATCGGTGTAAGCAGAGGCGTAGTTCGAGACTCCAGCCTCCAACGCATGGGTCAGGCAGTCGATACCGGTATCGGCGGTCAAGCCCTTCGGCATCGACATGACAAACTGTGGATCCACGATCGCCACATCTGGAGTCAGTGAGTAATCGGCAAGCGTCACCTTGCGCCCGCTCTCCTTGTCGGTCAGCACCGCGAACGGCGTGACCTCACTCCCGGTGCCACTGGTGGTGGAAATCGCAATCAATCGCGCTCGGTTCACCTTTTCCGTCGGATACTGCACCACCCGCTTGCGTAGATCGAGGAAAGGCGCTGCCAGATATTCCAGGTCGGCCTCGGGCGATTCGTACTTCAGCTTCATGATCTTCGCCGCGTCGATCACCGAACCCCCGCCCAGGGCGATGATCTGGTCCGCTTTATAGAAATTGAGCGCTTCCACTCCCAGAGCGATGACCTTCGCTTCTGGCTCTGCATCCGGAATCACCTGCACATGCACGTGAGTCTTAGGACAGATGTGGCGCCGAACGATATCCACATGGCCCATCTGCTCCAGCAGAGGACTAGTCACGATAATGGTGGAGAGTGACGGAAACTGGCGCAGGTTTTCCACTGCGTTCATGTTGAAGTAGATCTGATTGGGAACCCGGAACCACATATGAGTTTGTGTCCTCCGAGCCACGCGCTTGATGTTGAGGTAATGAAACACGTTGACGTTGTCGGTGGTGCTGTTGCCGCCGCCGGTTCCGCATCCGAAAGAAAACGTTGGCACCAGATCGTTGTAAACCGCACCCAGCGCTCCGATCGATCCGGGTGAATTCACGATGATCCGCCCCGCATTGATCACGTCACCGAACTTGCGGATGATTTCCTCGTTGCGCGAAAACACGACGGCCGTATGGCCCAAACCCCCAGCGTGGTTCACGTCCACGCAGACTCTGAGCGCCTCAGCCACGGACTTCGCTCGATAGACGGCAAGCACCGGAAATAACTTCTCCACCGACAGCGGATGCTCGCGCCCCACGCCTTGAATCGGCGCAATCAAGAGTTTGGTGTCGGGCTTCACTTTGAGCCCGACAAAGCGGGCGATATCGGTGGCCTTCTGACCAACCGCCACGGGCTGCATGAATCCGGTCTCCGGATCAATTACCGTGCGCTCGAGTAACTTGGTTTCCTTTTCATTGCAGATGTGTGCGCCTAATTCGGTGAATTTCTTCAGCACCACGTCATAGATCTCGTCGTCGATGACCACTGTCTGCTCGGACGCGCAAATCGTCCCGTTGTCGAACGTCTTGGAAACAATGATGTCCACCACGGCCGTATTCACATCCGCCGTTTTCTCCAGATAGACTGGGGTATTCCCTGCCCCAACACCCAAAGCTGGTTTGCCAGAGCTGTACGCGGCTTTGACCATGCCCGGTCCGCCCGTGGCGTCAATCAGCCCGACGTCTTTGTGCCTCATCAGGTATGCATTGTCCGGAAGGGTCGGCGAGTCCATGCAGGTAAACACCCCTTCGGGCGCGCCGTGCTTCACGGCGGCCTCGTACATGATCCGTACCGCTTCCGCACAGCAATGCCACGCCTTCGGATGCGGGCTGAAAATGACGGCGTTCCGCGTCTTGATGGCCATGATGCACTTGAATAAAACCGTGGAGGTGGGGTTCGTAATCGGTGTCAGCGAGAAGAGGACGCCGATCGGTTCCGCCATCTCGATCAGGTTGCGCTCCGGAATCTCGCGGATGACGCCGACCGTGCGTTTGTCTTTCACGTAGTTGTAGACGAACTCGCTGGCCACCATATTCTTGATGACCTTGTCTTCCAGCACGCCGAGCCGGGTTTCCTCCACTGCCAGACGCGCGAGGTGTTGCGCGTGTTCCAGGCCGGCGAGGACCATCGGCTTGACGATGCGGTCGACATCCTGTTGCGTGAATTGGCTGAAAACGGCAGCAGCGGTTCTGGCCTGACTGACCAGCCCTTCGAGGTAGGCGATCCGTTCCGCACTCACGCCTTCAACGGCCAGCGGAATTTGAACCCGTTCCTTTACCACGTCGGTGACAATCATCGCTTCCTCCGTTGCGCTGGGAGTAGTCGCAAGAGCACGTATGGCTGGACAACAATCATCCGGATAAATGTTCTGAGTCGGGACCTACCGCTTCTGCTGCCCGCGCGAATCTCTCGATTGCACCTGCAACCGAATGACCCTGGGATTCGCGGCGGGGGTGAGAATCACTTCGGAGGTGTCGGCTGTCTGGGATCCGGCGGGCACTGTGATTCAGCCTCGTCCCAAAGTAGAACTCCCAGAATGGGATGGGGCAGCAACCACTGTCACGTGGCGCTGTGACGAACGTCACACGGTTTTTCTAGGGCAGAAACACTACGGGCATGGTTCCCCGAACGCTCACACGCGGTGTCATCCGACGATGGCGTGCGTGGCAGAGGAGCTTGTAGCCGCGTCGTTCCACCGCGTCTCCTTCGCGGGAAGAATCAGACTCATCGCGCGCTCGGCCAGCGCGGTAATCGTGAGGCTTGGATTGACGCCGAGATTGCTAGCCAGAACCGAGCCATCGCAGATGTACATGTTGCGATAGCCAAAGACCCGGTGACGCTGATCGACGACGCCATGCTCCGGTGAATCGGCGATGACGCACCCTCCAATGCAGTGCGCGGTTCCGGGAATATCAAACAGGATCTCGGGAAGCATGCTCATGGCTGTGCCTCCCGCGACGTCGGCAAATTTTCGGGCAAACTCGTTGGCCTTGGGAATGTAGGTTGGCACTTTGTCCCCTCGACTCACCAGCATCTTGGAGAATGGCCAGAACCAGGGCCGTTGCCACCGCATCTCGATATGGCCCTCTACCGCTTGCATGCAGAGAAGAATCGTGGCCTCCCGCGCCCAGCCCCACGGCCGAAACAGACGAAGAGCCTTCACCGGATGCGCCAGCAAATGTCCCAGCATATTTTTCGCCCACATCGCGATGCGCAACATGCCCGGCCGCCCATCGGTGAGCATCGTGGTAAGCAAACCCATGGTGTCCGAACCTTTGGGATAGCGTACGGCTTCGATGTGCGTGTGCTCGTCGATATGAATGCCGGAGCCGATGGCGATGCCCTGCGACAGATCCTCAGCGCACCGGGGCACTCGCGCACCGATGATCGACTCCGAATTCGTGCGCACATGTTTGCCCAGACGACTGCTGATGCGAGGCAGTGAACCCTTGTCCTTGAGGCGAAAGAGCAACTCCATCGTACCGAGGGATGACGCGGAAAACACCACGGCGCGGCTGGTCAGCGTTCGGGGTTGCCGGGAAATCCAAGCCATGGAATTCTCGGTTTGAACCGCGTACCCGGCACTGCCATCGCCTGCACCGGAAAGCGGCTTCACATCCACCACTTTCGTTTCCGGAAGCACCACGGCTCCGTCTTTTTCTGCCAGGTACAAGTAATTGAGATCGAGCGTGTTCTTCGCACCGTACCGGCACCCCATCATGCAACCACCGCAGCCGGTGCAGGTCGTTCGGGGCGGACCTTGCCCGCCAAAAAATGGATCCGGCACTGTCTGATTCTGGGTTCCTCCCTCAGCGGCCTGGAAGATACCCACACGCGTCGGGTAGAACGTATGGCCAACGCCGGCTACTTCTCCGGTTCTCTTCAGGAGTTGATCGGCGGATCCGAGGATGTTGTTTTGCGTTACTCCCAGCATGCGCGACGCTGTCTGATAGTGGCGAGGCATCTCCGTCTTCCAGTCAGTCAGGTCAGCCCATGATCCGGATTGCCAGACCTTGTCTGGCGGAGCCAGCAGAGTGGCGGCATAGGTGATCGATCCTCCGCCCACGGCACACCCGTGGAAGATCGTGGCATGGCGGAAGAACCGCATGTTGAAGAAGCCGCGTAGGCCGAACTTCGGCCGCCAGAACCAGCGATGAATCGACCAACTCGTACGCGGAAAAGAAAGGGGCGCCCAGCGGCGCCCCATCTCGATCACGGCAACCCGATACCCCTTCTCGACTAGTCGTAGGGCGGAAACACTGCCTCCGAAGCCCGACCCGATCACAATAAAGTCGAAGTCGAATTGAGGGCTGCGGGCTGCCATACAGCACCATCCTCGCGGTCCGGTTAGACGACGCGAAGCTTAAGCGACCACATACTTCCCAGTTTCGATGACCTTCTGCGCGATGCTCTGTCGCAGCGCCACCGTATTGAATGGCTCGTACTTGCACAGCCGCCGCAGGATTGCCAGCTGCGACCGCAACAGGTCGCCTTCGGCACACGCGGCAATGACCGTCCGTGCCGCGCTTTCGATTTTCTCTATCGCGCCAGACATGTAGACGCGGGCCATCGCAATGGCGTGACTGCAGCCCGCTTCGCCGTGCTGCGTGGCCAGTTTCTGCGCGCGCAGCACGGCGGACTCCATGGCGTAGGTCTCGATCGTCATGTTGGCGATCGCACCCATGATCTCCTGCTGATCCTGGATCGCCTGCATGTATTTCTGCGTCGCGATACCGGCTGCAAACAGGCCGATCTTCTTAGCCCTCGCAACCAGCTTTCGTTCCTCAGCAAGTGGGCCATCCCCGACATCTTCGGTGGTTCCCGACAGCACCTCATCCATGAGTTTCTTGATCGCTGCCATCAATGGAAGTTGTCCAGACATGGCACGCTTCAGAAGAAACCCGGTGATGAGCAGCCGGTTGATTTCGTTCGTGCCTTCGAAGATCCGGTTCACGCGCACATCCCGGTAGTTGCGCTCGGCGGGATATTCCTCCACGAAGCCGTACCCACCGTAGATCTGCACCGACTCGTCGACCACGTAGTCGATGAACTCCGATCCCCACACTTTGAGAATCGAACACTCGACGGCGTATTCGTCGATCACCTTGCGAACCTGCGCCATGTCTTGGTGCTGTTCGCCGAGTTGCGCAATGGCTGCATCCATCATGCCGACGGTACGGTACGCCATGGCCTCTCCGGTGAAGATGCCCGCCGCCATGTTCGCCAGCTTCTCGCGAATCAAGCCGAAGTCGGCGATCACTTTCCCGAAAGCCTTGCGCTGCTTCGCATATGCGATGGCGCTCTCGATGCAATTGCGCGCCGAGCCGACGCATCCCGCACCCAGTTTGAACCGGCCCACGTTTAGCACGTTGAATGCAATGTGGTGCCCCTTGCCGATCTCACCCAGCACGTTCTCCACCGGTACCTGACAGTCATTGAGAATCAGAGGACACGTCGAAGATCCCCGGATCCCCATCTTGTGTTCCTCCGCTCCCACCGAAAAACCCGGGAAGCCGCGCTCGATAATAAAAGCGGTGAACTTATCGCCAGTTACCTTGGCAAACACGATGAACAGATCAGCGAACCCTGCATTGGTGATCCACATCTTTTCGCCGTTCAGCAGGTAGTGCTTGCCGTCAGCAGAAAGCTTCGCCTGGGTACGGCAATTCAGTGCATCCGAACCGGACGAGGACTCCGACAGCGCGTACGCGCCGACGGTTTCTCCGCTGGCCAGACCTGGCAGATATTTCTTCTTCTGCTCTTCCGTCCCGAAGTAGACGATGGGAAGTGTGCCAATGCAGGTGTGAGCGCCCCACGTTGTGCTGAAGCCGCCATACTTGGCGATCCGGTCCGCGATGATCGCGGAAGTGACCTTATCCATCTCCATGCCGCCGTACTGCTCGGCCACATCCACCCCGCTCAACCCAAGCTCTCCGGCCTTCTTCACCAGTTCTCGGACAATGGTGAAATTCTTTTGCTCCATGTTTTCAATATTGGG
Source organism: uncultured Acidobacteriaceae bacterium (assembly GCA_963832015.1). Taxonomy (GTDB): domain Bacteria; phylum Acidobacteriota; class Terriglobia; order Terriglobales; family Acidobacteriaceae; genus Sulfotelmatobacter. The sequence continues at coordinate 129,358 of CAWHSR010000038.1, forward strand.
AACGATTTCCTTGATTGCAAATTCTTCCGCGGTTTGCGCGATGAGTCGATGCTGCTCGCTGAAATCTTCTGGAGTAAAAACATCTTCCGGCGCCCGCTCCTCGATCAGGAAACTGCCGCCGCGGATCTTGCTACCCGGTACTGCGGTCAGCGTAGCCATATTCCTCTCCCTCAAAATATTTGCTCGTGGGTTTCGGTTCAGCTCAGGACACAAACGTGAGTCGGCAGCAGCGGGGTTTTCATACGTGGCTGCCGACCCTCGTCTCCCGAGGTCGAGCGAAATGGCGCCCTCGGGCAAGAGCTGGTCTCTCGCCCGAAGACGCATAGGCATTGACTAGAACCCTGTCAACCGCAGACAAATCCGTCCTTCAGGCGGCTGCTGCCGCCTTCTTCGCCGGCCTGCGAGTAGCCTTGGTCGCGGCTTTCGCTCCATTCGGCGCCTTTACCATCATGTCCATCAGTTGTTTCTGGGCATCGACGTAGCTCTTCACTGCCTCGCGCGTAAGTTCACTCACGGGAAGAAATGGAAATGGCTTCAGCAGTTCCAGCGTCTTGCCTGCCGTCTTCACAGTAGTGTTCATCTGCCGTCCCGCGACGTCCACCAGCCGCTTCTGGGCTTCCAGGAATGCGTCTGTGGCCTGGCGCGCCAGTTCCGGCAACTCAGTCTTCTTTGTCTTCTTTCCAGCATTGCCGTGTTTGCCGCCGGTCGCCCTTGCTGTCTCATCCGCGAGGACGTCCATGAACTTCTTCTGTGCCTTGACGAAGTTCTCCATACTCTCGCGGGCCAGATCCACCACATGCTCCGGCTGGTACGGCTTGCCGGCCTTGGCGGACTCGACCCAGGCGTGCGTTTGCTTGCCGGCAATCTTCAGATACTCTTCCTGCATCTCGATGAAAGTCTCCACGCTGCGCCGCAGCAGATCGGTCATCGCATGCGCCGCAGGCCAGTCTCCCATCCGCTCTTTCACGCCCGTGATCAGGAGTTCATTCTGTTGTTTGCCCAGTTCGAGTAGAACCTTCTGTCCTTCCAGAAAATTGTTCAGGCCATCCTCGGCGATCTCGCCAAGAACCGCGGTGGGAGAATGATGCGGGTCCGACAGTTGCTGCCGTACGGCGTGCATCACGCTGGCATTCTGCCGCATCGCCAGGTCGATCAGGATCCGTTGCGTCGCGAACAGTGTTTGCGCCCCTTGCTGCGCCCAACCCGAAAGCAGAGTGAAGGTCGACGACTCTTTCGGGTGAGTAGATTCATGCTTTGTTGCCGCTGCCATAAAATACCTCCGATTGCTGCATTGCAGCATCAGCTAAACTATACGAAGAGAAAGGTCCTGTGTCAAGATATTCCTGCATCCTTGTGCAGGGCAGCATGGAAAAGCGCCCCATGAAACCTTCGACCATCCTCATCAAGAAATACGGCAATCGCCGGTTGTACGACACGACGAGTAGTCGTTACGTGAACCTCGACGATCTGGCGGCTCACATTCGCGCTGGCCGCGAGGTGAAAGTCGTCGACGCCAAGTCCGGGCAGGATCTGACCCGCGTCTTGTTGACGCAGATCATCACCGAAGACGCCAAGGACAAGCCCACGGGCCTGCCCCTTGAACTGTTGCGGCAATTGATCATCGCCTCCGATGAGGTGCGGCAGGAGTTTCTCATGTGGTATCTGAAATCCGCATTTGATACCTATGAAAAGGTGCAGGATGCCGTGCAGAACCGCTTGAGCGAAGTCCAGTCCGCCATTCTCTCGCCCGTTGATATGATGAAACGCTTTCTGGGAACCACTGCCTCGCCCCCTTCGGCCAGGGACTCGGAACCGGAGGTTGAGGCCCTTCGCCAGCGGGTGGCGGAACTCGAGGCTCGCCTGAAAAAACCCGTGCCCCCAAAACGCCGCCCCCGCAAGAAGCATTAAGCTTGCAGAATTTTGCACACAAATCTTGGGATGTTCTCTCAGAAATGTCTCTTGGACAGGCGAGCCTCCCGCAGTATAATTGTGCAGTGCAGCATTCGCTCGTTTCGCGCCTCGACGCGCTGATCGGGCTGACCCAGGGACGAACTTGCGGCGTAAACTGAAAAAAGCAGCAGCGCGTCCTTCCCCGACCAAGCGGCGCAAGGCTGTTCCCCAGCCCTATCCCAAAGCCAACACTTCCAGCGTGTGGACCGAGGCTCTTTTCGGAGCTGAGATTCTGCTGTTGCACGCCACGCCGGTGTACTACGGCTTGGGAGTGCCGCGCGGCGATGGCTCCGCAGTCATTATTATTCCCGGCTTTCTTGGCACCGATCTCTATCTAACGGAACTGCACGCGTGGCTGCGGCGGATCGGATATCGCCCCTATTTTTCCGGTATCGGCATCAACGCAGAGTGTCCGAACCTGCTAATCCAGCGCCGCCTGAATCAGACGATCGAAAAGGCCCTGGCAGACACGGGGCGCAAGATTCACCTGATCGGTCACAGCCTCGGCGGCGTAATCGCTCGATCGGTGGCGGGCGACCGGCCGAAGGACGTGGCCTCCGTGATCACCCTGGCAGCACCGATCCGCGGCACGGTTGCGAATCGCGCCGTCCTTCGTGCCGCCGAAGCGGTTCGCCTCCGCATTCTCGAAGAGCACGGCACCGGAGTCCTGCCCGATTGTTATACCGGACGCTGTACCTGCAATTTTCTCGATTCCCTTCACCGCAAGGTTGCGAACGCGATGCTTGAAACTGCCATCTACACGCGCCAGGACGGTATCGTCGACTGGCGCTATTGCATGACCCTGGATCCGGAAAAGGACGTGGAGGTTCCGGGTACTCACATTGGAATGGCGTTCAACCCAGCGGCCTACCTGGTCGTCGCCGAGCGACTGGCCAGAGCACAATCGTCCGAATAGTTCCGGCCATCATCTTTCGCGACGCGAGATTAGCCCACCATCTCCAGCACCGCGCCAGTAGCCGCTTCTAACCGCTCTGGCCGTCCGCTCGCAGTTTGTATCAGAAGCGACGCCGATGCCAGGCTATTGTTCCAGACCTCGAAGCTGCCCGTGCAATCCGTCTTTATATAAGGAAGACGATGCACGCTGGAACCGGGCCCGTCGATGGCCGCCTCGACCCGTAATCCGGTGCGTCCGACGCAAGTGAACATCCACTGGAATGGTTCCTTCGTGACGCCGGACTCCTCCAATTTCCGAAACACATACTTCTGCCCCTCGTGCCACAGCACCGCCTTGCGAAAGACCAGTCCAAACGGCATCTCGTAGACCAAGGCTTCCAACGTGCTTGCGGGACGCCCGGGGAGAGAAAAATAAGCGTGCGCCCATCTCCAGAAGTTGCGATGCCGGTATCCACAGTTGTGTCCCTGCAGTCCAAACCCTAAGGGCTCGCCTGCAAAGCTCCGCCCATCCAGCGTGATCTGCCCGGAGAAGAGCGCATCCGAGTGTGGCGTTCGTGAGAAGCCGATCCAGCCCTTGTTGCTGAGCGTCACCGCAAATGCGGAACGATACCGCAGATTCCAGGAGACGGCATGCCCATCGACGTTCAACGATCCCCTGCAGGAATCTTCTTCGATGGAATTCTCGCCCATGCGAAAGTGAAGCGGACTCTGCCCTCTTCCGCTGAGATCCACTCCTTGCAGTGGGAATCCCTGAATAAAACTCTGGGGCTTCTCACCCGTCGGGAACCATGTGGCCCACACTTGCACAGGCATCCCCCGTGGGTCTCTGGCAAAACCGCCTCGCCCGGGATTCATCAGTAAGTAGCGGAACCACCATGCTCCACTGCCGTCCGCCAACCCCATGCGAAGAAACCAGACTTCGTAACGGCGTTTCACCGACAATCCCGAAAATACTTCGTTCAGAGTAGCCACGGCATTCCTGCTCCAAAACCTAGACTATCTCACAGAACTTCTGACGTTCCGGTGATGCTGGTCACTGCGCGTCTGTATCCGGCAGCCCATAGTGTGAACGGTACCCACTCCTATGCTGGATGCATCCGCCATCGCAGCGGGCCTCCGCCTGCTCGCGCCCGAACAGTTGCGTACCGCCTTGGAGAATTTCCTGCCCCAAGGCGCAACCCCGGCCGAGAAGATCCGCTTGATTGAAGACGCCCTCCGAAGTCCCGCCGCTTCATCCGTTCGCGATGCGATGGCGCGCTGGATCGTCGACGAGATCGTGCCCGTCGATACCCTGGTCCCAGAAGCCTACAAGAATTGGCGTCCGCCGGTACGTGACGCGATGATGTTCGTGGTTACGCGCCTCTCGCCCGCCCGGCTAGCGCCAAAACTTCTGGAGCAAATCGAACTGCCGCCCAAGACCTCGCCCGAGGTGCGCTTGCTGCGGCTCATCGCGAAGGTCCCCGGCTTGCAGAAACTTGGCCAGGTTATCGCTCGCAATCAGCATCTCCACACCTCCCTGCGCCGCGCCCTCGCCAAACTGGAAAACGGGATTCGCGACGTGCAAGCAGAAGACATTTGCGCCATCATCCAAAAGGCGCTAGGACCAAAGGTCAAAACCTACGCCGTAGAAATCTCACTGAAAATACTCAAAGAAGCCAGCGTCAGTGCGGTCATCCGCTTCACGTGGCGCAACCCAGAAACCGGAAAGCGAGAGCGCGGCGTCTTCAAAGTCCTGAAACCGCATATTCCCGAATACTTCTCCGAAGATATGGACTACCTGCAACGCCTGGCGCAGTACTTCGGCGATCGCCATCATGCCTACGGATTTGCGCCCCACATTATTCCCGACACATTTCGCAAGGTACGGCGCCTGCTTCGCCACGAAGTGAATTTCTCGCGTGAACAGAAGACGCTGGTCGAAGCCGGGGCTCTCTATCGCGGCTTTCCCGGGGTGCGCATCCCAAAATTGATTCGGCCTTTGTGCACGCCTACGATCACCGCGCTCACCGAGGAAGCAGGAATTAAAGTCACCAGCGCGGCCGCACGCTTGCCAGTCCTACGTCGTCGAGCGGTCGCCGAACAACTGGTCGAAGCCCTGGTCGCCGTGCCCCTTTTCTCCTCGACACCAGATGCAATCTTTCACGGTGATCCCCACGCGGGCAACTTGCTGTACAGCAACAAGACCAGCGAACTCGTCATCCTCGACTGGGCCCTGCGCGAACGTCTGAGCCGCGAACAGCGCCGTCACCTCGCGCTCTTATTTCTGATGGTCAGCCTGCGGGATCCAGTCGGCACGTCCAACGAAATCGTCGCGCTCAGTCAGCCGCGCATTCGGATGACTTCGCCTCGCGGCCAGAGAGTTCGGGAGACCGCAGCAAGGTTCCTGGACGAACTCCCGCCGTCCCGCATGCCTAGCGGAGCCGATGCAATGCGACTCGTGGAGCGCGTCGCGATCAGCGGCGTAAGGTTCCCCAGTTCCCTGATCATGCTGTCGAAAGTGATGTTTACGCTGGAAGGGATACTGGGCGACATTGTCGGCGCAGACACGGGAATGGGATTCACCCTCGCGCGCCACGTCGCCCAGCATTGGATTTCCAACCGCTCTGCGTTCCGTTCCCCACTCATGATGCGCGACTGGCTCACGCTTCAGTGCAGCGCTCTGCTTTATACCAGCCGTTTGTGGCTGCAGTGGGAACGGGCGTTGCTGAACCGCTTGCCGCAATCAACAACCGCGCAAGCGGCCACAGGAAGGAATTTTCGGTCGTCGTAAACCGATCCCCGCCCGTTGCAGTTTCACCCAGTCTAGACCGTCACAGCCTTCGGCCGACGCGTTGTGCGAGCCCGGCCATGTTTGGCCGCTCGTCCGACGTTCTTTTTCGGCGGCTTGATCAGCGACCCAAAGATCGACTTCTCCGAGTCAAAGAAGCTCTTCACACCTTGGCCGGTCCGAGTCGCAATTGGCAAGAGCTGAGATGGTGACACCATTCCGATCGTTCGAGTCGCCGCGTCCAGGTTCACATTCATCTGCTGACCCATGACGTCGAGCAGCCTCTTCTGCGCCTCGATAAAAGCATTTCCGGCCTCGCGCGCCAGTTGTGCGACCTCTGTCTTTTTCTCGACCTTGCCGTCGTGTGGCCTCTTGCCGCTGGTCGCCTTTGCGGTCTCCTGTGCCACTGCTTCGAGGAACTTCTTCTGAGCACGCGTGAAGGCCTCCATTCCCTCGCGGGCAAACTCGACGAGGTGTGCCACGCGGTTATCCTTCCCTGCTTTTTCTGACTCTAACCACTGCAGCGTCTGCTTGCTGGTGGTGGTCAGCAGTTCCTCCTGCATCCCGATGAGTGTTTCCAGGCTGCGCTGTACGAGGCCTGTCACAGCAACGGCCGGCATGAAGCCGCCAATCCGCTCTTTGACTCCGTTGCAGATAATATCGTTTTCCTGTTGTGCCAGATTAAGAAAGGCTCGCTGTGCTTCCACGAGACTCGACGTCCCCTCGACGGCCAGTTCCGTCAGAATCGCCAGGGGAGACTCATCTTCGTGGTTCTTGGTGTGGGTTGGCATAATGCCTCCATTGCTGCATTGCAGCATTAATCAAACTGTAGTAGCCACGTGGCTTCCAGTCAATAGGCGCAGTGCATGATTTGCGTCACATCACTGCAAAGTGTGACCACCGTCACCGGAATTACTTGCGCGAACAAGGAATCTATTGGTGGAAAAGAGAAGGTGAGTCCTATCTCTTTGAACTGAAGCGATGGAAAAACTTCCTGAAGTCGAAACCGCCAAAGCGTTAATGACCGAAGCGATGGCTTGGTCGGTCATGAAGTGGCTGCGCGAAAAGAAACGAGTGCGCAAGACTGCCGATCTGGCCAACGCCGCCCTCGACCACGCGAGCCAGGCTGTTCGAGAGCGTTGGCCGGAGCCTGTCAGAAGGGCCTACGAAGCGCCGGTGATGCAAACGGCCGGAACCGTCTCCACGCGTCACCCGCATCCCCTGCTAGCGAAGACTGCCCCGGATGCAACTATCAACGCCAGCAAGAGCCGCGAGGCCGATGATGAAGCCTACCGCGCCCACCTAGACGCCGAAAAAGCCTTCGACGAAGCAGAGCGGAAACTCAGCACCAGTCTCGCTCGCGAAGGATGTCGAAAGGCGATCCACTCCTGGGATCTGCACGAGAAAGCGATTCGCAAGGCGGAAGCCCTCATCCTCCCGAAGTGACGAACTGCGGCAAGAGCCCCTTGTAGATCGCCATTCCCACCACGGCATCCACGCCCATGGCATGTAATTCGTCGATCTCTTCTTGACTCCGGATTCCCCCCGCCGCGATGAGTTGTCGCGCAGTAGCCTCCCGCAGCGGGCGAATCACCTCGCGCGGAAATCCTCCTAGCAGGCCTTCGGTTTCCACATGCGTATAGAGAAAGGCCCCGCACCACGGCTCCAGAGCCACTACCATTTCGAGCGGCGTCACGGCTGTCACCTTTCGCCACCCGTGAATCGCCACCCGACCTCCCACGGCGTCGAGGGCGAAAACCAATCGGCTGGGAGCGACCGCTTCGGCCAACCGCTCCGCGAATCCCACGTCGAGCTTGTCCTCAGCGAACAGCGCCGATCCGAGGATGACCCTCCGCGCTCCCGCGGCCAGTGCCGCTTGCGCGGCCTCCACGGTTCGAATCCCCCCACCTACCTGGCACGGCAATTGCCGAGCCAATTCCCTCACCAGCTCGACATTGTTCCCCGTGCCAATCGCAGCGTCGAGATCAATGAGTTGCACCAGCGGGTACTTCGAGAAGCGATCCACCCACGCAACGAAGTCGTCGAACTCCAAAGCCTTCTTCCGGCCCTGCACCAACTGGACGATCTTGCCGCCCATCAAGTCGATCGACGGAATCAGCATGGCCACCTCACCGGAATGCCGTCCGCGCCAATCTCTTGTTTGAGGTCGGACAGCCGGCTGAAACCATAGTGAAAAATCGACGCCGCCAGCGCGGCGTCAGCATGCCCCTCGCGGAAGACTTCGACAAAGTGTTGTGCGCCGCCCGCGCCGCCAGAGGCAATCACCGGAATTCGGACCATGTCGGCCACAGCCCGCGTCAACTCGCAATCAAAACCGATGCCCGTGCCGTCACGGTCCATCGAAGTCAGTAAGATCTCGCCCGCGCCGCGGTCTTCCGCCTCTTGCGCCCAGGCAACCGCATCGCGTCTGCTACTCGTGCGCCCTCCATGGGTATACGATTCCCAGCGAGCCCCATCCCCGCACCGCTTGGCGTCAATCGCCACCACGACCGCCTGCGACCCGAATCGCAATGCGATTCGGGTAATCAGATCTGGATCGGCCAGCGCGGCAGAGTTGATGCTGATCTTGTCCGCGCCCGCCGAAAACACCGCCGCCGCATCCTCCAGCGTGCGAATGCCGCCGCCTACGGTAAAAGGAATAAACAACTGCCGCGCCGCCCGCTGCACGGTGTCGAGCAGAGTCGTGCGCCGCTCGTGCGCTGCCGAAATATCCAGCAGCACGATCTCGTCGGCTCCCGACGCGCTATGCGCCTTGGCCAACTCCGCCGGGTCCCCCGCGTCGCGCAGGTTCTCAAACTGCACGCCCTTCACGACCCGGCCGCCATTCACATCCAGGCAAGCGATAATTCGTTTCGTCAGCATGTTAAAGCACACAGAAATTACCCAGTATCTTCAAACCAATCTCCCCCGATTTTTCGGGATGAAACTGCACCCCGAACAGATGATCCCGCTCCACCGCTGCCGAAAACGGCCCGCCGTAGTCGCAACAGGCCACCGTCGTCGACGTGACCGGCGCACGAAATGAATGCGTGAAATATACAAACGAGCCCGAGGGCACACCGCGCATCAACCGTGACGATGAGTCGACCTCGATCTGATTCCAACCCACATGAGGCGACTTCACGCTCGATGCAAAGCGCTGGCACTCCCCGTCGAACACGCCCAAGCCGCGCGTCGACTTTGATTCTTCGCTGCCGGCAAACATCCACTGCATGCCAACGCAGATGCCCAGGAACGGAATGCCTCGACTGAGGGACTCTACAATGGCCTGCTTCAACCCTGTGCGTTCCAGCGATTCAGTCGAGGTAAAATGACCGACCCCGGGAAGCACTACCTTCGTCGCCGAAGCGACCAGCGCAGGATCAGAAGTAATGGCGCAGTCCTGCCCCAACCAGTCGAGTGCCTTTTTCACCGAAACCGGGTTGCCCGCGCCGTAGTCGACAATTGCAATCATTACAGCACTCCCTTGGTGCTCGGCAAAAGTCTCGCCATGCGCCGGTCACGCCAGCAAGCCGCGCGCAAAGCTCGCGCAAACGCCTTGAACAGCGCCTCAATCTTGTGGTGACTCGATCGCCCGTACAGCGTTCGCACGTGAACATTGGCACGCGCTCCTCGGGCAAAACCCTCAAAGAAGTCATAAACCAGTTCGGCCTGCAGATCGCCGACCAACCGCGTGCGGACCTTGGTGTCAACGACCGCTGCAGTGCGTCCACAGAAATCAACTGCAGCCATTCCCATCGTTTCGTCCATCGGCATCAGAAAATATCCAGCGCGAAGAATGCCGCGTTTGCTTCCCAGCGCCTTGTCAAACGCTTGCCCAAGAACAATCCCAACATCCTCCACTGTGTGGTGCTGGTCGACGTCGAGATCTCCTCGGGCCTTGAGCTTCAGATCGAAGCCTCCGTGATGCGCGAACAATTCCAGCATGTGATCGAAGAATCGAATTCCCGTAGACACCTGATAGCGCCCGCGCCCCTCAATCGTGAGCGCGATCTGAATCTGCGTCTCTTTGCTGACCCGTTTGATAGTCCCTTTTCTCATCGTCGCGATGCTCCTTGCGCGATCCCGAGCTCTTCGCACGTCTCCTGCAGCGCGGTGAGCAAGCGATCCGCATGCACGCGCGGACCCAGCGTGATGCGCACACATCCCTCACACCCGTAATCTCCCGACCGGTTGCGAACCAGAATGCCTCGCCGCTTCATGTGCTCGACAAAAGAAGCCGCCGCCCCCACACGCGCCAGAACAAAATTTGCCTGGCTTGCCCAAAATTGAATTCCCATTCTTTCGAGAGCCTCCTCCAGCCGTGCCCGTGATTCGCGAACCTCGCCCACGTAGTGCTCGATGTAAGCCTGATCTCTGAGTGCCTCTGGCAGACAAGCCAGCGCCACCGCGTTCACGTTGTAAGGCGAGCTGACGCGCCGCACCGACTGCATTTGTTCAGCGTCGCCAAGCAGCGCGCCCATGCGCAGCCCCGCCAGTCCGTACGCCTTGGAGAAGGTGCGCGCCACAAAAAGGTTCGGACACTCCTTGCGGATACCGAGCATGCTTTGACCGTAGAACTCAAAGTACGCTTCATCGACAAGGACGGCCGCATCGGATGCCGAGCGTGCAATTCGCAGCAGATCTTCGGAGCCCACAACCGATCCCGTCGGATTGTTTGGATTCGCAATGGCGATCAGCCGCGTGCGCGGCGTAACTCGACTGCACAGAACATCAACCGGGAAAACAAAATTCTCGTCCGCCGGAACGCTGATCGCCTTCGCACCCGCCGCCATCATATAAATCCGGTACATCGAGTACGTGGGCACAACAATCAGCGCTTCGTCGCCAAGCTCAAGGTAAGTCTCACAGAGCAAATGAATCGCTTCATCCACGCCGTTAGTCAGCAGTAGTTCTTCCCCCGCGACTCCCAGGATGCCTGCCACCGCACCTTCCACCGGCCCGCGCTCGGGATAGCGGGCAAGCTGTTCCGGGCCCAACTGACGCAGACGCTCGAGCACTCGCGGCGAGCACCCCACCGTGTTTTCGTTGAAATCCAGTCGCAGCCCATCTCGCCCCGCCAGTGGCGGATGATACGAAGGCAGCGTGCGTACTGCTTCCCGCGGGCTAAGCATGCTCGCACCTCACGCGGATCGATTGCGCATGAGCGGGCAGGCCCTCAGCAGCGGCAAGACATTCGATCGCCGGTGCAATCCGCCTCAAGCCTTTGGCGGAGAGTTGTTGCACGGTAATCACCTTCATAAAATCGGACACGCTAAGCCCCCCTCGAAATCGAGCCTGCCCCGAAGTCGGCAGAACGTGGTTGGGCCCGGAAGCGTAGTCTCCCGCTGCTTGAGCTGAGTAATCCCCCACGAAGATCGAGCCAGCATTCTGAATAAAGGGCAAATCTTCCTCGGCAACGGTGATGTGCTCTGGCGCAATTCGATTAGCCCAGTCCCGCGCCTGTTGGCGAGATTCCGCAATGAGTATTGCGCCCCGAGCTTGCAGCGATTTCTGTGCGATCGGATTCTCCTTCGCAAGTTGCGCCGCATTCACCCTCACCGAACGCGCTAACTCGCGCGAAGTCGTGATCAACAGCGACAGCGTTTCCGGATCATGCTCGGCCTGCGCCACCAGATCCGCCGCAATGAACGCAGGTACACCGGAGTCGCTCAGCACTACCGCTTCTGTAGGCCCTGCCAGAAAATCAATCGCGCAATCAAACGAGACTAACTTCTTCGCAACCGTGACGTAGGCGTTGCCGGGCCCCACAATCTTGTCCACTCGCGGAATGCTGCTGGTCCCATAGGCCAATGCGGCGACGGCCTGCGCCCCACCCACGCGGTAAAACTCGTGCCCACCCAATAGCGCCGCCGCTGCCAAAACTTCTGGCGACGGCTGCGGCGACACGACGCGGATGTTCTTCACTCCCGCGACCTGCGCAGAAATCACAGTCATCAGCAAGGTTGAAACCAGCGGGTAACGCCCTCCCGGCACATAACACCCCACCGATTCCAGCGGCCGCACCATCTGGCCGAGAGAAATTCCGCTGCGACTCCGCATCCAGTCACCGGGCTTTTGCCATTCACAAAACTGTCGAATGTTCCGCGCAGCCTGAAGCAAAGATTTATGCAACTCCGGAGCAATCTCCTTTAGCGCAGCAGCCATTTCTTCCTCAGACACTCGCATAGGCCGTTTCGCGTCTAACCCGTCCCATCTCTCGGCATACCGCCGAAGCGCTCGGTCCCCGCCCCGCCGCACACCCTCAACAATGCGGCGCACTGGCGGCTCTAACCGGCTAAACTGCGTGCCTCGTGCGGCAAGACGCTGCACCAGCGCGCCAGCCTCGCCCCCAGAAACAATCCGCATCACAGCACCACCTTGTTCAGCGGATACTCCACAATGCCCTGCGCCCGCGCCTCTTTCAGCCGCGGAATCACATCCCAAGCCGCCCCCTCGTCAATCACGGTGTTAACCGCGAGCCAGTCCTCATCGCTCAGATGAGAAATCGTTGGCTTCTGCAGCGCAGGCAACACCGCCAGCACCGCCGCCAAGTGTTCCTTCTTCACGTTCAACATCAGCCCCACGCGATCCTGCGCTTCCATCGCACCTTGCAGCATCAACGCCAGGTTGTCGATCTTTCGCCGCTTCTCGCGATCGCCGTACGAAGATTTATTGGCGATGAGCTGGGTGTTCGACTCCAGCACCGTTTCCAGAATGCGCAGCCGGTTGGCCTTGAGCGAACTGCCGGTTTCGGTGACTTCGACGATGGCGTCGGCCAGCATTGGGGGCTTGACTTCGGTAGCGCCCCAGGAGAATTCCACCCGCACATCGACTCCTTTCTTGCAAAAGTAGTCGCGCGTGACCTTTACCAGCTCCGTGGCGATAATCTTCCCCGAGAGTTCCTCCGCCCGCTGGACCGGCGAATCCTCCGGCACCGCCAGCACCCACCGCACTTTGCCGCGGCTGCGCTTGGCATAAATCAAATCGCTTACCGTGACGACTTCGAGCCCGCTCTCGATCACCCAGTCGTGCCCCGTCAGTCCCGCGTCAATTGCTCCGTGCTCGACATAGCGAGCCATCTCCTGCGCCCGGATCAACATGCAATCGATCTCCGGATCCGCCGTGCTGGCGAAATATGAGCGCCCATTCGTATACGCAGGAAGCCCAGCTCGCGCAAAAAGCTGCAACGTTGCCTCCTGCAGGCTTCCCTTCGGAATTCCGATGCGCAGCTTCATCGCGCCTCCCTAGGCAGGCTCGCAGCAGCGTCCAAAGGCCGCGTCAGAATCGACTCCGTGAAACACGAACGAGTCCCGCGGTGACAGACAACTCCTGCTCCCTCCACCTCAACGCGCAACAGCAAAGTGTCGCGGTCGCAGTCGGTGCAGGCTGAGACGACCCGCAGCCGATTCCCCGAGCTCTCGCCCTTCATCCAGAGCTTCTGCCGCGTCCGGCTGAAGAACGTCACATAGCCACCCTCCAGCGTGCGTTCCAGCGCCTGAGAGTTCATAAATCCCACCATCAGGACTTGTCCGTCGGTTGAATCCTGCACGACTGCCGGAAGAAGTCCACCCATTTTGTCGAAATCAAATTCAGCATTCATACTCGTACTCCTTATATTCGGAAAAACAAAAAGCCCGCTGAGCGTTTTCGCGTCAGCGGGCCGGAACTCCTGAAAAAATGCGGTTATCTCAAGTCTGCAATCTCAGGTGCACATCGCCGCCGTCGCGCTATGCGCGTGATGGTGATGGCGATGATGGACATGAGACAGCATCTGCAAATTAGACTACGAGAGCGATCCGTTAGGGTCAATCCATATAAACACTTAGTCCGACCTGTTTTTTCGATACGAGCAATCCAGATTTTGCATCTCGCCTAGGATGCCTCGCCGAGTCCTGATACGATTCCACTTCACCGTCGGCAATTATTTCCAGTTGTTCCGTCCGGGAGCCTTCATGACTTCGAGCGCTGCGTCTCGCTTTCTGATCTTATCTGCGATGATTTCGATCGTCCTTATGGCAACCGCCGTTCGCGGCCACTCCCAGACACCGGTCACGAACGATCCTTCTCTCTACGGTCCGTTTAATGGAGTCTTTCTACCCGACGGCGATGGCCTTAAGAAGCCACTCGTTAAGAACGACTCAGTTCTGCGTGCAGATTCACCCTGGTCGTTCTACGCATGGGTGAAGCCAGCGGAAGCCTCGCACGCACTGACTCTGGTCGCAGGTTTCGGCGATCCGACGGACGAGTTCTCAAGGTACCTCGCGCTCGACGGCAATCACCTGATTCTCTGGATGGGCAAGGACAATAGCCTCTCCGGCCCCGCGACGCTCGCGCCCGGAAAATGGCATTTCCTCGCAGCAACCTTCGACGGAGAAGAGTTCCATCTCTATAGCGACGGCACGCAAGTTGCCAGCGGCAAGGCGGACTTGGGCACTATCAACCCTGTTCTACTGATGGCCCCACCCTCGTCGCCCGCTGAGCCTTGGCATCACTTCGGCGGCACCATCGCTTCGCTCACCCTGATTCGAATCGCACTCCGCAGCGATGAAATTAAACAGCTCGCTCGGAAGCCCGAGGATTTCGCGAACCTCGAATTCGAAGAAGGCTCGAAGCCGTGGCCAGTGCAAACGCGCGGCCAGGCCGGATACCGCGCGCCTCAAGATCCCTCAACGATGCCGCGCAGCAAAGCGCCATTCTCTACTCCCACCGCCAAGACCCCGCAAACCCAGGAAGTTCTTCAGGCGAATGGTCCAAGCCGATGGACCCTGGCCGCAGGCTGGCACATGATTCCCGCCCCGAAAATAACCGCAGATGGCGCGGCCATCTCCCAAATCGGCTTCAACGCCAAGGATTGGATGTACGCAACCCTTCCCGGAACCGTGCTCACCACCATGGTCGATCGCGGCATCTATCCCGATCCCGACTATGGCTTGAACAATCTCGCAATCCCGGAGAGCCTGAACAAACAGGACTACTGGTATCGGATAGAATTTCACGCGCCTAAGTCCGCGCGCGGACGCCGCCTCACCCTCACCTTCGAAGGCATCAACTACCATGCAGCCGTGTGGCTTAATGGCCAGCAACTCGGCTCGATCACAGGAGCATTCATCCGGGGCACCTTCGACGTAACCAGCGCCATAACGTCCGACAAAGTGAACGTTCTTGCTGTGCGCATCTCGCCGCCTCCTCATCCCGGAATTCCCCAGGAACAATCCGTCAAGGGTGGCCCCGGAGAAAACGGCGGCATCATGTGTCTCGACGGTCCCACGTTCGTCGCTACCGAAGGATGGGATTGGATTCCCGCCGTCCGCGATCGCGACAGTGGAATCTGGCAGCCGGTCACACTGACCGCAACCAGCACGGTGGAGATTGGCGACGCGCAAGTAGTCACGTCCCTGCCACTGCCCGACACATCATTCGCCGACGTCGAGATCACGGTGCCGCTGGAGAACGTGTCGAGCGTCGCCCGTGACTGGCACCTTGAAGGCCACCTTCGGTGACACTATGGTGACCAAACAAGTCACGTTGTCTCCGGGCAAAAGTTCGGTGAAGTTAACGCCCGCTGAATTCGCGCAACTGACGGTCCAACACCCGCGCCTCTGGTGGCCAAACGGCTATGGCAAGCCAGATTTTTATACACTTCACTTGACCTTCTCCGAGGGAACCACCGAGTCTGACGCAAAAGATGTGCGCTTCGGAATCCGTGAGATCACCTACGAGTTGAGTCTGCTCGACAGCACCGGCCACCTCCGCCGCTTGGAATACTCACCAACCACCGCGAGGCTGAAACACGAACAGGTCGTGGACGTCCGCCACGAAGGCATGCGCGAAATCCCCGCGGCCGATCCCTTCCCAGCGAGTCTCCCTCAAGAATGGAAAGATGGCTGGAAGTCTTGGGTCGCATCCCTGGCGCCTGGCGGAGAATCCTCGCCCTCGGTGAAGATGCTCGACGACACGAAGACTTCTCCCTACGTCGTAATCAAGGTGAACGGGGTGCGCATCGCCGCTCGCGGCGGCAACTGGGGCATGGACGATTCCCGCAAACGTGTCTCCCGCGAACATCTCGAGCCCTACTTTCGCCTGCACCGCGACGCCAACCTGAACATCATCCGCAACTGGGTCGGCCAAGACACCGAGCAAACGTTCTTCGATCTCGCCGACGAATACGGACTGATGGTCTGGAACGATTTCTGGGAGTCCACGCAGAACTATAACGTCGAAGCTGAGAACCCAGCGCTGTTTCTCGACAACGCCCGCGACACCATCCTGCGCTTTCGCAATCATCCGTCGATCGTCGTATGGTGCGGTCGCAATGAAGGCGTTCCTCAGCCGGTCATTAACGAGGGCCTGATCGATTTGATCAACTCGCTGGATGGAACACGCTACTACTTCCCGAGTTCGAACCAAGTCAATCTGCAAAACAGCGGCCCGTACAAGTACATGGACCCGACTCTCTACTACACGGCGTTGAACCACGGCTTCTCCGTCGAAACCGGGACGCCATCATTCTCCACGCTCGAGTCATTCCGCGCCTGGATTCCAAAAGAAGATCAGTGGCCCATCGGCGACGATTGGGCCTATCACGACTGGCATCAAAGCGGAAACGGCGACATGGCTCCGTTCATGGCGCAAATGCAGGCGGAGTTCGGCGCTCCCGTCAGTCTGGAAGATTTCGAGCGCAAGGCGCAAATGTTGGATTATGTGGATCACCGCGCCATCTTCGAGGGCATGAACGCGCACCTCTGGTCTCCGAACAGTGGACGCATGCTGTGGATGACCCAGCCTGCATGGCCCAGCAACACCTGGCAGATCTTGAACGCCGACTACGACACGCAGTCTTCTTTCTACGCCGTCAAAAAGGCATGTGAACCCCTCCACATCCAACTCGATCTCTCGAACTACGACGTTGCATTGGTGAATACCACGAACGATCCGCAGGCAGATTTGTTGCTCGTTGCCAATGTGTATTCGCTCGAGAACAAGCTCCTGCTCCATAAAGAAGAGAAGAAAGATGCGGCCGCAGATGCGCTCACCGATGGATTCCAGTTGGAACTTGCACCGCTTCTTGCGTCGGAAAAGATAGTGCTGGTAAGCCTGGAACTGCGGAATTCGTCGGCAGAAGTCGTCTCCCGAAACTTCTATTGGCTTGGCGCAGACAATGCGTCCTATCGTCACCTGAATCGCCTTCCGACCGCGTCTTTGTCGGCGATCGCCAAGTCCATCCCTGCAAACGACAACATCAGGGTCAAAATCGAACTGCGCAATACCGGAACTTCCGCCGCGCTTGCCACCAAGCTGACCTTGCTGAACGCGGCCAACGGTTCACGCATTCTTCCCGCCTACTACAGCGACAACTATGTATCGCTACTGCCAGGCGAAAGCAGAGAGATTGAAATTGAATATCCCGCGAAGTCGACGAACGGAGTGGCGCAAGTTGCGTTGCGCGGATGGAATCTCGCGAAGCAAATTGTCGCCATACCCTAAGCCCCCCAGGCTCAAGATGCCGGCGATCCTGGTTTGATCTCCGCGGCTTTGCCATCTTCGTACACCACCACTAGAGGCTTGCCCCCATTCGGATAGTGCACGGTTTTTTCCGACCCGCCTCCCGCATCCGGCACTCCCATGCCGATGGCGAAGTCGGCCTGCATTTCGTTCATCCCCGGCTTCACTTCGTGCTGTTCCACCGCCTGCCAAACATCGGGAGGCCAGTGCTTGTACAAGTCGTGCGGATCTTCCACGAAAAACATTTCGTCAGAATAAATCGTGTATTGCTCTTCTGCCTCAAACCCAATCGGCACCGCGTACGTCTTCCCTTCTTTTTCAAACACCGCCATCACCTGCCGCCGCTGGCTTTTCCCAGGGGGTGTCGCTGTAATCACGTCTTTGATCACCAGCTTTTCGATCGGCAGCAGCAGTCCCGCGTCGTGCGCAAAGTCCACCTGCTTGCGCGCCGCGTCGTAGGAGTAATACGTATAGCGATAGCCTTCCTTAACCCACACTGGCTGCTCGGTAAGTTGCTTCGCGCTCTTCACATCGTAGGGATGAAGCTTCTTTGGGCTGACGTAGTAATCCGGATTGGAATAGCCCACGTTCTGGGCCTTCTTCTGCTTGTCGGCAGCGACTTCGTCTTCATGCCGCCGGTACAAGTAATGCCCCGCGTATGCCGTCGAGAGAACCAACCCCAGCAACAACGCTAGATGTATCCTCTGCTTGGTTTCGGGACTCATCATGCAGCAAGACTCTACCAGATATGCCGCTCAACGCCCATCCAGCCCGAACCCTAGACTGCATCCCTCGTGAAACAGCGGCTCCTCCGCGACCACCCGCGTTCCCTCCCAATCGTTGTAAACTGAAACAGGGGTTCTGCCATGCCGACGATTACCGAACAAGATGTGATGAGCGCGTTGAAGAGTTGCTACGATCCTGAGATCCCGGTCAACATCGTCGATCTCGGCCTGATCTACAAGGTGGATTTTGCTCCCGTGCCCGCCGAGAATCCCGAGGAACCGAAACAGAACGTCACGGTCGAAATGACCCTGACCGCGCAAGGTTGCCCCGAGCACGTCAACATCAGCGCCCAGGTAAAATCACGCGTCGAGCAGTTGCCCGGCGTCAGTAACTGCACTGTGAATGTGGTGTGGACTCCGCCCTGGACTCCGGAGCGCCTCAGTCCCGACGCCAAGAAGCAACTCGGCATCGAGTAGTAATCGGCTTCCGCGGACCGTCGTCAGGGATGGATCAATCTGGAAGCCCGAAGCCGGACGCCGCTCCTATCCCCCAATCTCTTCCCAAGCCTCCACCGCGCTCCGTCCCGCAGCCTCGGTGATCCGCTTGCCGGCCTGTCCCGCCATCTCCATCACCCGCATGCCGCGCTCGAAATATTCTGGCAGCGACTGCCGCACTCTCTCGAATTTCTCCGGATATTCTGCTGCCAGCACCGCCAAACCAACTCCCGTCGCCAGCACCCCCGCCGGATACTTCTTCTTCATAAATAAAACTCCGGCCGCACCGATTGACCCGAGAACCACCGCTTTCCGCCAGCCATCCATAATTCATCCCCCTAGATGATCCCGCTTGTTTGCGATTGTAACCTCGCCGCCCAGAACGCACCAAACGGCCCACTCCTCGCCCGCTTCGCATCCTTTATACTTCCAAGTTCGTTGGAGGCCCCATGTCCCGGTCGCACTTCCGCCGCACTGCAATCTTTCTAATCCTCGCTCTGCCCGCCTCAATGTCCGCTCAGACGAAGCCACGCGCCCGCGGTCTCGGCGTTCCCTTCGACGGCACCCCCGGCCCCAACAACGCGATCACCGACGTGAAGGGAGTTGAAGTCGGCCACACCACGCTCATCTCCGGCGAAGGCAAACTCGAAATTGGCAAGGGCCCGGTTCGTACCGGAGTTACTGCGATTCATCCTCGCGGGAAAGCCAGCAACGACGCCGTCTTCGCCGCATGGTTCACTCTCAACGGCAACGGCGAAATGACCGGCACCACCTGGGTCGACGATTCCGGATTCCTGAACGGCCCCGTCATGATCACCAACACTCACAGCGTTGGTGTGGTCCGCGACGCCGTCATCTCGTGGAAGGTCAAGCACGGCTCACCCGACATGGAAGGCTACTGGTGGTCGCTCCCTGTCGTCGCCGAAACCTGGGACGGCTATCTTAACGACATCAACGGATTCCACGTTAAGCCCGAAGACGCGTGGCACGCCCTTGACGTCGCCCACACTGGCCCGGTGGAAGAAGGCAACGTCGGCGGCGGCACTGGCATGATCTGCAACGAATTCAAGGGTGGGATCGGAACCAGTTCGCGAGTGCTTGATAAAAAAGAGGGAGGCTACACCGTCGGGGTCCTCGTGCAATGCAACTACGGATCGCGCGAACAACTTCGCATCGCGGGCATTAATGTCGGCCGCGAAATTCCGGAGCACACCGTCTGGCAAAAGGATGTTGGCTCCATCATCGTTGTGGTCGCCACCGACGCTCCGCTCATTCCCACGCAACTCAAGCGTATCGCCAAGAAGATCTCTCTCGGCCTGGGCCGTGACGGTAGCTACTCTGGAGACGGCTCGGGCGACATCTTCATTGCCTTTTCCACGGCGAATCCCGGCGCCGTCGGTACCCAAGGACTGCACCAGCTCACCATGCTTCCTAACGATTCTCTCGATCCCATTTTTCTGGCGACCGTTCAGTCCACCGAAGAAGCCGTGGTCAATGCCATGGTCGCCGCCGAAACCATGACCGGCATCAATAATCACACCGTGATTGCCCTGCCGCATGACCGCCTTCGTGAAGCCCTGAAGAAATATAACCGCCTCACCAAGTGATCTGGGAAAATGGGTGCCCCGCCCTTCTCGCGCGCGTTTCGCGAGAGGGTGGGGGATTTTGACTCTCTGATCTTGACTTCCCCGGGAAGACTAGGGCTAACCGCCCTAACTGACGAATGCCCCACTCCCACGCCGGTACTCGTGCAATTCAATCCCATGCCGCTTGATCATCGGCTGCAACGTGGTCCGCTTGATCCCAAGTCGGCTCGCCGCCCCATCCGTTCCCGACAGGACCCCGTTTGTTTCCCGCAGAACTCAAATAATGTGCTCGCGCGCCATTTCGGTGAGACTGTCCTCGCCGACATCCTGCAGTGCTTCCAATTCCACCGGAGGCGCAGACAGAACCGAGCCCTTGCTTAAGATCACCATGCGTTCGATCAAGTTCTCCAGTTCGCGGATATTGCCAGGCCAGTTCCAATTCTGCAGCAATTTCATTGTCTCCTCAGGCACCACTTCAATTTGCTTGCCCATGCGGCGTGCTTGGGTACAAAGTGATGCACCAGGATGGGAATGTCCGTCCGCCGCTCGCGCTACGAAGGCAAGGCGATCGGAAAAACATTGAGGCGGTAGAAGAGATCTTCGCGGAACTTCCGGTCGGCAATGTCCTGTTGTAAATCGCAGTTGGTGGCAGAGATGATTCGCACATCCACCCGGTCTCCAGTCTGTGAGTGAGATCACAATTTCGTCCTCTCGTCCCAAAATGGTTTCTACGACGGTGCGGTCGGACTCTTCGGCGCACTCAGGCGGTTGCCCAAGTGTAGTCCCCGACGCCTACTGTGCGAGGAGATAAATGGGGGGAAAGACGGTCCTAAGAAGCATTCGCGGGAATGAGACCGAGCCTAGAACGACCCCAGGTAGAAGGAGCGAGGGCGAAGTCCCACCACCTGCGCTGCAGTGGATCGCGCCACTGATTGCCTCAGCAGTTCCGCGATTTCTGCCTCCAGCACCTGCCGTTCCTGTGCCCAGAGGCGGGTAATCCGGAACGGCTGCAGAAAGCCGTGAGCGCTCCACATTGGAAACAGCATTTCAGCGCCAGGCCGCACCAAGCTACCGCCAAGCGGTATCGCCAGTTCTACTTTGGATCGCTCCTCAAGATACTTCGTGATTTCCAGCAACCCGCCCGTGACCGAGAGTTGATGCAGCTTGCCCGAGAGTTGACGTCCATTTTCGAGTACAAGAGCGACCGATATTCTGCCTTGCAGGCTGACGCGCGCAGCGCGTGTTCCACGACGCATTCGAGGGGAGTACGCCATGCCAGTTCGACTATTTCAGCGACGACAATGCCACCAGTAGCCGGTTCGTCCTCTGCATCAAGTCCCAGTCGTACTCGTATGCCGCTCCGCAACCAAGGCATCTCTGATAATGACGGCCGTCTTCGTCAATGCGCGGCCACGAGAACCGGTGTGTGCAACCTCGTCCAAAAAGCTGCTTTAAGAATCTCAATGGGTCGCCCCCTGGTTACGGTTCTTCCAATGATCGAGCCAACGGGAGAAGAACGGTTTGTGCCCGTCGTCCAACAGGTCGCGCAGCGTGGACAGAAGAATATTGGGCGGTTGTGATTTCGATACGAACGAATCCACGGAACTCAACTTGTTCTTCGGCAGAGGTCCGTAGGCGGATAAGAGCATGATCGGGATGCGCGCGTTGATCCGTTTCATTTTCGCCGCCACCACGTCGCCGTTCATCCCCGGCATCTGGTAGTCGACGACCACCGCATCCACGGCATGGGAGCGGAACAGTTTTAGTCCCTCGTCCCCACCCATCGCTTCAAGCACTTCATAGCCGCTCTGTTCGAGCAGCATCTTCCGGCCAATGAGCCCGTTCCAGTGGTCGTCAATGCAGAGAATTCTTGCCTTTGCGCGAGACATAGCTACTCACGTTCCATCTGGCCAGAATGAATTCTTGTTCAGCGGCGTAACTCCCCAACAGGAAGCTGCGTTTGCTGGACTGCGAAGTGGTGGGCACCTTGATTCTGCGTGCGCCGCCGCGCCCTTTCAAATTACGAATGTGCACTTCACTGGCAGTTACCCCCATTACGAAATCGCGGGAGGGCACAAATCACGCAGGACCCTGCGCAACCGACTCCGGCAAATCGGGATAGGGGGGACGATCGCTCGTCCTCCCCTCCCACACCACCGTACATGCGGGTCCGCATACGGCGGTTCGGCGGGTTGAGCTATGTGTGAATAGCCAGGCGTTCTGCATAGGTACGTCGCCAGGGAACGATTCGGTCCCTTCCTAGGTGCCCCTCGGGGCTTCACCCCTACTTGCCTCCGGAAGACCAAAGAGTATTGGCTTCTGCCGCATGTCGTCCCTGAGATCGCACTGCTTATTTGCCCTTCCCTTTATTCCCCTTGCGGGGTACCGTTCGGGCCTTCGCTCATCGTTCCCGGCGTGGCCTATCTGTTGCTCCGCCTTTCGGCTTTTGGAGTGCCTCAATATCCTCGCCGACTGCATGACCTACTTTGCCCTCTGCTGACTTCTGCGGCACGGTCTGAGTGAATCGCTTCACCCTCAGTCACGATTCCGTGACATGCCGCAGATCTCCCGAGGTAAGTTCGACCGCCTTCAACGCGCAACCGCCGGATTTACCACCAGTGAGCTTGATGGATATGGGCTTCGCAATCAGTTGCCCGCTCGCCCGCCACCGTAGGCCTCGTATCCGGTTCTTGTGCATCGGCTCGCGTCTTTGCTCCACGCTTCCTTCCGGCCCCGCCTCGCGGCGAGTGTGATTTCACCGTTGCGCTTCGCTATCACTTCACGTCCATCACGTTGTGAAGAGGACTTGCCGGGTAGGCCCGGGGAATTTCACTCCGAGCCTCCCACAGATCCGGACGTGAATCTCTCGATTCATCCGGCTCGTGCCACCCAAAGAAGGCTGCCGCCTTCCATCAAGACAAGGAGTTCCTCCGGTTTCCCGTTGACTCCACCCCGACGTGGGTGGCCTGCTCCCTTTGCTCCACGGGCATTACCCCGTTTCATCGCTCTTACGAAGCAGTGCGCCCCTGGTCGGTGCATCGGTACTTTCGGCCTCGTGGGGTCTCCACTTGTGCCTTTTCCCTTCGCATCACCGACCCGGTTCTCAAGTTCCGTACGAAAGCCCAGATAAGAGTCATGCCGCCTATACACCGGACCCCGCATGGCCAGTAAGTAGGTAACCTTCCATGCTGTTCCCGGGACAAGGTGAAGATCCCGGTTTTGGGTGTCTCCCTTCAGCTTTTCGATGCTTCATCAGCGGATCGTTTGCACTCATCTCTCTTATCCACACATGACGTGATCTTCTGTCACGCCTTTTAACCATAACGTTCACCACCGCGATCTTTGGACCGAAGCAGCTTATGGCAGTTTGAAGCCTCCTCCTACAAGGCGGCTCCGGTTGGGATAGAAGTAGGGCGCGCCCCGCTGTAGGTGGAGGTTTTCCGCTCCTGCTCTTTCGATTGCAAGGCGGGTTCACAATTCCACCCTGGCGACGTTTCCCTAAGCCCCCCTATAATGCCGGACGGCCGAATTTCTCAGGTCCGGTTTCAAGCCTTGGTCATTTCGTCGATGAGCCTTCCCATTCGCCACGAAGCTCAAGCGCTGGTTCGCATACACCCCGTCTGCGAATGGTTTGCTGACCGCTTCGTCCCTATCCCTGGCTACACGGTTTGGTGTACTCGGTTTTATCAAGCCGAGCCCGCGCCTGTCGTAGGGATCACCAAGTGCCCAGAGTCTCTTTGCCTGACTTTGGCGTTACCTCCGTCAGGGAGACGTGTACCGTCTCCTCCGAGGACATTACTCCTCGTTCATCGCTCCTACAGACTCATTCGCCAATCCCATCGAGCTCTCCCCTCCTTTGGTTTGTAGCCTCGTTCGAGGAGTCTTTGCAGGTTGCTGCCAGCCTCTGCTGCTCGTGGTCGGGTAGGACGATGGCGCGAATCGGGCTTCGAATGATGCCGCCGTTTCCATCGTCCCCCCTATCATCCGTACAGCGGGTTTTCCCCAGTACGGCTGGAAGGCCGGTATATCAGACGGTGCCTTAGCCGTCGTCTGCGAGTTCTTCGCGACGTATGGTTTGCATCCGCCCTTCGTGCACCTCGCTGCCTGTAGCGCCGTATCCTCGTTCTAAGGCGAGGGGCGCGGTGCCCTGGTACACCACCGTTCAAGCGGCCAGTGCCGCTTTACCCCAGGGGTCCTGCCGGGTAGGACGATGGCGCGAATCGGGCTTCGAATGATGCCGCCGTTTCCATCGTCCCCCCTATCATTCCGTACAGCGGGTTTTCCCCAGTACGGCTGGAAGGCCGGTATATCAGACGGGGCCTGCCCGTTCGACTACGAGTTCTTCGCGTCGTGCGGTTTGCGTCCGCCCTTCGTGCCCTTCGCTGCCTGCAACCTATCCTCGTTCTGAGCCGAGGGGCTGCGGTGCGCCGGGGCACCACCGTGCAAGCGGCCAATGCCGCTTTACCCCAGGGGTCCTCATTCCGGTCCGGGTTATATTGTCCCGGTCCATCAGCACTTATTGACCCCATGCGCCCCACTCGCCGGCGCATCTCGATTTCACGGACACCGCTTATACGAGATGCCCTCGCTGTGCGTCCTAACTGCGACGCCTAGGCGACCAGCGAGTGGTTCCGAGCTTTCGTTGGCTATTCTGTATCGACATGTTATCGTCTGAGACCCCGGGCGTTCCGCGGCTGCCTACACCCAGTTCCTTCGCCGCGGACACTGGCCTTCGACCCGGAGCGAGGGTCTCGGCAACATCCAATAATCCTCACACTCCGATTCTCGTGAGGACCCATAATTTCGGGGCTTTACTACCGTTCGCTTTCGTTACGACCTGTCGATTTGCTCGCCCTCCTGTCGGAGCTGACCAAGCTTTCACCCAGCCAACGAGGACTTTTACGTCCGGGCTTCCGACGGATTGGTCACCCGCTCCGCCGCCGGATATAACTACAGGGGCAACTGGGCAAGTTCCCCTGGCAGGACTTTCACCTGCTAGAACGCCAACTAGCTTCGCTGCAACGCTCCGGTCCGGGTTATGCTGTCCCGGTCCATCATCACTTAGTCGACCCCATGCGCCCCACTCGCCAGCACATCCCGATTTCACCGACACGGCTTATACAAGATGTCTTCGCTGTGCGTCCAAGCTGCAACGCCTAGGCAACCAGTGAGTGGTTCCGTGCTTTCGTGGACTGTTCTTTGTCGACATGTCATCGTCTGCGACCCCGGGAAACTCGTCGGCTGCACGTACCCAGTTCCTTCGCCGACAACGCTGGCCTTGCGACCAAGATCCATAGTCTCGGCATTTCCCACCACCCTCACCCTCCGATTCTCATGAGGACGTCTAATTTCGGGGCTTCACTACCGTTCGCTCTCGTTACAACCTGCCGACTCGCTCGCCTCCCTGTCGGAGCTGACCAAAGGTTTCCCTCCAGCCAACGGAGACTTTTACTTCCGGGCTTCCAGCGGCTTGATCGCTCGCACCGCTGCCGGATATAACTACGGTGGCAACTGAGCAATTTCCACCGGCTGGACTTTCACCAGCTAGAACAGCCACTAGCATCGCTGCACGGACCTTCCCGACGTTATTCCGCAATTCTTTCCTCAGATGCCTGGTCCTCAATCCCGACGGTCTCATCGAGTGCATTTGCCTGTTTCTTCCTCGATGTCATCGGCCTTCCCTAGGTCCTTCTTAGGTCGGCTTCCCGTTTCGTCCGCGAACACGATTTTTCCGCGGTGAAGTTTCGAGATTGTCATCGGACATTTCTTACGTTCAAGCCTCCGAGTTTGCTTGTCTCCCAGATCGCTCCCACCGCTGCAAATTTCGCAGGGCGGCCGAGACTTCTACTTCCAGGCAGAACGTGCTTCGTTGCCTCTGCACGCACTGGATATGCTATCCGTCCGTTTCAGGCAATTGACGGAGAAAGGACTTTCACCTTTCCAGATTTGCGGTCTTGTCGGCTGCTCCAAGGACCTACCTTCATCTCTCGTACAGCATGACGATCACTCGTCTTCTTGACACAATCACCTCCAAGCTGTCGAACATGCTCGGCACACAACAAAAAGGGCGAGCCGTAGCCGGCTCGCCCTCTCGAAACCAAACGTCTTAGTGTTGCAGATCATTTTTCATGAGGTTGACTTCCACCCGTCCGCCGCTTGTCGACTTCGCCATGGTTCCATTCGCGCCTTCCACCGGTTCGTTCCCCAGGCTCATGGTAAAAATGCGGTAGACCGGGATCTGATGGGTGAGCACCAGATACCGCACCACCGAGTCGGCCATCTTCTGCGAACTGGCAATCGCGGCCTGACCGCGGCCGGCCGAAAACCCGCGCACTTCGATGATGTAGCTGTGCTGATCCTTCAGCGGAGCCGCCATTGTATCGAGCGCGTCCTTCGCGGCCTTGCTCAGAGCCATCTCGCCCGTGCGGAAGCGAATCTCAGTCTGCCCGGTTCCCTTGTATTGATCGACGCTGCTCACCATCTGTTCCGCCGTAGAAACGCGCGTCGAAGCTTGCGTAGCAGCGGTCTGCGCCAGTTGCGCCTTGTTCGCCGCATCGCTG
Organism: uncultured Acidobacteriaceae bacterium; assembly: GCA_963832015.1. Lineage (GTDB taxonomy): Bacteria > Acidobacteriota > Terriglobia > Terriglobales > Acidobacteriaceae > Sulfotelmatobacter. Next base: position 155,861 of record CAWHSR010000038.1, read on the forward strand.
GCGTGCTGATCCGCCAGGCTGCTCTTTTCCGACGCCATCTGAATGCCCTGGGTCGCGCGCGCATCCACGTCCTTGATTGCGTTGCTGTTTTCCGACGTCAACTGATCCAGCTCGTTAATGCGGTCCCGGATGGGTGTCACCTGCTTCTGCACCCACTTCTTGTTGGCAAACGGATGCGTGATCAGATTCACGAGATTCGGATCGTCGCCGTCCCAGAAATTCACCGGCGTGTCCGCCGGAATCGGTTGCAGATCGCTGGCGCTCTGCGAAGGAGAAGCAGTCGCTGGCGCGCTCGACTTGGACGTTTGCTGAGCGAACCCGGGTAGCGCAAGTGTGGCGCACAGGAACAAGGGTAGAATGATGCGGTTTTTCATTTTCGACTTTCTTCTTCCGAGTGGCACAGGGGGCTCCACTCCAGCCAGATGAGAGGTCTTCCTCGACGTATAGATTGTGCCTCCCGCAGGCCAAACGCGCAAGGCGAATCTACGAACCAACCCATGCCCTGAAGAGCGCCAAATCCAGCGCTCATCAACGCTTTTAGCGGCGGACTCACGCGGAGTATAATGGGCGGGTTGTGATCTTATTTCATCCTTCAACGATCCACGTGCCACCCAACCAGAATACAGGTGTCCTATTATGTCGGTCCGAAATGCCATTCTCTGTGCGAAGTTAAAGCAGTTAGGCTTCACCCAACAGAATCAGATGCGACTCTACGGTCAGGAATTTCAATTCCTTAGCGACCCTATCGTCATGCCAGACGGCACGGTCTTTCTCGACGCCGTTGAGAAGCGATCTCACCAGAAGAGGCAAATCCGTGTTCCGCTGCCCATCGTCAACATCGCAGACTCCGAGCGAAAAGCGGCCTGACCTCTTCATTATTTTCTGACGGTCCCGCCCAAAGAACGCTTGTGTCCCCTCGCATGCACCGTGACCACCATCACTGCGGGACTGCCTTCGATGCGCTACGATCAGGTGCGGGCAACGGTTCACGCCCGCAGCGGAGGCCACCATGGCAACTCAGAAGCGGTCTTTGGAAACCATTGAAGACTTCCTGGCCCAGAAGCGAATTGCCATGGTCGGGATCTCGCGGGAACGCCGGAGCTTCAGCGTCCTGCTGTTCGAAGAACTCTGCCGTCGCGGCTACGATGTGATTCCTGTAAATCCCAGCATCCCCAACGTGCTGGGCCGGCGCTGCTACGCCAGCCTGCAAGATATCCAACCTCCGGTCGAGGCTGCTCTCCTGATGACTTCGCCCACCGTCACCGACACCGTCGTTTCCGACTGCGCTAAAGCGGGAATCCGCCGCGTTTGGATGTACCGCGCCGCCGGAAGCGGTGCCGTCAGCCCGAAAGCCGTCGCGTTTTGCCAGGACCACGAAATAAAAGTAGTTCCCGGAGAGTGCCCCTTCATGTTCCTGCCCGCCGCCGGAGGCATCCATCGCATCCACGGCTTCGTCCGCAAAATCACCGGCCGCTACCCGCACCACCATCAGGCCTGAAGCACGTAAAAGATCGGATCGCATGCATGAGAGGCGGCCCTTCAGGGCCGCCTTATGCACGTGAATCCCCAGGGAATTTAAGAGAGACACTCGCAGAACTATCCGCAGGTCGCACGTTCCGAAAAAACCCAGAAAAGTGATAAGCCATCAGCAGGAACCAAAGAAGCGCAGCCGATTTATATAGCAGCCCCAAGTGGTACATACGAATCGCAACGATTAACGGCCCGAACGCGAACAACATTCCGAGAGTCCCAGCGATACATCGGCCGAGAGTACGACGGCGTGGGGCCGTGTGACGGTTATCGATTGCATAGCCGATGTAAACCCACTGCAAGGCGATGGCGACAAGCAGTACGGCGAGATGCAACAGGCCCACATCTCCCTGAATCAACGGGTAGAACGGATACGCAAGCAGGGCAATTGGGCTATTCAGCATGCCAGCAAGTTGCAGCGGGATGGGCACGCAATCGAGGCATGAAGATTGATACTGCGAACGCGCACCGAGCCACAGCGCAGATGTTAAGAGAATCGCGCAAACTGGCAGAATCAATGCGAACCTGAAGTGCTTCACAGATGACGAGGAATCCTTAACATGCCGCTCCACGACATGTCGCAGAGATGCCATAATAGAGCGGATAAGTTGCTCTAATCAAGCAGATTTTAATAGTGATGAATCCTGATTACAGTCAACTTCCCCTTGTGGCGGCGTCAAAACTTGAGTCGTTCCTTCCAGATGCGGGCCACGATGGATTGTGTAGCCCTAATCGGGACGGTGGTTGGCGTAACTCGCCATTACTCAATGTACTCATCGTTGAATCAGCCGCGTCCGAGCGGAAGGGGCCCTGGAGCAACTGCCCAGAGATATCGAAAGATGACAACGCACCCGAGTAGGACGAAGGCCTCAGTTAGAAAATAAACTGTGGCCAGGACCACATATTCCAAGCGATCCATGAGTGTGACTGCAATCGTGACCGCCAATCCGACGTTGCGGACCGGAAGTAGGATGGCAAGTGTGATTACTTCTGGCCTCTTCAATCTCAAGGCCTGTCCGATTGCATAGCCTACCGCCATCGCGACGACGATCAGAGACAAGCTGGCCAAAAAAACACCCTTCCAATCCAATCTGAGTTGTTCGTAGCGGCCCCCGATCACCATTATGCAAATGACGAGAACGCCCGCCACACACGCGATCCTCAGTTTTTGCGAAATCTTGTCAGCCATGCCGGTTCGAAGGGCGCGCAATCCCATGCCGCCAACGATCGGTATTCCAACGAGCACAATCAGACGACCGACAAGCGTGAGGAAAGGAACCGAGAAGGGGAACTCTGTGCCCGTCACCCTGCCATAAATCCCGAAAACTACCGGCATCGAGAGACAGGAGAGGAGCGAAGAAGCGGAGTTGACCGCGACCGAGAGAGCCGGATCTCCTCTCGCTAGGAGTGTGTAGAAGTTAGCAACGTCACCGACCGGGCATGCTGCCAACAAGAGAATCCCCATCTGCAGAGATTCCTGCAAAGGAATCAAGCGGGCAACGAAGATTCCGATTGCCGGCAAAACGATCATCTGTCCGATCAAAGCACCAAGGAATGCCGTCTTATGGCGAGCTAGATCCCTGAAATGACGGGCTTCCAACTCCAAGCCTACAGAAAACATCATGCTTACGGTGAGGATGACGATTGCGATGTCGAGGGTGGTCTTCATATGCCAACGTCACACGAGAGCGAATCGAGCTCAATAAACATCGGACGAAGAGAAGCTCAACAGAAAACAACTCTTACAGAGAAGATCCCCAATGGTTACAACTGAAGCCCTGCTCGCTTCGAATTTGATCGATATGTTCCCTTCGTCCTTCCTACGGTGCGCACGGCCCGGTGGAAGCGAAACTGGCAAAAATGACAGGTCTAACGCGTGAGAGAAGAAAAATTGGGGGAGCCTTTCGGCCCTACAAGGCTAAAAGTTGCAAAACCCTGATTTTCACATATCGACCCCAGCCGTGGGTCTTGAGCGTTATGGCATGTTCCCAACGGTCTTGGCACAGTGATGTACAGTGTGATCTTGTGGGCTAAGTATTTGCGTCCCGGCCATAGGTGCTGTTTTCAGCCTCAAGCATTGGCACGACCGGCCCTACACCGCTAGCGATCCAGAGACCACTTGCCTGGACCGCTAGCGGCGATCATCAGCAATCCGCCCATGATGCCGGCATTTTTCAGGAACTGAGTCTGCATGCCACCAGCGCTCGCGCCGTGCTGGGCCCAGAAGTTGTGTAGCAGGACGCTCACCATCCCCAAATAGAGGAACATTACGAAGGCTGCAGCGCGGGCTTTCCAGCCAACAAGCAAGCACAGCACTCCTCCGACCTCGATCAACGGTGCCATTCCGAGCATTGCGGGTATCAACTGCGCTGGCAATTGATGTGATTGCATGTAGGAAACCTGGCCGCTCCATCCCATAATCTTGCCAAGGGCTCCTTGTACAAAGATGGCGCTTATCAGGAAGCGTGAGATAAGAGGAAATATTGCATCCGACAACACTGGACCAAACAAGAATCTATTGGACAGGTGCGCTTAGACGGTCTTTCGATCCCCCGGTAAGCAAGCATTTAGGAAGACGCGACCAGGCTGTCGCAATATCTCGACAACATTCAAAACCCTTCACTGAGCGAGATGGCCAGATCACAATACTTACCGCCGAGGTAAGCGGTACACGCGGTCTGTTCGCCCAAAGGTGGGCGGCGCTCTATGGGTTCGGCGGAGCACTCAGGAGTTTGCAATGCTCCACCCACATCACCGTCTCAATCTCGACGTTGGCTTTTTTATGGCCGGAGAAGTTGATATCGGGAAGGACCAGGATTGTCTGGGCCATTCGCGACGTTGAATGTGCAGTTGAAGCCGAGCGACTGCACGCCCCGCTCTTTGCAGCCGGTTTTGTCGAGGACATCGGTAAGCGTGACGGCCTTGTCGTAGAACTGGTCGGCCAGGTGCGAGGGGAGTACGGCAGCCGTCAGCGGAACGGGCGACTTAATTTTCACGCTGAGTTCCCTGGGCATCGTGGTCGGGAGTGAACAGGCTGTAGATCTTGGGCACTGGCGTCACATCGTATTTTTCTTTTACGATGCGGCGCCAGTGGAACTCGGGCTGGATGCAGTTGTTGATACAAATCCAGCTGTAGTACTGGATGTGGAGATCGTTGGGGGAAATGAACTGCCGGACGCTGGGGCCGAGGATGGCGCCGATGGTGGTTACGACGGGGCGTTCGGGCGGGCGCTCGTCCCGGATGGTGAGAATCATGGGGCGCTCGGACGGAAGACGACATTCATAAATCGTGCTGACCACATGCTCCTTCAGGCAGAGGAAGCTGAAGTTCGCAGGAGCTTCGGGATGCTGCACCGCGTTGTTCCACTCGTCGGCCCAAACCATCGCTACGGTGACCGATGCCGATGTGCATGTTGCCGCCTCCGGCGGCGGGATGGTAGACGCAGCCGGCGTGAAGGCTGGCCGGCTCCATGGGGATGGTCTCGCTGCTGGCCGGAGTCCAGTCGAAAACACGGTCTTGCCCGAAAGCGAGCGCAGCGAAGGCGCAGAGCAGCCCGCCGATGATGACGGAGTTTCTCATAATAACTAAGTATTTATGCGGTGAAGCCGTGTACATTAACGAATTCGCACCGGCGGGGTTATGGAGGTACTAAAGCCGTGAATCCAGCACGAAACCGCTTCCTTCGATTCGGGGCATGAGTGGAGGCAGTCGTGCAGCCGCCATTCCCAACGTCGGCTACAACGCTATACAGGGTGGACAGTTGTCACCGCCTTTAGGCCCCTCCGGATTCGCTACGAACCAAAGTAATGCTCGTGTGAGCGCACTCACACCGAAACGTCCAACGACTCGGATGAAATAGTCATTGAGGTCCCATGGCATGCGAACGAGCCGAATCCTGATCTGCATAGTTACGCTCAGTGGATCCCTAAGCATCGGCGCCATCGCCGCCTTTGCCTCGCCCTTCGTCGTTTTCCCCAAAGCGACCGAACTCGTATCCCCCGACGGCCGCTATGCCGTCCGCAATGTCGAAACCGCGAACTCCGCCTCCGATTTCGTCGGAACCTTCCACTCTCTCTGGCTCTACGAACTGTCCACCGGACGTTCCCGCAAACTCTGCGACTACCTGGGCGTAGCCTCGGCGGCCTGGTCCAGCAATGATGTCCTCGTCGTAACCCAATATGTAGGCAAGAGGACGTCCCGGGCATTGGTCTTTCCCGCAATCGCCGCACAAGACGCCATCATGCTCGATAGCGCTGCTCTGATCCGCTTGCTGCCCACAGAACTCCGTCCGCCGCTTCGTGAAAACGATCATGTCTTCGTCGAGGGCTCCCGAGTCGAACAGGACACTCTCTACCTCACCGTCTGGGGATACGGCCAGCGCGACCCCAAGGGCTTCCGCTATCGCTGCGAATACTCCCTCCGCGAAGGCTCCCTTTCCTGCATCGAAGGACGCGGCGTACAATAGGAGTCACAGTTGCGTTCCCAGGGGTCGCTTCGGCATCTAAATGAAGGACAGTATTGCGGGTTGCCGCTGATCCCTATAACTTTTAACAGTTTCCAACTCCATGGACCACGCTCTAGGCTGGCCCTCTATTTCATGCCGCCGCAGAGTCGAGTATGAGTACGCATTCCAGCCCCGATCTCGATGCCTTCCAGCAGCTTTTGGCGAATGCCTTTGCCGTTCAGGAGAGTCAGATCAACAGTCGGTCGCTCTCTGCCGTCATGGAAGTCCAACGGTTGGTCTCGAGGGGGGAACTCGACATCGATGGCGCAATGCACCGGATCGTTGAATCTGCCCGCGATGTCGCGGGCGCCACAGGAGTCGCCGTCGGCCTGCTGCAGGACGGCAAGCTCAGCTACAAGGCCGCAAGCGGAAGTACCGAATCTTACATCGGGCGTCAGGTCACAGCCTCACTGACCGCTTCAGCGGACATCCGGAACGGCCGCGAGATTCTCCGAGTCGAGGATGCCCAGACCGACCCGCGCATTGAGGCCGCGATCTGTCGGCAATTCGGCGCCGAGTCGCTTTTAATCCTGCCGATTTATCACGCCCGCACTCTGGCGGGAGTGCTGCAGGTGCTCTTCAACAACCCGCACTCCTTCCAGGATTGCGAGGTACGCACCTATCGCTTGATGACCCGACAGATCGAGGCGGCTATGGGTCAGACCGCCCAAGATAAATCGCCGAAAACTACCACCGACGGACTACCGGCCAAAACATTGCCTGTCGAGCACATTGCGCCTCAAACACAAGCGCCTTCCAACCACGCGGCATCGTTGGCCCGCCTCCCCGCCAGACATTTCGTTAGCCGCTCATACGAAGCCTGGGCAGCTGCTATGGCGGCGCCAATCCTCAAACGGAAGGCTGTGCTCGCTGCGAAGAGCTCCGACCTTTCCAAGGTCGCACCTTGGCCCCTGCGCCGGCGGAACTTGGCCAAAGCTTGGGTTGCGACCGCGCTAGGACTAGCATGCTGGCTCGCCTACAGCAGTCGCCGCCCGGTTTCGCCGTTGGCGTCTTCAACTCGACCAGCATCGACCGCCCTCGGGCAGCAGACGAGCTCCAAAACTCAGGAAGCGCTGCCCGAAAAACCTGCGGCCGCTGTCCAGCCCGCGGTCGCGGCCGTAAAGGAGGCCACGTCCCCGGGACGCGGGTTCCGCCGAGTGCGGAGGGGAAAGAACGAAGTCGACTACATTGGTGAAGATGTGACGGTGCGCTATTTCACGTACGGACCTGCGCCGCAACCTAAGCCGGCCGGGAAGAGTCGGGTCCAATTCATCGGAGATGATGTTACGGTACGTTATTTCCCATCCAACGCGGCAGCGAAGTCCAGCACTCGGTGAAGGTACGACTGAGGTTCGATGAGGCGTTTTTCCACAGGTTCCTTTGTGACATCCAACCTTGACCTAGGAATTCCAAGAGCCGATGATCGTCAAAGGCCGAGGACGGGTGCACCTGAAGCTTCGAACGCCTTAAGCCCCTTTGTTATCAGGAGTTTGACGTCTAACTCATTGAGGCCCAGGATTTTGCAGACCATCTTTGCAGAACCCGCGCCAGCCAAGGCTTTCAGAGGGCTAGGTAAGGAGGGGTACTCCTTTTGGCCTATTCTTCTGAAGATTTTTTTGGTCTGATTTCCACAGCAAGAGGGGATGAGCGTCACGCGTTCGGTGGGATCAAATCTGCCTCGTCGGATACTTCGTGCCCTTGTGTTCCGTCTTCAACATCTTCTTCTGCGCTTTCTGCTGTTCCTTCGCATACTTCTTCTGCGCCTTCTGCTGTTTCTTCGCAGCCTTCCGTTCCTCGCGGCTCGGAGGAACGCCGTTGGCGCGCATCTGCGCCATTGCCGGAATCGACCAGCCAACACTCAAAACGCAAAGCAACAGAAAGGAGGCAAGTTTCTTCATGACAACTCCGCAAATCAAGTCTTGCGGTGATTTTACAACAGAGTCGCAGACAGCTTCCCGGTTCGTGCCGATACGACACGAACCTTCGAGGTAGACCTTCCGACAATTTACGGGCCCCCGAGAAACTAGTCCTTCACCGCCTTGTCGGTAATCTCGAGCCCCTTGTCGATGATGGCAAACGCCTCGCGCAGTTGCTGCTCGTTGATGCACAGCGGAGGGTTCGTGTAGAACGAGTTCCAGCGCACGATTGTGTAAAGCCCCTGCTCTCGGAAGAAGCGCCCTAGCGCTCCCATCTCTTCGGAAGTCCCGTTAAACGGAGCCATCGGCTGACGCGTTTTCCGGCTGCGCACCAGTTCCATGATGCCGAACAGTCCGATCGACCGCACCGCTCCGACCGACGGATGTTTCGCCTGCAGCTCAGCGCCAATCTGTTTCATGATCGCGCCCATCTTCCTCGTGTTCTCGATGAGATGGTCTTCCTCATAGACGCGAATCGTAGCCAGCGCCGCCGCGCATCCCATGGGATGCGAGTTGTAGGTCAGCCCGCCGTAAAACACTTTGTCCTGGAAGTGCTGCGCGATGTGATGCCGCATTCCTACCGCGCCCAGCGGCAGATAGCTCGCCGTCAGCCCCTTGGCCATGCAGATCAAATCCGGCACAACTTTCCAATGATCAATCGCAAACCACTCGCCCGTGCGTCCAAAGCCAGCCATGACTTCGTCGGCGATCATCAAAATGCCGTACTTGTCGCAAAGCTTGCGGACGCCCTGCATGTATCCATCAGGAGGAATGAGAATGCCATTAGTGCCGACGACCGTCTCGAGGATGAAGGCCGCGATTGTCTGCGGGCCTTCGAGTTGCATCGTCTCTTCAATCATGGCAAGCGACGTCTCTGCCGACTCCCATCCGCGTTCGATGCCGTGATAAGGATCGAGCACTCGCACTACGCCCGGAATCCCGGGTTCAGCGGCCCACCGTCGCGGATCGCCCGTCAGCGAGATCGCGCCCGCGGTCGCGCCGTGATACGAGCGGTAGCGTGCCATGATCTTGTGACGTCCAGTGAAGAAGCGCGAGATTTTGATGGCGTTCTCATTGGCCTCGGCTCCGCCATTGGTAAAGAAGAACGTGTCGATGTCGCCGGGTGTGATCTCCGCGAGCTTCGCGCCCAGCCGCGCCCGCGGCTCCGTCGCCATGAACGGATTCGCGTAGGCAAGTGTCTGCGCCTGCTCGTGAATCGCGTTCACGACGCGCTCGTCCCCGTGGCCGATATTCACAGACATCAGTTGGCTATTGAAATCGATAAAGCGCTTGCCCTCAGGCGTCCAGAAATAAATGCCCTTGGCCCTCGCCACTGGAATGGGATCAACCTTCGATTGCGCCGACCACTCAAACAGTGTGTGCTTCTTGGTGAGATCAACAATCTCCTGACCAGTCATTGAGGGAGTTGCAATAGTAGTAGTCATGGATTCCTCGTGATGAAAAACCTGTTTATCACTGAGACACTGAGACACGGAGAAGAACAGAATGATGAATTCATTCTTTGTGCCGACTGTGAAGCGCTGTGTCCCTTACTTTCTTCTTTGCATTTCTCCGTGCTTCCGTGTCTCCGTGGTGATGGTTTAGAACTTGCGGCTGTGCTCTTTGGCCCAGCGTTCGACGACGACTTTCTTGTCGGTATAGAACTCGATGGCGTCGCGTCCCTGGCCATGCAGATCGCCGAAAAAGCTATTTTTCCATCCGCTGAACGGGAAGTAAGCCATTGGCGCGGCGACGCCGATGTTGATGCCGATATTCCCTGCCGGCGCTTCGTAGCGGAAGCGGCGCGCGGCCGATCCGCTCGAGGTGAACAGAGACGCCTGATTGCCGTACGCGCTGCGTTCGAGAAACGACAGGGCTTCGTCCATGTTGTCGGCATGAACGAGGCTGAGCACGGGGCCAAAGATCTCGGTATCCGCGATCTCACTCGTCGGCCGGACGTCGTCGAGAATCGTCGGCTTCACGAAATTCCCGGACTCGTATTTCGGAATCTTTGAGTTGCGGCCATCGAGCAAAACCTTCGCGCCTTGCTTTTCGCCCAAGCCGATCAACGATTCCACGCGTTCTTTACTCTGCGGCGTGATCACCGGTCCCATTTGCACGCCGTCTTCGAGACCGTTGCCAACTTTGAGCTTCGAGGCTGCTTCTGCGATTGAGTCGCGGAACGTCTTCTGCGCTTCGCCGATCGTAATCGCAGTTGAGACCGCGAGACAACGCTGTCCAGCACATCCGAAGGCGCTGTCGCTGATGATCTGCGTCGCCATTGGCATGTCGGCGTCAGGAAGAACCACAACGTGATTCTTGGCGCCGCCTTGGCATTGGCAACGCTTCCCCTGCTCGCCCGAGCGCGCGTAGATGTAGCGCGCAACTGGAGTAGATCCCACGAAACTGATCGCACGCACCTTCGGGTGGTCGATCAATGCGTCAACGACAGCCTTCCCGCCGTTCACGAGATTGACGACGCCCTTGGGTAAACCAGTCTTCGCCAGCAACTCGTACACGTAGCGCATGGTCAGCGGCACACGCTCGCTGGGTTTCAGGATGAACGTGTTTCCTGTAGCAATCGCGTAAGGCAGATACCAGAACGCGATCATGCCGGGAAAGTTGAAGGGCACAATCGCGGCCGTAACGCCCAGCGGTTGGCGAATCATCATCTCATCAATGCCGCGCGCCACGTCTTCGAGGTTGTAACCCTGCATCATCATCGGAATGCCGCAGGCTACTTCCACATTCTCGATGGCTCGGCGCATCTCGGCTTTGGCTTCGCTGAAGGTCTTGCCGTTCTCCGTCGTGATGATGCGCGCGATGTCGTCGATGTATTCTTCAAGCAGCATCTTCAGCTTGAAGAGTGGCTGGATGCGGTCTTCGGGCGGAGTGCGCCGCCACTCGGGAAACGCTGCGGCGGCAGCGTCCACCGCTGTGGCAACCTCGGCGGCGTCGGCGAGCGGAACGCTGGCCAGGACTTCACCCGTGGCAGGATTGATCACGTCGCGCCACTCGGAGCAGCGCGAGTCGGTCCACTGGCCGTTGATGTAGTTCGTCAGCTTGGTGATGGGAGGTGCGGCTACGCTCATGATGGTATTGCCTCTGCTATCGCGAAGAGTTTCGTGCGCGGGAAGTTCGCCTATGACATCATGCAAATTTCCCTTGGCTCTAACTAATGATAACGCTATAGGGATCCTTCGACTGCGGTTGGGCTTCGCGCTTAGCGCGCGAAGTCCAATCCTCGCTCAGGATGACAAATTTATACTAACTGCGCGACTGCGCCTTTTTGATCACACACCGCTGCGATTGCAGACTCCAGCACGGCCAGCGCTTCGTCCATTTGCTCGTTGGTCATGACCAGCGGAACCAGGACGCGAATGACGTTCGAGTACGTGCCAGCCGTAATCGTGATCAGGCCATGCTCGTAGCAGTACTGTGTGATCTTCTTGGTTTCGTCGCTGGCTGGAGCCTTGGTTTCCTGCGATTGCACCAGTTCGATGGCCTGCATGCCGCCAAGACCGCGGATCTCACCGATGATCGTCCACCGGCGCTGCCATTCGCGGGCACGGCGCTGGAAGCGTTCTCCAAGTCCATTCGCGCGGTCGAGCAGATTCTCGCGCTCAAACAGGTCGAGCACCGCCAGCGCAGCGACACAGGAGAGCGGGTTCCCGGCGAACGTCCCACCAAGTCCGCCAGGACCAGGAGCGTCCATGATCTCGGCGCGTCCGGTGACAGCAGCAAGTGGCAATCCTCCGCCCATGGATTTCGCTGTGACAATAAGGTCGGGCTCGATACCGTAACGCTCGCTGGCGAAGAGAGCACCCGTGCGTCCGAAGCCGGACTGAACTTCGTCGGCAATGAACAGGATGCCGTGCTTCTGGCAAAGCTCAGTCAGCACTTTGAAATAACCCGGAGGCGGCGCGATGAATCCGCCTTCTCCAAGCACTGGCTCGGCAATCACGGCCGCGACTTCTTCATTCGCCACCACGCGCTTGAAGGTGTCTTCGAGATGACGCGCGCAGTACAGATCGCACGACGGATACTTCAAGTTGTAGGAGCAGCGATAGCAATAGGCGAACGGTACGCGGTAGACCTCGCTAGGGAACGGCGCAAATCCAGCCTTATAAGGATGCGTCTTGCTGGTGAGGGCCAGCGTCATCATGGTGCGGCCGTGAAAAGCGTCCTCGAAGGCGATGATGCCGGGACGTTTGGTATAGGCGCGCGCAATCTTGACCGCGTTCTCCACAGCCTCGGCGCCGCTGTTAACAAAGATGGTCTTCTTCGCGAACTTTCCCGGCGTAACTTCGTTCATGCGCTCGGCGAGGCGGACATAACTCTCGTAGGGCGTGACCTGAACGCAAGTGTGCAGGAAACGATCGAGTTGGTCTTTCACCGCTTCCACAACAGCTTCCTGGCGATGGCCGACGTTCAGGCAGCCGATGCCTCCGGCGAAGTCGAGGTAGCGGTTGCCGTCCACGTCTTCGAGCCAGGCGTCTTCCGCTTTGGCAACGTAGATGGGTGTGCCGTGAGAAAGCCCGCGGGGCACGGCTTTGGCGCGGCGCTCGGACAGGGCCTTGGATTTCGGGCCCGGGATCGGTGTGCGGAGTTGAATAGTGGACATCGTAATTCTCAGTTTCTCGGCTTCCGGCGTTCGGCCTCCGGGGCTCGGCTTCCGGGGCCCCAGCGGCTCAAGCCGCGCTATCTTTGTGACCCTAACGGCACGACTAAAGTCGTGCCCTTCCACGTTTCCTTCAATACCAACCGATCGGCGACTCGTTCAAGTTGATGTGCACCTGCTTGGTTTCGAGGTATTCTTCGATGCCCCAGGGGCCGAGTTCGCGGCCGAAACCGGATTGCTTGTAGCCTCCCCACGGCGCTTCGACGTAGGTGGGCTGCATGTGGTTGACCCAGACGATTCCAGCGCGCAGAGCTTTCACGGAGCGCATGGCTTTGAAAATGTCGCGCGTCCAGACCGCGGCCGCTAAGCCGTAGGGGGAATCGTTGGCGATCTTGAGCGCGTCCTTCTCGTCCTCGAACGGAATCACGGCAGCGACCGGGCCAAAGATTTCTTCGCGGGCAATGCGGTCGCTATTCTTCACGTCGTAGAAGATCGTCGGCTGGACGTAGTAGCCCTTGGCGAACTTTTCGGGGCGTCCGCCACCGGAAGCAAGCTTGGCCTCTTTCTTACCGATCTCAACATACGAGTTCACGCGGTCGTATTGCTCTTTGCTGACCAGCGCGCCCATCTTTGTCTCGCGATCGAGAGGAGGTCCGAGTTTGATCTTCTTAGCTTTCTCGGCCATCGCGTCGACAAAGTTCTTGTAGATCGATTTCTGCACGAGAATGCGGCTTCCGGCCGAGCAGACCTCGCCCTGATTGATGAAGACTCCAAAGAGCGCGCCGTCTATGGCTGCTTCGAAGTCAGCGTCGGCGAAGAAAATATTCGGAGACTTGCCACCGAGTTCGAGCGTGACGCGCTTCACGGTGTCGGCGGCCTGCTTCACGATGATTTTGCCGACAGCGGCGCTGCCGGTGAACGCGATCTTGTTGACGTCGGGATGCTGCACAAGCGGAGCGCCGCAGGATTCCCCGAAGCCGGTCACAACGTTAACCACGCCCGGCGGCAGCCCGCAGTCGGCGAACTGTTTGGCGAGTTCAAGAGCAGTGAGCGGCGTCTGCTCGGCAGGCTTGAGTACACAGGTGCAGCCTGCGGCGATCGCCGGAGCGAGTTTCCATGCGGCCATCAGCAGCGGATAGTTCCACGGAATAATCTGTCCGGCGACGCCGACTGGCTCTTTGAGCGTCAGCGACATCGCGTTGTCGGGAACGGGATTCACGTAGCCGACGACCTTCGTGGCGAGCCCACCGTAGTATTCGAAGCAGGTTGCGGCGTCGGTGATATCGTACTCGGCTTCAACGATGGGCTTGCCAGTGTTACGGCATTCCAGTTCGGCGAGCGCGGGCAGGTTCTGACGAATCTTGTCAGCGAGGCGGAACAGGACCCGTCCGCGTTCCTGCGCGGTCGTGGTTGCCCAGGGTCCTTCTTCGAACGCAGCTTTGGCAGCAGCGACCGCACGGTTCACGTCGTCGGCGGAGGCGTCGGGGACCTGGGCGATTACCTCTTCGGTCGATGGATCGTAGACGGGAAAGGTCTTCGCAGACTTGCTCGCAACCCATTCGCCGTTGATGAACATCTGATAACTTTGCACGTCCGTCTGAACTCCGCTCGGCATCGCGGCCTCCTGGGGCTAAAGCCCCGATCGTTACTACTCGCTTTACGCGGCCCTAAAGGGCCGCTCTTCCACGTCTCGACAGCCGAGGGGGCTGTCGCCTCATAAATCAAATAGAACAATTCAAATCAATGGCGAACTTCGCTCGCCGGTACTGGCGTCGCTATTGTAGCCAGCTGAACTCTTTGCGCCGTCTTGCGGCGACCGTATACAAAAAAGAAAAATGCGGCCAGGCCGACGAAGAAGGCTGTGCCGCCGAACATCCACAACTCGTAAGACCACAGCGAGGTGATCTGCTGGGCTGGGAAAAACACCAGCGCGATGCCCAGAATCGTCGTCAGGAACCCGCTCGCGCCAGCCAGCAAAAGCGTAGTGCGTCCGTACTGACCTTTCGGAGCCGGCTCGGTCACCGCGAACTTCACCAACGCGCCGAACATATACACAAATGGGACAAGTTGCAGCACGACGGCCAGTGACAACAATTTCTGAAATGTTTCCTGCACACCCGCGCCGGCGAAATTAAGGATGACCAAAACCCCGGAGACAATAGCTTGCACGATGAGGGCAGCATATGGCGTCGCATACTTGGGATGTACCTTGCCAAGCCAGGACGGCATGTAAGAATCGAGCCCGGCCACGAAGGGGATGCGGGAGCAACCACCGATCCACGCTGAACCGATGCCGGCGATGGCGAGGCTGAGCATGAGAGCAAAGGGAACGCTGATCCAACTCACGCCGATGCGGGCCGCCATTCCGGTCACCGCCTGCACCACACCCTGCAGTACGTTGACACTCTTTCCGACCGCAATAAGTAAGGTCAGCGTCGCGGCGATGTAGAGAGTGCCGGACAGCAACCCTCCCCAGGCGACGGCTCCGGGGAGAGTGCGGCGCGGATCCTGGATTTCGTCGCCCATGACGGAGGCGAGTTCCAGACCGACGAGGCCGAAGCAGATCACTCCGAAAGAGTTGAGAACAAAGCGCGGATTCGCCGGGATCTTGAAATCAGCGGCGGTGATGCCAGCACCAAAGCGCGACCAGATGACGATACCGAGACTGACGAGTACGGCGGCGGCGATGAAAGTTCCAACGGCCCCGACGTTGTTGATCCACTTCCCCACGCCGAGCCCGAGTATGTTGAGCAGGGTGAGCAGCGCAAGCAGAGCGAGGGAAACGCTCGCTGCGAAGAGCTTGTTGTCGGGCAGAGTCTGATGGCCGGGACCGAGCACGTACACCGATACGCCGACGAAATAGAGCATGACCGTCGGCACGTAGAGCATGTTGTTGGTCCAGTAGCACCAGCCCGAAAGGAATCCGTGGAAGTCGCCGAAGACTTCCTTGGCCCAGAGGTAGACGCCGCCTTCGCCGGGATAGCGATGGGCGAGTTCGATGACGGCGATGCCTTGGGGCCAGAAGAACAGGAGAAGAGAGATGATCCAGAGCCAGATGGTGACGCCGCCGTTGGCGGCGATGGACGGGACGACATTCAGATTGAAAACCGCAACCACGAAGAGCAGCACTAGATCGCGGCGGCCGAGGGCACGGATCAGGTGAGGCTGGGCGGCGGGTTGGGTCGTCGTGGACAAAGGTTCTCGTGATCTGTCTAACTTCAACCTGTCGGGCTTCGCCCGACGGACAGCCGAGGGCGACTGTCCCCACATGAGTCCTTTATGGAGCATGCAGGGGGACGAATGCGTCCGCCCCTGCACGAATCTAGTGCGCTACTGCAACCGGGGCGGCGCGCTCCTGCTGCGCTTTCGCCAGCGAGGCAGCGATGTCGTTGAACGCCGCGAGATGCTGGTCAATGTCGGCCTCGGTGTGCTGGACCGAAATCGTCCACTGCTCGTCCCACCAGTAGGGCTGGGCCATCACGCCGCGATTAACCATGCCGAACCAGTAGTGGCGCCACAGGTCGATGTCGATCGCTTCCCAGTCACGGTAGTTGCGAATCTCTTTCGGGTACAGCATCAATGCACCGTTGGCGCCCGCTTGGGCAATGTAGGCCTGCAGTCCGACTTTCGCGATGGTGGCGCGATAGCCGTCAGTCAGCTTCTTGCTGAGCTTGTCGACTTTGGCGTAGTTCTCCCGGGTCAGGACTTCGCGGAACGTTGCAAGACCTGCGGCCATCGAGACCGGGTTGGTGTTGTAGGTACCGCCGTGGAAGACCTTGTGCTGGGAGATCAGGTCCATGACTGACTTGCTGGTGCCGAATGCGGCGAGGGGCAAACCTCCGCCGATCGACTTGGCCAGGCAGATCATGTCGGGATGAACGCCAAAGTACTCGCTGGCACCGCCCCATCCGAGTTTGGCGCCGGTCTTCACTTCGTCGAAGATCAGCAGCGCGCCGTTTTTGTCGCAGATCTCGCGCAGTCCTTTCAGGAAACCGGGTTGCGGAATGCAAAGGCCGACGTTCATCAGAATCGGCTCGAGGATAATCGCGGCGATCTCGCCCTGATTTTCTTTGAAGCGACGCTCGACGGTGGCGAGATCATTGAAGGTGGAGATGAGCACGTTGGCGATTGCTGATTTCGGCACGCCGAGACCACCGGTGACTGAGGTCGGCGCGTGGATGTCGCCGTAGTCGGGAGCGTGCGGCTTCACGCTGACGAGAGCGCTGTCGTGCAGCCCATGGTAGGCGCCTTCGAATTTCACGATCTTGTCGCGTCCGGTGGCGGCGCGAGCGAGACGAATCGCATGCATGGTCACTTCGGTGCCGCTGTTGCCGAAGCGGCACATCTCGACCGGAAAGCGGGTGCAGATTTCTTCGGCGAGTTCCCACTCCATGTCGTGGGGCATGCCAAACATCGTGCCGGTGGAGAGACGCTTCTCGACGGCCTTCATCACGGCGGGATGGCAGTGTCCTGCCATGAGCGCGCCGAAAGTCAGGTTGTGGTCGATGTATTCGTTGCCATCGAGGTCGCGGAACTTGCTGCCGCTGGCCTCTTTCACAAAGATCGGCCAGGGATCATAGGCGCGATAGTTGCTGGCTACACCGAGGGGAATACGCTTGAGATTCTTCTTGTGGGCTTCGGCGGATTTGGGCGTGCGCCGCTCGAAAGTGGCGAGTTCTTTCTGCAGATCGGGATACATCGAATTGCTCCGGGAAAACTCAGGCCTGCGTTCCGGTCGATCAGCGGGCCATTAGATTGCCCGGGCGGTTGGAGCCGCCCGGGTTTGTCGGACTAGAAGTAGAACTTCAAAGCAAATTGTATCGCGCGCGGGTCACGCGCTTGCAGCACCTGGCCGAAGGTTGTGTTGCTGAAGTTTCCGTCAGGATTCACGAACTCCGTCTTGTTGAACAAGTTGAAGATGTCCGCACGGAACTGGAAGTATTTGGCTTCGGTAATCGCGATGCGTTTGGAGAAGGTAACGTCCCACTGATTTTCTCCCGGACCGCAGCAAATGGAACGTGGAGTCGTTGCGAAAGTGCCGAGTGTGGGATCGGAGAATTGTGCCGGATTCAGGTAGAGGCCCCCATTCGTTTTCGGATTCAAGATCTGGGGTTTGGTCCCCGCCATCTGTGGCGCTCCGGCTCCCAAGAAGAACAAGCTGCTAATCAACTCGTTGTCATCCTGCGTTTGAATACGAATCGGGAATCCGCTCTGGAACTGAATAATTCCAGACATGGACCAGTCATCCAGGACCTTGCCCATGAAACCGTTGTATTTCGGGACAGGAATATCCCAGTAGTAATTAATGACAAAGCGCTGCGCAGAATTAAAGAGCGACAGAGCGCGGCTGGCTTTGTAGTTGAAAGGGTTGACAGTTTCTTCAAAGCTGGATGCCCAGTCCAGAGATTTACTGAAGGTGTAGGCAGCCTGCAGTTGCAATCCATGAGAGAAACGCTTTTCCAGGCTGGTCTGGAATGAGTTGTAGGCAGAGGCGGCGATGGTGTCTTCGGCGAAAATATTGGTGAAAACCGGAACGCCATCGGCCGGACAGCCGTTGCCGGGACCGCCCGTCAAGGGATTGCAGTTGGGCGAGGAATAGGGACGCAATCCAACGAAGTTCAGAGTCTGTCCCGATGCCTGAAGCGTACCGCCTTGAGGTAAATGGAATCCGTTCGGCAGGAGGTTTCCGTTGGAAGCAGGCAGAGTTACGGTGAATTGATTGTCTTCCAGAAATGGTCCGCAACTGCCAGGCGAACCATAGGAGGAGACGCTGTTCGGATCGTTGTTCGCAAGAGTGAGAATGTCCAGACACGTCTGTGGATTCGCCGCGTTGATGTCATGCGAAGCCAGCAGCCGATGTCCCTGCGATCCTACGTAACCAACCTGAAGCACCACATTTCGGGCCAGTTCCCGCTGGATATTGAAGTTGTACTGAGCCGAATACTGGGTGCGCATGTGCGGCTGAAAATCCCCATACAGCAGCATGGGCCGGAACGAAGCCCAATCCTGCGGAGTTCCGCGTGCGGGGCTGAGAATCCCGGTGAACGGATTGGGACTCAGAGTGCCGGTCTGTGAGATGAAGGGCGTATTCAGGAAGGTTGAAGGCAGGTAAGTGCTACCGCCAAAAGGCGGCTCGGCGCCGAACTGTTCGAGAACCAGTTGCTCCATGGGGTTGTAGAACATGCCCCAACCACCGCGAAGGGTGGTCTTCTGGTTGAGGCTGTACGAGATTCCGACGCGAGGCGCAAAGGCCTTGTAATAAGTTTGCGTGAGGCCAGCGGGAACACCCGCGTCTCCGGGGACAACCAGGCCGGTAGGCTGGACACCGGCCGAAACACAGTCAGTACCGCCGAGGTTGGCTTGATCGGCCGGCGTCAGAACACAAGGATAAACGGTTGAGTTCTGGCCGGGACGGAAAGTTTGAACGTGGTGAAGGGCGTCGGCCAGAGGAGTATCCAACTCCCAGCGGAGTCCATAGTTCAGAGTAAGCGAAGGCCTGATTTTCCAGCTGTCCTGGGCAAACAGATAGACGCCAGTGTTGCGCACGTTCTCGCGCTGTCCAGAACCCTGAGAGTAGCTGTCATCCAGACCCAACAGATAGCCCGGATAGTTGTCGTTGTAGAAGACGGAATTTTCCGTCGTGCTGTTGAAGGTGAACTGACCGCTGACGTTGTAGTAGAGGGTCTGGTCAAAGCGGGCGCGACGCACATCCGCACCAAACTTAATGGTGTGATTGGATTTCACCCAGGTCATGCTGTCGCTCCACATGAACGAGTTTCCGACCTGGGGCAATTCGCCTTCCCATCCGTTGCCGATGGCAAAGCCACCGCCAATATTGATGAAAGGGACCCCCGTGCGATTGGGGGGCAGCCCCGTCGTGATGCCATATTGAGGATTTGTGCCAAACACACCTTGGATCGACGCGGGCCCGACGCTGGAGTCGGAAGTACCGTTAAAACAGACGGCCTGCGCGGCCGCAGACGAACACGATGCCGTCACGGCGTTGGTGCTCTGCGGGTGTTGGAAGGTCAACTGACCCTCGCGCATGTAAGTGAAGCGGAATTCATTGATCAGATTGTTGGTGATGGTCCAGGTGTGGCTGGGGTTGAATTGCTGATAACGGGACCCCACATTGGCGCCGAAGCCAGGAATATTCGCTCCAGAAGCCTGGAAGTCATAGAACGGCTGGAAATTCGCATCGTTGGTGAAGTAATAGTAAAAGCTGAAGTTTTGGCGGGAGTTAATGTGCTGGTCGAACCGGAATGTAAACTGATTTTGCGTATCGGCGCTGGCGGGTACGGCCTGATAATTAATGCCGTCGGGCCGGTTCGCAGCAGGAACAAATCGCAACATATCGACGGCGACCGGATCTTGACAGGCAGTGGGGATGGTCGCGTTGCCGTTCCCATCAATGGGGAAGATATCGCTCCAGTTTGAGCCTGCGGCGGGTGTCTGTCCACCCGCGCCGTTGATTGCTGCTGTGCAACCCGGCCTCCCATTCAGCGCGTCGGCGGTGAACTGATCGGTAATACCACCGCCCAGGCCTCCAGCGAAGACACCCGTTCTTTCTTGCGGGTTCGGAACCGCCACGGTCTCGCCAGAGACACCCTGACGCACGCGACGGCCTTCATACGAGAAGAAGAAGAAGGTGCGGTCTTTCACGATCGGTCCGCCAAGCGTTCCGCCGAATTGATTTTGATTCTCCTGCGGTTTCACCGTGTTAAAAAAACCCTGCGCATTGAGAACGGTGTTACGGAAATACTCATAGATATTGCCGTGAAGCTGATTTGTGCCTGACTTCGTGACAACGTTCACTACAGCTCCGGAGTTGCGGCCATATTCAGCATCAAAAGTGTTGCTAATGACGCGAAATTCCTCAATCGCGTCCGGCGTTGGCTGGATGGTCGGCAGGTTGACGAACTGATCGTTGGCATCTCCTCCGTTAACACTGAAGTTGTTGGCACGGCCGCGGCCTCCGTTGACAGAGACTGCTCCGGCGTCACTGCTGCCATAGAAGGTGCCGCCGCTCGATCCCAGTTGCGATTGCACGCCGGGCTGCAATTGCAGGAACTGGTAGGTATCGCGTGCGTTAAGAGGAAGTTCATTTACCGAGCGATTGTTCACAACCGCACCGAGTTGGGTGCTGCTGGTGTCGACCAGCGGAGCCTCGGCAGTGACGTCGACAACTTCCTCGTTTCCGCCCAACTGCATGGTCATATTGAGCGTGATGACCTGGTTGACATCGAGCGCGATGCTGTGGCGGACTGCTTTCTTGAATCCCTTCAGATCGAAAGTGAGCGTGTAAGTGCCTACCGGAACGTTGGGAAATACAAAATCGCCGCTGTCGTTGCTGGCGGTGTCCTGAGCGACGCTCGTGGCTTCATTGGTAGCCGTCACCTTTACTCCTGACAAAACTGCGCCCGTCGGGTCTGAGATGCGTCCGAGGATGCGCCCACCCGTGCCTTGAGCTGAGAGTAGCGCGGACAGGAAGAGACCGAGCAAGGCCAGGCACAGGGTCTGCTTCAAAGGCAGCACAGATGGGCATAGGCTCGACGAGCGAAGTCGCAGTGACGGCATGGGGCCTCCAGACATCTTCGGGAGAGATTGTTTTTTGTTGAAAAGCGACAGCTTGTATCCAACTGCAACCTTGCTATAATCCCGCAAGGTTAGAGAACGGGAGCGGGGACTGTCAAGGATAAAAAAACGACTCCTTCCGATAGAAATTTCTTATCGAGATTTGTGATTCCACCTGCTATTGATAACGACGACCAAATGGCTGAACCTTTCTTGAAGATCGGAGACGTGGCGCGGAAGGTGGGCGTATCGCCTTCGGTGATTCGTTCGTGGGAAAGCCTTGGGCTGGCGCGGCCGCGCCGCACCGAGAGCAAGTACCGGCTCTACGCCCCCGAAGATGTGAAGCTGCTCAAGCGGGCTCGTTTTCTGCGCAAAGTGCGCGGATTGAACGCGGCCGCGATTGTGCAACTCCTGAAGCGCGAGGGCAAGGTGCGCCCGGCAGCAGACGGCAATGCTGGTGCCATTGGAGCGCACCTGAGGCAGTTGCGGGCGCGGAGGCGGCTTTCGCTCGCACAGGTGGCGCAAGCGGTGGGCATCTCGGTGGGATTCCTCAGTGCGCTGGAACGTTCGCAAATGAGCGGGTCGGTCGGCACGCTGCGCAAACTTGCGCGCTTCTACAAAACCAACATCCTTGATTTCTTCGACGCCTCGGAAGCCAGTAAGCGCCAGGTGCGACCCGCGGAGCGCAAGGTGCTCGAAGCCGGAGCAGGTGTGCGCATGGAACTGCTGGCATGGGGTAACACCGTGATGGAGCCGCATCTGTTTCGTATCGCGCCCGAAGCTGGCAGCGGAGATCCCTACACCCACGAAGGCGAAGAGTTCATTTATGTGTTGCGGGGAGATCTGGAGATCACAGTGGAAGGTGAGGAATACCGACTGAGACCGGGCGACAGTTTCTATTTTGAAAGTGCGACGCCCCATCGGTGGAAGAATCCGGGGCGAAAAGAGACTCTGGTCTTGTGGATTAACACTCCACCAACGTTCTAGGAGGACGAATGAACTGGCAACGCATCCTGCGTTTGTTGCCTTTATTGGCAGCGGTGGCGTGCGTGGGCTCTTGCTCGAAGAAGACGCCGACGCTCAACCTTCTGGTCTGGGAAGGCTACGCCGATCCGTCGTTCATCAAGACCTTCGAAGAGCAGAATCATTGCAAAGTGTCGGCGTCGTATATGGGATCGAGCGATGAGTTGATGGCGAAGCTGCGCATGGCGGGCGCGGGAAATTTCGACGTGATTTCGCCGTCGAGCGACGTAGCGACATCCATCGTGACGGCGGGACTGGCGGCGCCACTGGACCTGTCGAAGATTCCGAGCTACAACCAGCTTTCTCCGCAGCTCACTTCCCTGCCTTTGGTGCGCACGAGTGGCCAGGTGTACGGCGTGCCGTTCATGTGGGGACCGGATCCGATCATTTACGACACCACGGCATTTCCACAGCCGCCCGATTCGTGGAACGTGATGTGGGATCCGAAATATAAAGGGAAAGTTTCGGTGTGGGACGATCTTTCGACGGTCTACATGGCGGCGCAGGTTTTGGGTTATGACAAACCCGATCCGTCGCAGCTCTACAACTTGAGCGATGAACAACTGGAAGCGGTCAAGAAGAAGCTACTGGAGTTGAAACCGAACATCCGAAAGATGTGGGCGACGGGGGGCGAACTGACGAATCTGTTTGTAAGCCACGAAGTTGTGATCGCGATGGGCTGGCCTTTGAACACAGCGGATCTGAAGAAGTTGAACTTCCCGGTGGGCGAGACAATTCCCAAGGAGAACACCACGGGCTGGATCGATCACCTGATGATCACGGCCGGAAGCGAAAACAAGGAACTCGCGCACAAGTTTCTGGAGTACATGATCGAAGCAAAGACGCAAAAGCTGGTGACCGACAAGACGAACTATGTTCCGGCAAACCCTCAATCGGGGCAGTTCATGACGCCCGCCGAAGTGAAGATCCGGCACCTCGATGATGTGGACAACTATCAGAGACGGATTTATTTCTGGCAGAACGTGCCGCGGCGCGCGAAGTACAACGAGATTTGGAACGACGTGAAGGCTGCACAGTAGCGGACGGTGTGGCTCACTGCAGAAAACAACGCATGACATCCCCAACCACTCCCGCCAGCGCGGCAACCGCAAATTCACAATCCGATACGAAACCAACGCTGCTCAGCATCCGGAACCTGGCCAAGAGTTTCAGCCATAACCCGGTGCTCCGCAACATTTCGCTGGAGGTTGCCGAGGGGGAATTCCTGACCATTCTCGGGGAGAGCGGTTCGGGAAAGACCACGCTGCTGCGGATTGTCGCGGGCTTCGAGACCGCGAGTTCCGGCGAGCTCTGGATGGGAACGGAGAGACTGGATCGCCAGCCGCCATACCGCCGGCGCGTCAACACGGTGTTTCAAAGCTACGCGTTGTTTCCTCATCTGACGGTCGAGGAGAACGTGGGGTATGGACTGCGGGTGGCGAAGCGGCCTGCGGCTGAAATCACGCAGCGAGTGGCCGAGGCGCTGGACAAAGTCAAGATGTCGGCGCACGCGAAGGCCAAGCCTTCGAAGATCAGCGGAGGCCAACAACAGCGTGTGGCCCTGGCGCGGGCGCTGGTGAACCGGCCGCGACTGCTATTGCTCGACGAACCGCTCTCAGCGCTGGATGCCAACCTTCGGCGACAGATGCAGGTGGAGTTGAAATCTTTGCAGCGCGAGGTGGGCATCGCGTTTGTGTTTGTAACGCACGATCAGGAAGAGGCTATGGTGATGTCGGACCGCATCGCGCTGCTGCGGTCGGGTGAGCTTGAGCAGGTGGCGACGCCACGCGAGATTTACAGCCGTCCGGCAACGGCCTATGTGGCGCAGTTCATTGGGCACACAAATCTGCTGAAGGGCGAAGCACGAAGCGGTGTAGTGCGGTGTGCATCGCTCGCGTGGCCTGCTTCCCTTCCCGACGGGACGGTGCTTTTTTCATTGCGGCCCGAACATGTTCGACTGGCAGGAACGTCCGGGGATGGCGTCGTGCGGGTTCGCGGTCGAGTGATCCACCGGGCATTTCACGGTGCGACAGAACTGATTCGCGTTGAGTGTGCCGACGGACCTGTTCTAGTCGCACGGACTGCTAGCGGTGGCGTCGCACAGAACGACGTCGAGCTTGAGTTCTCGACCGCCGATGCCGTGCTGGTGCGTGAGTCTCCGGAAAGAACATAATGTTTTCCCGCGCTTATAAGTCGGTCGTGACGGTACCACCGTTGCTGTGGGTAACGGTATTCCTTCTGGTGCCGTATCTGCTGATGTTCTGTTACAGCTTCTGGTCGGTCTCGCCGTCGCAGGCCATTGTGCATTCGTGGAATCTCGATAACTACAAAGAGCTGCTCCAGAAGACGGTGTACTGGCATACGCTGCTGCGATCGATGTGGATTGCAGCGCGAGTGATGTTGTTTTCGCTGTTGTTGGGATATCCGCTGGCACTATTTTCTGTCGTTCCATGCCGGCAAACGCAAAGATCTGCTATATCAGATGGTGATTATTCCCCTATGGGTTAGCTATCTGGTCCGGGCATATGCGTGGAAGACGATTCTCGGGTCGGACGGGGTGCTCAACACGATGCTGCAGTACGTGCATCTGACCCAGCATCCTCTCGACTTTCTGCTCTACAGTCCGTTTGCCGTTGTCCTCACGCTTACACACATCTATACGCCATTCACATTCTTACCGATTTACGCTGCACTGGAACATATTCCGCGCAATCTGGTCGAGGCGTCGCATGATCTAGGCGCAACGCCGGCGCAGACCTTTTGGAAAGTCATCTTTCCGCTGTCGATTCCAGGCGTTGTGGCCGGTGCGACGTTCGCCTTTGTGTTGAGCCTGGGTGATTTTCTGGCGCCGCTACTGCTGGGCGGACCGAGCGGCATCATGATTTCGAATATCGTGGTCAGCTTGTTCGGCGCGGCTTACAACTGGCCCCTGGGCGCGGCAATTTCGCTGGGCATGCTCGTGATCGTGGTCGGCCTGCTGTTCTTTTCCGAGCGACTGGAAAAGAAATGGAGTTTCTCGTGAGTCGCGGTGCAGGCAATATCCCACGCTCGCGGTGGCTGCTGGTGCATGCTGCGGCGGTATTCGCGTTCCTTTATCTGCCGATCGCCGTTCTCATTCTTTATTCGTTTAACGGACAGGGAGTGGGCGGATTTCCACCGCATCACCTCACGCTTGACTGGTATCGCATCTTGTTCGCGGACGGGCCGATCTGGGATTCGGTGTTGAACAGCTTGCAGGTGGCGTTTGCGGCGATGGCGATTTCGCTGGCGTTCGGGATTCCGGCGGCTCTGGCGCTGGATCGCGCACAGTTTCCCGGCAAGGCGTTGTTCCGGCGGTTGGTGCTGCTGCCGCTGATCCTGCCGGGGATTATCACGGGACTTTCGCTGCTCATGCTTTTCAACTTGATGGGCGCGAAGCTTAGCCTGATGACGATTATCCTGGGACACGGCACCGCTTTGATTTCGGTCGCGACTACTGAAGTCTTCGCCGGGCTGCAGAAGCTCGATCGCGCCCAGGAAGAGGCGTCGCTCGACCTGGGAGCGAACTACTGGCAGACGTTCTGGCGCGTGACGGTGCCCAACCTGAAGCTGCCGATCATTGGCGCGGCCCTGCTGATTTTCACGCTCTCGATGGATGAGATCGCGGTAAGCTTCTTCCTCATCGGCCGCGACAATACTTTGCCTCTGGAAATCTGGGGCAGGCTGCGGCGCGGGATTACGCCGGAGATCAATGCGGTATCGACGATTATTTTTGTGTTCTCGCTCGCGACGATTGTGGTCTGGTACCGTCTGCGCGTCAGAACCGACGAGACTCCCGAGGTGGCAGCGGGCACTCGTCGATACTGCTGGCGAGCGCTAGCCTTCCTTCCCGCGCCACTGCGAACAATTCCCAAAACGGTAGTGAACCACAATTTCCATGTCTTTGGCAGTTGCTTACCTGCATACACTTGAGGAGAGCTCTTCGACCGATTCGTGCGCGAAAAAATATATATCGGCGCTCTTCTGGTTGCGATTGGCACGTTCCACTCTGCAACAGTGCGGCAGGGACACCTCTGGGCCGATGACTTTGCGATGTACGTACATCACGCGAAAAACATTGTCGAAGGCCACCCCTGCCAAGTAGCTGCTCACGACGAATGCGTTCAATGACGATCAGGGGTTTCTGGCCAGCTTCGTCGAGAGCAATTCAGGACGTTTCGACTTGGTATACGAGAACGCGAACTTCAGGCTCTACCGCATTCGTTCGTTCCCGGCGGGGTTCGATCGGCCCACAAAACTCGCAACTGCCGCACCTCCGGCATGACAATTGCATCCGCGGTCTAGTAAAGTGGAAGTGACCTTCTGTGAGGAATCCTTTTTGAGTTCAGGCATTCGCAACATCGCCATCATTGCCCACGTTGACCATGGTAAGACTACGCTGGTCGACGCCATGCTGCAGCAAAGCGGCACTTTTCGCTCCAACGAGCACCACGTCGAGCGGGTCATGGACTCGAACGAACTGGAGCGGGAGCGCGGCATCACCATTCTCGCCAAGAACACCGCGATCTTCTATCACGATGTGAAGATCAACATCGTGGATACGCCCGGCCACAGCGACTTCGGCGGCGAGGTTGAACGCGCGCTCAAGATGGTCGATGGCGTCATGCTGCTGGTGGATGCCAGCGAAGGCCCGCTGCCGCAGACGCGCTATGTGCTCAGCAAAGCTCTGGAAGCGCACCTGCCGCCAATTGTCGTCATCAATAAGATTGATCGCTCCGACGCGCGGCCGCAGGAAGTATTGAACGAGATCTACGACCTGTTTATTGATCTCGACGCGAAAGAAGAGCAGATCGATTTTCCGGTGCTCTACACCAATGCCAAGACTGGCACCGCGACTGCCGACATCAAGGGCGGCGGCACCGACTTGCGGCCGCTGTTCGACGCGATCATAAAGACGATTCCTCATCCTAAGGGGGATGCGTCGGGCCCGTTGCAAATCCTGGTGGCGAACCTTGACTACAGCGACTATCTGGGGCGGCTCGCGATTGCGCGCGTGTTCAACGGAAAGATGCATACGGGCGAGGAAGTCGCCATCGCCAAGCTCGACGGGACACTGCACAAAACGAAGATCACGAAACTGTTTTCGTTCTCGGGGCTGAAGCGGACCGACATCACCGAAACCGAGTTGGGGGACATCATCGCGGTCGCGGGCGTGGAAGGCATCACGATCGGCGAGACCATTACCGAGGCTGAGAACCCTGCACCGCTGCCGCACATCGCAATCGATGAACCTACGATCGCCATGCTGTTTACGGTCAACACCTCACCCTTCGCGGGGAAAGATGGGCAGTACGTCACCTCGCGCAATCTGCGGGAGCGCCTGGAAAAGGAACTCCTGACCAACGTTTCCTTGCGGGTCGAGGACACGGGCACTACGGACTCGTTCAAAGTGCTGGGCCGCGGCGAACTGCAGCTCTCCATCCTGATTGAAATGATGCGGCGCGAGGGCTACGAGCTCATGGTGGGCAAGCCGGAGATCGTAACCAAGCGCATCGACGGCAAGCTGATGGAACCGGTGGAGCATCTCACAGTGGACGTGCCCGAAGATTTTGTCGGCGTGGTGATGGAGCAACTCGGATCACGCAAGGGCGAAGTCACCAACATGCACAACCATGGCTACGGACGAGTGCGCATCGAGTTCCGCGTGCCCAGTCGAGGATTGATCGGGCTGCGCAGCCAGTTGCTGACGGACACGCGCGGAACCATTGTGATGAATGCATTGTTCGACGGATATACCGAGTGGCAAGGCGACATTCCGCACCGGCTTACCGGAGCGCTCATCGCCGATCGCGGCGGAGTCTCGACTGCATACGCTCTGTGGGGCTTGCAGGAGCGCGGCGAACTTTTTGTCGGCCCTGGCGTTGATTTGTACGAAGGCATGATCATCGGCGAGAACGCCAAAGACACGGATCTCGACGTGAACGCCGTGCGCGAAAAGAAGCTCACGAATATGCGCGCTTCGACGGCGGATGAGGCGATTCGCCTGGTGCCCTTCCGGCCGTTGAATCTGGAACAAGCAATCGAATTCATCGCCGACGATGAGTTCGTGGAAATCACACCCAAGTCGTTACGGCTGCGCAAGAAGACGCTCCAGTCGAACCAACGTAAGAAAAAATCGTACGCCACTGTCGAAGAGTCGTGAAACCGCGACGCAAGTCCGAGAAGAGCACAAAAGGCGCTTCGCCGCTGCGCATGTTCCTCGTCCCCTGCAGCTGTGGGACAACGTTCGCGGTGGCGGAGAATTACGACCATCAAGGCACGGCATGGGGCCGCTATCTCGTGTGTCCGGGTTGCGGCAAGAGGCATGATCCCAAGAACCGACTATTACAGATGGGCTTTCACGCTGAGGGATATTGGAAGGTGGACGAGTGCTAGCTCGTCCGCGTCCCGCTCTGGCGCTCTCATTTTGAGATTGATTTGACAAGCTGTTTTTGAAAAACCTGCTATACTGCTCGCCGCATTCGACTGTTCGCCAGCTCCGGTATCGATTTTCAGGAACGGCCCTCCCGACCTGCCAGTCCGCCGAATTGCTTGCACTTCCGACAGCTCAATGCAGAGGCAGACGCGTGAAGAATATTTTCGTAGGGAACTTGAGCTTCAACACAGCCGAAGACGAACTGCGCCAGCTGTTTGAGCCGTTCGGACAGGTGGATCGCGTGAGCATCATGACAGACCGTGACACGGGGCGATCCCGCGGTTTCGGTTTCGTGGAGATGACCAGTAACGAAGATGGTGAGAAGGCGATCACTGCTTTGAATGGCTCGTCCGTCGGTGGACGCACGATCAACGTCAACGAAGCGCGTCCCAAAACTGAGCGCTCCGGCGGTGGTGGGGGCGGCGGTGGACGCGACCGCGGAGATCGCGGTGGTCGAGGCGGTGGTGGCGGGCGGCGCGACCGGTACTAAAGAAGTAACAATCCCAGGAAAATCTCACCCGATCCGCCCGTGAGGCAGCCGTCCAAGCAGGCACGGTTCAACTTGCGCGTGACGCCGACGGAATCGCGTTCTTTCACTCGTCTTGTCGCAATGTTCACGTTGATGCCTCTTCCTTGCCCATGTAGACTGTAAATATCCGTGCGCGCCCGTAGCTCAGCTGGATAGAGCGGTTGCCTCCGGAGCAACAGGTCGGGAGTTCGAATCTCTCCGGGCGCACCAGATCCCACCCATGACATCGCCGGGCACTCGCTGGCGGTTCTGACAAACGAAAATGAGTTACGACGCCATTCTTGTTGTCTCTTTCGGTGGGCCTGAGTCCCCTGACGATGTGATCCCGTTCCTCGAGAACGTGCTGCGCGGTAGGAATGTTCCGCGCGAAAGGATGCTGGCTGTCGCTGAACACTACTACCACTTCGGCGGCAAGAGTCCCATCAACCAGCAGATTCGGGAATTGATCGCGGCGCTGGAGAATGAGCTTACGCAGCAAGGTCCGAAACTGCCTGTCTATTGGGGCAACCGCAATTGGCATCCGATGCTGGCGGAAACTTTGCTGCAGATGAAGCACGACGGCATTAGAAGCGCGCTTGCATTCGTGACTTCGGCTTACAGTTCGTATTCGGGATGCCGGCAGTACCGCGAAGACATCGGTCGCGCACAAAATGAGCTGGGTTCTGGAGCTCCGCAGATCGACAAACTGCGTGCGTTCTTCAACCATCCGGGATTTGTGGAGGCGACCGAAGAGCGGTTGCGCGACGCGCTGGCGCAAGTTCCGGCGGACGCACGACCCAACGTTCAGATCGTCTACGTTGCGCACAGCATTCCCCTGTCGATGGCGAACACGTGCGACTATGTTCGGCAGTTGGAAGAAGTAAGGAAGCTGGTCTCGACAAGGCTGGGCGTGTCCAATGATGCGCTGGTGTATCAGAGTCGCAGCGGCGCACCGGGACAGCCGTGGCTGGAGCCGGACATCCTGGATTATCTGCGCGAAGTGAAGGCGCGCCATCTGGCGAGCGCCGTCGTGCTGGCGCCAATCAGCTTCATCTCCGATCACATGGAAGTGCTGTATGACCTGGATATCGAGGCGCAGCAGCTCTGCGATTCCCTGTCCTTGCCCATGGTGCGGGCGAAGACGGTGGGCGTGCATCCCAAGTTCATCGGGATGATTCGCGAGCTGATTCTTGAGCGGACGAATCCGGGAAGCAAGCGGCGTGCGGTTGGTTCGATGGGACCGCGGCAGGATGTTTGTGAAGAGAATTGCTGCCCGGCACCGCAGCGGCCGGGTCGGCCCCTGGCAGTTCCAGGGAAGCCGGGCGGCGGCGCATAGAGCGCGCACACGCCGGGTCCGCTATTGAGAGGAAACGGGCGTGTTGGGATGCTCGTAAGTGGTGGCTTTGGGGCTGCCTTCGACGAGATGCATTGTGTCCAGAATCGTCTGCACCACCGGCTCGTTTCCCACTGCCGTATTGATCATCAAGTGGTAGAGCGAACGCGTGGGCCAGTCGGCGTTGAAGTAGTGCTTGACGTAGGCGATGCGCTCGCGATCGACGGAGTCGACCATTTCCGCGGCATCTTCTTCGCCGTGCCCTTCTGCCATCGTGCGCCGGATCTTCTCTGAGCGCGGAGCATAGAGAAAAACGTGGAACGCGTCGGGATTCTCACGCAGGAGATACGGCGCGCCGCGACCCACGACGACCGCGTTCCCTTCCTGCGCAATCTTGTTCATGACCTCTTGCATCATCGGCAACATGCAGTCGGCATCGAACATTTGGCTGCCTAACGCTGCGGAATTGCGTTCATAACTGCCGCGCCAGAAGGATTTCGCCAGACGGTGCAGACGGCTGTCCATGCGTTCCTCGCAACGCCGCACGGCCGATTGGTCGACGCTGGCCAGGCGTGCAATCTCTGAGGTGAGCAATTGATCCCACAGCTTCCAGCCCAGGTGGTTGGCGAGTTGAGCAGCGATAGCAGCGGCTCCGCAGCCGTACTCCCGCTCGATGGTGACGAGACGAAACATGGCCAGATCCCAGATTTAGTGTACTGCGATTCCGCCGCCCGGCTTGGATTTTTTCATCAGGAACACCATGGGAACCATGGCTAGAATAGCCACTCCGAGAAACCAGAAACAGTCTACGTAGGACAGCATGGTGGCCTGACGCTCGATGGTGCCCTGGACCAGGGCATACGCCTGCCGGGTGGCTCCAGACGCACTCGCACCATGAGTCTGCATGGCACGCGAAGCCCCCTGGATCGTAGTTTGCAGCGCGGCGCTACTCGCACTCAGATGGCTGGCAAAATCGTTCAGGTGCATCTGTGTGCGGCGGTCCAGCATGGTAGTGACGACGGAAATCCCTACGCTTCCGCCTATATTGCGCGCCAGGTTCATCAGGCCGGAAGCAGCATTGTTTTTGTCTCGCGGCAGGAAGGCATACGCTGCCGTATTGATGGGAACGAACAGGAACGCCATCCCGACAGCCTGGATCACGCGGGCGGTCGCCAGCGTCCGGAAATCAATCTGAAGGTCAAACGTGGTCATGTGAAACAACGAGAACGACAGCACGAGAAGACCGAACAATAGAAGCCATCGCGGGGTATACCGTGAAAGTAGAAAACCCACCAGCGGCAGCAGGAGAATGATCGCGAACCCGCCGGGCATCAGAGCCAGGCCTGCCTCTTGCGCCGTGTAGCCGAGCAGAGTTTGCGAGAAGAGAGGAATCAGCAAAGTGCTGCCCAGCAGCGCAAAGCCCAGCATGAACATCAGTAGATTCGAGACACCAAAAGTGCGATCGCGGAATAAATGCAGATCGATAATGGGATCTTTATGTCTCCATTCCCAAACAATCACGAAGATCAAGGCTGCGGCGGCAATCAGCTGAAAGCGTGACAATAAAGTTCGATTCGAACCAGTCATCGCGTTGTCCCTTGTCGAGAACAATTTGCAGCGCTCCCAGACCCAATGCAACAAATCCGAGCCCAACGTAGTCAATGTGCGTTTCGCTCAGCTTGCGGCGCTTGAAGTAGGGCGGATCCTGAATCAGTCTCGTGGTAAGAAGGATCGATATGATCCCGACCGGAATATTGATAAAGAAAATCCAGCGCCAACTGAAATTGTCGGTGATCCAACCGCCGAGGGTGGGCCCGATCGCGGGAGCGGTTACGACAGCCATTCCATAAACTGCAAATGCCATGCCCCGCTTCGCGGGAGGGAAGGTATCGGCCAAGATAGCCTGTTCGCTGGGCTGCAAGCCACCGCCACCAGCGCCCTGCAGAATTCGGCAGATGATCAGCGTCGCCAGGTTCGGTGCGAGCCCACATAGGAACGAACTCACCGTGAACAGGGCTACGCAGCCCATGTAGAAATTCTTGCGGCCGATGATGGACGAAAGCCAACCGCTCAGCGGCAGCACGATCGCATTGGACACGAGGTAGGACGTCAGAACCCAGGTGCTTTCGTCCTGCCCGGCGGAGAGACTTCCGGCAATATGCGGCAAAGCAACGTTGGCGATGGAAGTGTCGAGCACCTCCATGAACGTCGCCAGGGTAACCGTGATCGCGATGATCCACGGATTGACCGCGGGACGCCAGGCATCGGCGTGATCCAAGGTTGCGGTGGCCGCGCTCATTTAGCGAGTCCAGACCTTGGGAGTAACGGACATGCCGGGGCGCAACTGGTGATCATTGGTCGAGCCTGGATCGAGCACGATCTTCACCGGGATGCGCTGAACGACTTTCACGTAGTTTCCCGTCGCATTTTCTGGAGGCAGCAGGCTGAAGCGGGCGCCACTGGCCCCGGCAACGCTGTCCACCTTGCCGTTGTACGATCTGCCGTTGGCATCAACATCGATGGTGACACGCTGGCCAATCTTCATCTCCCGAAGCTGCGTTTCTTTGAAGTTCGCAGTGATCCAAACGTCGTCGAGGTTGATGATCTTCATCAGCTCCTGGCCGGGAGCGACGTTTTGCCCGACTTCGACGGTACGATCACTGACGATTCCGTTAACCGGAGCAACGATTTTCGTGTATTGCAGATTCAGAGCCGCCTGGTCGAGATCCGCTTTCTTGCGCTGAGCTTCCGCAAGCGCAGACGTGGCTCGGGCGCGCGTGATCTGCATCTGCTTGGGCGCAGTATTGGCGTTGCTGTAGGCCGCCTGCGCCTGCACGAGTTTGCCCTGGGCCTGCGTGACCTGTTGCTGGGCCGCATCGGCACTGGCACGCGCGGCCTCAACACCGGCCGCATTGGCCTTGGCGGCAGCGATGGCCACGTCGTACTGCTGTTGCGAGATCTCCTGCTTGTCGACTAATTGCTTGTAGCGCACGAGATCGTTCTGCGCCTTCACGTTGTTCGCTTCCGCCTGCTGCAACTCGGCCTTGGCGGCTTCGAACTGTTGCTTCGCTACCTGAATGCCCGCACGGGCGCTATTGACGTCAGCTTCAGTGGCTGAAACCTGGCTGGTGGTATTAACCGAGGTGATTGGAACATTCACACCGGCTGCGACTGCGGCTGCCTGCGCATCTTCGAAATCGGCTTTGGCGCGCTCGAAGGCGACTTGATAATCCGCCGGATCGATCTCGACCAGTACTGTCCCCGCCTGCACGTATTGATTGTCCTCAACGTTGAGTTTAATGACGTGGCCAGAGACGCGCGCGCTGATGGAATTGACGTGGCCGTCGACCTGCGCATCGTCGGTCGATTCATAGCTGGTGAAGTACCGGTAGGCGAAGAACCCGACGACCAGAAGCACAATGAGGGCGATCACCACTCCGATTCGAAAGCCGGAACTCTGCGTGCGAGAAGGCCGCGAGTGAAAATCCTCCTCGGTGGAGGGCAGCGGCTTGCTGCCGGTCGCCGGCTTTTGAGCTTCCGTTTTCTCGGTGTTGGCGGGGGCGCCCTGTGTCGTTTCCATACGTTGATTAATTGCCTTTCAAATAGCGCTTAACTCCCTCTTCCGCGTCGCCGATGGCGTGCGCCAGTTCGACCTTCGAAAGATTGTGGGCATAAAGACTTTGAATATAACTCTCGTGAGCGCTGGCCACGGCCTCCTGAGCCTGCACGACTTCCAGATTGTCGGCTACTCCTGCCGTGAAGCGATCTTGCGATTGCGTCAGGGCCTGTTCCGCCAGATCGACCGAACTGCGGGCGACTTCCACTTGCTCGGCGGCGGCGTTGAGGTCCAGCAAGGCCGTGCGGACTTCGTAATCGATGCGGCCGCGGATATCTCCCAATTGCGAGCGTGCCTGCTTTAATTGGGCGTCGGCCTGAAGAACGTCAGCGTGAACGCGATTACCGGCAAAGATGGGGATGTTGACACCCCCGTTGACTTGCCAAGTACCGTTCGACTGAGCCGGGTTGACGCCAATGTCGCCGAGATTGGCGGCGACGTCGACGCTGGGATAACGTCCGGCAGCGGCGGCCTTGCGCGAGAGTTCCGCGGCCCGAACCTGGGCCAGGGCGGCCTGATAGTCAGGTCGCGCCGCATAAGCGCGTTGCAAATACGTGTCGAGCGGGAGCGCCGCCAGTGCCTGGTAGGGAGCTCTCTCGGTGAGCACAAACTGCTGCCCCGGAGGTAGCCCGATGATTCGCGCCACATTCAATTTCAGCTTGGCGAGATCGTTACGGGCAACGATCAGCTGCTGCTGGCGAGTTTGCAGTTCGACCTGCGAACGTAGCGCATCAATGGCTGGGCTCAGTCCCGCTTTCAGTTGGTCCGCGGCCTTGTCGTAAAGTGCCTGGGCGCTCGTGACCTGGGCTTCGGTGGTCTCCACCCGCGCACCCGCAGCGATAGCTTGCAGATAAGAGTTGCCGACCGCGAGTACGACCATCTCGCGCGCATCTTTGTAGCTGAACTGGGCAGCCTTCAGGCTTTCTGAGGCGGCCCGTTCGTTCTCCAAGCTCTTGAAGTTGAATACGGACTGGCTGAGATATGCTCGTGCGTCGAAGTAATTGAAGGCCGGGACGAGCCGAGGCAACGAAGTGTTCGTGTTGCCCGGGGCAGCCAGTAGAGGGAAAAGCTTGTTGAACCCAAGTGCCGCCAGACTCTGAGTCTGCACGTCTTCCATGACCCTGGCCCCGAGGTTCGGAAGCATTTCGCTCAGTTCTTTCCATCTTTGCCCACGAGCGATCTCGGTCTGATCGCTGGCCAGCAATAGGCCGAGATTGTTCCGCAGACCACGATCGATCGCGTCTTTGAAGTCGATTTGCAGGACATCCGCGGTGGCCTTTCCTTCGGGAGCACTGCCCAGGAATGGATTTTGGGGGCCCGGGAGGGACACATTCGGGGCTGACGACCCGCCGGTGGTCTGAGCCAGCAGGCCCGGCGTCGTGAGCGAAGCAAGAATAAGAACGAGAAATGCGGTTCGGGAAATTATCAATGAGCAGCGCATTCGTGATTGTGGGAACGCCACGCAGATGATGATAGAGCGGGGACGTCCTTTCTCGTCTATAGCATAACTCGTCACGTTTGATTCGTTTGCGCGGCTTTGCGATGCAACGATTCTGACAGGATCCCTGGAATCGCCTTCCTGCGCGGAGAAAGCGGCAATCCCGCTGTAAGAAATTAATACCTCCAAATTGGAATCACACCCGAAGTTCCATCCCTTCGGTACTTTGCGCGAGAGAGTAAGCACCTTTAACCTAGAAGTCGTACAGAGGAACGGAAAGCCATGCGGAGACGTGTTTTATTCATGACGGTTGCACTGATCGCGCTCACGACGAGCCTAGCCAGCGCTCAGAACGCATCCGCACAGGCGACCTCCGACCGAAAAGTCTCATCGCGGGTCTCACCTAATTATCCGGAACTGGCCAAGAAGATGCATATCCACGGCGTCGTGAGAGTGGAAGCTGTAGTGAAGGCCAATGGCACCGTCAAAGCTACCCGAGTGTTGGGCGGAAACCCGGTATTGGTTGATGCCGCGCTCGAAGCGGTCGGCAAATGGAAGTTTGAGCCGGGTCAAGGCGAGACTACCGAGATCGTCCAGTTAACATTCGAGAGCCAGTGAAGTAGTCCGGACCGTCTTGAGAAACAGCAAATTCAGAGAGTTCAACCACGTTTTCCCCCAACTGGACCGGTTGCCCTCAAAGCAGGTGACCAAGGTCATCTTGAATGAGAGTGACCTTCAGTTCAATCTAGTCAAGAGCCGAAATCTTTACGAACGGAAACGTATATTTCGATGAGTGCGGCAACAGGAACTGACTGGACCCACATATTGTCCGACCCGGACCTTGTCCGGCATGTCGGAAAGCTGCTGCAAGCCTACCGGGAAGCTCCGGCGGATAAGCGCGAAGCGGCGCTGCTTTCGGCGATGCGCGAAATCAAGGCTGGCGCTGCTGCGAGCGGCAAACTTGCCGCCAAGGCGGCTCCTTCGCCTCAGCCCGTTCCAACCCCAGCTTCAGCGACACCACCTTTTGAACCCGATTTGTTCGGTCAGAACTGGGGAAGCGACCGCCGTCGTCATCCCCGAATCAAGTGTTTCGTGGCCGTCGAACTCCGCGTCGATGAATTTCCGGTTCCGATCTGGGGCAATCTTTCCAACACCAGCGCGGGTGGATGCCTGGTCGAAACCGCGCATCCAGTTAAGCCGGGGTCGAAAGTGGAAATCGGTCTCTGGGTACCCAACGGGAAGATCTGGGTTAAAGGGTTCGCTCTGAGTGGAGTGGTATCGCGCAATGGGCCCGGCAACGGTGTCCGCATTCACTTCGAGGGAATGGCACCCACCGAGCGCGACAATCTGCGCCAGTTCCTCAAGTATGTGCAGGAGACGACCCGGGGATCGCAAACCGAGAACGGCTACCTGCATCTTCTAAAATAAACGACTAAAGGGATTCCCCGATTCCCGCCAGTTTTTCACTGGGCCTTAATCCACGCCTGCACGGAAATTGATACACTTTCTGCGTATTGAACCCTTTCCGCAATCGGAAACTCTAATTATTTAGGGACCGATCGCGCACCGGTGAAAAAATCCCAGGCTGGAGGAGTGGAATCGCATGGTAGCCAGTGAACAGGTTTTGGTGACAGGGCAGCAACTGGACACGCTGTGCATCAACACGATTCGAACTCTGGCGATCGACGCGGTGCAGCAGGCGAATTCGGGTCATCCGGGCGCGCCCATGGGACTGGCGCCCGTCACTTATTGCCTCTGGCAAGAATTCCTGCGCTACGATCCCGCCGATCCCACCTGGCTCAATCGCGACCGGTTCGTCCTCTCGAATGGACATGCGTCCATGCTGCTTTACGCCATGCTGTACCTCGCCGAAGTGCGGCGGGTTGACGAGCATGGTCAGGTCTTGAAGGAACTCTCGGTTCCAATGGAGGAGATCAAACGCTTCCGGCAGTTGGGGAGCCGGACGCCGGGGCATCCCGAGTCGCACATCACTTCTGGCGTGGAGACCACGACGGGGCCGCTTGGGCAGGGCGTTGGCAACAGCGTCGGCATGGCCATCGCCAGCAAGTGGCTGGCGGCGAACTTCAACCGTCCGGGGCTGGAGATTTTCGATTACAACGTATATGCGATGTGTTCGGATGGCGATCTGATGGAAGGGGTTGGCGGCGAAGCAGCGTCGCTTGCCGGACATTTGAAACTTTCCAATCTCTGCTGGATGTACGACCACAATTCCATCACGCTCGACGGTCCGGCGAATTGGTCGTTCAGCGAAGATGTGGCGACGCGTTTTGTCGGATATGGATGGAACGTCACACGTGTCGCCGACGCTAATGATCTCCAGATGCTGGCGCGGGCGTTTGAAACGTTCCACAAGACCACAGACCGGCCGACCCTGATTATTGTCGACAGCCACATTGGCTACGGGTCTCCCCACAAGCAGGACACCAATGCGGCTCACGGCGAACCTTTGGGGGAAGAAGAAGTCAGGCTGACCAAGAAATTCTACGGCTGGCCGGAAGATGCGAAATTCCTGGTGCCGGACGGAGTGCGTGAGCATTTCCGCGAGGGCATCGGAAAGCGCGGACACGATTTGCGCGCACAATGGTCGCAGAAGTTCGCAGAGTACTCGCAGAAATTCCCCGATCTCGCGGAGCGTCTGCGCCTGATGCAGCATCGCGAGTTACCCTCAGGCTGGGACAAGGGCCTTCCTACATTTCCCGCAGATGCCAAAGGCGTCGCGACTCGCGAGAGTTCAGGCAAGGTGCTCAACGTACTGGCGCAGAATATTCCGTGGCTGATGGGCGGATCGGCGGACCTGGCAACATCGAACAAGACGACGTTGAAATTCGAAGGCGCGGGAGATTTTCAGGCGGCCACGCCCGCGGGTCGCAATCTGCACTTTGGAGTGCGCGAGCACGTGATGGGCGCGAGCGTCAACGGGATGGTTGTGTCCGGCATTCGAGCGTTCGGCGCGACGTTCTTCAACTTCAGCGACTACATGCGGGCCAGCATCCGGTTGTCGGCGCTGATGGAGATTCCTTCGATTTTTATTTTCACGCACGATTCCATTGGCGTTGGCGAAGACGGGCCGACCCATCAACCGATCGAGCAGTTGGCGTCATTGCGGGCCATGCCGAATCTGATTGTCCTGCGTCCCGGCGATGCGAACGAGGTTACGGAAGCCTGGAAGATCATTGCGAAATTGCAGCACTCACCGGTGGCTCTTGTGTTGACCCGGCAAAACCTCCCGACCTTGGATCGGACCAAGTATGCTTCGGCCGCCGGTGTCGCCAAGGGAGCATATGTCCTCGCCGACGCGCCTGGTGGAAAGCCAGACGTGATCCTGCTCGGCACCGGAAGCGAGGTGTCGTTATGCGTGGATGCGTACGAAAAACTGAAAACTGAAGGCGTGAAAGCGCGTGTGGTCAGCATGCCGTCCTGGGAAATTTTCGAACAGCAGGATGCAGCCTACAGAGAGAGCGTTCTACCCTCCAATGTCACCGCCCGCGTTTCCGTGGAAATGGCGTCGACCTTCGGATGGGGACGCTACACTGGCCTCAAAGGACGTAACGTCGGGATGCACCGTTTTGGCGCCTCGGCGCCGCTGAAAGATCTGCTGAAGTATTTTGGTTTCACCGTGGACACGGTCGTCGCCGAAGCACGTGCGGCGATCGGCGGCAAGTAACGGTTGAACGGGGTTCGACAAAATTCATCTTACGGAACATCGGGAGGTCACTATGCAGCCAACTGGAATCCTGGAAACCTCGAAAGCGACTACGAATCCGCTGAAAGAATTGCTTAACTACGGTCAGTCGATGTGGCTCGATTACATCCGGCGCGATCTGTTCACCACCGGGAAGCTGAAACAAATGATCACCGAAGATGGGTTGCGGGGGATGACGTCGAACCCCTCGATTTTCGAGAAAGCCATCGCCGACAGTTCGCTATATGACGACTTCTTGAAGTCGCTGGCCTCGCGCAGTGATCTCGACACCACGGCCCGCTATGAACAGATCGCGATTCGCGACATTCAGGATGCGGCCGACGCGCTGCGTACGGTGTACGACGAATCCAAATGCCGCGATGGATACGTGAGCCTGGAAGTCTCCCCCTATCTGGCGCGCAAGACGCAGGAAACGATCGACGAAGCGCGCCGCCTGTGGAAGACGGTACAGCGCGAGAACGTCATGATCAAGGTGCCGGGCACCGCAGAGGGGTTGCCAGCGATCCGCCAGTTGATCGGCGAAGGCATCAACATCAACATTACGTTGTTATTCGCGCAGGAAGTGTATGAGAAGGTTGCTGAGGCTTACATTGCGGGACTCGAAGACCTGGCGGGGCATGGCGGCAATCTGAAAAAGATGGCGAGCGTGGCCAGTTTCTTCATCAGCCGCATCGACACCCTGGTCGACTCCATGCTCAACGACAAAATCAAGGCGACCAATGACCCCAGCCAGCAGGCCTTGCTGAAGAGTATTTTGGGTAAGGTGGCGATCGCCAATGGCAAGCTTACTTATCAACGCTACCAGAAAATCTTCAGCGGGCCGCGCTGGCAGGCGCTCGCGGCGAAGGGCGCGCAGACCCAGCGCGTGCTGTGGGCCAGCACCAGCACCAAGAACCCAAACTATCGCGACGTGATCTACATTGAAGAACTGATTGGGCCGGACACGGTCAACACCATGCCGCCGGCGACGATCGATGCTTTCCGCGATCATGGCCGGCTTCGCAACGCGCTAATGGAAGATGTGCCGGGTGCGCAGAAAGTCATGGACGATCTGGCACGCGCGGGCATCTCCATCAAACAAGTGACTGACAAGCTGACCGACGACGGCGTCAAGCTGTTTGCCGATGCCTTCGACAAGTTGCTGGCTGCGGTCGCGAAGAGCACTCAGCAAAAAGGATAGATCTCGTGAGCCGACTGAAGACTTCCCTGCCGGAATCGCTGGCCGCAACGGTGAAGGCGACGATCGCCGATTGGCAATCGGGCGGCAAGATGCAGCGCTTGTGGCAGCGCGATGCAACGCTCTGGACAGGCAGCGACGAAGCCAACTGGCTGGGATGGCTCGATATCGTCGAGGAGCAGACTGCGCAGCACGAGCAACTAGCGAAGGTCGCGAAAGAAGTGCAGACGCGCGGCTTTGAGCACATACTTCTGCTGGGCATGGGCGGATCCAGTCTGTGTCCTGAAGTCCTGCGCATGACTTTCGGCCGGGTCACTCACTTCCCTACCTTGCACGTACTCGATTCGACGGATCCCGCCCAGGTGAAGGCGTTTGAGCACCTGATCGATATCCCGAAGACACTGTTTATCGTCTCCAGCAAATCGGGCAGCACGCTTGAGCCCAACATCTTCAAACAATATTTCTTTGAACGCACGAAGCAAACGGTGGGCGCGGCGAAAGCCGGCAGCCAGTTCGTCGCGATCACTGATCCGGGATCGAAGATGCAGCAGGTTGCGGAGGCTGATCGCTTCCTGCATATCTTCTTCGGGCGGCCCTCGATCGGCGGACGCTACTCGGCGTTGTCGAATTTTGGCATGGTCCCGGCCGCGGTAATGGGCATGGACACGAAGAAGTTTCTCGCGCGGGCCGCAGAGATGGTACGCGCCTGCGGCCCAGGTGGGACCGTCGAAGAGAATCCCGGCGCTGTGCTGGGCATCATTCTCGGAACTGCCGCGAACGCAGGACGCGACAAGGTCACGATCATCACTTCGCCTGGCATTTCCGACTTGGGAGCGTGGCTGGAACAACTGCTGGCGGAGTCGACTGGCAAGATCGGCAAGGGCATCATTCCAGTGGACCGCGAGACTCTGACGACTCCGGAGGTCTACAGCAGCGATCGCGTCTTCGTTTATGTTCGGTTGGAAACCGGCACCGACGCGGAGCAGGATGCGAAAGTGGCGGCGATTGAGAAGGCCGGCCATCCAGTCGTGCGCATCACCATGGCTGACACCTATGACCTGGGCGCGGAATTTTTCCGCTGGGAGATTGCCACTGCCGTCGCAGGTTCGATCATCGGAATCAACGCTTTCAACCAGCCCGACGTCGAGGCCAGCAAGATCGCGACACGTGAGCTGACGTCGGCATATGAGAAGACTGGCTCCCTGCCGACGGAAAGACCGTTACTCGAGGACTCCGGCGTCAAATTGTTCACCGACGACAAGAACGCTGCGGAACTGGCGAAAGGCGCCGGTAGCGACAAGTCGCTCGTGGGATATCTCAAGGCGCATCTGGCTCGCATCAAGGCCGGCGACTACTTTGCGGTGCTGGGCTACATCCAGATGAACGGTGAGCACGAACAAAGTCTGCAGACTCTGCGGCATCTAGTGCGCGACAAGAAACGCGTGGCAACCTGTCTGGGATTTGGACCGCGATTCCTGCACTCCACGGGACAGGCTTACAAAGGCGGACCCAACTCCGGAGTGTTTCTGCAAATCACTTGCGACGATTCCGTTGAACTGCCGGTCCCCGGACAGAAATATACGTTCGGGGTAGTGAAGGCGGCGCAGGCTCGCGGGGATTTCCAGGTGCTGGCGGATCGAGGCAGACGGGCACTTCGAGTTCATCTGGGGAGCAATTTGAAAGCGGGGCTGGCGACGCTGCAGGCGGCCATTCAGAAAGCTCTCTGATTTCTTGTGGGTAATCGGTGCGAGGGCAAGTTGCTCTCGCGACAGGCAGCGAGCGTGCCCTAAGCAAAGTCGAAGGGCCGGTGGTACTTCAGGAGCGAAAGCGATGCAATTAGGAATGGTGGGGCTGGGGCGGATGGGCGCCAACATGACGCGGCGACTGATGCGCGGCGGACACAAGCTTGTGGTTTCTGATCTCAGCGCCGACGCCGTAAAACAGCTCGCTGGCGAGGGCGCAGGTGGGTCCACCTCACTCGAAGATCTGATTGGGAAGCTGACTCCTCCCCGCGCGGTATGGATCATGGTTCCAGCGGGTGGCCCGACCGAAGCGACGGTGCAGAAACTGGCGCAGCATATGCAGGCGGGTGACGCCATCATCGACGGCGGCAACTCGTATTTCAAAGACGACGTGCGCCGCGCGAATGAACTGAAGGGCAAGGGCATTCACTATATCGACGTGGGCACCAGCGGCGGCGTATGGGGATTGGACCGCGGTTATTGCATGATGATTGGCGGGCCCAAGGAAGCAGTGCAACGGCTCGA
This sequence comes from uncultured Acidobacteriaceae bacterium, assembly GCA_963832015.1. Lineage (GTDB taxonomy): Bacteria > Acidobacteriota > Terriglobia > Terriglobales > Acidobacteriaceae > Sulfotelmatobacter. The sequence continues at coordinate 198,547 of CAWHSR010000038.1, forward strand.
TCCCATTTTCAAAACGCTCGCACCGGGTAAGGGCGAAATCCCAAAAACTCCGGGACGAGAAAAGCTTGGAGGCACAGCAGAAGACGGCTACATTCACTGCGGTCCGTCCGGATCCGGACACTTCGTGAAGATGGTGCATAACGGCATTGAATACGGCATGATGCAGGCCTACGCCGAAGGCTTCGACATCTTCAAGAACGCGACCAGCAAAGACCTGCCGGAGGACATCCGCTACGACCTGAACCTGCCCGACATTGCAGAAGTGTGGCGGCGCGGTAGCGTGGTCAGTTCATGGCTGCTCGACTTGACCGCAATGGCGCTCGCGGAAAATCCTACCTTGTCGGAATATGAGGGCTACGTGCAGGATTCGGGCGAAGGGCGCTGGACGATTCAGGCCGCGCTTGAAGAAGCCGTGCCCGCGGATGTGCTGACCGCCGCGCTGTACGTGCGATTCCGATCGCGCCAGCAGCATACCTTTGCGGAGAAGATGCTTTCCGCCATGCGGCAGAAGTTCGGCGGGCACGTGGAACAGAGCGCAGACAAGGCAAAGAAAACCGCGTAGGCGCGGTTGATTTCCGATATCGATCCAAAGGACTCTACTCATGGCTGAACTAGCGGAACAACCAGCAGCAGCGGCGCCGCCGCGCATCGGCAAGCAGGGTGATCCCTGCGTCATGGTGATCTTCGGCGCAGCCGGCGATCTGACCGGGCGCATGCTCGTTCCCGCGCTCTACAACCTGGCGCGGGCTGGGCTGCTTTCTCGCGAGTTTGCCGTGGTGGGCGTGGCGCGCACGCAGTACTCGAACGATGAATTCCGCAAGCGAGTTCACGACGACGTCAAAGCTTATTGCGGCGAGTGCGTGGACGATGATCTGTGGGAGTGGTTCTCACGCCGCTTTTACTACTTCGCCGGAGATTTCAGCGACGACAAACTGTTCCCTCAGCTCAAAGACTTCCTGAACAAAGTGGATCAGGAACATTCGACGCACCAGAACTTCTTCTACTACCTCGCCACAGCGCCAAGTTTTTTCGGTCCGATCGTGCAGAAGCTCTCTGCTGCGGGATTGATGGAGCAGTCGAACGGTCACTGGCGTCGGGTGGTTATCGAAAAGCCGTTCGGCCACGATCTCGAATCGGCCAAAGCTCTGAACCAGCAACTGCTGAAAGAGGTCGACGAAAAGCAGATTTACCGCATCGACCACTATCTGGGCAAAGAGACCGTGCAGAACATCATGGCGTTCCGTTTTGCCAACGGGATTTTTGAGCCAGTCTGGAACCGCCGCTATATCGATCACGTGCAGATCTCGGTGGCCGAAACCGTGGGCGTAGAAGGGCGCGGAAGTTATTTCGACCAAGCCGGCTCGCTGCGCGACATGGTGCCGAACCACATCATGCAACTGATCAGTCTCACGGCCATGGAGCCGCCGATTTCGTTCGACGCGAACGCGGTGCGCGATGAGCAGGCCAAGATTCTGCACGCAATCCAGCCCATGAGCGACGAGGAGGTCCTGAGCCGCAGCGTGCGCGGCCAGTACGGCGACGGAACCGAAGACGGCAAGCGGGTCGCAGCTTATCGCACAGAACCCGATGTGCCTCCCGATTCTCGGACCGAGACTTTTGTTGCCATGAAGCTGCTGATCGACAACTGGCGGTGGGCGGATGTCCCGTTCTACCTGCGCACAGGAAAGCGGATGCCGGTGCGCAACACCCATATCGTGATACAGTTCCGACGGGCTCCCTTCGTGCTATTCCGCGACACTCCCGTCGAGCACCTGATGCCGAACCAACTGGTGTTGCACATTCAGCCGGAAGAAGGAATTTCCCTGCAATTCGCGGCCAAGGTTCCCGGCCCAGTCATGCGCCTGGGCACGGTCGACATGAATTTCGAATATCAGGAATATTTCGGCAAGCAGCCCAGCACCGGTTACGAGCGGCTGCTGCACGATTGCATGATCGGCGATCAGACGCTGTTTCAGCGGGCTGACATGGTGGAAGCCGGCTGGTCCGTCGTTAATCCGGTGCTCGATCTGTGGAAGGCACTTCCGCCCCGCAACTTCCCCAACTATGCATCTGGCACCTGGGGCCCGAAGGAGGCCGACGATCTGCTGGAACGCGACGGCCGCCGCTGGAGGAATTTCGAGAAATGATCCTGGCCGGCGATATTGGCGGCACCAATGCGCGTCTGGCTTATTTTCAACCCCAGAACGGGCACCTGCGCCTGGTGTCCGAGCAAACCTTTCCTAGTCGCGAGCACAGCGAACTCGGCGAGATCGTAAGCCAGTTTGTGGACGCCTCTGGAACACGTCCGGAAGCGGCTTGCTTCGGCATTGCCGGTCCGGTGCGCAATGGCCGCGTCGAGACTTCGAACCTGCCTTGGGTCATTGAGCAAACTCGCCTGGCAAAACAGATTCACCTTCCCGCCACAATGCTGATCAATGATCTCGAAGCCAGTGCCTGGGGAATCGGTGCGCTGGAGAATTCGGACCTTGTACCCTTGAACCGCGTGAGCGGGCCCACTGTCGGCAACCAGGGAGTGATCGCTCCGGGAACGGGATTGGGTGAGGCTGGGCTCTTCTGGGACGGAAAGCGCCATCACGTGTTCGCCTGTGAAGGCGGGCACACCGATTTTGGACCGCAGGGAGATTTGCAGATCGAACTGGTCCGCTTCCTGCAAGCACGCTTTGGACACGTGAGCTACGAGCGGATCCTGTCGGGCCCTGGCCTGGTGAATGTGTATGAATTCCTTCGCGACAGCGGATGCGGCAAGGAATCGCCGGAGTTCGCGGCCGATCTCAAAAAGAGTGACCCCGCCGCAGTGATTTCGCGAGCGGCACTCGACGGATCCGATCCTTTGGCAGAGAAAGCGTTGGATCTTTGGATCGCAGTCTACGGCGCCGAAGCTGGCAACCTGGCTCTTAAAGTGATGGCCACTGGAGGCCTGTTCCTGGCGGGCGGCATTTCTCCCAAGATTCTCGCCAAACTGAAAGGCCCGCTGTTTATGCAGTCCTTCCTTGAGAAGGGCCGCCTGCGGCCTCTGCTGGAGGCGATGCCGGTGCAAGTGGTTACGAACGAGAAAGCCGGACTGCTCGGAGCGGCGCGTTGTGCGTCCGTCCGAGGCAGGAACTGAGAGAGGACATCCCTTGAGTTCCTCCGTCGAAATTCGAGTCTTGACCACTCCGCAAGAATTGTTCGAAGCGGCCGCGGAAGTGGTTGTGCACACCGCCACGGACGCCGTGGAACAACGAGGCCGCTTCACGATCGCACTGTCGGGCGGATCGACCCCCAAAAGCCTCTTCAATTTACTGGCAACGAATGCGCGCACGGTGCTGCCCTGGGATCGCATGTTTTTCTTCTGGGGCGACGAGCGGCACGTGCCTCCCACTGATCCGGACAGCAACTACCGGATGGCGGAAGAAGCCATGCTGTCAAAGATTCCGGTGGCGGCGGGAAATGTGTTCCGTATTCCGGCGGAAAATCCCGACGCCGCAGCCGCCGCGGATGCCTACGAACAGACTCTGCGGAAGTTCTTCCAACTGGGACCGGGAGAGGTTCCGATTTTCGATCTGATCCTGCTCGGGATGGGCCCCGATGGTCACACCGCTTCGCTGTTCCCCGGTTCGGCGGGACTGCAGGAAAAAACCCGGCTCGTGATCGCCAACTGGGTCGACAAGCTGAAGACCAGCCGCCTCACTCTTACACTGCCTGTGCTGAATGCGGCGCGCTGCGTGGCATTTCTGGTGAGCGGGACCGACAAAGCCGCAGTCTTGAAAACTGTGCTGGAAGAAGATGCGCCAGCCGAACAGTATCCCTCAAAACTGATTCGGCCAAACAATGGGAAGTTGATCTGGCTGCTGGATCGTGCCGCGGCCAGCGATCTTTCGACGAAAGCCTGAACTTTCGAAAGTCTATCCGCGCCAGTCGCCGATTTCCTTCAAACCTTTGCCGCGCGCGTGTTCGAAGAGCCGCACGCGATGACGGGAGTGCTCAAATTCGTGGATGTCGGCCCATACCTCTGCCTGCCATCCCTTCTCGTGGGCGGCAGATTCACCGCAGGTGGCGCAGCGGGTGTGGAGCGTGACAGGGATGGTCTCGAGTCCTACAGGAGGCGCCCCGGGGAGTTCTACGAAGATACAGCGTACGTCCTCAATCTCTTCGTTTTCGCCGAGGATGTGCTCATAGCGCAGCAGGTACCCAAACCCGAGCTTCTTGGCTTCCGACTCGGCTTCCGTGCGAGTGTGAAAAGGACCGTACTCCGCCCGCAGCTGTTCAGTGGAGTCGCATGCCATCCAGAAAATCTCTTTGTACGCCATCGCGGTTTCGCCCCTGGGGTTGCGAAAGCCGGCTCGTGGCTGCTGTTGAGCCCGCTCGTGCAGAACCCCTGTACGAGCGCAATTCGGATGCCGTTGCTGAGCTGCAGGCAATTGATTGCCGGACATAGGGTTAGCAGATTGCGGGATTGCTCGCTGGGGGCACGGTCGTGAAACGTTTTGCAGACATTGGACTCGGATGGTTCAGACCGGCGAAAGGCAGAGGCGCGGCGTCTCTGCCCGTAAGAACGTGCCGGGATGAAAACGAATGATGACGAAGCCTGCTCAATAGATCGTTCGAAAGTAGTCTAGTCGGCCCCGACCCCCTGGCTGTAGGGCATGACGGGATGCTCAGACTCGGCGGGCCAGTCCTTCCCGCCATGGCTGGCCACATACATGGCCAATTCCAGGCGGCTCCAGACACCAAGTTTGTCGAAAGCGCTGCGCAAATGGTTCTTGATGACCTGTTCGCTGGTGCCGACGATCTTGCCGATCTCGCGATTTGTCATACCTTCCCAGACCAGAATTGCAATCTGGATTTCCTTCGGAGTGAGGCGCTCGCAGGGAGTCATAACTGAGCCTCCTCTTTTGTAAACATGGCAATGGCCAGTTTCACACGCTTGCGGCCCTCGCCGATTCCGGCACGCAAGAACAGCGTACGCAGATGTTGTTTGACGGTGCGCGGGCTGATATTGAGCTGGCCCGCAATCTCTTTGTTGCTGCAGCCCTGCACGAGCAGATTCAAGACCTGCTGGTCACGGGGGGTAACTTTGACTTGATCCAGGTCGATCACTGTGCTCCTCCTGATTGACGATCACACTCGGCTTAACACCTTGCACGATCTTCGCCAATTCTTCGCACCCTGTTGGCGGCGTGGCTTAAGTACTTTAGGGCAGTAGCACTTGGGGCGGAGACCGCAGGTTTCAGGTGGCTTTCAGGAAGGCCGTGGTAGGCTTACGAGTTCCAAATTGGTCCGATACCGAGTCATGATGAGCTTCTGTGCCTCACATTTTTGTTCGCGGACAAGGTTGGCGGCCATTCCTGGTTGCATCCAAAGGCCGGATTTCCACATGGACCCGACTCTTGGGCAATCCCATTGGTTCTCAGGGACTTTCATCCCTTCGCAACCCACCGCATTCATTACCGAGGTGACTCCGTGAAGACACGTCTGATCAACCTTTCTGCGGCGGAGGAAACGCCCGCCCATATCGGTCCGCTCTCGAATTTCTGGATTTTCATTTTGGTCCTAGTGGCATTAGGAGGCTCGAGTTTTGCACAGGTGACACTAGAAGCCCAGACTCCGGGCGCAAACGTCACGCCTACCTCGGGCGCTCCCATCACTATCACGCTGCAGGACGCGCTACAGCGGGCTCGCCTCAACGATCCCCAATACCGCTCCGCTGTCACCGATCTAGGGCTGTCCCGGGAAGATCGAGTGCAGGCGCGCGCCGGACTGCTGCCGAACATCAACTACAACAATTCGTTTATCTATACTCAAGGCACAGGCCCGCTACCCGCGAACTGCGCATCGACGCCGACGGGATGCCCCTCCTCCAAGTTCATCGCCAACAATGGCGTACACGAATACATCAGCCAGGCAGGGGTGCATGAGGCACTCTCACTCACCAATGTTGCGGATTATCGCCGGTCCTCTGCCGCTCTGGCACTGGCGCGGGCCAAGGCGGAAATCGCGACCCGCGGACTGGTCGTAACCGTCACCCAGGCCTACTACGGGTTGGTGGTGGCCGAGCGCAGGTACGCGACCGGGCAACGGGCGGACGCAGAAGCCGCACGATTCCTCGACATCAGCGTGAAACTGGAAAACGGCGGCGAAGTAGCCCATGCCGACGTGATCAAGGCACGCATTCAGGCGCAGCAGCAGCAGCGCGATCTGCAGGAAGCGCAATTGACCATGGAGCGCACCCGGCTTGACCTTGCCGTGCTCTTGTTCCCGGATTTCAACCAGGATTTTGCCGTCGTTGACGATTTGCAAACACCCGAGGCGCTCCCAACTTTTGAAGAAGTCGAGGCGGCGGGAAAGAAGAACAACCCAGACCTGCGAGCGGCGCTGGCCGCGTATGAAGTCGCCAGTCACGAGGTAACGGCGGCCTGGGGCGGTCTTCTGCCCGCGCTTAGCGTGGACTATTTTTACGGCATCGATTCAAACCAGTTCGCCATCCACTCGGACGGGGTGCGCAATCTGGGCTACTCGGCTGTAGCGACCTTGCAGATTCCAATCTTCAGTTGGGGCTCGGATCGCAGCAAGCTCAAGCAGGCGGAATTACGACGGGATCAGGCGCACGTGGAACTGAACTACGCGCAGAAACAACTGCTCAGCCATCTACGGCAGTTTTACCTCGAAGCCAAAACCTCACGCTCGGAAATGGACACTCTGGCAACGTCTGCAGAGTTGGCCGCTGATAGTCTGCGGCTGACCACGATGCGCTACCAGGCAGGAGAATCCACGGTATTGGAAGTGGTCGACGCGCAGAATACTCTGACCCAGGCCCGCAACGCTTACGATGATGGCCAGTCGCGTTACCGGGTCGCCGTGGCAAACTTACAAACTCTGACAGGAACGTTCTAGCCGCATGAGAATGAAGCACACCGAAACCTCAACTTCGCCAGCCTGTCATCGCCAGGACGCGGCCTTGCGTCACCGCATGCTCGTACTTGCCGGACTCGCCGCTGCAGTTGGCTTGCTGAACACGGTGGGCTGCTCGTCCGACAAGGGTGACAAGGAGCCGACGGTTACGGTGCAAGTAGCGGCCGTGGAAAAAACCACAATTCAGCATACGATCAACACGCAGGCGATTCTGTTTCCGCGGCAACAGGCTGCGATCGTCCCCAAGATCAGCGCCCCGGTGCAGAAGTTTCTGGTGAAGCGCGGCAGCCCGGTTCACGAGGGAGAACTGCTGGCGGTGCTCGAGAATCGCGATCTGAGTGCCGCAGCTCAGGACACGGGCGGCTCCTACAAACAAGCTGAGGCCGCTTACGAGACAACGACCGCGGCCAGCCTGCCGGAAGAGATCCAAAAAGCTGAAGCAGACGAGCAGCAAGCCAAACAGGCGCTCGACGCACAAGAGAAAGTGTTCGAGAGCCGCCAGCAGCTCTTTGATCAAGGCGCGCTGCCTCGCAAAGAGCTTGACCAGTCGCGAGTGGATATCACCACCGCACGCAACCAGTACGCAATCGCCAAGAAGCACCTCGATTCGCTCATGGCGATCGGCAAGCAACAGGCTCTTAAGTCCGCCGCGGGACAACTAGAATCGGCGAAAGGCAAGTATCTGGGAGCGCAGGCACAACTCAGCTACTCAGAAATCCGCAGTCCAATCGACGGCGTCGTCACCGACCGTTCTCTATATCCCGGCGAGATGGCAGCAGCCGGCACTGCGCTGATCACGGTGATGGATATTTCCTCGGTCATTGCCAAGGCGCACATCCCGCAGAACGATGCGGCTGCCTTGAAGGTCGGCGACAAGGGAACGATGACCGTGCCCGGGATCGATGAACCGATTGAAGGCAGAGTCACCGTAGTCAGCCCCGCGCTGGATCCGAACAGCACGACCGTCGAAGTCTGGCTTGAGGCCAAGAATCCCAAGCATGAATTGAAACCCGGCACGAGCGTGCAACTCTCTCTAACAGCGCAGACGGTGAAAGATGCGCTCGTCGTGCCGGCAAGTTCCGTCATCACCACGCCGGATGGGACCGCAGCGGTCATCCTCGCCGGCTCTGATGGCCGCGCCCATCAGAAGACTGTCAAAGTCGGCATCAAGAACGGCGACGACGTGCAGATACTCGATGGCGTCACAGCCAACGACAAAGTGGTTTCGACCGGCGCCTACGGACTGCCTGACAAAACCAAGATCAAGATCGAAGCGGCCGAACCTCCGGCTGAAGGAGCCTCTCAGGGTTCCAAGGAAGGATCGAAAGCTCCCAGTGAGGGATCCAGTGAAAAATAGCCTCAGCGGAGCATCTGCGTGAACTCCCCGAAAGCCGAACGTACCGTCGACGAAAACTCGGGCCGGCATTGGATTGCCCAGCACTCCAGGCCAGTCATCTTCCTCATTCTCACGTTCGGACTCTTGGGCGCGTATCTTGCCTTCACCATCCCCGTCTCGGTGTTCCCTTCCACGGATTTTCCCCGCGTGCTGATCGCGGTCGATAACGGGGTCATGCCGATCGATCAGATGACGGTCACCGTGACCCGGCCCATTGAAGAAGCCGTCAACAGCGTGCCCGGACTGCTTACCGTGCGCTCGATTACGAGCCGCGGGTCAGCCGAAGTTGATCTCTATTTCCGCTGGGACGTTGACATGTTCCAGACGCTGCAATACGTGAACGCCGCCATTTCACGCGTCCAGCCAGAGCTTCCGACCACCGCAAAGATCGAAGCTCACCGCCTGACGTTCGCCGCCTTCCCCATCATCGGTTACAGCCTGACCTCCGACAGCATGCCCCAGACCAAGCTGTGGGAGATGGCAACTTATGAAATGAAACCCCGCCTCAACCGTCTAGAAGGCGTCTCCACCGTCATCGTGCAGGGCGGGCAAGAGCCTGAGTTTCAGATCATCCCAGATCCTGCTAAGTTGCTTTCGGCAAGTGTCACAGTGTCCGACATTCTGGACGCTGTGCGGCGCACCAATCTGATTGACTCTCCGGGACTGCTGGAGCGCAATCACGAACTCTATCTCGCTTTGGTCAACGGCCAGGTAAAGACTCCCGAAGAAATCGCGAATGCGGTAATCAAGAACACTCCCGCGGGAATTCCGGTGAGGATCGGCGATGTAGCCGCTGTGGCGCCAGGCGTGAAGCCTGTTTACACCGTAGTCACGGCCAACGGGAAGCCTGCGGTCCTCCTCAACATCAACCGCCAGCCCGATGGAAACACCGTGGAAGTTGCGAAGGAAGTCCACGATGAAATCGAGCGCCTCCGCAAGTCCATGCCTCCCGGCGTTCAGATTCAGCCCTTTTACGATCAGTCTGTCATTGTCGACGAATCCATCAAGAGCGTCCGGGATGCCATTCTGGTGGGCCTGATCCTGGCATCGATCATTCTAGTGGTGTTCCTACGCGACTGGGGAACTTCGCTGGTCGCCGGGCTGGTGATCCCCGTGACCGTCATGGTCACATTCATCGCATTGAAGGTGATGGGGCAGACGTTTAACCTGATGACGCTTGGCGGTCTCGCGGCGGCGGTTGGACTGGTGATCGATGATGCGATCGTCGTCGTCGAAAACATCGTCCTGCATCGCGACGCGGGCCAGGGGCGGGTGGAAGCCATCCAAAGTGCCCTGAAAGAAATTACAGTTCCGCTGATCGGATCGACCATTACCCCAGTCGTTGTCTTCATTCCGCTGATCGCCATCACCGGCGTCACGGGAGTGTTTTTCCGCGCGCTTGCGGTCACGATGACGGTCTCGCTGCTGACGTCTCTGGCGCTGGCGGTGACGTGGACTCCCACTCTTAGCCAATACTTCATCAAGGGAGGACACGAGAAAAAAGATTCCCAACCAGAATCTGAACCCTCTCAGGCCGCACATTCTCCAGCGCTGAACGGGACCGGAGTTCCAGTCGAAGATGAGAACGCGATGCAGTTGCTCGCTGCCGAGGAGCGGCACCTCAGCGGTTTTTTCCTTCGCGTCGTGAACTTCCATGAGCGCTGGTTGCGTCGCGCGCTAGAAAGGCCCCGGCTGCTCATCCTTTTCAGCGCAGCGCTGATCGCTGCGTCTTACTTGTGCTACACCTTTTCCGGCTCCGACCTTCTGCCAGAAATGGACGAAGGCGGATTCGTGCTCGACTATCTCATGCCCGCGGGAAGTTCGCTAACGGAAACCAATCGTGTGGTGGGCCACGTCGAACAAATGTTGCGCGCGGTCGCGGAAGTCGAAAGCACCTCGCGACGAACCGGACTGGAACTCGGCCTTTCCGCAGTAACGGAAGCTAATCGGGGCGATATCCTGGTGAAGTTAAGGGCCAAGCGCGACCGCGGCATCGAAGAAATCATTGCCGAGGTGCGCGCTCGGATCAAGCAAGAAGAGCCCGCTCTCGACATCGAGTTCGTGCAGGTCCTCCAAGACATGATAGGCGACCTCACCTCGGCTCCAGAACCGATCCAGATCAAGCTTTTTTCGCAAGATCCCAAGCAACTGGAGGAATGGGCCCCTAAGGTGGCTGAGGCGATCGGCAAGATCGAGGGCGTGGTTGACGTCTTGAATGGGATCGAGAACACAATCAGCGGGCCCGCCGTCACTTTCCAGGTTGATCCCAGCGTCGCAGCGAGGGCTGGGTTTACAGCCGAAGAGATTGCCGTTGACGCATCGGCGATCCTTGAAGGGGAACCGGCGTCCACTCCAGTCGTCACGAATGATCGCGCTTACACCTTGCGGGTGAGGTTCCCTGCGGCGAACCGGTCATCGCTTGACGCCATGCGCGACACTTTGCTGGTTAGCAGCACTGGCCACACGGCCACGCTGGGTGCGCTCGCAGCGGTCGCTGAGAATCCAGGCCAAACCGAAGTTCGCCGCGAAAACCTGCAGCGGGATGTCGCCGTGACCGCGCGCCTGGAGGGCCGAAGCTTAGGTAGCGGCATGGCTGATGTGCAAAAAGTCGTGGCTGGCCTGCATATCCCGTCCAGTATCCGCGTGGAATACGGAGGAACCTACGAGGAACAGCAGCGCTCGTTCCATGACCTCGTCATCGTACTAATCCTGGCGGTCCTGCTCTTGTTCATCGTTCTGCTGTTTGAGTTTGGAACGTTCGCGGCGCCAGTAGCGATTCTCTCGTCGGCGTTGCTGTCGACCTCGGGAGTTTTCATTGCGCTTCTGATCACGCGCACAACATTCAATATCTCCTCGTTCATGGGGATGATCATGGTGATCGGCATCGTGGCCAAAAATGGCATCCTGTTGCTCGATGCTGACCAGAAAATGCGCGCCCTCAACCTGCCAGCCGAAGACGCCATGTTGCAAGCCGGACGCCGGCGCTTGCGTCCCATCGTCATGACGGCCCTTGCCACCGTAGCGGGCATGCTGCCGCTGGCTTTCGCGATCGGCGCGGGATCGCAAATGCTGCAACCACTCGCCATCGCGGTGATCGGCGGTGTTCTGATCTCGATGGTACTCTCGCTTATCATTACTCCCGCGGTGCACTTCTATCTCAGTGGCAAAAGCGAATCTCCAGAGAGGGTTCCGTAGAAAGACGCGTCCCCGGTTTACGCCTGTAGGAATAGCTGTCAAGCAGGAGTGCAAATTCTTGCGAGGTAGCGTGGTTACTGGAGGGTGGTTACTGGGCCCAGTTCCCCCGCTCTCCCCCATAAGACACTCGCAAGACGCAGCGGCTGGCAGTAAACTATTGTCAGATTTGGGCCTCCGCCTGCGATGGAGCCCGGCATTCGATCCCCCTAAAGCTAATCCCCCGCGTAAAGAACCTCGGCCGCCCCCGGGTTGGCGTGGGACTTGCACTAAAATAGCCGCATTCGACCTGATCGTCCGGCTGCGCGATGGGATGGTTTCCGCTGGTGGACAAAGAAATCGTGTCCGAGGAAAAAAACAAACCAGTTTTCGACGAGCAGACGCTCGCCAAGTTGCTGGAAGCGGCCTATGTGCTCCAAGAGCATAACCGCGAACTGCATGGGATGGACCTGGGCCTCGAACTGAAGAGGGATCGGATCCAGGCGGCGGAGCGCTCTGCTCCCGTGCCTGACGCCCCGAAACCGCACGAGACTGAGCCGGTTGCCCACGCCGATTACACCTTGACCTTGTCGAAAATCGTCGAGACCCAGCACCAGATTCAGGTTCGTCATCTGGACTTGGAGAGCGCGATGTCGCTGGTCGCAGAACGCCTGGTTCAGAGTGCCAGTGCCGGCGGCGCTGCGATTGGCATCCTCAATGGCACGAAACTGCGCTACCGCGCAGCGTTTGGCACCCTGACTCCTGCCGCTGGGACCGACATTCCCATGGATAAGGCGCTTTGTGTCGCCTGTCTGAGGACTGGCCAGGTTTTCCGGTGCGCCGAGGTCAATCGCGACTTCCCCGTTGATACGGAGGAGTGTCGTCGTCGCGGCATCCAGTCGATGATCGCCGTTCCGGTTTTTCGTGACGGCGGAGTCGTGGGCGGCGTCGAAATCTACTATCCCAATCCTCAGGCCTTCACCGAGCAGGATGTTCACACTTGCCAACTCATGGCCGGATTGATCACTGAAGCGCTGGCTCGGGATGAAGAGGTCACCTGGAAAAAGTCGCTCGCGACCGAGCGTGCAGCAATGCTGGAGGCCTTGGAGAGGTTGAAGCCGAATCTCGCGGCCTTGATCGACGCGCCAGCAGTCAAACCTTCGGGACCAAAAGCCGGCCCTCCGGCAACGGCAGCTTCAACTTCTACTTTCGATTGTCGCAAGTGCGGGCACACACTAGTCGGAGAGGAGCAATTCTGCGGAAACTGCGGAACACCCCGCGGCAGCGACTATGAACCACCCGGCATGCAGAGCAAGGTGGCGACGCTCTGGCAGATGCAGGAAACAACGAAAAAGACTACGCCAGCGGATCCCGCGAATATTGGCGACATACCGCAAAAATCAAGCGCGATTCTGGAGTCGGCGCAAGAGGAAAAATCGTCGCTTGCTGATACGCTCGCAAGAGCAGATGCCTGAGCTTTTTGCAGCGCCCGCACTGCCGATCGAGAACCAGACCGCCGCCGCCGAATCAAGAGCTCCGATCACCGCGGAGTTCGAGGACTCTGTCCTTTCAGATCTTGAAATCCCCCTGAACCCTAGCGCTGAACGCGAGGAAGCGGAAGAGGAGGAGAAGATTCCGGTAGCGGAATCAACCGCGCTCGCAAAACCGGAACGTACAACCGCATGGAGTTCTGCTGCAAGTGCCCGTGAATTCCTGGAGAAATTGGCGCCGGCTCGACGTTCTCGAACGTTGGCCCAGTTCTGGACGAACCGGCGAGGCGATATCTATCTGGCGATCGCCGTGCTCCTGGTGGGCGCGGTCATTCGCTGGGGCATCTGGTCCAAACATTCCGTGAGCGCGACCGGGCGTACGACGCAAGCGGCAGCCGCAGCCCATCGCAAGCCCGCCGCCCCGAATGCGGACCTCTCAATGTTCGATCGAATGCTCATCAGCCTGGGGCTGGCAGAGGCACCGCCTTCGCCGGAATACAAAGGCAATCCCGACACCCAGGTTTGGGTCGATCTCCGCACCGCGCTTTACTATTGCCCAGGAGACGATTTGTACGGCAAGACCGCGAAGGGAAAGATCACTTCTCAACGAGATGCGCAATTGGACCAATTCGAGCCCGCCTACCGCAAGACCTGCGACTGAAGGTCCTACCGGGTGGCTATCTTTAGGCTCTCTAAGGGGTTTCAGTTGACAACCCCCTACCGTCGGAGTGCAATCATACACATAGGGTTCGCCCGCTAAATCAATCCATTTTCGTTTGGACCGGAGAACACTATTTGTCGACTAAAACCGACCATCCTGACGGGCCCAGTATCCTACCTGAGCCCGATTTAAATCCGCTGCTGAATCCGCTCCTTGGCCAACATATGGGCCGATGGGCCGAGGTTTATTTCACGAGCCCGCCGGAGAAACGGGAACAAGCAGTAACCGAACTTCTCCACGAGCTGCAAGCCGGGAATCCTCCACCGGAAGGTGCTGCACTGATCTCTGCCACGCCCGTGCGAAAGGAGCTCCGGGAGCCGGTATTCGAGCGCGTTTCTGAGATTCCCGAGGCATCCTCCACCCTGGTGCGCTGTCACGCGTGCGGACAGGAGAATCCTGCATCCCACCGCTTCTGTGGCATGTGCGGAAGCCCGGTAGTAGCCCAGGTGGCCGAGACCGAGCTCTCGAATGAGGAGCGACGTCATTCTGCGCCCATCTCGGAGCTGAAAAAACAACGAGGAGCGCTTCGTTCGATCCGAGGAAGTCGCCTATGAGCCTGTGATCAGCAACAACGAGTTGTCTTTGTTTCAGGGAGGCCGCCAAACCGGCTACCGTTCAGATCAGAACGACGTTGAAGACGAGTTGTTCAGCTATCCGTCGGCCTCGCGATCGTATCGCGTGTACATCGGAATTGCGCTGGCGACTGTAATGTTAGCGCTGGCCTACATGGCGTGGCGCAGCGCGCAGGTCACAGCGCAGAATTCGCATGTGGAGCCCCAGGCTCCCCCAGCAGTTACGCAGCCTGCGGCCCCGGCGCCGGTTCAGCCGAGCACGCCGAAGTCTGACGTGGAGAAGTCTGACACGGCAGAGAAATCAGCACCGGCCGAGACGCAGGCGGCTGCTCCGCCAGTCTCAGATCGCGCCGCGGTTGATGCAGTGAAGGCCAAGAGTAATAAATTGGCGCCCTCCACAGCGCCCGCTCCTCCGGTCACCGAGACGAAGCCATCGGATTCATCTCCGGCCGAATACGGCGCGGAAGAACTCGCCGTCGCGCAACGCTATCTGGCCGGCGCGAACGGTCAGCAACGCAACAGCGCCGAAGCCGCTAAATGGCTGTGGAAGTCCATGGCCAAGCACAATTCCAGCGCGACTCTTCTCCTGGCGGATCTATACCTGAAGGGTGACGGAGTTTCGAAGAACTGCGATCAGGCAAGGGTGTTGCTGGACTCCGCTGCTCGCGGCGGAATGAAACAAGCCGGAGACCGCCTGCGACATCTGCAGGCCTTTGGTTGCGAATGATCAGGAAGCGACGAACGTGTTAACACACCCGGGCGCTATTGCTTTCAGGCAACAGCGCCCAAGGCAAATTATCCATTGGAGTTTATTGAGTCACCAGAACTGAGGGACTCCGCCGTGATTCATACCACAGCGCGAGTTCCACGCGGTTCCAAAGCCCAAGCTTGTCGTAGATGACACGCAGGTAGTTCTTCACGACATGCTCGGTCGTCCCGATAGCCTCCGCTACTTCGCGGTTTTTCAGGCCTTCGGCAACGAGTTGGATGACGCGGTGTTCACGTTCACTTGGGACACGATTCCCATACCGTCCAATTGCACTTGCAGACATGCTTGCCTCCGGTACAACAGGGTCGCGAGTTTCACTCGCTTGATACCGCCGGTGATTCCGAAACGAAGAAACAGCCGATTGAAGTGAGCCTTCACAGTTCGCCGCGCCATCTTCAGTTGACTGGCAATCTCGGCGTTGTCACACCCCTGTAAAAGCAATTCCACAATCTGCTGTTCGCGCGGACCGAGCCGAACAGTCTGCTCCTTCATCCGATCCCCCTTCTTTCCTGGTTTGACTGCATCGCCTGCGCACCAGTCGGTACGTGGCTGGAACCTTACGGATTCCCATAGCACCCACATTGCCACTTTGAGACGGTGAATGTCTGTGACGGATGAACAGCAATTTCCACAGGCACTTGCGGACGATCCGTCGCAGTTCTGGAATCTCGGAACCCCGCTCCCGAAAACAGTCCGGGCACCTTCCTCGGGTCATTCTTCCCTGTCCTGGCGCGCAAAAGCACGCAGGACCAGAGACTTTCAGTGCGTTCGGGACGCCCAGCCTTTTCGTTTCCGCAACGCTTAAGACTGGCTATAGCAATTCTGCGACCTCCGAATTCTTGTCCCGACTCACGGATATCGTGCACCGTCACTCAGGTAAACGCCTTAGACGAAACTTCTCGCCGTGAGCCAGACCCTCGGCACAAATTACACGATCTAGCGGAGTGCGGAAAACCCGGTGCTGCGGTCAAATGCATGTCCCGGTGTGGTCAAGGCCGACCACACCTAGCAGACCTTGTCCGGGAGCAAGCCATTTGCAAACAAAGATATTTAGTGGGTTCGTCGGTAAAATGGTCTTTGCTGCCCCACGAGGATTCCGGGAATTGACACAAATTACACGATCGACCGTGGTGTATCCCACTCTCTCTCTAGAAGACGAACTGGGTGGGAGCCTCAAATCGAACAGGCTCTCTTAGTTTGGTTCTTGGAGTTCAGCCGTCGCTTACCAGCCTGAGTTTCGGAATTGCGCTAGTCGTCTCGGTCACTCTCAATGCTTCTAGCCTGATGGGACAACGAAAGGATGCCACACGCTGTCCAGCAGGCATTCAGCGAGACGATCTCAAACAAGCGCTCGACCGCACAGCATCCACCGCACTTGAAGCAATCAAGCAGGGACAGCCCAAGAGCTTGATGCTGTTGCTCTCAGAGAAGGGCGTCGTACTCGGAGTGGATGGGCCGCTGGTAAGAAACTCAACCGGCCCCAGTCGTTCGTCTCGAAGATTGAATCCGGAGGGAGTCGGGTAGACGTGGTGGAACTCAGTGAACTGGCGAAAGTGTATAGAAAGCCGTTGAACTTCTTTCTGCCTTGACCTGGCTGTTATAGGTTAAGGATCGAATATGACTTTCCACAGGAACGGGGTTTTGTGTGAGGATCGGAAAGGAAAAGTTCTGAACGGAACCATCCGCTTCCACTCGGCATTGTCTCAGAGGAAGAATGTGGCTGGCAGAGCTTACACTGTCTTTCCGCCAGCCTGATTGCGTCTACTCTGCGAAGCTCTTGGCGGAATCCACAGAGTCGATATCGGCGCCAAGGTCCGCACCATCGGTACCGGCATGGTGATATCGGCTCGACTGCTGCAGGTGGTAGTCGCCACCATCTCCGCCTTTGAAGTTGACGAAGCCAACCTTTGACCATGCGGAGGTTGTAAAGTTTCCGCTCGGAAATACAAGGGTTGAGATGGCGTGGTCAGTGACAAGCAGGTTCCCGGTGAAAGAACTGGCTCCCGTCCAGCAGGCCCTCACCTTGTCCGCGACCGTTTTTGCACCCACGGAGCAGTTGTCCGATCCGCCACCGGTGGGATAGGCGCCGCTGGTACCGGCGTCTCCGATCGAGTTCGTCAATTGGAAGTTGTCGATCCGCGGAGTTGCTGTCTTGTTCCCTGCGGGCGGCCCATTCATCTCCATGAATCCCGTAGCAGTCTTACCGGTTGCAAGGAAGCCTGTGTTGACGATGGTGACATGATTGAGCGTCACGTCATGCATCACCTCTGCGGCTGGAGGCGGTCCGTCGGAGTGGTAGCCGGAACTCAGTTCGTTCAGGAAATTCCCACACTGGTAGCACTCCGGATACTGCATACCGTCGAAGACCAGATCGTGGATGCTGTAATTGTGGCCTCCCAGCGACCATCCTCCGTTGTCACTCGGACCGTTTGCTACCTGCAAGCCCTGTGAGCCATGCACGACGTAGTTGTATCGCAGCGTGACATCGGAGACAAAGCAGATTGGACAGATATTCCTTCCGTTACTTCCGCTCTGGTTCTTGGGCGTCACCAGTAGGTTCGCGCCGTTTTGCGTGAAGCCGCCCCACGTGTTCTCCATGATATTGCCTTCCACTAAAATCCGCTGCCCCTCCTTCAGCTCAAAATTGTTCTTCACGGTGAATTTTGTTCCGATGAACTTTTTGTCGAGCGGATTCCAGGTAAGAGGCTTGAACATGTGATTTAGGCGGATCTCAACGTCACTGGTAATGATGACGGCAGCCGCGCCTCCGAACATAATGCTCTGACCGGAGGCTTCCATGAAGTTGTTGTACGCTTTCATGAAAATTCCGTGGCCGCCATCGCTCCAGTCTTGCGCATCGCTGCAAGTCGCGGGCGACGCCTTGCAATGCGCATCGGTCATGTACGAGTTGATGATGGCCACATGATCAGATCCGGCTTGCGTCTGCACAAGATGTGTCGTGTCAGCGGTTGGATCACCGTGAATCCAATTCCGGTCGAGAATGATATGGGAGCCGGCAAATCCGAGCAGCGCGTTGTACCACTTGCCGTCGCGCGGCCGCGTAATCTCAAGACCAATCAGACGGTAGTGATCTCCGATCTGGACTGAGCCTGTTCCCGACACAAGCAGCTTCGCCATAACGTTCTTATTCGGACCGGAAAACGCCGGGCGTCCGCTCAAGCTCGCGATTCCGGCATAGCTTGGATTGATCCGAGCGTGCTCTGGGGGTAGTGCAGAATCTGCGGCGCTCGTCCGGATCGTGATCCAATGCTTGGAGTCGCAATTCTTCGATGGAAATGTCGGATCTCCTTTCAGAGTGAAGGATGCGCCTTCCTGAAGCTGGATCGTGTCTCCGCAACTGGCGGCTTTTACGGTGCTGACGACATCTCCGCCCGCGGCGAGAAAAGTAACTTTGCCGGGGCTGGGGGAGCCATCGAGCCCGGTATACATACAACCCTGCGGAAGATGCGCGGGGCCGTCCGAAGTTGCACCCGTCCAGATGTCGCCCTTTGCGCAATAAGCATTCTCGGCTGTAGGCATCGTGCTCGAAGAACTGGTCACGGCCGCGGAGATAGGAGCGGTTCGAGCGGGTTTCGCCATACCGAGGAATGCAAGCATCGTTCCCGCGGTGATCAACACTGCGCCGAAGGCGCCTTTACGAATGCATTTCATAATTTCTCCAGAATGGGTGACGTTTCGACAATATCTTTTTTTTGCGCGCTTGGCTCGTCACGGTAGCATTAGTACTTCTCAGAAGGTCACATACCGCGTGCTCATCTTTTCGCTGACCTGTGCGAAAACAGTGTCGCTCAAAATCCCCAGTCAGACCGTCAATGAGCGCTTCTATGAGAAGGTCATAAAAGTCAAGGCCGACGTGGCGGCGTCCTTAATTCCTTCCGAACTAACCAAGTCCTACTAGTACCGTGACCGTGTAATTGTGTAGCCAAACTTCTGGCGAGCTTTCTTGCGAGTAAAGCTCCACTGGATTTTGACTTGGTCGCGATTCACACGTCGGTTCCAGGCCCGACTTTCTTTGCGCAGAGAATCTTCGTCCCCAATCCGGCGTCGGCCCAAGCACTGCCGGGATAACAAACTGAGCTCAATCTCGGCTTGATTGAGCCAACTGCCGTGTTTGGGAGTGTGATGGACCTGGAGACGATCCCATAAGTAGTTTGCTTCGCGCTCGCCAAGATGATCGGTCAAGGATTTTCGGCAGTGGATATTGAGGTTATCCATGACCAGATGAATGGTTCGCGCAAATGGATAGGCGCTGACCAGATCCCGAATCACCTGGGCAAACTGAAAGGCGGAGCGATCCGGCGTTGCGCAGGTGAAGTGCCGTCCGGCCTTAGGTTCCACGATGGCGAAGATATTGGCGGTGCCGCAACGCTTGTACTCGTTGTCCCGTTTGGCGATGTGGCCGGGCTTGGCCGGCCGTGGTGGGCGGACGTCGGCGTGTAGCACGATAGGTTTCTCGTCCAGACATACAACCGGTTCCGCGGCTTTGTAGGGTTTCTCGTAAAGCGCCAGAACATCCTCCATTTGGGCGATGTAAGCGTCATCGAGTTCTGCCACGCACCACATTTTTTTCCCGCCACGGCTTCAGGTCGTGGCTTTCGAGCAAGATCCGTATGGTCTCTCGTCCCACGCGCGGTACCAGTTTGCGCTTCACCGCCTGCTCGGCCACCAAACGCACCGTCCACCGCGCTCGCCCCTCGGGCGGTTGACTGCACACCATCGCGATGATGCGTTGCCGCTGCTGGGCATCCAACCGGGCTTCTTTCCCCGGCCGCGCCCCCTCGTACAAGGCCCGTTCCAATCCGCCTCGCTGATAGCGTTGGCTAGTCAGCCATACCGTCTTTGGGGTCAACCCAACATTGCGGGCTACCTTGCGAATCGCTTGCCCATCCGCCAGTTGCCGCAGCACCAAGGCGCGTAGCACCGTGCGCACCGGCTGCAGACCGCCACGCAACAATTTATCCAATTGCTGCTGCTCGGGCTTAGACAACCGAACCTGCACTCTCCTGATGTCTTCCATCTTCGAGCAATACGCTCAGACAGCCACACTGACAAGTAACTAGTTGTATTACTATTTATGCGGTCATAATACTAGAAACTCTGGTCGACGCCGCCACAGCCGTGACCTGCGCTGCGCACAGCCACTGCGCCAGCTCGTGCAGCTCTCGCGTCATGGTTCCGAATAGACGCTTCTCGGTGACACTGTTTTTCTCTGCATCTTCCCAAATCAGACATGCTGCGGTCATCTTCTTGTGTACGTCCAGACCGCAGCAGTTATGATGGACTTTCATGGCGCTTCTCCTTTACCGCTGGCGAAGACGCCTGCACTCAAAGATTCTCCCTAACGAACTCTCCCGCAGGAGGTATCACTTCGCGGTTCCTACGGCGTCCAGCTCCAACCTGTTCTACGGGCTTCCGTACTCGCTCCATTGCCATATTCCGGGCTTGGTCGCCAGCGGCACACCATTGTCCCGCAGGTTCTCCACTATTTTCATGCTTCGTTGTGACCGGATTCCGGTCATGCTGAACCTGTTCTCGACAGTTGACCTGAGGAGAGCCTGCGGCGGCGATGGAAGGAAACCTGTTGAAGCAAATTGCGCTCGATCAAGACGACGCAAGCGACTAAGTAGGCTTACGCGTCGCCACCAATGAAACGCGCCGACCTTCGTGATAGTCCACCAGGTCGTCCCACTGTTTTATGCCAGCCTGGTACCAATCAAAGTACGTGATCAAGGGGAACCCCGAATGCGAGAGCATCAATTCGAGAGCCGATTTGGTGGGAACGCCGGTGAGAATGCGCTCGCGGTCGCCCGGGTCGGGTGCCGCTCCGAAAGCCTCGTGCGCCACGTCCTCAGGTCGGAGAAACACAACAGGGTCTGGATCCGAATCAATGGCAGTGTCCAGAATTAGGTATGTGGGTCTCAAACGGGCAATTGCGTTGAGCAGGAACATGTGATGCATCGTATGGTAAAGAAAACCAAAGCAGAAAATTGTTTCAAATCGATCTTGTTCAAGCTGGTCGAACGTCTCGAAGACATCCCCCGCGATAAATTGCACTTGTGTCTCTGGAACCTGGTAGACCCGCAGGTTGTTCCGGGCGTTCTTGACGAGATATTCTCGCGCCTCGATTCCAAGCACAAAGCGAGCGCCCGTCTTATAAGCCGCGAAGCTCCAGCGGCCATCGTGGGAAGCGAGGTCCAGCACCGATTTGCCACTAATTATTGCGTCATTTGCCTCGATGAGCGCACGATACCTTTTGTTGAGGCGGTTCGGGATGGGGCCGGTGGTGCTAGTTTCATAAAAGCGTGGGTATGCGTCGAAGAAACCACTGCCTTGGTCTGATTTGCCATGAGTCAGCTTCCTTTCGATGCGCAGCAAAGCCCGACGACAACTATTCCGCAACCGGCTCACAAACAGTCTGCGAAATCCGATGGGCATGTGAGATAACCTCCCTGCAGACTTTTCTGTTTGACATCCTAATCAAGGTGTTCCACGGATTCTGCGCCCCTGCACAAAACCAAGTCAAGATGTCGATACATCGCTGATGTCATCGGGGTGATCGAGGCAGAAAGGTGTGCGCCGAGTGAGGTCCTCCAGCCCGTCAAAATGAAGAACGGGCGGCTTTACGTCACCCTTTCCGGCAGAGGCTTCCAACGAAAATGCACGGTGCGCAGCCTGGTGGCTGCTGCGTTCTTGGGCGACTGCCCGCAAGACCACGAAGTCACCCACAAGGACGGCGACTGCCTTCACAACGAGGCTGCCAATCTGGAATACCTTACCCGCCTCGAAAACCAGAAGCGGTTCGTCTCATGAGAACCGGCGGGTATTCGGTGAATCTCACGAAGCATGTCCAGACCGAAGAGGGCTGCTCTACTGCCCTGTCGATCAATCCGCAATGGTCGAATTAAGCCTGACCTTGTCGTCGTGAACGGTTAGTCGGAACGCCACCCCGAGGGTACGTACTATTTGGAATGGCGGCGGATCCGCTTGTCTGTCGACAAAGACGCTCAGGATGCGGCTGCACAACGCCAGCGCAAGGAAGCCGAACCGAATGCACTCAATAGCGGTGTATCTGTCCTTCCTATAGGACCGATGGCCATCGGACTGTCGCGAAGGCGGTCGCGGCGTTCCTGGAGGAAACCGAACTCACGAAAAAAGCCGAAGACCCTGGCCGCGTACACGACCGCGTTGAACTACTTCACCGAGTCCTGCCCAAGATCTATCTGCAAGACATTGAGCGCGCAGACTTGCTCAAATCATGATCAAGGTTGTGACCGAAGAGATGCATTGGGTCGGACTGAGTTCCAGACCTGAATACTGATTGTGAGCCAGCCTTGGTTGGATTGGCACAGGTTCAACCAGGGCGAAATGGCGCGCTCTTTGGAGTGCCGGGATTAGGGAACCTCTGAAGAACTCCCCGATCCACAGGCTGAGCGTATACGGTGTAAGTCGAGGTGAAAAGGCGAGTGCGACAACAAACTTTGGCGGCGCAGACGGGGTTCGAGAAGTACGGGCGGAAGACGAAGCGGGAGCGGTTTCTCGAGGAGATGGAGCAGGTGGTGCCGTGGGCCGAGTTACAGGGGTTGGTGGAACCGCACTATCCGAAGGGAGAGAACGGGCGGCCTCCGGTAGGACTGAGCATCATGTTGCGGGTGTACTTTCTGCAGCAGTGGTTCAACCTGAGCGATCCCGGGCGCGGAGGATGCGCTGTATGAATCGCCGGTGCTGCGGCACTTTGTGGGAATCGATCTGGGGCGGGCGCCGGTGCCGGACGAGAGCACCATCCTGGGGTTCCGTCACCTGCTGGAGAAACACGAACTGGGCGGGGCGATGCTGAACGCGGTGAACCAGTATCTGGAGAGCCGGGGCATCCGCATCACCACGGGGACGATTGTGGACGCGACCATTATTCATGCGCCCTCGTCGACCAAGAACCGGAGCGGAGAGCGCGATCCGGAGATGCATCAGACGCGGAAGGGCAAGCAGTGGTACTTCGGGCTGAAGGCGCACATCGGAGTGGACTCCAAGCAAGGCCATGTGCATTCGGTGTGCACGTCGGCGGCTTCGGTAGCGGACAAGCACATGCTGCCGGATCTGTTGCACGGCGAGGAGCGCAAGGTGTGGGGCGACGGTGGATATCAGGGACAGGGAGAAGCCATCCGGCAGGCGGCTCCGCGAGCGCAAGATATGACCAGCCGGAGAGTGCAATACAAGAACTTTGTGGACGAGTTACAAAAGGCCAAGAACCGGGTGAAGGCCAGAGTGCGAGCGAAGGTGGAACATCCGTTCCGGATTCTGAAGCGCATCTTCGGCTTCGAGAAGGTGAGATACCGCGGGATTAAGAAGAACCATCATCGACTGTGCGCCAGCTTCGCGTTGGTGAACCTGTATCTGCACCGCAGACGGCTGGCAGTGGCGAGGGCGTAGTGTCTCTGAACCTCGCGTAAATAGCGGGTTCCGGTAAGGTCGCAAGCAATACAGGGAAATTCCTGGCCTTTGCAGTTCTGAAATTCCTGCCGCCTTCAAAATTGATGGTTGCTCAGAGGTTCCCTAGTTAGTATGCTCGAAAAGTGCTTGACACCGCCGGCATTGCTAGAGAGGCCTGGTTACATCAACTGTATCGCGATTGCATCAACTTTCCGTAACGCAGATGACGCGAGCATCGCAAACCACGAACTCATTTGAGCTCTGAATGCAAAATAGTAAGGCTGCAAACCTCCGAAATCTGTTCGGCATGGCGTAACCATGCCAGTATAGAGTAATGAAGCTGTGGTTATTCCTCCCCTACTAGCTCTTTTCAGCATTCAATGCTTCGCGAATATTAAGATCACCACTACGAGCGTTGCGAACGGGACCGTCAAACACTGTTCACTCTGCAGTCATCCAGGCTAGCAATAATTGCACTCCATACAGATGAACCATCGTATCCGGCACACCACCCGCCGGTATTATCGCGAAGGCGTCCAACAACACGACCTCCTTCAACCTCACCGGAAAACCGACCAAAGCGGTTACCGACTCCTTCACCGTAAAAGCCACCGGCTGCGCCGGAGGTATCTCGCAGGCGTCTTTCAAAATCGTCATCCAAGTTGGGGCAAACCATGTCGTCAACTTGGGCTGGGTCGCTTCCACCTCGAAGGGTGTCATCGGCTACAACATCTACCGCGGTCCCGACGCCGCAACTTGGAAGAAAATTAACATCAGCCTGATTGGCCCGACGCTTTACACCGATACCACCGTCGCCAATGGCTCACCTATTACTATGGAGTGACAGCAGTCGACGTAAACGGCAAGGAAAGCACCAAGACGTCCCCGTTCAAAACGATTGTTCCTTAACTCTCCCCCCGATGCTCTAAATCCCGTGTGATAATGCCTATGGCGTAAACATTGGGTGTCGTTGTCTTCGCGCCGATGGAGCAATTGGAGCGATATCTCGATATGCACCGTGGGGTATTGAGAGAAAGCATCTAATGTGACTATTTCTTGGCACGATCATTCTCTTCTAGCGCTAGCCGGGATGAGTGTCCCACCGAAGGAACGCGTCGTGAGGGTTCATTCGCTGCCTACGGCTAACGGAGAAGTCGTATTTCTTGCTCTAAAATGCTCTAACCTTATCCTGGGTACCCTCTCGTTTTTTTCATGCATCTACCCGCAATCAGACCCCTCTCGATGAACATCTCCGATCCAGCGTTTCGGCTTGAAACACAGATCACGCTCCCTGCGGACGAAGTCCATCTCTGGCGCGTGGACTTGGCCAACGTTGCCAAAGGAGAGCAGAAATGGGAACAGATCCTCTCGGCGGATGAACGAGCACGCGCTGCGCGGTTTCATTTTTCCCGGGACCGTCAATACTTCACGGCGACACGTGCTCTATTGCGGACGATATTGGGCGGATATCTTGACTCGGATCCAAAGGCCCTGCGTGTTCCAATACTCAGAAAAAGAAAAGCCGTCTTTGATCCCGCTGCAATCTCCAAACCTGTGGAGTTCAGCGTTTCTCATTCCGGTGACGTGGCCCTGCTGGCATTTGCGCGGGGACGAGCACTCGGCGTCGATGTGGAACAACTTCGTGAGAATTTCGACCACGAAGCGATCGCCACGCCGATTCTTTTCGGAGCAGGAGCAGCGTCAACTTGCAGCGCTCACGCCTTCTGAGCGATATCATGGGTTCTTCCGCTGCTGGACCCGCAAGGAGGCGTACATCAAGGCTCAGGGAGCCGGTCTGTCGCTTCCGCTCCACCAGTTTGACGTCTCTTTGAAACCAGGGGACCTAAATGCCTTGCTCGCTACCCGTCCCGACAGTGTCGAAGCCTCGCGATGGTCGCTGCAGGAGGTGATGGCCGGCGAGGGCTACGTGGGCGCGGTATGCGTTCGGGGACACGGATGGAGGCTGAGATCTTAATCCAGTTCATCGACAGCCCGCCCCAAATTCCGCATAAATGGCATGTGCAAGATCGTGCACACTGGCATTCCAGAATGAAAAAACTGCTTTGTTCTGCGCAACAACTTGCACTTCCGAACGAGGCTAAACCGGGCCCGCCCCGGAAAACTCACGGTTTACCCTTTATCCTTATCAATTTACAGTACAATGGCTGAAACTGCTTCGGCATGGCACTTGCGTGGAGTAAGGGGTGAAATCTCTTTCGTGTACACTAGGGCTAATCAGGGTCATTGGCCCG
Source organism: uncultured Acidobacteriaceae bacterium (assembly GCA_963832015.1). GTDB lineage: Bacteria > Acidobacteriota > Terriglobia > Terriglobales > Acidobacteriaceae > Sulfotelmatobacter. The sequence goes on from CAWHSR010000038.1 coordinate 224,275, forward strand.
CAACAATTTGTAGTCTCGTTCGCAAGTCTCCCCGCTAAACGTAGTCTGGAAGTCAGCATTGATTCCTTCTGCGAGACGCTGAATTTACATGCAGTAAATCCAAAATCAACGAACCTTGGAGGTTCACGCGCTTGTCTGCTTCCTCTAGTCATTTGATTGCTCCGCACGGCGGCGAACTTGTCGATCTGCTTGCCTCACCAGAAAAAGCCGCAGAACTGAAAGCCCACTCCCGCGAGTGGCCATCCTGGGACCTTACGGCCCGCCAAGTTTGCGATCTCGAACTGCTCATGAGCGGAGGCTTTTCTCCGCTGCGCGGCTTTATGACCAAAGCCGATTACGAAGGCGTCTGCCACAACATGCGCCTGGCCAGCGGAGTCCTCTGGCCCATGCCGATCACGCTGGATGTCACCGAAGAATTTGCCAAGAAGCTCACGCCCGGCAGCAGCAAAGTCGCGCTGCGCGATGCCGAAGGCGTGATGCTGGCCGTGTTGCACGTCGAAGAAGTCTGGCAAGCCGACCGGGCTGCCGAAGCCAAAGCAGTTTTCAACAGCACCAGCAAGGCTCATCCCGGCGCCGACTACACGATGAATAAGGCGAACCCGTGGTATGTGGGCGGGCGCGTCGAAGGTCTGCAAGCTCCTTCGCATTATGATTTCCGCACGCTGCGCTTCACCCCGGCGGAATTGCGCGCCGAGTTTGCTCGCCTGGGATGGCGCCGCGTAGTTGCCTTCCAGACACGCAATCCTATGCACCGCGCCCACGTGGAACTGACATTCCGCGCCGCCAAGCAAGTCGAAGCCAACCTTTTGATCCATCCCGTCGTCGGAATGACGAAGCCCGGAGACGTGGACTACTACACCCGCGTGCGCTGCTATCAGTTGTTGAGTTCGAAGTATCCGCAGGGAACACAGAAGCTCTCGCTGCTGCCCCTTGCCATGCGCATGGGCGGACCGCGCGAGGCAATCTGGCACGCCCTGATTCGCAAGAACCACGGCTGCACCCACCTCATCGTGGGCCGCGATCATGCCGGCCCGGGCAAAGACACCGACGGCAAGCCGTTCTACGGTCCCTACGAGGCCCAGGAAACCTTCAAGAAGCACGAGGCCGACATCGGCGTCACCATGGTGCCCTTCAGCATGATGGTGTACCTCGAAGACGAGGACCGCTACGTCCCCGACGATGAAGTCAAGAAGGGCGACAAGGTTCTGAATATCTCCGGCACCGAACTGCGCAGCCGGCTGAATGAAGGCCGCGATATTCCCGGCTGGTTCACCTATCCGGAGGTGGTTCACGAACTGCGGCGCAGCTTTCCGCCACGCGCCAAGCAGGGTGTGACCATCTTCTTCACCGGACTCTCGGGTTCGGGCAAGTCGACCATCGCCAACGTCCTGATGACAAAGTTCCTGGAAGTCGGCGGACGTCCGGTGACCTTGCTCGATGGCGATCTGGTGCGCAAGCATCTTTCGTCGGAACTCGGATTCTCGAAAGAGCATCGCGACATCAACATCCGCCGCATCGGATACGTCGCTTCGGAAATCACGAAGAACGGCGGCATCGCGATCTGCGCGCCGATCGCTCCCTACGATGCGACCCGTAAACACGTGCGCCAGATGATCGAGCCCTACGGAGGCTTCATCCTGGTGCACATCGCCACCACGGTCGAAGTCTGCGAGCAGCGCGACCGCAAGGGCCTGTATGCCAAGGCTCGCGCCGGCATTCTCAAGGAATTCACCGGGATCTCTGATCCCTACGAAGTTCCGGCGGATGCCGACGTCACGATCAACACCGGCGAACTGTCAGCCGAGGAAGCCGCCCAGGAAATTATTCTGCACCTGGAGCGCGAAGGCTTCATCGGAGTAAACAGGAGCAGGAGAGTAAGGCGAACAGGAACCGACTATGCCACTGCTGGCGGCCAAAATTCTGGTTGGCTTTGTCGTGGGCGTCCTCATCGGCATGAGCGGCGTGGGGGGCGGCGTTTTGCTGCTCCCCATTCTGATCTTCGGATTGAGGGTGCCCGGCGATCATGGCGGTCGGTTCCGACGCGCTGTTCAACTTCTTCACGAAAATTCCCGCCAGCCTGTTGCACCTCAAGAAGGGCACGGTACGTCGCAAGGTCGTGATCGCCCTGGCCGTCGGCAGCATTCCCGGCTCCGATCGGTGGAGTCAAGCTGCTGATGCACATCCGCCACCTCTACGGGGACGGCGTCAACAGCTTCATCAAGACCGCGGTGGGCGTGCTGCTGATCGTGATTCCCACGCTGCTGCTGTTCCAGAAGAAGAATCGAAGAGCGGGTGGCGAATCGCCCGCCCACCACGAAGAGCTTCATGGGCATGGCGGTGATTGGCCTGGTTGCGGGTTTTCTGGTGGGCATGACTTCGGTGGGTTCGGGCAGCATCATCATGATGTTGCTGCTGCTGTTCTACAGTTACCCGCCCAAGGTGAACGTCGGCACCGACATCGTACACGCCGTCATTCTTACGGGGGTCACGGGATTGCTTCACTTCCGCCTGGGCAACGTTGATCCCGGGCTGGTAGTGTCTCTGCTGATTGGCTCTATCCCCGGCGGGCTGCTCGGCTCGCATTTGGCCACCCGCGTCCCCATGCTCTGGTTGCGCCGGATTCTCTGCGCCTTGCTGTTGATCACCGGAGCCCGCATGTTGTGGGCTTGATTTTGCCGAACGTCGATTCCGAAGGATTCAGAACATGACTTCTTCGCTTACGCCGACATCCTGCAGCGCATCGAAGCCGCGTTGGACGCTGCCCGCGCAGTCTTCGCCCGCTTTACTCCGGGCGCGATTGAAACGGAATACAAGATCGGGCACGATCCCGTGACCGAGGCGGATCGCGCGGTCGACGCCGTGCTGCGCCAGAACCTGCTGCGCGATGGCGAAGGCTGGCTCTCGGAGGAGACGCGTCGACAATCCTTCCCGCCTCGACAAAGAGCGGGTCTGGATCGTGGATCCTCTCGATGGCACGCGCGAGTTCGTGCAGGGCCTGCCCGAGTTCTGCGTCTCGATCGGCTTCGCCGAAAACGGCAAGCCCGTGGCGGGAGGAATCTACAACCCCGCCACGAAGGAAACCTTCCTGGGAGCGATTGATACCGGCGTGCTTTACAACGGCCAGCCCTCGCGTCCCAGCCAGCGCACGACGCCTGGACGGGGCCCTGATCCTCGCCAGCCGCAGCGAGGTCAAGCGCGGCGAGTGGAAGCAGTTTCGAGAACGGTCCGTTCAAGATTCAGGCGATGGGTTCGGTCGCCTACAAGCTCGCGCTGGTCTCAGCGGGCCTGGCCGACATCACTTTCACCCTGACCCCCAAGAACGAGTGGGACGTCGTGGCGGGGGCGGCCCTGGTGCGGAGTGCGGGCGGTTTTGTCAGCACTTTGGAGAAAACCGACCTGACCGCCAATCGCCGCGATCCGCTTCTGTCGGGTCTGCTGGCCAGTGGACCGCTTCTGCGAGACGAACTCATGAATCTTGTGGAGCCGCACCTCCGCTCTGTCGAACAGACGCGCTCAGTCTGACCTCATTCGAAGCGGTCAGACAGGGCAAACCTAGTGTCCGCCCTGACCTGCAACCTGAGTTGAGGACTCGCCAGACGGGTGGGAATCTTCAGCCATTCCTATCAAAGTTCAAGCTTCCTGTGAGCTCAACAGGACCTGAGATCGTTACCCTCGGCGCCGAGGTTACGGCCTGTCCGTACATGGAGGTGTTCGGACTGGAGGCGAGCGAGGTTGAATCGGGTACGCATTGACACTTGGTCTGAGGCAACCGTTTGACTTGGGACAGATGACCGCGCCACTAGCAATTCCCCTTGCCAGCCTAGGGATTTACCACCTGCGTCAGAGAGGCCGTGGCTGGACCGTAGTCATTGCTCCCAGCATAGGTTGCTGTAACCTGATCGCTGCCTTGTGGCAGGGCGGCCGTCGAGAAGGTTGCCACACCCGCACCGTTGATGTTCGCCGCCCCCAGCGTGGAGCTGCCGTAACTGAAGGTCACCGCGCTCGCTACCGGCAGACCACCATGGCTGGTCAGTTTCGCGGTAAGGGTCACAGAGTTCCCCGCGATCGAAGGATTCGGCGTGGAGGTGAGGGTCATGCTGATCACGGCCTGGTTCACGTTCTGTGTGATTGGCGCCGATGCACTGGTCCCATTTATAGGGCTACCGCCGTAAGTCGCCGTCAGTTGGTTCGATCCCAGCGGAATCAGCTTGGTGGTCAACGTCGCGATGCCGCTGCCATTCACCGCGGTTGCTCCGAGCGCCGTGGTTCCGTTCCGAAAGGTCACTGATCCTGTCGGAGAGGATGGTCCGGACGTCGTCACCTGGGCGGTGAGGGTTACCGCTTGTCCGTAGCTGGAAGGATTCGGGTTCGAACTGATCACCGTGGTCGTGGGGTACTTGTTCACCGCCAGCGTACCGTTGGCAAAGCTGATCTTGAAGTTCGCATCGCCCGCATAAGTCGCCGTGAAGCCATGGATCCCGAACAAAAACGCGGAGGTTGTGTAGGTGGCTACCCCACCACTGAGGCTTCCCGTTCCAATCACCACGCCGCCGCTCTTGAAGGTCACGAGTTCGCCATTCGGAGGCGTCCCAAACGTGGACGATATCGTGGCCGTCAGAGTAACTGGTTGCCCCACGTAAATGACCGTCGCGGAAGTTTGCAGCGTCATAGTAGTAGCCGCCGGAAGAGGGTTCACCACCTCTTTCAGTACTGGCGAAGTGCTGGAGGCATAGTTGGTGCCTGGGGTACCTGAGTAAGACGCGGTCATCAGGTACGTGCCCTTGGCTGGGTAGCTCGTGGAGTAGCTGGCCAGACCGTTGCTCAAGGGCACAGTCGCCACCACGGCGGAGCCCTGATAAAAAATGACCGAACCAGTGGGTGTGCCGCTCTTCGCCGTCACCGTGGCCGTATAGATTACCGGCTGGGTCACGTAAACCGAACCCACATTCGAGCGCAGGGTGGACACTGTGGAGGTTATCTTCCCGAAAGCACTGACCTGCAGTTGGCTCCCCACATAGACCTTGCCGTTTGCCACCACCGGAGCTGTGAACTTTACGGCACCGCCGGGAACATCGCGTTTTCCAGCTGTCTGATTGCTGGAGTAAAGCACGGTTGCCAGGTCGGTCGCATCAAAGGCGTAGAGCACCTGACAGCATTCGGCCTGGAAAGTAGCGTTATCCAGCAACCAGACGATTCCGTCGTTGTTACCGTTCGCGGATACGACGGGTGTCCCTGTCCCGAAACCAAATACGCTGCTGCTTTGCGACGTGGGAGCAGTAGAAAGCAAGCCAGAGTTGCCGGCATCGAAGGAGAAGCTCATCAGGTTGGAAGTCGCGTGTGAGTCATTGTTGCTACTCCAGTAGACATTTCCATTCCAATATGCCGGTGCCCCCCAGATACCCACGCTGGCGTTGTTGATTTCCTGCACAATCTGTGTGTCGCTATCGACGCAGGTGGAGCAATATCCCCCCATGTTGTCGCGGTCCACCAAGAAAATTGTGCCCTCCTTCCCCATTTGCACCAGCAGGTGCTGATGAGCCGATCCTGCTGGGAGGTCCGGGAGAACAACACTCCCCCGGAGCCAACGTCCGCGTCCTCGCCACTCAAGCTGCCTTGATTCCAAGGAGTAAACCAATCCAGCACTGGCAGGGCACCGTTGCTGGCAGGACCTAGTTGCACGATGCTGTCTCCGTACCCGGTCGAGGTAGAACCGCTGTAGCTGCCGTTGCCCGTGGCAAAATAGTAGTGTCCGTTGGCATCGGCAGCGACGCCATCCCCGGCCATCCAAACCCCGGCCAGGCCACCGTTCGCCGAAGAGTTGAATACACCTTCCTGCGCGAGCGTCGAAGCAGCGTAGGACATCACCCATCCGTGAAACGGCACGTGGTCACAATGCGAGGCCCAGGCAATAATCACGTGGCCGTCCTCCAGCAGCAGTCCCGGACGATTGTGCTCTTTGAGCGGATTGAAACTCACGGTCTTTCCGCCTTCGCCCACGCCATTGACGGTAGCGGCGACGACCACCGGGCCGCCAGACTTTTCCGCTCCGCTCGTCACATCGAGGGCATGCAGACGCTGGAAGAACTCCCCGTTTTCTTTGGTCTTGACAATCAAATACAGCGTCCCTGATGAGGGGTCGATAACGGGAGTGCTGGTAATGCCAATTTCCGGAACGATGTCGAGGCAATTCACATCGGCAGAGGATACCGTGGTGACGCCGGCACTGGGGTCGATGAAGCTCCTTTGCCAGAGAATCGCCCCCGTGTCGGCATCGATCGCGAACACGCTGTCGTGCTCGGTGGCGATGTACAAAACGTTGTGCGTTCCACCCGCAATGTTCTGTACGTTGGCCAGATACAGAGGCTGTGCGTATACGTATCCATCCACTGAGGTGGTGAACAATTTGCCGAATTGGCTGGCGTTGACGTTCGCGGGTGTGAGGACCTTCTCCTGGGTATTCTGACCCGTGCGCGCGTTGTCATAGTGAAACGTGGTGACATTGATCTGCGACCACACCGCAGTGGTCAGGCCCGGCAGGAAAATCAATGGAAATAGAAAAAGACGGAGAGACCTCTCGTACTGAAAACTTCGCATGGTCACCCCGGGCGCCAGCCCGCATCGAAACTAAACATCGAAATAATTAGGAGGGAGGAAGGAGAACCAATACCGGATGCGTTCAGAGCAGTAGCAACGTACTTTTATCATTGGTCTTTCGCCGCGTCAATGTGAAAGTTCTTGCATTGTGAAAGTTCTTGCACAGTCGGACCCAGAAGCAACGAAAAAACCGCAGAATGGCCGGCCGGCTGAGAAAACGACTCCGCCTCCAATGCAGCGAACGAACTGTGGGCTCGACGCTCAAAAGAGGCGCAAACAGATTTTCGCTCTTCATTGCGCTGTAGTTATCGATTCTTAATGTGCAAGGCGCTTGGTAGCGACATGGGCTGGTAACAGAATCTTCCCGGCACCTCAATGTCTCCAACACGGCCGTGGAGGGCAAATGGCGCATAGCACGAAGGATGCCATCAGATTGCTGCACCTGCGAATTCGTCGAGGAAGTCCGGAGTTCTGCATTTCGATCGGATTCGTCGAGAATGGCCGTCCCGTGGCTCGAGGGATCTGCAATCCGGCGACTGATGAAACCTTCCTGAGGTCGATCGAATCCGGCGTTACCTACAATGTGAACCCTTCCCAGCCTAGCCAGCGCAAGAGTCTATAGGGCGGATCTTAAAAGGACCGTTCTCAAACGGCTTCCGCTCCCCCGCGCTTGACCTTGCTGCGGCTGGCGAGAACCAGGGCCCCGTTTATGGATTCGGTCGCCTACAAGCTTGGCCTGGTGTCGGCTGGTCTGGCAGATGTAACCTTCACCCTAACTCCCCAACACGAATTGGGACGTAGTCGCGGGAGCGGCACTGGTGCAGAGTGCTGGTGGTTTCGTCAGTACTCTTGAAAAAACACCCTGAAGGGCAGAGGCGCGGGCGCCTCTGCCTTTCCGAATTCCTCACCTCCAAGGCCGGGCACCGTTTTGACACTGCCATGCCCTAAAAGGAAGTCACCCCTACTTGGCTTGCAGAACACCTAAACTGTCCCATGGAACGACAATGTCACGACCCGTGGTCAGCATTTTAATCGTTAGGTACTTCGCCGTCGGCGGCGACCACTTCAGGTTTTCATATAGGATCAGACTGGTAATTGGAGGGGACAGGTCGTTCCCTCCTATCGGAAATCTGCCAAGCTCTTTGTAGGAAGGTGTCTTCAATAGATCTCGCAACATTTCCTGGGACTCAAAATCGAAATGAGCCTGGTCCGAGACAACAATGAATCGTACCCCATCCTGATGAATCACGTCCTCGATCTCCTGTGGGCTATGAGCCAGCTCCACGACGCCACCGCGTTTCTTGATTTTGTAGGCGTATAGCGCCTTTCGAAGCACAAGGAACCGCCGATTGGGATCATCGGCACGCATGAAAAAAATGAAATTGCCGGCCAGCGGTCCATCAAACAAGATCACGCCGGACTTGCTCTCCTCAAGGATCCTCTTCGGAGGCTCGGAATATCCGGTCACGTAGGGGCGTTGGAACCACTAAGCGGACGCCAGAGTCATCCCGACCAATACTACTGCGGCGGCGGCCCCCGCTACTTTGAGCCATGACTTGCGAAAAAAGCAAAACAGCAATCCGGAAGCAAAATATAGGAACGGAGGCATCCAGTAGATTACGTATCGAGCTTCCTTGTGTCCGATGACTGTCAAGGTCACGTAACAAGCCACGATCCAGCTCAACATGATCCCAGAGATCTTAGCCCGTGCCCACATCCGACTGGTCAAGATGCCGAGGAGTCCCAGCCCAAGAAGGCTCCAGCCCAACTGTCCCGGGAGCACTTTGGGATAGAAAAGCCAGCTAGCGCTGGCTCCGATGCTTTTTTCTTTCAGATCCATCGCAACGGCGTTCCAATTGACGACGTAGGCGAGTGTATAGAAGGGTGAAGTGAGCAGGACACAAATGGCGACGGCGCGCCGTACTTCTTTGCGCAGAAACAGCTTCCAACCTCCACACAGTGGGCCTGACAGAACACAAAATAGGATTAGATAAACTCCGTTTTGCTTGGTTAGCAGGGCCGCGCTGGCAAACAGGGCAAACCAATAGATCTGGGATTTCTTACCCTTGAGGAGGTACAAGATCCAAAAGAAACTCGCGGCAATGCAGCATGATAGTGATGGGATCTCCAGCATCACCGTTTTTTCAAACAAAAGCACAGAAGGCAGTAACCCGAGCAGTGCGGCGGAAAACGCGGCAGCCCACTCGTTCAAGAGCTCCCTCACCAGCAGAAACCAGAAAACTAACCCGAGGATTGCACAAAACAGGATCGCCAACCGTGCGGCAACCACCGTCGGGCCAAGAACCTGGAAGAATAGCCCTTCGAGGCAGTAAAAGAGTGGCGGCCAGTGAACTACTCCGCTCAGTGCGGGATATTGCGCGTAGTAGCGGTACGTGTACTCTACCGGATGGGCAAAAGGGTGGTCTCGCACCAGATCTGCAAAGTAGAGTCCTGTAACAGCGTGCTGGGTTTCGTCCACGTTGTAACTGAACTCCCCAACGCGGACACCGCGGAGTATCACCACCATCGCTATCGCAAGCACGCAAAGCAGCAGGCCAGTGGAACGGTGATCCCATCTTGGGGTTGCCAGCGCGTACGGCTCCTCCGCCACGGGTTCTCCGGCGAGAACGCGAACCTTCTCATCCAAGTGACTTCCTTCACCCAAGCCTGTCCATAATACTACTTATTCAGTTTCCCCCTTACGCTCATAATGCTCTGCCTCCACAAGCGTATAAGGAAACACGATGAAGATAAGCGGAATTGGGCATTTGACCCGGGCTATGAAAACGCGTAGTCTGTGGGCGTGTGTATTGCCACCCGGAAGAACATCCCCCACAGAACAAAGCCCGGCAAATAGTCCAAAAAAGCCGTTTTCAAAATGACCGCTAACAGGGGATACTAAGCAAGAGTTTTTCGCCTGGTCGATCATCGGGGAATGTCAGACGAAAATGCCAAAAAATGTGGTGTCGGTGGACGTGGAAGACTATTTCCACGCCGAAGTCTTTTCCGACGTCGTGGATCGCGCCCGCTGGGATAGCTATACGCAGCCGGGTCGAGGTGAACACCCGCCGCCTCTTGGAATTGCTGGCGGGGCTCAATGTCCACGCTACGTTCTTCGTCCTGGGATGGGTCGCCGAACGTTTTCCGGCGCTGGTTCGCGAAATCGCAGCCGGTGGCCATGAACTGGCTTGTCATTCCTACTGGCATCGCTTGATCTACAAACTGGAGCCCGCCGAATTTCGCGAAGACACGCGGCGCGCCAAGAACGTCATTGAACAGATCGCCGGCCAACCGGTAAATGGATATCGCGCGCCAACCTACTCCGTGATTGATCGTTCGGTGTGGGCGCTCGAGATCCTGAGCGAACTGGGATTTACCTACGATTCCAGTATTTTTCCCATCCATCACGACCGCTACGGAATGCCCGGCGCGCCGCGCGCACCGTTCCGTTTTCAGACGCCCTCCGGCCCCATGACGGAGTTTCCGATCACCACGTTTCGGCTGGCCGGACACAACTTGCCCGTCGGAGGGGGCGGTTATCTTCGTCTGCTGCCGCGGCTGTACACGCGCCTGGGATTGAAAAGCGTGCAAAAAGAAGGTTTGCCCGTCGTGATCTATATTCATCCTTGGGAGGTCGACGCCGAACAGCCGCGCTTGCCCGGTGAGCCTGAAGTTCCCGTCTGCGCCATTACACCAATCTGTCACGGACATTTGATCGCTTCCAGAGCGTGCTGCAAGAAGGAAAGTACACCAGTTTCCGCGAAAGCGGACTCGCCGACACGGCCAAGGATTTCGATTTCTATGCCTGGAACCAACACAAAAACTGACGAAACTCAGCAGATCGCGAAATATTGGAACAACATCGCCAACGATTTCGACGCGATCTACACCGGCAACAAGGACCCGATTGCCCGCAGTCTGGATCGCTGGCTGCGCCGCGACATCTACCAGCGCTTCGAATGGGTGATGAGCCAGGCGGGCGACTGCGCAGGCATGAAGATCTGCGATATCGGATGCGGATCCGGGCGCTTTGTCACCAGCCTGGCCAAACGAGGCGCACACGTTACCGGCGTCGATTTTGCCCCGGAGATGTTGAAACTGGGCGCACAGCTGGCCGAAAAAGAAGGGCGTCGCGGATCGCTGCAAGTTCGTGCTGAGCGATGTGCTGGACTGGAAGACAGACGAGAAGTTTGACCTGGTGATCGCCATCGGATTCTGGGACTATGTCGCCGATCCGTTGCCGAGATTGCAGGTCATCCGCAGCTTACCAAGACGACTTTTCTGTCCGCCTGGCCCCGCGCCGCAACGCTGCGTGCCGCAATTCGCAAAGTGCGGCTGAAAGCGGACGGCTGCCCGGTCTATTTCTGGCACCTGGCACAGGTGGAAGACTATTTGCAGCGTGCGGGCTTCCGCGTGGAGTCGCGCGAGATACTTGGGCAATTGCACTGCGTCCGGTCCACGGCAATTTAAGCCGATGGCCAAGCTCCTGTTCTGGATCTCAGCCGGATTTGCGGTCTACGTCTATATTGGTTACCCCGTCCTCCTGTGGGCGCTGCAAGCAGTCTTTCGCTCTTCGCCGCGCAAGCAGCCGGTTGAGCCCTCCGTTTCCCTGCTCGTCGCCGCATACAACGAAGCCGCAGTCATCGCGGACAAAATCCGCAATAGTCTCGCGCTCGATTATCCGGCCGACAAACTGGAGATCGTCATCGCATCGGACGGATCAAAGGACGCCACCGCGGAAATCGTCCGCTCGTTTGCCGGACGCGCGAAACCGGCGGACGAGTCCGTCTTCTCCACTTCGAGGAAAATCGCGGCAAGATGGCGGTTCTGAACGACGCGGTACGGGAATTGCGCGGGGACATCGTAGCCTTTTCCGACGCCTCCAGCATGCTGGCCGCCGACTCCGTGCGCACGCTGGTTCAGAGCTTCAGCGACCCTCACGTCGGCGCCGCCAGCGGAGTTTACCGCCTGTTGAAGAAGGATCAAGCCCACCTCGGATCGCAAGAGGATCTCTACTGGAAGTACGAAACCTTCCTGAAGGTGCAGGAGGCCAAACTCGGCGCATTCACCGGCGCGCATGGATCTCTGTACGCCATCCGCCGCGCGCTGTATCCATTTCCCTCCGCAAATACAATTAACGACGACTTCACCATCCCCATGCGCATCCTCGAGGGTGGCCACCGCGTGGCCTACGAACCCGCTGCCGTGGCTTATGAAGAGGCCCATGAAATGGAAGGATTCTCCCGCCGTGTGCGGATCACCGCCGGAAACATCGAGCAACTGAGGGAGATCAAGAGCCTGATCTGGCCGCCCCGACCGTTTGTGCTGTTCTGCTTGCTCTCCCACAAGACCGGGCGCCTGCTGGTGCCCAATATTCATGCTCATCGCGCTCGCGGCGAATGTCGTCCTGCGCGGGCAGTTCCCCTACAACTGGTTGCTGCTTGGGCAAGTGCTCTTTTACGGGCTCGCCGTGCTGGGCGCGCTTGTCAGCCTCAAGCCGAAAGTCCTCCGGCTTCCTTACTACTTCTGCATGATCAACTCGGCGCTGTTTGCGTGGGTCTACCACGCTCTGCGTCACGGCCGCGCGATTCCATCGCGGGTAGAGCTCGATCAACTGGGGAATCGGCCGCCCCTCGGCTAGGCCGACCGCCATGAACCTGTTGCGATGCGGGGCTCACGCGCTCTCCGAATACCCAACTTGTTATGGTACTACTGGAGGACTGGAAAGCGCACATTGAACTCGTGCTCCAGTGATGAGTTGGACCGGTCCGCAGATCGGCGAAGGCAAAAGACGTTGGGCGAGTTGAGCGTCTCGTCCTCGCGACTTTCGTCTTCTCGGACTTCCTTAAGTGGGAAATTTTTTGCACTCCGGCTCGCGTAGAAACCTCGCTATGGGCGATAAAGGCAACTATTTCAATGGGTTACAGTCCACACAGCAAGGGACCTTGACTTGCTGCCAGGGCCTTGTAACTTTCTTGCAAAGTTGGCAATCTAGACTCAGCGCTTTAGGCAATCCTAATATTCCGTCTGGTTTGCGGCCGGCCCGTCATAGGCGCATTCTTTTCGGCGCTGGAATCGCAAGGAGACACCTAGGGATTGTCCTTTACGCTTCATCGTTTTGAGGTCTGATCGAGTCGGGTAAAGCCTATGCTCCCTTGATTGCCCGACTCGGCGAGAGAAAGTTATTGGATGGTGGATGCCCTGTCCGCAGGTCCTAGATATTCTGGAGCCTTGGCCGCCGCGGAGAGTTGATGGCCGGAAGCTAAATGGGCGGAAAATTTTAGCGATTGAAGAATGAGATCAGGCCCCTTAGCGCAAAAATACGGAACGCCTTCCCTGGATCAGGGCGCGCTGTCCAGATCTCAGCAGCGGATCTGGGTGCTGGAGCGATTACATCCTCGCAATCCGGCTCACCATGTCTCATACGCCGTGCGCCTCACGGGACCGCTCCACGTCGAAAGAGTTCAGACGTGCATGGGGCGAAGTAGTGCGACGGTACGAGATCCTTCGAACTGAATTCCACACCGTTGAAGGCGTACCACAACCAGTCGTTGGCGCATCTTTTCCCCAACAACTGAACGCTCTGGACTTGGAAGACGTTTCCCCGGCAGAACGTGAGGCCAGGCTCTCGCAGCTAGTACGAGAGGAGGCGGGACGGCCGTTTGATCTCTACAGTGGTCCCCTCCTACGAGCTTCTCTTTGGCGGCTCGCATCATTGGAATATGTGTTTCTCTTGGTTGCCCACCGCATCGTATGCGACGAAGGTTCCCTAAGAGTTCTTCTGAGCCAGTTGGCGCTCCGCTGCGGGACGAGTCAAAGCAAGGAGTCGCGGGCAGCTGTAAGCACGGCGGTGCGGTACAGCGAGTTTGTATCCTGTCAGGGCAAGATTTCTCAGGAAGATATCTCGTATTGGAAACGGCGGCTCGCCGGAGCTCCGTCGATCCTCGATCTGCCCATTGACCGACTGCGCCCCCACGAGCAAACTTTTCACGGCGCATCCCAGGTTTTCTCGATTGAGAAGTCGGTTCTGGAGCAACTCCGGAGTCTCGGGAAGAGTCGTGGCGCAACTCTCTTCATGACGTTGCTCGCAGCTTTCAACGTCCTTTTGTCTCGCTACAGCAGACAGGACGATCTAGTCGTGGGCACCGCCATCTCGGGGCGAGACGACCCCAAGCTAGCAACCCTCGTGGGACCGATCGAGAACATGGCCGTGCTTCGGACCGATCTGTCGGGTGGGCCGACATTCAGCGAGCTGCTGACCAGAGTCCGCGACCTCGTTGGAGAAGCATTCTCCCATCAGGATGTCCCTTTTGAGATCTTGCTGGAACAATTGCCGGTGGAACGGGACTTAAGCCGCAATCCGATGTTCCAGGTTGCGTTTAACCAGCGGATTGCGTCGGAGACGATCGTGGCGGCAGGTCTACATTGGCAACCGATTCCGATTGACACTGAGACCGAAGTTCTCGATCTTACCGTCAGCGTCGTCGAACGCAATGAGGAACTGGAGGCGTGCTTCTCTTACAGCACCGATCTCTTTGAGCATTCCACGATTGCACGGATGATTGCTCACTTCCAGACTTTGTTGCGATCAGCCATAGAGAACCCCGAGCAGCCAGTTTCGCTCTTGCCCTTTCTAACCCCTGCTGAGCGACGCCAGATCCTCATTGAATGGAATGACACGCGGGTTGAGTATCCGACGGATGTGCCTCTCCACAAATTCGTCGAAGAGCAGGTGGAGAAGACGCCCGAGTCTGTGGCCTTGATCTATAAGTCGGAGCGGCTCACCTACAGGCAGTTGAACAGCCGTGCCAACCAATTGGCCCACCATCTGAAAAAGCTGGGAGTGGGCGCCGACGTCCTGGTTGCTGTGTGCATGGAACGATCTCTTGAACTTGTGACTGCCCTTTTGGCAATTCTTAAGGCTGGCGGCGCGTACGTCCCCCTTGATCCTGAATATCCGAAGGAAAGGCTGGAGACAATGTTGCGGGATGCGGCCCCTCCCGTCGTGTTAAGTCAAGCCCATCTGCACGATCGGTTGCCCAACGGCGCGCCCCGTGTCCTTTGTCTCGATCGCGACTGGCCCCTGGTAGAGTCGGAAGGTTCGGACAACCTGCCGGCTGTAGTCAGTGGGAAAAATCTGGCGTACGCGATCTATACGTCAGGATCCACGGGGACGCCCAAGGGTGTGCCGAATGTTCACGAAGGTATTGTGAACCGTCTGCTTTGGATGCAGGACATGTATAAGCTGACGGGCAAAGACCGCGTTCTCCAGAAGACCCCCTTTAGCTTTGATGTCTCGGTGTGGGAGTTCTTCTGGCCACTGATGACAGGCGCCACACTTGTAGTGGCGCGTCCGGGGGGCCACCGCGACCCAACCTACCTCGTCAACTTGATCGCAGAGGAGGGGATCACCGCCCTTCACTTTGTGCCCTCAATGCTCAGCATTTTCCTGGAGGCCACGGGCCTTGAGCGTTGCCGCACACTAAGACAGGTGTTCGCAAGCGGGGAGGCGCTGCCTTTCGAATTGCAGGAGCGCTTCTTCGAAAGACTAGGGGCAGAGTTGCACAATCTGTATGGCCCGACTGAAGCAGCGGTAGATGTGACTTACTGGGCTTGTGGGCCGAACCGTCAACAAGCGAGCGTCCCAATTGGCCGGCCGATAGCCAATACCCAAATCTACATCTTGGATATGCAACTCCAGCCAGTCCCGATCGGAGTCCCGGGAGAGTTGCACATCGGCGGAGTCGGACTTGCCCGCGGATATCTGAATCGGCCTGATCTCACAGAGCAGAAGTTCATTGCCGACCCGTTCAGTCAGCAAGCGGGCGCTCGCCTCTATAAGACAGGAGACCTGGCCCGTTTTCTCGCTGATGGCAGTATCGAGTATTTGGGACGCATCGATCATCAGGTCAAGCTCCGCGGATTTCGTATTGAATTGGGTGAGGTCGAAGCGGTATTGGCGCAATGCCCTGGAGTAAGTCAAACCGTCGTAGTGGTGCGCGAGGACAACCCCGGTGGCAAGCAGTTGGTGGCCTATGTGGTTCCGAAGCGGAGAATCAAGAAGGCAGAGCCAGGAAGCTATCAGCTGCCGAACGGGATGAGTATTCTGCACCAGAACAAGGGCGAGACGGAATTTCTATATCGGGAGATCTTCGAGTCGCAAATGTACCTGAAGCACGGGATCGTGCTGCGGGACGATGCCTGCGTGTTCGACGTAGGCGCGAACATCGGCTTGTTTGCGCTGTACATAGGGGAGCGCTGCCCGAAGGGGCGAGTGTATTCGTTTGAGCCGTTGCCGCCGATCTTTGAGACGCTGCAGGCTAATGCGGCATGGTGTGATGCGCAGATCAAGGTCTTCCCCATAGGGCTGTCAAATGTGGATGCGGAGGCGAAGCTTACCTACTATCCCGGGAACAGCATCATGTCCGGGCTGAAGGTGTCGTCTGACACGGAAGAAGATGTCGAAGTGGTGAAGAGGTTTCTGCGAAACCAGGAGCGCGGCGCTGGGCAAGGGGATGTGCTGCTGAGCCAGGCGGATGATTTATTGCGGGAAAAGATGCGCGGGGAGATCTATTCTTGCAGGTTGCGTCGCCTCTCGGACGTAATGCGGGAAGAGCAGGTGGGGCACATTGACCTGTTGAAAGTTGATGTGGAGCGCGCCGAGTGGGATGTGCTGCAAGGAATTGATGCGGAAGACTGGCAAAAAATCGACCAGGTCGTGCTGGAAGTGCATGACCACGTGAGCGGGCGTCTGGGCAGCCGGGTGGAGCAAATCACGGAGTTTCTGCTCGGACGCGGCTACGAGGTGACGGCGGAAGAAGATGAAGAGATGAAAGGGGCAGGTCTGTACAACGTCTACGCTACGCGCTATCCCAAGAAGAAGAGGGACGAACTGTCTTCGGTTCTCGCGGCATCCATGCGGCCTGCAGTGGAACTGATTACGCCATCGGCACTGCGCGCGCACTTGCAGGGGAAGCTACCGGAGTTCATGGTGCCTTCGAAGTTCGTGGTCCTAGACAGACTCCCCATGACAACCAGCGGCAAGGTCGACCGCCGCGCTTTGCCCGTGCCCACATCAGATCGAATGGATTCCGCTCCGGCCGTCGCTCCCCGCAACGAGATCGAATCTGAGCTCGTATCCATCTTCGAGAAGATTCTGGGGGTATCATCAGTCGGGGTAACCGACAACTTCTTCGATCTAGGCGGTCACTCGCTCCTGGCTGCACGCTTGCTTTCAGAAGTAAGAAAAATTACTGGCCAAGAGATCCCATTGTCTGCGCTATTTCGCCGCGCTACCGTAGAGTCCTTGGCCCGACTTACTCGTGAACACGAGGACACCAACCATCCGGTGGTGATGGAAATTCAAGCGTGGAGATGGCTACCGTCTGCCGTTTTTTGCCATCGTCCCGCCGGGAGAAGAATCTCTAGGGTATGCCATGCTGGCCCGGCACATGGGTCTAGGACAAACCGTTGTACAAGATCCAAGGGCATGCGCCGGTCATGGGTGGCAAGCGGCCTTATTCCAAGCAGGAAATGCAGGCTCTAGCCGACGAATACAGTCGCAGCGATGCGAACGGTGCAGCCCCATGGCCCGTATTGCCTTGGTGGTTTGTGCGACGGAACTCACATCGCCGAGCAGATCGTGCTGAGTCTCGAAGCGCAAGGTGAAGAGGTGGGATTATTTGCCATTTTCGACACGTGGGTCTTGCAGCACAGCCAGAGACGCTGGTTGTGGAAGGTGACTATTATGGTCAGCGTCTGCGAGAAATGAGGGCGCTGAACCTCACCGAACGACTTGCGTCGTACAAAAAGTTTGCGGAAAACAAGGTCCACAACCTGCTCGGCAAGAAAACTCCGCGCGAACGGATTGGCAGAAGGCCTACTGGCCCGAAGACTTCACTCCCGCACGGTTCCGAGCTCCGGTAGTTCTTTTCAAGCGGCCGAAACAGCCCTTTTACTACATCAAGGATCCGCAGATGGGGTGGGGTGCGAAGATCTGAGAGCGGAGTTGAGATCCACGAGGTTGATTTTCGCCACCTGGAGATTCTGCGCGAGCCGCACGTCCGCCAGTTTCGGGCTAAAAGTGGCGGAGTGCGTCGCGCGAGTCAGCGGGCGCACCATGGAGCCGGAGTCGTCAATCGAAAACCAGCGAGCTTCTCCGTTAACGAAATCGGTCCAGCAGGCAGCAGTTCATGAAGTTCGACAAACGCCAAATCCTGAGGAACGTCGGATCGAGTTGGTTCGCCCTGGGCGTGAATGTCCTGGTAGGAATCTTTCTCTCCCCTTACATCCTTCATCGCCTCGGTGACGAGGCCTTTGGTCTCTGGATCTTGATCTTTTCTGCCACCGGCTACTACGGGCTGTTCGATTTGGGCATTCGATCTTCCATCGTTCGCTATGTTGCCAAGTACTCCGCGACTGCAGGAGAACGACGAACTGAATCGGCTGGTAAACACGGCTATGTTCAGCTATAGCGGCATCGGGGTTCTGGTCATGGCGATTACGCTCATTGTCGCCTACTACCTGAACTCGATCTTCCGCATACCCACAGAATTCGCGGTTATTGCGCGTTGGCTGCTTTTAATTGTAGGAACCGCGGTTTCCGCTGGGTTTTCCTCTCGGCGTCTTCGGTGGAATTTTGGAAGGGCTGCAGCGTTTCTACCTGTTGAATTTCACGAATGTCAGTTCGACTCTTCTACGCGCGCTGCTCATCGTCATCGCTTTGCGACACGGACGCGGATTGCTGACCGTGGCTTTGATCACGGTCAGTCTCCCGCTGCTCGGCAGCCTGGTCAACGCCACCGCGGTATTCCGCCACTTGAGCCTGCGACTCGGACCCCAGTATGTGAGCCGGTCCAGCTTCCGTCGGATTGCGAGCTATAGCGGGACTACCTTCTTGATCCTCGTGGCCGGTCGTCTGCGTTTTAAAACGGACGCTGTTGTCATTGGCACCTTTGTTTCGGCGGCGGCCGTCACCTACTTCACGATCGGCTCTCGCCTGGTTGAATATGCAACGGAAGTCGTCCACAGCATGGCCCAGATTTTCGTACCAATGTCAAGTCAGTCTGACGCTGTCGGGGATTTGGGACGCCTGCGCCAGATTTTTGTCGCAGGAAACCGCATGTGTGCACTGGTGATCTTCCCCATCTCAGCGATTCTGGTCATCCTTGGCAAGTCGGTAATCGAGGCCTGGGTGGGAGCCCGGTACGTAGCTGCTAGTTACCCGGTGCTCCTGATCTTGCTGATTCCATCTACCGTAATGCTGATGCAGACAACCTCCTCTCGAGTTCTGCTCGGCATGGGAAAACATCAGATGCTGGCCAAAGTGACGTTGGCTGAGGGAATTGCCAATCTTGTGCTGAGCATAATCCTGGTTCGCAAGCTCGGTATCGTCGGAGATGCTCTCGGGACGGCTATTCCCTTGTCCTGCACCATCCTGCTCTTCCTGCCTCATCACCTCTGTCGGCTTCTAAAGCTTCGTGTGATCTCCTATTTGAGGCATGCCTTCCTACTGCCCTTGGGCTTAACCATTCCTTTGGTCTGCGTTCTGCTGTTGATGCGGCGCTGGTTCATCCCGCACCACTACTTGCAACTGGCCGAGCAGATGGCGATCGGGTTGGCAGTCTATGGCATCGGAGTTGCTTGGGCGATTTGGACGCGCAAGGCCTGGCGGGTCGAGGGACTGTCCTATGACGAGCGCGATGCAGAAATCGGTGTGGAATTGGCTGAGACCTCGCGGCAAGAAGCCTGACCCGTCTCATGAGGACGATGCACAACACCGAATCACCAACACAGATGATCAAGGACTCCCAATACCGTCCAGTGCTGATTTTGGGCGCGTCGCCGCGCATCAGTGTGTCGATTGCTCGCTCGCTGCACCGTCATGGCATTCCAGTCGACATTGCCTCATTTCAGCCAGAAGAACCCAACATTCGCTCGCGAGCTGTCCGCCAGTTTCATCGATTGCCCACGCGGCGGCAGAATCCCGAGGCGTTTACGGCCGCATTACTCGCCCTGGTGCGGGACCAGGAATTCGATCTCATCTTGCCAGCAGGTGATCAGGCCCTGGCCGCATTGGCGGACCTGTACGACCAACTGGGACCCTTGCGTATGGGCTGTCCTTCGCCCCGCTCGGTTGAGCGAGTCCTCAACAAATCGCTTACCCTGGAAACAGCGCAACGCTGCGGCATTCGAGTGCCGTTCACATGCACGGTCGCGACGATTGCGGAACTTGACGCAATCGCACCTCAACTGCGTTTTCCAGTTGTAGTTAAGCCGGAAAAGAAAGGGGCAGCCGCATTCCGCGTTTTCTACTTCAACACTCTGCCGGACCTGAGATCCGCACTCCAGAGCCAGAACTGGAGCAGCGTTCTCTTGCAGGAATATTGCCCCGGTGTGGGCGTGGGGGTTGAAGTCTTGATCCATGAAGGAGAATGCGTCGCACGGTTCCAGCATCGCCGCCTACGAGAAGCGCCGGCCACTGGCGGTGTCGCAGTGTTCGCTATCTCCGAAGATCCCGACCCCGAATTAATGCGCTCCTCCCTGGCGTTGCTCCGCGCCCTCGAGTGGGAAGGAGTAGCAATGGTCGAGTTTCGGGTTGAGCGAGGAACGGGGATTTCAACCCTGATGGAGGTGAACGGCCGTTTTTGGGGCTCGGTTTCGCTTCCCATCAAGGCCGGAGTAGACTTCCCCCTCTATTACTGGCAGTTATTCCATGGAGAGCAGCCTCTTGTGCCGGATCGGTACAAGGTTGGGATGCGTTGGCGCTGGGGCCCTGGCTGTTTGGACCGTATTCAGAGCATCCTATTCCGGAATACCGGAGCAGTTGGTTCGAGGCCTTCGAGATGGCAGGAATTATTGCGAGCTCCCGCTGATTTTTCCCCGTTTACGAGAGAAGCGTTATGGTCTTGGTCCGATCCGTTCCCATTTATCGCGGAAATGGACGCGGCGGTCAGGGTCCTGCTAACGGGGCTTGTGAAAGCCATGTCTCGCAGATTGTTGCCGCGGCGAGTGAAGTCGTATGCAATCTACTCCAGACTGGCTCCCGAGGCTCGCCCGTTCTACGTCAAGCTCCGTATCCGCGATATGCTGGGGCTGGGCTCGGCCGATGGCCGCAGTGCTTCGGGAAAAGTTCCCCAAAATGCCACGTCTTTTCTATTTGTTTGCTTTGGCAACCTGATGCGCAGCCCCATCGCTGAGGCCATGCTAAGACATGTCCTCGCCGAACGCGGAATCAAAGACATCGCTGTCAGGTCAGCCGGATTGCACGCCGTTGCGGGTCGGGAAGCTCATCCCTGGGCGCTGGCAGTCTCAAGAGAGCTTGGCCTTCCTCTCAATCTGCATCGGGCACAACTTTTGACGCCCGATCTGGTTTCCAGCTCCGACGCCATCTTCGCGATGGACTTTGAGAACCTCGCCGAACTTCAAACGCTGTATCCAAACGCGAAACACAAGATTTTCCTGCTGAGCAGTTACGCCGACGGCAAACACCGGCACCGTGAAATACCGGATCCTTACTTTGGGGATATCGAGACCACGCGCCGATGCTACTCTGTGCTGAGCCAGTGCATCGACAACCTAGCGCGTGAAATCGATTCTTCACCGCATCCGGTAGGGTTTTGACCTGGGCAGTAAAAGAGGGCAGATGAACCGCGGGGCGCCTGTTAGGGAGACATGGGAAGCACCCGATGCTACCCTTTACCACAGAAATCCCTCGGTGACCGGATTTGCCATTCTTAGATCAGCAAGAGAGCGATCCGCAGAGTAGGGGAGGGGAGATGGAATGAACATTATTGTCCGACGGGTACGGGGTTTGATCAACCACATGGGCAAGATCGTTGACGTCGCACTGGACCGTCACCCCGCTGGCCGTAGTGTGACCGTTCTTCCGGGTGATGTCTTCATCGTTTCCTATCCTAAGTCTGGAAACACCTGGACCCGTTTTCTGGTAGGAAACCTGGTCTACCAGGACGAGCCCGTCACCTTCGCCAACGTCGAGAGCCGCCTACCGTCTCTATACGTTCATTCCGATCGAAAGCTGCGGAAACTTCCCCGCATTCTGAAGAGCCACGACTGCTTCGACCCGCGATACAAGACGGTTATCTACATCGTTCGTGATCCCCGAGACGTTCTGGTCTCTGCATACCATTATGCAATCAAACTGGGTATCGTTCCGGACAATTGGCTGATCGAGAAATTCGTGCCAGCTCTCCTGGACGGAAGCTTCGATTCAGGCCTGTTGGTCAATCCGCGCTGGGGCTCGTGGTACGACAACGTTGCGAGTTGGCTTGCCATGAAGGATAACCGCAATTTTCTACTGCTACGCTATGAGGACATGTTGGACCATCCCGAGCGCGAACTGGCAAAAGTCGCTGATTTCCTCAGCCTTGAGTCGACTCCGGAGCGGTTGGCACGCGCCGTTCGGCTGAGTTCGGCGGATCACATGCGCGAACTGGAAAGGGTGCAAGCTGCGGAATGGTCGCTCACCAAGAACACCCGGCCCGATATGGCGTTCGTGCGCACAGCTCGCGCCGGAACCTGGAGGTCGGAATTGCCCCCGCAGGCGGTGACCGACATCGAAACGGCCTGGGGACCGCTGATGCGCACTCTAGGATATGAACTCGCTATTGCGCCCCCCCCACCCGCCGAACTCCCGGTAGTTTTGAGATGACAAGTCACATCGCCCGACCATATGCCATCCCGCGATATCCCTGGCAAAGACTGTCGGCTACTCTCGCACCAGCAGGGCGTGTGCTCGCCGGACGGCAAGTCGCGGTTCCAGGACTAAGAGTTCTCACCCATGATTCCTGTCTCGATTCCTGCCTTAGGTCAAGCGACAGGCGGACGCGCTGGTCATGATGGCTAACGGGCTGGAGATCCGGACGTATCGCAGCCTCGATGAGCTGCAGACGATTGCGGCAAGCTGGAACGAGCTTCTGGCGAGCTATCCACTGGCGACGATGTTCTCCACGCCGGAGTGGCTGATGCCCTGGTGGCGGAGTTTCGGGAAGGATCAGATCTTGATGGTGGCTGGCTTCTTCGCGAATTCTCGCCTGATTGCCTTGGCGCCATTGGCTCTAGCTCCATTTCGAATCGCTGGACCCATTTCACTTCGGCGGTTGCGGCTGATGGGCGACGGCAGCAAAGACTCGGACAATCTCGACCTGCCGGTCAGGCCAGAATTTGAAGATAGGTTCGCGGCATCGCTTCTGCATTTTCTGGAGAGTGAACGGAACTCATGGGACTTCGCTGAGCTTAATACGCTGCCTCCGCAGTCGCCGGGGGCCATTGCGCTGCGGCGGTTGCTCGGGCGAAGAAAATGGGTGGCAATTGAGAAGCCACGGCCGGCCTCTGCCATCCCTCTCCCAGCAACCTGGGAGGAGTACCTGGGGCAACTCTCGAGCGAGGATCAGAAAAATCTGGTTCGATACGCACGCCGGCTCGAGAAACGATATGCCGTGCAAATCTACCGCTGCAGCGCTGAGAGCCAGCTTACAAAGTGCCTGGAGGCTCTGTTCCAACATCACCAAGCGCGATGGGAAGCGGCGGGGGAGGCCGGCAGTTTCCGTTCCCAGGAAAGAACGAGTTTTTACTACCAACTGAGCCGATCACTGATGGCGCTGGGTCGGCTGGATCTGTGGGTGCTCGAGCTCGAAGGTTCAGTTGTGGCAGCGCAGTTTGGATTTCGATATGGGCGCCAGGTCTTTCAGCTACAGGAAGGGAACGACCCAAAGCACGCCTCAGACCGCGTGGGCTTTGTCCTGCGCGGCCATGTGATGAAGCAACTCATCGCGGATGGAATCCAAACGTATGACTTCCTTGGCGGTGAGCTGGGCTATAAGGCCCGCTGGGGCGCGCAAGCTCGGGGTTACACCGACCTCCACTTCGCCCGCCCTTTCAGCTTGGGAAGCGCTTATCTCCAAGCGCTCCACAGCGCCCGGCAGGGCAAAGCCTGGCTACGCAAAAATCTTCCCAAGCCGGCCTGGGATGCTTTACACAGAATCAACGTCCAGGCCCAGCGCACGGGGCAGGATCGTGCAACTCCGCGAGCTGGACGTCGAATGGAAGTGCCTTCGCGGAAAAACTCGGATGCGGCCGAAATCCAGATGAAAGGGAGTAAGGAGAACCGGTCGCAATCTGAGAGTCGGCCCCGCTAAACCGTGGTCACGTGAGCATCCTTGCTGAGCGGATAACCGAAAGCCTGCATCGTGGAGCCCCACGCCTCCTCGATTTCGGCAACGGCAGAGGGACTTAGCGACCCTCGCCAGTCGCCAGAGCCTGCAGTTCGGACGAAGGGCTCATCCTGGCGGGTCTTTTTCGTGAGTTGCCACTCGTGCGCACCTTTTTTCTCCAGGCTCACGCATGTGGTCAGCGGAACTCAACTGCACAGCCCGTGTCAAGCGCTCTGTCGTGGGTTTGAGCTTCAAGAAACAAGCCACTTTGGACAGTTCATGTTCCGTGTTCTGTATCATGTCTTCGTAACGCAGCAACAGGAACCCATCGCTCTCGTTTCGCATGGACACCCAACTCATGACGTGATCGCTCCATGAAGCTGCCCATTTGGCACGGACGTCGAACTCACCGTCTACGAAGCGCGGTACGAATTCTTCGATTGGGTAATCCGGATGAATCCACCTCAACTTGATGGCATAGTGATAGTACGAGATTGCAACATCGCGGGGATCGCGAACGATGTAAATTATCCGCTTATAGCGGGGGTCGAAGCACTCATGACTCTTCAAAATGCGCGGACGAGGGAGTCGTCGCAGCACCCGGTCCGGGAACAAATAAATCTCGGGGATCCGCGATTCGACATTCGTGAAGGTGACCGGCTCATCCTGGTGGACGAGGTTGCCGATGAGAAATCGAGTCCAGGTATTTCCCGACCTGGGGTAAGAGACCAGGAAGATATCGTCGGGAAACACTGTCAGGTAGCGGCCTGCCGTTTTTCGTCCCAGCAGGATTTCCGAGGCCTCCTTGTAATGCCCGAACGAATCTGCCCATCCGCCCCTCCTGTACCCTTGCCAACGCTGTTCTCGGGGCCCCGGCGTCATTGCTTCGAAGTCGGCCGGGCCGCAACGCCCGTAGGGTCCCCATGACGTCGGATACGGCCAACGCCTTCGCCGTTCGCAACAATTCAACGATTGCCGGCATAGGATCGGCGGAATCCCAGAGGGCATCGCGGGTGCTTAGATCGGCATAGGAAGGCACCAATTCTTTCAGCACGGCCGGATGTTTGAGCACCTTCCTGGCTGAACTTTTGGCAAGTCCGTGCCATCGGCGGATGTAGCCTGCGCTCCAGCGCCAGCGGGCTCCAACTGAATAAGTCCGTGGTACTGCCGGCTTTTCGCCATGCGCGATCTGCCATTCATACCAAGGGAACTCCACGCCGGATTGGATGGGAAGTGCCAAGGTTCCCCAGTAGCGGCCGTTTACTTCCATCAACGAACTTTGGAGCTGCGTGCGATCATAGCGGAACTCGACCATCGCAACACCTTCCCATTCCAAAGCACGCAACAACGCGAGGGCCTGATCGACGAGCGTCGGTTTAGGAGGCTCGGCGATGGCCACCGCGGCAGCCCCTCCGCTGGCCGGAACTTCCTTTAGACGACGATGCTGGAAGATCGCGAGTGGTTCGCCGTTGTGCATCAGCATTTCGATCCCGACGCCGTCTCCCTCGGCGAATTCCTGTAGCAGAATTCTGCTGCCGAGTTGGTCGTCATCCGCGAGTGCCTGGTGGAGAGATTCGTAGCTCTGGAAATAGCGGACCTTGAAATCCGTTTCCCTGCTCTTGTGGTAAGGCTTGGCCACCAGGGGGAATCGAAGCTGATGGGAGAGCACCTCTAATTCAGAGACGTTTGCGACACGGTAGGTCGAGGGCGCGCGGATTCCTGCCCGGCGGGCAAAATCCAGCGTGAGCAATTTATCAAGGACCCTCTCGACCACGTTAGGTGGTGGACAAGCAACGTGGAGCAACTCGCGCAGACGTGCGTCGTGTTTTGAAACGAGGGCCAGAGCGGCGTCGGTCGCTGGAATCAGCATGTCGTACCCGCGTTGCGAAATCAGGCGGGTTAGGAGTTGCACGCAGGCGCGCGATTGATCTTCCGTCTCATGGTCCGGGCTGGGCAGACGGACAAAGGCGGCAACGGCGCGAGACCGGGGAGCGGGCTCGGCCGCTGAAAGGGATGCGACATCGACGGGCACGCCGTGGCCATGCAGTGACCGCGCGATCGGAATCGTGATACGCGGCTCAACCCCGAGGATCAGAACTGGCCGCTTCATCGGGCTCCCCACAATGTATCCGTGCTCTGTATCCTGCCTGCATCGAGGCGGTCCTCATCGTTTTGTACACAAGTCTGCAAGCGCTGGGAGCACAGACGCGTTTCGTCCAAGTCCCCGAAAAAAGGGTCACGAATTTCCAGGCGACCAGCCACGCGTCGCAGCCAGGGCAGACTAATACGCCCGTTCAAAACCGGTATTCTGGTCAATCCGCTTTGCTCCGTTCGCAGCAAGAATCACTCATCTCAAACCACTCGGCTGGCAAACGCACGTTCCAGATTCCACTTCAGCCCCTCCACTGTTTTTGTGGGTCGGACGCGCTTCCAGCGCAGTGGGTCGTCGCCCCCGCGTACTATCCCGCTATCGGTGGTCACCGCCGTTTCATAACCGGCTTTGCGGCTTTCCTCGGCGGTCGCCTCGGTCCAATTCGGAGGTAAAGCCGGACAAGGATACGAAAAATGCCGAACCGGTAAATTTAGTTGTTGTTCGAGATTCCGTTTCGATTCCGCCAATTCGACCCGGGCCTCCGGCAGACTCACGTGGGCCAGGTTGGGGTGAGTCATGGTATGCGAGCCCACGCTGTGCCCTTGCCGTATCAGTCCTCGTATCTGTTCATAGTTCATCATGAGCGCGCCAGATTCGTCGGGCACTTGCGCACCAAGGTCGAGTTCGATGCGCGCCACATATTCCTCCTGGGCCTGGCCAGCGAGTTTGCAACACTCGTCGCAAGCGTGAAGGTACGCATCCTCCCGCCCGTCGCGATCCTGCAGGGTCCAGGCTCTGCCAGGAGTTTCGCTCCACCTTCCCTTCTTTGTCGTTCGAAACGAAAAACGTAAACGTGCCGGCCAAGGGAGCTTACCTAGCGCTGCACACTCTACGATAATGTAAAACGTCGCGGGAATTCCGACTTCATTCAGGATGGGTGCGGCGATCTCAAAATTGTCGGCGTAGCCATCGTCGAACGTAACCGCGACGGCGCGATTGGGAAGCTCTCCTTGAGCGCGCACAAAGTTCATTATGTAGTCGAGGCTTACGGGACGATAGTGGCGCTCCAACAGTTGCATCTGTTCGCGGAATGCATCCCGAGAATGGCTGATCCCACCGAGCGAGGTTTCCTGGCACATCGGATCCTCCATTACCGAGTGATACATGAGAATTGCCGCGCCGGCGGCGCGAAAGCCAGCTGCCAGCCGCATTACGCCGCTGCACAGTAATGCTTTCTTTGCCAGATTCCTCATAGTTTAAAAAAAACAACTCCGGATTGCGAAGCTCGCACGATCTTCAGTCTAACCCAAAGCCGCTGCCAGTTTCAGGCGGCGAAAACCCAACCTAACGTTACTCGTCCTATCGGCCTACCCCCCGAATATGAATCAGAAGAGCGGCGAGTCACGGGGCCGTGGGCTTACAAAACCGCGCTTCCGCTAACAGTGCCACTAGCTCCGTCCCGGTATATACATTTGCGTGGCTCTCCGCCGCACCGCCAGCAGGTCACCCACTCCTGCAAGCCAGCCCTCGAATTCGACTTGGGTACGGCTCTGATGGTCGATGAAGCGCGGCAGCAATAGACTGTCATTATGCCGGGTCGCAAGCCCGGCGTCGCATGTGGTCGCAGACAGCACCCGCTCCTTCCGCAGCCAGGGCAGAAACACTGGCCGGTACACACCGCTCGGATAGCAGAAGTGAACGGGATCGGTGGCGGTCAATTCATGAATCCGAGAGCGGTTGTCCTGGATTTCTTTGCGGAATAGCGCCTCGTCCTCCGGGGTGCGGTGACGATGAGAGTGCAACTGGACGTCAACCCCGTTACTGGCGACTTCTTGCAGCTCGCGCCCATTCATCACTTGCAGAATTCGCTTCGCCTTCAGGGCGTCATAGTCAATCTTCAAGACCCGGGCTAATTGCCCTGCAATTTCATCTTTTTGTAGTCCGGTCCTGTTCTCTCGTTCTGAGATCTTAATCAGGCCGCGCATGACTTCACGGCGGCCTGCGTCGGTCCGCAAGTCCAGTGGCCGGTCGCAAGCCAAGATCTTCGCCATCCGCGATCACCTTGCCTCGCCGCGTCCAGAGCATGTAGGAGCAGATGAGATTGAACACCGGCCGCTCGACCGAAGTGTAGTACGTGGTCTGATATACGGTTACCGGAAACCCGAAACTTGTCAAAAGAG
The DNA here is from genome assembly GCA_963832015.1 of uncultured Acidobacteriaceae bacterium. GTDB lineage: Bacteria > Acidobacteriota > Terriglobia > Terriglobales > Acidobacteriaceae > Sulfotelmatobacter. The sequence continues at coordinate 252,312 of CAWHSR010000038.1, forward strand.
GGTAAGCCTGCCGGAAGAAATCGTAAGTGCCGTCGTCGAAGGTGATCACGACGCTGCGCGGAGGCAGGGTTCCAGCACGGAGCCGTTGCAAAGCGTCACCCAGAGGAAGCACGGAGAACTCTCCCTTCTTGAGTGCCTCCAGTCGCTGCTCCAGCTTTTGCGGATGAATGTAAAGGGTAGGCCGCCACAGATGCTCATCCTCGAGCGACGTACCGTGATAGCAGAGGATCAACAATCGCTGTTGGCGCCAACGGCTGTTTGTCACCAAGCTGAAAATACCGCTGCGTCGGAGCGCGCTTAGTGCTGCAAGTTTGACTGGTTTGAGCATCCAAATCTCTGCGAGATACCTGAACGACTCATTGCTCACTCATCGATAGGCAAACATGCTGCCCCGCTGAGTGAAATCCATGATTGGCTCATGCTCGACACACACCCGGAACCACAGCTCGAGATTCAGCAAGCGCCATATTCGATTGCCGTGATCGCGATGGCCCGCTGTGTGTTCATTGAACAATCGCTTGAGGGGTTCGGCGCGGAAGAGCCCACGTTCCAACGTTCGCGATTCCAACAGTAGCGCTCGAAGGCTATCCAGCGAGGATCCCGCAAGCCAATAGGCCCAAGGCGTGGGAAATCCCATTTTTTGCCGATGCACAATTGACTGGGGCAACAGATCCTCCACCGCCGACTTCAGAATGCACTTTCCCGCCAATCCTTGAGTCGCGTATTTCGCAGGTATGCTTGCGGTGAACTCGACCAGCGCGATGATCGAGAAAAGGCACGCGGCTTTCGATGGAAGCGGCCATGCTCATCTGGTCCTGCTTCATCAGCAGTTCTACCAGATAGGTCTTGATGTCGGTGTACAGCAGCCGGTGCAGGAGGTCGCCCGAAGAATGATTCCAGTACTTCATCGAACCGGCATATGCGTCGCCCGCCATTTGCTTGGCTTCGGGAGTCAGCAACTCATCTTGCTCCGGTGCGGAGAATGCGGAATAGAAATTGTCAAAATAAAAAGAAGGCCAGGATCCGCCGTCGCGCGCCAGAAATGTATGTTCCAGTTTTCTTTTCGCAAGCCGCAGATAAGCGGACAAGAATTGATTCCCTTCCGCAACATTTGGCGCAGCACCGCGGGCGTCAGCTTGCGGTAAACGCGGTCCATCCGTGAGTTCAGCAGAGTCCACGGATAGCGCGTGTAGCCGCCCAGCGTCTCATCGCTACCTTCGCCGGTGAGCACGACGGTCACGCGTTCCCTGGCGAGCCGCGCAACAAAATAGAGCGCCACACTCGACGGCCACACGATCGGCTCATCTTCATGCCAGATCAGTCGAGGCAGAGTCTGGAAGAACTCATCGCGGCTGAGACTGACTTCGTGGTGTTTCGACTGCAAGTGCTCAGCAATTGTCCGGGCATAGGGGAGTTCGCTATACGCTTCCTCCCCGTAGCCTACAGAGAAGGTCTCGATCGGTTCCTTGCGGATCTTTGTAGTCAGGGCGGCGACCGCGCTGGAATCCAGGCCGCCGCTCAGAAAAACGCCGAGCGGAACATCGCTCATCAGGTGACTGGAAACGCAATCCTCCAGCAGCTCGCGGTAGCGGCTGACGTAGTCTTCCCGCGACTGGCTTCCGTCATCGGCCTTGACGTCCAGATCCCAATATGACGACGTCTCCAGTTGGCCGCGCTCGTCTACCGCAAGAATGTGGCCGGGCATCAGTTTCCGAATTCCGGCATACATACTCTCTTCGCCAGCGATATACCCAAACGCAAGATATTCCGCCAAGCGTGCCATGGTTGAACTCCGGCCTCACTCCCGGATAGGCGAGAATCGATTTGATTTCCGAGCCGAACAGCAAAGTGTTGCCTTCGTAGCGATAGTAGAGTGGCTTGATTCCCAGCCGATCACGCGCAACGAAAAGGCGCCTTCTGGGCTGATCCCAGATCGCGAAGGCAAACATGCCACGCAGGTGTCTGACGCAGTCGTCTCCATATTCTTCATACAAATGAACAATCGTTTCGGTATCGCTCTGGTGCGATAGCGGTGGCCGCGGGACTCCAGGTCCTTGCGCAAATCCTTGTGGTTGTAGATTTCACCATTAAAAACGATCCAAACGCTGCCGTCTTCATTGCTGATCGGCTGATGACCGGTTTGAATGTCGATGATGCTCAGGCGGCGCATTGCGAGTCCGACGTTCTCCTCGACAAAGAAGCCCTCGTCGTCGGGACCGCGGTGGACGATCTGCTGGTTCATAGCCATCAGCAGGTCGCGATTCGCCCGCTGAGTCCGATCGGCATGGAAAACACCGCAGATTCCACACATGACTACACACCCATCCCCTGGGGATCGTTACCCGGCATAATCGAGCCCCCGCCCGGCAACACCCGATGGAGCGGTTGCTGCAACACAACGTGTTCTGGATCTGAAGAAAAGAGGTCAACTTTCATGGCATAACTCAATACCTCAGCATAGCTCACCCGCTTGTTGCAGTTGAGCACCCTTCGGTCCCCGGCATCCGCGTAGGAGCCATTGCAAAGAATCAGCGCATACTGTTCGCTTTCATGATCAAAGGACCAGTATAGAAAATCCGCATCGCTTGCCCATCCTCCCAGAACCCACGGGCCTGGCCGAGGGGCAAAGAAAAGGCTGTGCTCTTGCCGAGGGGTGGAATAGCGATAGCCGCAAACCTGCCCGCGGCTAAACTCACTCGATTCTCACCAGCCGTCCGTAATCCGCCTGCGGGGTGTCTTCCGCGATCAGCAGAGTGACAAAATCCGCGGGGAGTTCGACCACAGCACTGAAGTTGAGCACGCTCGCACGCTCCCTGTAACCGTACGCCGGCGACCAGTATTCACGCCGCACGCTCTGCGACCAGCCATGGCCCTCGGCCGTCAAGAATGCAAGATGGTCTCGTTCATCGGTGAATACATATTGCCGGGAGGAGGCAGGGGAGAGTGTGGGGCCGAGGTGCCACGGAATATCAAGCTGATGCGGTCCGCGGCCCTCAGCCAGATCCCGCACCAACCAAAATTTTCCCTTTCTGCGAAAGACCCACCTGCGATGGATGACAGGGGATGGCAGTCGAGAATATCCGTCGTGACTGCCTTGGAAGAGATCAAATTGTTGGCCTGTGATCCATTGCTCGACCTTGAGCCGCGGGGCGTTCTTCCAAGAGAAGGGACTAGTACTATCAGCCTGATCGCGTCCATCGACCTGCATGGTGTTATGAGCACCCGTGCCACGCAAGCGAACCCGGTCGCCGCTGGGGCCCACATATTCGAAGGTTCCCGGATCGATCAAAAGACTTCGCCCCTTGCGAATCAGGAAAATGCTCAATGCATCCGCGTGTCCATGTCCCCCACTTCCCGATCCCAATGGCCCGGCATCGATCAGTAACTGCTGCCCTGCCTTTTCGTCCGCCATCAGGTAGAAGCCGCTCTCGGGCAGAGCGGTCGAAGCGGCAGACGGTTCCGCGCTGGTCAGCGAATCGAACTCCGCAAGCCCCTTCGGGCCCAACAGCCACAAGGTTTCCTCGCGCGGGCCACCCGCGAGAAACTTAAAATCTCCACGCTGGTAGAGGACCGCGCCCGTTGCCAGAGGATCGAGCATGTGCTCCGCCCGGTTGCGCCGGGGATCGAACAGCCTTCCACCGTCATCGTCGCCGATGCCCGGCGGAACTCCGGCTCGACCCAACAACATCAGATCATTCAGCATGCGTTGCAAGATCTGATCGAACTCCGAGGAAAAGGGAACTCCATTGAGCCCTGCCAGAATCCGGGCATGCAAGAAAATATCCAACGCGTAGACATGATAATAAGTGGATTGCTCAAAGTAGAATCCGTCTTCCCTAACCTGCTTCGCGGCCTCACGCTTCCAGGATTTCCCAACCCCGTCGCTGCCACCCCGGGGCCCCTGGCAGGCTGGGAAACAGAGTTCCGAGGAAAAACAACGCAAGACCTTCGCCCAGCAGGTGCGTATTGGGAGAAAAATACGTGGAAAGGTAAGCTTCGATGTGACGTCCGCTAAGGTGGAGGGCAGCCTGCCATTGTTTGCGGAGCTCACTCGTGAAAAGTGGGCACGCCTGCAGTAGAAAAGCCGTCCAAATCCATGACAAGCTGCGGTAGCCGACTTCCAGGCTGCTCGCCCAATTCATTCCTATGGGATACGGATTCTCTTTGTGCCAGTGCTCCCACTGCGCGAAAATCTCGTGCGCAAATGTGTCGTCTCCCGTGAGCAAGTAGGCCTTGGCCAGAGTGACAAAGTGCTGATGGCGGTTCAGTTCCCACGTAATCTTTGAGTCTCCAACCTCCTCGAACTCGAGATACTTCACCTTGAACCAAGGTTTGCGCGGCCCGCGCTTGCCGTGCACAACGTCCAATTGCCAGTCGATCTCCACGCCGTAATCCAGATTCTCGTAGCCCAGGAGGTCGAAACGATGGCGGCAAATCTTTTCCGCCCGGAAGACGATGTCATCGGCCTGCACAGGAAAAACCTGTTTCAGCAGATCGCAGAGCGATGGAACATCCCCGGGTGTGAAGAAAAAATGCCCTTCAGGTCCTGCCGGTCCAACTTGCAGCCCCGCCTTAAAGTCGTGACGGCTTCCATAGCGCAGCACATCTGCGCGAGCGGTTAAGTACTGCCTCAGGCGCTCAAGAATCTCGTGGCGATCCATGGAGATGAGGCGAGTGAAGCGACGGTTCCAGGTGGAATGATTTGCCATCGGCTAGAGATTTGCCTTGCCCCGATGCAGAAGCTCGGTATAGAGCGCGTCCACCTCGCTCACCAGCCTCTCGAAGCTGAAATTTCGGATTGTGAACTCATGTCCGCGTCGCGCTATGAGCCGTGCCAGATCCGGATCGTGCAAGAGTTTCAGCAACGCGGCCGAGAGTGCCGGAGAATCTTCCGGCGGCATGAGCAGTCCCGTCACGCCGTCCTCGACCAGTTCGGTGTTTCCCCCGACTTGGCTCGCTATGGTTGGCAGTCCTGCGGCCATGTATTCCAGGACTGCATTGGGTAAACCTTCAGCTTTTGAAGGAAGCACGCCGATATCACAGCAGGCGAGGATCTCCGGAATGTCAGCGCGGCGACCCAGGAACACAAAGTTCTCTTTCAAACCTAATGCCGCGACTCGTTGCTCGAAGGCAGCACGCTGCTCTCCGTCTCCAACCAGAACGAATCGAGTGGATGGAAACTCGCGAATCACTGCGGGGGCGCATGCAATCAGCCACGGATGCCCTTTCACGTCCGAGTGCATGTTGCCGACCAGCACGATGAGCTTACCATCCCCAACCCCGGGAAACAGATGGTCACGAGCCTCGCGGCCCGTGTGAAATCTTTCGATGTCGACTCCATTATGAATCACGCGCAGCTTTTCCGGAGCAAACCCGTCCTCCGCAATTAGCGTGTCGCGTATGGGCGTGGCGTTGGCCAGCACCGCGCCCGATAAATTCTGTATCCGTCGCAGCCACACTCGTCGCTTGCCCTGATACCATTCGGAGTGCGCGAGGTCGCGGCGACTGGAGACAATCCCCCTCACTCTGGCCAACCGTGCCGCAGGAATACCAAGCAGGTTCGACCACAAATCGTGGGTGTGCACAATGTCGAACTTCTCTCGCCTCAGGAACCGACTCAGCCGCAGCAACTGGTAAAGCCCCGCCAGAGTATCGATACCACCCTCAGGGTGGAATTCCCGCACGACCACTGCCGTCCCCTGAAGTCTTTCCAACAATGGACCTTGGGCGCGCAGGCAGCCGAGCGTCACTTCGTACCCAGCCATCGGAATCCGCCGCGCCAGTTCGACGGCCTGGATTTCGGTTCCCCCGACGTTGAGCGAGTCCACCAGATAAAAGACTTTGCGCATGGAACGTGGTGAATGACGATTGTGCACGGGGCGAGTTATTCCCGGGACATCGGCCGAAATTTTATTGGCTGCGGTCACGCTACCCAGAAACATTTTATCGAGCAACTTGGACCTAGTTCATTGCGTGCTTTCACCGACCGATGCAAATCGCAGCTCCGTGTTTAAATACTATCTGGGGTTTGATCCGCCGGGTATGAAATTGGTGGTGCCAACCCTCGATTTCTCGTGGCCGTTGCGGTTTTGAGTTCCCGGCTTGAAAACACCTCGACGCCGATACGGCTTGTATGTCAATAATAATAAATGAGTTGCTCATCCAAGGAACAGTTGTCGGGAGAAAGGGAATAGCGTATCCACATGAGTCCATCGATTAGCGTATTCGGGCTTGGGTATGTGGGCACTGTCACCGCGACCTGCCTCGCCCACAAGGGGCACAACATAATCGGCGTCGACCTCAGCCGGGCTAAGGTCGAAGCCATGGAAGCGGGTCGCAGTCCCATCGTCGAACCACGAGTTGGAAATCTCATCTCCGAGAGCCATGCCGCCGACCGCCTGCATGCAACTTCGGACTCCGAATATGCCGTCCTGAACAGCGAGATTTCTTTTCTCTGCGTGGGAACGCCGAGTTTGCGAAACGGGAAACTCGATCTTGGACACATCGAACCGGTTTGCCGGGAAATCGGACAAGTCCTGAAGAAGAAGAATGGATTTCACCTGGTGGTGCTGCGCAGCACCGTTTTACCCGGAACCGCCGAGACCATCGTCGTCCCGGCGCTGGAAAAATCCAGCGGCAAGAAGCTCGGCCAAGGTTTGGCGTCTGCGTAAATCCGGAGTTCATGCGGGAGGGCACGGCCGTCGCCGATTTCCTGGAGCCCGCCATGACGGTCATCGGCGCGGCAGACGCGAAACAGAGCGGCAGTGTTGCGCGAAATCTACAAGTGGGCTCCGGGACGGATATTCGAAACCTCGTTCCGCTCGGCTGAAATGGTCAAGTACGTTTGCAATGCATGGCATGCCGTAAAAGTTTCTTTTGCGAACGAAGTTGGCACTCTCGCCAAAGAGTTGGGGGTCGATGCTGAAGCCGCTCGTCGAGATCTTCACCGCCGACACCAAGCTCAACATTTCGCCTACATATCTCAAGCCTGGTTTCGCATTTGGTGGATCGTGTCTGCCCAAGGACGTGCGTGCACTGAACTATCGCGCCAAAGAACTGGACCTCAATCTGCCCTTGTTTCAGTCCATTCTTCCGAGCAACGACGAACACCTGGATCGAGCTGTGGAGATGGTGCTCGAAACCGGCAAGAAGAAAATTGGCATGCTCGGCTTGAGCTTCAAGGCCGCCACCGACGATCTGCGGGAAAGTCCTCAGGTGCAGCTGGTGAAACGCCTCCTCGGCGAAGGCCGGCAGATTCGGATATGGGATGACAATGTATCGTCTGGGCCGGTTAATCGGATCCAACCGCGCAGTACATCGAAGAAGTGATTCCCCACATTGGCTCTTTGCTTTCGACCAGCGTGGCAGAAGTTCTTAAGGATGCCGAGGTCGTCGTGATCGCGACGCGCGGAGTGGATCGACGATGAACTACGCCGGTGGCTCCGGCCTGACCACGTGGTGATCGACCTGGTGAATCTCGACCGAAAATCACGGCCCGTGACGTCAGGGGACTACGAAGGGATTTGCTGGTAACGCATTCCTGCCATGAAGATTCTGTGGGTAAAAGCTGGCGGGCTGGTTCCACCCGATACCGGCGGAAAAATCCGCAGCTACAACATCCTTCGGGAACTCGCCCGCCAGCATTCCGTCACTTTCTTTTCATTTTATGCCGCGCACGACAGCGACTTGCACCCGGACTTGAAGGATCATGTTTGACCGTGTAGTCTGCGTGCCGCTCGAGCTTCCCGCTCCTAAGAGCCTCGCAGAGATGCTCGACTACGGCATTCGCCTGCTCTCTTCACAGCCTTACGGCATCACGAAGTATTGCCGTCCCGAGGTTCGCCGTAGATTGCGCACGCTGCTCAAGCAGGAAACTTACGACGTCATCCTCTGCGATTTCATGGCGGCCGCGGGCATTATCCCGTGGGATTGGCCCACTCCTAAGGTGCTGTTCACCCACAATGTGGAGGCAATTATCTGGCGGCGCCACTATGAGGTTGCCACCAATCCAATCTGGAAAGCGATCTCGTGGTGGGAATGGCGAAAGATGGAATCCGCGGAGCGACGATATCTGCGTCTTGCCGACCGGGTGCTCACGGTTTCTGAGACGGATCGTGACGCGTTCGCGTCTTTTCTTGACCTCGGAAAGTTGACCGTGATTCCCACCGGCGTGGACGTGGATTATTTCCAACCCATGCCTGCGGAAGAAATCGCGAATTCTCTGGTATTCACAGGATCAATGGATTGGCTTCCGAACGAAGACGCGATTCTTTACTTTGTCGACGCCATCCTTCCTTTGATCAAACAGCAGTGCCCCGATGTGTCTGTCGAGGTAGTGGGCCGAAGTCCTTCCCGCAAGCTGCAAGCTTTAGCCGAGAGGGAAAAGAGCGTGCACCTCACTGGTTGGGTGGAAGACATACGGCCGTTCGTCGCACGCGCCGCGGCTTGCATTGTGCCTCTGCGCATCGGCGGTGGCACTCGCCTCAAGATCTTTGAAGCCATGGCGATGTGTAAGGCGGTGATTTCCACATCGGTGGGCGCCGAGGGCCTGCCAGTGCGGTCGGGCGAGAATATCCTTCTGGCCGACACGCCCAACGATTTTGCCGGTTCCGTGATTTCCCTGTTGCGCGATCCCAACCACCGGCAGCGATTGGGAGCTGCCGCGAGAGCCCTGGTTAGCGAGAGCTACAGCTGGCCGAGAGTAGCGGAGGGTTTTGCCCGCACTCTGCGCGAGGTTGCTATCTCTTCCAATCCTCGTGACCTTTCAGGTGACTGAGTGAGCTTTGTTTTACCTTTCCGATCGCCACCCGGTGGGCATGTACTTCCGGCCTCGAAGGTCGTGTCCTAGCGTTATCTATCGTCCTCAGCGAACCCAACCTAAGGTTCTGACAGCATATACGCGCCTGATTAGGACTGGTGGTCGTTCCAAAATCCGCTTCGAGGTCGATATGACATCCCCCACTGTCGGTTTGAAAGGTCTCCGAGTCTTCCGCTCAATCTTTGCCTGTCACATGGCTATCTTCACGGGGATCATTTTGCTCCCGTTGATGGCGACTATGGGATGTCTGTCCGCGATCGCGCCCAACGCGTCCAACTCGGCCACAAAGGGGGCGGCCACCGCATCCATTAAGATCACGCCTGAAGACCCGACAGAGGTACCGGGCACGAAAGTGCAGTTTTCCGCCCTGGTCAGCAACACCAGCAATACTGCGGTAACGTGGATGGCCAGCGGTGGCATCATAACCAACACTGGGCTGTTCACCGTTCCGAACGGCAAGGCTGGCACCGTTTTCCAGATCGTGGCTACCAGCCGGGCTGACTCTTCCGCCCACGCCATCACGACTCTGGCAATTGCTTCCGCTTCATCGAATGGAGGTTCCGGATCGGGATCTGTTGCCATTAAGCTCACACCTGAAAACCCGACGGCGGCACCGGGCGCAAAGGTGCAGTTTGCGGCCCTGGTCAGCAACACCAGCAATACTGCAGTAACGTGGTCTGCCAGCGGTGGCGTCATAAGCAAGACTGGCCTTTTCACGGTGCCAGACAGCACAGCTGGCACCCTTTTCCAGATTGTGGCCACTAGCCAGGCTGATTCTTCCGCCCAGGCCACCACGACTCTGGCAATTGCTTCTTCTTCGGGTGGAGGTTCCGGCCCAGGATCCACTCCGCTGGCTGGCCCCGACAACCGCTATTGCAATGCAGGTGACAGTCCGAACTTCGGAGGAGCCGACGGCCCAGCAGCCGTGCCTACGGCCTGTTATCAGACGGCACAGGAGTCAACTCCTTCGCCCGGGGCAGTGACTCAAATTTACCCGACCTCCAAACTGCAAACTGCGATTGATAACGCCACCTGCGGCGAGACGCTTGTCCTCCAGGCCGGTCAAACGTATCCCGGATTCTCACTGCCGGCCAAGAATTGCGATGCTGGCCACTACATCACCATCCGCAGCAGCGCTCTCAGTTCCGGCCTGCCGGCCGAAGGCGTACGCGCTACGCCCTGTAACGCGGGAGTCCCGTCGCTGCCGGGCCGTCCGGCGTTGAATTGCACTCACACTAGCAAGGTCATGGCCAGGATCGCTGGCGCAGCCCACGCGAGCCAAATTATTACCACTGCCGCGGGGGCGAACTACTATCGTCTCGTTGGGCTGGAAATCGCCGACACTGGCGCCAATGGTGCAAGCGGTGGGTTCTACGATCTCATCATGCTCTCCAGCGCAGACCATATTATCTTCGATCGCTGCTGGATCCATGGTTCGCCTATAGGGGAAGATGTGAAAGGCGTGGAATTCTCCAACAGTTCTTATGTCGCCGTCATCGACTCCTACATCTCTGACATTCACTCCAAACTTTCGGGCTACGGAGCAGATTCCTCGGCGATTGGTTCGGTCACTGGCACCGGGCCGGTCAAGATAGTGGACAACTTCCTCGAAGCCTCCGGTGTGTCTATCCTTTGGGGAGGCGGCGCATCGTCCACCAACGTCACGGACGTCGAGCTACGCCGCAACCACGTATTCAAGCCCTTGACGTGGTGGACTCTGAGCCCTTCCTATTTCGGCACGGCGTTTGCGGTGAAGAATCTGTTCGAAAGCAAAAACGGCGTCCGTCAGCTAGTCGAAGGAAATATTTTTGAGAACAATTGGGCCCAGGCTCAGAAAGGCACGGCCATTCTCTTCGGTCCGAAAAACCAATTTGGGGGATGTCCCGGCTGCACGGTTCACGACGTTATTTTCCGCTATAACATCGTTCGCCATGCGGTGAACGGCATTGGAATGGCTGTGGTCTATGCCACCACGTGTAAGGGTGAGGCCGGGGATGGCACGGGAAACTGCAGGTTTCCTTCGGGCGTGCTCGATAGCATCAGCATTCACGACAACCTTCTCGACGATATCAACCAACAAACTTATTCGCCGGGTGACTGCTGCAGCAATGGATCCCTGTTCGCCATCATGACCGACCAACTCAGCAATTGGCCTCACGATATCCTCATTGAACACAACACGGGCTTTCCCGTGGGCTCGGGCATTGCTAATGTCACCATCACGGCTGCACCGGAGGTCATCGCCAATTTTTCGTTCAGCAACAACTTGATGACCACGGGTAACGCTGGCTTCCAAGAGGTGCTGCCCGGTAATCAACGGCCCGGGTGCGACGCAAAGAGCGGATCCGGGATGAGTGGCGTGCTGAACGGCTGCATGGGGAACACGTGGAGGGCGGTGGGAAATGTGTTCGCAAATTCCTCTTCGCGAGATTCGTCGAAATTTCCAGGAGCTCCGCTTTCCATCGGCAATGTGGAAGCGCCAAGTGCGGATTCGATAGGCTTCGTGAACTTCAATAACGGAAATGGCGGGGATTATCAATTGCTCCCCAGCAGCCCCTATAAGAACGCAGGCTCGGACCGAAAAGATCCGGGTGCGGATATTGATTGGCTTCAGAGCGCCACGGCAGGCGTGCTTTGATTGGCAGGAAATTACTACGTATCTTTACTTTTGGCCTCGATCTCTTCGTCTCGGCTTCTGGTGCGTCCGTGGCAATGCCCCTCGTGTAATATATTGTGGTGGGGATTTTGCAAGCGGCGTTCCATTCGCTTAACGTGCTTATGTGCGATAAATTAAGAGGCCTTTGTGTTCTCGCCACTTTAGTAGCGCTCGTTGCTCCTTGGAGTTCGGCACAGGCAGCAAGCCAAGGTAGCCGCCACTTAGACGGTCCAGCTGAGTTGCCGCGGGTTTACATAAGAAGTTCTTTAGCTGACACACCGACGCCGGGAAAGGTGTGGAAGCTTAGAGAGGGCGATTCCGTACAGCGAGCCCTGAACCGCGCTGCATGCGGTGACACTATTGAGCTGCAACCGGCCGCAACCTTTGATAGCTCTTTCGACCTTCCCTCCAAGGCCTGCGACGATACCCATTGGATCGTTCTTCGGACCGCCGGCCCGGAATCAAACCTCCCGGGCGAAGGCACGCGCGTCACCCCATGTTATGCGGCGGTTTCCTCTCTTCCAGGCAGGCCGGCCTTTCATTGCCCTTCCACTCAGAATGTTATGGCTCGAATCGCCGGGTCCAAGGGCAAGAACAGGATCATAGGCAACGATGCCGGCGCGAGTCATTATCGCTTGGTCGGTCTTGAGATTAGCGACACGGGCGCCAATGGCTCGGCGGGGGGCTTCTGTGAATCTGGTCTTCTTGAAAAATGCCGACCACATCATTTTCGATCGTTGCTGGATCCACGGATCGCCCATCGGCGAGGACGTGAAAGGAGTGGAGTTCGAATCCAGTTCCTATCATTGCGATCATTGATTCTTTTATTTCTGACATTCATTCCAAGACATCGGCCAACGGAGCGGACTCGTCAGCCATCGGCTCGGTGACTGGCATTGGACCGGTCAAGATCGTAAATAACTTCCTTGAGGCTGCCGGCGAAAATGTACTCTGGGGCGGGGCCCGCGCGGAGACGACCTTGTCAGACATTGAGTTTCGCCACAATTACGTATTTAAGCCTCTCACTTGGTGGCATAAACACTCAAGCTTCTTTGGGACTCAGTTCGCAGTCAAGAATCTTTATGAAACCAAGAATTCGGTTCGCGAATTGATCGAAGGAAACATCTTCGAAAACAGCTGGGCGCAGTCCCAGAAGGGCACGGCGATCTTGCTTTACCCAAGAATCAGTTCGGCGAGTGCCCAACCTGCACTGTCCATGACTTGACCTTCCGCTACAACATCGATCAGGCACACCGTAAACGGCATGACGTCGCCGCAACCTATGCGACCACCTGCCGTGGCGAGCCGGGAAATGGTACTGGTCACTGCCGCTTCCTGTCAGGCGAAATCTCCAACGTGAATATTCACGACAATGTCCTGGAGGACGTCAACACGAAAACCTACGCTCCCGGCGATTGCTGTTCGAATGGATGGCTTTGGTCAGTGGGCACTGACCAGGAAACGAATTGGCCGCATGACTTGGTCATCGAGCATAATACCGGGTTTCCCAACCGGAACTGGCATTCTTGTAACTTCGGATGGTCCCCAGGTGACAGATCGAGAGATTCACCTTCCGCAACAACTTGTAGGTTCCGGCGATCGCGGCATTCGCGCGTTTCCTCCGGGCGGCGGACGTCCGACCTGTCTGGCGCCGGACGGCGCACTCGGAATGATGGAGCGTTGCTTCGGCAGATCCTGGATTCTCACCCACAACGTAATCGTGCAGACAAATGACAAGCCGAGAATTCCCGGGTGATCCCTATCCTAAGACTCCTCATTGCGGCGCTCTGAAGAGTTGCGAGCAGTTCTTCCCCAAGGATTGGAATGCAGTTGGCTTTGTCGATTTCCGCAACGGTGACGGAGGAGACTATCGCCTTTCTCCATCCAGTCGTTATCGAAAGGCTGGAGCAGACGGCAAAGACATTGGAGCTGATATTGACGCAGTCTGCAGCGACCAAAGGGGTCGCACCCTGAGGCTGCGGTCACCGCTTCCCAAACGGCAACGCGGTGTCCGACGTAACCTGCGACACAGATACGGCTCTGGTTATATTTGCGGCAAATCATGGTTTTCGTGCCTGGGTGGACTATCGCGCATGAGCACTGGCGCCTGAAGATCAATGAAGCAGATTCTCCGAAAAGGGCTGAAGGACATCATCGTCGACGAGGTCCCCGACCCGGTCGCCAGCCCGCATCACGTCCTGATCCGGCCTATCTATTCGCTGATCAGTAGTGGAACCGAAACTGCCAGCATCCACCAGGAAGGGGTTCTGCAGGCGGTCGCCGACAATCCTTCCCAGCTCGGCAAAATCTGGAATGTGCTCAAGGCCCAAGGTCCGCTGAGGACGCTGGCCGAAGTGAAAGCCAAATTCAGCGAGTATGCGGTCTTGGGATATTCGGGCGCAGGTCTAGTGGCGGAGAAACATGCCACGGTTACGGATCTCGAAGTCGGAGACCGTGTCGCCTACGGCGGCGAAGGAACGGGACACGGAGAAACCGTTCCCGTCGGACGCAATCTGGTTGCGAGGATCCCTGATAATGTTCCCTTCGATCATGCTTGCTTCACCACTCTCGGCAGCATCGCGCTCAATGGAGTGCGCATCGCGAATATTTCACTGGGAGAGAGAGTCGCGGTGATCGGGCTCGGCCTGGTCGGTCAACTGATTGCCCAACTCGCGCGCCTGCAGGGTGGCTTCATCATCGCGACCGATCTCAAACCTGATCGTGTCGAACTAGCGCGCCAACTCGGCGCCGATGTAGCGCTCGTCGGAAGTTCAGAATTATCGCGGGCAGATTCGGGCTCTGACCAACGGCCAGGGCGTGGATTGCGTGATCATCGCTGCGGCTGCCAAGTCGGACGCGCCATGCCGCATTGCGGTGGATATCTGCCGCGATCGCGGCCGCATCGTCGACGTCGGCGCCGTAGAACTGAGTTTTCCCTGGTACGAGACTTATCTGAAAGAGATTCAGGTGCTAATGGCGCGCGCTTACGGGCCTGGAAGCTATGATCCCGCCTATGAACGGCAGGGACAGGATTATCCGCTCGCCTACGTCCGCTGGACCGAAAACCGCAACATGGAGGAGTTTCTGCGGCTCGTGTCGCAGGGACGGGTACAGATCGATCCTTTGATCACGCATCGCTTTCCGCTGGAAGATGCGCCCAAGGCATATGAAGTCATCATGGATCCGTCCACGAACAGCCTGGCAGTGCTGGTGAAGTATCCCGCCGCCGATTTGGCTGAGCCCCTCGCCGGAATTTCGACCAACACGGCGAGTGGAGGTTAATGCTCATGTCGGCCGCGGTCCTCGGCAATTGGCGTCGCCCTGGTAGGCGCAGGTAATCTGGCGCGCTGGGCTCACTTGCCGAATCTTAAGAAGACTCCGGGCGTGCGTCTGCGCGCGATCCATTCCGCCAGCGGAGCACGCGGTAAGAGCTATGCCCTGCGTTTCGGAGCGGAATATTGCGCCAGTGATTACGCCGAGATTCTGACCGATCCGGAAATCCAGGCGGTCGTGATCGTAAGCCGTAACCAGCAGCACGCTCCGCAGGCGCTCGCGGCCCTGCAGTGCGGGAAAGCACGTCTTTGTCGAAAAGCCGATGGCCCTCACGCAAGAGGAATGCCGCGAACTATCTCAAGCCGTTGCAAGACACCGGGAAACAGCTTACGGTCGGATTCAACCGGCGCTACGCGCCGACCTACATGGCCTTGAAGAAGCAACTCGCGGAGCGAACCGGTCCGGCGGTATTGAATTGCCGTGTCAATTCGCCCGGAATCTCCGGATCGTATTGGATGGCCGATCCCGCAATCGGCGGCGCCATCCTGGGCGAAGCGTGTCACTTTGTCGATTTGATGTACTGGCTGCTCGATTCTGAACCGATCGAAGTCTCGGCCTACTCCCTTCCCACCGGCAAGAAGGATCCGATCGGCGAAAACAATCTCGTTGCCGCGTTTCGTTTTGCCGATGGTTCCATCGCGAATCTTACCTACTGCACGGTGGGAAGCCGAACACTCGGGAGGCGAGCGCGTGGAAGCATTTGCTCCGGAGTCGGAGCCACCGCCGAGGATTTCAAACAGTTCGAGCACTCGAACCGGAGTGGTCCGCAAGAGCTCCAGCTGGTTTGCTGAAAAAGGCTACGAGGCCCAGATGCGAGCTTTTTTTGCCGCGCTGAAGCAAGGCCAGCCGCCTGACGTCACGGTACGCGACGGCGTGCGCTCCACTCTGGGATGCCTGCGCATGCTGCAGTCAGCGCGCGAGCACGTGCCGTGCGCCATCGACCTCGAAGATTTCCTCGCTTCCTCACCCCGATGAGAGTGCTCCAGCTAGGCCCCTATCCGCCGCCACACGGCGGAGTGCAGAGCAACCTGGTAGCGATCCGCAGTTTCCTCCGCCGCCAAGGCATACCCTGCGCCGTCATCAACATCACGCGGCACCGCAAGCAGGATTCCGATGAGGTGTACTATCCCAGAAGCTGCCGCTGGACTGATGCGCCTTCTCTTGCAATTGGATTACGACATCATCCACCTTCATGTCGGAGGAATGTTGACCCGAAGGCTTCTCGGCCTCGGTCTCGTCTGCACGCTGCTGCCGCGGCAGCAAGTCGGTCATGACATTCCACTCCGGCGGGTATCCCGTCTACTCCTGAGGGCAAGTCGATAGGTCCAAATTCTTTGGCCGGTTTCGTGCTCCGCCGTTTCGACGGTTTGATCGGAGTGAATCCGGAGATTATCGGTTTTTTCAAGCGCCTGGGTGTTTCGCCGAATCGTACACGTTTGATTCTACCCCATTCTTTTCTGTCCGAGGAGCAACCTGCGCCTGACTTGCCGCAGCCTCTGCTTCTTTCTTCAGCACCCACACCCCGGTGCTGATTTCAGTGGGACTGCTGGAGCCGGAGTACGACCTGCCTCTGCAGATCGAAGCCCTGGGACACGTCCGGCAGAAGTTTCCTTCAGCCGGGTTGGTCTTAATTGGATCGGGAAGCCTGGAGCAAGAACTTCGCAACAGAATCTGACGCGCTGCCTTACGCCGAGCACATCCTGCTTTGCGGCGATGTCCCGCATGCCGCCACCATGCAAGCGATCTCACGCGCTCATCGTAATGTTGCGCACTACGCTCTACGACGGCGATGCCGTATCGGTTCGCGAGGCGCTTCATGTCGGCACGCCAGTAATCGCCAGCGATAACGGGATGCGGCCTGCCGGCGTCCACCTGATTCCCAAGTCGGACTTGCACCGCTCTTGTGCACGCCATCGACGAGACACTTGCCCAACCTGCTCCCCGTCAGAGAGTCGTCCGGCAAGACGACAGCAATCTGAAAGCGGTGCTCGATTTTTATCGGGAATTAACGCGGTGAAGCAGCCGAGGAGATTTCAGGATACCGTTTGCAGAGATCGAGCGAGACGACCGGGATCCGACAGGCAGACTCTTCAGATCCAGGACATATCACGCGTCACCAGTAATTTTCCCAGTGGGGTCTTCGCCTTCAGATAGAGCTTGCTGTCGAAATAAGTCCGGTAGCATTGCCCGCATGAGTTTCAGGTCAGCACGGCCAATGCACTTCGGTCCGTCGTTCCCAGTTCGTATCCAAGCTCTTCCAGTGTTCCGCCAACCAGCCCTTCAAACATCGCCAGGTTCTCCGGCGTGTAAGCCGTTTTTCCAGCGTCCGGAGGGATTGAATGCTTCGCGATGAGCCTTCTTTGAAGGAAGTGTTCGGAGCGCTGACGGAACCGATGCCTACTCTCTGGATGCGGTCATAGTCGAGGTCGTGATCGATAAATGAACCAAGACTCGCCAGAGTCTCCCGCGGCCGCCGCACCAGCTCTTCAAACCGCACCTCGGTATAATCCTCGCCCAGGTCACGCCCATCTTTGCGGCCCTTATTCACCATCCACTCCCAATACAAGCCCGCGACCATGACGGATGGCGTCTTGTCCCACGGTAATCGGCGGATGTAACCCTGTTTATCGGTGGAAAGCGCTACATCCCGACCGTCGCGAATAATGTGGATGATCAGCGCGTCCGGGATCGTCTCTTTGATTCGATGCAGGTGCAGCAGATGCTCCGGAGTGGTGTCGGCCCATCGTTCCACTCCTTGTTTGCGGCCATCTCCTCCATGATGATGCGGAGAAAGTCTCCGCCATTCTTGCACTCCGCCATCACTCTTTCTTCCAGCGGGCCCTTTTCCAGTTCCGACAACGTGTAGAGGCGAGCTTTTGTACCAGGCATCCAGGAGGCGCCGTTTGTTGCGTGCCACACTGAGGTCGCCAAACCGCGGCTCTAGCAAGTTGATGACATTGGATTCCGTGCGGTAAACCGCGAAATTTCCCGACGACAGCAGCATGTGATACAGCAACGTCGTGCCCGACCGCCCGCACCCCAGCACGAACACTGGGGCCTTGCTGCGGGAGCTCACCCTTGTCCGATTCCCTTTCATTGTAGTTTTCTAAGCTCCGCATCACTGAGAATCGTCAGTCTTGTGGCTTCAGTTTGGCGCCATTCCGCGGTGCGCGGACTTCACGGCCCCTCCGACTGGGAAGCCTGCCCGGTTTCATGCACAAAAATGTCCGGCGGTCTGTGTTCCGCGTTCCATTGGTTCCGGGATTCCATAAAGTTCCTGTGCCACAACTCCAGCACCAGCATCCGCCACAACGAGCCCGGAGCGATTTCTTCGTCCGCGCACATGCTCATCCACCAGCGACCTCACCGCCTCTGGCTTGAAATATCCGCGCTGCAATGTACGCGGCTCCAGCAGCACCCGCAAAAACTGATCCTTGACATCGTTCCTCATCCACTCCACCAACGGCATCTGAAAGCCTTGCTTTCTGCGATGCAGCAGGGGAGACGGAATCCCCAGACGCTCCGCCAGCTTTTTCAGAATATGCTTGCGGGTCCCGCGCGAAACTTCCATTCCACCGGTAAAGAGGTGACCCACTCAACGAACTTGTGGTCAAGCATCGGGACGCGCAGTTCGAGAGACGTCGCCATGCTCATTCGGTCGGCCTTAGTCAAAATGTCGGCGACCAGGTATGTCTTGGTGTCAAGATAGAGCAGTTGGCTCAACGGGTCATGGGCGGGAGCGTCATCGTAGAGCCGCTGCCAATGCTGCAAAGGGTCGGGTAACCGGCCCGCTGCCTCCAGAAACGAGCCGGTAAACATACTTCGCTCACGATGCAATGCCGGAAAGAACGACACACCATCCAAATAACGATCCGCTAGCATTCAGCGATGCATTCCAGGCCAAATTCTTCCCATACATTCCGGCGGGAATGCGGGCGTGAATCGCGTTGCGATAAATTCGGCCCAACCAGCACTGGCAGTCGGTCGAACTTCTGCCGGTCCATCGCGACCAGGTATCGGTCATATCCCGCGAAGAGTTCGTCTCCCCCGTCCCCGGAGAGCGCCACCGTGACCTGTTGCCGCGCCATCCGGCACACGTAGTATGTGGGCAGCATGGAAGAGTCGCCAAACGGCTCTTCCATCATTTGGGAGAGATATTTCAGAGTCTCTTCCAGATTCGGATCAAGCACCAGTTCGTGATGATCGGTACCAAACCGCTCCGCCACCATGCGCGCGTATTCCGATTCATTGAACTGCTCCGCTTGGAAGCCGATCGAAAACGTCTTCACCGTCCCCGAACTTACCCGCGCCATCAAAGCCACGATGATCGAGGAATCAATCCCTCCGCTCAGCAGCGCCCCCAAGGGCACATCGCTGATCAAGCGGATGCGCACGGCCTCTTCAAGTTGCGGTTCCAGCTCTTCTAGGCACTCCTCTTCGCTCATCGCCCGATGCGTGCCATACTCAGGCAAGTCCCAGTACTGGCGGATTTTTACTTCTCCCTTGCAGTATTCCATCAAGTGCCCAGCTGGCAGCTTGTGAATGCACCTGAAACGCAGTGCGCGGATCAGGGATGTATCCGAAGTAGAAATATTGCAGCAGGCCTTCCGGATTTACTTCTGCTAATTCCGGATGCACCGCCAAGATGGCCTTGATTTCCGATCCGAACAGCAAACGGCCTTCGTGCAGAGCATAGTGCAGAGGCTTCTTGCCCATCCGGTCGCGCGCGAGCAGCAAAAGCTGCCGGCGTTCATCGTACAAGGCAATGGCAAACATGCCGCGTAGTTTTTGCACGCAGTCTGACCCCATCTCCTCGTACAGATGAAGGATAACCTCAGTGTCAGAGTGGGTATAGAAGCGGTGGCCGCGGCCCTCAAGTTCCTGCCGGAGCTGAGGAAAGTTATAGATTTCCCCGTTGAAGACGACCCACAGGCTCCTGTCTTCGTTGTGAATCGGTTGCCGACCACCGGCAAAATCGATGAT
>CAWHSR010000039.1:0-158975 GCA_963832015.1 uncultured Acidobacteriaceae bacterium
TACTGCCGATCCGGGACGGTCTTGCGGTGGCACTCAAAAAGTAGCGCCGGCACCTTGCCGACTGTCGCGAGGGCGTCTCGCCCCTGCACCTGAGGCGCGGCGTGGACGCGACTCTCTCCCACAGATTCGCCGATGCCTTTTAACACTGCCGTAACATCCCTTCACTATAGTGTCGCAATTCCATCGGATTTCAATCCTGCACGTTCGAGCTGTCACAAAGGACCGCCATGGCCACAGCATCCACTGTTCTTGATGCCGAAATCCGCCGTTCTCCCGGCAAGATCGGCATGCTGGTTTTCGGGATCGTCCTGATCATTGGTTTTGCCTATGCGGGATCGCATCTTTTGGGCGATCTTTCCACGATTCACAATGAATCGGTGTTGCCCTACGTTCTGCTTGGGGTCGCGCTGCTCGTGGCGCTCGGTTTTGAATTCGTGAATGGCTTCCACGACACGGCCAATGCAGTGGCGACGGTCATCTACACCCACTCGCTCGAACCCCACGTCGCAGTCGTATGGTCGGGTTTCTGGAACTTTCTGGGAGTGATGGCTTCGTCCGGATTAGTCGCGTTCACCATTGTCTCTCTGCTGCCGGTGGAGTTGATCTTGCAGGTGGGCAGCAAGGCCGGCTTTGCCATGGTTTTCGCACTGCTGGTCTCCGCGATCATCTGGAATCTGGGGACTTGGTACTTCGGCCTACCAGCTTCGAGTTCTCATACACTAATCGGTTCGGTCATCGGCGTTGGCATTGCCAATCAGTTGATGTCCGGCAAGAGTGGCACGTCGGGAGTCGACTGGGGTCAAGCCGCCAACATCGGCAAATCGTTGCTGCTCTCACCCATCGTCGGATTCGGTGTCGCGGCGCTTTTGCTGCTCGCGGCCAAGGCGCTCATTAAGGATCCGAGAACTCTATAGCGCCCCGGAAGGCGAAGCCCCGCCGCCCTTCTATATTCGCTGCCTGCTGATTCTCACGTGCACAGGCGTCAGCTTCTTCCACGGGTCGAACGACGGCCAGAAGGGCATGGGGCTGATCATGCTGATCCTGATCGGAACCGTGCCCACCGCCTATGCACTGAACCACGCGGTGACTTATAAGGAATCGCAGGACTTCATCGCCGTTTCGCAACAAGCCGGCCAAACTCTCGACCACTATGTCGAGCCGGACGCCGTCATCGGAGACGCCCGCGACGACGTGACCGAATACATCCGCACGAAGCAGTTCACCGCCAATACCATGTTGGCTATGCGGACGCTGGTCAATGACATCGGCAACGAGACGAGTCTCTACAAGGAACTGAAGAATGTTCCCAACGACCGGGTTCGTAACTTCCGCAACGATCTTTATCTGGTGAGCGAAGCTCTGCGCCTCACGGCCAAAAGCGGCCAGCCTAAATTCGCCCCGGCCGATGCAGCCGTCCTGGCCAACTACAAGAAACACGTTGATCATTCGACGCGCTTCATCCCCACCTGGGTGAAGGTTGCCGTGGCGATGGCTCTTGGGTTTGGGAACGATGGTCGGCTGGAAGCGCATTGTGGTGACCGTGGGCGAGAAGATCGGTAAAGAACACCTGACCTACGCCCAGGGAGCCGCGGCGGAAATCACCGCCATGGCGACGATCGGCGCGGCGGACGGATTCGGCTTGCCGGTCAGCACCACCCACGTGCTTTCCTCCGGTGTGGCGGGAACAATGGCAGCCAATCATTCGGGCATTCAGATGAGCACGGTGCGCAACCTGGCGTTGGCGTGGGTGCTCACGCTCCCGGTCGCCATGTGTTTGTCGGGATCTTTGTTCTGGCTGTTCCGGCGGATCTTCTAAAATCGGTCTTGCAGGTTTACCCGGATCCCTGCCTTACTTCGCCGGCTGCGGTTGAATCATTTCGACGTCGATCGTGATCGTGATCTCGTCTCCTACGACGCCGGAACCGGCAGTAACGCCGAAATCCTGCCGCTTGATTTTGGTCGTCGCCGATGCGCCGATGCGCTGCCCGCCTCGGATCTTTGATGGGCGCGGAAGGTCCATCCACGTCAAGCACGACTTCTTTGGTCACGCCGTGAATGGTCAGGTCGCCCGTGATCTGCAGTTTCCCGGGCCCGGCCACTTTCGTCTGACTTGGAATGAAACGTAATGGTCGGATATTTCTGCACGTCGAAGAAGTGCGGACTCGTAAATCGTTGTCGCGCATTTCGACGCGCGTGTCCACCGAACTCGCGTCGATCGTGGCCTCCAGAGAATCCTTCGACGGGTCTGCCGGGTCATACTTCGCCGAGCCACTCACTTTCGTGAATGCGCCTCGCACGGTGGATACTCCAAGATGCCGTACCGAAAATTGCGCGGCAGTATGATTGGGATCGATCTGCCAGGTGGCAGCCTGCGCTGCGGCGGTGGCGGCCATCGCCAGCGCGGTGATGAGGGTAAAAACAAAACGAGACATAATTAGAAGTCTCCTTCAAGGGAAATTGAGTTTAGTAATGCTAAATGGATTTGACCGGAATCGCCAACAGGTCCTCGACCAGACCAACTTCTTTTTGCAGGAAGGGTTCCCCGTGGGTCACGCCCCCGAGCATGCCGTAAAAACGCGCCATGGAGTCGACGCGGGCGCGAATCTCGGCCTGAGCAGGGAAGAGATCCTTGCCCGCTTCCTGATCGCTGAACTGCGATTTGTAGGCGAGGATCGAAGCGAACTTTCCCTCAAACTGCTCGCCAATGTCGACGACAAACGAAGGCCGAATGTCGTAGTAAAGCGTCGCGTAAATAATCTTGAAAGGCCGATGTGGAGCGAGGGACGAAGAGGCCGAGAGTCCAACTTCGCCAGTCCAGCCAAGAAGCAAGCTTCATATCCCAGCACCGACGCCGTGTAATGATCCGGATGCCGCCCTTTCCAGTAGGGCAGGATGATTACCCGCGGGCGCGTCTCCCGAATCACGGTGGCGACTTTCAGCCGGTTCTCCTAAGTGTTCTCCACGCGCCCGTCAGGAATGTCGAGCGCCCGCCTCCAACTCACGCCAAGAATCTTGGCTGCGTCATCGGCTTCGCGCGCGCGATCTTCCGCCGTGCCCCGCGTCCCCATTTCGCCCTGCGTCAGGTCGAGGATGCCGGTGCGCTGCCCGCGCTGCGCAGCCTTCAGCAGAGTTCCGCCGCAGGTTTGCTCTACATCGTCGCGGTGCGCGGCGATGGCCAGGATGTCCAGAGATTGGATGTCGAGGGGAGTCGATGACATGTCAGTCGAGATTGCCTTGCTCCAGCACTACGTTCTCGCGCACGATCAGCCGGTGCGCCGCCATTTCCTTCAGCGTGGGAAGCACGCGATTCACATGCTCATCGGTGTCGACGAAAATGATGATCACCGGCAGCTTGCCTCCCGCCTCGACCAGATGCGCGGTCTCGACGCGATGCCGCCCCAGGAATCCCGCCACGCGTGGATCGCGGTCGCCGCGTAAACATTCTCTTTGCGCAGGTAGTTGAGAATCTCCATGTGCAGCGGCCGGTGATGCCACTGGTCGGCTTCGTTCAGATAGATCGTGACTTGCACTGCCATCGCATCTGGCATTTTACTCGCGATCCTTCCTGGAAATCTCCCATTCCTGCCGCAAGATGCCGTATAACTCCGAATCTACGAACTGATCCCACTTACGCAGATGTTCGCGCTGGCAGCCTTCGTGGCGCATGCCCAGCTTCATCAGAATTCTGCCGGAGGTGGGATTGTGTTTGAAATGCGAAGCGAAGATGCGATGCAAACCAAGATCTTCAAATCCGTAGCGCAGCATCTCGCGCGCTGCTTCGGTCGCATAGCCCTTTCCCCAGTACGGAACCCCCAGCCAGTAGCCAAGTTCGGCGTGCTGATGCTGCTCCTCGACGCGCAAGCCGATGCCGCCAATCTGGCTCCCGTCATTGCGCAGCGTGATCGCCAGCCAGATCTTGCCCGGTTCCTGCGCCAGAGCCAGGAAATCTCTGGCGTCCTGCTCGGTATAGGGATGCGCGATGCGCAGCGTGGTGGCGGCGACTTCGCGAGTGCCGATCAGCGGCAGCAGTTCCGGGATGTCGGCTTCGCTGTAAGGGCGCAACCTCAGCCGCGCGGTTTCGAGCGTCGGAGTCGCGGTCATATTCAGAGCGCTCCGCGCCAGCGCCATGCCAGCCAGCGCGCCGCCCAGGCACAGCAGGTTGTTGCTGAAGATGTTGGCCAGCATCAATCCCCACTGGCCTTGCTCGAAATACGACATGGTCTCAAACGCGTAGCTCGAAAAAGTGGTGAACGATCCGCAGAAGCCGACGACCACCAGCAATCGCCAGCGCGGATCGACCAGCACGCGCTCGGTGGTCCAGATCACGAAGAATCCACGATGAAGCTGCCCACAATGTTGATGGCGAGCGTTCCGTAAGGGAAGACTGGGCCAAACTCTCTGGCGGCAAGACGGCTGAGCAGATACCGCAGGTTGGCGCCGACGATCGCGGCGACGGATATAGCGAGGAAGTCTTTCACGATGGAGCTCTCCTACAAAAGAGTTCAGATTCTGTAGGAGTTATCAGCCTGCAAGCCCGCGCAGGCGGTTATGGCGAACTCCATCGCCGTACATATTTTTTACCACAGACGACATGCCGCAGCACAGGTCACCGAAGGTCCGAGCGCTGACGCCTGAGGTCCCGTCTGGTTACTTCTTCCGCTCCACCAGAAACCGCGCCAGTTCCTTCAGCGTCTCCGCCGACTCCCCGAAGCTTTCGAGTTCCGCAAACGCATCGTTCACCAGCGCATCCGCTTTGCGCACCGACGCTTCGATCCCAAACAGCGCCGGATACGTCGCTTTCTCTGAAGCGGTGTCTTTTCCGGCAGTCTTGCCCAGCTGCTCCGAAGTCTGCGTCACGTCGAGCACGTCGTCCACAATCTGAAATGCCAGGCCAATCGCCAATCCGAAGGCGCGCAGCTTCGCCACCTGATTGTCTTTTGCTCCGGCGTAAAGCCCTCCGCTCACCAGGCTCGCCGTGATCAGCGCGGCCGTTTTCGAGCGGTGAATGTACTCCAGCATCTCCGCCGTCGGCTGGGTGTGTTCCGCCTCGAGGTCCACGACCTGCCCGCCAATCATGCCGTCGATGGTTCCGGTGTCGTGGGCGATCTCCTCGATAATTTTCACCCGCGCTTCCGCCGGACACTTCAGCCGCGCCAGCACTTCATAGGCCTGGGTCTGCAACGCATCTCCGGCCAGGATCGCGATAGCCTCGCCAAATACCTTGTGGCAGGTCGGACGCCCTCGCCGCAGATCATCGTTGTCGAGTGCGGGCAGATCGTCATGGATCAGCGAATAGGTGTGCAGCATCTCCAGCGCTGCGCCCAGTTCCTCGATGCCACGCCGGCAACGACCCAGCCACCATACGTCCGGCTTCCATGCAGAGGACGGGCCGCAGCCGCTTGCCGCCGGCAAACACGCTGTGGCGCATGGCCTTGTGGATGGAGACGGGATGTTGCGTCTCCAGCGGAATCAGCCGGTCGAGCGCTGCGTCGGTCAGTTGCCGTCCTTGTTCGAGAGTTTCCGTGAGCATGAAGCAGTGCAGTATAACAAGGCGGCGCATGCGGGAACTGCGCGAAGGGATGCAGGAGAAAGGGAAGGCGAAATAAGGCAGCAAAGAAAAAGGACGCCCGCAGGCGTCCTCGATAGCAAGAGAAATCTATGCTGCGGCGGTTCGCGAGAGCGCCATGCTGCGCAGAACCGAAGTCAGCACATTCCCCACGTCATCGGCAGGGCAAACATCGCTGGCGCCGGCTTCCAGCGCGGCCATCCACATTTCTTCGTCAGGAATGCGATGCGTGCAGACGATGGGCAGATCGGGAAAGTCGCGGTGCAGACTCTCGACATCGGTCAGCAGCCAATGCTCGATATTGAGAACCACAGCTTCCGGACGGTTGCGAGCCGACGTTGTCCCGCAATTCTTCGCGGGAGCGGGTTAGGTGTACTGAGAAGTGAGGGCGGAGTCCACCAGCCAGGGACCTCGCCACTCTAGGATCTTTCTCGAGAACGACTACACTTTGAGTCATAAATCCCCCGATCTTCAACCGTCGTCAACGGCGGACGTCAACGTTGGACTAGGGCTGCGGGGTGGCTGGGAAAACCACTGACCCACAGACATCTAAAGCTCTCGACTCGCGGCCAGAAATCCGCACGGCTTACCGGCGTGCGGGCGACTTCTCTGTCAGCGGCTCGAATGGTTCAGCTTGAAGCTTCCCGTTCTTTTTCAGCAGAATCTCGACTTTACCTTCCGCTTGTTCCAGTTCCTTCCGGCAGGCCGAAGAGAGCTGCATGCCTTCTTCAAACAGTGTCAGAGACTTCTCCAAAGGGACTTCTCCCTTTTCCAGTTCCTGAACTATTTTCTCCAGTCGCTGGAGGCACTCTTCAAACTTGGCCAACGGGGTTTTGCTCCGTCTCTTATTGTAATGCACCTCTTTGCAACGAGAGTCCAGTCTTTTTAATGAGTAGGACCCATAAAAATGATCGATGAAGTCCCAGTGCGGGAAATGGTTCTGAGGCCGGAAAATCTGCAATATCGTTTTGCTATTACACTGAATCGATTCACGAGCCTCGCCGCGTTCCGATCTAAGAGGCCACACCGAGGTTCACGAGGTATCGCCGCCGGCGGCACTGAATTATTTGTGCGATAGTAGACCACGAGTGGACCGTAATCCAAGAGTAGAGTGGACGAGTTTATGTCCGAGGATGCGCTCTAAGCCGCCGCTTTGGAGCCCGGGTCTTTTCCCAGGGCCTCCAACACATCAACGGCTGAGCTGTACCGACCCTGCGGCGCGCTGATCTGCGCTCCTTGTGCCATCTGGTTCGCCGCAATCAGCATTTCCCGCGCAATCGCCACGCCCTCGGCCCGCGCCAGTTCCGGCGTCTGGGCCTTTGCCATGCGCTCCAGAATCGAGTCTGGCACCGACACCCTCAGCTCATTCTTCATGAACTCCGCGTTGCGTACACTGACCAGCGGCCAAATTCCGGCCACGACAGGAATCCGGCAGTGCTCAATGCGCTTCAGAAAGTTCTCCAGGAGCCGCAGATCAAACACCGGTTGGGTTACCGCATATTCCGCTCCGGCCTCGACCTTGTATTCAAAACGCCGAATCTCTTCGTCCAAGTCGGTCAGTCCCGGATTGGCTCCCACGCCAATCACGAAGCCCGTCCCGGCCCCAATCGGATTTCCCCCGAGATCAAGCCCCCGATTCAGGTTGTGCACAATGTTGACCAGGCCGATCGCGTCCACATCAAACACCGCGGTCGCGTCGGGATAGTTCCCCATCTTCGGAGGATCGCCGGTAATGCAGATCAGATTCTTGATGCCGACCGCCGCCGCACCCAGCAGATCGCTCTGGATGCACAGCACGTTCCGATCGCGGCACGTGTAGTGCAGAATCGCATCAATGCCTACTTCGCGCTGAATCAGCAGCGACAGCGCCTGGTTGCTCATGCGCGCCGAGGCTCGCGGGCTGTCGGGAATGTTCACCGCGTCCACGCCCACCGACTTCACAAACTGCGCGCCCTCGATCTCCTTGCGAACGTCGATGCCCTTGGGCGGCACGATCTCGACCATGGTTACAAATTCACCGCGAGCCAGCCGTGCGCCCAGCAGCGACCGGTTCTCCAGCGGCACCGCCGGCACGGCGGGTGGCGCGGTCTGGCCCCCGACCACATGAGCGGCAGCCGTTTTTGATCGGGCTTCACCCACACGCAGCGCCGACTTCATGACCCGGATATGTTCCGGCGTCGTTCCGCAGCACCCGCCAACGAGCCGGACTCCAGCGGCAACAAATTTCCGCGCGTAGCTGGCCATATATTCCGGCGAGCACAAATAAATATTCCGCCCGTCCACCGACCGCGGAATGCCTGCATTCGGCTGCGCCGCCAGCGGCAGGGAAGTCGCCGCCCGCACTCGCTCCATCGCGTCGAGCATGGCAACCGGGCCCACGCTGCAGTTGCAGCCAATCACATCCGCGCCCCACTCTTCGAGCTTCGAAACGAACGTCTGCGGATCGGAGCCGTCGAGGCAATTGCCGTCCTCGTCAATCGTGACCTGCGCCACGATCGGCAGCGATTTGCTTACATCGCGCGCGGCCAGCATGGCCTGGTGGATCTCTTCCAGATATCCGAATGTCTCCAGAATCAGCAGATCGACGCCGCCTTCCACCAGCGCTTCAATCTGCTGGCGAAAGGCCGTCGCGCGCCTCCTCGAACGAAGTCTTCCCCAGCGGCTCGATTCTTGTGCCGAGCGGGCCAACCGATGCCCCGACCCATACATCGAAGCTTTTGGCGGCTTCTCGTGCCAGTCGAGCGCCGGCATGATTGATGTCGCGAACCTTGTCCGCCAAGCTGTGCCGTCCCAGGCGGAAAGAGTTGGCACCGAAAGTATTAGTTTCAATAATCTCGGCTCCAGCCTGCAGATATTCGTGGTGAATGCCGCGAATCAGGTCGGGCTGGGACAGATTCAGTTCATCATAAGACCGGTTGATGAAGATGCCTTTGGCGTAGAGCAGGGTCCCCATGGCGCCGTCGCATAGTACCGGGGATTGCTTGATCCGAGCAAGAAAGTCAGCCGCCATATAGTTTCTGAGAATACAGGATTAGCGCTGGTTCGTGCATCTCAATGGCTTTTGGAAGAAGCAGCGGAAAATCGCGCAGGTTTTGCACCTCAATCCTGAAGGCTCCGGATGAGCGCCAGTTCCGGGTCTGTTATAATCCACCATTTCGCAATTAAATCTCCCTTTTTCATGTCGTTAGGAGCCTGTCGTTTGAAGAGACGCATCCTCGTTCTTCTGGTTGGATTGTGGGTCAGCCTGGGTTTCAGTTCGTGCGGTGGCTATAGCAAGCCGAAGGATCCGCCCAGCGGTCTGCCCGACCGCGTTCTGGCCTCGCAAGGGGTAAGTGCGACGTTCAGCAAGAGGCGGCCTGGTAATCCTCAATGGCTACAACGACACCATACCGGGGGTTGCTCCCATCCAGGCAGGAACCTCGCCCGGAGTGATGGCGATCTCGCCGAGCCGAAACATTGCTGCGACCTTTGACGCCGTCAGCAGCAACGTGTACGCGGTGGACACATTTAAGGAAGCCGATATCGGAAACGTGCGCATCCCTGGGCCGACTTCCAGCATGGCCTTTCCGACCGCCCAGCCGATCGGATACGCTGCCATCCCGACGGCCACAGTCAATGGCTATACCTTCGTGGGCGCCGTCGATATCCTGGATTTCGTCAGATCACAGCTCACCACGATTGCGGTCACGAATGCGCAAACCGTGATCGCCAACTCCAACGGCACCCAACTCCTCGTCTTCAGTAATGACTCCGACTCGATCACGGTGCTGACTCCCGCGAATGCAGTATCCCCGGTCGATCTCAGTTGCCAGTCCGCTCCCAATGCGGTTTGCACCCAGGTCCCAGGCTTCGACCGGCCAGTATGGGCCGTCGTCAGTGGGAACACCGCGTATATCATGAACTGCGGCGCGGAGTGCGGCGGCGTTCAAGCCAGCGTGCAGACTTTGGACTTGGGTACGCTCGCGGTGGGCCCGCCGGTGCTGGTAAATGGCGCCACCATCGGTTTATTGAGCGGCTCCCAGTTGTTCGTTGCCGGAAATGGCACCCCCACTGGACCTCTCTGCACCTCCATCCCAAGCGCTGCCCCAACCGCCGCCACCTACTGCGGAACCCTCGACATCATTGACCTGAGCACCATGACCGACCCCTACTACAACAACCCCAGCGCCGAGATCGCGATGCCAGACGGCTATCATTGGCGCATCGATATGACAACGAACGGCCAGGTCTTCGTCGGATCGCTACATTGCACCAACATCGGCAACGTCAATAACCCCGTCGGGGAAGTACGCGGATGTCTCGCGATCTACCGCACCGCCAACAACTCAGTGCTCTTTCCTCCGGACAATGGCGACGTGAACGGCCTTCAGGGATTCACCACCCGTGATGTTGAGTATGTTGCCGAAGGTGGGAACCTGCGGGTCTACGACACTCTCACCGATGTGCTGTTGATTAACGACTTCCTGCCCGAGGGGAACATCAACATCGTGGGCTACGTGGGCGATATCAAGGCGATCGATTTCTTCTAGCGGTTCCAGGATTTTGTCCGGTCTTGCTATTCTGCTGCAGAATCCTAGTCGGGTCAAAGCGCGCGAAGGCCTCTTGGGTTTCGGCAGATCCGCAGAGGAAAATATCCGCATATAGAAGTGTGCCGACAATGCCCCGACTAAGTTTATTGTCACATACTGGTAAGTCAACGAAGGCGAACCCGACCCTGTTTGTAAGCGCCGTGCGAAGCTGCAACCTCCCAATAACGTAGAGTCTTGGCGGCTGTATACTTGTTGGTTCCAAAGCGCATATGGGCAGCTATCGTCATAGCCAAATATTCTTGAATGTTGCTTTCTGGCTGCTTATTTTTTGCGTGGCGGACCTCCGTCCACTCCTGATTGGTGGCTTCTTCAAGATAGTGGCTTCCCTGGTGCTTGCCTCCTTGCTCACGTTTATCGTCGTTCACTCGGCGAATATCTGGAGTTTGCTAGTAGCCTCCCTTCATGCGCTCCCAGTCTGTTTCTTCCCGTGGGCCATCGATGGGCGATGGGAGCGATCGCAGACCACTATCGCAGTTCCAAATGAACCAAGTCTCTCTGTGCTCTTTCAGCGCCCACCACCTATCCTCTCGCGATAGCTCCTCCTGATCTGAATCGCATGCTGCCGTTTTGCACGGCATTGCCTTCTGTTCTTCCCGTTACAGAGAATCAGGCTCCTCGGCCTGATATGAGACGGAGTACCCATGAATACGTCTGATTTTGCGGGACGCGAAGCTTTGGCCAACAAAGCGCATGAAATCCCAAAGAGTGAATATGCTCGCCGTTTGAGCGAACGGCAACGGCAGCTTGCAACCATCAGGGCCTTGCACCAGCGCCTATGGACATACGTGATCGTGGCCACTCTCGTTGGGATCGTTGTCGTCTGGGCAGCTCTCTCATCGCACTTGATCTCTGCGCTCTGGATTCTGCTCCCTTCGGTCGTCGTCCTGTACAGCATCCAATCGCTTAGGAAGAACGCGAGCATACATAGCCGCGTGCAACGCATCGCGATTTTCTATGAACTCGGCGTGGCGCGGTTACGCCACCAGTGGCAAGGACGAGGGATTGGCGGCAAAGAGTACCTGCCCGAGGACCATGCTTACGCTTGCGATCTGGACTTGTTTGGCACGGGATCGCTCTACGAATTGCTGTGTACGGCTCGAACTGGCGTTGGTAGAGCTACGCTTGCGAAATGGCTCCTCAATCCAGCGGGTTCCGACGAGGTCAAAGCGCGGCAGGCGGCAGTTGCCGAACTTCGCGAGCAGCTCGGTCTTCGAGAGGACTGGGCGTCTGTGGGAGGGAGCGCACTCGATCAAGCTGGAACATCGGTCCGCGATTGGGTGGACGTCCCTGAGATCGCTTTTCCGCTTTATATACGGGCGCTTGCGGCGGCACTGCCAATCTGTTTACTCGTCGTGTCGCTGCTTGGCGCCATAGGCGTCTTCGGCCACAGCTGCCTTTGGGCTGTGGCCTTTGTCGTCGGACTGGAAGGGCTCTTGGCGTTTTTCCTCCTGAAGAAAACTAGGCTGACAGCCGCCAACCTCGCCATGCCTTCATTCGAGCTTGAACTGCTTGCGCCCTTATTGGATCGCTTCGAGACACTGCATTTCCAGTGCCCGTTGCTCAAGTCGCTGCAGTTGCAACTCACATTTTCGTCGGGCGTTCCCTCGAAACAGATCCGACAGTTGCGGCTGTGGGCCTGGCTTCTGAATCTCCGACAATTTGAGTATTTCGCGCTGTTATCCTCGCTGATTCTATGGGGAACGAATCTCGCAATTTTTATCGAGCGCTGGCGGCAGCGGAACCGTGAGGGTTTGACTCGATGGCTGGAATCCCTCGGCCAGTTCGAAGCATTGCTCTGTTTGGCTCGGTATTCCTACGAAAACCCAGATCATGTTTTTGCTGTTCTGAAGCCCGAGTCTTCTCCGCTATTTCAAGGCGAAGCCTTGGGTCATCCTTTACTCGATAGCGAGACCTGCGTTCGATGCAATATCCGGCTTGACGCCAAAGACACACAACTCATCGTGGTGAGCGGTTCGAACATGTCGGGCAAGAGCACACTACTACGTTCGGTCGGCTTGAACTCCGTGTTGGCATTGGCAGGCGCGCCGGTGTGTGCGGCTCAACTCCAGATCTCGCCATTGCAGATCGGGTGCTCGATTTCTGTTCATGACTCCCTCTTACAAGGAAAATCGCGCTTCCAAGCCGAGGTGGAGCGCCTGAAGCGGATACTCGCTCTGTCGCGCACGAACAACACCCTCTTCCTGCTGGACGAGATACTTGGGGGGACAAACTCGGCCGACCGCTTGTTTGGAGCAAGAGCGGTGATTGAACAATTGGCCGCGAGCGGGGCGGTCGGCCTAGTAACGACTCACGATCTAGCACTTACCGAGGCGGGGAAGGCTCTCAATGGCCGGGCGATCAATGTGCATTTTGAAGAACATTGTGAGAACGGCGAGATGCGATTCGACTATCAAATGCTTCCGGGCGTGCTGACGCGCACGAATGGTTTAAACGTGATGGCCGCATTAGGACTTTTGCCGTTGCCGAAGGCAGCTACGACCGTCGCCACAACACCGAACCCGACGTCTGCTTTCGACTAACACCTTGCAACTCCCAGGATCGTCGGCTACCTGGAAGCTACGAGGCAGTAGCCAATTGATGAAACAGTGCGCCGTGAAAAGGCGCTGGACTTCAGCGGGTGCAACTCCCGCCCGGGAACTGGTTCGCTCCACCCGGTAACAATCGAAGCGGCGGCGGAGGTAACGAAGCTGTTGAAGCTTTCGATGTAAAGGGTCGTTAGGCGACTCGGCGAGCGTGCAGGCCATAACGAGAATAAACGCTGAGCAGGCCTCGAAAGAATAATTGCAGGAGCCGACCTGACGTTTACACAGGGAAGGCCGTTGGCGATGGAGAAGGACGAGCGAACAAGCTCCATCGAACCTGCCGGGGTAATGGCGACGGCATGTACGCATAGGAGACCAGAGGCAACACGGGAAGCCCCAGCGGTGATCGCAGTCGGGGATCAACCGGCAACTCGTGAGAGACAGGCCGGGCCGTGTGGGGTGGCGGAGAGGCTCGCAGTACCGGTGAAGCCGGATAACGCCGGTGGAGGGAAGGGGCCTCAGTTAAAGACGAACGCAAGAAACAACAAAGGACCGAGGGATTGGCGATGAGCCTAACAACTCCACCAAGCGTTCAGAAGTTGCAGACGGCATTACACGCAAAAGCGAAGGAATCGCCCGACTTTCGTTTCTATGCGCTGTACGACAAGGTGTATCGGAAGGATGTTCTGGCATATGCCTACGAACGCTGTGAAGCCAATGGCGGAGCAGCGGGAGTGGATGAACAAACTTTCGAGGACATCGAGCGGTACGGCGTGGAACGATGGCTGGACGAACTGACGCAAGAGCTGAAAAGTCGAACCTATCAACCGCGGCCTGTGCGGCGGGTTTACATACCCAAACCGGATGGGAAGCAGAGACCGTTAGGGATACCAACAATCCGAGATCGGGTTGTGCAAACGGCGGCGGTGCTGGTTCTCGAACCTATCTTCGAGGCTGACCTGCAACCGGAACAATATGCCTATCGGGCAGACCGCAGCGCACTGGACGCAGTAAAACACGTCCACAAGCTGATCAACACCGGACATGGAGAAATCGTTGATGCTGATCTAAGCAGCTACTTCGATAGTGTTCCACACGCCGAGCTTATGAAGTCGGTGGCTCGAAGGGTCGTCGATGGAGCGATGCTGCATCTGATCAAGATGTGGTTGGAGGCTCCGGTCGAAGAAACCGACGAACGTGGAAACAAACGTCGGAGTACGCGCAATCGGGACGAAGGTCGAGGGACGCCACAAGGAGTCTCCGATCAGTCCTTTGCTCAGCAATCTGTACATGCGACGGTTCGTGCTGGGGTGGAAGAAACTGGGGCACGAGAAGCGTTGGAAAGCGTACATCGTTAATTATGCCGATGATCTGGTCATCTGTTGTCGAGGCGGAGCGGAGCAAGCTCTGACGCGATGCGGAGGATGATGTCAAAGCTGAAGTTGACGGTGAACGAGAACAAGACGCGGGTCTGCAAGCTGCCGGAAGAGAAGTTCGATTTCCTGGGGTACACGTTCGGGCAATGCTACTCGATGAGAAGGAAACGGGTCTATCTCGGCACGGTGCCATCCGAGAAGCGGGTGCAGCGCATCTGTCGCGCTATCAGCGACGAAACCGGACGCGATACCGTCAGGCTGGACCCGAGGATCATGGTGGAGAAGCTCAACCGAATAATGATCGGCTGGGCCAACTACTTCTGTCTGGGAGCGGTCAGCAAAGCCTACAGTGCGGTCGATCATCACGCCCGCCGCAGGCTACGTCGGTGGCTATGCGACAAGCATAATGAAGCGTGGCCGGGCTATCAACCGGTTTCCGGAAGCATCTCTTAATGCTGTGTATGGTTTGGTGCAGTTACCACACCGAACCGCAAGTCTTCCGTGGGCGAGCGCGTGAGTCTTTTCCGAGAGCCGGATGCGGGAAATCTGCCAGTCCGGTTCGATGAGCGGGAACAGGAACCAGGGCCAGGTCAAACCGGACTGAGGCGGCGACGGCGAAAGCTTCGTCAACAGCCACCGGGAGACTACAGCCACTGCGCCTGTTCTCGACTCTACTCGCCATCTCACTCGTCGACCCGGTTGCCATCGACCGTTCTGGTTCCAGACTGACTTCGGCCCTTGAGAGTTACCTTGCTCGGAACACAGTCCGTTCCGGAGAGAGCGTCAACTCATCAAGCGGCGGTACTCCATATCGTCTTCGCTCTACATGGATCTTCTTTTACCGGGTCGGCTCCAGCACAGAGTCGGTGCGTCTTCGCGGCCTCCACCGCCTTCGTGGTGAAGGGAAGACTGAACGTAGTTCCCCCGTACCACGCCTTCCACTGATCCATGTAGTAAGGGCTCAGAAAATTTCCTCCCTGGCCGGTGACTGTGTTCAGCGTCGACTCATCCAGGTTAGCCATGTTCGCCGTGAAACGCTCAGACGGCCCGTGGTACGGCGTAACTGCTTTCACCGTGTATCCGCTGCCCGACTGCTCCTGCACTCCTGGTCCCGACCACCGCCGGATCACCGGAATCTTGCCCAGGATCGGATGCTGGATGTCGACTGCATTGAATGCGCCCCAGCGCCACGAAGCCAAATCCTTCGGCGCCTGCGGATGGTTGACCGCAGCCTCGACTGCCGCCGTCAACAGTTCGTCATAATTCGGATATTGATCGGGCAGCCATCGCTTCGGCCGGTGGAGCAGGATGTTCTCCATCCACACCGATCTTTGCAGCCACGAATAGGTCTTCCAATCGATGACGTTCTTCTCGGTTTCTTTATAGAGCTCGGAGTCGGCCTCCTTGCGAGATTCCGAAGGGGCCATTCCCAACTTTGGTTCGAGCAGCAGTCGGCGCAATTCGCCGATCGAATTTTCCGCGATGGTAGGTGCGGCCGACGCCGCCAGCATGCGGCCATCCCAGCTGCGCATCAGGTCGGCGGCCTGCTTGGCCCGCGCGGAGGGCTTCGCGGCGTGATCCACCGCATAAACCAGGCGCTCCGCCGCGAATAGCACGGCTTCCGATTGAATGTCGGTTTGCAGCGCGAGCATGTCCGCCGCCGAGAACTGCCGTCCCGACTCCAGCACGTGATAGATGCGCGCCGTGCGCCACGGAGCTTCCCATTCCATGCTGATCGAATTCGGATAACCGTCCGGCGTGATTCTTCCGTTCGCCGTCGCAATGATTCCCGACGGCGGGTTGTAGATGCTCGGCAGCTTTTCAAACGGAATGTACGAAATCCACTCGTGCGCGTTGTCAGCGCCGCTCACCGGAAGGCTGCCGTCTCCCGCCGCGCGGATCGGAACCTTGCCCGTCGCGTGATATCCAATGTTTCCGTCCACGTCGGCGTAGACCACGTTTTGTCCCGGCGCATCCAGTTGAGAAAACGCACGTTGAAACTCGTCCCAGTTCTGCGCCGTATTCACGTCAAAGAATGGGATGTGCAACCCGTCATACAGCGTCCAACGCAGCGCCAGTGGCCGGGTTTCCCCGGGAACCAGTTCCGTGATCACCGGTCCGTGACGCGTGATCCTCACATCCACATTCACATCTGGCTTGCCCTTCACGTGAATGACTTCCGCGCGATGCTCCGGTTGCACCCATCCGCTCGGCGTCTGATACGCGCCTTCCGGGTTGAAATTCTCGATGAACACATCGGTCACGGTCGGACCGACGTTGGTGAATCCCCAGGCAATCCGCTGGTTGTGTCCCACAATCACATACGGCATTCCGGGCAGCGTCACGCCCGCAACATCGAGAGTGCCCGAGTGCAGGTGCGCCTCGTACCAGAGGTTCGGCATCTGGTGGCCAAGGTGCATGTCGTTCGACAGCAGCGGCTTTCCCGTCACCGTATGCGCCCCGGAAACCACCCAGTCGTTCGATCCGTTCACCGGCACCTCTTCGATCGCCGAGGATTCGATTGTCGAAGATCCGGTCAACCAGGGCTCGATCGACAAGGCCTTGCGAGTCTCTTTGAAAAAATCTGGTTTTGAGTGAGTGAAATCTGCTTTCGGGTGGCGCAGCGCTTTCAGCGCTGCGATCAGACCATTCTCCTCCGGAAGGGCTTTAGCCCCTGAGGCCCCGACCGGCAAACCTTTCGGCGCTCTCGCCGGAAACTTCTGCGTAACCGAGTTGTCCGGAGAATCGTCGTCGTCCTCGTCATCGGAATTCCCCGTGTTGTCCGGCTCCGTCAGATCCTCTCGCATCACGGTCGGCGGACGGTCGTGCCACGAGCGGTTCACATACAAGTCCGCCGTCAACTCCGGCCCCAGCTTGGCGAGAATCTTCTCGCGACTGAGCGCGTCATAAAAATAGTGATAGTTCAGATCCTTCACCATCGAATTGGCGATGACCGCCGAATCCTCCGGTTGCCATGGCTTCGGAGCGTAATGCAGGATCCGAAACTCGATCGGCAGCCGGTCGCCATGCGTCCCGATGTACGCGTTGACTCCGCGCGCATACGCTTCGTAGAAAGCGCGATCCCGCGGGCTGGCCAGTTCCATGGCCTTCTTCGCCGCTGCCCGCAGGCCCAGAATCCTCTGTTCGCGATCCAGTTTCAACAGGTCATCGCCCAGAATCTCCGAGAGTTCGCCACCGCCGTAGCGGCGCATCACGTCCATCTGCCACAACCGGTCCTGCGCTGTCACATAGCCCTGCGCGAAAAAAAGATCGTCCAGGCTGGCCGCTTCAATCGTGGGAACCCCGTGCCCGTCACGCGTGACCGTGACCGGCGCCGAGAGCCCCGGAATCTGCAGCCGCCCGTCGAGTTGAGGTAGGGCAGCA
The DNA here is from genome assembly GCA_963832015.1 of uncultured Acidobacteriaceae bacterium. Lineage (GTDB taxonomy): Bacteria > Acidobacteriota > Terriglobia > Terriglobales > Acidobacteriaceae > Sulfotelmatobacter. The sequence continues at coordinate 17,459 of CAWHSR010000039.1, forward strand.
TGCGCGACGTAGTAGCCATATCCAACCAGGCCCGCCACAATCACGATCACGGCCAGCACGAGCCACAGCAATATGCGTAGAATGGGCGAACGTCGCGACTTGGGTGGGCTGATCTGGGTCAGTGTGCTCATGAGGAATCTCTGATTGTATTCCACGCCCCGTGGCCCTGCCTGGCGCTGAAAATGAATTTCATTTTCAAGATGCCGGATGGTATCCTGACCATGTTCGACCTGACTCTGTTCCACCCGCCATGCTCCAGAAGCGCATCGATGATCAGCCCACCATCTCCCGCCAGATGGTCCGCGAGGCCCAGGAAATCCTTCACAAGCATTTGAAGGGCGTCGGCCTCAAGCAGACTGCTCAGCGCGATGCCATCCTCCGCACCTTCCTCGAAACCCGCGACCATCTCTCCACCGACGAACTCCACCGCCTGGTGCAGAAAAAAGACGCGCGCATCGGTTACACCACCGTCTACCGCACCCTGAAATTGCTGGCGGAGTGCGGCCTGGCCAGCGAAGTCGCCTTCCATGACGGCATTGCCCGCTACGAGCACCAGTACAACCGCCGCAGCCATCACCACATGGTCTGCACCGGCTGCGGCAGTTCCGTCGAATTCTTTTCCCAGGAAGTCGGCCAGCTCGAGCAGGAGATCGGACGCCGGTACCACTACCTCACTACCCGGCATACGTTCCAGATCTACGGCGTCTGCGAGGACTGCCGCAAGAAGAACCACGCGCCCCGCGCGCTCTGAAATCGGTTCTGGGGATTTGCCGCCCGCCTCGCCATTTGATATGGTGCCCCACAATGGATCCGACGAGCGTTCCCCCGACCTCTTGCCCCGAATGCTCCGCCCAAATGCCCGAGACCGCCGCTTTTTGCCCGGCTTGCGGCCGCGCCATGCAGGCGCAAAAGCTCGCTCAAGGGACCGTCGGCGTTCTTCCGGAAAATATCGCGCGGCGCGCTCGCTTATTTCACGTTCATTCCCGCAATCGTGTTCCTGTTCCTTGTGCCATACAACAAGAATCGTTTTCTGCGCTTCCATTCCTTCCAGTGCCTGTTGCTCTGGGGCGCGGCCATTCTGATTGGAATCGCCCTGAAACTCGCCAGCGTAGTGCTCTTCATCGTCCCCGTGCTTGGCCCTCTGCTGGTCTGGGTGGTCGCCGTCGTGGTCGTGCTTGCGGCCATTGTGATCTGGCTGGTTCTGGTGGTGAAGGCCTTTCAGGGAGAGATGTTCCAACTGCCCATGCTCGGCGAATTTGCCGCGCAGTACGCTGGTTCGATCTAGCTCGCACGCGCGGCTCACGCACATCATAAATTGCTTTCTGCCGGTTTTCCTGATACTTTGCCGCCCACGCCGCTTGGGGCATGACTTGGGTTCAGTTGTGAGATTGCACCCGCGGTGGCGACGAGGGTATTCCCATGGCTTTCTGCAATACGTGCGGCGCACAAATCGCCGACGGTGCTACCGTTTGTCCTGCCTGCGCCGGCCGGACTGCAGGCGCTTCTCCAGTCGCTCCCAGTGTCGCAGGCCTGAACGACAACACCGCCGGAATGCTGGCCTATGTGACATTCATCCCGGCCATCATCTTTCTCGTGATGGAGCCCTACAACAAGAGCCGCTTCGTCCGCTTCCACTCGTTTCAATGCATTTTTCTTTTCGTGGTCGTGGCGATTGTTCACTTCGCGCTTGGGGTCGTTTCTGCTGTCCCGTTCATGATTTTCTTAACCCTTCCGCTACACGGCCTGGTCTCCCTGGCGACATTAATTCTCTTGATCTTTCTGGCTCTAAAGGCGGGTCAGGGTCAGACGTACAAGCTGCCGGTGATCGGCGACCTGGCGGAAAAGCAGGCGAACGCGATGTAAGACGTTCGAACCGCACGACTCCTCAAGACTCCCGCGCTTGACTTTCTTCCTGTAAGCTGTCAATCCTATTAGCTTTTACCCTCGTCCCAATTCCACGCCAGCAGCGTGGTTTTCGGCCGGCGGGAATCCTGTTGGCCGATTGGGGAATTCATTGCGAGTACGGGTCTTCTATCACGACAAATGCTTTGACGGAGCTTCCTCCGCCGCGTTGTTCTCCCGCTTCTATCGCGAGCGCATCCGCGGCGACGCCGAGTTCGAATTCACCGGACTGGTTCACCGTGCCGGCGCGCTGTTCGACGAGAATCAATTTGACGGCGACGAGAACGCCATCGTCGACTTCAAGTACTCCAGTTCGCCCAAAATTACCTGGTGGTTCGACCATCACGAGAGCGCCTTCCTCTCTCCCGCCGATGCCGAACATTTCGAGCAGGATCAGAGCAACCGCAAGTTCTACGATCCCGATTTCAAGTCCTGCACCAGTTTCATCGCCATGATCGCGCAGCAGCGCTTCGGCTTCGATCCCTCGCCGGTTGCCGATCTCGTGCACTGGACCGACATCATCGACGGCGCGCTCTACCCCGACGCCAAGACCGCCGTCGAGATGGAAGCTCCCGCCATGAAGCTGACCATGGTCATCGAATCGGCCCCCGACCACGGCTTCGTTCCCAACTTGATTCCGCTGCTGGCCACGAAATCTTTGGCGGAGATTCTCAAGGAGCCATTCGTCGCGCCTCTGCTTCCTCCGCTGCTCAAGCGCCACGAACTATCCATCGGGATTCTCGAACAGCGCACCGAGTGCAAGGACGGCACCATTTTCTTCGATGTCACCGATCATGATCTCGAGGGCTACAACAAATTCATTCCCTACTACCTGCACCCGGAATCGGTCTACAGCGTAGGGTTGAGCAAGAGCAGTTTCCGCGTGAAGGTTTCCGTGGGATCGAACCCGTGGGCTCCGCAGGAGCCCGAAGTGAATCTGGCCCGCATCTGCGAGCGCTACGGCGGTGGCGGCCACGCCCGCGTCGGCGCAATCTCATTCAACGTGAACCAGCACGCCGCCGCCATCAAAGCATCGCAGGAGATCGTAGACGAGCTGCGCGCAGCGATTCGTCAAAAGAAAGCCTGAAAAAGACTGGGTGCCCCACCCTTGTCCCTGCGTGTTTTGCAGGGACAGGGTGGGGATTCTGATCTTCGGTGGATTCTATTTGCCAATCCGCTAGGTTGTTCCCCCAAAAATCAAAACCCCCACCCTGTCGCAAAGAACGCGACAAGGGTGGGGCCCCCTCGACTTGATGTATTTAGGAAAAGCACGTTCTTACTGCACCGGCGTCCCGCTAGCCATACACGTCGCCGGATTCCCATCGCTGGCGGACCGAATCACTCCCGACTGATCCGCACAGAACGCCTTCCGCCCATAACTGTTTCCGTTGGGCGCGGCGGTCAGATGAAAGCTCGTGGCCGGCGTCCCGCCGCATCCCGAGAGCGTAAACACATAGCCGTATCGCTTCCCGCTGGCCAGTCCGCTGTTAATCAGCATCGCCTGATGCTCATTCGGTGTTCCGCCTCCGAAACCATCCAGATCCGACAGCGTGCAGCTGTACCCAATTGCCGGATAGCTGGTCGCATACGTGACCTCGGCCGTAAGAATCGTTCGCATGGCGGCGATCACCATCGCGTCGCTGCCCCCAGCCTGCACGGAAACCTCAGAGCGCGGGACGAACGTCCCCGTTGCACTGGTCGTCCCAGTCGACTGGCCCCAGCCTGCGGCGTCATCTTCTCGGTGATCGCCTTCAGAAAGTCCGGGTCCGCCAACGGCAGGTGAATCGTTACGGAAATCTCATTCAGCTTCCAGACCTCCGCCTCCTGCTTCATCGAGAACGTGATCTGTGGCATGAATGGACTCTTCTTTGCCACTCCGTTCTTGTAAGTCTGAAACGACACCTCGATGTCGTCCTGATCCCCGCGCAGCGCGTCATTCTCCACCGTGATCTCGACTTTGTCGCCCGTCTTTGGATTCTCGCCCGACAGCAGCACCGAACCGGTTTCGAACGTCTGCACGTTTTGCCCTTGCGTCTGCAGTTGGGTCGCCATCAGCGAATACTGCTGGAGCGACGCCAGCGCTCCCGACTTCTCCAACGCCGCGCGCGTTGCCACGGGAAGATGTTTTACCAGGGTTCCCGGCGTCTTGCTGAAGAACATTTCGATCAGCGCTTGGCGCGCGGTTTGCGGCGCCGCCTGCGGAGCGCCCGCAGTCGTTCCTGCCCACGAACTGCCGGCCCACAGCATCGCAACCACTAGACAAACGACGAATCTTCGCATAATCCATCTCCCGCTCTGATCGTTACATTCTTCCGACCTCCTCTCCAGTTACCGAGGTAAGGAAACACAATCCGCAACGGCGGGACGCAGGGAAGCCCTGTATCTGCAGTCCTCCTCGTGGTACGCTGCCTTGAGTCACTGCCCGCATACATGCGCCAACCCGGAACCAAGCCAGATCCCCACCGCCGCCAACGGCGCGTGCTCCAGGCGGTCGCCACCTTCGAGTTCTTTAAGGGCATCTTTGTCGTGCTGATGGGGTTCTGCGCCCTTGCCCTCGTCCACAAGGATGTCTGGTACTACGCGGAGAGTCTCCTCGCCCTGCTGCACATCAGCACCGATCGCCGCTCGGCCCAACTTTTTCTCGACTTTGCCGATAACGTTACCGACGCGCGACTGTGGGCGGCGGCCCGCATCGCCTTTGCCTATGCTGCCTTGCGCTTCACCGAGGCCTATGGCCTGTGGAAGGGGCGCCACTGGGCCGAGTGGGTGGCCCTGGTTTCCGGAGCCCTGCTGCTGCCCCTCGAGATCCGCGAACTCATGCGGGGAATCACCTGGCTGCGCAGCGCTATGCTGATCGGCAATCTGGCAGTCGTCATCTACATGATCTACGTGGTCCGCGACAACCGCCGCGAACGCCGTGCGGCTGCCCTGGGAGGAGCAGGCTGAAACCCGCGCCAGAAGCCGGATCTAGAGCAAAATCATCTGGTATTTGTCTCGTTTTCGGTTCATAATCAGGGCCGGAATCAGAGGGACATCCCGGAGGCCCATATGCGTCTCGCCAGCTTGTTCTGCTTATCGGTGGTTCTGGTCGGTATCAGCGCCGCACAAGATACAAACTTTTCCGTGGGCCCGCAGTATCTGATGAACTATGGTTCGCCCATGTTCGCCACGCCCATCGCGACGCCGTCGCTTTCTCTGGAAGCCCCTCTGCCGGGAATTCCAAAGCTGCCCGAAATCGGACCTGTCGTCCACGATCAGCCTTACCTCGGGAACCCCGAACTCCGGCACCAGGCAAATCTATTTCCCGTCTACTACGGCTACCAGATGATCAGCGTGGTTGAACTCAGCTCAGCCGAACTTCCTCGAGAGTTGCCGGCGAGCATCACCGACGTCGGCGTCATCGGAATGACCACAGCGGAATCCCTTCGCGAACGCGGATACGGAGTTCCCATCGGTTATGCCGCTTCCTTCTGGAAGGCCCGTACGCCTCATGCCAAGCGCGTCTACACCAATGCCGACATCGAACGACTGCACCAGAACTGACCTGTAGTTGCACCGGTTATCGCAGCCTGCGTTATCCAGACTCGAGCCTCTTCTTAGTGCAAAGGGAGGAGCCTGCCCGCGCGGACTCGAAGGAATCTCCGGTGCACCCCACATGCATCGTCTTTCGCGTGGTAGCCTGAACCCATCTCAATTCCGTACGGGGAGTTCATGCCAGCCGCCAATCCTTCGCATCTCGACCTGCAAGCCACCGCCAAAGAAGTCATGCAGCGCTACGGTTTCGAGCCCGATTTCCCTCCCCAGGTTCCGCAGCAGCTTGCCGACCTGAAAACCCATCCGCCGCAGATCGCCCCCACAACCGACATTCGCGACCTGCGCAATCTGCTCTGGTCCTCCATCGACAACGACACATCGCGCGACCTCGACCAGATCGAAGTCGCCGAGCGCGCCTCGAATGGCGACGTGAAAGTCATGGTTGGTATTGCAGACGTGGATTCTTTCGTCCCCAAGCAGACCCCGATCGATCAGCACGCCGCCAAGGAAACCACCACAGTCTATGCGGGAGTGCGCAACTTCCCCATGCTCCCCGAAGAACTGTCCACGGGAAAGACGTCGCTGCTCGAAAATCAGGATTGCCTCAGCGTCGTGATCGAATTCGTCGTCGATTCCACCGGAGCGGTGAAGTCGCCGAGCGTCTATCGCGCCATAGTCCGCAACAAGGCTCAGCTGCAATACAACAGCCTGGGCGCCTGGCTGGAAGGGAAGTCGCCTGCTCCGCCGAAGGTCGCGGCGTCCGCCGATTTGCAGGCCCAACTGAAACTGCAGGATGAAGTCGCGCAGAAGTTAAAGAACCAGCGCTTCCAGAACGGCGCGCTCAACCTGCAGACCGACGAAGTCCATCCCCTGGTCCTCAACGATCAAGTCGTCGACGTCGTGAAGCAGCAGAAGAATCGCGCCACCGATCTCATCGAAGACTTCATGGTCGCCGCCAACGGCGTGGTCGCTCGCTTCCTCGAGAACGTGTCATCTCTGCGCCGCATCGTGCGCACTCCCGAGCGCTGGGACCGCATCGTCCAACTGGCCGCAACCAAAAACGAAAAACTCCCAGCGCAGCCGGATTCCAAGGCGCTTAACGATTTCTTGCTTCGGCGCAAGGCCGCTGATCCCGATCACTTCGCTGACGTGTCGTTGATCGTGATCAAGCTCATCGGCCCCGGAGAGTACGTTCTGGAGCGCCCCGGCGAACCTGCTCCCGGACACTTCGGCCTCGCGGTTCAGGACTACACGCACTCGACAGCGCCTAATCGCCGCTTCGCCGACGTCGTCACCCAGCGCCTGATCAAGGCCCTGCTTGCAGGCCAGCAGAATCCATACTCCGACGACGAACTCACCACCATCGCCGCCAATTGCACTCAGAAAGAAAACGACGCCAAGAAAGTCGAGCGCGAAATGTCTAAACGTCTCGCGGCAGTTGCCATGCAGAACCGCATCGGGGAAGTCTTCGACGCCATCGTCACCGGCGTTACCGATCACGGAACCTTCGTTCGCGTTCTGCAGCCGCACATCGAAGGACTGCTCGCCCAAGGTCAGCAGGGACTCGACGTCGGCGACAAGCTTCGTGCCAAACTCATCCGCACCGACGTGCAAAAGGGATTCATCGACTTCGCTCGTGCCTAAAATCCTGACATCTCTTGCGAAAAACACGAAACCGACAATTGTTTGAATTCTCCGTGCCTCAGTGCCTCCGTGGTCCTATTCGGTGACGACGGCCTTCACCAGGTTGCGCGGGTGGTCGACGTCGTATCCCTTATTCACCGCGACGTGATATGCGAAGAGTTGCAGCGGAATCACTTCCACGATCGGCAGCAAGAGTTCTGGCGCAGCTGGGACGTAAAACACGTGATCGGCAATGGCTCCGACTTCCTTGTCGCCCTCCGTCGCCACCGTGACCAGCGGTCCGCGCCGTGATCGCACTTCTTTCATGACCTCCAGCGTCCGGCGATAGCGCAGCAACGAGTCGGGATCATGGTGGTCGCAAGTAGCCAGCACGACGACGGGCAGCTTCTCATCCACCAGCGCGTTCGGACCGTGCTTGAGTTCGCCGGCCGGATATCCTTCGGCGTGTGCGTAAGAGATTTCCTTCAGCTTGAGCGCGCCTTCGCGGGCGATAGCGTAATGCACTCCCCGGCCAAGATAGAGAAACTTCTCCGCCTTGAAGTGCACAACCCCGAACTTCTCGGCGAGCGAGTCCCAAGTCGCAAGATTCTTTTCGATCGCCTCGGGAAGCCGCATCAACCGTTGCAGATACGAGCGTGCCACTTCCGAAGTCATCCGTCCGCGCTTGCGCGCCAAAAATAGCGCCATCAGATACAGAATCGTAAGTTGTGTTGTGAAACTCTTGGTCGCCGGGATCGACAGCTCCGGCCCCGCCCCGGAGATCAGCGCAGCCCCAGCTTCCCGCACAATTGTTGTATCCGCAACATTAGAAATAGCAATTGTCTTCACGCCGCGCGTCAGCGCCTCGCGTTGCGCAGCGATCGTGTCCGCAGTCTCGCCCGACTGTGTAATGACCATCACGATAGGATCGACCGCAGCATGAGTCGACCGATAGCAATATTCGCTGGCGTACTCCACGTCGACGGCCACGCCCGAAAGATCTTCGATCATGATCTCGCCCGCCAGGCCGGCATGCCGACTGGATCCGCTGGCGGCAATGATCAGCTTCTCGAACGTGAGCAGCGCGCTCTCGATGGCATCCAGTTCGCCAGGAAAGATGATGTCATCCTTCAAGTGCTTCGCGACCGTCTTCGCAATGGCCGTAGGGTTGCTCATAGATCTCACGCAGCATCGCGTGGGAATGCTTCGGATTGCTAGCAATTTTCTTTTGTTTAGTAGGAGTCATGTGAACTTGGGCTGAGACTAAATCATCCTTCGTACAACGGGCAAACCGATCCGCGCTGGGTGCCCCATGTCTCGCGTTGTTTGCGAGACGTGGGCGACTTCCAAAAAGGCGGGCAGCCACTACTTTGTCACCACAGTGCCCTCGAAATGCGCCTCAATTTCTTCCAGCGTCTTCCCCTTAGTCTCCGGCAAGAACCACGTCGCCGTAACGAAATAGATCACCGTGCACGCCGCGAACCCGAAGAACATGGTCGAGTACCCGTACTTGCCGACCGTCGGCAAGAACACCGCTGCTATGGCCGTGGACACCGCCTGGTTGAGTAACAGCGCGATGCTCATTCCGTTGGAGCGAATCCGGGTCGGCATCAATTCCGAAAGCGCCAACCACACGCATACGCCAGGGCCAATCGCGAAGAATGCCATGAAGACAAACAGCGTGATCGCGACCATCCAGCCGTTACTCGCTGACGGGACGGGAGTAATGAGGGCGTTCTCGATCTTCAAGGGCGCCGCGCGCGCGGCATCGAGGTTGCCAAACGGGTTCGAGAAAAACGCCACCACTTTATTTGCGGGTACGCACTCATCACGCGTGATTTCGATCGGCTTCGCCGCCAGATCGTCGGAGCGCACCGCCGCACTCGCCGCCCGGAAGTCCCCGCATGAATAGATCACGACGAGTGATGTTGCCCGTCCCGGCACACGATTGTCACCGCTCAGTCGATTCGCCGTTTCGGAGTCGTAGTGCAGAGTCAGCTTCTGGTCAGCGGTGATCATAGCTTGGACGGCACTCTTCGCATCTACCCGCTGCTTCTCGGTGCGAAGGAAGATGGCCGCCGTGCAGATGAGCGAGACAATGATTCCTGCCGTGCCTATCCCGAGTAAGAATTTGCGGCCTTTGCGGTCCACCAGCGCAACGCCTATGGCGGTCACCGTGAAGTTCACGATCGTAAATATGACGTAGCCCAAGTGGGCATAGAAATCCGAGAGTCCGCTCTGCAACAAAATGTTGGCGTTGTAAGCGATGATCGAGTTAATGCCAGTGGCCTGATTGCAGGCGAGGATGATGCAGGCCAGCACAAACGGAATCACGTATTTGCGCCGCAGTAACGAGTCCGTACCTTTTGTCCCGGCAGCAGACTTCGCCTTTTCAGCGACGGCCACCTCCTGCATTTCCTTGAGTTCGAGATCGGCTTGCTCGGTCGTGCGAGAACGCAGAAGCGAAGCATACGCAGCATCTTTCTTGCCCCGGCGGAATAGCCATCGAGGAGATTCGCCCAGCATCACGCTGCCAATCACGAACAGAATCCCCGGAGGCAATGAAACCCAGAAAATGCCGCGCCAAGCCGAGTCTTTGAAGTTGTAGGCCGCCTGCAAGTCGCCAGTCTTCATAATTTGAGCGAGGCGGAGACTGAAGAAGAAGCCGACCAACGCCGCAATCGCAATTCCCAGCGTCAACAGCCACTGGAAGATGCCGGTGCCTTTGCCCCGATTCGCCGCGGTCAGGCACTCCGCCAGATAGAGCGGAACGACTACTCCGATCAAACCCGCGCTCACACCCTGCAACAGACGCCCGAAGACCAGCGGCCCGTACCCGTGCGCCAGCGCAATCATCGGGATGCTGATCACAAACATCACCCCGCTCAGCGCCATCAGTGATTTGCGCCCCATCCAGTCCGCCAGCAGTCCGGCAAACAACGTAGAGATCACACTCCCCAGCAAAACCGCGGCGACCACAATAGAGAGTTGCCCAGAATTCAGTCCTGAGGTCGCCTCCAGATAAGGCAGCGCCCCGGCGATGATGCCGACGTCCACACCATAGAGCAGCCCGCCGAGGCCCGCCACAATGAGGAGAAATCGGTTATAGAAAATCTTCTTGTCGTCGAGCGGAGGGCCGATTGCGGTCTCAGCAGTCATAGAGTCGTGGTCACCTGGATGTCGCGGAAACGGGTTAACTGGCTGTTGTTTGAAGGACTCTGAATTGTAGCGTAGGATTCAGCGCAACCCGCCAATTTCGCCTCCCATGACGGGCGCCGGGCGGCGACGCTACCTTCTGCCTTCCTTGTCGATCGGCAGGCTAAACGAAAATACCGACCCGCTGCCCAACTGGCTGACGACGCCGATCGTCCCGCCGAGAGCTTCCACAATCACTTTCGCAATAGCCAGGCCCATGCCTGTGCCCGGCGCCGTATAACGCTGGTGCTGGCCGCGATAGAACTTTTCGAAGATCAACGACTGCTCGAATGAATCGATCCCGGGGCCGCGATCGGCAACGCTGGTCACGAGATTGTCTCCCTTCACCTCGCTGGTCACCTTGATCGGGACTCCTGGGTCGGAATACTTGCCCGCGTTTTCCAGCAGGTGCATGAGAACTTCGCGAATCCTCTGCACGTCCATTCGCACCTTGGGTAAGTCAGGTGCCAGGGTGACTTCAACGGGATGTTTTTCGAGCGACGCTTTGGCGTCTTCCATCGCCGGCCGGAGCGCATCTGAAATGGCATGGGGCTGCAGATCGAGTTTGAACATCCCCGAGTCAAGCTGCGCCATCTCCGCGGCTTCGCCCACCAGTCGATTCAGCCGGTCGCTCTCTTCGTCGATGACGGTGAGCAGTTCTCGTCTGCCTTGATCGTCGAGCGCTGCGCCCGACAGCAAAGTCGTGATGCTGGCCTTGATGGAAGTCAGGGGTGTCCGAAATTCATGGGTGACCGAATCAAGCAGGGCGGTGCGCAGGCGTTCATGTTCCTGCTCGGCGCGGTTCTTGCTGAGGGCCTCGAGCGCACGCGCGCGCTCGATCGCCAGTCCTGCCAGGCTTCCCAGCGCATCCAGCGTTTCCCGCGATAGTTCGTCCCCGGTGACGCCCAGCGCTCCCACCGTCCGCATTCCGAGGCGCAGAGGCACATACGAGACTCCCCCTTGTGTGATGGGTTCCCCGCGCAAGAGTGTCGATCGCAGCACGCTCTCTTCGAATTTCGCATCGAGCGATGATCGATATACAGTAGGGTGGTCGGCCGCCATAACCACAACGCTCCTCACTGAAAACGTTTCTTGCACATATTTCGGCAGCGCATTCAGCAGTTCGAGCACATTCTCCGACGTCAGCAGCCGTTGGCTCAAACTAAAAAGCCGCTCCACCTCGCGGCGCCGTTGCTTCGCTCCCTCCGCCTCGCTGCGCGCGCGTTCGGCAAGGTTGCTGGCGACCAGCGCGGTCACCAGGAAGGCGAACAACGCTACCCAGTTCTGAGGGTCGGCGATGGTAAACGTCCCGACCGGAGGCAGAAAGAAAAAATTGAACGCCGCAGTGGCTCCCACTGCCATCACCACCGCATAGCGCAAGCCCCAATAGGCCGAGGTCAGCAGCACCGTGACCAGAAACATCAGCGCCACGGTGGTGTGATTGACGCGCAGCTTGAAATCGACAGCCGTAATGACCGCGATTACCGCGACCACAAAGAGATAACGTATGGATTGGGTGCCGGCCCCGATTTTCACACCCGCATTGTACGATGGACGTGACAATTCCGCCGTGTCGAAAGACAATAGCTGCGATGACCAAGACGCCCGAGGAATGGCTCAATGAATGTTCGCCGGAAAAGCCGCGGGGAATCTTCAAGCTGTTTCTCGGCTACGCTCCCGGCGTGGGCAAGACCTACAGCATGTTGAGCGAGGCCATTCGCCGCGCCAGTCGCGGGGAAGACGTGGTCGTTGGCGTTGTCGAGAGTCATGGCCGCAAAGCCACTGCGGAGCTCGCTGGGAAACTTGACCGCATTCCTCCTCGCAAACTTGAATACAAGGGCACAACATTTGAAGAGATGGATGTGGACGCGATTCTGGCGCGCAAGCCCTCAGTAGTTGTCGTCGACGAACTCGCCCATACGAATATCGAAGGCAGCAAGCACGCCAAGCGCTACGAAGACGTCATGGAGCTGCTGGAGGCCAAGATCGACGTCCTCTCTACCATGAACGTGCAGCACGTCGAGAGCGTTGGTCCCACCGTGCAGCAGATCACCGGCGTCCAGGTTCGAGAGACCGTTCCCGACTGGGTGATGCAGCGCGTGGATGAAATTGTTCTTGCCGACCTCACGCCTCAGGCCCTGCAGAAGCGCATGGAGCGCGGCGACATTTATCCCGTGGACCGGGCTCAGCGGGCCTTGTCGCATTTTTTCCGTCCCGGAAATCTGATCGCATTGCGCGAACTCGCCCTGCGGCAGGTGACGGGAGTCGTCGACCGCAGCCTCGACGCTTTTCTGGACAAAGACGCAACCCAGCCGGCGCACACCGTGCGTGAGCGCATCGGCGTCTGTGTGAGCTCGAATCCTGCGGCTCAATACCTGATCGCCCGTGGCTCACGGATGGCGGAGGCCATGGGCGGGGAGTTTTACGTTTTCTATATCGACGTCGGCCGCGATACCCGTCCCGAAGATCAGAAGACCCTCGCGGAGAACATCCGCTTCGCAGAAAACCTGGGCGCAAAGGTGGCACGCTGTTCCGGTCGGAGCATTGCCGACGGCGTCGCCCAACTAGTGCGCGAGCATCACATTACCCAGGTCATTTTCGGCCGCTCCGCGCGCACCGGTTGGCAGCGATACCTCTACCTGCTCGCAATTCATCGGTTTCTTCGCGACTCGCCTTCAGTCGATGTCCACATCGTCACGCAGGAGGCCCGTTGATGGCCGACCGCCCGCACATTCTGGTCGTCGATGATGAACCTCAGATCACGCGCGTGCTGCGCACCAGCCTGTCCGCGCAGGGTTATGACATTCGCGTCGCCAACAGCGGCGAAATGGCGCTGGAGATCATGAAAGACTGGTCGCCCAGCCTGATCATCACCGACCTCTCGATGCCTTCCGTCGACGGCATCCAGTTGTGTCGGACGGTGCGCGCCACTTCTCAGGTCCCGATTGTGGTGCTTTCGGTCCGCGACAAGGAACAACAGAAGGTGGAAGCGCTCGACGCCGGGGCCGATGACTACGTCACCAAGCCCTTCGGGATGAACGAGCTCTTGGCGCGCGTACGAGCGAATCTTCGCCGTGTTCCCATGGACGGCGATCAGGAAGATCCGGTGATCGAGATCGGCGACTTCCGCATCGACACCGCGGCTCATAAGGTGACGGTCCGCCGCCAGGAAGTGCGGCTCACTCCTAAAGAATTTGACTTGCTCGTTTACCTCGCGCGCCGTCCCGGTAAGGTCGTCAATCACCGTACTCTGCTGGGCGCCATTTGGGGAGGACAGAGTACCGAGCAAGTCGAATATCTCCGCGTCTTCGTCGGCCAGTTGCGCAAGAAACTGGAACCCGACACTTCCTCGCCCCGCTACATCGTCACCGAACCTTGGGTAGGATATCGCTTCGAACCCGGCGAATAACGCGTAGCGCCGGCATCCTGCCGGCGTTGGGAGGGCGTCCCGCCCTTGCACCCGTGATCACAAAGCCGCCAGCTTCTCTTACGAACATTCTACGAACCGCTTATTCAATCTTTATGCCTTTCATCATCAAATCGTTCGAGGGCAGATGAACCGCATGTAGCAGTTCACCGGGCCAGAAGAAAGGTTGAGGAATCTAATGTCGACGATTCAGGAAGTCTCCGCCGAGCAACTTGCGAAACTGTTCCATCACTATCGGGAAGCCTTGACTCATGACTGCGGCGCCCATGGCACAAAGGAAGAAAAGTCCAGCTGGGAGCGCACTCCGCAGAACGAACGCAAATTGATGGTGGCTGCGGCTCGCCTGACGCTGCTCGACCTGTCAACTGCAATCGCGCAACCGGAACCTGGTCGCAAATACTACGCCACACCGGGTGAGGCAGAGTGGGGATGCTAAGGCGTCCTCTCCCGGACTTTCATTTCGGAATCTCGCTCGCGAGAGAGCTCCTTACGAATTCTTTATGAACTCTTGACTCCGCTCTTACGCCCGGGGTTGTCCAATGAACCTTCAGAAGCCTTGGGGCGATGGTAGCTGGTGAGGTTATGCGAATAGCGCTGGCAATTCTGTGCTTCGCCGGAGTGCTGTTTTGGCTTCGTTTTCTGGTGGCGCTGCTCAGCGAGGTGAGGCACCCACAGCGCGGGGCCGCTCGCTTGCGGCGGCGCGGGACGCTCATCACGATGGACTCTAAGGTTCAGAAGCAAAAAAGCGAACCGCCAAGCGACCGGTGGATCGCCCTCTGATTGCGGGAACTCGCACTCAAAGATGAGGAAATTAGCTATGCACGACGTTCTTTGGATCGCTGTAACGATCGCTTTCTTCGCGCTATCCATTGCGTACGTACAGTTCTGCGATCGCATGAAGTAGGAGAAAGTCATGGACACTCAGTCAATCATCATGCTCATCATCAGCGCGGCGGTGACCCTATACCTGTTCTACGCGCTGTTACGCCCGGAGAAATTCTGAAATGACCCTCAATGGCTGGCTGCAGATCCTGGTATTCCTGGGACTCATTTTTGCTGTCACCAAGCCGCTCGGTGTTTTCATGACTCGCGTGTTTTCCCGCGAGCGGACGTTTCTTGACCCCGTGCTGCGGCCCGTCGAGCGCCTGCTCTATCGCCTGACTGGCGTGGATGAATCGCACGAGATGCGCTGGACCGAGTACGCCACCACCATGCTGCTGTTCAGCGCGGTGTCGATGCTGGTCCTCTATCTGATCCAGCGGATCCAGGGGATGCTGCCCTTCAACCCCCAGCATCTCGGGGCAGTTACGCCCGAGCACGTGGCCTTTAATACCGCCGCATCCTTCACCACAAACACAAATTGGCAAGCCTACTCCGGCGAGACCACCATGAGCTACTTCACGCAAATGGCCGGCCTCGCGTTTCACAATTTCGCCTCGGCGGCGACGGGCATTGTGCTGGGAATCGCTTTCATCCGCGGGATTGCCCGGCGCCAGATGAATACCCTCGGAAATTTCTGGGTCGACTTCGTGCGCTGCTGCCTGTGGGTTCTGTTGCCCATGTGCGTGGTGGGATCGCTGTTCCTGGTTTCGCAGGGAGTGGTGCAGAATCTGAAACCCTACGACACTGTGAAATTGGTCGAGCCGCAGCAGGTACAGCGCGTGGGCCCTGATGGCAAAGGCGTCGTCGATGCCAGCGGCAAGCCTGTGATGGACACAGTCACCACGCAAACCATCGCGCAGGGTCCTGTCGCCTCGCAGGAAGTGATCAAGGAATGGGGCACGAACGGCGGTGGGTTCTTCAACGCCAATAGCTCTCACCCGTTCGAGAACCCCACGCCCATCACGAATCTGTTTGAGATGTTTTGTATCTTCGCCATCGGCGCAGGCCTTACCTACACTCTCGGGCGCATGACCGGCTCTCCGGCACATGGATGGGCGGTGTGGTCGGCGATGGCAATCCTGTTTCTCTGTGGCGTCACCGTCGCGTACTGGGCAGAGGCGAAGGGAAATCCGCTGTATCCAGCGACCGTCGCCCAGCATTCCTCGGCGTCGCAGCCGGGCGGCAACATGGAGGGCAAAGAAACGCGCTTCGGCATCGCCAACTCGGCTCTCTTCGCCACCGTCACCACCGACGCCAGTTGCGGCGCCATCAACGGCTGGCATGATTCGTTTACGCCACTGGGCGGCATGGTCCCGCTCGTCAACATCATGCTCAGCGAAGTGATCTTCGGCGGCGTCGGCTCAGGAATGTACGGGATCCTGATCTACGTCGTCCTGGCCGTCTTCATCGCGGGCCTCATGGTGGGCCGCACGCCGGAATATCTAGGCAAGAAGATCGAAGCTTACGACGTCAAGATGGCGATGCTGGTGTCACTGGTCTTTCCCCTCATCATTCTGACGCTTACGGGACTCTCCGTGGTGAAGGGCTTCGGAACCGCGGGTATCACGAATCCTGGGCCGCACGGCCTCAGCCAGATTCTCTACGCCTTTACCTCATCCGCCGGAAACAATGGCTCCGCCTTCGCAGGCCTTATTCCAAACACACTGTGGTATGACGCTGCGACTGGCATCACGACCCTGGTGGGCCGCTTTCTGATGATCATCCCCATGCTGGCGATCGCTGGGAACCTGGCGCAGAAAAAGTATGTCCCGCCGTCGGTTGGCACGTTTCCGGTCACGACACCGTTGTTCTCGCTGCTGCTGATCAGCGTGATCCTGATTCTGGGGGCGCTCACCTTTTTCCCGGCTCTGAGCCTGGGGCCGATTCTCGAACATCTCTTGATGAACGTCGGAAAGACTTTCTAGAAAATTATGGCAAGCCATCGCAAATCGATTTGGGATGTGAACCTCGTTCGCAACGCCACCTGGAGTTCGCTGCTCAAGCTGAACCCGCGCAACATGATGGGGAACCCTGTCATGTTCGTGGTTGAGATCGGCAGCGTGATCACGAGCGCGCTCTTGATCCTTCATCCGCACCAGGACTTTCGCTTCAACCTGCAGATTACGTTGTGGTTGTGGTTCACCGTGCTGTTTGCCAACTTCGCCGAAGCAATGGCGGAAGGCCGCGGCAAGGCGCAGGCAGAGACATTGCGGAAGGCGCGGTCGGAAACCATCGCGAAGCGTATTACCTCCGATGGCAAGATCGAAGAGATTCCAAGCGCAAAGCTACGAGCCGGCGATCTAGTATCCGTCGTGGCCGGGGAACTGATCCCCGGCGACGGAGAGATCATCGAGGGCGTGGCGTCGGTCGACGAATCGGCCATCACCGGCGAATCTGCGCCAGTGATTCGAGAAGCCGGTGGCGACCGCTCCGCCGTTACAGGCGGCACGCGCGTTCTCAGCGATTTCATCAAGGTGAAGATCACCTCGAATCCCGGCGAGACTTTTCTCGACCGGATGATCGCGCTGGTGGAAGGCGCCTCGCGGCAGAAGACTCCCAACGAAATTGCGCTGAACATTCTGCTGGCAGGACTCACGATCATCTTCTTGTTGGCCGTAGTCACTTTGCAGCCCTTTGCCGTCTATTCTGGATCGCCCCAGACCGTCTTCGTGCTGGTCTCGCTGCTGGTCTGCCTGATTCCCACCACGATTGGCGGCCTGCTTTCAGCTATCGGCATTGCCGGGATGGACCGCCTGGTGCAGCACAACGTCCTCGCGATGTCTGGACGCGCAGTCGAGGCTGCGGGAGACGTGAACACGCTGCTGCTCGACAAAACCGGCACGATTACTTTTGGCAACCGTCAGGCGACAGAATTCCTGCCTGCCCCAGGAGTCTCCGAGGCCGAGATGGCCGACGCCGCGCAGCTTTCCTCGCTGGCGGACGAGACTCCAGAAGGCCGCTCCATCGTCGTGCTGGCCAAAGAAAGGTACAAACTGCGGGGCCGCGACTTTGCCGCCCACGAGGCAGAATTCATTCCATTCACTGCGCAGACGAGAATGTCCGGCGTCAATCTGGATGGCCGTCAGATTCGCAAAGGTGCTGCCGACTCCATTGCGAATCATCTCGAGCAGAACAACGGAGCCATGCCCCAGGAAGTGCGCGCCTCCGTCGAGCGCATCGCTTCCTCCGGCGGCACACCGCTCGTGGTTTCAGAAAACCGCCGGGCCATGGGCGTCATTCACCTGAAAGACGTCGTCAAAGGCGGGATCCGCGACCGCTTCGCTCAACTGCGGGCCATGGGCATTCGCACCGTGATGATCACTGGGGACAATCCGCTCACAGCCGCTGCCATTGCGCGCGAGGCCGGGGTGGACGATTTTCTTGCCCAGGCCACGCCTGAGGACAAATTAAAGCTCATCCGCAGCGAGCAAGCCGGCGGCAAACTTGTCGCCATGACCGGAGACGGCACCAACGATGCGCCCGCACTCGCCCAAGCCGATGTGGGTGTCGCCATGAACACCGGTACGCAGGCTGCCAAGGAAGCCGGGAACATGGTCGATCTCGACTCCAATCCCACCAAGCTCATCGAGGTCGTAGAAATCGGAAAGCAGTTGCTGATGACGCGGGGCGCACTGACCACCTTCTCAATTGCGAACGACGTCGCCAAGTATTTCGCGATCATCCCCGCCATGTTCGCGGTCACCTTCCCGGTGCTGAACGCGCTGAACGTCATGCATCTCAAAACACCAGAGTCGGCGGTGCTTTCGGCGGTCATCTTTAATGCGCTGATCATCATCGCGCTCATCCCACTGGCGTTGCGGGGCGTGAAATACCGTGCCATGAATGCCGAGGCCCTATTGCGCCGCAACCTCTTTATCTATGGAGTAGGCGGCTTGATCGCACCCTTCGTGGGCATCAAGCTCATCGACATGCTCATCACGGCAGCCCATCTGGCCTGAGGATTCTCATGAAAAAGCATCTCATCACCGCATTCCTGATGACCATCACCACGACGATCCTGCTGGGCGTGCTCTATCCGCTCGTAATTACAACAGTCGCGCAGGTTCTGTTCAAAGACAAAGCAAACGGGCAGATCCGCTATCGCAACGGGGAGGCCATCGGCTCGCGCATCATCGCCCAGCCCTTCACCTCGGCGAAGTATTTCCACCCGCGTCCCTCGAACGCCGGCAGCGGATACGACGCGGCCAACTCCGGAGGCACCAATCTCGCTCCCACCAACCAGAAACTGATGGACCGTATTCAGGCCGACGCCAAGAGCCTGCATGAAGAAAATCCCACGCAACTCGTTCCTGTGGATCTGCTCACCACCTCCGCGTCAGGCTTGGATCCCGAAATCTCTCCGGCGGCCGCGGAGTTTCAAGTTCCGCGCATCGCTCGCGAGCGCGGCCTTCAGGAATCCGCGGCTCGCGACTTGGTCCAGAAGTACACCTACCAGCGCGAACTGGGACTTCTCGGCGAACCGCGGGTCAACGTGCTGGAACTCAACCTCGCTCTGGACGAACTGGCTCCAAAGCCCTGAGCCCGAGCCTCGCGCCATCTTTGTGTGCACAAATCGCCATGAGATAATGGGGCAAATTCAAATGGCCCCGTAGCTCAGATGGATAGAGCAGCGGTTTCCTAAACCGAAGGTCGGCAGTTCGACTCTGCCCGGGGCCACCATCCCATCCGGTTACAAAGAAATAGCGATACACCTCAAGGCTCTCAAGCCCTGCATTGATCGGCCTCATCCGACGTTTTCCACAGGCTCGGAAAGGCATGTGACGACCGTCACATCGTGGCGTGACAGCGGTTGCTGACCCTGACTCCCGCAGGTTCTATTTTGGGAACGAGGTTTAGTCGCGTGCCAGCAGTAGACCAGACTACCCGTACCCTCGATGTTCTCCTGACCCGCCTGCACGAATCCCACGAACTCTCCGTGTACGACTCCATCGAACGACTGGTGCTGGTCGGAGAAGCCGTCGGGTTTGGTGCGGACGCACTCGTCCGAATGCTCGACCGGGGCATGAGCCTGGAAGAACTGTTCGAGTTGATCGAAGGCAAAACGGAGTATCAGCGTACGGCCGAGTACTCGGTTGAAAGCAAGATCGCGGCGTGATTCCCAGGTGTTGAGGTAGTTATGAACTTTATGGAGTGGTCCAAGTCCAGTGTTGACTACGGCCAGAGGCTCGTGAGTTCAGCACTCCAAGGCGCACGTGAGGGAGAAGAGGGTTTTCTGAAAGAGGAATCGCTCTCTCCTCTTCTCACCGAGTCTGCGCGTCATTCGCTATTGCCCGCTCTAATCGGTGCATATCTCGGCGCCTTCGGTGGCAGCCTAGGAAGCCGACGCCGGCAGCCTTCGAGAGCCATTGCTCTCGGCTTGGTGGGCGGAGCCATCGGGTTTGGTGCGGGTCTGGTTTGGAAGAACCGGGAGATGAGTGCCAGCGTCGCTTCCAGCGCTTGGAAAAGAATGCAGCAGACTCGTGATGAACACTGGTTTGAAAAGAACCCGATCGATTACGCGTAGCAACAGAAGAAGGGAATAAAAGCCCTTCCGGTTTTGATCCTGCGCCACGAATCTGGCCGCAATACCCTGCCGCAGCTTTTTGTCGCGCAGGCAATTTCAGGAAATAGGGGTGAGGACCGTGGTAGGTACCCATTCCCCCATTAACGTTGTTGACTGGCTGGTTCCGGGCCGGAATCTCTTTCTGGCCATCCAGGTCCTCGGAATTGCCTGCTTCGTCTTCATCGTCTCGAAGAGAATGGTACCTCTGCTTCGAGCCCAGGCAGATCCGCGCTTTGATCGCCCTCTCACTCGCCTCGGAAGGGTCTTCAAATTCTGGCTCGGACAATGGAAGCATCCCCGCTACCACTTTGCCGGAACCCTCCACATCGTGATCTTTGCTGGGTTCCTTCTTCTGGCGGCTCGCGCCTTCTCGGTTCTGATCGTAGGAGTCTCCCCAACCTTCGTCATGCCGGGACTCTCTGGACGATTCGGACCTACCTACGAAATCCTCACCGATTACGCCGCCACTGTTGTCTTCCTCTGCATGATAGTGGCGTC
This sequence comes from uncultured Acidobacteriaceae bacterium, assembly GCA_963832015.1. GTDB lineage: Bacteria > Acidobacteriota > Terriglobia > Terriglobales > Acidobacteriaceae > Sulfotelmatobacter. Next base: position 38,083 of record CAWHSR010000039.1, read on the forward strand.
GGTCCGCCGTCTGGTCTTTAAGCCTGCCCGCTACGCGGTCCCGGCAAAGTACGGGAAAGGGCGCACTGCCGACGCCATCTTCCTATTAGGGCTGATCGCGCTCCTTATGGCTGCGGACAGCCTCTTCTCGGCCACTCGTTTCGCCGGTCTGGCACAACAAGGCCAATCCGCCGAGAGTCCGGCCTTCCTGTCTCTGCCGTGGATACTTGCGCTTGCAATCTCTGCGAAGCCTCTGGCGACACTCTGGGCTCTGAACGCAGGGGCCTATCTCGTTCACGCGGTCGCGTTCTACTTCCTGCTCTGCTACCGGCCATTTGGAATCCAGTTCCACGTGGAAACATCCCTCTTCAGCATTTACTTCTCGAAGTTGGAGAAGGGAACCGTGAAGCCGGTTCGCTGGGACGTCCCCGACGACCACCTCGATCAAGTGAAATCGTTCGGTGTGAAAACCTTCGAAGACTTCACCTGGAAGCACATGCTCGACTTCTATTCCTGCGCCGACTGCGGACGTTGCGCCGACAACTGTCCCTCGAATGCAGTCGGTCGCCCCCTGGCCCCGCGTTTCCTCACGATCAAAGCTCGAGACTATGTATTCCAGCACTATCCGGTTTTTAGCAAGCCCAATAGTGCCAAGCCTTTAATCGGAACTCTTTATTCTGAGGATGAAATCTGGTCCTGTACCACCTGCGGTGCCTGCGAGGAGGAATGCCCGCTCTTGGTCGAGTACATCGACAAGATCGTCGACCTCCGCCGCGGAATGATCGACGATGGCAACGTCCCGCAGTCTCTGCAGAAGCCGCTGAAAGCCCTGGAGAGCCGCGGCAACCCCTACGGCAAGATGGAGAAGAAGCGCGGCGACTGGACGAAGAACCCTGCGCTGCAAACCAGCCCGGTCAAAGTGCTCGACAACAAGAACGGCGCCGACACTCTCTATTTCGTCGACAGCATCACGTCTTATGACGATCGCATGCAGTCCATCGGACGCGCTACCGCCCGCATCCTCACCGGCCTCGGCAAGAATTTCGGCATTCTAGGCTCCGCCGAGAAAGACAGCGGCCACGAAGTCCGCCGCTTCGGCGAAGAGATGCTCTTCCAGTCCCTTCGTGATCACAACACCGAGGTCATCAAACAGTCAGGCGTAACGCGGATCGTTACTTCCGACCCGCATGCCTATAACGCCCTCAAGCACGACTATAAGGATCTCCCGCCCGTCGAGCACATCAGCCAGGTGCTGGCCAGTGAGGCGAGAGCGGGTAACCTACGCCTCAGCCCGGTCAAGAACGCCGACAAAGTCTACGCCTATCACGACCCTTGCTATCTCGGCCGTCACAATCAGGTCTACGACGATCCCCGCGATGTGCTCGACTCGATCCCCGGATTGAAGCGGGTTGAGATGCAGCGCTCGCGCGATCGCTCCTTCTGCTGTGGTGGTGGTGGGCTCATGCTGTTCTACGAGCCTAAAGAAGAACAGAGGATGGGCGTCGTCCGTGTGCGCATGGCCGCCGAAGCCGGCGCCAACGTTATTGTCACCGGTTGCCCTTTCTGCATGGTCAACATTGAGGACGCTATCAAAGTCGCGGGCATGGAAGGCAAGATGTCGGTGATCGACCTGACCGAACTGGTCGACCAGCACATGGTTCGCGAGGTCGAAGAGAAAGACGTCACCGCAGAGAAATTGGAACCTACAACCGTTGGAGGCTGAACATGGAAATTCTGGTTTGTGCACGCAGAGTGCCCGACACCTCGGAGAACGAGATCGAACTCAACGCCGCTGGAAACGACATTGAGCGCGACGAACTCGTCTACTCAGTGAACGAGGCAGACAACTACGCGGTCGAGGAAGCCCTCCAGATCCGCGATCGCGTCGGTGGGAACGTCACCGTGGTCACGGTCGACAGCGAAGATGGCGAGGAAATCCTGCGCCGCCAACTCGCGATGGGCGCAAACGAGGCAACTCTCGTTTGCGACGACGCCTTCAACGGATCGGACGGCAAAGGCATCGCCACCATCCTGAAAGCTTTTGTCGAGAAGGGCCATTACGACCTCGTCCTGACGGGCGTTCAGGCCGATGACGGCGCTGCCCAGGTAGGTGGAATGCTGGCCGCAATGCTCGACTATCCCTTCGCTTCCCTCGTGAACTCCGTTGCGGTGGAAGGTACAAAGCTGAAAGTCAGCCGCGAGATCGAAGGCGGCAACCGCGAGATCAATGAAATCGATCTGCCTTGCGTGCTCTCGATTCAGACCGGCATTAACGAGCCTCGTTACGTCGGCATGCGCGGCATCCGGCAAGTGGCATCCGTGCCGATCCCCACGCTGGCGGGCTCTGATCTGGGCGTCAATCAAGGCGCCGTTGGCGAAGCCGCCGCAAGAGTGAAGCGGGTCGACTACTTCGTCCCCGCCTCGAGTAAGGGTGCTGAAATTTTGCACGGAAGCAGGGAAGAGAACGCCACCAGAATTCTCGAATTGGTCGCTGCCAAGGGAGGACTGAACTAATGCCTCGCATTTTTGCCTATATCGTGCACAAGAGTGGAGTCGTCGATGATTCTGCCGCCGAACTGATCGCGGCGGCTCGCGCCATTGATCCCGCTTCGTCTCCAACCGCCATTCTCACCGGCTGGGGACCCGACTTCGATCTCGCATGCAAATCCCTGGCCCCGTCGTTCGCCGAGACTTGGGAACTTTCCAATCAAGCCCTCGCCTACCCCAATGCCGAACTAGTCCGACAGGCGCTCGTGCGCGTTCTGCCTTCCGACAGCATTCTCCTCGTTTCTCACGATCACTTCGGAATTGATCTCGCACCGGGTCTCTCCATCAAGCTGAACGCCGCCTACGCCCCTGATATCTTGGCCGTTGAAAGCGCGGAAGGTAATACCCTCAAGCTCGTTCGCCAGGAGTTCGGCGGACAAGTCAGCGCCCATGTTCGCTGCGACATATCTTCCGGCGCTGTGATCAACGTTCGTCCCGGCGCATTCAAAGGGCTGCCCAGCGCCGCGGTCTCGGGTGTCGTAGTTGACAAGTCGTCTGAAGTTGGCGCACTTGTTGCGCGCCGCCGCTACATCGAGACCATCGTTGCCGAAGCCGGCGACGTCGATATCACCCGCCACAGCCTGCTGGTCTCAATTGGCCGCGGCATCCAGGAAAAGGACAACATCGCCCTCGCCGAAGAATTGGCCGAGGTGCTCGGCGCTGCCGTGAGTTGCTCGCGCCCAGTGGTCGACGCCAAGTGGATGGAGAAATCCCGCCAGGTTGGTTCCTCCGGGAAGACCGTCAAGCCTAAGGTCTATGTGGCTTGCGGCATCAGCGGAGCGTTCCAGCACTTGGCTGGAATCAAAGGCAGCCCGTTCCTGATCGCCATCAACAAGAATCCCAGGGCGCCTATTTTCCAAGTCGCCGATGTCGGAATTGTGGACGACCTCCTCGAATTCCTGCCCGAACTGACCAACAAAGCCCGTGAATTTCGCGGCGTTGCCGCCAAGTGAGGATGAGCTGATGCTTACGCAAAAAACATTGAAGCTGAGCGTGAAGTCTCTGAAAGAGTTCGCCAAGAAGCGCCTGCCCGACGATGTCCTCATCGACCTCGATGAGCGCGACGAGTGCCCCGTCGACATCGTCCGCGACATGTGCAGTCCCGACAAACTCGGCATCCAACTCCTGTTCATCCCCGAAGAGTTCGGCGGCATGGGCGGTGGCACCTTCGACGTCTACTGCATCTGCGAGGAAATGGCGCGCATCGACCTTGGCGTCGCCACCTCGGTGTTAGCTACTTTTCTCGGCAGCGACCCGATCACGGTTGGCGCGACGCACGAACAAAAGAAAATCTGGCTGAGCCGCATCGCCGACGAAGGCCTCCTTTTCGCCTACGGCGCCACCGAACCCGAGGCCGGCAGCGATCTGGGCGCGCTCCGCACCACCGCCGATCGCGTCATGCAAGACGGACGCATCGTTGGCTACAAGATCAACGGCAACAAGCAATGGATCAGCAACGGAGGGATCGCCGGTGCATACACGGTCCTTGCCAGCACGCCCTCGGGTCCGACCTGGTTCATCGTCGAAAAAGATGCCAAGGGATTCACCCACGACGAGCCCGAAGACAAGCACGGCATCCGTCTCAGCAACACTGCTGCGCTCGCCTTCAACGATGTCTACGTCGATGCCGACCGCCTGATCGGCGGCGTCGAAGGCCAGGGCCTGAACCAGGCACAAGCCGTTTTCGGGTACACACGCCTCATGGTTGCAGCCTTCGGTCTCGGTGCCGGATGGGCCGCGCTCGATCGCGCGATTCCATACTCGACCAAGCGCATTCAGGCTGGAGCTCCCCTCTCAGAAAAGCAAGGCTACACCCACAAGCTGATCGTTCCCCATGTGGCCCGGCTCGAAGCCGCCCGCGCCTACATCGAACAAACCGCCGAACGCATCGACGCCGGCGAAGGCAGCCTCAACACCGAAGGCGCCATCGCGAAGTACATGGCAACCGAAGCAGGGAATCAGGCTGCCGACGCCAGCATCCAGGCCCTCGGCGGCTACGGTTACACCCACGAATATCTGGTGGAGAAGATCAGCCGCGACGTGCGCATCACCACGATCTACGAGGGCACCTCCGAAATCATGGAGATGACCATCAGCCGCGATCGCTGGCAACTCCACCTGAAGACTCGCGGCCAGCACTATCACGAGAAGGCTCGAGAGTTGGAAGCCTTACACGCGCGCCAACCGAACGTAGGAGCAGACGTTGCCGCGCTGGCACATCATGCCCTAGCCGAGCTGTTAGAGAAGGCCCGCATTGCCCGTCTCACGCGGTACCAGCACATCCTTCTGCGCATTGGAGAGTGGATCGCATTTGCGGAATCTGCGGGAACGTTGGCGCGTCGGGCCGCCCTTCTCGCCGACAACAAGTTGAACGAGAAGGCGAACCGTCGCTTCGACGCCCCAGCGCTCGCGGCCGTGAGCCGCATCTTCGCCCGCGAAGCTGCACTCAAAGTTGCGGAAGAAGGCTTGCGCTGGGTCTGCGGAGCCGGTGGCGTCACCGACGCCGAGATGCCTGCTTTCGAAGCAAGTTTGCAGTTGCCCGCTGTGCACCGTGCCCACGCGGGTCTGATTTCTGACATGGATTTTGTAGCCGACGTCCTCTACGCCCGGGTGGCGAAGCCCGCAATCGCCGCCTGACCTATCTCGACGCCTGACTATTGTCCACGCGCGCAACCGGACTGGTCCGGCTGCCGAGGAGCGTCCATATGCACATGGAAGACACAGCCTATCGAGCCATCGCGATCGTAGGTGCGGGAGCAGTTCTGCCCGATGCCCCCAACGTCAACGCTTTCTGGAACAACGTGAAGAGCGGCCGCTACAGCATCTCCGAAGTCACGCCCGACCGTTGGGATCCGGCGTTCTACTACGACGCCGACCACGCCGCTCCCGACAAGACGTACTCAAAGATTGGCGGCTGGGTTCGCGACCAGGTATGGGATCCCGTGAAATGGCACTTGCCGATTCCTCCCCGCGTCACCGACGCCATGGACCAGGCGCAGAAGTGGGCCATCGCCGCCTCGCGCGAGGCATTGGAAGACTACGGCTATCCCCAGCGCCCGCTGAATCCGGATCGCGTCGCCGTGATCCTCGGCAACGCCATGGCCGGCGAGAAGCATTACCTCACGGCCCTACGCGTGTTCTTTCCGGAGTATGCTCACGAACTCGCCGAGATTGCCAGCTTCGCCTCCCTTCCTGAGGAAGTTCGTGTCGGAATCACGCGCGAACTGCATGATCGCATGGGCAAGCACTTGCCCGAAATTACCGAAGACAGCATGCCCGGCGAACTGGCCAACTGCATTGCCGGACGCATCGCCAACATTTACAACTTTCACGGCCCGAATTTTATCTGCGATGCAGCCTGCGCCTCCGCCATGGCCGCGATGAGCGCTGCCGTCGAGGGATTGGTCGCCAACAATTTTGACGCTGTTGTCACCGGCGGCATCGACCGCAACATGGGCGTCCAGACCTTCGTGAAGTTCTGCAAGATCGGCGCGCTTTCCGCCACCGGCACGCGGCCCTATGCCGAAGGCGCTGACGGCTTCGTCATGGGCGAGGGCTCTGCCATCTTTGTGATGAAGCGCCTGGCCGACGCCGAGCGCGATGGCGACAAGATTTACGCCGTGCTCCGCGGCATTGGTGCGTCGAGCGACGGCAAAGGCAAAGGAATCACCGCTCCCAACCCGGTCGGTCAGAAGTTCTGCCTCGAGCGCGCCTGGCAGAATGCCGGCCTCTCGCCCGCGACCGCGACTTTGATGGAAGGCCACGGCACCTCCACCCGCGTGGGCGATGTGGTGGAAGCCCAGTGCATCACCGACCTGCTGAGCAGCCAGCATCTTCCAACGCACTCGGTCGCGCTCGGCTCGGTCAAATCCAACATCGGTCACCTCAAAGGAGCAGCAGGCGCAGCCGGAATGCTCAAGACCGCGCTGGCGCTTCGCGACAAAGTCCTGCCGCCTAGCGTGCACTGTGAGCATCCCAGTCCCGACATCGATTTCGCCCACTCTCCTCTTTACGTCAATACAGAACTGAAGCCTTGGAAAGTTCCCTCGGACACTCCGCGCCGGGCTGGCGTAAGCGCCTTCGGTTTCGGCGGCACCAATTTCCATCTCGTGCTCGAAGAGCACATTCCCCACCGACTCACCGGAAATGGAAAGCGATCGGTAGCCGTCGGCGCTTTTCCACAAACTGCGATGAATGAGGTTGTTATGACTGTGAAGGAAGTTTCCTCTCCCGCTGTGTCCTCTGTTTCTCCGTCCGCCTGTAAGAGCCCGCTGCGTGGCGCACTATTGATTGGCGCTGCCACCGAGTCAGGGCTCGCGGAACGTCTTCGCGCCATCATGAACGATGCTCAATCGGGCCGCGCCCCCGCGCCTGCCGCTCCCGCCGAGGCCGATCTGCGCGCTCCGCTGCGCCTGGCCATTGACTATGCTGACGCCGCCGAACTGGCAGACAAGTCCACCAAAGCCCTCAAAGCGCTCGCTGCCAATCAGCCCGCAGTGTGGAAAGCTCTTCGCGCGCAAGGCATCTTCCGTGGCCAGGGTCCCGCCGCCAAAGTCGCGTTCCTTTACACAGGCCAAGGCTCGCAGTACGTGAACATGTTACGGCCGCTCTACACATCAGAACCCATTGTTACCCAGACCTTTGCCGAAGCCGATCGCGTGATGACTCCGCTGCTCGGCAAGCCTCTGACCGACTTTGTTTTCGTGGACCAGACCGATCCCGCCGCCGTCGCGAAGGCTGACGAAGACCTGCGCCAGACCGCCATCACGCAACCCGCGGTGCTGGCCATTGATCTCGGACTCACCCGTCTCCTCGCCGCCTACGGTATCCAGCCCGACATGACGATGGGGCACAGCCTCGGCGAGTACGGAGCGCTGGTCGCCTCCGGTGCTCTGCCCTTCGAAGATGCGCTGATAGCCGTCAGCGCCCGTGGTCGCGGCATGACCCGCGTCGCCGTATCCGACACCGGCAGGATGGCCGCCGTCTTTGCTCCACTGCCAGAAGTCGAACGAATCCTGAAGACCATCGACGGCTACGTGGTGATCGCCAATATCAACAGCGAACATCAGGCGGTGATCGGCGGTGCCAGCGATGCAGTCACGAAAGCCATGCAAGTTCTTCAAACTGCCGGATACGAAGTCTCTCCGCTCCCGGTCAGTCATGCTTTCCACACTTCCATTGTTGCCCCGGCCAGCGAACCGTTGCGGCAGGAACTCGCGCGCCTTCGCATGGAGTCGCCACGCCTTCCCATCGTTGCCAACGTGAACGGCGAGTTCTATCCCACCGGGCCGGGCGTTGTTCCGCAGATGTGCGATCTCCTCGCCAGGCAGGTTGCCTCCCCCGTGCAGTTCGTGAAGGGTCTGCATACGCTTTACGAAGCAGGTGCGCGCGTTTTTGTAGAAGTTGGGCCCAAGAAGGCTTTGCAGGGGTTTGCGGAAGATGTCCTCGGCGACCGCGGCGACGTTGTCTCTCTCTTCACCAATCATCCTAAGTTTGGAGACATCGCATCGTTTAACCAGGCTCTGTGCGGCCTCTATGCAGCCGGACTGGGCCGCGGCATTGCGGCAGTGTCGATTGAGAAGCCAGCAGTCGCGACGGCTAGTTCCGCGCCCTCCGAAACACCAAAGCGCGTCGAGTCCATGGCAACTCAGACCGCAGGAGAACCGACTGCGAAGGCAGCGACGGCTCAAGTCAAGCGTATTAAAGAACCGACTGCTGAAGGCGCGGCTGAAGCACCGACTGCTGAAGCACCGGCTTTTGGGTGGCGCAGCGCTTCCAGCGCTGCGATCAAGCCCGCCGCTTCATCGAGGGCTTTAGCCCCCGAGGTACCTAGCCGATCTGCCCACTCAACGCAGACATCGGATCCCGATCACTACGCCGAACTCGGCCACTTCTTCGCCGCCGTCCTCGAGCGCGGCTGGCAGCTTCACCGCGGCCAAGAACCTGCCCCGGCGAAAGATCCGATCGTGATCACCGGAGCCGCCCTGGGCCTGCCTGGTACCGATCACATCTTCGATGATGCCAACCTCGCCTGCATCCTGCGCGGCGATCAGTTCATCGATCTCATTCCCACACGCCTGCGCAAAGCAATGCTCGACAAGCACATCACGCGCCTGGTCAAAAGCGACAACGGCGGACCGACCTTCGAAACCATCAACAACGTAGCTGACGTCATCAAGCTGGCGGGCCGCGGCGGTGCATTTGATCTGGAAACTGAATTCGGGATCTCCGCCGACCGCCGTGCCGCACTTGACCGCGTCACCCAACTCGCGATTGCCGTCGGCCTCGACGCCCTGCGCGACGCCGGCATCCCGCTGGTCATGCGCTACAAGACCACCACCAAAGGCACGCAACTGCAGGACCGCTGGGCTCTGCCTGACGCGTTGCGTGAAGATACCGGCGTCATCTTCGCCTCCGCATTCCCCGGATGCGACTCTTTCGCCGACGAAATGTCGCGCTACTACACCGACCACTCCCGCCGCGAGCAGCTGGGCTTGCTGGAAGGCCTGCTTGCGAGAGCTGCGAAGGGCAATGGCGATTCCGTCCTCGAACAGGAAATCGAGCGCCGCACCGAGGACCTCCGCGACGCGATCGAGAAAGAACCGTACGTCTTCGATCGCCGCTTCCTGCTTCGCACTCTGGCCATGGGACACTCCCAGTTCGCCGAGTTCATCGGCGCCCGCGGCCCCAACACGCAAATCAACTCCGCCTGCGCCAGCACCACCCAAGCGGTGTCCCTTGCCGAAGACTGGATCCGCGCCGGCCGCTGCCGACGCGTAATCGTCATCTCGGCCGACGATGTCACCTCCGATCACTCCATCGAATGGTTCGGCGCCGGGTTCCTGGCCAGCGGAGCCGCCGCCACCGACGAAGTCGTCGAAGAAGCCGCCACTCCCTTTGACCGTCGCCGCCACGGCCTGATCGTCGGAATGGGTGCCGCAGGTTTGGTCGTCGAGAGTGCCGAAGCCGCGCGGGAAAGGGGAATTCAGCCCATCTGCGAAGTGCTCAGCACGGTCACCGCTAACAGCGCTTTCCACGGCACGCGCCTCGATGTCCAACACATCGGCCAGATGATGGAGAACCTGGTGTCGCAGGCCGAAGCTCGTCACGGCATTTCCCGCGAGCAGATCGCGCCCCACACGGTCTTCGTTTCTCACGAGACCTACACGCCCGCGCGCGGAGGCAGTGCCTCGGCCGAGATCAATGCTCTGCGCCGTGTATTCGGCGCCGCTGCTGATCAAATCGTCATCGCGAACACAAAAGGCCAAACGGGCCATGCCATGGCCACCGGCATCGAAGATGTCCTCGCCGTGAAGGCGCTGGAGACGGGCTTAGTGCCGCCGGTCGCCAACTTCAAAGAAGTAGATCCCGAGCTTGGCACATTGAATTTGTCCAAGGGTGGCGGATACCCCATTGAATACGCCGTCCGCCTCGGCGCCGGATTCGGTTCGCAAATCAGCATGTCACTGCTGCATTGGACTCCTCTGAAGGACGGTGCGCACCGCCGCCCCAGCGAACTGGGCTACGCCTATCGCATCGCGAACGAAAACACCTGGAAATCCTGGCTCAGCCAGATCGCGGGCTATCCCACTGCGGACTTGGAAGTTGTGCGTCGCACGCTTCGAGTTCGCGATCAACGCCCATCGGCCCGTTTGGCGGAAGCACAAAAATCCCACGAAGCACCAGTCGTTGCACCCGCGAAAGCACCCGTACCAGTTGTTCTTGCAGCAAACGTCGAACCGCCGGTGTTTGCGGCGAAAGTCGAAACCAAAGCGTCCGCACCTGTCACGGTACCTCAACAAACTCCGAAACCCGCGGTGCAAGCCGATCCAGTCAAAGAGCGTGTACTGGCTCTCGTAGCCGAGAAGACCGGATATCCCGTAGACATGCTCGATGTCGACCTCGATCTCGAGGCTGACCTGGGCGTTGACACCGTGAAGCAAGCCGAGGTCATGGCCACGATCCGAGAAGCGTATGGCATCCCCCGCGACGACACCATTAAGTTGCGCGATTTCCCCACGCTCGCTCGTGTGATCCAGTTCGTGCACGATCGCAAGCCCGGCCTTCACGCCACTCACGCCACGCAGACTCCAGCAACAGTACCGACACCGGAAGCTCAGGCGATCCTCGAGGTAAACGCTGCTCCAGCGCCCGTCGCGACGCCCGCACCGATCTCCGCTTCCGTCTCTACGAAAGATGAAGACCCAGTGAAAGAGCGCATCCTCGCGCTGATGGTCGAAAAGACCGGCTACCCGCAAGACATGCTCGACCTTGACCTCGACCTCGAAGCCGACCTCGGCGTCGACACCGTCAAGCAGGCGGAGATGTTCGCGGCCATCCGAGAAATCTATAGCATCCCACGCGATGAGAATCGTAAGCTCCGCGACTATCCCACCCTCGCGCACGTGATTCGCTTCGTCTACGAGAACCGTCCCGACCTCGCGGGCACGCCCGCGGCAGAATCGACATCCGTTGCATCCTCCCCGACGCTGGCGGGGCCCATCGCCCCGCCTCCTTCGGTTTTCGAAGCACCATCGATCTCCGACGACCCAATAAAGAGAAAGGTCCTCCAGATCGTCGCCGAGAAAACCGGCTACCCAGAAGACATGCTGGATCTAGATCTTGACCTCGAAGCCGACCTCGGCGTCGATACCGTCAAGCAGGCGGAGATGTTCGCCGCCGTCCGTGCCGCCTACAACATTCCCCGCGACGAAAACATGAAGCTCCGCGATTTTCCGACGCTGGCGCACGTCATCAAGTTCGCGCACGACCGCTCCGCACTTGTCGCGGCTGCGTCCGCACCCGCCGCGGAACTCGACCGGACAGAACCGAAGGCAGCGCCGGTCCAGTCGATCCAGGCCACACGTCCCGCGCTCACCTCCTTCGACGCGACCGATCGCATCCCACGGCGCATCCCGGTGGCAACGTTGCGTCCTCCGCTGACAGTTTGCAAAGAGACCGGTGTGAAACTCGACCGCAACAGCCGCGTCATAGTGATGCCCGACAAGGGCGGAGTCGCGCCAGCACTGACTAAACGCCTCCGCGCGTTGGGAGTGCAAGTGCTCACCATCGAAGGCACTCCCGATGCTGACACGCTGAACCTACTCCTCAAATCGTGGACCGACGCCGGTCCAATCCAAGGCGTCTTCTGGCTCCCCGCTCTTGACAACGAAGGCGCCCTTCGCAAACTCGACTCGGCAGCCTGGCACGACACCCTTAGCGTGCGAGTGAAGTCGCTCTACACCACGATGCGCGCCTTGTACGAGCACGTCGCTCGTGCTGGCACATTCCTTGTATCGGCGACGCGACTCGGTGGCCATCACGGCTACGACGACGCCGGAGCCTTCGCCCCACTCGGAGGCGCAGTCACTGGCTTTAGCAAAACGTACAAGCGCGAACGCCCCGAATCCCTGGTGAAAGCAGTCGACTTCCAATCGAATCGCAAGGCGACCGACGTCGCCGAATTCCTCATCAACGAAACGTTGCGCGATCCTGGCGCAGTCGAGATCGGATACACCGCAGACCAGCGCTGGACCATCGGCCTCGATGAACAACCCGCCAACGATGGTCAACCCGGCATGGTCCTCGACAAGAACAGCATCTTCGTCATCACCGGCGCCGCCGGGAGCATCGTCTCAGCGATCACCGCCGATCTGGCCGCCGCATCGGGTGGCACCTTCTATCTGCTGGATCTCGTTCCCAAGCCCGATCCTACGAATCCCGACCTCAACCGCTTCGCAACCGACAGAGAGAGTCTGAAACGCGATTTGTTCGCCCGCATTCAGACCCGCGGCGAGCGCGCCACTCCCGCACTCGTCGAAAAGGAACTCGCCAGCCTGGAAAGGGCGCACGCGGCCCAATCCGCTATTGACGCGGTTCTAGCGGCAGGCGGCACACCACATTATTTCAGCGTCAACCTCGCCGATGCGTCGGCGGTCGCCAAAGCCATTGACGAGGTGCGCACGAGCCATGGCCGCATCGATGTCCTGCTGCACGCCGCGGGCATCGAGCGCAGCCACTTCCTTCCTGACAAAGATCCACGGGAATTTGACCTGGTCTTCGACGTCAAGGCAGACGGCTTCTTCAACCTGTTGCATGCCATCGGCGACATGCCTCTGGGTGCGACCGTAGCGTTCAGTTCAATCGCAGGACGCTTCGGTAACGCTGGTCAAACCGACTACAGCGCCGCCAACGATCTGCTCTGCAAGATCACGTCGAGCTTCCGTACGATTCGTCCCAACACTCGCGGAATCGTCATCGATTGGACCGCATGGGGCGGGATCGGCATGGCCACCCGCGGTTCCATCCCCAAGATGATGGAGGTCGCCGGCATCGACATGTTGCCCCCCGAGGCAGGCATCCCGCTGATCCGCCGCGAGCTCACCGGCGGAGCCACCCGTGGCGAAATCGTCGTTGCCCAGCGCTTGGGTGTCTTACTCAACGAACTCGACTCCGCAGGTGGACTAGACACGTCAGTCGCGCAAGCCGCCCAAAAGTTGCCAGCGGCAGGCCCCATCACCGGCCCAGTCGTCTCCCTGAGTACCTCCACCGGTTACACCATCGAAACCACCCTGAACCCTCACGACCAACCTTTCCTCCACGACCACCAGATCCAAGGCACGCCAGTGCTTCCGGGCGTGATGGGCATCGAGGCCTTCGCTGAAGCCGCGCTCGCGCTGCTCCCCGGATGGCAGGTCGAAGCCATCGAGGATGTCAACTTCCTCGCGCCCTTCAAGTTCTATCGCAGCGAACCGCGTGCGCTGCAAATCGAAACCCTAATCAATCCGAGCGGAGAAAACCTGCTAGCGGAGTGCCGCCTGATCGGCCACCGCTCCCTGCCCAACCAGTCAGAGCCCCAACCGACCACTCACTTCACCGCTCGCGTGCGACTTGCAAAACAACGCACGCAAGCTCCCTCGACCCTTGCTCTCGGTAGACCCGAGGGCCACCTCATCGAAGCCTCCGACATCTACCGCCTCTACTTCCACGGCCCTGCTTATCAGGTCGTCGAGAAGGCATGGTGGGACGGCACGCGGCTCATCGGACTGATGGCGACTAATCTCCCGCCCAACCATCAGCCTTCTGATCTATCCACAGTGCTGCAGCCGCGTTTGATCGAGCTGTGTTTCCAAACCGCGGGCATCTGGGAACTCGGTGTGCAAGGCCGCATGGGCCTGCCCCAGCACGTCCATCAAATCTCGCTCTACCGTACGCCCGCTCCCACCGATGGCCCGCTGTATGCCATCCTCACTCCCGATCACGCTCAGCGAGGTTTCGATATCGACGTCGCCGATGCGAAAGGGAACTGCGTCCTGCGTCTCACGGGCTACGAGACGGTGGCGCTCCCGAATGCCGTGAACCCGCAACACCTGAAAACGCTGCAGGAAATCATGTCAGGAGATGCTGCACTCGTAGCGTGACGACGCACCAGCTACAGAACCGGGGTCCTTATGCTGAATGATTTTCGACGGATCGCGATTGTGAACCGCGGCGAACCCGCGATGCGCTTCATCCATGCTGCCCGCGAGTTCAGTTCCGAGCATGGCGTGTCGCTGCGCGCCATTGCCCTCTTCACCGAGCCTGACCGCCACGCCATGTTCGTTCGCGAAGCCGACGAGGCGTTCTGTCTCGGCGCCGCCCTATCTACGGATCGTGAGTCGCTTCTCACCAAGAGCACCTACCTCGACTACAAGCGCCTCGAACAGGTCTTGGCGGAATCCCACGCCGACGCGGTTTGGGTCGGCTGGGGCTTCGTCGCGGAACACGCGGCCTTCGCTGACCTCTGTCAGCAGATGGGAATTGTCTTTATCGGCCCAAGCGGAGATGTCATGCGACGCCTCGGCGACAAGATCGCCGCTAAACGCTTGGCGGAACAGTCGCAGATCGCGGTCGCTCCCTGGAGCGGTTCTCCTGTGGAATCGATCGCCGATGCTCTCTCCCATGCTCAGAGGCTGGGCTTTCCTCTTCTGATCAAAGCCACGGCGGGCGGTGGTGGCCATGGGATCCGCTTGGTCCACTCCGCCAGCCAACTCCCCCAGGCGTTTGAGCGCGCTCGTCTCGAGGCCTTCAAGGCCTTTGGCGATCCCACCGTCTTTCTCGAAAGATTGGTCGAAGGAGCCCGCCATATTGAGGTCCAGATCATCGCTGACAATTACGGAACTGCGTGGGCCGCCGGCGTGCGCGATTGCACCATTCAGCGCCGGCATCAGAAGGTCCTCGAAGAAGCGCCTTCCCCGGCGCTCTCTCCCCAGCAAGATCAGGATCTGCGCGAAGCCGCGGTTCGCCTCAGCAAACTAGCCGGATACAACAATGCCGGCACGGTGGAATTTCTCTACGATCCAAAGACTCAGCAGTTCTACTTCATGGAGGTGAATACCCGCCTGCAGGTCGAGCATCCGGTCACCGAATGCACCACCGGCCTCGATCTGGTGAAATTGCAGATCCACGTTGCGCGCGGCGGACTCCTCGAGGGCAATCCCCCGTGCCGTTTCGGCCACGCGGTTGAAGTGCGCCTCAATGCAGAAGATCCCGACAACGATTTCGCGGCCGCCCCAGGCGTCCTCGAACGTTTCCGCATGGTGACCGGCCCCGGCGTGCGCGTCGATACCGGTGTCACCGAAGGCGACACCATCTCCCACGAGTTTGATTCCATGATCGCCAAGGTAATCGCTCACGGCCAGACTCGTAGAGAAGCTCTGTCCCGTCTCCAGCGTGCCCTCAGCGAAAGCGTCATCGTGGTCAAAGGCGGTGCGACCAACAAAGCATTCTTATTGGAAATGCTGCGGCGTGAGGAGGTGCAGGCCGGAAACGTAGACGTCGGCTGGCTCGACCGCATCGCCGCCGAAGACGGACACCACTTCCGGAAATATGCGGACGTCGCTCTGGTCCAGGCAGCCATCGACGCCTACGACGCCGAACTGGCGGTAGAACAATCTCAGTTTTACGCATCCGCTGCGCGTGGCCGCCCGCGCGTACAGAGCGACATCGGCCGCGCCCTCGCCTTGCGCTATCGCGGCCACCTTTATGCGATCAAGGCCCATCGTACTGGCCCTCGAGACTACCGCATCGAGGTCGACGGCGTACGCATTGAGGCCCACATTGACCGCTTGGATCAGTTCGAATCCTGGCTAGCGGTCTTCGGCCGCAAATTCCATATCGTTGCGGTCAGCCAAGGCATCACCTCCCGCATTGACGTGGACAGCGTTTCGCACCAAATCGACCGCGACGATGGTGGCGTGGTGCATGCTCCCTCCCCGTCGGTCGTCGTTTCCATCGCGGTCAAGGCAGGAGACACCGTCGCAGTCGGTGATCGCCTCGCCGTTCTCGAAGCCATGAAAATGGAAACTCAGATCGTCGCTCCTTTTTCCGGCAGGGTCCGAAAAATAATGATCATGCCGAATGTGCAGGTCGACGCCGGAGCCCCGCTCTTGCAGATCGAAGGCACCGCCGGTATCGACGCGCATGAGCTACTGAAGCGCATCATCTTCGGCGAATCCCACACCTGGCGCGAAAATCGTGAAGCCACCTGCATTGACAGTCTTCACGAAATTCGTCAGGTCATGCTCGGGTTTGATCTTGATCCTTCAACCAGTGCCCGCGAACTCGTAACCTGGAGCCAGGTCTGTCCCGCACAGGGTGACGAGATCATCCAGCTCGAGGACGAAATTCTTACGATCTTTGTGGACATTTGCTCGCTCTTTCATCGCGAGCCGGAGGTCAACCATCGCGCTTCCGGGGAAGAGCCCAGCGCCGAATCGTACTTGTTCTCGTATTTGCGTATGGTCGAAACCAACGCCGAAGGGCTTCCCCCGGCCTTTGTCGCGGCACTCAGCAGCGCTTTGTCTCACTACGGTGTTCGCGAACTCGATGGATCTTCCGCTCTGAAAGAAACTTTGCTGTGGATCTGCAAATCGCACCAGCGGATGGCCGGGCAGCTCGCCTCGATTCTCGATATCCTCCAGCGTCGCCTGCGCCGTGCCAGGGCTCCCGGACGGTCCCCCAGCAATTCCTTCCGCACCCTTCTCGATCGCATCGTCGCCAGCACCCATGAAGCTTATCCCTCGATCAGCGATCTCGCCCGCGAAGTACGTTACCGCTATTTCGACGAGCCGCTGTTTGAGCACGCGCGGGATCAGGTCTTCCAGGAAGCAGAAGGCCATCTCAACTACCTCAATACGCATCCCGACGCAGCCGATCGCCGCGCCCGGTTACACGCCCTGATCGAGTGTCCGCAGTTGCTCGCGAGCCTGTTCGCAGCCCGATTCCCAACCGCCGATCCTGCTCTATGCGGCGATATGCTCGAGGTGCTCACTTGGCGCTACTACCGCAACTGTGTGTTAGTGAACCCTTGTTCCTTCTCTCCTGAGGGACGTCCGTGCTTCTCGGCCGAATATGATGACGAAGGCAAGCGCGTTCATGTCGTCGCGGTGTATTCCGAATATCAATGCCTTCCCGCCGCGGCGCAGTCAATCTTCGCTCTCATCGCGGCCGTCCCTGCCAATCACGACATCGTGATCGATTTTAACGTTTGTCATTCCGCCAAATTAGGCGATCCCGATGTTACTCAGTCGAGCGTTCACGCGATGCTGAATCAGGTTGCCTTTCCTCGTTCCATCCGGCGCATCGTCGTCTCCGCTGCCGGCCCGAGCCATAGCCATCGCGCAAACGGACTCCAACACTTCACCTACCAACCCACAGACAATGGATATCAGGAAGATCGATTCTTCCGCGGCTTGCACCCCATGATGGGGAAGCGCCTGCACCTCTGGCGCCTCGGCAATTTCAAGATCGATCGCCTGCCCTCCGTCGAGGATGTCTATCTCTTGCATGCGGTTGCGCGCGACAATCCAAAAGACGAACGCCTGTTCGCCGCCGCCGAAGTCCGCGATGTTACTCCCGTCCGCGACGAGGCTGGACGCATCGTGCAGTTGCCCCATCTGGAACGCATGCTCATGGAAACCCTCGCCGCCATCCGTCTGTTTCAGTCGCGGCGCCGTCCCCAGGAGCGCCTCTACTGGAACCGTGTCTTCCTTTATGTCTGGCCTTCGCTCAATCTCAAGCCGGACGAATTGCGCGACATCGTTCGCCGCCTTCTCCCCGTCACCGAGGGCCTCGGCTTGGAACAGGTCGTGGTGCGCGCCCGAATCCCAAATCCTGCCACCGGAGAACTGCGCGACCTCGTCATGCGCATTTCCAGCCCGGTGGGAAGCGGATTGCTAATCACTTTCCGTCCCGCCGACAAACTCCTCGCTCTCAAACCACTCTCCGAATACGACCAGAAAGTCGTGCGCGTCCGCCAGCGCGGGTTAGTGTATCCGTACGAAATCATCAAGATGCTCACGCCCGCACGGGAAGAGGCACGCAGTGAATTCCCTCCGGGCGATTTCGTCGAGTACGACCTCGATGCCGACCGCAAACTCGTTCCCGTGGATCGTCCCTACGGCAAGAACCGCGCCAACATCATCGTCGGAATCATTCGCAACTTCACCACTCGCTATCCCGAAGGCATGGCCCGCGTCCTACTCCTCGGGGACCCTAGCAAAGACCTCGGAGCCCTCGCTGAAACCGAATGCCGCCTCATCAGTGGAGCGCTCGACCTCGCCGAAGAGAAGGGCATCCCCGTCGAATGGTTTCCCATCTCTGCCGGCGCCAAGATCTCGATGGAGAGCGGCGTCGAAAACATGGACTGGATCGCCCGCGTCCTGCGCCGTCTTATCCACTTCACGCAGGCCGGCGGCGAAGTCAATCTCCTGATCAATGGCATCAACGTCGGCGCCCAGCCCTACTGGAACGCCGAAGCGACCATGCTCATGCATACCCGCGGCATTCTAGTCATGACCCCAAAAGCCGCCATGGTGCTGACCGGCAAGCGTGCCCTCGATTACTCTGGCGGAATCTCCGCCGAAGACAATCAGGGAATTGGCGGTTACGACCGCATCATGGGCGTCAACGGCCAGGCCCAATACTGGGCGAGCGACATCAATGAAGCCTGCCACATCTTGTTCCGCCATTACGATCACACGTATGTAAAGCCCGGCGAGCGCTTTCCGCGCCGCGCCGTCACCACCGATCCCATCACTCGCGACGTGCAAACCTTTCCTCATAACGAAAACGGGGAAGAGGGATTCGCCTATGTCGGCGAGATATTGTCCGACGAAACCAATCCCGGCCGGAAAAAACCCTTCGACATTCGCAAAGTGATGATGGCCGCCGTCGATCAGGATCATCCGCCGTTGGAGCGTTGGGCCGGAATGCGTGCCGCCGAAACCGGCGTCGTTTGGGACGCTCATCTCGGTGGCTATCCCGTCTGTCTCATCGGCATCGAGTCTCGTTCCGTGCCTCGGCTCGGATTCGTCCCCGCAGACGGCCCCGACCAGTGGTCCGCAGGAACTTTGTTTCCCCAGTCTTCCAAGAAAGTGGCGCGCGCCATCAACGCCGCCAGCGGCAATCGCCCGGTCGTCGTCCTCGCCAACCTGTCAGGCTTTGACGGTTCCCCAGAATCGATGCGCCGCCTGCAACTTGAATATGGCGCTGAAATCGGCCGCGCCGTGGTGAACTTCAAAGGCCCCATCGTGTTTTGCGTGATATCTCGTTATCACGGCGGCGCTTACGTCGTATTCTCTCGCTCGCTGAACGAGCAGATCGAGGCCGCCGCGCTCGAAGGAACCTACGCCTCGGTGATCGGTGGAGCTCCCGCTGCGGCAGTGGTCTTTGCCGGTGAAGTCGAATCCCGCACCCGCAAAGATGAACGCCTACAGGCCCTCAATCAGGCCATGCTCCAGGCCGACGCCGCCGAAAAGGGACGCCTCCGCGCCCAGTGGAACGAGCTTCACGATGTCGTCTACTCCGAAAAGCTAGGCGAGATGGCCAGTGAATTCGACCACGTGCACAGCGTACAACGCGCCCAGAGCGTGGGCGCCCTCGACCACATTATTCCGCCCGCGAATCTGCGCTCCTATCTCATCGACGCCGTCGAGCGCGGGATCCATCGCGAAGAAGAATCCCTGGAGAAAGGAACTCTCGAAATCGTAGAAGCCGCGTAGCGAGTGCAGATGCCCAACCGCGGAGCGGCGAAAGATTGCAGCTCACGGCGGAAGCGGTGGGTGGCGCTAAGGGTCCATCGCGTAAAGAGGCCGTGGAAAAAGATATGGTGGAACGAGATATAGATGAGCGCCACTCAAGCCTGCGCCACCGTGGAAGAGCGGCCCTTTAGGGCCGCGTAAGGCATCGGGAAATCGTTGTGGGCTTTAGCCCCTGTGGTCCCACAACTCGCGGATGGCGCAGTTGAACCGAGCACGCCGCGAAAGATCGGAGTCACAACAGCAATGGACCTCTATTGGCTGGAACAAACCGAATCCGACGTCCCGGACCACAACGATTGGCTGGGCCCGCACGAGATCGTCTGCCTCGCCTCCATGCGTTTTCTCAAGCGCCGCTCCGACTGGCGCCTGGGCCGCTGGACCGCGAAGCAAGCCCTGGCCGCTTGCCTGAACCTGCCCACAGATCTTCCCGCCCTCGCAAACCTCGAAATCCGCGCCGCATCGTCCGGCGCGCCAGAAGTCTTTCTCCACAGCCAACCGGCAAACGTCGCAATCTCACTCAGTCACCGTGTCGGTACGGCCATGTGCACCGTCGGTCCACGCGGAAGCAATTTCGGTTGTGATCTGGAAATGGTCGAACCGCGCACCCCCGCCTTCGTCGACGACTACTTCACCGCCGACGAGCAAGAGCTCTTCGCGGACACCCCTCCGCCCGAACGCGCCCAGCTCCTCGCCTTGCTCTGGAGCGCCAAAGAAAGCGCGCTCAAGGCTCTGCGCGTCGGTCTTCGGCTCGACACCAGATGCATGAGCGTCCAGCCCAGCCGTGTGACGCACCCACTCGCCGCCGACCTGACTATCTGGCATCCCTTGAGCATTCGCTATTCGAGCACGCAGACCTTCAGCGGTTGGTGGCGGCTGGAGACTGATTTGGTGCGCACAGTAGTTTCCGATGTTCCGCTTCGAGCCCCGCTTCCTGTACGAGAAACGATTCTCGCTGGAGTTACGCCTCGCCAACAAACCGCGTAGGCGTTTGGGAGGCGACAATGTTATGCGGACACGATCGACGGGCAAATCCGCCTCAAGGCGCCGGCGGTTTCTTGATCTCGGATTCCTCCGCCTGGTGGCTTTCCGCCGACAACTTTCGCAGCGACAGTCCTTCTCGATGCGCGAGCAAAAGGCCGAGCGGAATCACTGCCGCAAAGGTCACCAGCCAGAGCAGTATTCCGCAACTGGCCGCCATCTCCGCGGCACATCAAACACACTCGACAGGATCGCGATCGTTGCGATCTGCGAGCCACCACCGACCGCCGGCAACTGCAGCAGCGAACCGACCATGCTGGCGAAGATCAGAATCAATAACTGCGAGACCGGAATCTCCAGCGCATCCACGCCGTAGGAATGCGTCACTTCCTTGTATGCCAGCGCAATCAGATACCACATCCCCACCGATACCATCGCCAGCCACAGCATCGACAACGGTCCGTGAATCGTGTTCAGGCCCATGCCGAACTCTCGCACCTTCTGGCCCAGCCGATGTCCCAGGTTCGAAGAGAGGTGCGAGAACCGCTGTTCCACCCATTGCGCCGCGACCTCCACGTTGCGGCGGATCAGGACTGCCGCTACCGCGGTCGCCGCGACGATGGCAATCAGAAGAAAGCTTGCCTCGCGGAAGCTTCTGTAGAACTCCGGATGTGGAATGGAAGGCAACGCGCTCGGCAGAAAAATGGCCAGCGCCACCAGTACCGCGAACGCTCCGATGTCAAAGATCCGTTCCACCGCCCAAACCGCCAGTTGCGACGAGAAGGGAAGCTCCGTCCGTCGTGCGATCAGGTACGGACGAATGAATTCCCCGGCCCGCCCCAGCAGCGCGATTCCCGCGAACCCAACCAGCGTCGGCGAAACCAGCTCCGCGACTGTTGTCTTCGGCCGCACCGGCTTCAGGAAAATCTTCCAGCGCAACGCCCGCATCACATAGGCGATGTAAATCAGCGCAATCCCGTGCAGCACATGGATCTTCTTGATCCGATGAGTCTGGCTCCAGAACGTGCCCCAGTCAAAGCTCCGCCAGTGCCGGTATTGCAGGTAAATCAGAACGGCCAGGATGAGGAACACCACGACGCTGGCCAGAATGCGCTTCTTATCCATGAAGGGGGAAAACTCCGCGCCGCGGCGCTCGCAACGCGAAGCGGGAAACGGCACCACCCAAGGTAAATGACCGCGCCCAAGGGGTCAAACCAGATCGAGCGCCTTCGTGCGAGTGAAACCAGCAGTATTCGAGGCCGCACAGTCACGATGCGTCATACTGAAGCCCGCATTCTTTGCGGGCCGAATGACTAGGATTCGTCGGCAGCCTCATGCTGCCGCGATGCGAGGTACTTCGCTTGCTCGGATGACGGAGTGTTGAATCTGCAGCTTTCGCTTGAGCCCGGACCGGCATCTGGCCTGACTGGCCACAGCCGGTCGATCCGGTTTGTGCTGGCGTGCTTCGAGCGCCAGCTTCGGCGCGAGGCTTCAGCCGCCTTCTCCTGCGCCGCCTTCTTCTTATTGAAGTCCCTGCACGATCCGCGCCACATACGCCCGCGTCTCATAATAAGGAGGCACGCCGCCAAACTGCTCCACCCGCTGCGGCCCGGCATTGTAAGCGGCCAGCGCCTTCACCAGATCGAAGTTGTAGCGCTCCAGCAGTTCCCGCAGATACTTCGTCCCACCCTCGACATTCGCCTGCGGATCGAACGCATTCGGCACTCCCAGCTGCGACGCCGTTCCCGGCATCAACTGCATCAGCCCCTGCGCGCCCTTCGGCGACACCGCCCGCACATTGAATCCACTCTCCGCCTTGATCACACTGTTCACCAGATCCGGATCCAGCCGGTACCGCCCGCTAGCCGAATTCACCACTTCATGTCAAATCGACAGACGTCGGCAAGTGCGCCGCACTGGGTGCCCCATTTCTCGCGTAGTTTGCGAGAAGGGCCTCCCCTGAGCTTTCGAAGGCTGGAGATTTGACGAAAGCCGGGAGCCGGCCAACTCCGGCGCAGCCTCAAAATGCTCAATCTCCGCCGTCGGCACATCCACAAAACTCGCCCCATCCGCGGTCACATACAGCCGCGTAACGTCCCCGACAATCTCCCGCCGCTCATGCCGGATGGAGAATCCATTCTTCAGCACTGCAACCTCGCCGGCAAAGCAGGGAAGCGCCGCCACCGCAAGCACCGCGATGATCGCCAACCCACCCGACTTGGAACCAACAATTTCATGCCAGACCTGTTGACACTCGAAGCTCATGCCTAAGCCTACGACCGAAGCTCCGCCGGAGTCTAGCTTCGCCATCCAGACGCCAACTCCACCGCCGCGGCAATCCCGCACGCATCGTTGCTCAGCGTCACCGTCCATCCACGGCTTCGCAACTCCTCGCACGCATTCCCCATGATAACCGGATGCCCCGCAAACTCAAGCATTTCCACATCGTTATGGTTGTCACCGACGGCCATGACCTCTTCGCGCCGGTAGCCGCGATGCGCAGCCCACCGCTCCAGCGCATGCCCTTTCGAACACCCCGCATTCAGCACATCAATCATCGACAAATCCCGCTCCGGATACTCCGTCCGCAACACGGTCACCGTTCCATCCATGCCCGCGCCTTCCAGCGCCCGCAGCGCCTAAGGGTCATCCGCGCCATCGTCCCGCAAAACATCGCCTGCACCGGATCGTTCACCAGCGCGTCTTCAATCGGCACCACGAACTCGATGTACTCCATATTCTTCTCGAGCCATCGCCGGATGCTCGGCCCCAACTCGTCCAGCCGCTCCAGCACAATCGCGCCCTTGGTTTCCTGATCAAACGTCAGAACGGTGTTGCCGCGGAATTCTTGCATCGCCCCGCACAGCCTGCGGCACGTCTTGCGCCGGCATCATGTCGCGATGAAACGTCTCCCCCGCCAGCGACCGCGTCACCGCCCCATTCGAACTGATCAGCCACAAATCAAACCCCAACTGTTTCGCGATGGGCAGGGCAAACGTATGCCGCGCCCGGTCACGAGCACAATCTCGATCCCCGCCGCGTGCGCCCGCCGCAGCGCCATCAGATCGCCCTCAGAAACCTGAAATTGTGGATTAAGCAGCGTGCCGTCGATGTCGGTCGCCAGCAGCCGTATGGAAGGGTTGGAAATCGTCACTGAATCGATTTTACCATCCGGACATACCCGTAAACCGCGAGCACTCGAGTGCAAAGGTCTTCCTTCGTGAACCTTAGTGTCCTTAGTGGTTGAAGACTTTTGCTGCCCACCTTGGAAGACTCGCTGCTAGCTGTCGGCTACGCCGGCAATCGTCCTAGCAGCGCACTGGCCTTCCGAAACCATGGCCGCTCCCGCCGTCGCAGATATCCCGGCATTGTCGGCTTCTTGTCGAGAATCTTCTGCGACCACACACGGGCCTCCGAGGCGCGCCCCTGCGACTGCAGAAACAATGCATAGTGATAATACGTTTCGGAGATCGTCGAAATCCGCGTCGCCTCCCGAAACATCGCATCCGCCTTCTCGGATTGTCCAGTCTGCGCGTAGGCCCAAGCCAGCAAACCCTTGGCGCGGTGAAAGTCATAGTCAGGATCAGAGTTGACCGCGCGCTCCAAATCCGGCACCGCCGCCGCGAAGTCTCCTAGTTCGACTTCCGCAACTCCCCGGCGGTAGAACGGATCGACGTGGTCTGTCCGCGACGAAATTGCCTTATCGAAACACGCCCGCGCCTTCGCGTGGTTGCCGTCGTCGATGTACAGCAGTCCCAGTTCTTCATAGTTTCCCGCCGAAGGATTGTCGAGGATCGTCCGCTCCAGTTCCTGAATCCTCTTCCGTCGTGGGAAGACCTGAAATGAACTTCGCAGCAGCCCCGCGTCCGGAATCACTTCCACCACGATATAGACGAGCGCACCGATCGGATGAATCAGGATCACCCAGATCCAAAACCAGTCCGGCCTCCGCCGGATGAAGTGGACTATGGCCACAATCCTTAGCAGGATGCCCCACCACGAAAACGCGAACAAAAGAAAGGATCCCATGGTTGAAACCGCACTATAGCATGCGTCCGGAACCTTTTCGGTGATGGTGCGATGACCAAAGTGTACGCAAGGGGATCGGTCGCGCGGATTTGGAAAGGGAAGACGGGCAGGCTCCCTGAATCCGCGGGTGACCCATCCTAACGTCGCGCTGTTTGCGACGTTAGGATGGGGATTTTGACTTTCTTGTTATCCAAGAAGGTGCCGGTCCAAAAGTTACAACCTCTTCATTTTCCAGCCGCGTGATGGTCGTAACTGATCACGCGTGTGACCCTCCATGCCCCGTCCTTGTACTGCCACAAATGCACGAACTGCCCTTCGCCCACTCCTTCCGTATCGTCATGTCCAGGGTGGTGAAACCGGTGAACCTCCATCTCGACAAAGCCGTAGCCCTTCATGTGGTAAACCTTCAGCGATCCGGGCACGAGTTCGCGAGTCACCTTGCCACAGATATTCTTCTTCACGCTGTCCGTCAACGCCGCTCTGCCCAGCGTGACCCCGCCCTGATCGTGATAGAACTCCACATTCTCGTCCATGAACGCCGCAAACTTCTCGAGATCGCAGCGGTTGTAGGAATCGAACAGCGCAGCATCCAAAGCGGCGCCCACGCGGTTGAGTTCCTCCTGACTTTGAATCTTGTCGAGCGCCGGAACATTCTGTACGCCAGTGTTTTGTGCGGCCACAGTGCAGAGCGCAAAGAAGGGAATCGCCGTCACCAACAGAATTGCGGTCCAATACGATCGAGATCTCATGAGAATTCCTTTCACGGGATAGGAGGGACATGGAGAAGTACGGAGGGGATGCGGAGAATGTTCCGACCATTCGGCAGAAGTATTCGTCGGGTGCCAATCGATTGCCCCTTCGCTTGCTGCCTGCTAACTTATTCAGCATAAATGCATCTATCTTCGTCGGCGATCTCACATCAATCGAAAGGAGCACTCCTGATGAAACACTCCCGCACGATCATCTTCTCGGTTCTGGTCCTCATGTTCTCCTGGGTCTGTCAGGCACAAAGCCAGCAGCCTCCGGCGACGTTGCGAAGCATCTTGCTCCGCGAATTGCACACCACCCACAATCAGGCAGATTGGTTTGTGCCCATCAGCGTGGCGGTCGACGGACTGAGCCCGCAGCAGGCGAATTGGCAACCTCCAGCCGGAGCCCACTCTGCTGGTCAGCTCACCTATCATCTGCTGTTTTGGAATCGCCTCAACCTGCAAAGGCTCAAAGGGGAGAATTCAGGAAAATTCACCGGCAGCAACGATGAAACCTTCAATAAATTTGACGACAAACAATGGACTGACACCGTCAAGCAGCTCGACCAGGTGATGACCGATCTCGAAAAGCTCGTCGAATCGGCCGACGACCAAAAGCTGTCGTCGATGGCCCCGACCATTGCCACTCTCTGCACCCACAATGCTTACCATATCGGGCAGATCGTCTACGCTCGCAAACTGCAAGGCTCGTGGAACCCGGAGAAAGGTGTGAAGTAGTGATCCCTCACGCACGCAGCAGAGGACTTGGCGAGCCGCCATTACGAAAGTAAATTGATGACTCGCACAACGGTCACTACCATCACTCTATTGTATGCTGCGGGCCTCCCTGATCGAGTGCGGACACTGGCCCCGGCCGGGAGAACGTCATGCGCGTTCGGCAGTCGACCGTGTGCGGTTTACTCTTTGTTCTTGGGATCGCCTCTTGCTGTGCACAGGCACAGCAAAAACCTGCAATCAAGATTGGATTTTCCATCGAGGCCACCAAGGGCGAGCGTTGGCAGACCGACTTGGATGAATTTCAACTCCGCGCTCAACAACTTGGAGCACAAACCATCACCCGCTCCGCCAACGGCGATGATGACTTGCAGTTCCAGCAAGTCACCGAGTTGCTGAATTCGGGTATCAATGTTCTGGTGCTCCTACCTCACGATTTCGAGAAAGCAAGCCGAATCGTAGAAGCGGCTCATGCCAAACACGTCCCGGTGATCAGCTATGACCGGCTCGTACACAACCCCCATGTGGATCTCTATGTCGGCTTCGATCTGTTTTCCGTGGGCGTGCTGCAAGCGAAATGTTTGACGGAGCACTCGCCCAAGGGCAATTACATTCTGATGGGCGGTTCGCCGCTCGATCCGAACTCCAAGGTCGTGCGCGCGGGTCAAATGAGCGTGCTGCAGCCTTTCATCGACCGCGGTGATATCAAAATCCTAGCCGACATTTGGATCCCTGAGTGGAGTGCCACTCAGGCATACGTTCTTGTCACGAAGGCGCTGCACGATCTGAAGGTCCCCCTGACCGCCATCGTGGCATCGAATGATTCGACTGCGGGCGGTGCGATCCAGGCCCTCGAGGACAACAACCTGTCCGGAAAAGTTCTGGTAACCGGGCAGGACGCGGATCTTGTTTGTGTGGCGCGGCTGTACGAAGGCACCCAGCTCATGACTGTATACAAACCCATCGTAGGCGAGGCCCGCACCGCCGCCGAAGCCGCGGTTATGCTGTCCCGGCACGCCAATATAGAAACCAAGACAACCGTTCCTAACGGCACAGAGACGACGAAAGCAATCCTGCTCACCCCGATCTCTGTTACTCGGCAAAATGCAAAAGACACAGTTTTGAAAGACGGCTTTCAGAAAATCGAAACCGTAAAGCAGGCTCTGCCAAAAGATAAGTGGCCCGAACTCGACCGATAAAGCAAGCGCTACAAGCCGGGTGCCCCACTCTTCTTTCGCGTTTTATGCGAAAGAGGCCTGCCCTGAGCATAGTCGAAGGGATGGGGATTTTGACCTTGTAGATTTTGACCTCGTAGACCTTCACATTTGCCGGCCAGACCTCCAACGAACCCCGCGTCTTCCAAGAATGGATCGATGCTACCGTAGTTGGGATGATTGAAGACGTTGACCATGCTCATGTGCCATATGATGCGAACCCGCTCGCCCCAATTCACCGTCTTGGCAAGCTGGAAGCTCGCGCTGTTGGTCTTGTAGTCTCGCAAAATGTTGCGACCCGCGTTCCCGTAGGGCGTGCCGGCAATGATCTGCGCCTCGTTCGTGTTGGCGATGAAGTGGACCTGATTGGCCTGGACGGCCGTTGTCGTTGCTCCATTGCTTCCATTCAACTCGGCGAAGTCGACCAGAGAATTTGGAGCTGCCCCGCAACTCAGCGCGTTCCCGTATAGGTTGCACGCATCCACCGCGTAGATGCCAATCGCAGTGGCAGGAGCGGAGAGATTGCTCACGAAAGGTCGTGCGGTCTCAAAGCCACTGTTAAAGGAACCATTGAAGCTGTTGTCGAGGGTATTGTAAGGGCTGCTCGCCGAACTCAAGAAAATCTGCTCCGTCGTGTAGGTCTGCCCCGACTGCAGGATGTAGGTACCGGCCACAGACCAGCCCCCAAACATGTGCCCGAGGATACCGCGCTGTCGAATGAAAACGGGGATCGCCTCATTGAAAGACACGGTCCAAGTGTTGGGAAAATCCAGGCCCGAGAGCCCATGTTCCGCGCTGGTATAGTTCAGCGGATTCTGCGCGAACGCATAGGTGCCGCCGCCTCCGAAGGTGCCGAAAATCTCGCTGGCATTATCGGTTGTCTTACTCCATGTGTAATTCGTCTTCATGGTTAACTGGTTAAAGAGGTTGGTGGTCCGGAATTCCGCCTGCAAGCCGTTATAGTCGGAGTAGGCAGTATTGGTGCGGGTGCGAATTTTGCCTTCGTTGCAGTTCTCGCGGCCCACCGCGGTCGGCACAACTGCGTTGGCCACCGAGCAGGGCGTCAAACTGGCAGGCAACAGGTTCGAACGGAAGACGCCGTCACTGATGCCTTGCGCCAACCCGGCAATGTACGGATTGCCGTCAATCGACTGGAATAAGTTCTGCCCGTGATTGCCAACGTATCGCACTTCCGCCGCCGCGTGAGTTCCCAGCTCTCGCTGCACACCGAAGGTCCAGGACTGAACCTTGTCGGGCCCAAAGTTGGGGGTCACTTGAGTTTGGCTGAAAGAACGTGGATCGGAGACGCCAAGGGTCAAATAGGAAGACAATTGGCTACGCACCGCCGGTCCGAACGGACTGGCCAACAGCGGTTGGCCCGGAATGATCGTCTGGGCGAGAACCTGAGGCGCTGAACTGGCAATGTTCAGATAAATGTTGTAGAACGGCGGATCGTAACTCAAGCGGTATCCGCCGCGGAATACAGTTTTGTTCCCGCCGAACAGCCGCCCGCCCCAATTCGGCGTGTAAGCAAATCCGAGGCTTGGCCCCAGCTGCTCTTCGGAGCGGGAATGCTGGGGAAGGTCGTCACAGAAAGAGGCAGAGTTGGATCCCAGAAAGGCGAGCCGCCTGTCTGCTGCTTCGTGTCATTGTTATGAAACAGATTCGCCGGCTGACCATAATATGAATACGTCAGGCCCAGGTTCAGCGTCAGGTTTCGTGTGGCTTTCCAGTCGTCGCCCACGTAGTAAAAGCTGTCATATTCGCGGAAGTCCAGACTCGGATTTCCCAGGGTGATCGAAGTGACAAGCCACCGGTTTTGCCCTCCCGTACGTGCAGGATGGGGGCAACCGGGTGATCCGGTTCGGGCTGAAAGTGACGTTCTAACGACTGATTCAACTTTAGGAATCGCTGGGTTTAACCCTTCTCCGAGAAAACCCGGGGATGTCTCTCGCTGCTAAACAGAAAGGGCGGCCTCGTCGGCCGCCCTAAACTCCGCCTAGTCGACTGACTAGCGCCAATTCTCGCTCAGACAAAAAGCCCCACTCTTGCGAGCGGGGCCTTTGATTCTACTAACGGCTGAAAGCTGATAGCTGACAGCTGTTCTTAGTACATGTCGCCCATGCCGCCGCCACCGTGTCCGCCGCGGCGCCGGAGCTTCCTTCTTTTCAGGAATCTCGGCGACCAGGGCTTCGGTGGTCAGCATCAGGCTGGCGATGGAGCCGGCATTCTGCAGGGCGGTGCGCACGACCTTTGTCGGATCGAGCACGCCGGCCTTGACCAGATCCTCGTACTCGTTGGAGAAGGCGTTGAAGCCGAAGTTGGTTTCCTTCGAGTCGAGCACCTTGCCCAGAATCACTGCGCCTTCTTCGCCGGCGTTCTCGGCGATCATGCGCAGCGGTTCGGTGATGGCGCGCTTGACGATGTTGATACCAATCTGCTCATCGCCTTCGGCCTTCACCTTGTCGAGCGCTGCGGCGCAACGGGCCAGAGCAACTCCGCCGCCGGGGACAATGCCTTCTTCCACGGCTGCGCGGGTCGCATGCATCGCGTCTTCCACGCGGGCTTTCTTTTCCTTCATTTCGGTTTCGGTTGCGGCGCCGACTTTGATGACGGCTACGCCACCGACCAGCTTCGCCAACCGCTCCTGCAACTTCTCGCGGTCGTAGTCGCTGGTGGTCTTGTCGATCTGGCTGCGAATTTCCTTCACGCGGCCTTCGATCTCAGCGTGCTTGCCCTTGCCTTCGACCACCGTGGTGTTGTCCTTGTCGATGGTGATCTTCTTGGCCTGGCCGAGGTCGCCGATCTGCACGTTCTCGAGCTTGATGCCGAGATCTTCCGTGATGGCCTTGCCGCCGGTCAGGATCGCGATATCCTGCAGCATCGCCTTGCGGCGATCGCCGAAGCCAGGAGCCTTGACGGCCGCGACTTGCAGCGTGCCACGCAGTTTGTTGACGACGAGGGTGGCGAGCGCTTCGCCTTCCACGTCTTCCGCGATGATCAGGAGCGGCTTGCCGGACTTGGCAATCTGCTCGAGCAGCGGAAGCAGGTCCTTCATCGAGCTGATCTTCTTTTCGTTGATCAGGATGTAGGCGTTCTCGATGGCGACTTCCATGCGCTCGGGATCGGTGACGAAGTAGGGCGAGAGGTAGCCGCGGTCGAACTGCATGCCTTCGACGACTTCGAGCTGGGTCTCGAGCGTCTTCGACTCTTCGACGGTGATGACGCCGTCCTTGCCGACCTTCTTCATCGCCTCGGCAATGATCTTGCCGATGGTCTCGTCATTGTTGGCGGAGATGGTGCCGACCTGGGCAATCATTTCGCCGGTGACGGGCTTCGACAGCTTGTCGAGTTCGCCGTTGACGCGGTTGCCTTCTTTGTCGATCTTGCCGCAGATGATGGTGACGGCCTTCTCGATGCCGCGCTTCAGGGCCATTGGATTGGCGCCGGCGGCAACGGTCTTGACGCCTTCGCGGAAGATGGCCTGGGCGAGAACGGTGGCGGTGGTGGTGCCGTCGCCGGCGACGTCGGAGGTCTTGGAGGCGACTTCACGAACCATCTGGGCGCCCATGTTCTCGAGGCCGTCGCGCAGTTCGATTTCCTTGGCTACGGTGACGCCGTCTTTGGTGATGGTCGGCGAACCGAATTTCTTTTCGATGACTACGTTGCGGCCCTTGGGGCCGAGGGTGACCTTCACGGCATCGGCCAGAAGGTTGACGCCGCGGAGGATCGCCTGACGGGATTCTTCTCCGTGAACAATTTGTTTTGCCATTGTTTTATCTCCTCATAATTTCTTTGCAGGATGGGCCTGCGGATTTCTTGGCTGCGGGCTGTCAGCTATCAGCTGTCAGCTTTCAGCTCGTAGCCTTAGCGCCGCAGCTTGTCAGAGATCGGCTTCGCTGCAGAGCTGACGAGCTGACGGCTGACGAGCTTAGCTACTGCTTCGAGCCGGCGAGTTCTTTCTTGGCCGGGGTTGCGGCGCCGGTGAGGATGCCGAGGACTTCTTCTTCCTTCATGATGATGAAGTCTTCGCCATCAATCTTGATTTCGGTGCCGGAATACTTGCCGAACAGGATGCGGTCGCCTTCTTTGACGGCCAGAGGGAAGGTCTTGCCTTCGTCGTTGGTGCGGCCTTTGCCGGTGGAGATGACTTCGCCTTCCTGCGGCTTGTCTTTGGCCGAGTCGGGGATGATGATGCCGCCACGAGTGGTGGAAGCTTCTTCCACGCGACGGACCAGAATGCGGTCATGGAGTGGTGAAAATTTCGCCATGGTTTGTTACTCCTTTCAAGTAGTTAGAAGGTTGACGTGCTTCGGTTGATCTGCGTAAACCTATGATTTGGATGGGTTAGGCGGGGCTGTTAGCAGTTACGCCTATCGAGTGCTAATTGTAAGAGGTGAGCGAGGGAGTTGTCAAGGGGGTGATGTCTTAGTTCGCCGCGGAGCGAGAGGAACGGATTGGGGCTGTTCATGCCGCGGCCAGTGGGCGAGTGCCCTTTTGCTTTTCCACGCCGGAGACAGAGATGGAGGTGAGAAGCCAGTCTGAAGGAGAACCTGAGCTGGTTTTTGTCTGGTCACGAAAACGGTTGTGACGTCTTTGCAGAGGCAGCTCAACCAAGGTGCGCATGGCTTGCGCATAGATGACGGTGGCGACCAGAATTCCGAAAGCGAGCAAGAAACCGGGACGGTAGAAATGGTAGAAGTGGTGAAAGAGTGTGTGGTGAATGAGGTACATGGTGTAGGAAAGCTGACCCAGCCAGCACAAAACCGGCCACTCCAGACAGCGGGTGAGGAGATGCTTTTGGGGAAGTGAGATCAGGAAGAAGATGGGCGCCAGTCCGATGCCGAGCAGCGTGTATCGGAAGGTGTCGCGAAAGAACGGGTTGCGATAGGCGAAAGAGACGGCAATGAGGAGCGCTCCCGCGGATGCGAGAACACCGGCATGCTTTGTCCACCACTGGACCCTATCGCCCAGGCGGGGATTGGCCACGATGGCTAAGACGCAGCCGTACAGAATCGAATCGAAGCGCGTGTCAGTTCCTTCATAAATATTTTCCCAGGGCGAATGGAACAAAACAGACCGGCAGCAGCGCCAAAGGAGTGCGCCGGCACACAGCGAGAGCAGATACGTGGCCTGATGCTTTCGGCCAACGCCGGCGTGGACGAGCCCGGCATAGAGAACAGGGAACAGGAGGTAGTAGTGCTCCTCGACGGCAAGTGACCAGAGCACACCCATGCCCGCTGGAAGATTTCCCAAACCTAGGATGTTCCAGTAATTGGAGAAATAGAGGAATGCAGCCGGCAAAGATCGGTAACTTTCCGTGTTGTAGAGCAGCCCAACGCAGGCAAGGCTGGTCACGAGCACCAGAGTCACGTAGCAGGGGGGAAAGATACGTAACAGGCGGCGCAGGTAGAAGTTTTTCAGGTTGATGGATTGCCGACGCTCGGCCTCGCTGCGCAACAGGGTCGTAATCAGGTATCCGCTGAGGAAGAAGAAGACGGTGACACCAAAGCCTCCCGGCAGATGTCGGGAAGGCATCGAGTGGGCGACAAAGACAATGAAAAACGCAATCGCGCGCAAGCCATCGAGGGCGGGAATGTAGATGGGCTTTACCACTTCTGCGAATTCGGCGTCCTTGCGAGAAGTAGCGTCTTTTGCGAGGAGGGGCAAGTCCTCTTTGGTGGATTGCGATGCCCACGAAAGTGGACGGGTCTTTCGGGGATAGCGGTTCGCAGGAGAAATCGAGGGCAGACGGGTGCGGCGGGTGGCCCCACTCAAGCCGGGTAGGGGCTTGAGTGGGGATGTTCATCCGTCACAGACACGGCTCCGGCCCACAAACTAGATTGTTCTCATGCCATGGACCCGAGCGTTATAGAACCTACGGATGTACGTTACCGCGGCCACCAATCGGGTGGCCCTCAGGGCTCGTTTTGTATATAAGTTGCTTTCCTCCGGGTGGCGTTAGGTAGCAGAGAAATTCGAAGGAGCCAATTTTGTCAAAAGTCAGCACCTCCTCGCTCGTGACTCCATCCCGCCGCCTCTTTCCCCGCAAACGGCCACGGTCTAAATTTCACACTGAACGTTCCATTCTTGCAGCCGATTTGAAGCGTGTCCCCTTTTTTCACATCGAGAACGTCGGGTTTGGCGATCACGTGGTTCCCTTCACGCTCTATTGTCACTTTGTGCTTTTCGATTGTGGAGTTCATAGGCTCCTATCCTCCTTGTACGACTTGTGCAACTAACTGTTGAAAGCGCGGATCCTGACAAAAGTCCGCCAAGTCGGGGTGCCGCTCGAGTTCATGCAAGAGGTCTGGCGTGGCATTGGTGAGGACGGCGAGGGCTCGATCTCTTTGATGCAGAGCCTCATAGGTCAACACCGCGCTCTCAATAACCTCATTGTCACCCGGAGATGATTTCAGTGCCTGCCCGATTTCCGACTCCGCTCTTTTGATGTCGCCTAACCTTGCGGCGCAGTAGGCCACGAAACCGCGGGGATAACCTTCAGAGGGGTTCTCGACCAACTCCCCCAATGCCAGGTTCATAGCCTTGAGGTAGGCCATCCTGGCAGCGCGTATACGTCCAAGGCGACGATAGGAATCCGCCAAGTTTTGGACGTTCACATACACATAATCTGATGGGTCCATGGCCACGGCGCGCTCGTAGTATTCAACTGCTTCCGAATCCCGCTTTTGATAGGCCCGAATGGCGCCGAGGTTGTTGAGCGCCGGTGCGGTCTCGCGCAGTTTCAGGGATTGCATAAGTGCTGACTCCGCCTCATCGTACTTACCAAGATCCATAAGAGTCGCGCCAAGATTGCTGTAGGGCTTGAACATACCGGGAGCACGCTCGATCACTCTTTGGAATTGCTCGGCCGCTTCGGGAAACCGTCCCCTGCGATAAAAGAAAACGCCCTGCAGTTCATAAGGCCAGTAGTACCCCGGGTCCAGGTTAATCGCCCGGTGGTAGGCCTCCACGGCTCTGTCGGGCATGTCGAATTTGTCATAGACGCCAGCAATTCCGAGGAGCGCATCCACGTTTCGTGGTTCGAGATCGAGAGCGCGACGATAGTCATCAAGGGCCTTCGCGTATTGTCCAGCGGTTTGATTGAGTAGACCGTCGGCGAGACGGACTCTGGCGGAATCGGGGTTGAGACCTTCGGCTTGCCGCAAAGCTTGTTGCGCTTCAACCAGGCAGCTGTGTTCCTTCGTGGTCTCGAACTTCGCGATCTGTGCCTCGGCCAGAGCAGCTAGCGGCAAGGGCGAACGCGGGTCTAGCCGGGCAGCTTCCTGAAAGAGCGTGATCGCGTCTTCGTAGGTTTGGCGGTCGGTGCGTAAGAGGTAAAGACCCCTGTCGTAAGGAGCCGTGGCCTGCGCCGACAAGAACTCCGGAACCGCAGCGCTGTGCAGTCGCAGCGCCAGCGAGACCTCACCAGCCAGAGCGGATGGGAAAGATCCTATGCTTGCTTTGGAATAACGACTGGAGAAATCGCGAAGGTGAGCCTTCGTAGCCAAATCGATAACGGAACCCTCTACAACGTAGTCGTCGCCTTCGCGGCGCAACGAGGTCTGCAAGGCGTGCGTTGCGTGGAGAACCTTGTTTGCCTCCTCGGGGGTCTTCACACTGTTCTCTAGTTCCCCGGTAAGGGGGATCACGGTGAGGGTGCGGCGAGCGCTGGGCAGGTGGCGGAGGCGGTCGGAAACATCCTCGAGCGCGCCCGCCCCGATGACAGTTGCCTCAGCCGGACCTTGAAAGGGAAGGATGGCCAATCGCATGTTGGCGGGTGTGAACCAGTCAATCACTCGCTCTCGAATCGGCGTTATGGACGAAGCGATCAGGGCGAGAGCAAGACCGATAAGCGGCATCTTGCGAAGAGGGCGTTTTTCGAGCCGAGCGATAATCTGGGAGGCATCGGTGGGACGGGCCGCCGGAGATTCGCTGAGACAGTCCATGATCACCGCATCCCATCGTGGATCAAGACCCTTCACCAAGTCGCTCGGTGCGGGCGGACGAATCGGACGACTGTCGAGTGATTGGTGTTCGAACGGTAAGCGGCCGGTGACAATTTCGTAGAGAACGACGCCCAAAGCATACAGATCGGAAGACTTCGTCGTTTTCTGCCCCAGCAATAATTCAGGCGCCATGTAGTCAAGGGTGCCGCCGAACGCGCCAGATGGTTGATTCGCTCCGCTCGCCAGGCCGAAGTCGGTAATGACCGGGCGCAGACTTCCGTCGGGATTCTGGCTGAGAATGATATTGCTGCTTTTCAAATCACCATGGACGATCCCGCTGTGGTGTGCTTCTGAGAGCCCTGCGCATAGCTGGCGCACGATCTCGAGAGCAGCTGTGGGTTCGAGCTTGCCTTTCCGCTCCAAATGCGTGGAAAGAGTTTCCCCCTCGAGAAACTCCATGCTGAGAAAATCAACTTCTCCGGCGTCCATCTTGGTGGTGTGAATCTGGTTGACCAGGCAGATGTTGGGGTGACGCACTCTGAGCGCGCCTTCCAATTCGGGCGAAAGCAGGCGCTGGAAGCCGGGCTTTGCCGACTTGACCGCTATGCGCAGATTGCGTTTACGGTCGATGGCTTCGTAAACAACGCCCATGCCGCCCTCGCCGACGGTGCGGACGATCTCGAAACGACCTTCAATCACTTCGCCGGGACGAAACGGGCGACCAACCACCGTGAGGGCAACCAGGGGCTGCTGCAGGAAACTGCCCATGCGAGCTTCCCACTCGAGCGTCTCAGCAATCTCCTGGTACAGATTGGAGTCGGTTTCACACGCCGAGCGCAGGAAGGGCTCGCGCTCCGCCGGGGACTGACGACGGGCTTGCGAGACGATCTTCATGACTCGCTCGTCGCGTTCAGAGTTCGTTGGCATTGTCCACCGTTAATCGCGTATAGAGCCAGAGGCGGGCGCGATGCCATTCGCGCTGAAAGGTATGTAACTTAAGATTCAGGGCATCCGCCGACTCTTCATCAGTCATCCCCAAAAAGAATTTCAACTCTACGACAGCGCGGCGCTGAGGCGACTCTTTTTCCAGTTCGTTCAACAAGGCATCGACAGTGATCGCTATCTCCAGCGGGGTGCGCCGGCCCAGAGCACGCTCAGGAAACCCTTCCATAGGCAGGAATTGAACGCTCGGCTGAGCACGTGCATGGTCGATAAGAAAGCGGCGCATGATCCTAGCGGCTAAAGCGAAGAAATGGCCGCGGTCCCGCCATTCAATGTTCTTCGCTCGAACCAGTCGGACAAAGGCCTCGTTGACAAGGGCGGTGGGTTGGAGAGTGTGGTCTGAACGCTCGCCGCGGAAGCAGCAGCCAGCAATCTTACGCAGATCGGGCAGCAGCAACTCAAAGAGCGCGGCCTCGGCCTGCAAATCTCCGGCTCGCCATTGCTGCAGAAGTTGTGTGACGTCGCCAGCACCGTTCCCCATCATGCGCCCCCGGGGCCGGACCGCCCGATTATATCCGAGTTTGTCAAGTGCTCCGACAGACTATTTTGCGGCGAACTGGCGGTGTTTTCTTGTACACACGCTTTCCATTTGTAAGACAAAACAGTCGGCACTCAGCCGGAAAGAGGAACCCTAAATGAAGAGGAACTTCCTGTTATTCACTGCAGCACTCGCCCTGGCAGTCACAACGGTTGCCAGTGCACAAACAATCAAGGTGAGGGTGAAGGTGCCTTTCGGTTTCATCGTTAACCGCGCCACCCTACCCGCTGGGGAATACCTGGTACAGTCCGTGGATGATGCTGGAAAGGTCCTTGCGATCCGCGATCTGGACACTAACACCACGAACCTAGTGGCTTTCAATTCGTGCATATCATCGAAGTCCGCGAGCCAAACCAAGCTCGTCTTCCACCGCTATGGAGATCGGTATTTCCTGAACCAGATCTGGGTCAAGGGAAACAACGCTGGGCATGAACTCCGCCGCAGTCCCCGAGAAAAGGAAGTGGCGAAGGATTTTTCGGTGCATGATGTGGTCTTGATGGCAGGACGGCGCTGAGCATTGCGCCATCAGGAGCACTACATGGAAAGGTCGGGCGGAGTAAGGGGAGGGGCCTCCCGGCCTTTCGTGAAGGGGGAACCGCACGAAGGAACTCAAAATCTCGACCCTGGACCACCAGGGTCACGAAGGAAAATCAAAATCCCCACCCTGTCGCAAAAGACGCGACAAGGGTGGGGCACCCTGGAGGGTTAAAGTTCGGGCTGGGCTAGGCCTTTTTTTACGGCGTCTTCCAGTAAGAGTTTCATTTCGTGGGAGGCTTTTTCGGCTAATTCGGCTTGCTGGCGGCCTAGTTCACCTTGCTGTTCGCCGAGCTTGCCTTGTTGTTCGCCAAGGGCTCCCATTTCTTCTCCGAGTTTGCCTTGCTGCTCGCCGGCGTGGGATTGGATCTCTCCCATCTTTTCCTGCAGTTCGCCCATCTCTTCCTGGACCTTTCCGATCTGGTCCATGGTGGCACTGGGGCCGAGCGCCTTTAATTCGGCTTTAAGTTTGTCGAGTTGTGCGCTCATGTCGGGCACGCTCACGCGGACTTTCTCCATCTTTGCGCCGAGTGCCTCTTGCTGCTTGCCGAGAGCTTCTTGTTGCTTGCCGAGTGCTTCCTGCTTCTTGCCGAGTTCCTCTTGGGGAGCCCAGAGTTTGCGGGCGCGATCGACGGTGGCCTGGTCGCGGAGGATGTAGGACTTCTCGTCAACCTGGAACCAGATGAAGTCGCCGGGAATGCTCTTGCGCAGTTTCTCGACGTGGCGGGCGTCGGCTGTGGAACCCGACATGGTGAGGGAGTCGGACTTGCCGGTGACGATGACGAAGCGCTGGTCGTCGTCGTAGCCGTAGGAGTAGCCACTCCCGTAAGACGATCCCGAACTGCGCGAATGATTCTGGGGCCCGACAGGCGCAATGGGAGCGATCGCGGCGACCGGGGCGTACCCAGGAGCGCCAGCCATTGCGGGGGCCACGGCGACTGATGCAGGGGCGCGGGGCGGGACCGCGGAGATTCCACTGCTGATCCCTACGATCGGGGCTGGAGCGGCAGTCGGCTCCGCGTGTGATGCGGGTTCGGGCGCGGCCGTCTGGTCCGGCGCCGAGGCGATCGCAGGAGGCGGAGCACTGGCTGGCTGTGCCGTTGGCGCGGGCGACTGCTGGGACGGTCGTGCGGGTTGAGTTTGCTCGATGTGCATCCCCGCCATGGGTACGTGCTGGGCTGGGTGCGCGGAGGCAGCGAGATACACCACGGGAATTGCAAATGCCACGACTAGCAGGGCAATCGATTTCTTGAGACGCATGGCAACCGATCCTTTCCAGGAAAGAATTCGTTCTACTCTTTTTTCAGCCTGACCTGCCTTGGCCATGGAAACGCCTTGCCACCAGACGCGTCCGGGGGAGGCGTGCAGGGCTTCGAAGAAATCCAGCAAGATGCGGGCGTAATGTTTGCGGTCGGTTCCGCAGGACAAGGCCGCTTCGTCACTGGCTTGTTCGGCGAGGTCGGCGAGGCGGCGGTCGAGAAACCAGGCGAGCGGGCTGAACCAGAAGATGGCGCGGTGCAGGAGGGAGAGGCGCTGGGTGAGCGGGTCGCGGCGAATGACGTGGGAAAGTTCGTGGGCGAGGACGGCGTCGAGTTTGGTGGCGTCCCAGTTACGCCAATCGGCGGGGAGAAGGATGGTGGGTCGGAGCGCGCCCATCGTGACGGGAACGGAAATGAGTTCAGATTCGGCGAGGCGGTGAGTAGTGGTGCGAGCGAGTTTTCGCGTTACGAGCGGGTCGTCGATGATTTTTGACGAGCGGATCAGGCGGCGGCCGTAGGCGAGACCGATCAGGAAGCGGGCGAGAAAAATTGCGGCGATGGCGAGATATATTGCGGCGGCGATCAGGGCGTAGGGAAGGGAGGATGCTGGCGGCGGGATTTCGATTGTCGATGATGATGCGTTGGAGTAAGTAAGGGTCGATCTTTCGCCCCACAGGGGCGTGGACACAT
This sequence comes from uncultured Acidobacteriaceae bacterium, assembly GCA_963832015.1. Taxonomy (GTDB): domain Bacteria; phylum Acidobacteriota; class Terriglobia; order Terriglobales; family Acidobacteriaceae; genus Sulfotelmatobacter. The sequence continues at coordinate 77,367 of CAWHSR010000039.1, forward strand.
TCGCTGGTTTCCCACGGCTTGCGCCCGTTCGACTTGGCTCCGGGCGGGCTGCATTTTTCGGTCTCTCCGCGGCTACGAGTGGAGATCTCTCTTCTAAAGCGAAGACGACCACATCGCTGTCACCAACCGAAGTGTCGGCGGGTAGCATGCTCTTCCACGCTTGCCCAAGGAATTCCGGCGTAGTTACCGAGACCGGTGGCAGCATCCATCCAAGAAAGGGCATGGCGAGGGCGGCATAAAGGACTGCGGTCCAGGTGAAGAGGCGCGTCGAGGTTGCTTTCACACGGAACGCGGCCAAGGCTAGTCCGGCGGCGGCGGCGAGTGCGAGGGCGCGGGCAGCGGGATTCGCGAGTTGCGCCAATAAATTTGTGGAGGCTTGCAGGACAGCCGATGTGATCATGGCTTGACCTCTTTCTCAGCGATCTTGCGAGCGAGGCGTTCGAGTTGCTTGCGGTTGAGGACAGCGTTGTCGACCATGCCGAGGACGAGTTGCTCGGCGGAACCGCCGCAGAAGCGGTCGATGATGCCCTTGACGGCGTGGACAGCAACGTTCTGGCGGGCATCGGACGCCCTGTAGATGAAGGTGCGGCCTTCGGTCTCGTGCGTGAGGAAGCCTTTTTCTTCGAGGCGGCGCAGAACGGTGCGGATGGTGGAATCCTTCATGGGGCGAGTGAAGGCCAGAGCTTCGCGGCAAGCTTCCGCGGTGGAAGGGCCGTGGGTCCAGAGGTAGTCCATCACGGTTTGTTCGACTTCTCCCAAGTTCTTTAGACGTGGCTGCCTTGTGTTAGTCATTGTAGCGTTACAAGATGTAACACTTAAGCAGATTCCTGTCAAGCGAGATCGAACCGAGGCGGTGGGACGGAGTTTGGATGTAATCAGATGAGATGAGTTCTACATGGCGAAGGGCGCCACAACGATCAATGAAAACGGGGATCCGTCGGCGTTATGCTGTGCGAGGCGTGTGGTCCAGAGGTCTTCGACCTTACTGGTGCTTGAGAGCCCGAGGATGAGTTTGACCCGGGACGCGCTTTGGCACAACGGACTGTAGCCTCTTCGTGAGAGGAGAGCACGTGAGGGAGATTCACCCTATCAGCGCGTCCTGGATCACACGTCGATGGAGGTGTAGTCATGGACGTGTTGCATTCGAGATGTTGCGGTTTGGATGTACATAAGAGCTCGATTTCTGCTTACATTTTGCTGCGTGAAGCGGGACGCGTGCAGAAACACCAGCGTCGCTTTGGCGCGATGACCCAAGAACTGCAGGAACTTGCCGAATGGCTACGGCAGTTCGGTGTGACTCAGGTAGCGATGGAATCCAGCGGCGTTTACTGGAAACCAGTCTGGAACATTCTGGAGAGAGAGTTCACGATAGTTTTAGCGAATGCACAGCACATCAAGAATGTGCCTGGTCGCAAGACCGACCAGAAGGATGCGGAGTGGATTGCGCAGTTGCTGCAGTATGGTCTTCTACGGCCCAGCTATGTACCCTGCGAAATCATTCGCGATCTACGCGACCTGACCAGAATGCGGGCCAGTCTCTCCCAGGAAGCTTCGCGCATCAGTAATCGAATTCAGAAGGTGCTGGAAGACGCAAACGTAAAGCTGGCGAGCGTGGCGACCAACGTTCTCGGCAAGAGTGGACGGGCAATGCTGGAGGACATCATCGCCGGTGAAGATGATCCCGAGCACCTTGCCTCTCTCGCCCTGGGTCACCTGCGCGTAAAGATTCCCCAATTAAGACTTGCTCTAGAAGGAAAGATCCGTTCCCATCATCGCTTTTTGCTTCGGCGTTTACTGGATCAAATACAGTTTGTGGAACACGAAATTGCCTTGCTCGACGAACGCCTGGAGGAGATCGCTCAACAAAGACCGGAGCTGGCGCAAGCGGTTGCTCGCTGGGACACGATACCGGGGATCGATCGAGTGGCAGCGTGGGCTCTTCTAGCCGAAATAGGTGACAACATGGCGCAGTTTCCAACTGCTGAGCATCTGGCCAGTTGGGCCGCGCTATGCCCCGGCAATCACGAGAGCGCCGGCAAGCGTTTGCGCGGTACAACTCGTCAAGGGAGCCCGTGGTTGTGTCGTATGGCTTGTCAGTGCGCCTGGGCGGCCGCACGCACCAAGAACACTTACTTGTCCTCGCAGTTCAGACGCTTAGCGGCAAGACGCGGCAAGAAAAGAGCCATCATCGCGGTGGCGCATACCATCATCGTCATTGGCTATCACTTGCAGAAGAACCAGAGCAACTACGAGGATCTTGGCGGAAACTACTTCGATCGCATCCACTCCGACGGTCTCAAGCGGTACTTGGTGAAGCGGCTCCAACAACTCGGGCACAAGGTAACTCTAGAGCCGATGGAAGCTGCTTAACCCATCGCTTCCCGCAGTTGTTTTCGAGGGAGAAGACCGGTCTCCGACGGGATGCGATACGCTCCCAAGTTATCGACGCGCTTTGAAGCGCAAGAGATAAAGGAGACCGGCAATGAAGAAGATTAGCACCGTAGCGACGAAGCAGAGCAGGAATATTTCTCGACAGCAACTGACCATCGGATTGGATCTGGGCGATCGCAACAGCTGGTACTGCGTGCTGGATGAAGCTGGGCAGATACAACTGGAACAGCGAGTCGGTACGACTGCGAAAGCGTTGCGCGAAGTCTTCGGCGAGATGCCGCGCAGCCGGATCGCGCTGGAAATCGGGACGCATTCGCCCTGGATCAGTCGCTTGTTAAGCGAGTTGGGGCATGAAGTGATCGTGGCCAATGCGCGCAAGGTGCGGCTGATTGGAGAGAGCCGCAAGAAAGATGATCGGCTGGATGCGCAGACGCTGGCGCGGTTGGCCCGGATCGATCCCGAGTTGCTGTATCCGGTGAAGCATCGCAGCGCGCAGGCGCAAGCGGATCTCATGATGATTCGAGCGCGCGCCGGGCTGGTGCGGGCCCGCACGGCATTGGTCAACACGGCTCGCGGACTGGCCAAGAGCTACGGCGAGCGGCTGCGTGGATGCAACGTGCGGAACATGAATCCAGAGAAAGCGGAAGGCTTGAGTCCAGAACTGCAAGCCGCACTGGAACCCCTGTTGAACGCAATCGAGTCGCTGAGCGAGCGCATCGTGGAATATAACGAGCGCATCGAAGAGCTGGCGCAACAGAGTTATCCGAAGGTGGCGCTGCTGAAGCAGATCAAGGGCGTGGGCACGCTGATCGCGCTGACTTATATGCTGACGCTGGAAGATCCGCATCGCTTCCGCAAGAGCCGCGACGTGGGCTGCTATCTGGGACTGCAGCCGGGACGAAGAAACTCGGGGCAGAGCGAGCCCCAGCTGCACATCAGCAAAGAAGGCGATCCGTATCTGCGGACACTGCTGGTGCAAGGAGCGCAGCACATTCTGGGACCGTTCGGCATCGATTGTGATCTGCGGCGCTGGGGTCTGAAGTTGGCGAGCGCGGCGGGAAGAGCGGCAAGAAGCGCGCGATCGTGGCCACCGCGAGAAAGCTGGCGGTGCTTTTGCATCATCTGTGGGTGAGCGGAGAAGTGTACGAACCGTTGCACAACAGCAGCCGAACGACGGTGGCCGCAGCCGCGTAAAACTCAAAAGCAAAACAAAAGTCAAAACCGTTCCAGGAAGGAAAAGACAAAAGCCCAAAGCCGAGTTCCGGTGACTGCGTCAATGGCCTGGCCCAGGTTCCACTCTGAAGAGCAGAACCACAGGGCGCCAATCAGATGGCAGCACCGGCTGAACCGAGAACGCCCAACATGCACCGAGCGAAATGAATCGCTCCTCGAGAGTGCGGATGGAAGCATGGCGACAGTGGCCACTCGGCGGGAGAAAAAACCTTTGTCCAATGAAAAAACAAAAGAACCCACTTGACTCCGACCGGCCTTCTCATGGAAGGTATTGGGCTGCGAGCACCCAATCGGATGCAAGCCAGGAGAGCATTCATCGAGCGGGCGCTCGATTTCCCAATCCCCTGGGCCTATAACATTTTGAGCGTCGTGTTTCGCTGGGACATCAGGCCAATTGATATGGCTAGATCTTCGGCCCTGGCCAAATCACTCTTGGGATGATCGGCGTCCCGCCTTGCCTCGTCATATCCCAGAATTCCATAGTAGATGGCGCGATCGAAGAATTGGTTCAGCATCCGGCGCAACTCTTGTTCACCGCGGAGTGCCACGATATTGTCTGCAAACCCTTCCTGCTCAAGAAAACGCCACAGATGATCACGGGTGAGCATCAGAGCCCATACGAATTGATGGCGGCCGACGCCCTCGACTGCTCGACGTGAACCGATGGTCCGAAACCGTTTCTCGACATCATTTTCGGTCTTTTGTAGCAGCCATTCTCCTAGATTGCGATAAACATCGACTGCGGCTAGTTGCAAATCCTGGGCCGGGATCTTGCGGAAGTCCGAGGTCCGTTCCGCCGCTCTGATTTGTTCTGCCACTCCCCGTGCCAATCTTTCCGCGTGCCCCTCAATGAGGCGCACTAATTTCAGGCCCACCATTCGTCGGCTCCTTGACGTCCATGGGAAAATGCCCGCTCAGCATCAGTGCGACGTCTCCCTACCATGGACTGTCATATACATCGTAACACGATATATATACGCGAGGCAAACTCTGCCCGCTCATTTCGACGCTGCCTCTCTCATTGGCTCAGCAGATCCTTTACGCTGCTCAGTAATGTGCGTGCGGGAGCGAGATCCCGAAGTTCCCCGATCTCGGCTAATGCCTTGTCGACTGCCTTGTAGCCGCAACGATGTAGCCAGGCAGCAACCATGATTGGCGAGCGGTTCATGCCCGCAAGGCAATGCACCAGCAGGTTTCCTCGGCGGAGGCCGATCGCCATCGCGAACATGATGTCCTCAAACTTTTGCGCAGAGATGGGACGGGAGTCTGGGATTGGGATGTGGATGTAGGTGATTTTCAGAGCACGGTGAACGGCCTGGTCCCGGCAGAGCGAAACGACGGTTGTGATGCGCTGCGGATTAGAACGCACCAGCTTCTCGGCATCCTTGAGGTTGCCGAGATAGAGCCGTTCCCAAATCTTGGTCACTTGTTCTCCGGTTCCTGGGCAGATGCGAACCTCCGGCTAGCCGCATCAAAGAGACCCATCCGTCCTCTACACTCAAAACCTCGACGTCTTCTTATCATAGGCGGGCGGACAAACCGAAGGCGAGGGTCGGATGTCTATCCGAAACAGAGAAAAAGGGCGCGGCAAGGGGTTGCGGTCGGATCGGATAGGAATCCTTCTTCTTACTTGTGGACGGCAGCGGTATTGCTCAGAGTGAATAACGACACTCGCAGGAACGAAGGGGGATGCCGGTGCAACCTATGATATGTCTACGCTGCAGGCGGGAGATTGAGGTAGGGCACAAGTCGGTGGCGGTGTACATGTTCGCGCAGACGGTGGGAGTGAAGCCGCGGCAAAAATCGAACGCGCAGAGGATTTGCTTTTGTCCGCAGTGCGCGGTGTCGCTGGCGATGGGGATGCCGCCGGAGGGCGCGCTGAACATGGCGGCGTGGGATATGATTCGCGACCTGGTGAGTTCGGAGCCGTCGTTGAATCAGGCAGCGTGGGAGAGCTTGCGGGGTGTTGTGGCGCTGCTGGGATCAGGAGGGGACTCGAATACGGAAGGCAAGGCTCGATATCGCAGGGCTGGGTAAAGAGGGGACGACAACTATGCCGCCTACACTCGGGAACGGCAAGATCTGCTACATACAAATTCCGGCGACGGATATTGCGCTCTCGGCGGAGTTCTACAAGAAGGTCTTCGGTTGGAATATTCGGCAACGCGGGGATGGCGCCACCGCTTTTGATGATGGGGTCGGCGAAGTCAGCGGCGAGTGGGTTCTGGGGAGGCCGCCATCGTCGCAGCCGGGGCTGCTGGTGTACATCATGGTCGACAGTGTCGCGGATACGGTGGACTTGATCCTGACGAACGGTGGGGAAATTGTGCAACCGATTGGCGGAGATGCGCCGGAGATTACGGCTCGATTTCGCGATCCGGCGGGGAATGTGATTGGGGTTTACGAGGAGCCGAGGTGAGCGCTGAGTTGCTGATGCCAGGCGGAACCCTCTCATGCAGGGCTTCTCTGCTATAGGGATCCTTCGACTGCGCGGCGGGTTCGCCGTCGCGAACCCGTCGCTTCGCTCAGGATGACAAAGTATTCTCAGGACTACGGTTTCTGTTCCGCGGCGGGTTGCTTCTTGGCCAGCGAGCGGACGTAGTTCACCAAATCCCAATTTTCTTCGGTCTTAATGCGCTGGCCTTCGGGCGGCATGTCGTTGTGGCCGTTTTTGATGATGTAGAAGACTTCGCCGTCGGTGCGATCTTTGAGGGTCGCGGGATCGGTGAAATCGGCCAGCTTCAGTTTCATCTCGACGGCGGTTTCGCCTTTGCCGTTGCCGTCAGCGCCGTGACACATGGCGCAGTCGAGGGTCCACCACTTTTTGGCGCGGGCGAGAGACTCTGGGCTGGACTTGACCGGATTGGGCTGATTGATCGCTTCCACCGGAATCGCAGCGTAAGTCGTCTTCTGCGTGGTTGGGGTTGAGGGCTGCTGCTGCGCGGGTAGCGCGAGTGCGAAGAGCAAGAGAGCGGGAAGAACCAGGGTGAATCGTGCCACAGGAACCTCCTCTTAGAATCTAAGAGTGGCTTACGGAAGGATTGTAGCAATGGAGATTGGGGGCCTCTGTGATCGTAATCACACCGCCGCTTGACTACGATCTTGTCGTAGCATGTCCGCTTTGTCCGATCCACCCAAGAAACAAGGGGCGGCAAGAAAGAGGGGCTGCCGCCCCTTGTTTCGTCCCAACAGCAAGAACATTCAATACCGCGAATCTGAAGATTAGATGAAACCAACGGCGGAAGAGCCAGTCATTGCGGAAGTGTTTTGCGGCACTTTATGAGATTGAGATCCTTCGGTTCGCCTGAAAAACGGCTCCGCTTAAGATGACGCCTGCATCAACACTTAGTCGGCTGCTTCGGGGAAAAAGCGCCACTTACTAGCGCAGCGGCAGAGGGTGCGCATCGCGTATGATATTTGTCGATTGCCTGCGGCAGGCTGGAGCTGTGTCACGCCGTCTTGTTCCACGAGGAAGATCTTCCCAGAAAACTTATGAGCAAGAAATTTCGTGTGTTTGCGACCTGCGACATTGGAGAAGCGATCGATCTGCTGCGGAAGCGGGGATACGAGGTGGAAGTTTATCCGCAGCCGGAAGCGCCACCGAAGGATTTGATTGTCGAGAAGGTGAGATCGGGCGTTGACGGATTGATTACGACATTGCGCGATCCGATTGATGCGGAGGTGTTTGAGGCGGGCAAGGGCACGTTGAAGGTTGTGGCGCAGATTGCGGTGGGCTTTGACAACATCAACCGCGCGGACGCGAACCGGTACAAGGTCCCGTTCACGCATACCGCGGACGTGCTGACGGAGGCTACGGCGGAGTTTGCGTTTTTTATGATGGGGACGCTGGCGCGGAAAATGTGGACCGCCGAACACCTGACACGCGAGAACCAGTGGGGATATTGGCATCCGTATTTGCCGTTTCTGGGGGATGAAGTTACCGGGAAGACGGTGGCGGTGATCGGGACGGGGCGGATCGGGCTGGCGTTCATGAAGAAGTGCACTGGGTTCGACATGAATATCTTGTGCTACGACCCGGCGTATGAGAACCATGAGTACGTGAAGGCGATTCAGGAGATCAACGACTTGCGGCATGCCAGAGGAATGGTGAAGGAGAGGGCATGGATTAAGTACGTGCCGTTTGAGGCGGCGCTGCGGGGAGCGGATTTTGTCAGTGTGCATGTGCCGTTGCTGCGGGCTGGGGAGAGCGCGACGCCGACGTACCATCTGTTCAACGAGACGACCCTGCGGTTGATGAGGCCAACGGCTTATCTGGTGAATACTTCCCGAGGACCAGTGGTGTCGGAAGCGGCGCTGGCGCGGGCGTTGCGGGAGAATTGGATCGCGGGGGCGGCATTAGATGTGTATGAGAGGGAGCCGCTGCCCTTGGATTCTCCGCTGCGGGATCCGGCGATCGCGGACCGGTGCCGTCTGATGCCACACTTTGCCAGCGCGGCGCGGATCACGCGGCTATCGACCGATCCGGAAAAAGGGATGGCGGGGCGGTGTGCCCAGGGGCTGATTGACGTCCTGGACGGAAATTACGGCGGGGACGTCACCAAAATGCCCTATGTCGTTAATAAAGAAGGGTTTGCGAAATAGTTGCGGGGTGGAGAGGAATCACGATAGGTACGGGGTTTAAGTAAGATGGATCAAAAGGTTTCATGGCAGTCTGGAGAAGGGTTGCGCGTACAATAAAGCCTTAGATTTTCGAGGTCCAAGGACGGGAATGAATAAGAAACTTTTGTTGATCGTTTCAGCCGCGCTGATGAGCATCCCGGCGTGGGCGCTGGATTCCGATGGACGGCCACAGTTGCAATTGATGCCGGCGCCCAAGGAAGTGCAACTGCGGGACGGCGGGTTTCATGTGGGTCCGCGGACCAAGATTTTCGTGCTGCTTGGACATCAGTCAGAGGACCGCATCGCCGCTGAAACGCTGGCGGAGGAGGTGGCGGACCAGTCGGGGTTGAAACTGGACATTCTTGGAATGAAGGCGGCGGGGAAGGCAGAGGATGGTGCGATTGTCCTGGCGCGGTTGCAGGATTCGCGGGTGCGAAAGTTTTTGGCAAGGAACGGTCTCAAGGCGGATAACGTCGTGGGCACGGATGGCTATTTGCTGTTCTCGGATAACTCGCATCTGATCGTGGCGGCCAACACGGGGCAGGGATTGTTCTATGGTGTGCAGACGCTGCGACAGTTGCTGCGTCCTGCGGGCAAGGGGCTGATTTGTCCAGCGGTGGGGATCCGGGACTGGCCCAGCCTGGAGTCGACGCCGGAGTTGGCGAAGAGAGAGTTTAAGTTGCCGGGGACGTAGGTTTTAACTATCAGTGCGGTTACGCCGGCAGAACTGCATGGATACTTCGCTTCGCTCAGCATGACAAGCCGGGTTTTTCTTTCATGCTTCTGTTTTTTCATTAATACTTCCGCACATCTGTCTTCACCGAATCTCTCCTCAGCTAATCTCAATTCCCCCAAATATCTCTTCAGCTAATCCCAATTACAATCGCATCCATGTTTTCTGATCGGACGAATTGGAGGCTGGCGCAGAACCGGTTTACGGTCGCGCTGGAAGAGGTGCGCGCTCGGGGGGCCAGACTCTTCGACTTGACGGTTTCAAATCCCACGCGGGCTGGGCTGCATTACGACGAGCGAGCGATTCTGGGAGCGCTCGCATCGCCCCGGGCGCTGGATTACGATCCGCAGTCGAAGGGGTTGTTGCCGGTTCGCGAAGCGGTGGCCGGTTACTACAAATCAGAACATGGGATTCGGGATCTGGATGCGGAACAGATTGTTCTAACGACGAGCACCAGCGAAGGCTACTCGTTTGTGTTTCGGTTGCTGTGCAATGCCGGGGATGAGTTGCTGGTGCCGAAGCCGAGTTATCCGCTGTTCGAGTTTCTGGCGGACTTGCAGGATGTGCGGCTGGTGCCGTATCCGCTGATTTATGACCACGGGTGGCAGATGGATTTTCCGTCGCTGGAAAAGGCAGTGACCGAGCAGACGCGGGGAGTTGTGGTGGTGCATCCGAATAATCCGACGGGGTCGTATGTGAAAACGGGGGAAATGGAGATGCTGAATTCCTTTTGCCGCGAGCACGGGCTGGCGGTGATTGTGGATGAGGTGTTTCTGGATTATGAACTGGAGACCTCAGGGGCTAAAGCCCTGTTTCCAGAGGAGCGCGATCGCAGCGCGGAAAGCGCTGCGCTACCCAGAAGTTTTGCGCCACTCAAAAGCGATCCGGGCCCCAAAATCGATACGGCGCGTGGAAGCGCTACGACACCCAAGAGCGCTGCGGGCTCCAACGGCGATACGGCGCGTGAGAACGCTGCGACCCCCAAAATCGACCGAGGGCTTGGGAGGCGCGCCGACTTTGCCGCAAATCTTGAGAGGCGCACGAGCTTTGCGGGGAATCGGGAGGTGTTGACGTTTACGTTGAGTGGGTTGTCGAAGGTGGCGGCGTTGCCACAGATGAAGGTGGCATGGGTGGTGACGAGTGGGCCACAGGAGTTGGCGGTGGCGGCGATGGGACGGCTGGAAGTAATCGCCGACACTTATCTTTCAATGAATGCGCCGGTGCAATGGGCGGTGCCTGCGCTGTTGAAGCAGAGAGAAGATATTCAGCGGCAATTGCTCGAACGGGTGAAGGCGAATCTTGCCGAGTTGGATCGGCAGCTTGCGGGACAGAGGGCTTGTCAGCGGCTGGACGTAGAAGGCGGATGGTACGCGGTGTTGCGTATACCGGTGACGCGGACCGATGAAGAGTTGGCGATCGAGTTGTTGCGGGAGAAAGCGGTAGTGGTGCATCCCGGACACTTTTTTGATTTTCCGAGCGATGGATATCTGGTATTGAGTTTGATCACGCCGGCGGGTGAGTTTGCGGTGGGGATCGCTGCAATACTGGAAAAGCTTTACTCATAGCGTTTGAATGCGGTAGCAGCACAACGACGAGTTTTGCTCCAACCTCAACGACGGCGAAGACATCCTAATTGGCCGTTACGGAGGATGACTATGCATCGTGGGAATAGATATCTAGCTTCACTGTTTGTGTCTGGAGCACTGCTGGCGCCGCTGGGCGCCTTCGCCATGGCTACGCCGCAGGATGATCACGAGCGGCACGAGCAGGAAGAGCGGGCCGAGCACCGCATTTACGATCCCTACCACAAGGACTATCACAATTGGGATCGGCGCGAGGATGACATGTACCGGCGGTGGCTGGATGAACGCCATGTGGCCTACGTGGATTACGAACACCTCAAGGAAAAAGAGCAGCGGGCCTATTGGAACTGGCGGCACAACCATGAGGAACACGAGGAACACGAGCACCAGTAGCCGGAACTTTGCAGGGTAATCCGAGGAATAGGACGGCGGGGGAGAAATTCTCCGCCGTTTTTATTTTTGCGATGGCCTACTTTTTGACGAAAGGATTGGTCTCGCGTTCATCGCCGATCGTGGTGAGCGGGCCGTGTCCCGGAACGACAATGGTTTCATCGGGGAGGGCCATCAGCGTGTCGTGAAGAGAATGCAAGATCTTTTGCATGGATCCGCCCGGTAGATCAGTGCGGCCGATGGAGCCGGCGAAGAGGGTGTCGCCGGCGATCAGTTTTTTCTGGGCAGGGAAGTAGAGGCAGATGCTGCCTTCTGTGTGGCCGGGAGTATGGAGGATGTCGGCGGTGAGCGAACCGGCAGTAACGGTTTCGCCGGTCGTAATGCTGCGGTCGATTTCAACTTTGCCTGGGTCGCGCATGCCGATCCAGGCGGCCTGCGCGTCGAGCATTTTCAGAAGAGCGTAGTCGTTCTGGTTGAGCAGGATGGGAGCGCCGGTGGCGGCGCGGAGTTTCATGGCTCCCCCGACGTGGTCGATGTGGGCGTGGGTGATGACGATCTGTTTGACCTGCAAGTTGTGTTTGCGAAGCAGGGCCTGGACGTCTTCGATGTCATCGCCGGGGTCGATGACCATGGCTTCGTGAGTGGTCTCGTCGCCGATGACGGAGCAGTTGCACTGCAGCGGGCCGACGGGAAGGATTTCGTGGATCATTCGACCATTGTAACGAGTGCGCCCGGCGCAAGGCATTCACCCACGAAGGACACGAAGTAACAGCTAAGGGAAAACGCTGTCTTCCTCCGCGGTTATGAACCGCCGGTGGTCTAAGACTTGCCGTGGAGGGTGCAGCGGGGAGACAATACGCGCGGCGTGGTTGGGGAGGGTTTGTGGCAGCAAAATACCGGCAGCACGGATATCAGGATCGTGACCGCGAAGAATCGCGCAAGGGGTCGGGGGAGAAGTCTGGTGGAGGTGGGCCTCCGAAGCGGGATCTCACATTTGGACCGAAGCCCGTTAATTTGCCGGGCACGCGTGCCGTGTCGCGTTGCACGCAGTGTGGGACGGTGCTGCAGGGAGTGTCGGGCGATGGGCAGTGTCCGAAGTGCGGGTTTGAGCTGCATTCGTGCAAACAGTGCACGTATTTCGATCCGGGGAGCCGATTTGAGTGCATGCAGCAGGTGAAGGAGCGAATCCCGAAGAAGGATATGCGAAATGAGTGCACGCTTTATGAGATTCGGGTGACGCGGGAGAAGGAGACTTCGACTCCGGCGACGCTGCGGCCGAATGATGCGCGGGCGGCGTTTGAGAATTTGTTTAAGAAGTAAGGCTTCCAACCACAGAGACACGGAGGAGCGTGACCTGTCGAGTTCCCACCCGGAACAGATGTTCTACTCCTCGACGGCGGAATGCATAGCCTCCCCGCGGCTCCGTGAATGGCGGGGAAGTGCACAGATCCTTCGCGGCCAAAATCGCCGCTCAGGATGACAAGTTTGGAAGACAGCTCCGCTACGACGAGATCCTACGCTTCACCTGAAAAACGGCTTCGCGCGCAGCCCCATCCAGTCGAAAACCAGCGGAGCATCGCTCCTGGACAGCCGATGGCGGCTGTCCCCACATATTTCATTCCTACATAGCTTAAGGTTTTTGGGTTGGCCTTAGCAGGATTTCACTTATGAAGGATTGCGGGGCTTGGGTCACCAGCATGGCGACGGCGTGGGCGATGTCGTCGGGCTGGAGCATCTTCTTGGGATCCTTGCCCGCGTGCGGGGTGAGTTCGGTTTCGGTCGATCCGGGACAGATCACGGATGTGCGGATGTTATGGGGACGAAGTTCTTCCGCGACGGAGTAGGTGAGGCCGTTGAGCCCCCACTTCGAAGCGGCATAGGCAGCGCCGTTGGGAAGAGCATTCTTTCCCGCGAGGGAGGAGATGTTGATGATGTGTCCGGAGAATGCGCGAATCATCAGGGGCGCGAAGACGCGGATGGCAAAGTAGACGCCACGGAGGTTGGTGTTGAGAATGCGATCCCAATCGTCGGGGGGAAGGTTGTGCAGGGCGTCGTTAAAACCGGCCACGCCGGCATTGTTGACCAGGATGTCGAGGCGTCCGAAGGTGCTGTCGATGCGGGCGGAGGCATATTCCATCTGATGCAGGATGGTAACGTCGCAGGGGATGACTTCCGTTTTGCCTCCCGCATCGAGGATGGCTTTTGCGGTGGCGTCAAGAGTGGATTGGGTGCGTCCGCAGAGGACCGTGGTGGCGCCGAGTTTGGCTAGTTTGAGGGCGATGGCGGCGCCGATGCCGCGGCCGGCTCCGGTGACCACTGCGACTTGCCCGGCTAAGGGCTGTCCGGTGTCCATAGTAGGAGGCTCTCCTGGGAGTCCGTTTGCGTCGGGCGGCGGTTGAGGAAGGCGCCGCAACTGCGCATTTTAACAGTCGCATCTTACACAATTGCATGTTAACAATGGCATACGAACGCGCATCTTAACAATAAAGTGGAGGATATTTGGAAGTCTCTTGCCTTCGGGGGAAGAGGTACTTATAATCCGGCCAACCGGGAAAAATGGTCAGGGCGCCTTTGTGTCCAGCAAGGGCACTGTTTTTCCAGGCCCCCCTGCCAGGAAGGCCGGCATTCCAAAGCAGGATTAGGACAGCAAAGTGGTCCCGATGGAATGCAGTAGCTGCTGAGTAGTAAGAATCACGATTCCCGAAACGTTACTTCCCAAAGATCCAAGGAGCCATACTGATGAAAAAGATTCTGCTTACGGTTGTGCTTGGGGTTGCGGTAGGCGCGATGGCACAGACCAGTGCGCCGCCAGCTCAGGGACAATCGGCCGCGCCGCCAGCACAAGGACAGGCTGCGGCACCGGCGCCCGCGCAATCCGCGGCACCGGTCATCAAAGATCCCGCTGAATATAACGCCTACGTGGCAGCCGTGCAGTCGCAGGATCCCGCGGCCAAGATCAGCGGGCTGGAAGCTTTTATCACCCAGTATCCCAACAGCGTCATGAAGAATCAGGCGCTCGAACTTCTGATGGGGGCGTACCAGCAGTCGAACAACGCAAAGAAGACGATGGAGACGGCCACGAAGCTGGTGACGGCGGACACGTGCAATGTGCGGGCTTTGGCGTTGCTGTCCTACTTTGACCGGATGATGGCGCAGGGTGGCGATCCGAACGCGAAGCAGCTTCTGATCGACGGCAAGAAATACGGGCAGCAGGGACTGGACTGCATGCCGAAATTCACTAAGCCCGAGGGGACTTCGGATGCGGATTTCCAGAAGACCAAGGATCAGATGAACGCGATTTTCCATGCCGCGATTGGCATGGCGTGCCTGCAGGACAAAGATAATGCCTGCGCGGCGCAGAACCTGCGGACCACGGTGGACGCGAACCCCACGGATTTCAGCGTGGTGTATCCGCTGGCGCTGGCTTACCTGGGGCAGACGCCGCCGGATTATCAGAACGGGATCTGGTTTGCGGCACGAGCGGCGGCCGTGGCTCCAGCGGCGAACCAGGCGGCGATTGAAAAGTACGCGCGCTCACAATACGTTAAGTTCCATGCGGGAGACGATGGCTGGACCGGAGGTACTGGCTGCGGCGAAGGCGAATGGAGCGCAGGTACCCATAGCGCCAGCGCCCACTCCGGCGGAGCAGGCGCACAAGATGGTGCAAGACACACCTCCGGACAAGATGGATTTTGCGATCTGGGAGTTCGTCCTATCCAATGGTGCGCAGGCGGACCAGGACACAGTCTGGAATGCGATCAAGGGCAAGGCCGTGCAGATGAATGGCACGGTCATCAGCACGACTCCGACCGAGTTCATGATCGCGGCCAGTTCGGATGACATTGAAGCGAAGAAGGCGGACATCACGCTGAAGTTCGAGGACAAGGTTCCGGTGCGTCTGATTCCGAAAGACGGAGCCAGCTTCGACTTCCAGGGTGAACCGGCGTCGTACACGCCGAATCCGTTCATGATGGTGATGGAGAAGGGGCAACTGCTGAAGGCGGCGGCTCCGGCGGCGAAGAAGCCGCCAGTTCACCACAAGCCAGCGGCGCAGTAATTTAAGATATGTTTGCACGATAAAGGCAGCCCGCGAGGGCTGCCTTTTTTGTTGTGCGTGGACGCGGATCTTTTATTGCGACGTGCTATTTGGGCGCGGGCATTCCTGCGCTGCTAGGGATGCTTCGACTACGGCATGCCTCCGCGGTTGCGGAGGCCTTCGCCTTCGCTCAGGATGACAGACGGAAAGAGTTCAGCGGACGATCTTCTTTTCCATGCTGAGGGGGCGGGCGCTGCGGGGCGGACGCTTGACGCCGTCGCGGAGCTGGCGGACGTCGATCTTCAACTCGGTGATGGTGCGGCTGAGGGTGTTGCGGTGCATGCCGAGTTCGCGGGCGGCGCGGCACTGGTTGCCCTTGTTCTCCTGCAGCACGGTCAGGATGAAGCGTTTCTTGAACTCGCGCACGCCCTCGGAATAAAGAATATTGCTGCGGTACATTTGCAGGACCAGCGCTTCCAATTGATCTTTCACGATGGATCTCTCTCTAGTATGAATTTTTCACTGCACCGCAGCCTATTTCGGCGGGGAAGCAGGGGAGCCAGATAACTTGTGAGGAGCCTGGTGGAGCAGATTCGAGACCCTGATCGAAACGGGCGCGCAACTCCGAGGGAGCCAGCCAGATCGCCGCCCGGCCCACCACCAGGAAGTAGGGCGCGAGTTGCGAGTTTTCCAGTAGCTTCGAAGTTGGAGTGAATGCCGTCATACCCATCAGGATCACCGCTACCATCAGCCCGCCCTTCAGCAGCCCCAAGATTGCGCCAAGGAAACGGTCAAGACCGCTGAGTCCGGATTGCTTCATCAACCAGCGGGCGGTCCTGGCGGCCAAGCCGAACAGGAGCACGATGGCAAAAAAGATGATGAGGAAACCGAGGATCTCAGCTAACCACGGGTTCTTCAAAAATGATTCCAGCCACTCCGCGAGGCCGCGATATTTCCACGCAGCCACGAGGTAGCCTACGACCAGCCCAGCCATGGTGAGGGCTTCCGAAAAAAATCCCTGCATGGCGGCGGTTACAACGTTCAGCAGAACTACAGCGCAAATGAACCAGTCGGCGAGGGTCATACCGCGCTCCCGCGGCTGGAGATCGTACCAGAAACCGGGTTACACATCCAGCTTGCGTCCTGTCAGCTGGAAATACGCCTCGAGGTACTTTTCGCTGGTGCGGCGAGCCACGTCCGCTGGTAAGGCCGGGGCGGGCGGCTGCTTGTTCCAATGAATTTGCTCGAGGTAATCGCGAACGTACTGCTTGTCATACGAATCCTGCGGCCGTCCTGGTGCGTACTTGTCTGCCGGCCAGAATCGGGATGAATCGGGAGTGAGGACTTCGTCGGCTAGAGTGATGCCCTTGGGCGTACGTCCAAACTCAAACTTGGTGTCGGCGATGATAATGCCGCGGTTGAGAGCATAGGCTGCGGCCTTCTTGTAAACACGCAACGTCAGATCGCGCAGATGGCTGGCGGTCTCGACGCCGACAAGCTTGCACATTTCGTCGAAGGAAATGTTTTCATCGTGTCCGGTGGTGGCTTTGGTCGACGGCGTGAAGATGGGCTCCGGGAAGGCGTCGGATTCTTTCAGGCCCGCGGGCAATTGAATGCCGGACACCTTGCCACTAGCTTTGTATTCCTTCCATGCGGAGCCGGAGATATAGCCGCGGACGACGCACTCGACGGGGAACATTTCGGCGCGCTGCACCAGCATGGACCGTCCGCGGAGCTGGTCGGCGTATTTGCGGACTTCTTGCGGGTACTGGTCGACATCGGCGGTGATCAGGTGGTTGGGGACGATGTCGGCGAGGTAATCGAACCAGAACAGGGAGATCTGGCTGAGGACGCGTCCCTTGTGGGGGATGCCGGTGGCGAGGATGTAGTCGAAGGCCGAGATACGGTCGGTGGCGATGAACAGCAGTTGCTGGTCGCCGATGGCGTACACGTCACGGACTTTTCCGCTGGCGTGAAGGTGAAGATCGGGGAAGTCAGTTTGTAAGAGGACGGAATCGAGAAGTTCGGGGCTCATGATGAAATTCTACAGGCAAGAGGCGAGGCGTATTCTAGCTGGTCCGAAAAAAATGTCAACGATTCTGATCACACTTTAGGTTAGATCGCGGAATCCGCTCGGCTGAAAAATGTTGACAGCAAAGCGGATGAGCGAGAAGGCATATGTGACAAGGGGTACGCGCGGGAGCTTTGTGGAAAAGCTGAGGATGGGAGTGGATAATCGAGCCGTAGCACGGGTGATCTAACTGGCGCTTTTCTTCGCGAGTAAGGCTTTGATTGCGTCGGGTAAGGTGAATACAGAATCGGAGACGTCGTCGAAGGTCACCGAGGTTGTGGTTTGCACCTGCGTGCCGTCGGCACTCTTATGTGCGTCGCGGGTGGGAATCAGCCATCCGCCGAAGTCTTTGTAGTCCAAGAACACTTCGATCTAGTGCCCGCGCCGCCCCGCCAGGCTGAATTGAACTTGTATCCCGCCAAGAATCCGGTCGAGGTGTCGTAGAACTGTTCATTCACGATGCCCCACTTGTTCGTACCTTTGAGGTGATAGCAGGCGTGGCCTTCGAAGTCGGAGACACCAACGACGTCCATCGAACGAAAGTAGTCCAGCACGCGAGTGGGGTAGTACATGTCGGCATCTCGCTGTTTCGATTTAACCTCCTTGCCTTCAGAGATGGCAGGGCCGTTGCTGGGGATGGAGTTGCCAGGCAACCGTTCAAAAAAAGCCTTCCTGGTAGGGGCTGCCGTTCTACAGAGTGATTTCGTAGAGCATCTTGTCCGTCTTTGTAGTAGGGGGTGCGATCGAGGCTGAGACCTTTTTCCGGGAGCTCAAACTTGCGCTGAACGGTCATCGATTTGTGTTTGAGTATGTGATCGCGGCCACCCAAGGCAGTCACGTAGTGGTCAATTACCTGCTGGGGAGTTGGGAACGGGTCTCGTGTTGGAAATGGAATCCTGCGTGAAGAGGAAGGAGGCAGTGAGGACCAGAAAGGCCGCGTGTTTGGCGGCAGAAACAGAAAGTGCGGAGCGAATGTTCCATGATCCCACTCCAGCGGAAGGAGACCGACGTGCACGTAAGACATTGGACTGAGATAGGGAGGTTTCGTTAGCGAGGCAAAACCGGGCCGGGCCTCGTCTAATTCCGCAAATCCGCAGCGGCTTATCTGGTGCCGGCTCAGCTCCCGAAGCGTACCGAGACCAATTTCGAGACGCCCGGCTCCTGCATGGTTACGCCGTAAAGGACGGGGGCGATGCTCATCGTCTTCTTGCTGTGGGTGATGAGCACGAACTGGGTCTTTACGCTCATTTCCTTGACGAGTTCGGTGAAGCGTCCGATGTTCGCTTCGTCGAGCGGGGCGTCGACTTCGTCGAGGATGCAGAACGGGCTGGGCGCATATTGGAAGATGCCGACTAGCAGAGCGAGCGCAGTGAGCGCCTTTTCGCCGCCGGAGAGCAGAAGCACGCTTTGCAGGCGCTTGCCGGGAGGCGAGGCAACGACATCGATGCCGCTCTCGGCGCTGTTTTCTTCGTCGGTCAACTTCATGAAGGCGTGGCCGCCACCGAACAGTTTCTTGAACGTGGCCTGGAAGTTCTCGTTGATCTTGGCGAAGGCTTCTTCGAACTTCTGGCGCGAGATCAGGTCGATCTCTTTGATGGTGGCCGTGGTGTTCTCGATGGAGGAGATCAGGTCTTTACGCTGGGTTTCGAGGAACGAGTGGCGCTCGGCGGTTTCTTTGTATTCCTCGAGAGCCATCATATTGACCGGGCCCATGGCTTCGAGCTTCGAGCGCATGTCGCGGTAGAGCTGGTCTTCGGCGGCAAGTTGTTCGCCGGTGACTGGAGCCAGGGTTGTGTCCGCCATGAGGGCGGTCCGCTCGACGCCGAGTTCGTTGATGCAGGTCTCGGACATGTACTGTGCGTCGGATTCGAGCTTGGCGGCGTCAGCGGACAATTCGCCCTTCCGGTCGCGAGCTTGATCGAGCAACAGGCGGCTGTTCTTCAACTGTTCGTCGATTTCGGTGAGGCGGGCCCGCAGTTGTTCGGTTTCGAATTGCAGCAGGCCCTCACGGGCTTGGGCGGCGTTGCGCTCGGCTTCGAGATCGGCGGCGGTCTGGGCCAGTTGCTGGTTTTCGCCTTCCCGCTGCAGCTTTTCGGCGGCGGCGGATTCGATTTGTGAGGCCAGCGCATAGACGCGTTCGCCCATCTCGGAGAATAGCGACTCAATACGTTGCAGGACTGCTGCGGCCGAGCGGTGGCGCTCTTCGAGCGTAGCCACCCGGGCGGCGTGCTGCGAGGCCGTCTGCGCCGATTCCTCGCGGCGTTGACGCAGAGTCGTGAGGGATTCCTGGGCGGAGGCGATTTGTTGTTCGAGCTGAATGCGCTGCAGTTCCAGTACTTCAATTTCGGACTGGCGGGCGCAGACGATGCCTTCCTGTTCGGCGCGTTCGGCAGCGAGGCGCTGCAGTTCGAGCTGCGAGACGCGGAGGCGTTCGCTGACGCGAGTCATCTCTGAGTCAAGCTGCTGCAGCATGTGGCCCGACGTCATGGCCTGATGTTCGGCTTCGCGCTTTTCGCCGTCGAGGCGTTCGAGTAGGGAACTGAGATCTTTGATTTCTCTACCCAGAGTGAGCACACGCATTTCTTCTTCGCGCAGGGCGCGTTCAAGATCTTCAAGTTGGCGCAGGACTTCACGCAACTCGCGCTTCATCGACAGCGGGCCTTCGGCGCGCTGCTTGCCTCCGGTGACGGTTACGTTGTGGAAGCATTCTCCGGCTTGGGAGAGGAAGAAGGCGTCAGGATTTTCGAGTGCCAGGCCGCGGGCAACACCGGATTCGGGGACGATGTATCCGTCGCGCAGCTTGGGCAGGATGACTTCGAGCGACTTGCCGAAGCCGTCGAGTACGCGAATCGTGCTCTTGAGCGGGATGATCTGGGCAGCAGGCGGAGCGCAGTGGGCCGCTTCATCGAGGACGAACGAGAACTTGGCTTGGGCGTCTTCGGGATGGACGAGGAAGGTGGCGCGACCGTCGACGCCGGTGCGCAGCATGCGCAGGCCTTCGTCGGCAGCGTCCCATGACTTGACGACGACGTAGTTCAGTTCGTCGCGCAGGAAGTCTTCGACGACACGCTCGTAGCGTGGCTCGACTTCAAGGAAGTCGGCGAGCACGCCGACGGGCGCGAGGCCGCCGTGCATCACGCCGGATTGGAACAGGCGGCGAACGGATTCGGTGGAATATCCGTGCTCGGCGATGACCGCTTCGAGCGACCCCTTCTTGCCAAGGGCCGTCGCGAATTCCGCGCGGAGAACGTCGAGATTGGTCTTAGAGCGAGTCTCTTCCAGCTTCTTCTGCTCGATCAGGCGGCGAAGCTGACTGATCTCTTCGGTGATGCCAGTGACGCGCTGGGTAACGCCCTCAAATTCGAGGGCGAGTTGTCCGCGCTGTCCGCCAAAGGCTTCGACCTGCATGTTGGCGTTGGTGATTTCGGCTTCCAGACGGCGGGCTTCGCGGTCGGCTCCGGCAAGGCGCTCTTCCGCCTGCGCTAGTTGATTGCGAAGGCGCGAAGCGGAAGAAACCGTGTCGAAGACAGCCACGCGGGATTCTTCTTGCTGGCGCTCGATTTCGGCGAGACCCGCTGCGGCGGCGGCGGCATCCTGCTGGCAGAGCACGAGATCACTCTGCGCGGCGGCCAGGTCGGCGGCGGCGGATTCCAGAATCTGGCGGTTGGATTCGCGCTCGGATTCGAGTGCAGTCAGGCGATGGCGGGCTTGCGCCAATTCAGCTTCGGACGATGCGGCGCGTACCAGCAGTTCGGCGCAGCGCTCTTCGTTGTGGCGGCGGCGAGCATGGGCGCGATCGATCTCGAGGGCGATCTGGCTGATGCGTTCGCGATTCTCGCGCAACTCGGCATCGATGGTGTAGCCGCGCTGAGTGCGCTCGGCGTGCTCAGCTTCGAATTGCTGCACGGCCTCGGTGCGATGCTGCATCTCTTCGGCGAGAGCGTTCAGCTGGGAGTCGAGTTCGGCACTCTCCAGTTCGATGGCGGCAAATTTGCTGGCCAGGACGAGGCGCAATTTTGCGCGCATTTCTTCGCGTAGGCGGGCATAGCGCTCGGCCTTTGAGGCCTGGCGCTTCAGCGAATTCATCTGGCGCGTGACTTCGTCGAAGATGTCATTGATGCGAGAGAGATTCAGCTTGGCGTCTTCGAGGCGGGCTTCGGCGAGACGCTTCTTGGTTTTGAATTTCGTGATTCCCGCGGCTTCTTCGAGGATCGCGCGGCGGTCGGTGGGACGGCTGCTGAGAATCTGGCCGATGCGCCCCTGCTCGATCAGCGCGTAGGACTCGGGTCCGAGTCCGGTGCCCATGAACAGTTCCTGAATATCGCGCAGACGGCAGAGTTTGCCGTTCAGCAGATATTCGCTATCACCGGAGCGGAACAGGCGGCGCGTGACGACGATTTCTCCGTGGCGAAATTGCTGCTGGTTAAACTTGCGGCGGCGAATCTTAAGAACCACGTGCGGGGCGACGGTACCGACCGACGCGGCGTTTGCGGGCGCGGTCACGTTATGCGCGGGTAGCGCGAAAATCGGTTCGTCGTCGGGGAAGGCGACGGCGAGTGTGTTGATTTTCGAGCGTGGGACTTCTACTTCTTCCGTTCGTCCCGGCTGTGCGTCTTCGACGGCGTCTTCCGTGGCTTTGGCGGCGCGGGCGCGGATAGAGGCTTCGTCCCAGTCGTCGACGATGTGGGCTTCGGCTTGGGCGTCTTGAGGAAGGTCGTCCTGGATGTCGATTTCGGTGGGGGCGTTCGCGTCCGGACCGTTGTAGGCTTCAGGGTCGATGAGGGTCAGAGACACTTCGGCCATGCCCGTGGGCTTGCGGTCGCGGGTGCCGGCGAAGATGACGTCTTCCATGCGGGCGCCACGCAGAGTCTTGGCCGACTGCTCGCCCAGTACCCAAGAGATGGCGTCGGAAATGTTCGACTTGCCGCAGCCGTTGGGGCCGATGATGGCCGCCACACCGTCCCCGTGGAACTTGAGTTCGGTGCGGTCGCAGAACGACTTGAACCCGAGAATCTGAAGCCTCTTCAGTTTGAGCAACGTGAACTCCTTGAACACCAGTGGCCAGTTGTTAGCGGCCAGTTGCCAGCCGTTCGCTTTGCCACGGCGACCGGACCGGTTGGACGCGGGTGTTTACCAACCAGATTCCCCTCGTCGATTCGATGCATGCCGGACCGTTTCCGGGCGACATTCTCACCCCAGGCTGGACAGGGCGGGCACAAAGTTAAGCTACTGTAACGGTGAAATTGGGGCGGGGTCAAGCAATATAACACCATATATGGTGTGGGCTTGCAGGCGACCGCGTTGGGTTGCACACACATTGCAGCAATTGGATGGTTTTTCAGTGGAGAGGGGGAAGAGGCGGGGAGAATCGCGAGAGCAAGAACATGCTAGCGCAGGTGGGGTCGGGAAACAACGCGTTTTCGCGTCAATCGAACTCTGGAAGCAGAAACGAAACCGGGTGAGACACGAGTCTGCGCAGAACCTCTTTCAGGAATTGGCGAGCCTTCTTCTCGCCAATGTCACGAGCGCGTACAGCCAGCAGGAAGCTCAGGGCGAATGAAGTGGCAATGTTGAGCACGCCGATCAGGAAAATACCCGCAAAAGAAAAGGCGACATCGGAAGCACGGAGGGCCCCCTCCATCCAGAGCGTGTCGAGAGCATAGCCGAGACTGGCTGCGGCGAGAGTGACGTGGCGGACCTCGAGGGGAATTCCAAACAGCCCGACGATGATGGGAACGGAGCCGAGGAGGAATCCGAGAACTACGTATCCGACCGAACCGGCGGCGTGATGCTTGACCCAGTGAGCCATGGTGTTGGCGCGCACTGGTCCCAACCGGCGGCGAATGCGCAGACTGTGGGAGATGGCATGCTCCATTCGAGTGAGGGCTAAGTAGTTCGCCGTCCAACCGGTGGCCAGGGAGGATATCCACAGAAAAATTCCGGTGACGATGGCGAAGGGGATGGTCAGAGAATGGAAGGGATGGAGCATCTGCAAGCCATGAGTGGCCTGTTCGGAGGCGAGAATGGGATGACCAGTCATGGCGTGCCAGATTCTGTCGACCGCGATGGAACTGAGGATGGCTCCGAAGATGTTTGCAATCGTGACCAGGGTTTGGGTTTGACAGATCCCCTGCAAGCTCGCCAAGTGGTCTTTTTCGGGGTCTTCCATGGCGTCGACCAGCGTGGATGCGGTGGCTGCCGGCATTTTTGATGCGAGCAAGTAGCCTCCGGCCTGCATCAGGAGAAAGCTGACGGCATAATTCAGAGAGTGGCCGATCGCCACGAGCAAGGGGGCATGAATCAGCGTTGAAATTGAATACTTGAACAGGGCGGTGAAGCAGGTAATGACACCGGCTAGAACTGCTCCTCTGCCCATCACTTTCCATTGCGCGGAGTTCTTGGCGATGTAATGGCTACCCACGCGACCGGTTTTCTCAACCACGCTGCGGGCCAGCCTCCGAGTGCTCGCGCTCAGGACGCCCCCAAACTTTCGTTGCGCGGCAAACCCGTGGACGATAGAGACGGCGAACTTACGGGAATCGGAGCTGTCGCGTTGCAGGTTGAGCAATTGTTGAATTCGCCACAGGAGAGAGCGCAGCAGGCGAACCCGAAAGACCAAACTGGCCGAAGATCCTCTCTCCTCCAGTAGGTCCGTGACTTCGCGCAATTGGGCCTCGCAGGAATCCCGCCGCGCCTCCCATTGCGGAAAGTCTTCGGGGTTCCGGACCAGGTGCTCCACGAGGGGCGGCAGCGTGAAGAAGCAGGAGTTCTCGATGTCTTTGTCATTTGCCAGCGTGAGGAAGTCTCGAGAGAGCGCGACGCTGGTGACGCGCATCGCCAGCAGCTTGCAGGAGACCAGAATCGAAGATGGAGAAGGGCTGAAAATGTCAGCCCACCATCCCAATGCTTCGTCAGGAAGAGAGGCAATCCACTGCGCGTCCGCCTCGCTCAGGTTCAGGGAGTCGAGCAGGACGTAGAGGTCGCCCTGGACTTCGTCGACTGGAGTCAGGTGGCGGAGCGCGCGGGCCAGCAGTTCACGCAAAAAAAAGACTTCGTCGGGGAGTCCGGCCTCCGAAATAACCCGAATATAAGAATGGTGCGACCAGAATTCATTGAGGATCTCACGAATCTCCGGGCCGCGAGGATGGGCATCAATCGCATCCGTCAACTGTATGAGGCGTTCAGTTCGGGTGGATGCGGGCACATCGAGAAGATCCCGTAGCGCATCGTAGACCCAAGTCGCTCTTTGCCGCGGAGCGCTGGGATCGAGTGCCAGCAACTCATCCAACCGAGTCTTGTTTGCCAGCGTTCCGGTGAGTATGGGCAACGACATCGTGGGGGCATTCGAGGAATCTTACACAGCGAATCGCTGCAGGCCTCATCTTACGACAATGGTGGGGTTTCCGTTCGAGTCGAGGCGAGTGGGCACGTTACCGGTCCTGCGGAAGGTGGGCCGAGCGCCGCGCCATCAGGGCGATGGGGAGGCCGACAAGGAAGGCGTGGGACAGTAACTGATCCACAAGCTCTATGAGCGACATAGGGGCAGTGCGTTTGTGTACGGCTGAGAGTGGAATCACCACCCGTTGCATGAAGTAGAACAGGCCGATTCCGAAGGCCGGACCGAAGACCCATGGTTTACACACGAGCGCGGGAACGAAAAGCGCCACTCCGTAGTAGAAGGCGGCCGCGCCGATCGCGATGACGAACTGGAGGGTGATGCCCAGCACAACGGTAAGCGAGCCTGCGCTAAACGATCTCGGCCCAAGCAGTCCGCTGGCGATGCCTTGAAAGATCGCTGAGGGCGGTACTGCGAAAGCCAGCCAATAGAAGATTACAGCATCCAGACCGTCAAGCAGACCGGCGATCGCGCCGCCCACTAGGATGGTCTGCGTGGCCCGCGGGCGGAAGATTTTCGAGAGCGCTTCGGTGTGCATGGCGATTCGGTGCTTTGCTGGTTGGACGACGGCGACCGTTGTAGGTCACAGGGATCATCGCTTTCTTTTATACGGGGGGACATCCAGAAACTCGATGGGGGACAGCCGAGGCGGCCGTCCCCACATGGAGTTCTTCAAAAACCTTACTTCTCGGCTAGTTTCTCGAAGAAGCGGCAGATGGTTTCGATCCCGCGGTGGAAGTTGGGGATGTGGAACTTCTCGTTGGGAGCGTGAAGGTTGTCGTCGGGGAGACCGAAGCCCATCATGACACTGGGAATCTTCAGGACGTCCTGGAAGCCGGTGACGATGGGGATCGAGCCGCCGCTACGGATGAAAACCGTTTCTTTTTTGAAGGTGTCATGCAGCGCTTCGGTCGCGGCTTTGATGTAAGGATTGTCGGTGCCGACGACTGCGGCCGGACCCTTGCTGTGGATCGTGATTTTTGTGTCGATGCCTTTGGGTGTCAGCTTCTTCACGTAGGCGGAGTACTTCTTGAAGACATCGTCGGCATCCTGATTGGGCACAAGGCGCATTGAGACCTTGGCCGCTGCCTTGGCGGGGATTACGGTCTTGGCGCCGGCGGCGATGAAGCCTCCGGGCATGCCGTGGACTTCGAGCGTGGGGCGCGCCCAGGTGCGGTAGAGCACAGAGTAGCCGGGTTCTCCGGTGAGGACCTTGGAGCCAACTTCGGTCTTGCGGTACTTCTCCTCGTTGAAGGGCAGGCGCTTCCAGGCTTTGAGTTCGTCCTTGGTCGGAGCTTTGACGCCTTGGTAGAAGCCGGGAATCAGAATCTTGCCCTTAGAGTCTTTCAGCTTGCTGATGATTTCGATTAAAGCGAAGAAGGGATTCGGGGCAGCGCCCCCGTATACACCGGAGTGGAGATCGGTCATGGCGCCTTTGGCTTCGATCTCGGTGTAGACCAGACCGCGCAGGCCTACGCACAACGTCGGGAGATTCGGTGCGAAGAGTTCGGTGTCGCAGACCAGCGCGAAGTCCGCTTTCAGCTTGGCCTTCTCCTTGACGATGTAGGCATCGATGGATTCGCCGCCAACTTCTTCTTCGCCTTCGAAAATCACCTTCACGTTGATCGGAAGCTTGCCGCCGCCGGCCTGCATGAGCGACTCGAGGGCTTTGACTTCCATCCAGAGTTGGCCTTTATCGTCGACGGCGCCGCGGGCGTAAATATTGTTGTTGCGCTCGGTGGGTTCGAAAGGCGGAGTGTGCCACTCGTCGAGTGGCTCGGCGGGTTGAACATCGTAGTGGGCGTAGCAGAGCGCCGTGGGCTTGCCGGCAGCGTGCAGCCAGTCGGCGTAGATGAGGGGATGTCCCTTGGTGGGGATGATCTCGACGTTCTCCATGCCGATGCGGCGCAGTTCGTTGGCGACATAGTCGGCAGCTTTTTGAATGTCGGGCTTGTGCTCTTCGAGGGTGCTGACGCTGGGGATGCGAAGAAGATCTTTAAGTTCGTTCAGGAAGCGCTGCTGGTTACTGCGGGCAAAATCGACGGCGGAGGAGGCCATGGTGAATCCTTTCGTAGGAGAGCTCAAAATTGCAGCTTCAGGTGATACCGGAAAACAGATCAGTATAGCGCTAAGGATGGGGGCTTGCTTCTTAACACAGGTTTGTTCACCACCGGAGAGGACACGGAGGACGCAGAGTTGCAACTTCTTAGTCAAAACCGCACAGGTGAGAAAGAGGTCAGGTCGTGCTCTGGGAGGCGGCCTTCGATGACGGCGGCCATGACTTCGGCAGTGACGGGGGCCAGTAGGATGCCGTCGCGGAAGTGACCGGTGGCGACGTAGTAGCCGGGGGTTTGGGTCTCGCCGAGGATGGGAAGTGCGTCGGGAGTTCCGGGGCGAAGGCCGGCCCAATCTTCGAGGATTTTCGCGTCGGCTAGTTTCGGCACTAGTGAGATTGCGGCTTTGTGGAGGCGCTGAATCGTCGCGAGGTCCGTGCGCTTGTCGAATCCGGCCTCTTCGACGGTGGCGCCGACGAGGAGGCGTCCGTCGCTGCGCGGGATGAGGTACGCCTCGGGAGATCGCACGACGTGCTTGAGCGAGCGTACGGGAAGGCATCACGAGGCAGAGCATTTGTCCTTTGACAGGGCGCGTCGGGAAGGCGTGGGGGCGGATTTGGCCGGACCAGGCTCCGGCGCACGTGACCACCTTGGGGGCGTGAAATGCGGTCTTGACGGTGGTGACGCCCGTCGCGCGTCCGTCCGTTACGGTGACGGATGTGACTTCGTCGCCGGAGGAGAAGTCCACCCCTCGATTCTTGGCGGTCTTCCACGCAGCGGCGGTGAGGGCTCGCGGGTCTACGCTGCGCTCCTTGAGATAGAAAGCTGGGCGACGCGGAAGTCCAGCCTCGGCGAGCGCGGGTTCGGCTTCGGTCAGGTGGACCGGAAGGAGAGCGGAAGCGGGATGCCGAATATGTTCGGTAGACGGAAGAAGAATGGTCCCGAAGTCGCGCAGGTCGACTTTTGTCCCGGATTCGACTTCCAGTTCGTGCGCGAATTCCGGATACATGCAGGCGCTGGCCCGGGCGAGTGGCCGGAGCGCGGCCGGCGTTTCCATCGGACAGTCGACGAGCATTCCTCCCGCGGCGTGGGAGGCTTCGCGGCCGGGTTCTCCGCGCTCGACGACCAAGACGGAGGCGCCGCGCTTCCGCAGGGCGATCGACAGCGCGAGGCCGATGATGCCACCGCCGATGATTATTACATCCCAAGTCTTCACGTCGGCATTGTAGAAGAGTTGCGGGCGCGCGGGCACGGAGATGGAACGAAGATGACAGGGAACGCGCGGGTGCATAGAATGACGTGCATGAAGAAGATCTTTGTTACTGGGGTAGTGCTGGCAATGCTCGGGCTGCCGGGCACGGCTTTTGGGCAGAAGGACAAGGACGAAGAACCAACTGCATGGCTGTATTTCGTTGTGGTGAAGGACGATAACGGGAAGCCGGTGCGCAACGCGGCGGTGATCATGCACCCGGTGAATCCGAAGGGCAAACAGAGCCGTGGGGGAATGGAGTTGAAGACCGACGTGGATGGGAAGGCGAACTTTGACGGTGCGCCACTCGGCATGCTGCGCGTGCAAGTGCTGGCATCGGGATTTCAGACGTTCGGGGAGGACTACGACGTCGAGAAGCCAAAGATGGAGATCACGATCAAGCTGAAGCGCCCGCTGGGTCAATTTACGGTATATGACGATCGCGCGAAAGACCCGAACGCGGCACCGAAGCAGGACGCGCCGCCACCTGCTCCGGACAAGAAACCGAACTAGAACCGGCGTCGCAATGCGTTGTCAGAACGGTGCAATCCGTATACCGGCCATATGACCGGGCAATTCCGCCGATGAAGAAACGTCCGTGTCGCTAGGCCTGAATCTCAATCAACCGGTTGGGGCGTTCGTTCCGGATCGACCGCACAAGAGCGCCGGGCTGGCTTTCCTATTGTCGCTGCTCGTCCCCGGTGCGGGGCAGTTCTACTGCGGCAAGAACGGGCGCGGTGGAATGACGCTCGCTTTCTGGCTGCTGGGGCTGATCTTCTGTGTAGCGCACCCGTCGACGGCAATCGTGGGCGAATCTCTGTTTGTGATGCTGGTGCTGTGGATCTTCTCTTTTCTCGACGCCTATTTCACCGCGATCGAGATCAACCGGGGACAAGACGATGTGGTCGACGAGGAGAATCCGCGCGTAGCCGTCACGCTAAATCTGTTGACCGCGGGCTTTGGATATTTCTATCTGGGCGAGCGAACCAAAGGGCTCATCCTTTTCGTTGCGACGCAGGTAGCTCGGCTGGTGGTTCCGGCGGCAGGATTTTGGGGCATAACGATCGGTCTGGGGCTTCTCATCGTGCAAATGCTCGTGGCCCTGGACGCGTACCGCATCGCGCACAGGCCATTGAAGCAGAGGTTGGCGCAGGTTGAGACGCAGCCAGTGCAGGACATGGCGCCCGCTTCGCGTTTGCCGGTGCAGGTGCCGGTGGTTCTGGCGTGCTTGCTTCCATTCGGATTTGCCGCGCTGGTGGTGATTGGTTTGGCGTTGGGGGCCACGCGAACTGGAAGACGTCAACCGGATGTCGCGGGGAAGGGACATCCCGAAGTAGGGCTTGGGGTGGGGGCATCGGCTCCTCGGCAGGCACGCAACGATATTCCGGTTCCGGTAGTTGATTTCCCGACCGCAGTGCAAGACGTGCAGCGGGTACAACGGAAGTCGGAGCCCGGTAAGGATGAGATCCCGAATCTGAAGCAAGATGTGCGCTTGCTGAGTGCGGCCCTGAATGGGCGCAAGGTCGATGCGTCCGACGCCATGGTGGCGCACTATTACAGGGCGGTGGCGCTCTCCATGATCAACATGGTGCACGAGCGGAGCGGCGAACCCATGGATGTGCCAGGCGCCCACACGGCCCGGGCGGATCTGGATAAAATTATCGGTGCGGCGAAGATCTTTTCGTATGTACCGGAAGTGAACCGGACCAATGCCGAGTTTTGGGCAGGGTTAGTGGCGCGGAATCAGTTGCACGACGAGCCGGCGGCGTACTCGTACTGGGAGAAGTGCGCGAGGGAAGACCACGCCGGATGCATGAACATCATGGCGAGCGCACGCATCACAGGCAGCGGCGGACAGAAGGTGGATCTGAACGAGGCACTCGCCCTGAACACTAGCGTGTATAACACCGGGATCAGGTTTCAATGCGCTGGAGCGTTATCGGCGATGGGCGTTGCCGAGATCAACTACTTTACCGGCGTGAGTCGCCCCGGAGACGAGGTGCTGGAATGGACTAGGAAGGCGGACGGGTTGCTCGATCAAGTCGAAGCGCTGGAGAGCGACCGCAATGTGTGCCAGCGTGCAGAGATTGAAGTGGAAGAGTTTCTGTTTCAGTTGAGCCAAGGGCATCGGGATGACAATCTTCTGCAGGATGCGCTTAGCCGTCTGGATGAGAACTCGGTGGCTACCAAGGTCGAGATCCAATTCATTTCTGGGGCATTGGATGAAGCGGGGTTCAGTTCGGCAGTGAATTCCATCAAGTCTCAGGACGAGCAATGCTCCGCCTATTTCGATGCGATGTGGTATTCCGAGCTGAGAGGGGAAGGGGCGATGGCTCGGCGGTTTGATCAGCATCTGGTGGACATCGGGAAATTGCACTGTGGACAGGAGTTGGTGTTCGCGAAAAAGTTCAAGTTTTAGAGCAAGACAATTTTTCACGATTGGGGATGCACATGGATTACTTACTGAAGACGGAACCATCTACGTATTCGTTCGGTGATTTACAACGGGAGAAGACGACGATTTGGGATGGAGTGTCGAATCCCGTGGCACTGAAGAACCTGCGGGGGATGAAGCCGGGCGAACGCTTGGTCATTTATCACACCGGCGATGAGAAGAGCGCGGTGGGGACGGCGACGGTGGTTTCGGTGGATGCCTCGGATTTGAAGAATCCACAGGTGAAGATTAAGGTCGGGAAGGCCAATGCGAAGCCGGTGACGCTGGCGGAGGCCAAGGCGAATCAGCTGTTTGCGGAATCGCCGCTGGTGCGGCAGGGAAGACTCAGCGTGGTGCCTTTGAACGAGGCTCAGTTTAAGTTTCTGACCGGGGAGTGAAGATCAAAATCCCCACCCTGTCCTCCCAAGAGACCAGGAGGATAAGGGTGGGGCACCCGCTTCAATACACTCGTTCCAGTCCCGCGTCAGTTCCGGCTTCGCCGCGTTTACGAAGTTCTGGCTTCGCGGCGGATCAGGGTGGAGTCGAGCAAGTAGCCCAAGCCCAGGGTGAAGGGAATGGCACCGAAGGCGGTGGCGATCAAGGCGTCGGGTTCCACTCTCGCGATGATGGAGAAGGCCATCATGTAGCCGACGGCGCCGGCGATGAGCAGAATTCCTGCGCGGCGGGAGTGAGCCGCCTCGGTGAGATCGGGTTCCATGGGGACGGTTACGCCCCTTTGCATGGCTGCCAGCCGCTCTTCTGTGCGGAGTTTGCGCACGCGATAAAAGGTGTACATTCCTAATACCGCAGTGGGCATTCCGAAAATCATGATGACGGCAGCAAGACCTGTGATTCCGTCCATGGTAGTTCTCCTTCCTTTTGCGCTGGGCGCGTGCCGGAGCTGAAATCGCTTTCAAAATTAGATACGCAAGGGGTGGCCGGAAAGTTCCCGTGCCAGCCAACTCCCGCGCGCGTAAACGCTTCCAACCAAGGGAAGTTGGTTGCTGGGGATTCTGTCGGGTCGCCCTCCTGGAGAGAAGATGAAATTAGGGAACTCCTACAAGCTGGCGCTCGCCGCCTGCTTCGCGGTGCTATGTCTCGCTCCTGCCCTCTGGGCCCAACAAACGAAGGAAAAAGTCACGGTCGACGATGTGGACCGAGACTTCATCGTGCGCTTGCCAAGGGGCTACGATGCGCAACAGCATTATCCGGTGGTGATCCTGTTGCATGGCATGAATCAGGATGCGGACGACATGCAGCGGCTGACGCGGTTCGATGTACTGGCTGACAAGGACGGCGTGATCACGGTCTATCCAAGCGCAATGCACGGGCGGTGGAATGTTGGCGTGCGACCGCAGCAGCATCAGTCGATGGGCATGGGCCCGGGACGACGAGGGCATGGCGGTGGGTACCCCGGCGGCGGGGGATATCCGGGAGGCGGAGGGGGGTATCCCAGGGGAGGGGGCGGATATCCAGGAGGTGGCGGTGGTGGACAGCCGGTTCCGAGCCAGGATCCGAATCTGGATCACCGGGCGACGCCAGCGGATGACATTGCATTTTTCAACCAGATGTTGGATTACCTCGGAGCCAAGTTCTCGGTGGATTCGTCACGGATCTATGCCGCGGGGCTTTCGGAAGGCGGATTCATGAGCATGCGGGTGGGGTGCGCCTTGGGGGACCGGTTTGCAGCGATTGCAGCGGTTGGGGCGGCGATGCCGAAGACGATGATTTGTCTGCCCACGCGTCCGGTGCCGGCGGTGATGATTAACGGTACTTCCGACCCGGTGGTTCCGTATGGCGGCGGTACCGAACACAACATGAGCCTGACAACGCTCTCGGTGGAAGATAGCGCGAAAGCGTGGGCGAGGATCGACCGCTGCGAAGAGAAACCGGAGAAGAGCAAGATCTCGCCCAGCACGAAGGGCGGCATGGAAACCAAGGTCGACACCTACAACGGCTGCCAACAGGACGCGCAGGTCGTGCTGTACAGCGTCAAAGGCGCAGGCAACACGTGGCCTGGCGGCGAGCAGTACGAAGCGGAGAACGCGGTTGGCAAGACGAGCCAGGACCTGAATGCGAATGAAGTGATCTGGAGCTTCTTGGTGAAGCGGAAGCTGGCGGCGCGGAGCGAGGAACAGAAGCAGTAATCCGCTGAATCTTGCGGATTACGGCCATCACATGATGGGACAAAAATCCACCCTTCTAGCAGTGAAAGCGAGAAGGGTGGGTGCAATGGGCGAACTTCAGCGGAACAGATTCAAAGTGTTGGTGGCATCGTCGACGTAGTAGACGCCTCCGCGGACAACGATGAGTCCGAACAGGGCGCCGGCTCCAGGCGGGTTGCCACTGCTATCGAGCAGTTTCTTCTTGATTTGCTCCCCATCCGGAGTGGTTTCAACCAGGAACCCGTCGTTCCCGTTGACGGTGAGGATATTTCCGTGCGCCACGGTCAAGCCGAGAGGATCGTTGAGGCTACCCCCTTGCGAGACGACCGCGCCGATTCCAGCGGAGGTATCACGAGTCAAAGGAACCGGGATGGCCGTAATACGATTGTTGAGACTGTCCGCAACGTAGAGCGTCTCGGCTTCGGCGTCCAGACCCAAACCTGTCGGTCCGATTACCAGCGCCGCCGGGTCGGTCCGCTCAGCGAAGCCGGATCCAATTACGGTCAACGACTGCAGGAAGGGCGGCGTCTTTTGCTTAACATCAAGGGTCAGCCGCACCACGGTTCCTGCATGCACCACCTTGCCTCCGCCAGCAACCGTTCCGTTCAGGACGTTGCTGACGAACAAAGTAGCGCTGGTGCCTGAATCAAACGCGGTCATGTCCCAAGGGCCGTTGATGAGCGAACCATAGAATGTTTCGGCCACGTTGCCCATGTTGTCGAGCACGAGCAAGCAGCCAGCCTGCGCGGTGGCGGAGGTGCCGTCGGTGGTGGGCAGGCTCCCGACGATGACCCATCCGGCCCGCAAGACAGTGAGAGCCGTGGTTAATCCAACGCCACCCGGGCAGGGCCCCGGCAAATTGTTGGCGTCGATCTGAGCGAAGAGGCTGGTGGTGCCGTCCGGAGCAATCTGGACGATGGTTGTTCCCGTTCCTTGGAGGTTCGAGCTGTTGTTGAAATTGCTGATCAGGATGTGTCCCTTGACAAGCAAACCGGAGCTCCGGGGGACGCTAACAATGCCATATGGATTTACATCGCCATTGGCAGGAACGGTAGATGCAATGACTGAAATGCCGGATCGGTTGCTGGAGTGAGGGTCCTGGGCCTGGGTGGAGAGAGCGCTAGCGGCGACGAGGGACGCTGCGCAAACCCAGATTTTCAGTTGCGACGAATTCATGACAATCCTCCTGTGGCGATTCCCACTGCGTCGAGCGTTGGAATTCCGCGCGCCGTCCCGCGAAAAGGCAGGCAGGGACTGAGCATCTGCGGGGCATACAGGGCGGGTGCGAACCACCCCATGTGCCGGGATCAGTGTGTTGTCAAGGCAGAGAGGAATTGTCAGGAGGGTGTCAAAAGGGTGTCACTTCTTCTTCGTGAGGGTACCGTGTTACGGAAGAGTTCTTACAAACATTAGCCGATGGATTTCCTTAATTCGCGACGGAGGATTTTTCCCGAAGCGGTCTTGGGAACTGAGTCCACGAAATGGACCTCGCGCGGTTGCTTGTAGTGGGTGAGGCGATCGGCGACGTAGCCGCAGAGTTCGTCTCCGAGTTTGGAGCTGTCGACGAATCCGTCGCGCAGCGCGACAAAGGCGACGGGAATCTCTCCGGCGGCCTCGTCGGGGCGCCCGACAACTCCGCACTCCTTCACCGCGGGGTGTTCCAGCAGTACCGCTTCTACTTCTGCGGGGGCCACGGCGAAGCCTTTGTACTTGATCATTTCCTTGCGCCGGTCGACGACGCGATAAAAACCTTCACGGTCGCGGGTGACAATGTCGCCAGACCAATACCATCCGTCCCGCAGGACCGCGGCGGTAGCCTGCGGTTCATTCCAGTAGCCGAGCATAATTTGCGGGCCGCGCATGACGAGTTCGCCGGGCTGGCCGGAGGCGGCTTCCGTCAGATCGTCAGGAGTGTCGGCGGGATCGATCTCGGGTTGCGAGAGGACGCGGCAGTCCGTCGCAGCCAGTGGGTGGCCGATTGAGTCGGGACGATAGAGCGTCGCAGGTTCAAGGAATCCGCAATGTGTGACGGGAGACGCCTCGGTCATGCCGTATCCCTGACAGACGAGGATGCTGGTGAGCGCGGTGAAGCGACGGGCGAGCTCAGGAGCGAGGGGCGCGGCTCCGGATTTGACCCAATGAACACGATGGTCGCGCGGAAACTGCCCAGCCTCGGCCGCCTGGCACAGGGCATTCATAGCGGGCGGAACGAGAGGCATCATCGTCGCTCCCTCGTCGATGATCAGCTTCGTCATCATGGGCACGGTGAAGCGCGGTACTAGAATGAGCGTCGCACCCAGAATCAGCGAAGGATTGAGAACTACGTTCAGTCCATAGATGTGGTAGAGCGGGAGGCAGCAGAGTATGTGGTCGGCGGAACTGAGTTTCGTTCCGTTGGGCCCGAGTAGTTGATAGACGTTCGCGATCAGATTGTAATGCGAGAGCATCACTCCCTTGGGCAGGCCGGTGGTGCCGCTGGAGTAGGGAAGAGCCGCGAGAACTTGTTCAGAAGATCGATCTGGCTTGGGATATGCGGCAGTTATCGGGAAGAGCAGATTGGCGAATGGCTCGGTGCCGGAGGCGTGCTGGCGCGTTGTGAAGACGCGGCGCAGGTTGGGCAGCCTAGCAAGGTTGATGCCTTCGATGTTTCCACCGTCGGTAATCAAAAGAACCGCACCGGAGTTTTCCAGTTGATAGCGGACTTCGCGCTCGCGATATGTGGGATTGAGCAGAGTGGGAATCGCTCCGGCGAGTTGGATGGCGTGGAAGGCCGTGCAAAATTCCCAGGAGTTTGAAAGGAAAATGGCCACGACATCTCCAGGCTTAACTCCGTGGGAGATCAAGCCGCGGGCCAGGCTTTCAACGATTTCGGCGTATTCGGCGTAGGTGAGGCGGCGTCCGCAGGACGCGTCTACTAGTGCGGTCTTGGGCGCATTGCGGCGGCAGGAGTCGAGCACGAGATCGTGCAGAAAAAGATTGTGAGGATCCGCGTAGAGTTGGGTGCGCATTATGCCGGGAGCGATTGTAATGGAAAGAAACGGATTTCGAACGAACAGGTTTAACTGGCCAGCCTGCGCAGGAATTCCCGCTCGTCCATGCGGTATTTGAATGCTTTGCGCCCGTCGATGAACACGACGGGAACTTCGTCGTTGTACTGGCGGCGGAGATCGGAGTCCATGTCGACGTCGACCACTTGCCACGTGAAACCGCCGCGGCGAGAAAGTTTCGACAAGCTCTCTTTTACCACTTCGCACAGATGGCATCCCTTGCGGGAATAAACAACGACAGTGCGAGGCTCTGGCATGCGAAAAGATTTTAGCGCGAGAAAACAAGAGATTGCCAGCAACAAGTGGGGACCTGCGAAGATAAAGCCAAAGGGTCTGGTGGCTGGACCAGTGCGGCCAGAATCTACAGCAAGGGTAATTCGGATCATTGTGGATCACTCACCAACTCTGTCACTAGGAGTGTAGGAATACAAGGTCCGAGCCGTCGCTCGGGTGCCCGTAGGGTCCCGGAAGAGGGGGATATGGGTGATCAAGCGACGTGGTAAGACTGTTCTCTGCATCGGGAACGACCCCGTACATCTGAACTTGCGCTGTTCGCTGCTGAAGGAGCACGGTTGGAACGTGCTCAGTTCAGGCAGCGGACATGAGGGCGTCATCCGGTTTAGTCAGGAGGAGGTGGATGCAGTGGTGGTGGATCTCAACGGCGGCGCCGAAGCCGCGCTGATTACGGGCGAGCTGAAGCGGTTGCGTCCGGAGATCCCAGTGATTCTTCTGACGACCGCAGGGAGTCAGGCGAAGGAAGCCACCCAGCAGGCGAATGTTGTCATCGCGAAGTCGGAAGAGGCCGGCAAGTTGTCGATGCGCTGAAAGCCTTGATCCCCGCGGGTTGACGATGGACGATCTTGTTCCAGGGTAGGCCGGGGATGGCCCCTCAAAATGTTGGGAAGACTCTGTTGCGCCGCCTAGAGCTTCAAGGCGCGGTAGAATCCCTGCATGCAAGACCATCAAGCAAAACCTCTACAGGGGAAGACTGCGCTCGTCACGGGTGCGGCCCAGCGATTGGGGCGGGCATCTGCGCTGGCCTTGGCGCAGGCTGGTGCTGACGTCGCCATTACGTTTAGGGAGTCCGCCCGCGGGGCCCGGGAAACCGTTATTGACCTGTCGGGATTTGGGGTGCGGGCGTTTGCTCTGAAGTGCGACGTCACGGAGGAAGGCAGCGTACGCGCCATGATGAACGAGGCGGGGCGCGAATTGGGGCGTATCGACATTCTGGTCAATAACGCCGCGAACTATGAAACGGTGGAGTTTGGGAAGTTGACGGTGCGGCAGTGGGATGCGATTTTCGCGTCCAATACGCGCGGACCGTTTCTCGTATCGCGTGAGGCTTTGAAGTGGATGCGGCGTAAGCGTGGAAAGTCCGCAGGGCCTCTGGAAGCGAAGATCATTAATATGGGATCGCTGGGCGGGCTTCGTCCGTGGGCGACGCACGCGCATTATTGTTCGTCGAAGGCCGCGCTGCACATGCTGACCAAGGTCATGGCAAAGGCGCTGGCGCCGGAGATCGCCGTGAATGCCGTGGCTCCAGGGATGATCGATCTGGGCGAGAAGTCGGCTGCGGCCTTTATGCGGCGGATGGCGAAACAGACACCGATGCGCAGAAACGGACGCGGAGATGAGATCGCCCAGGCAGTATTGTTCTTCGCAACCGCGCCGCAGTTCATTACCGGTCAAATTCTGGCGGTCGACGGGGGGCTGGGGCTGTAACTCGGCTGTCTCGCTGAAATAGCCATTGCTGCAACCGCACGGTATATTGGGGAAAATGAAGAAATCGCAAGGTAAGTCTACGTCTCTCGCAGCCGCCTCGTCGCGGAACACTGCTTCTGGCTCAGGATCCTCGGGGCCTCGCGTGGCCGTTGCCATCATGGCGGCAGGCAAGGGAACCAGGCTCAAGTCGCAACTTCCTAAAGTGTTACATGAAGTAGGGGGCAAGCCGCTATTGGAGCATGTGATCCGCGCGGCGGTGCGGATCGTTCCAGCGAAGGATGTGTACGCGATCATCGGGCACGAGGCCGAGCGGGTGCGCGCAGCGATGGCGCATACCGGCGTCAAGTATGTGCTGCAGGCCGAGCAACGAGGCACGGGGCACGCACTCATGGTGGCCCAGGAGGCGCTGGCAGCGTATGACTATGTCATCGTGCTCTCGGGTGACGCGCCGCTGATGACGCCGGATACGATCGGGCGGCTTCGCAATTTCCACTTGGAAGAGCAGGCGGCAATGACACTACTGAGCGCCGACCTGGAGAATCCTACCGGATACGGTCGCGTGCTGCGGAAGGGGCCGCAGAGTGCCGAAGTAACGGGGATCGTCGAGGAGAAGGCGGCAAGCCCGGCGCAGAAGAAAATTCGCGAGATTAATTCCGGCTTCTATGTATTTTCCGTGAAGGAACTCTACGGGAACATCGGTGAGCTTTCGACCAAGAACGCACATCACGAGTATTACCTGACTGATATGGCCGAAGTGTTGCGCAAGGCGCGGCAACGCGTGGTGGCTTGGAAGACGGCGGACGCGAGCGAGGTGTTGGGTGGAAATACGCGCGCGGAACTGGCGGACATCGACGAGAAGATGCGGTTGGCGAAGTGCCGTCAGTTGATGGCTGAAGGCGTGACGATTTTCTATCCGGGAACGTGCGTGATCGACGCGGATGTGGAGATTGCGCCAGATACGATCATCGAGCCGTACGTCCAGTTGCTGGGAAAGACGCGTATCGGCACGGCTTGTCGCATACGCTCGTATTGCGTAATTCGCGACACGGAGATCGGCGGTGGGGTGTTAGTGCGCCCTGGATGCGTGATGGAAGAAGCGCGGATCGCGTCGAGCGCGGTGGTGGGTCCCTACTCGCACCTGCGTCCTGGCAGCGAAATCGGCGAAGGCGCGCATGTGGGCAATTTTGTGGAGACCAAGAAGATCAAGCTGGGCAAGGGATCGAAGGCGAACCACCTGACCTACCTTGGTGATGCGGAGATTGGCGCGGGTGTCAACATCGGTGCGGGCACGATCACGTGCAATTACGACGGCATCCACAAGCACACAACCGTGATCGAAGATGGCGTGTTCATCGGCAGCGACAGCACGCTAGTCGCGCCCGTGCGCGTAGGTAAGGGGGCGTATGTGGGAGCCGCATCCTGTATCACCGAGGATGTTCCCGAGGACGCTCTCGCGGTTGCGCGCGCGCGGCAGATGGTGAAGGAAGGCTGGGCGCGGGAAAAGCGGGCGGCGCGAAAGAAATGATATCTACCACGGAGACGCCGAGGCACGGAGTACGCAATACTAAGGGAAAAGGCACTGAGACCTTGGATTTCTCCGTGTCTCAGTGCCTCGGTGGTGAATCACTACCGATCTAGTGTGTTACGGCCGCGAACAGTTCCGAATGCATCAGCGACTGGAACTGCTGGTCGTTAGCCTTGAAGTGAACCCCTACGTTTGAGCCGTCAGAGTCCACGGTGGTGTTGTCTACCGCAATCTTTTCAGCAGGCGTGGCGCTCATCTTCTTTAGCATGATCCCGGCTTTGACCAGTGACGACATGGTGCCGGCGGTCATGGAGTCGGAGGTAACCACGGTCAGATCGAAGTTCACCCCGCTGTTGAAATTCATGGTGTAACGCGAGCCCATCAGGCGCTTCTTGACGCTTTCGTAGTCAGCGACCTTGGAAGCGTCGCCCATGGCGGAGCGCATCATGTTCTGCGTTCCAGCCTGGTCAAGAATGCTCCAGACCGGGGCGGAATCTACACTCGACATCATGTCGGCCATGGTGCCGTTGGTATCCAGACCCAGAACCTGCCCGTCGCGAGTATCGAGCGCGACGCGAATTGAGGTCGAGTCGCCGAATAGCAGCGTGCTGTCGTCGAGGAAACTCATGACGAAGCCGCCGTCCATGGGATAAATCTCCGAGTTGCCATACTTCTTCGGCACGTACTTCTGCAGCTTCATCTTCTTCAGCACGGCTTTCATGTTGAAGGGGCCAGCCGCCACGCCGACGGTTTTGACGCCTTGCTTGCCGGCGCGGAACGAGGCAAAGGTGAGAGTGTCCACATCTTTTTCCGGATCGAGGCCAATCGCCTTGAGGGCAGACTCAAACTGCTTGATGTTATCGGGCATCAGTTGCTGCTTCAGAGCCATCGCAGTGGGTGAATCCTTGAGAGCGCGATAGTCGACCGAAATCAGCTGCAGCAGATCGGCAGGAACACAGGTGCGAGCGGACGAATTGAGCGGCATGGCATAGGCCATGCTCACCAAAAGCGATAAAGCAATACAAATCTTGAAGAGTCTCATAACGCCTCGAATCGAAAAACATTTAGGGTTGGGTGTACCTTTGCTTGGATGCACGATCAGCCTCTAGTGTTATTAGATCGCTTTATTCTATTTTACTTGCAAGCCGAGTGCATGGAACAAAAGTACATGCCCATTGACCGCTTGGAGTCCGGCAGGAAATTTTCCATGGGAACGCCGCTTAGTCGTCGTCGGGGTCGGTTCTGGGGCGCTTGTCATTCAGGAAAAAGGCCGCGTTCATGGGCGCATTGATGGTCTTGAATGTGATGGGCGTTTGGGTGAAGTCGAAACAGTCGGAAAGATTGTCGGCGTGCGCATCGGCGTAGCCCAGCGACGGCAGGCTGAAGGTCTGCTCGATTAAGTTCAGGATGCTTCCGAAATCATGGTTGACGTGTGAAATATACCCGGCTTTGGCATATGGGGAGATCACAATCAACGGTACGCGAAAGCCATAGACGTATCCCGATCCCCAACTGGTGCCGTCGTTGACGATCGATGGCGGCGGAACGTGATCGTACCAGCCACCCCAATCATCCCAAGTTACGATGATGGCCGTATTCGCCCAGTAGGAACTGTTGCCGATGGCATTGACGACTGAGGCCACCCAGGATGGTCCGCCCGTTCCATTCACGGAACTAGCGTGATCGGAATTTAGCCCGGTGGGTATGACCCAGCTGACTTGGGCGAGTTTCCCCGAAGAGATGTCGGTGAGAACCTGCGTTTCTGGGATGACGACGCTGTTGGTCCAATCGGACCCAACGCATGCCGTGGCGTTGGGTGGTGGGATATTCGGTCCACACATATGTTGAATGGCGTTGGGGCCGGTCCACAGTGAGCCGGCAGACGGCGTGTAATAGCGCCAGCTGATGCCTTTATTGTTGAGCTCATCGGTTAGCGTGGGATGGTCGAAGCATGGATATGACGTGCTGGACTCGACTCCAGTGGGGTCAATCAGGTAAACGAACTCGGCGGGAGGGGCCAGGCAGCCAGTTTGTCCGCTCGCGTGGCTTACGCCTTGCGCATTTTCGGCGACGAACAGGTTGCTGGTCGCCGTCGGCGCAGATGTGCCCGAAATGATGAACTGGTGGGCGGGAAAACTCGGTCCCTGATTCGTCTGAAACATGCGGTCGCCGAACGTGTACTGCTCCGCCATCTGAAAATACGGCTGCACATACGAGGCACTCACATACCAAAACTGAGGATTTGGGGGCGGACAATTCGTGGCTCCGGCTGAACAAGAAATCTTGATCAGGTCGGCGCCGTCCATCTTGCCGTTGTCGTACATCTGGAGAAATGACGGATGGGAGTGGTCCGGGTCATAATCCACGCCTAGCGAACCCGCACTCAGTGGAATGGTCTGGCCGCTGGAGTTGACGCCACTGCTGGCAATGTCAGCCCCTTTTGCAATGAGCGCGGGATCCTGAAAGAGATTGTCGGGAGTCCGGTTCTCCTGGAAGATGACGACCACATGCTCGATCTTTCCTGGTTGTATGGGCCCAGTGTTAGTGGCGGAGTTGCCGCCGCAGCTGTTCAGGCTGAGCACTATAGCGAAGGTGCACAGGAGGAGGAGCGAGAGATACAGAGAGGTCTTGCGTTTCATGGTCTATGACCTCGACTGGGTGGCGGAGCGTTCGAGCCTAGGATGCACTAACCCGGGACGATAGTCTTCCACTCGGTGGAGGTGGAAATGATTCGGGCAGGAACCGACTCCTCCATTGCTGTGGCAGAGACCTTGCAAAGAGCGGTTTTAGGAAAGGACTGCAGTCCGGCGGCGGACATCCGCGGCAAAGGCCTGATCCTTCAGCGAGGCCAGGTTGATCTCCACATTGGCCAGGGCGCCGGTCACGGCTGCACCGGCGAGAGCGAGCGCCGTGGTCAGGTCTGACTTCATGTTGGGGTTCGTGATGGGCTCGAGGGATTTTACGATCTGCGCGATCTCATTGGCCTTTTCCGCGACGCTGAGCGGAACGGCGGTCGCCTCTTTCAGTGCCGCTTCGATCATGACCGCGC
Organism: uncultured Acidobacteriaceae bacterium; assembly: GCA_963832015.1. Lineage (GTDB taxonomy): Bacteria > Acidobacteriota > Terriglobia > Terriglobales > Acidobacteriaceae > Sulfotelmatobacter. The sequence continues at coordinate 119,065 of CAWHSR010000039.1, forward strand.
CGGACTTTTCATCCGCGGCGGTTTTGGCCTGCTTGTAGGCTTTCATGACCGAGTTGTAGGACTCGGCGTCGGCGTCGACGGCGGTTTTGAGTTCTTCGCGTAATGGGGTCAGGCGGGCGATGGCCGCGCTCAGTTGAGTTTCATATTGCAGGTAGGCTTTCTTTCCGCGCGACATGGAGGCGACCATTACAGCCAGGCCCGCCGCCATCGCCGCCGCAGCTGCTGAGGCGCTGCCGCCGCCGGGCGTCGCCGTCGGGGCTGCGAGTTGTTCGACGAAGGGCTCGACTCCAGCGCGCAGGCCGCCGACGGCTATCTTTCCTCCCATGACGGAGGCGAGGCGGTTTTCGAGGATGAGAGATGAGTCAAAATTCTCGACTTGGAGGAACCATTCGGCAGCTTGCTCCAAGGCCTTCTTGGGGATCAATCCGACGATCTCGCTCGACACCGGCGCAACGCCGTAGCGCGCGGCTTCGCGCTTGACCAGTTCAAAGACGCGGTGCACGGGCGTTTGCTCGAAGTCGGTGAGGTTCATCGAGACCTGGGCCAGGCCGCGGACGAGAAAGCCAGCGCCCTTTACGAACCGCATGCCGCCATTCGAGAAGCGAACGGCTTTGGCAATCTTCTTGGCAACATCGACGTCGGGCGTGTTGAGGAAGACGTTGTAGGCGATGAGAAACTTGCGAGCGCCGACCACCGTGGCGCCTGCTGTGGGATGCACGCGAGGCTCCCCAAAGTCCGGGCAGCGCGCGGGATTGGTCGTGATCTCGGAGCGAATGCCTTCGAACTGGCCGCGACGAATATTTTCCAGGCCCTGGCGTTCCGGAGTCCGCGCGGCGGCTTCATAGAGGTAGACCGGAATCTGAAAGCGCTTCCAAATCTGCTCGCCGACGTGGTTCGCCATGGCGACGCAGTCTTCAATGGTGATGCCGTCGATGGGGATGAAGGGGACGACGTCGGAGGCTCCCATACGCGGGTGGGCCCCGGTGTGGGTGTTGAGATCGATGAGTTCGGCGGCCTTGCCTACACCGCGAATGGCCGCTTCTTGAATGGCCTCACGCTCGCCGACCAAGGTGATGACGCAGCGGTTGTGGTCGGAATCCATTTCGCGGTCGAGCAGGTAGACGCCCGGCATTTTCATAGCGTCTATGATGGCGTCAACTTTGGCTTTATCGCGGCCTTCAGAGAAATTCGGAACACATTCGACGAGCGTGGACATAAGTAGGAAGAATAGCTGCGGGATGAGCGTGGAAGCAAGGCGACCCCGCAGTCAAGATTGCCAGAACCTCTTCACCACAGAGGACGCGGAGGACACAGAGGACTTCTCAATGCTTTCCGCCGCCAAAGAACTTTCCCACTCCCAGCCGCACTTGCACAGTGTTAACCCCCGGATTTGGAGTCGCCAGGCCTGCGTTTGAGATGTGCATGTAGCGGAGTTCGAGGCTGACGTTGCGCTTCGCGCCGAGGATATGCATACCCAGGGCGGCCTGGTCCATGAAGTTTACGGTGTTGGTTCCGGTGGGAACGTTGTGATCGGTGAACAGCACGCCGCCGGTGAGTTCCAGGTAGGGCGAGATGCGTCCGTGGCGCTGGAAGTTCCACTTGAGTCCGAGCGGGTCGAAGCCCACGCCGTAGGCCGTGTTGGCGGGCTGGAAGACGAGGAAAACAGGAACAGCGTCCAGCGCATATTCGAAGCGTCCGCGGAGAAAGCTGGGAAGGTGTGCGCCGGTGAGGATCCATCCATAGCGCAGGCCGGCGTTGAAGACTCCAGTGTCGCCGCGTCCTCCGCTGACCGAGTGACCACCGCCCGCCCAGAGTTGAACTTCGTTGCCCCCTTGCTCAGGACCGGACTGAGCAACGACGAAGATCGGTATCAGCAGGATAAGGAGTGCAACGAAGGATCGCATAATCTCAGGGTCTTCGAGATGCGCAAAAACGACAGCTTGAAGATGAAGACTCACCATACAGGAAACGTGGCTACGACGACAATGAGAACGGCCTGAGTTCAGCGACCGGTGCGCGGCTGTTGGGCGGCAAGTTGCATCAGGTCGTGCGCAACGCGGGAGGTGTCGTGGCGAGCCACGTCACCTTCGTCGAGGTAATCGCCGAGGACGGGAATCACGCCCAGGGCCTCGATGGCATCGAGATCGTTGACGATCTGGCAGGCGCCTTCTCCTGCGTACTTGGTCTTGAGCGGATCCGAGGCGGGAGTCTGGTTGATCAGTGCGTAGTCGAAAATTTGTTTCTGTGCGTGACGATTTAGGGCACGGATGTGATCGGCAGCGGTCAGGTCCAGGCTTTCGTTGGCCTGCGTCATCAAGTTGCAGATGTAAACCTTGGTGGCCGGCGATTCGACGATGGCCTGCGCGATGCCGCGCACTAGCAGGTTGGGAATCAGGCTGGTAAAGAGTGAGCCCGGGCCGATCGTAATCATGTCGGCGTGAGCGATCGCTTCCAGAGTTTGCGGCATCGGCCCAACGTCCGGCGGGACGAGGAACAATTCCCGGATGCGTCCCTTGCTGGCAGTGATTTTAGTTTCGCCACGGACTCGCGTGCCATCTTCCATGAGAGCTTCGAGTTCAATGTTGGACGTGGTTGCGGGATAGATATGGCCGCGCGTGACGAGAATCTCGGAGGAAAGCCGCACGGCTTCAGAAAAATCGGAGGTCAGGGAAGTGAGCGCGGCGAGAAACAGGTTTCCGAAACTGTGGCCTTCGAGCCCGGAGCCTTTCTCGAAGCGGTGACGGAAGAGCTTGGAGAGCAGCGCTTCGTCTTCGCTGAGGGCCACGATACAGTTGCGGATGTCGCCTGGCGGCAGCATGTTGAGTTCTTTGCGCAAGCGGCCGCTGGAGCCGCCGTCGTCACTGACGGTGACCACCGCGCACAGATCGCGGATCATGGACGAATCTTCGGGAGTCGATTGCGCCGTGGGCGACAGCACATAGCGCTTGAGTCCCTTGAGCAGCGTGGAAAGTCCCGTCCCGCCGCCAATGGCGACCACGCGCAGACCGCGCTCGCGCGCGGTCTTCTCCAGCGAGGGGGACTCGGCGGCTTTGGTTTCCATCGAGGGATCCTTGCAGATCAGCTACGCGGGCTCTTCTTCGCCGAGGTCGGAATCCGAGGCGCCGAGTTCAGCGCCGGGATCGGGGTAGAGCAACTCCGTGAAGCGCGGATCCTCCGCCAGATTCTGGAAGTCGGAATCGTTACGGGCCTGAAAACGCAGCTGGGCATTGAGACGCAAAGCTTCGTCCAGACGTTTCAGGGAATCTTCGACGTGGCCGGTGAGACAGTCGAGCGCAGCCAGACCATAGACCACATAGTCCGATTTGGCATTCTGCTTGAGCAGCTTTTCCAGATGCTCGCGGGCGGTCACGTAGTCGCCGACGTTCATGAGCGAGACGGCGTAGTCGAAGTGCTCCTCAGGCGTCTTGAACTGCGTGGCCGACGAGCGCTCCAAATGCTGGTTGCAGATGCTGAGATGGATGCTGGCCCGGTCGACCAGTTCTTTGATCGGTCCGGCGACGACCTTTTGGAAGTGCGGCTTCGCCTTGTCGAACTTATGCTCCTGCATGGCGCGCAGTCCTGATTCGTAGCTCTGTAGCGCCTGCGTGTAACGTGGATCTTCAGCCACGGTTTTTTTCGCGGTAGGTTTCTGAGCCATGTGCAAAACTCTTCCTGTGGACTTGGTAATGGGGAACTCCTTGCGAATCTGCTTTCCAGTTGAGCAGTAAAGTATCGCCCAAACAGTGGGTGAAGGTCCAGTTGACCAGTCGGAGTACCCGGGCTCGGGGCCCGACTAGTTCATGGTGGAGGCCGCCAGTAGATCGATCTGCTTCCACTCGCCCTTGATGATTCCCGCGCGGATCTGCGTGGCAGTCTTGCCTTTCTGGTGTTGCTGGTAGGAGTAGTACAACTCCTTCAGGCAGGTGGCACACTGCGCACCGTGCGTGTTCTCGAAGCAGCTATGCAGACTGTTGTGGCCCATGCGGTCGCAGTAGCAGTAACAGGGTTGTTGGTGGAGAACGGTTGGAATCTTTGCCGCCAGTTCGTAGGCGTGGGTCTGGTAGGGATTCTGTGCGTCGGCACCCCAGAGGTCAGCCTTGGTCAGCAGCGGAGGCAGTTTCGTCCCTTTCGGCGGAGGCGCTGCGTTGTAGGCCGGAACCCCTCCTCCTTCTTCCTGCGGCGCGGCAAACTGCGCCGACATGGTTAGGGTGATCACGAAAAGAGACGCCAGGGTCAGGCTGCGGTAGGCGATCTTGTTCTGGAAGAAACGGCTGATCATAGGAGTCCTCGCGTGCGGTTATTGTAACCCGACGCCGAAGATGGCTGGAAGTTCACGAGTCATGTCCTTGTAAGCGGACGCTCCAGCGCAAATCGCTACCGCGCACCCGTGATCTGTATACAATAGGGAAACATGCCAGAGACGTCTTCGGACTCGAGTTCAGTCGCTCGGACAACTGCACCCGCTCCATCGGCGGCGGCGCCGGAAGCGATGCCGGTTGCGCCGGTCCGGGGCACCGGCATCGGGGTCTGGGTGCGGGACCTGATCATTTCTTTGGCGATCTCTGCCTTCATTATTATCTTCCTTTACCAGCCGGTGAAGGTGGAGGGAACCAGCATGATGCCCTCGCTCGAAGATCAGGAACGGATCTTCGTGAACAAGTTTGTGTATCGGCTGGAACCCATTGAGCGTGGGGATATTGTAGTCTTCCGCTATCCGCGTGATCCTTCCAAAAGCTACATCAAACGCGTGATCGGGATGGCGGGCGACCGCATCCGCATCGACGGTGGCCAGGTGTACGTGAACGACCAGGCACTCGACGAGGACTACGTTCCTCCCGCCTACACCGATGCGCGATCGTACCCGGAAACGACGGTTCCGGAGAGTAGTTTCTTTGTACTCGGGGACCATCGCTCCATGTCGAACGACAGCCGCGATTTCGGTCCGGTCAACCAGAGCTTTATCTACGGCAAGGCCGTGTTCGGATATTGGCCGATGGATAAGCTGGGGCGAGTGCGCTGAATTCGGAGTACTGAGTACTGAGTAACTGCACGCTGAACCTCACGTTAATCGATTCGTCATTTCGATCCCACCAATCCACAGATTTCTTTTTGGAACCTGCGTTCTCCTCTTGGCCCTTGCGCTATTAACTGATAAGATTTGTAAAATCCACTCACCGGAGCGAGAATGCAGGCTATCCTTGCGCTGGAGGACGGCAGAGTCTTCCGAGGCAAAGGCTACGGCGCCAAAGGCGAATGCTACGGCGAAGTCGTTTTTAATACTTCCATCACTGGCTATCAGGAAATTTTCACTGACCCCTCCTACTCGGGCCAGATCGTTGTCCTGACCAACCCGCAAATCGGCAACTACGGCACCAACCACGACGACAACGAAGCCACCCGTCCGTGGATCGAAGGCCTGATCGTGCGCGAGTTCTCGAAAGTAAGCTCGAACTGGCGCTCGCAGCAGGTGGCCGAAGAATATCTGGAACAGTTCAAGGTGCCTGTACTTTCCGAAATCGACACGCGGGCGCTGGTACGGCATCTGCGCGACCACGGCGTGATGCGCGGCGTGGTCTCGACCATAGAAAGCGATGCCGACAAGCTGATCGCCAAGGCGCGGTCGATCCCCAGGATGGATGGGATGGATCTCGCTAAAGAGGTCAGCACGAAACGGCCGTATGTGTGGGAAGTGGGCGAGCGCTCCCACGAGCCGACGGCTGTGGTGGGAGTGAAGGACGAGCCTGCGCGGTTTCACGTGGTGGCCTATGACTTCGGCATCAAGCAGAACATTCTGCGCAAGCTGCGCGGCGAGGGCTGCAAGGTGACGGTGGTCCCGGCTCAGACTCCGGCGGAGGATGTGCTGGCGTTGAAGCCGGACGGAGTTTTTCTCTCGAATGGCCCGGGCGATCCTGAGCCGTGCACCTATGCGGTCGACTCGATTCGCAGGCTCATGGGACGGCAGCCGATCTTCGGCATCTGCCTGGGGCATCAACTGACGGGGATTGCTCTCGGCGGCAAGACCTTCAAGCTGAAGTTTGGGCACCATGGCGGGAATCATCCGGTGAAGCAGTTGAAGACCGGAAAGATCGAGATCACGGCGCACAACCATAATTTTGCCGTTGATCCGGATTCGCTGGCTGATAGTGAAGTGGAGCTGACCCACGTTGACTTGAACGACCAGACGCTCGAAGGACTGCGGCATCGGAACCTGCCGCTGTTCAGTGTGCAGTATCACCCGGAAGCCGCGCCGGGGCCACACGACTCGCATTATCTGTTCAAGGAATTTACGAAGATGATGGAGGAGTGGATGGGGTGAGGCTGACTTGGTGCGCAATATCGATGCTGCTGGTTGCGGCGCCTGGGTTGGCGTGCGAAGCGCTCCAACCCAAGAATCCCGTGAAGACTGCGGCAGTCTGCGGACGTGCTGAAGGTCCTGACGGCCAACCGCTTGCCGATTTTGAGCTACGACTTGTGCAGAAAGACCAAACGCTCGTTTCCGAAGTGTACACGGATGCTTCCGGAAATTTTAACTTTCCGCAGCTACCAAAAGGTGACTATTTCATGGCCACGACCTCTAAGGGATGGTGGCCACTGGGGTGGCCTGTGAGAGTGACGGACTCAAGGGCGCATGGGAACTGTAACCATCCCCTCACCGTGCGGCCGTCGCTGGTTTGTGGAGGGTCAATCAGCCAGAAGGGATACCATCCCAAGTTTCAAACAGGCTTGCTCAATGAAGCCTGGAGGTTGCCGTTACTGACCGCTGGCCACTGGCCGCACTGACAACTGATTTTCATGCCCAAACGCACTGACATCTCGAAAATCCTGATTCTCGGCTCCGGGCCCATCATCATTGGGCAGTCGGCGGAGTTTGACTATTCCGGCACGCAGGCCTGCAAGGCGCTCAAGTCCGAGGGCTACGAAGTGGTGCTGGCGAACTCGAACCCGGCCACCATCATGACCGACCCGGAGTCGGCTGACCGCACGTATATCGAACCGCTCACGCTGGAGTATCTGGAAGAGATCATCCGCATCGAGCGGGAGATGTCGCCGAGCGCGGGTTTTGCCGTGTTGCCGACCGTGGGCGGACAGACGGCGCTCAATCTGGCGATCGAGCTGTCGGACGGCGGCGTACTGGAAAAGTACAACGTGATCCTCATCGGCGCGAACGTCGAGGCCATCAAGAAAGCGGAAGACCGCCTCGTCTTCAAAGACGCCATGCAGCGGATCGGGCTCGACGTGCCCAAGTCGGCGTTAGTCAACAATACGAAAGACGGCCTTGAGTTCGCGGGCAAGATCGGGTTCCCGGTCATCATCCGTCCGTCGTTCACGCTGGGCGGTTCGGGCGGCGGTATCGCTTACAACCGCGAAGAGATGGTCGAAGTGCTGAGCCGCGGCCTCGATTTTTCTCCGGTGCACGAAGCGCTCATTGAAGAGTCGGTACTGGGATGGAAAGAATTTGAACTCGAGGTGATGCGCGACACCAAAGACAACGTCATCATCATCTGCTCGATTGAGAATTTCGATCCCATGGGGGTGCACACCGGCGATTCCATCACGGTTGCTCCGGCGCAGACGCTCACGGACCGCGAGTACCAGGCGATGCGCGATGCTTCGATTGCCGTGATTCGCGAGATTGGCGTCGACACGGGCGGATCGAACATTCAGTTCGGCGTGAATCCCGAGACCGGGCGAATGGTGGTCATTGAGATGAATCCGCGTGTCTCGCGCTCCTCGGCGCTTGCGTCGAAGGCCACCGGATTCCCGATCGCGAAGATTGCTGCGAAACTTGCTGTCGGTTACACGCTCGATGAGATTCCCAACGACATCACGCGCAAGACTCCGGCATGCTTCGAGCCAACGCTCGATTACGTGGTCGTGAAGATTCCGAAGTGGCAGTTCGAGAAGTTTCCCGGCGCCGACGACACGCTGGGGCCGCAGATGAAGTCGGTCGGCGAAGTCATGGCCATCGGGCGAACCTTCAAAGAGGCGCTGATGAAGGGGATTCGCTCGCTCGATACCGGCAAGCGCGTGGGTGGCGAAAAGATCGAGCCCAAGATTCTGACCAAGCGACTGGTGACGCCGCATCCGGAGCGGCTGGCCTACGTGCAGTACGCGCTGCGCCAGGGACACACGGTGAAGCAGGTCGCGAAGATGACCTCGATGGACCCGTGGTTCCTGTACCAACTCAAGGAAATCAACGACCAGCAACTGGAACTGGAAAAGCATCCCATGGAGTCGATTCCAACTGAGGTGCTGCGCGATTGCAAGCGCATGGGATTCTCCGATGGGCGACTGGCCGGCGTCTGGCGACTAGATGGGCAGGAGAAAGTTCGTCACCTGCGCAAGAAGCATGGCGTGATGCCGGTCTACAAGCGAGTCGACACGTGCGCGGCGGAGTTCGAGAGCTTCACGCCCTACCTCTATTCGACCTATGAAGACGAAGACGAAGCTGCGCCGACCGACAAGAAGAAGGTGATTATCCTCGGCAGCGGGCCCAACCGCATCGGGCAGGGAATTGAGTTCGACTACTGCTGCTGCCACGCGTCGTTCGCGCTGCGCGATGACGGGTACGAGACGATCATGATCAATTGCAATCCGGAGACCGTCTCGACCGACTACGACACCAGCGATCGCCTCTACTTCGAACCGTTGACGTTTGAAGACGTGTGGGCGATCTACCAGCACGAGACCTCGAAGGGTGCGCCGGTGGGCGTGATCGTGCAGTTCGGCGGACAGACTCCACTGAACCTGGCGCTGCCGCTGAAACAGGCGGGCGTAAAGATCATCGGCACTTCGCCGGAGTCGATCGACCTGGCCGAAGACCGCAAGCACTTCAACAAGCTGCTGCAAGAGTTGCAGATTCCGCAAGCGCCCGGCGTCATGGCCACCTCCATCGAAGAAGCTGTAGAAGGAGCGGGGCGCATTGGATATCCCGTGCTGGTGCGGCCTTCGTATGTGCTCGGCGGCCGCGCGATGGTGATTGCTCACGATGAGGCAGCCATCATCCGCTACATGAAAGAGGCGGTCGAGTATTCGCACGATCGCCCTGTGCTGATCGATCACTTCCTCGAAGATGCGATCGAAGTAGACGTCGATGCGCTGTCTGATGGCGAAGACGTTGTTATCGGCGGAATCATGCAGCACATCGAAGAGGCCGGCGTGCACTCGGGCGATTCATCGTGCGTGCTGCCCGCGGTTGATATTCCGCAGCCTCTGCTGGAGCGGATGCGCGATTACACATTCAAACTGGCGCGGGCGCTCAAAGTCGTCGGGCTGATGAATATTCAGTTCGCCATCCCGCGCGGGAACGGCCAGGGCGGAGACGGCGACAAGGTCTATGTGCTCGAAGTGAATCCCCGGGCGTCGCGCACGGTGCCGTTCGTTTCCAAGGCAACCGGCGTGCCCATGGCAAAGATTGCCGCGCGCCTCATGACCGGCCGCAAGCTGCGAGAATTCTTGCCGGAGTTCATCGATCGCCGCGCCGATCTCGATACGGGAAGTCACTTCTACGTGAAGTCTCCTGTATTCCCATGGAACAAATTTCCGGGCGTCGATACTGTGCTCGGACCGGAGATGAAATCCACCGGCGAAGTGATGGGCGTGGCCGATAACTTCGGCGAAGCCTTCGCCAAGGCGCAACTGGCCGCAGGACAGAAGTTGCCGACACAAGGAGCGATCTTCATCAGCGTGACCGACCACGACAAAGCGCACGTTGGTCCGGTCGCCCGCAAGTTTGTGGACATGGGATTCAAACTTGTGGCCACGGCAGGCACGGCCGACGTGATCGAAGCCGCTGGCATGAACGTGGAGCGCGTCTACAAGGTGAAAGAAGGCCGGCCGAACGTGGTGGACTTCATCAAGGGCCAGCGCATTCAACTCATCGTGAACACGCCAACGGGTCTTGAGCCGTGGTTCGACGAAAAGGCAATCCGCCGGGCGGCGGTGACGGCGCGCATTCCTACGATCACCACGCTGGCCGCAGCGCGCGCGGCTGCGGAGGGGATTGAGGCGTTGCAACGCGGGGAAGTGAACGTGAAAGCTCTGCAACATTTGCATGCGGAGCGAGCCGCCAAGATCAGCCGTTAGCGGGATGACCTGCTCTGGCAGGCGCTTTCCGGTTAGAATTAGCCATGCTGCTACACGGAATCTTTCCTCCCATTACCACGCCGTTCTATCCCGACGGCAACGTGTATTACAAGAAACTCGAATCGAACGTGGAGCGCTATTCGCGCACGCCCGTGGCTGGCATTGTCGTGCTGGGCTCGACAGGCGAGGCGATCCTGCTCTCGGATCAGGAGCGCCGCGACGCCTTGAAAGTCGCGCGCGCGGCTGCCGCTCCGAACAAGGTGCTGATCGCGGGGACCGGTATTGAGTCGGCAATCGAGACGCTACGGCTGACCGAATATGCCGCCGAGCTTGGCTACGATGTTGCTATGGTGCGCACGCCGCACTATTACAAGAAGCAGATGCAGACGGCGAATCTGCTCGCGTTCTACCGCACCGTCGCCGACCGCTCGCCGCTTCCAGTCATCGTTTACAACTTCCCGCAGGCCACCGGATATGACATTCCGGCCGAAATAGTGATCGAGCTAGCGGACCATCCCAACCTGATCGGAATCAAGGAATCGAGCGGGGATGTGGAAAAAGTCCGCAAGATGGTCGAAGGGACGCGCCAGGTCAAGCGCAGCGCCACGGTTACGGACACGTTTGATGCGGTCACGCCGCGCCTGCTTGCCGCTGCTGCGGGCTCGAGCGCCGAGGGCGGGGAACTGGTACAGGTGGGAGGTTTGTCCGGCGGTTCGAGCAGCAAGCCGTCGTCGTCGTCCGTCACCGTTGTGGGCAAGATGAAGACTCGCCAGAAGGAAGTGGGATTCCAGGTGCTGGTGGGGGCAGCGCACAAATTGCAGCCCTCGCTCGATGCTGGCGCTGTCGGCGCCATTCTTGCTTTCGCCTGCCCGGCACCCACGGCCTGCTACGAGATCTATGCCGCGTGGAAAGAGGGGGACTCAGAACTTGCCCGCCTAAAGCAAGAACGAATCGCGAAGGCTGCGCAGCGAGTTGGCGATCTCGGCGTTCCGGGATTCAAATACGGTATGGATTTCAACGGCTACTTCGGAGGGCCATCGCGGTTGCCGTTCCTCCCGCTCACGGCGGACCTGAAGTCAGAGATCGAAGTCATGCTCGCGGACGTGAGAAACTGAGTTCTCAGGCCCGTGAAGAAGAAACAATCCTCCCGACCCAAGCTCCCGAGGGTTTCCGAGGAGATGAAGGCGTGGTCGACCGCCTTGGGAAGCGAAGTCGTGGGATGGCCGCAGGTGAGGGCGCGCTCCTTTTTCGGGTTCACTGCCCTCTACCGCAAGGACAGAATTTTCGTCTTGTTGCCCCACACTCGCGGGCTGGAGACCTCCAACTCGCTGGCTTTCAAATTGGATTCCCCGACACCAGTCGTGCGCCCGCGTCTCGATCAGGATCAACGCATAACCTCGATGCACATGGGGAAGGCCGGCTGGTTTACCTTTGAGCTCTCGTCCGACTCCGACCTGCACGGCGCCCTTGACTGGCTGGGAACGGCTTATGAGGCGGCCGGCAAGAATAAGAAATCAAGCTAGTTCGCGTCGACTTGTGATTAGCATCACACCGGGAGTATACTCTATTCGAACGAACGTTCGAATTAGTGGGGGCGTACTCCGAGACTATGGCGAGTCCTAGCGCCACAACTCGAGTTGCAGGTCGGCGGCACCGCGCCGTGACCCCGCCAGCGTCGCGCTACGACCGGCGCCTGGCGGAGATCCTGACTCACGCAACAGAAGTCTTCTGTCGGAAGGGTTATGAAGGCGCTTCGATGCGCGATCTCTCGCGCGAGAGCGGCATGTCGCTGGCCGGCCTTTACTACTATTTCGAATCGAAAGAGCGGTTGCTGTACCTGATCCAGAAGCACACGTTCACTACGATTGTGCAGCGGTTGAAGACGCGACTGGAAAACGTGACCGACGCCGAAGAGCGTATCCGGATTTTCATTCTCAATCATTTGGAATATTTTCTGGCGAATCAGGCTGCCATGAAGGTGCTCTCGCACGAGGCCGAAGCGCTGAAGAACGGTTTCGCGTCAGAAGTTGCGACCATCAAGCGGGAATACTACCGCATTTGCGTGGGCCTGCTCGACGATCTGAAGGCCGACCGCGGCCTGCAGTTCTCTACGCGCATCGCCGTGTTAAGCCTGTTCGGGATGATGAATTGGATTTATACCTGGCACAATCCGCGCGTGGATGCAGATGCAGCGTCAATCTCGGGCGAAATGGGCGACCTGTTTCTGCGCGGCGTGATGTCAGGTGCAAAAGTCCGCAAAGAGCGCGCGTAGACAGGAAGTTTGAGTACTCAAAGCTTAAGGAGCAATTGATATGGCAACGACTGTTCAGCCGACTACCGGGGAGAGCACGAAGCAACTGGTGAACTATCGCACCGACGGCGGAGTGGCCGTGATCGAGATGTGCGATCCCCCGGCGAATACTTACACCTACGAAATGAACCGCCAGTTGGACGAGGCAATCCTCAAGGCGCGTATGGACAACGACGTCTATGTGATCGTGATGACAGGCGCGGGCGAGAAGTTTTTCTCCGCAGGCGCCAACATCAAGATGCTGACCAGCGTCGATCCGACTTTCAAGTATTACTTCTGCCTGCACGCCAACGAAATGCTGCTGAGGCTCGAACACACGCCCAAGTTGGTGATTGCGGCGATCAACGGGCACTGCGTGGGCGGCGGCCTGGAGATCGCCATGGCGGCCGACCTTCGCATCGCGCGCAAGGAAGCCGGCAAAATCGGACTGCCCGAGGTAAACCTTGGCGTGCTCCCGGGCACAGGCGGCACGCAGCGCCTCTCGCGCATGGTAGGCAAGAGCAAGGCGATCGAACTGATGGTGACGGGCAACACGTTCTCGTTCGAAGAGGCGCAGGAACTCGGGATTGTCAACGACATCTTCGAGCGCGACGGCTTCATGGAGAACATCATGGAGTACGCCAAGCAGTTCTGCCCGCCCAACAAAGCGTCGAAAGCCGTGGGACGCATCAAGCGCGCGGTGCAGACTGGCTGGGAGATTCCGATGGAGTCCGCGCTCGCCGTCGAACGCGAGAACCAGCAGTTGCTGTTCCAGAGCGAAGACGCGAAGGAAGGCCTGGCTGCCTACGTGGAGAAGCGCCCGGCGGTCTTCAAAGCGAAATAGCAGGAGCAATCGAGGTCAACATGCCGGGAAAAGTAGCAAAGATCGGAACCTTCAGCGATTGGATCGGTTTGTTCAACGACTGGCGCAAAGACATTGGCGTGAACACCGCCGACATCGACGCGTTTCACTTCGATACGTTGTATGGCGCGATCGACACCGAAGAGATCGAGTTTGGTTCCTACAAAGGCCGCCGGAAGTGGGAAAACCTGCGCCAGATTCCCACCCAGCAGATGCGGGATGCGCTGATGAACATGATCGTTTACCAGGGCGACACCGAGTTTGCCAGCGTCGAGCAGCAGCGCAACCTGCTGGAGAACGCACCCACCGAGTGGGACCGCCGCGCCATCACCCGCGTGATGATCGAGGAAATGCGTCACGGCTGGCAGATGTGCGCTCTACTGGTAGACCACTTCGGCTACTCGGGCAAAGTTGAGGCTCAAAAAATGCTGGAGCGGCGCTCGTTCGAGAACAAGCGACTGCTGGGCGCGTTCAACGTCGACGTCGATAACTGGATGGACTTCTTCACCTACACCGACTTCGTCGACCGCGACGGAAAATTCCAGCTGCAGATGCTGAAGTATTCCGCATTCGCTCCCTTGGGGCGTTCCATGTCGTACATGTTGCGTGAGGAAGCGTTCCACATGGGAGCGGGCAACGACGGGCTCCGGCGTATCGTCGAGGCGGGAGTGGTGCCGGCCTGGCTGATGCAGAAATATCTCAACAAGTGGATTTCGAGTTCCTACGACCTATTTGGAACGGATCATTCGTCGTCAGCGCACTGGGCCTATGTGTGGGGCGTGAAGGGCCGATACGATGAGCCCAAGAACGACAAGGCTCCCGACCTGGACGACCTGAACGATTACAACCGGAACCTCTATCGCGACGAAGTGGCCGGGCTGATCGAGCGCTTCAACAGTGCGCTCAAGCCGGGCGAGCCGAAACTGTATGCACCCCACATCAAGTTCAATCGCGCGATTGGGAAATGGGCCGGACAGAAATTCCACGCCCAGACGGGCGAAGCTCTTGACGATCGCTCCTACGAAGAGCACATGAAAGAGTACATGCCATCCACGGCGGACAAGAAGCTCTTGCTCGACATCATCAATAACGAAAAGAAGTGGATTGCCGAAAAAACGGGTGCGCGCGATCCGCTCTCGACCATTGGGGAAGTGCGGAAGTCGGCGATCAACCTGTAGGGCATCCATGACAACAACGTCGCCGCATCCTAAACCCGGCCGACTCTCAGTGGCGATCGACGGCCCCGTTGCCCGGATCAGGCTGTGCAATCCGCCGCTGAACGTGATCGACATTCCCATGATGGAGGAGTTGAGGGTTTCTCTGGCGGAGGTCGAAGCGCGTGAAGACCTGTGGGTGATTGTCCTGCGCGGAGAGGGCAAGGCGTTTTCGGTGGGCGTGGATGTGGCTGCGCACACTCCCGACAAGGTTGAGCAAATGCTCGCTAAGTTTCATGCCTTGATTCGAGCGCTGGTTGCGACGAAGAAGGTTACGATCAGCGCCGTGCATGGATACTGCCTGGGTGGCGGCGCGGAACTAGCGATGATGTGCGACATGGTCTACACCACGGAATCTGCGCAGTGGGGATTTCCTGAGATCAGGCTGGGATGCTACCCGCCGGTAGCGTGTACCGCTTTAGCCGCGCTCGTCGGACAGAAGAGGGCAGCGGAACTGATTCTGACCGGTCGGACCATTGACGGGAAGGACGCGGCGGAAATCGGCTTGGCGAATCGGACGGTGCAGGAAAGTGAATTGGCGGCCGCGGTGGACGAATGTGTGGGAGAGTTGTGCAAGCTGAGCCCGGCGGCTTTGGCCGTCGCCAAGAAGGCATCCTACGCGTGGGATTCGATGCATTTCGACAAAGGACTGGCCCGGGCCGAACGGATTTACTTTGACGAACTGGTGAAAACCGCGGACGCGCATGAAGGCATCCGCGCTTTTATGGAAAAGCGCGAACCGAAGTGGACTGGGAAGTAGCAATGGAATACGAGACCACTCCCGAAGAAGTGAAAAGCAAACTCGATGCTGGAGAATCGTTCACGCTGCTCGATGTCCGTGAGCCTTGGGAGTTCGAGACTGCCCGCATCGATGGCGCTAAGTTGATTCCTATGGGCGACGTGCCGTCGCGGGCGCACCAGGAACTCGATCCTGAAGATCACGTCGTGGTGCTGTGCCACCATGGGGTCCGTTCTATGAATGTGACTGTGTGGCTGCGGCAGCAGGGATTTGAGAAAGTCCAGTCGATGCGTGGCGGCATCGATGCCTGGTCGCGACGAGTCGATGCGAAAGTACCGATGTATTGAAGAAGTGTTTAGCTTTTAGCTCTTGGCCTTTAGCCAAAGTCGGGCAGCTAAGCTAAGAACTAAGAGCTCAGAACTAAAAGCTGCTCATGAAAAAAGAACTCATCGAACTGCAGATCAACGGACGGTCGTACGAGGTCGCGATTGAGCCAAGCGCTCTCTTGCTGGACGTGTTGCGGCAGGAACTGGAACTGACGGGCTCGAAGCGCGGGTGTGATGATTCGTCCTGCGGAGCCTGCACTGTTTTGGTCGATGGCATTGCCATGATGTCGTGCACGTTGCTGGCCGCGAGTTGTGAGGGGCAAGAGATCACAACCGTCGAGGGTGTGAGCCAGCACGGCGCACTGGCGGCGATCCAGAAGGCATATGGCGATTGGGGCGGAGCGCAATGCGGATACTGCACTCCCGGCTTCATGATGACAGTGAAATCCCTCATGGCGGAGAATCAGGATCCGTCGGAAGCTGATGTCCGTGCCGCGCTGAGCAGCAATCTCTGCCGCTGCACGGGCTATAGCCAGATGTACGAAGCCATCCGGGCGGCGATTGCCGCCGAGCAACAGGGAGTGCCGCTGCCCAAATGAAAATCGCTTCTGCCGTGAAATCTTTGCGGGCCTCCAGGGCGGCGATTTGCGTTTCTTTGATGGCTCTGACCATAGCCCTCTCTTTGGCTCAAGACACCCTACCCGATGGTTGGCGGAAGCCTACGGCCGCAGAAGCAAAAGGCGCTTGGCGGAACAAGAGTGCCGCTAGGTTTCTAGTCGTGAAGGGGGACTTCGACGGGGATGGCCATGACGATCTGGCGGAACTCCTAGGAAGCGACGCGGGGAATGAGTTCGCCCTCTTCGTTAGGCTCTCGACTCAGCATAATACCTGGCAATCCATACACGGGGGGCGTGCGGCGGTGGCTGACTTTGGGATCCGTCTTGTTCACTCTGGGAAGCGCGATATGTTGTGCAGTGATGACCCGTCCGTCTGTGCTCCGGGCACTGCCAAGTCGTTGGATTTGACAAACAGCGCGATTGAGTTCTTTACCTATGGTGAGGCCAGTAGCATCTTTTACTGGGATAAGTCGGCAAAGCGGTTCCGTGCGGCGCCAATGAGCGACTAGCATCCCATGAGCAACTTCTCCATTATCGGCAAGCCCACCGCGATGATCGACGCGGCCGGGAAGACCACCGGCGCCGGCAAGTACACAGACGATCTCAGCGTCCCCGGCATGCTGGTCGGCAAGATCCTGCACTCGCCATATCCGCATGCGCGCATCAAAAGCATCGACACTAGCCGCGCCGAGAAATGCGAAGGCGTCGTCGCGGTTGCGGTCGGGAAGGACGCACCCAATCCTTACGGCATTCTGCCGGTGGGCCACGACGAGTATCCGTTGGCTCTCGACAAGGTGCGATACGTGGGCGATAACGTCGCGTGCGTCGTTGCCGTTTCCGAAGCCCTTGCCGAGAGGGCGCTCGAACTCATCGACGCCGAGTACGAAGTTCTGCCCGCGTACTTCGATCCCGAAGAGTCGATGAAGGCGCAGACCGACCTCATCCACGATTCCAAGCCAGGGAACCTGGAGAAGGATTATCACCACGTCTTTGGTGATCCCGAGAAGGGCTTTGCCGAGGCCGATCAGGTGGCGGAAGCCCGTTTCATTGCGAACGAAGTGACGCATGCCGCAATGGAACCGCACTCTACCCTGGCGTCCTTCGAAGTCGATCCCCACACCGGCAAGCCCGGGCGGCTGACAGTCTGGTCGTCGACCCAGGTGCCGTATTACCTGCAGCACAAGCTCTCGCTCGTGCTCGAAATGCCGATGCAGCAGATTCGCGTGATCAAGCCGTTGGTGGGCGGAGGATTTGGCGGCAAGAGCGAAGTCATTCCGCTCGAAATCATCGCGGCGGTTGCTGCCCGCAAGGCTCAGGCGCCGGTAAAGATCACTTATACGCGTGAGGAAGTGTTCTGGGCGCATCGCGGACGACCGCGCACGATCATTGATCTGAAGACCGGGGTCAAACACGACGGACGGATTACGGCCGTGAAAGCCCGCGTCGTGCAAGACGGCGGCGCCTACTGCTCCTACGGTGTGGTGACAATTCTCTACTCCGGTGCACTGCTGGGCGCGCTCTATGACATCCCCAACATTCAGTATGATGGATACCGCGTGCTGACCAACAAGCCTGCTTGTGGCGCCATGCGCGGTCACGGAACGGTGAATGTGCGCTTCGCGTTTGAATCGCAGCTCGACGAACTTGCTTTGAAGATCGCGATGGACCCGGCGCTGATTCGTCAGCGCAATCTACTGCAGCCTCCCTGCATCACCGTGAATGGCCTGCGGGTTCAAAGTTACGGACTGCCGGAATGCATCGAGAAGACAGTGGAGCGCTCTGGCTGGAAGCAACGCAAGGGTAAACTGCCCAAGGGACGAGGGCTGGGGATCGCGTGCAGTCATTACGTCAGCGGCGCGGCCAATTCGATTATCCGTTCCGATATGCCGCACTCGACGGTGAATATCAAGATCGATCGCGACGGTGGCGTCGTGGTGTACACCGGAGCGTCGGAAATTGGGCAGGGCTCGGACACGATGACCGCGCAAGTCGCGGCCGAAGTGCTGGGCTGCTCACTGCCCCGCGTGCGCGTAATTGCCGCTGATACCGACTTGACTCCGATCGACATTGGTTCCTACTCCAGCCGCGTCACGTTTATGGCGGGCAATGCAACGTTGCGCGCAGCTACCGAAGTAAAGAAGCTGATTGCCGCAGCCGCAGCTCAGAAGATGAAATGCGCGGTGGAAGATTTGGTTTTCCGCGAGGACCTGGTTGTCAAGAAGGGAAGCGCGCCGCCGGTTACAAGAAAAGATCAGGCTGAGGAAGTGGAAGTCACCCAGGCAGGAGCGTCGGTCAGCGGGCGAGTCGAGGGCCAGATTCTGCGCGGATCGCTGCAGCAGAAGCGTAAAGAAGAAGGCCCGAAGGACTGGATGACATTTGAAGAGGCGGTCGTCGCCGCCATCGACTTTCACGGCGCCCTGACCGGCACCGGATCTTACGCGCCTCCGCAGGAAGCGCGCGGCGGCCGCCACAAAGGGGGAGGCGTGGGGCCATCGCCGGCCTACTCCTATTCCGCGCAGGTCGCCGAGGTCAGCATTGACGAAGAGACCGGCGAAGTTACAGTACACAAAGTCTGGGCCGCACACGATTGCGGACGCGCACTGAATCCAGTGTCCGTGGAAGGCCAGATCATCGGCTCGGTCTGGATGGGCATGGGGCAGGCCCTGACCGAAGAGATGGTCTGGAAGGACGGCATGCTGATGAATCCCGGGCTGCTCGAATATCGGAGCCCGTCCGCGGTGGAGTCGCCTGAAGTGGAGCCCATCATCGTGGAAAGCATCGATCCAGAAGGTCCGTTCGGCGCGAAGGAGTGCAGCGAGGGGTCGCTTGCCGCGACGATTCCGGCCATCGCAAATGCAATCTATGACGCAGTCGGCGTGCGGTTGCATGAGTCGCCGTTCACGCCGGAGAGAGTCTTGGCCGCGTTGCGCCTGAAGAAGAATGCCAAGGCGCTGAATCTTACCGAAGGCGTCGATCCGACTTCGCCCACACGTTTCCGTGAGCATGGGGGTTCGCTCTGCTTCAAGGGTAAAGGGCCGGAACGGCACCCGCTCGATCCGTCAAGACGAGAAACACCGCTAGTGTCAGGGGGCGCTGATTGAGCCTTCCAGAATTCAAGTTGCTGCGACCGCGCGGGATCGAAGAAGCGATTCGATATCTGGGCGACCATGCGGGGAACATTCGCGCTCTTGCTGGCGGTACTGATCTGATTCCATCCATGCGCCAAAAGCTCTTTGAGCCGGAATACGTGCTCGATCTTCGCGGAATCGCCGAGTTGCGAGGGATCAAACTGCAGCCCTACGGCGGCGTCGTGATCGGCGCTTCGACCACGCTTCGTGCGATTGAGCAATCCGATTATCTGCGGCAGCATTACCCGGTGCTGGCTGAGGCAGCGGCGACCGTGGCCTCGCCGGTGCTGCGCAACATGGGCACGATCGGCGGCAACATCTGCCTCGACACGCGCTGCCTGTGGTACAACCAGTCGCTCACCTGGCGCAAAGGCTGCGGATTCTGCATCAAGAAAGACGGCGATCTCTGCCATGTCGCCCCCGGCGGCACGAAATGCTGGGCGGTGTTCTCGGGAGACACGCCTCCAGCATTGCTCTGCCTCAACGCGGAAATTGAAATCGCGAACGCTGCGGGAACGCGCCGCATCTCGCTTAGCGATTTTTACACCGGGCTTGGCGACAACTATCGCAAACTGCAGGCCAACGAACTGGTTACTCGCGTTTTCCTGCCGGAGGCGTCGGCAGACTACCGCGGCGTCTACCGCAAACTGCGGGTTCGCGGATCGATCGACTACCCCCTGGCCGGTGTTGCGGTCGTGATGAAGCGATCCAACGGATACATTTCCGATGCCAGGATCGGCATTACAGCGGTGAATCCCGCGCCATTACTGGTGAAGGGCGCCGCCGAATTGATGACGGGAAAGACACTCGACGAAACATTAGCCGAGACTGTTGGTGATTTGGCCGCGAGAACCGCAAAGCCGCTGACGACTTCTGCTCTGACGCCTGAGTACAGGCGAGAAATGATCCGCGTCTTCACGAAGAAAGCAGTGCTGGCCGCAGCGGCGAACTGAGTACTCTGTTATCCTTCTGGCGGCCTTTCACCGGAACAACTGAGCGATGATCACCGACTGCCACATCCACATCCAGCCGATGGAAATGTTCAAGCCCCACGCGCTGGAGTTGATGAAACACAAGCGTGCGAACTTCGACCAGATTGTCGAGTTCTGCCGATCGCCGAAGGCCTTTCTGAAGTTTCTCGACGCCAGCGGCATCGACCGGGCCATGCTCATAAATTACGTTGCCCCGGAAGTGATCGGCTTCACCAGCGGGGTGAATCAGTTCGTCGCCGACTATGTAAAAAAAGATCCGAAGCGACTGCTCTCCTGTGGCAGCCTGCATCCCAAGCACACTACCAACGTGCTCGCCGACGTGGAGCATATTCTGCGGCTGGGACTGCAGATGATCAAGATTCATCCGCCGCACCAGTTGCTGTTCCCCAACGACTACCTGAGCGGCGCGAAGGAACTCGAAATCATCTATCGCGCGGCGGAAGCGAATGGTGTACCCGTTATGTTTCACACGGGGACGTCGATTTTTCCGGGCGCTCGCAACAAATACGGCGACCCGATTTACGTCGACGATGTCGCCGTGGATTTTCCGAACCTCAAGATCCTGCTGGCCCATGGCGGCCGCCCGCTCTGGATGCAGACCGCATTCTTTCTGGTGCGACGGCATCCCAACGTGTATCTCGACATCAGTGGGATCCCGCCCAAAACGCTCCTGAAGTATTTCCCGCGTCTGGAAGAGATCGCGCACAAAACGCTGTTTGGAACGGACTGGCCGGGTCCGGGCGTGCCCGACATCAAGAAGAATCTCGACGAGTTTCGCGCACTCCCACTGAGCCAGGCGGTGCAGCAGCAGATTCTGACCAAGACCGCGCTGTCCATCTGGCCGGCCTGAGTGCTGCCTGAAAAGTAAAAGGCAAAGGCCCGCATCAGGATGCGGGCCTCAGTGACCAGCACAACGGCTGATGTTACTTGCCGGCCTTTGCTCCCTCGGCCTTGAATCCCATCAGTTCATCGGCCAAGACGCCTGCTCCATAGATCTTGCGCAGAGCTTCTTGAATGCCTCGTGAATCCACGGAGACCGCGCGCCCCTGCACGTCATTAAAAGCAAAGTTCCAGGGAAGCGACTCAATGTTGCCGTCGAAAATGATCCCGACGACTTCAGCCTTCTTGTTGACCGTAGGTGAACCGGAGTTTCCTCCGATAATGTCGGGCGTGGAAACAAAGTTCAGCGGAGTCTTCAGGTCGAGGTTGGCTTTCGACTTGATCCAGCTATCTGGCAGGTTATAGGGAGGCTGGCTCTGGTGCTCGGCAGCGTGCTCGTAAGCTCCGCCCATGTTCGTGGCGAAGGGAATCGGCTTTCCGTTTTCCTGATAACCCTTCACCGCGCCGTAGCTCAAACGAAGCGTGAACGTAGCGTCCGGAGGTTGGGCAAAGCCGCTCTGAGCGAAGCGGGCCTTGGCTACGATTGTGCCGTCCCGCCGCACAACGGCGTCGACCTTGTCTTCGAATTGTTTGCGCGCGGCGCGGGCGTCGGGATCAATCGCGCGCATGAGCACGATGAGGGGATCGGTGCTGGCATCAATCGCCGCCACTCCGCCTTGATAAAGCTGCTTGCGCACGGCGACGTCCTCAAGCTTCGTGTTCGTGATGAGATCCTTCGCAGCCTCGGCGGGCGTCTTCCCCTGGAGCACTTTTTGCACGTCGGGATTGTCTTTGCCCAGCGCGTCTTGCATCTCGCTGAGCGAATCAGTGAGCAAGGCGGTCTCAAGATTCTTGTAAATCGGTTCGGAAGAGAATAGCTGCTGCTCGAACGAAGGCAGATTGGAATCGCGGAACTCGCGCATGCGCTCCTGGTTAGGCTTTGGTTTCTCCGCTGCCGCCCGCACCAGAACACGCGCTAACTGGGCCAGATGCGAGTTGAAGCCGCGCAGGCGCTCCAGATAAGTCAGGTTGGGATAGATGGACTGCTGTACCGTAATCGCTTGGGCGATCTCATCCCAGGGATCGGCCACTCCGGCGTTCTTCGGGTCAGCCTTGAATGAAGCGCGCAGTTTGGCCTCGTCGGACGCCTTGGCGTCCATGATCGCCTTGTCGAGAAGCCCCGATTGATATCCGGTGATGGCTTTCTGCGAATTCTGCAGCCCGAAAATATCTTCTTTGGCGATGCGGGCGTTTTCTTCGGACTGCTTGCTGAAATCCTGTAACACGGCAATGCGACGCTGCAGCAGTTTCAGCGTCATCGGGTACTGAGTGTCCCGCAGGAACTCGAGCTGGGCCATGGTGAGCATGCGGCCGGTGTTCCCGGGATGCCCCGAAACGAAGATCAGGTCGCCGTCTTTGACGCCAGTCTGCGACCACTTTAGATAGTTGTCGAGGTGCGCCGGTTTGTCATTCTCATAGACCCGGAAGAAAGTGATGTCGAGATCGTAGCGCGGATACGTGAAGTTATCGGGATCGCCGCCGAAGAACGCAATGCCGAATTCCGGCGCAAACACGAGCCGGACATCGGTGTACTTCTTGTACTTGTAGAGGTTGTAAACCTGGCCGGAATAGAACGTCACTACATCACAGCGCATTCCGGTCGCCGTGGCGCAATCTTTCTCGATCTGCGACATGGCGGCGCGCTGGGCTTGATTGGCATCCGCGGCCGACATCTCCGGCTTTACACCCGCGTTAACTTTATCGGTTACATCCTCAATGCCGACCAACTGGTTGAGCTCCAGGTTTGGGCACTTGGCCTCGTCGGCCTGGGTCTTGGCGTAAAAGCCGGTCTTGATGTAGTCGTGGCCTTCGGTGGAGAGCTGCTGGACGCATTGCGCGCCCACGTGGTGATTGGTAAAGGTGAGCCCGTCGGCCGACACGAAGGACCCGGAGCCGCCGTTGTTGAATCGAACGGAAGACAAGCGAAGGTGGTCCAGCCACGCTTGCGTGACATCAAAGCCGTACTTGGCTTTGATCTTGTCTTTTGGGGGAGCGTTGTAGAGCCACATGCCTTCGTCGGCTGTGGCCAAGGTCGAAAAGATAAAGGCAAACGACAGCAGAACTGCGAGAAAACGTTTCATTCGGGGGTGGTTCCTCCCTGAGGAATATGACGTGCTCATTACGATGCTGCGGAGATCTGCAGAAGAACCTTTAACTATACGCCCCGGCGAAGGTGAGTGGCAAAGCCGGGGATCGTCGATCCGTTCTGTGAAGGCGCGCCAAACCAGCGGATTTGGCCGCTGGCGCGTGGTTCCCTTAAAACATTACCCTCGGTCGCTTGGAAAGTCGCGCTCATTTCAGGTATAAAAAAAGGTTGCATCCCACGCGTTCCTCCTCGCGCGGTCCGCAACGCAAAGTCCAGCGATCGAAGCGAGAGACCAATGTCGAGCCCGACCACAACCCATGCCCCCAAAGGACTCGAGGGCGTCGTTGCCACCACATCCAAGATTTGCTACATCGACGGCGATCGCGGCGTGTTGGCTTATCGCGGCATCGACATCCACGAACTGGCTCATCAGTCGAATTTCGAGGAGACCTGCTACCTGCTGTGGTTTGGAAAGCTGCCAAACCGGCGCGAATTGCGCGAACTGCATGAGCGCCTGGCGGAAGAGCGAAAGTTGGATGCGTCAATCATCACCCTGCTGCGCAATGCTCCCCGCCACGCCCTTCCAATGGACGTGCTGCGCACCGCTGTTTCGGCGCTGTCGTTCTACGATCCGCAGGAGAAGAGCAACGACGCCAAAGCGAACGTCGACAAAGCAATTCGCATCACCTCGCAGATCGCGATGATCGTCGCCGCGTATGATCGAATTCGCAAGGGACACGCCGTGGTCGAGCCTGACCGCGCGCTTTCTCATGCGGCGAATTTCCTGCTCATGCTGAACGGCAAGCAACCGTCACCAACGGCGGAGCGGGCGCTCGATATCGCGCTGATCCTGCACGCCGACCATGAACTCAACGCCTCAACTTTCGCCGCGCGCGTGACTGCGGCGACTTTGTCAGATATGCATTCCGCCATTACTTCTGCGATTGGCGCTCTGAAGGGACCCTTGCACGGAGGGGCCAATGAGGCGGTTTTCCTCATTCTGGAAGCGATTGATGCATCGGGAGCCGACCCCATCGAGTATGTGAAGGGGATGCTCGCTCAGAAGAAGAAGATTCCCGGCTTCGGCCATCGCGTGTATCACACCGAGGATCCGCGCGCCACGCACCTGCGCGCCATGTCCCGCGATCTCGGCTCGTCGAGTGGGCAACCGAAATGGTTTGAGATTTCGCACAAGATGGAAGAGTTCGTGAAGGCCGACAAGAAGCTGAACGCCAACGTGGACTTTTATTCGGCATCCACCTATCACACGCTCGGAATTGACGTGGACCTGTTCACGCCGATCTTCGCTGTCTCCCGTGTGAGTGGCTGGGCCGCCCACGTAATCGAGCAACTCAATGACAACCGTTTGATCCGCCCGCGCGCCGATTACCTGGGTCCCGAATATCCCAGCCCATACGTGCCGATCGAACAGCGCTAGATGAGTAACTCCAGTGGCTGCGCGCCTACCATGAATTGACGTACAGTATTCCTCCTTGCGCTTGCAATACCTCTGTCCCTTGTTCTGGCCTTAGCCTCCGCATTTCACTCTATACCTACGCCGGGGCAGGTTGCGCTGGGACTACTCCCACCTTTTTCTTCCGAAGGGTGCTGCGATCTGCGGCCACAGGGACTTATCATTTTGGTCGACACCGTTTCATGGCTGGTAGTTCTCACTGCCCTATACGGCCTCATTCGCAAAAACATGAAAGTCCTTTGGGCGGTTGCCCCACCCCTATCCTTTCCTTGCCCTTGCTTGCGATGGGCTTGCGTTTCAGAAGTCCATGTTTACACCTGGGGCGAGTGTATGGCGGCTATTGCGCGTGGACTCTTCTGAATACCATCCGATCGCCCTAGGTCTCGCTCTTCTAATCGATACCGCCTGTTGATTCGGAGGCTTGTTCGCCGCGTACAAACTCGTCCCTCGACTTCGGTGCAATGTAGAATAGAAGCGGGTTCTGTATGCATCGCATTTACCTCGACAATAACGCCACTACCCCGCTTTTGCCGGAGGTCTTCCAGGCTATGCGCCCCTATTTCGGGGAGCACTTCGGCAACGCCTCGTCGATCCACCATCACGGGCAGCAAACCCGGGCGGCGGTCGAGGACGCCCGCGAGTCGGTGGCTGCGTTGCTGGGCTGTCGCGCTCTCGAGATTGTGTTCACCAGCGGCGGAACGGAGGCTGACAATCTGGCGATTGCGGGTCTGGTTTCAGCAGGAGATCACGTCATTACGTCGAGCATCGAACACCATGCCGTGCTGATGGCCTGCAAACATCTGGAAGACATTGGCGTGGAGGTTACGGTTCTGCCGGTGGATGGTCGCAGTCTCGTGGACCCATCCGACGTGCGCCGCGCCCTGCGTCCTAACACGAAGCTGATCTCCGTGATGATGGCGAACAATGAGACCGGCGTTCTGCAGCCAGTCGAAGAAATCGGAAAGATCGCAGCGGAGGCCGGAGTTTGTTTCCACACCGACGCGGTGCAAGCGGCGGGCAAAGTTGCGATCGATGTGAAGCAGATCGGCAGTCATGCGCTCTCAATCTCCGGTCACAAGCTTCATGCACCGCAAGGCGTGGGCGCGCTCTACGTGCGGAAGGGAACTCGTCTCCGGCCGCTGTTTTACGGTGGCCGGCATGAGCGTTCGCGCAGGGCTGGTACGGAGAACGTTCCGGGAATCGTTGGTCTGGGCAAGGCTGCGAGGATTGCGAAAGAAGCCCTCGACCGCGGTGAGGACAAGATGATGGCCGCCATGCGCGATCGGCTGCAGATGGGAGTCCTCGCACAGGTGGGGGAAGCGGGAGTGAACGGTGAAGGGGCAGCGCGGGTACCGAACACCACAAACATTCACTTCGATCACATCGACGGCGAAGCAATGGTCATTGCCCTCGATCTCAAGGGCGTTGCAGTTTCGACGGGTGCTGCATGCTCGTCGGGCGCGATCGAGCCGTCGCACGTTTTGATAGCGATGGGCCTGAGGCCGGATCAGGCGCGGGCGAGCATCCGCTTCAGCCTGGGCAAGCAGACGGTTGCCGAAGACATCGATTACGCGTTGGCGCTGGTAAGTGAGACTGTAGCCCGCCTGCGGGAACTCTCGCCAAAGTACACGAAGCAGGTAGTCAGCACGAAAAGGTAGTGAAGTTATGTTGTCATCCTGAGTGGCGTATTTTGCTGCCAAGAGCCTACCCTGAGCGAAGTCGAAGGGACCCACGCACTTCTGCCGGCGCCGGCAAATTGCATAGGTTCTGCGCTTCGCTCAGAAGGACAAGCGTTTTAAGCTAGAAGCTAGGAGTCAGAAGGTGAGTACGGGAACGATTGCCGTAGCCATGTCGGGTGGTGTGGATTCTTCCACCGTCGCGGCCATGCTGCGTGCCGAGGGGCACAACGTAATCGGCCTGACCATGCAGCTCTGGAACCAGCGCCGCCTCGCTGGCAAGGAGGGCATGCCTGAGTCCGTGCAGGGACGCTGCTGCTCGCTCGATGACGTCTACGATGCGCGCCGCGTGGCCCAGCAAATTGGCATCCCGTATTACGTGGTGAATCACGAGGAGCGCTTCGAGCGCGACGTGATCCGTCCGTTTGTGGAGGAGTACGTTTCCGGGCGCACACCGATCCCCTGCAGCCTCTGCAACAATCACTTGAAGTTTGATCAGCTACTCATTGTGGCGCAGCAGATTGGGGCTGAGCGGGTTGCCACCGGACATTACGCTCGCGTGGCTTTCGACGATATGCGAGGCCGCTGGCTGCTCAAGCGTCCTGCCGACGCGAGCAAGGATCAGACGTATTTCCTCTTCGGCCTGACCCAGGAACAGCTCAGCCGCACCATCTTCCCGCTCGGCGACATGACCAAGCCCGAAGTTCGCGAACTCGCTCGCCATCATGGACTCGCGCTCGCGGAGAAGCCCGACTCGCAGGAGATTTGCTTTGTCCCCGGCGGCGACTACAAGCGCTTCATCGACGCTTACCTCTCCGAGCAGGGTGAGGCGTTGCCCGATACCGCCGGCGACCTGGTGACCGCGAACGGAGAAGTCATCGGCGAGCACTCCGGCATTCACAACTTCACCGTCGGCCAGCGCAAGGGACTTGGCGTGGCCACCGGCTCACCGCTCTACGTCATCCAGATCAGCGGCGCGAACAAGCAGGTGATCGTGGGCGGCGAAGAGCATCTCTACTCGCGCATTCTGCGTGCCCGCCGCGTGAACCTGATCGCCGTCGACGATTTGCTTGAGCCGATGCGCGTGGCTGTGAAGATTCGCCATCGCCACGAGCCCGCGCCGGCTGTGATCGAAAGAACAGGAGAGGATGAAATCCTCGTTAGCTTCGATGAGCCGCAGCGCGCCATCACCCCGGGACAGGCCGCCGTTTTCTACGACGGCGATGTGGTGGTTGGCGGCGGCTGGATCGCGTAGCGCGAAATTCTCACCCTGACAACCAGTCCAAGCTCTATTCGCCGCGCGTTTCCGATCGAATGACTTCCATCAGGCTAGATTTGCCGGACCACTGTCGCGGGATCTCTTGCCAGCACTTTTTCGAAATGGGTCCAAGGAAGCGTTCAAAGACCTTGCTGCCATATGGTCGCCAAGAGGCAAAATTCTGTAGCGCTTCGAAAAAGCCAAGGCCGATTAGATTTCTTGTGGCTGGATCGCCTTTCACAAAGAGCGCCTCGAGGAATTGAAATAAACGATCGACTTCATCGCATCGCCCCGTCTCGTACAGGTCTTCCACAACGAAATGCACGAATTCCGCCATATCGTTGTAAGACCCAGCCGGTTTGCCCATCCAATACGCGAGGTGCTTCTGCCAGCGCCCCGAGAAATCGGGAAACGCTTCCACGAGGGCGCAGATCTGCTGGCTGGTTTGACTAGCTTGGCGTGCAATCAGGATGGCCTCGGCCTGCTCCCGGTCGCAAGACTTGAGACCCATCTCAGAAAAAGCTCGCTCGGGAAGATGTCCTAAATCCTGTCGAGCAGGCGACACCAACCCGGCCAGCTGCCGGAGGGCAGTCCCATCGAAGCCCGGCTCCAGCGCAAGAGTTGCCTGATTCACGAATTCTTCAGCTTCAACGCCGCCCAGTACCCAGCGAGCCTGCAGGAGTTCCGGATCCACGGCGTTTTTCGGGCTGACCATTGGCCAATACTAACCAATCGTCATGCCCGAATATAATCCCCGCATGGCATCTGCGAGTCCCTCACTGCCAATTCCTCATGCTGCATCCTCCACGCCACCGCCATCCTTCTGGAGTCGCCAATCCGGCCCGCTCAGGCAGGGAATTAAGACCGGCCTCGCGGGTACCATCACCTACGCCATCTACGCCGGCTTCAACCTGCCCCAGGGATACTGGGCCGTCTTTGCCGCGCTGGTCGTGACGCAGGCCAATCTCGGCGCGTCATGGAAGGCGGCGCTTTACCGCACCATCGGTTCGACCTGCGGTGCGCTTGCTGCAGCGCTGCTCATGCCGATGCTCGGTGACGGACTGGTCAGTGTGGGCGTCGTGCTATTCCTTCTCGCGACTTTGTTCGGATACCTGACCTCGCTGCACCCCGCGTTCACGGCCGCGGGATTCACTGCCGCATTGATCCTCGTCTTTGGCGGTCTGGGAGAGCCCTGGCACATGGCGTGGCTGCGCGTGCTCTATACGATCCTGGGAGCGGTGGTTGCCTTCGGTGTGGGCGCACTCATTTGGCCGGTTCGCGCGCGGGTCGGCTTGCGCTACAAACTCGCAAGCATTCTCGACGGCGCCGGTGCTCTCTACCGCGCGGTCACCGCCGCTGCTCTAGAGGGAATCGACAACGAGCAACAGGTCCGCGAACTCGACCGCCAGTTGCATGACCTACGTCATGGCATTACCCAGCAACTGGACGAAGCCAAGAGCGAACTCGCATTTTCGCGATTCAACGAGGGAGCCTTCCAGTCCTTCGTGGACGAAGCAGACCAAGTGCGGCGGCGCTTGACCGCAATGGCGGAAGACAGCTCTCTCTACGTGCGCCTGCAACTGCAGCCCGACCTAATGCCTTCGCTGCCCGCGCTGGTGGAGAAGACGTCGCAGACCCTCACTTTCCTGGCGGAAGCCGTGCGGACGCCCGGCATGGTATTGAATTCAGCGGAACTCGACTTGGCGATTGCCGCGCTTGACGCCGACTTGGCGAGACTCCGCGAGCGGCGCGGCACCGCTCCCTTTGCGCTCGATCGCGTGTTGCCCTTCTGGGCTCTGGTTTTTAATTTGAGGGAAGTGGCGCAGGACTTGAAACAGCTCGCCTTAACGCTGCCCGAGCTTGCCTGAGCAAGCCTGATTTCGCAGTTCCACCAGAAACGGTTTGCCAGACGATTTCAATTTCTCTTCCAGCCGCGCCGTGCAATCGCAATCGCCGCAGGCCCAGGGCTCAGCGCCGTTCTCGTCGCGGCACTTGCGGCGGTCGTGGGCATCCTGCACGCGGGTCAAGTCGAAGTATTGCTCCCAGTACGGCTGCTCTTCCTGCAACGGCGTCGGGCAGTAACAGATTTCCACCCAGCGCGCCGTCTGATCTTCACATAGCCGCGCATCCTGCATGTTCCGCAGATATTCGCCCTCGGCAACCGATCCGCGGCCCAACGTCTCCTGCTCGATGGCATTGAGCAGATCCGCCTCACGACCGGGTTTCACACGGGCTCGAACCAGATAACGCATCGAATACCTCTACTGTAATCCCGCTTGCGCGAGCATTGCCAGAAACTGACTTCGCGTCCGCATGTCGATCGACTGCGCCACCATCTTGCCGCCGCGGTCGTAGACGAAACTCTTAGGGATCCCTTCCACGATGAAAAGATCGTTCACCTTGCGCCCGGGATCGAGCAGCACCGGATAGCTGACTTTATGTTCGGCGAGGTATGGTGAAACCTTCGCAGCCTCCTCATCGGAGATAGCCAGCACGACGAAGCCCTGATCCTTGAACTTGTCGTACAACGCATCCAGGTCCGGCATTTCCTTGCGGCACGGCGGGCACCAGGTCGCCCAGAAATTCACCAGCACGACTTTGCCTCGCAAGTCCTGAAGATGCCAAGCCTTGCCTTGCAGATCCGACAAAGTGAAGTCGGCGCTCTGCCGTTTGGCGTCATCCGCTTCGAGTTTTGCCATGGCCTCGGCAAATTGAGGATTGTCCGAACTCGCCTGCATATGTTCGTAACGCACCAGGGAGGCCAACTCAACATAGAGAAAGTCAGGCTGGCCAGGTGTTCCGGGCGGAGGCAACTCGCGCAATGCGTCGGCCAGAGTGGTTGTGACCTCCCGCAGAGTGTCTTTCCCGAAGTCGCCTTCGGTCGACAACTCGGCCAATGCACCGGCCAGCTTCAATTTGTTGGGGACGACGGGCAGGGCCCGAATCTGCAGTGCCAGTTCCTTGGTCGTGCGGACGCGCACCGTGTCATCGAGTTTGCGCAAGCCGCGTAACTGCTCGACGATGGGCTTCTCCTGATCGCTCCAGACGACTTTGTCTTGAGCCAGTACAGAGATGGTGAGAAGCAGCAAAGTACAGCTCAAGAGGATGTTTTGAGTGACACGGCTACTAGAGAAGAAAAGTAAACCTAGCATGAGTGTCCCTAACCCGCAGTGAGGAGAAATCAAGATGGACCCGGCATAGTCGCAGCCTAGATGAACATCTCATCTTGCGGAACTGGACGCCGGTCTTCGCGACTGCCACCATTTCGGCGCGCGCGTCCGCCAAAGAAAAACTCCAGACCGACCGAGATTCCCTGCATGATCCCGGAAAGCTGGCGAATCGGCGAAACTACGGTGCTATGAACCATGTCAGTGGTTTGCTCGACGCGATCGAGTGTTCGGGTCAGCAGTTCGTCGGCACGGATGATCTGTAGGCGGCCGCGGTCGACCGCATCTTTCACGGTTGCGTCCGCGCGCTGCACCTGGTCGCGCAATATGGTGGTGGACTGCTGCAGGTTGTCGGTAATCGCCTGCAACTGGGGACGAAACTCGGTCAGCATCGCCTCGGCCTGCGCGACGGTGGGCAGCACCTTGGCTTTCACCTCTGTCGCCAGGGCCTCGATATGCGCGCCGCTCTTGCGGATGGCCACGTACATGGCCAGCAGAACGCCGGCCTGCAGCAGAATCGCAATGCTTGTCAGCGCAATGAACGCCGTGAGTTTGTCCATAGACGTGCCTTCCACCCCGTTCCAGCCAACGCGGCAGTTCCTACAAACCCTTGGGTGCGCCGGTCTCCGTCGTGGCTTCGTGATAAGCCTGACGACCCGCTTCGTAGGCGGCGCGGAACTGCTCCTTCTGGGTGTTGACTACATCGCGGCCTTTATCGGCCCACTGCGCGGCCTGTTCACGCGCTTCGCGTGCACGATTCCGAACGTAGTCGCGCCCTTCCTCGGCGCGCGCGCGCAGCACTTCGCGCGTTTCGCTGCCCGAGCGCGGTGCGTACAACACTCCGGCCAGCGCTCCCAAACCCAGTCCTGCCAGGAACCAAACGAAACTATTGCTATCACGATCCGACATGGCGATACCTCCGAGAAAGATTGCCTCAATCGGATGTTACATCCTCTGTCAGGCAAATACAATTACCGGAGAATCTGTAGATTGCACGGGATCACACGGGGGACGGGCAGCGGATTCGCTCCGCATCGCTGCGCCCAATCTGGAAATCTTGCAGTAGTCTTACTTCTGTTGCGTGGGTGGAGTCACCGGCTTCTGCGCCGGGGCAGGCTGCGTCTTTACCGGTTGCGACTTGAGGTCTCCTAACACGGAGGTCGGGCCGCCACGCCGGGCTGCGTAAATCGATAAGGTGATGGAAGTGATCATGAAAGCCACGGCCGACCAGGTGGTGGCTTTGGAAAGCGCGCTGGCCGCGCCCCGCGGACCGAAGGCTGTCTGGCTCCCCTGTCCGCCGAAAGCCGCGGAAATGTCTCCGCTCTTGCCGCTCTGCAGCAGAACCACAATGATGATGAAGAAACAGACCAGGATGTGGATCGTCGTGATGAGGTAAATCATAAGTTTGGATGTCTTCCTAACGCTCAGGCGATGTTGTGCTTACAGCGGTCTCGTCGACAGTCAGTCCAGGCGAGACTAAGAAGTCTATGGTGCGGAAGGGGGGATTTGAACTACTCTATCGCATTGATAATACGTAACTTACTGATTCTATATTCGGCCTAAAGGCCCAAATGCCCTACAATCCCGCTTCCATTGTACGTTTATTGTACGGCGAACGCGCCAGAAGAGAAAACCGCGCCGAAGCGCGCCTTCTCTCAAATCCTGCAGCAACAGTTTGACACCCGCCACTCCCATCGGTCAAGGCCACTAACCTGAAAACAAGCGCGCTCATGGGTGGCCCAGCTATCTCAGGTAAGTTTTCACCATATCGATCACCTCATCGGCCGCGAGTGTCTGCTCCGAATTCGGTCTTCGCTTGGGGTCAAGCACATGGTGCCGGATGTGGCCTTCCAGGAGCTCAGTCATCAGGCTGTTGACTGCGCCTCTTGCCGCACTGATGATCTGTAACACCTCAGAGCAATCGCGTCCCTCATCGAGGATCCGCTCAAAAGCCTCAAACTGCCCCCGGATGCGCTTGCTGCGCAGAATCAGCTTCTGTTTGTTCTTGATCGTATGACTCATTCGCGAAACGAATGATATCATGCCGGAGCTCGCACTATACCTATGGGGGTATGTATTATGAGCCATTCTTTGACGCGAGTTCATCATGTGGCAGCGAATGGCCTTCGTCATAACGGTTGTGCTTTTGGGAGTCAGGGACTGGTCGCCACCGGGCGGATGCGTGTAACCAGACAGCCAGTTTCCAACAGGTTCAAATACCGGTGCGTCGTCGGGTGACTGAGCGTCGCGTCGCGGGCCAAGTCGGCGTGGTTGAGGAGTTTGCGGTTTGCCGTTTCGTTGCGCGGCCAGCATCATCACGAGCTGAAAATCAGGCAGGCTGGAGACGGCGCTCGACTGGCGCCAATCACGCTCCAGATAGGTTTGTACATAAGCGGCGAACCACGGGCGGCGATCCGTTGGGGAAGCGATTTGCAGTGCGGGCGGGAATCCTCCGCGCAGCAGCCATTTCGGCCAATCGCCCGGCTCATCCGGCCATTCCCGCCAGTCAAAACCTGGGGCGAACAAACGTTCCAGCGGTAGCCCCTTCCATCGGTCAAGCGGTCAAGCACTGTTCCGGGATGCCTGGAATGGCGACGGGTGCGAAGCCGTCTCAAAATCTCGTCGCTGCTCCGGTGCACAGCGAGGTCGTGGCTCGATCGACTACTAAATGGGATGGTCCGCCGCCTTTTCCAGCCAGCAGCTAGGTACAAGGGATTCGTCGACCTATCGACCTATCACTGGGGAATGCGTATCGTCGAAGGAAACTGGAGAGTGCTCGCTTCGTTGTTTTCCACAGGGAGGCAGCAAATGGAGTGGTAGTCAGGTGCGGTCGAGCGATTGCGCCGGTTTCCATCGCCTGACGTGCTGTTGCGTATGCTAATGCTGCATGTGGCGCACGGCCCATTATTATCTTCCAAGGCTCCAACGTTGTTCATCAAATCTCTACTCCGGCTGCGCCGTTCAGGACGTTGCCATGACGCTTGGACCGGTACGTTAATCTCTCGTCGCGTGCTGGTCCCCCGTCATGTGAGTCCCCGTAGAGTCAACGAGAACATCCTGCACTCCTGCTCCAAAAGAGCCTCTACGTGGAGAAACGAAGTGACGAGCGTAAGCGTCTTCAATATTGTGGTCGCCCGTCTTTGAAAACCGCAAGAGGGGGCGAGAGCCCTTGGTCCATCGCTTGTACACGGTGAGCGAGGGCTTGAGATCCAGATCGTGCGCGTGCATCCGCAAAATACGCAAGATTCGGCTGGCCTTGGCTAAATTGCAGCGTATGACCCTCTCGAGATACGCAATCCGGCCGCGCCTCCAGTTCTCCACCGATTCCGGGGAAAGCAGATCCATCCGAATAAAGAGTTCCAGCGGAGCAACGAATCCCTTTTCGCGAAGAAGACCCTCAACCGCTTTCACAATCCGAGCGTAGTATGGATCCTGCCGGTAATTGGCCACGGTTATTTTCTTCAAAAGAATGTCCTCGCTATCCCGGAGCGTCTTTCCCATCCACCTAGCACACCGCAGTGTTTCCAACTCAAAAGAACGATCCGGTCGATGCTTGCGTGCTCCGCGAATCTGCTCTCCTCGACTGCAAGAAATCGGATTCATTCCCAGGGAGGTGAATCTGTGTATCGCGCAAAAGATCTGCCTCGGTCACAGTGACGGGAAGACCTTCGAATGCGGTAAATTCCTGAAGCATAGTCTCCAGCAGGGATGCATCGCCGGCTTGGGTTGAGATGTAGGTAAAGCACTGGTGCATGACACTCCGAGGAGGCAACTGCTTCAAGCGAACATCATAAGAGCACACGATACCGCTTTCAAACTTATTCGCGGACGGGGATGGCCGGGCATTATTTCAGAAATGGAGTAGCTTCCGTACGGTGAAACGGGAGCAGTGCGGATCAACGAGTGGCGAGTTCTGCAGGTGGAATGAGTGGTCCAGTGCGGGCTCAAAGGTCGCGGCTGGCAAAAGAGACTCGCGACATTTTCATCCGATGACATTTCTGGCGGTGCACAGCCGCATCCGTTTAGCTGTCCTATAGCACGAGCACGTCGTTGCCGCGCGACTTCAGAGCGCGGTCAAACGTGATCAACTTCAAGCCTGCCACGGCCGTGAAAGCCAACATGTACGCGTCTGCCCAGACCTTCGGAGAGCGACTAGGCATTCGCGAGCGCGCGCGGAACTCCGTCTCGATATCCTCCGGCTCGGGCACGAAAACCACTCGATCATCAGCCCAGATCCGGTCCCACAGGCTCCAGGCTTCCGCCATAGATTTTGTGTCCACTCCCATGATCGGTTTGGTTGTGAGAAGCCTAAGAACAGTGATTTGCGTGAACCGACCGAAAAGGAATTGCTCCTGTCCGGCCTGCTCAAACCAGGATCTGGCTCTCTCGGAATGTATATGCCGGCTCCACAGGAGCGCCAGCCAGACATTGGCATCAAGGAAATTCAACGTGTTCATAGATCTGCTCATTCGTCAGGTCTACCGGTGGTCCTTTGGAAACAATCAGAGGAAATTCGACCCGCTTTGGCCTGGGCCGCTGTGCCTGCAAGACCACACGTCTCACACCGAGAAGAACCAGATCACGAATCGAAGAACCAGTTCCCGCCGCCTGTTCCTTTAATTTCCGGTAAAGGGGCGCCGGAATGTCCACCGTCGTCCGAATCGATTCTTGCTTCATAAACATGATTATTTCATATGTGCCATAAATATGGAAGATGCCGTTTTTCGCCCAAGGAAGTGGCAAACTGGCGGGATACCGTCTTCCCTTAGTCCTAAACAATATTGATGAAGTCGAGGTCCGGGGAGATTTCACTCGAGACCTAGGCAGCTCAGTTGGTAGCAGACAATACTTCGGAGGGTCGAAAACGTTGTGACGATTACTGTACGAAACCAAAAACACGCTTGGAAATAGTTGATTCTAAATGAGTTTCTGGTGGGGAAGAAGGGATTTGAACTACTCCATCACGTTGATAACACGTAACTTATTGATTTTGCATCCGGCCTAAAGGCGCAAATGC
Source organism: uncultured Acidobacteriaceae bacterium (assembly GCA_963832015.1). GTDB lineage: Bacteria > Acidobacteriota > Terriglobia > Terriglobales > Acidobacteriaceae > Sulfotelmatobacter. Next base: position 154,936 of record CAWHSR010000039.1, read on the forward strand.
CCCACAATCCCGCTTCCATTGTACGTTTAGTGTACGGCGAACACGCAAAAGAGAAAACCGCGCCGAAGCGCTTTCTTTCAATCCTGCAGCAACAGTTTGACACCCGCCATTCCGATCGGTCCAGGCCACTAACCTGAAAACAAGCGCGCTCATGGGTGGCCCAGCTATCCCAGGTAAGTTTTCACCATGTCACGCCCTTGTGATCATTCATTGCCGAGCGAACACCCGGAGCCCGCTCCCTTACCGCACCGATGCAAGCCCCCAAAGCGATTAGCCTCGAGTCGCCACACCGGCGGACAGGCTGCGGCTTCACTTCACGGCTGACCGGGCAAGGGCGCACCGCTTGCCTGCCCTGAGTCGACGGCGCCCGGTGTCGGCTGGGCCGCAACACCGTATATGTCCACTCCCTTTGCGTTGTGGCCCGACGGACCGCGGTCAGCCTAGCTCCGGGAGGAATCCCCAATTGGGTGGCGGCGGAACATGGCCGTTCTAGATCTTCAGCGCATACGGCCAATTGTTCTACTATGTTGCTGCTCGAATGAACGCGTACGGGGCAAGCAAGCCGAAGCCGGGCCAAGAAGGTAGTCCGGCGTTAACGAGCTCGTTCCTAAACAACGGCAGCTGGGCCTTGAGCAGAAAGGAAAATAATGCCCGTATACTTATGTCGCTGGCCAAACGGAGATGTGTCACTTGCTGCGGGGGAGTCTGAGGTTGAAGTTGCGGATGTTCTGGATGAAGTCGACAATCCCGATGCCGCCGAGCTGATGCAGCTAGACCACGCGATTGCTGTCCACTTCAAACTCGGCACGAGGCCTGGTCAAGAAGGAACGCTGCCTCTGCGTTTCGAAGATATGAGCGAGCAGCTGGAGTCCTCGATATACGAGCGAGCCTACCCGGTGTACAACGAGGTCCGCACGAAGCCGGACGCGACGGCCAAGGAGCTGACCGAAGCCCTGAAACACGAGAAGAACCCCATATACCGAAAGGCCCCGGATCCGTCTTCCAACCCCTCGGTTGCCCACCTTCAAGATGAATTGCAAATGCCGCGAATTGTGCTTGAACATCTGGCCGGGCGCGCGGCGGCGACCGAAGGGGTCCCCGGGGAGATCTCGACCGAGGAAATCAGGAACATGATATGCAACCCCGTTTACTGCTTGGACCGGGTTGCTCCCTGGATCGCTGAACCACCGGGACCGTTGGTTCCGGTCGAACAATGGGTTGCGGCCGGCACCAAGCTGATCGAGGAAATCGGCGCCGCAGCCTACCTACGTCAGCTCATCCAGAACCTCAGAGGAGAATAGCCGGAAACTGACGCTGACGGTGCGACCAGGGCCCATGTTCGACCGGCTGCCGGAACAACCTTCTGGAAGCGATCTCCAACCAGCGCAAAAAGATTCTCAAAGATAATCGGCTTGCGGGTCCGCTTCGGCTACGCGGCGGCATGAACGCCCGCGATGCTGCCTGCTCACATGTTTCCGACATTCTCGCATTGACTGAACTGCACCCCAGTAAAAGAGTTGGATCGGTGATCTGACCTTCGAGCAGTGGATGGAAATAGTCTCGAGTGGTGTCTGTCACTACTCTCGCGGCCTGCTCCCGGAAGCGGGACACGGAATAGACCGGAAGAATTCGCCTCTGGGTCACGTCATGGGAAATTGTTCGGCGTGCTGCGCAACCTGCAATCATATCGGTGGGAAAGACCTCGATATCTCGTTCAGAGATGATCGAGGTCGCCAAGTTGCTTTGCGCTCTTAAGAATACCCCTCACGCTCGTAGCGGTGGCGGCACAGGGTAACCCGGAACGCAACTCTTGCAGCTTCGCTTTATATTCGCCATGTAAGGAGTCCTTTGACAAATTCGCAAGTTGCGAACATACTATTGGAAGTTCGCAAATCGCGAACCTCTCTAGATGCATGTCATCAGTCGCAAGATGTTGAGACAGGCAGAAGAGAAACACGGTGCTTTAGTTGGACCGTTAGGCACTTGGTTTAAGGTCGCAAAGAAGGCTCATTGGAAAAACATCGAGGACGTAAGGAAGACCTACCGCGATACCGATCTGGTCGGACCTTACACAGTTTTCAACATCAAGGGAAACTCGTATCGATTGATTGTGAAAATCGAATATAGATTTGAACTCATTTTCATCACGCGAGTTCAGACACACGCTGAGTACGACAAAGGAGACTGGGAAAAATGACCGCAACTGCTGCCAGGGCGTACAAAGCACTGCTCGCGGAGACCGCACCAGAGGTCATTCATACCGAAGCAGAGAATGAAGCTGCGATTCGGAAAATTGAGGGATTGGTGAACAAGGCAAGGCTGAGTGTCCCTGAGAGAAAGGTGATGGATCTTCTGACGGTGCTTGTTGAGGCGTTTGAGGAAGAGCATTATCCCTTGTCGCGGAAGGCGACTCCTCTTGAAGTTCTGAAAGAATTAGTCGAGACCAACGGTCTGAAACAGAAAGACCTAACGGATGTATTTGGTACCCCCAGCATCGTTTCCGAAGTCCTTCATGGTAAACGCAAGCTGACAATCGAGCACATAAGGAGACTGTCAGACCGCTTCAATGTCTCCACCGACTTGTTCTTTTAAGATGTCTCGGTAAATCGGGCCAGAATTAGCATGCCGCCCTGCAAGCTTTAGCTTGTGGGGCATATCGCCGAATCTTTGAACACTTCGGCCTCTTTGACCCGAACACACGACGGTACTTGGTGGGTTTCACGGCAACGCCTCGACGCGACGACAAGCACACAAGCAGGGTCTCGGCGCCGTATTCGAGGAAGTATGTTATGCTCGAGGTCTTCGCGAGATGATCGCTGAGCAATATTTGTGCTCAATCGCCGGCTGGCGCGTTCATAGCGATACATCGCTCGACAAGGTCCAGATCCGCCACGGTGATTTCGTGGAAAGCCAATTGTCTCAGGTTGTAAATACAAGCGAGCGAAACAACTTGCTTGTTACTGCCTACCGGAAGTACGCCTCAGGTCGTCGCGCGATTGTATTCTGTGTGAATGTCGCGCACGCGATGGATGATGGATGTGTGTCACGCGTTCATGGTTGTCGGTATACGCGCGTCCGCTGTTTGGGGGGACATGCCGCGCGAGGATCGCCGGATAAAACTTGGTCAGTTCTCCCAGGGCGACATCGACGTGGTCACTAACTGCAATGTCTTAACCGAAGGCTTCGATGAGCCGCGCGTGGAAGGGATCATTATGGCGCGTCCCACGCGGTCGAAGCTTCTCTACGCGCAGATGGTAGGGCGCGGAACGCGTCGTCATCCGGACAAGGCGAACCGCGAAATCATCGACATCGCTGACAACTCAAAGACGCACCAGTTGTCTGGACTGAACGACTTATTCAATCTTCCTTCTCGGTTGGACCGTTGGACCTCAAAGGAAGCGACGCACTGAAAACGGAGCGGCTGATCAGCGATCTCACCATCGCTATCCCTGGATCGATGTGTCGCGCATTCACACGCCTGATGACGTAAAGGTAGCCGCCGAGCGTATCGACTTCTGGAAGTTCGATCCACCTGCCGAATTAGCCCATTTCACTCCGAATACCTGGCATGCTGTTCCCGGAGGTTATTAATTGTTCTTGTCAGACGGCGAGTCACTCTTGGTTGAATCCGACCTGCTCGATACATGGAGCGTGCAACTCAAGTCTCCCCGCACCGGGTCGACGCCCCTCGAACGCATCGCGAGCTGGAATCCGCTATCCATTTCGCCGACAATTTCGTAAGTTCGAATCGACCCGATTCAGAACGACTGTATCACGGGACGCGCGCTGGCGGGACGGAGTACCAACCGATAAACAGATCGGAGTCCTTGAGCGGAGCGGAATCATTGTGCCGCCTGAGTTGAGCTGAGGCCAGGCAGCACAAATGATCCATTACGTAGTTGCGTCATCTTCTCGGAACCGCAGAGCTAAAGCGTAATCTTTCAAAGCCGATGGATTTCGGCTCTGATGCCATGGGCTCCTGTTTGCGCCCAGATCACGGGCAAACCCGACATTATCGGATTGGAAGAGTTGCAACTCGC
>CAWHSR010000040.1:0-182677 GCA_963832015.1 uncultured Acidobacteriaceae bacterium
TATGCGTGCCCGCGTTCGTGCGCGCTTTAATGCAGTCGCCACGCTCGACGAGCAGTTCCGGGCCGGCATTTCCTTGGCGAGCGGCGACATCAACGACCCCACCTCCACCAACCAGACCCTTACTGGCTTCTACACGCGCAAGGCCGTTGCCCTCGACCAGGCTTTCGTCGAGTTCACGCCGAAAGATTTCAAGCCGCTGACCCTCGTCGGCGGCAAATTCCGCTATCCCTGGTACAACACCGAACTCACATGGGACAAGGATCTGAATCCTGAAGGTGTCGCCGAAACTCTGGGGTTCAATCTGGACACGTCCTTCCTGAAGCGGATTGCATTCATCGGATTTCAATTGCCCTTCGCCGAGATGGCTGGCACCGCACCCACGGACAAGAGAATTACCCAGCAGATTACTTATGGGGGCCAACTGCAGACAAATTGGCGGCTTGCGTCATGGCTGAACCTCAGCGCTTACGCCGGCTACTATGACTACCGCGGCACCGATTCGATTGCCCTGGCTCTCGCACGTGCCAGTACCAAGAATCCCCAGACTCCATTTTCGGGATACCTGCCGTTGACGTCCGGGAACCCCGTTCAGGACTCAACCTACACCACCACCGCGACGACCATCATCACGGTGAACGGAACCGCCTATCCGACCGGAGTTACATCCATCACAAATTCGCAATTTGCCTCGAAGTTCGGACTGTTCGACACGATCGCGCGCTTCGACATCAATACCGGACATCCTCGGATCCCCCTAACATTCATCGGGGACTATGTTCAGAACACCGAGGCCTGCGGCAACCTTCCCAACATCGCTGCCGCCCCGGCGAACACGGCCACTGCTACGTACAAGCAGACGCTCAATTCGCCCTGCGATTCGCATTATCGGCGCGGATACTGGGCGGAAGGAGATGTGGGACGCCTGGAGAAGAAGGGTGATCTGCAGTTCGGATATACACGCATCTATATTGAACGCGAAGCAGTGTTGGGCAACTTCAACTACAGCGACATTCGTCAGGGGACGAACGTTACGCAGCACCGGTTCACGACCTTCTACCAGTTCGACCCGCGCGTGCAGTTAGGCTTCACCGCCCTGGTCGGACGTCCGCTCGGGACCACCGAGCCTTGGCTCACACGCTTGCAGTTCGACACGATTTACATCTTCTAACGGGCTTTACCGCCCTACCCTTTCCGAGGGGCACAATCCACTCGGAAGCCGCCGGCCCGGTTTTGGCACTCTCCTTTACCGGGCCGGCGGTGCTAGCTTATTCCTTGTTGGGCCTGGTATAGGCCGTCTGCTGAAACGCTATGAACTCAAGACGCTATTTCCTGAAGCAGATGTCCGGCGCCGCGCTCGCTGTCAGCGCAGCGCCGTCTCTATTGTCGTGGGCGGGTACCGCACAGAGCGGCTCGATCGACGTTCCGGGTGAAGATGGAATGATCGTCCGCTCCTTGCGATTCGTCGATCTCGAAACTCCGGTCGAGTACTTCAATACCTGGCTCACTCCAGTCCCTCGCTTCTTTGTGCGCAACCACATGCACGAACCCAGCGAACTCAACGCAGAGGACTGGCGGCTCACGGTCGGCGGAGAAGTGGAGAAGACCTTCACGCTGACTCTCGCCGAACTCTCGAAGATCGAGATCCACTCCGTGGTCAACACGCTCGAATGCGCTGGCAATGGACGCAGTCTGCAACGCCCGCAGGTTCCTGGCATTCAGTGGGGCAAGGGAGCAGTCAGCACGGCACGCTTCTCGGGTCCGCGTCTGCGGGACGTGCTGCAGCGCGCCGCGGTTAAGAGCACCGGCAAGCACGTCATGTTCCGCGGACTGGATGAGGTTCCGGGCAAAGTTCCGCCGTTCATTCGCAGCATTCCCATCGCGAAGGCTCTCGACTCCGACACCCTCGTCGCTACGCACATGAACGGTGCGCCCCTCACCAAGCATCACGGCTTCCCTGCGCGGGCACTCGTCCCCGGTTGGATCGGAGCTGCCTCGTGCAAGTGGCTGACCGAGATCAAGATCCTCGATTCGGAATTCGTCGGCAACTTCATGAGCCCGGCCTACCGCTTCCCGAACCAGCCGGGCAAACCAGGCGAAGCGATGAAGCCTGAAGATACTCACCCGCTTACTGCGTTGAATGTGAAGTCGGTGATCTCGGGGCCGATCGATGGCGCCAGCGTCAAGGCGGGAGGGGTCGCCGTCCACGGCGCGGCGTGGGCCGGCGAGGCTGACATCGTCAAGGTCGAGGTGTCGACTGACGGCGGAGCGAGTTGGAATGCGGCGGGGCTCGGGCACGATCACGCCCACTATGCATGGCGACTCTGGAGCTACGAGTGGAAAGCGAAGAGCGGCGCCTACACCATCCTGTCGCGGGCTACTGACTCGCAGGGACGAACTCAACCCGCGACGCCTGTGTGGAATCCCAGTGGGTATCTGTACAACGCCAATGATCAGGTGAGGATCCATGTCTCATAGAACAACAGCTGCGTCGTCCGCATTGCTGACGGTGATCGTGTCCATCCTTGCGCCCGTGTTCTGGGCGCAGTCTGACAACGCGTCCCAAGTGCGCAGTCGCCTGCAAAAGCCGGCCAAGCTCAACTTTGCCCCGCCTCTGCCGGACGGGCCAATGGCGGCGAAAGCATCGACGGCGTGCACCGAGTGTCACGAGGCACGGATCATCCTGCAGCAGCGACTCAACAAAGCGGCTTGGGAGAAGGAAGTCGACAAGATGATGAAGTGGGGAGCGGTCGTCGAGGCTAGCGATCGCGACGCGCTGATCGAGTACCTGAGTGCGAACTTCGGTCCTGATCAGCCGCCATCCGAAGCGCCGAGGACTTCTACCGAGAAAGCAGTCGGGAAGAACAGCGAGAAGAACACGGTGCAGTAAGCGGGGCGAAAAAGCAAAGCGCCACCGACCCAGTGTCCGCAGGGATTCCAGACGCTACGGCAGCGCTGCCATTTCAGAGCCCAAACCGATGCGACAAGTATAGAAATGAGGATGCACTACTAATAGTGCATTCCTAGGTACCGGGGAGTTAATACCATGAAAGTACTCGACTTATGGCTTTTCCTCAGAGCCCCCGGTGTCCTCTGTGGTGGAAACCTTTTCCGGGCGTAGGAGCGGAAACAGAATCACGTCGCGGATCGTGTGGGAGTCGGTGAAGAGCATGCATAGGCGATCGACTCCCACGCCCACACCTCCTGCGGGCGGCATGCCGTAGGAGAGGGCGCGGATGTAGTCTTCGTCCATCTGGTGGGCCTCGTCGTCGCCGCGATCGCGTTCTTTGAGTTGACCTTCGAAGCGGCGGCGCTGGTCTTCCGGGTCGTTGAGTTCGCTGAAGCCGTTGGCGATCTCCATCTGGCCGGCGAACATCTCCCAGCGCTCAGTCCAATCGGGCTCATCCGGCTTTTGCTTCGAGAGCGGCGAGATCGCAGTGGGATATTCATAGATAATCGTGGGCTGCGTGAGATGTTCCTCCGCCGTCGCCTCGAAGAGCGCCGCAATATTCTTCCCTGCCGGAGCGTTGGCTTCGTAGGCCATGTGCGAGTGAGCGGAGTTGAAGCGCTCGACCAACTGCTTGACGCCGTCGTTGGTGGCGAAGTCGCTCATCTGCGGCTTGGCGCCAGCGGCTTCTGGCCAATAATGAATGATCGCTTCGCGCATGGTCATGCGCTGCCAGTTGGCCCAGTCGATCTCTTGCTCGCCCCACTTCGTCTTGGTGCCGCCGGTTACGTCCTTCGCGGCCTGAGTGATAATTTCCTGCGTCAGGTTCATCACGCCTTGGTAGTCGGTATAGGCCTGATAAAACTCGAGCATGGTGAACTCGGGATTCCATCGCCATCCAAGGCCTTCATTGCGGAAGTTGCGGTTGATCTCGTAGACGCGATCGAGGCCGCCGACGACAAGGCGTTTCAAATAAAGCTCGGGCGCGATGCGGAGATAGAGATCCATGTCGAGCGTGTTGTGGTGCGTCACGAAGGGGCGCGCGACGGCGCCGCCGGCGATGGGCTGCATCATCGGCGTCTCGACTTCGACGAAGTCGTGTGCGTCCAGCGTGCGGCGCAAAGACTGCACGAGCTTGGTGCGCTGCAGGAAGACTTCACGCACTTCAGGATTCATAACCATGTCGACGTAGCGCTGGCGGTAGCGCAGCTCGACGTCGGTCAGGCCGTGCCACTTCTCGGGAAGGGGCAGCAGATCTTTGCTCAGGAAGGTGATCTCCTCAACGTGGACGCTGAGTTCTCCGGTGCGGGTGCGGAACAGATATCCGCTAACGCCGATGTGGTCGCCGAGATCGAGTAGTTTGTAGAGTTCGAAGCCCTTGTCGCCGACGGCATCTTTCTTGACGTAGAACTGCAGCCGCTTGCCACCCTGCTGCAGGTGAGCGAATCCGGCCTTGCCCATGAGGCGGATGGCCATGATGCGTCCAGCGACGCGCACATTCACACGCGCTTGGTCCAACTCCTCGGCGGTCTTCGGCGTGTAGTCAGCCAGGATCTGCTCGATGGTGTGGGTAAAGTCGTACTTGCTGCGGTAGGTGGCCTGTCCCAGCGCCTCAATCTGCTTCAACTTCTCGCGGCGCAGGTTATAGATGTGGTCGTCGAGTGCCAAGGGAATCCTTTTGCTGCTTGTGATGGAAGGGAGATTATAAACAATGGGTTGAGACGGGCCGTTGCTTTGGCCGGCGACTCGGGCATGCGATTTTTTTTGCGCGATCGAGGCAAAATCTTGATTCTGTTGTAGTTGCGGAGAGGGTATCGGCCTTCGTCCGCGCACAATCTTGAATCGAAAGAAGTTGCGGGTAAAATCTTGCGGAATAGGAGTTAGCGTCACAGGTCAGGCTGGCCGCTTGAGTCTCGAATTGGATGCGGATTGCGCGCACGAATCCATTGTCCGCTTTCTATTTGCTCGGTCAAGGTTGTACGTCACAATCGGACGTTTTTTATTGTGCAGAACTGTGGAAAACCATAACGAGGGCAGTGGGTTGGAGCTGGCCGACCGGCGTCAATAAATGCCTAGATAGGGATAGAGTTCGATCTCTGTACAATCGACCGAATCGCTCGATGATTCGGTGATTTTTGACATTCCCGAACAAGCGCGACTAGAGATTCGCCAAAAGGAGGCAACATGGACTTTGTGATGTTTGAAGATGTGGATGGTCTGGAGGTGTTTGTGAATCCCGAACGGGTGATCTGGGTCAGAGAATACTCCAACCAAACCACAGTGATCAGCTGCGGGCACGACGATAAGTTTGCGGTTCGCCTGGCGCCGGCTCATGCCGTGGCGGCGTTGGGCAAGTCGGCTCGCTAAACGAGGGGACAACTATTTCTTGATGACGGAGGAACTATAATTCCGCCCGTGGTCAGAGAGGCCAAAGCAGAGCGTTTAGTGCGACCGTTTAAGGGTTCGGGAAGCATCCGAGAGCGCGGCTCCGATGCATAGTTTCCGGTTGAATTCTTGACCTACCATGACGACCACAATAGGCTGCACTCTTTCGCTTACGTACGGAGGAAAGACGGGGGGAGTTACCTGACGGTCGCTACATCTTTCTGGATGAGCTTGGTGAACGGAGTCTCAGATGGCGGAAGTGGAAAGGCAAGTGGCAGTTCGGATGGCATTATCGAAAGACTCATTAAGCTCAATGCGTGCTATAGAGATTTTGCGATAGTCAGGCTCGGCACTGCTTTTTTGCACTTGGCGAAAGCCTCGTGATTTCCATGAGTTGCTGTTAATTTTGCCAGTTTCCTTCCATGATTCACTCACTATCCTGATTGCAAAGCAGGAACGACATGTTGACATCGTCCACATGGTGGATTCTCATCACGTCCGGGGTGATCACCGCTGGAGGCGGTCTCGCCGCACTTCTGTTCCCTCAGCTATTCTTGCGATTAGGGTTCGGAGTCGAAAGTCCAACCAGTTCGGCAGTGTTCTTGGTCCGACATTGGGGAGTGCTCATCTTTGCGGTTGCCGCATTGATTGTACATAGCGCTTACGCCCCCGCAACGCGCACTCCCGTCTTAGCAGCTGCCGCCATTGAAAAATTTGCCATGGGGTTATTTGTCTTTTTCGGGCCGGTGAAACGAACAAGCGCGATGACCGCTATCGCACTCGTTGATAGTGTTTTTGCCATCCTCTACGTTGTATATCTCGCGGGACTGTACGCCGTGCGGGGATAACTGTCGCAAGCAGGCCGTTACACTCAGAATCCCCGTTCCGGCCATTCTGAGTGCTATGGCGATGTATCAACAACGGTGCCGCCATAACCAGCGTAACCTGTACGCACCGAAGGGCTAGTCATATGCTGCTGACATGAAACGTCGCAACTCCTTCGCGTTCGCTCTGATCGCTCTGGTAGGCTTTTCGCCAATGGCCAAGGCTGAGATAGTCCATGCTGGTGGCGATGGATACTTTTGCACTTCTAAGGGCTACCTCGCCTTCGATTACAACCAGACTGAGATAAATGGAAACGTGGTTAAGAAGATGCACTCGCTCAAGATCGTTCGCTTTGGTCCGGAGCATCGTATCGACTTCGCAGTCGAGGTCAGTTTGTCAACGGAGTTCTCAATTTTGTTGATGGACTGCGATGCTGAGCGCGTAGAGATGGTTGGACAGCTATGGCCACGGGGAAAGGAACCGTCGTTGGCCAAGTGCGATATCAAGATCGGATCATCTCCCACGAGACATTTGGGATCAGCGGATTGCGGCGACGACGTTGGTGAGAGTTTCCCGACCAAAAAATCCCCAAACCTCGAGATCCAATCCGATAGCGACCCTGCTCCCATTACACTTGAAGCGCCCGTTGATACCGATCACGTGTACCAGCTTCGTCGTCATCTCACGCAGGAACCTATCGCAGGGGGCGGGCTGAACTGGAAAACTCGCGCCGAAGTTGTGGAACTCGATCAAAAAGGAACAACCCTAGATCGCCTTGTCATCTACGAATATGTGCGCTTTGAGTCTGGGGACTAGCAACCGTCCCGCTTTCTTTGCTGTTAAAACCTACTAGATTCTTGGATCAAAGATCTTAAACAAGAATACTTCAACATTTGAATGTGTAACATCATGCAGCGGCGAGTAAGTCGACGATGTTCTGGATGGCCTTGTCGGCTTTGTAGTAGGCAAGTTCGAGTTTGCTGTTGGGTGCGTGAGCCGGGTCGGGAGTGTGGTGAAAACGGCTGTTTGCGAGGGGGCCGCAGAGGCGCTTGTGGAAGAACAGAAACAGGAGTGCGACCTGAACGCCTTTTGGGGTGAGGCGGTAGGCATAGCGGGAGCCGTCGCGTTGCAGCAGGTCGTGGCCCTTGAGTTTTCGCAGATCGTAGCGGAGTTGGTTGAGGCCGTAGGTTTTGGGGGAAAGCTGAAAGGTGGTGAGGACGGCTTGGTGGATCTGTTTCGCGGTCCATCCGCCGACGGTATTGCCGCCATGGAGCAAGACCTCAAGTAAACGGATCATGCGGGCGTCGTGGATCTTGATTCCGGGATAGCGGACCGTGCCCACGGTGAGGGGCAGGGCCAGGCGCTGCAGCAAGGGAAAGTCGACGTGGACATTGAGGCACTGGGCCTGGAAGCCGGCAAAGCGGTCGGTAATGATCTGGAATCGGGTACGCACGGCGTCGAGATGATCGAGGCCTTTCTTCAGACCAAAGTCGCGCAGATTGTTGGAGCAGAGTTCATTGCGCAGGTAGCGCGAGAACTTTTCGTACTGTTTGAGAAAGGCGTTCTTCCAATAGGCGCGGAAGACGTGATGGCCATGCTCGATCTGATCGAGGACGGTGGCCAGCTTTCCCCGTAGCCTCTTGTTCAGCCGGACGCCGAAGATCTCACTAATGCGGTTGGCGGTGAGGCGCCACAAGCCGAGCTCGCAGCTGCGCTCGAAGATCTTGTGAATGGGAAAGTGGCGCTTAAAAATAAAGTTGCGGCAATACTCAATCTGAGTGATGGCGTAGAAGCGGGACAGGTTCATCTGGCTGCGTTCTTTTTTGCAGAACTTCGGGCCCAACAGGAAGGTCCAGTAATCCAGCTGTTTGCGGATGATCTGCGGGCTCAGCCGATCCGCCGCTGTCTGCAGAGCAGCCACGTCGTCGACGGCGAGAAAGGCGTTGTCGCTCTTATGGAAGCCGATGCGAGATCGATTCAGTTCCTGCTCCATGAAGGAGTGGCCGTTGAGCCAGTAGGTGGCATGAAAGGGAAAGAAGGAGCCTACGCGCAGCACGATCGGCCCCAGAACCTCATCCCGGATATAGAAGTAGTAGTGCGTGAAACGGCTGCGCTGGTGGGCCAGGATGCGATAGTTCGGATCGGCAGTGGGATATTTCGGGACGCTGATGCGGAAGGTCCGACCCTGTTCCATGCTCTTGAAGATGAAATAGACCCCGTAGGCATTGTTCTTGATCAGACGATGCAGGCGGGGGGACACGTAATCTTCTTTGCGCACTCCCTTTTCCGCCCACTCCATAGGGAGGTGATGGTTGCGGGCGTAGGCTTCCACCCAGTCCCGGTAATCCCCGGTGCGTTGGCTGAGCACTTCTTTGTTCACCCCCGGGAGGCCCAGCACCTGACGGACGAAATACACCACCTGCTCGGGTCGAGACAGACCGCTCAAGTAGCCGTGAATGACGATGCGGTCGAAGCAGTGATAGACGAAGGCTAGCAGGTTTCCGAATAACTGCGTGAACTCTTCCATGGTCCCGCACTATACTCGCCAGGAAGCACCGAGGAGAACCGAGAGGAGAGGCCAGAACCATGAAGCGGGGATGGGGAAAGCAATCGGTCGAGGGGAAAGGCTTCCGCTTGGCGGAGGAAGTTCGTTACATCCAGAACAAGGCTGCCGAGCATGATGGGCGGGTGGTTACTCTCGGTCAACTGATCCTGTTTTCCACTGATACCGGAGACGCCTGGTTGCTGGACGTCGCCGATCAACTGGCTGCGCCCCTGGCTCGGGATGGTGATCCGGAGCCGCTTCACCGAGAGGAGACTGACACCAGCTTCGCCATCGGATGGAAGGGAGAGTATCGCATTGAGGGGACTGCCTTCATCTACGCCGATCGTGACTCGGGACGGGTCAGAACCATCCTCGGATATCCCACGCAGAAGATCGCCCGAGCCGGTTAGTTCGGAAATTTCAAATATGTTTGGCTAGGACTCTATCGCTAGTGCTCAGGCCAACATGCTGTCAGGGATTGCGGAGATCTTGACGCCTGAGCACTAGCGATAGAGTCGGTTGAGCGAAGCCGCCGCTCGGGACTATGTGTTTTGAACGGGTTTTGGAGATCGTGTGGGGAGGCGAGTGCGTGGAGCAGGGTGGCTGTGGGGAAGACTGGATCGGAATAGGTGGGAAGAAAAGGTCGCGACGGGTCTTTCCTGAGAGCGGGTTATGCCAGGAAGTAAAGACAGAACGGGCCCCGGTTGGAAGGATGGCACACACTGGTGTATGCACCAGAGCCAGAGCTGGTTGAAGAGTAATGTGGATGCCGGGGCAAGAAAGGTGGGAATCATGAAGAGTTCTCCACCGGAGGATCAGGGAGCCAGGCAGAAAGTTGGGTAGGAGAAAGTGTTTCCACCACTCGCATGGTGCCGCGATGACAGTGTTGACAGAGATGCCCCACGCCCACCGCAGCCTGCGCCGTCGCCGTACACTGTAGATGAGAGCGGCACAGATTCAGCAATTGGGCACGCTGGCGATTGGCGAGCAGGCCGAAGTAGCGAAGGCGCACGAAACTGGCGGGCAAGACATGCAGCAGGAAGCGACGTAGAAATTCATCGGCCTCGAGCGGCATGGTTCGAGTCTGGTGCCCATGGGCGTAGTCTCGCCATCGGAAGGTAACCCTACCGTCGGCCATGGCCACGAGTCGAGAGTTAGCGATGGCAATGCGGTGAGTATAGCGGGAGAGATAGGTCAGGACCTGCGCGGGGCCGGCAAAGGGTCGCTTGGCATAGACGACCCAGTTGCGATGCGCGGCGGCGCGTAGCAGAGTGGCGAACTCTGCCGGAGATTGAAGAGGAGTGAGTTTACCGGCAAGAGTAAGCTTGTGTTTTTTAAAAGCTCGTTCGAGAGCGTCGAGAAACTTTCCGCGAAAGACAACACTGAGTACTTTGACGGGCAGAAAGAACTTGTGTCCACAGGGAATCCAACGCCGCTGATCGGGCGAGAGCCCTCCACCCGGGACGACGCAATGCAGATGGGGATGATGCAGGAGCGTCTGGCCCCAAGTATGCAGGACGGCCAGAAACCCGATCTTAGCGCCGAGATGTTTGGGGTCGGCAGCGATCTGGAGTAGGGTCTCAGCTGCGGTCCGAAAAAGCAGCCCATAAACCCGAGCCTTGTTCTGCAAGGCCAAGGGAGCCAGGACGTGGGGCAGGGTAAAGACGACATGAAAGTAGGGTACGGGCAGCAGTTCGGCGGAACGTTTCGCCAACCAAGCCTGCCGCGCTGCCCCTTGGCACTTGGGACAGTGCCGATTCAAGCACGAGTTGTAAGAGATGGCTCGCTGTCCGCAACTATCACACTGTTCGATGTGCCCACCGAGTGCTGCGGTACGGCAGGCGACAATGGCGCGCAGCACTTTGAGGTGCAAGGCGGTCAGCCAGCGGCGATGGTGTTCTACGAAAGCTGTGCCATAGGCTCGAACAATGTCAGCCACCTCCAGAGGTGGCCGAATCATTTCTTCAAAGGTTCCTTCGTCAAATTTAAGCCATCCAGAGGACTGGCGGTTGCCCGCACATGCTGCTGGGAAACATGGAGGTAAGGGGCCGTGGTTTTCAGGCTGCGATGCCCCAACAGGATCTGGATGGTGCGCAGATCGGTGCCCGACTCGAGCAGATGCGTTGCAAAGCTGTGGCGCAGTGAATGGGGCGAGACCTTCTTGGTGATTCCAGCGCGACGGACGGCATTGTGAAAAACCGCGAAGATGTCGTTGTCACTGATCGGCTGGTCAGGGTTTTCTCCGGGAAAGAGCCATTGCTTGGGTTTGTTGAGTCGCCAGTACTGCCGCAGGGTTTGGAGCAAAACGGGAGACAACATGATCAGTCGATCCTTTTGGCCTTTGCCTTGACGGACCGTGATGGTCATGCGCGCCGAGTCGATGTCGTTCACTCGCAAGTGGGCCGCCTCGGAGCGCCGCACACCCGTCGCGTAGATGGTCATCAACAGGGCGCGAGTCTTGAGGTGCCGAGGCACGGTGAGGATTTTTGCCACCTCCTCCCGGCTGAGAATCGTGGGTAGTCGCTGCTCCATCCGTGGGAAAGGAATCTCCTGCAGTAGGAACGTGCGCTTCAACGTCTTGGCATAGAAGAATCGCAGCGCACAAACAATCTGGTTATAGCTTGACCACGCCAGCTTTTTTTCCCGAATCAGAAACAGTTGGTAAAGCCGAATATCCTCGGCCCCGAGCTGATCGGGCGAACGATGAAAATGTTTAGCGAACTCGGCGACGTGCCGGAGGTACAATCGAATGGTTTTAGAAGAGTAGTTTCGCCGCTGGAGTTCTTCCAGCATGCGCTGTCGTAGTGGGGTCGTCATAACGCCTCCTAAGCGTGATGACCCCACTTTATACTTCTGACACCCTACGGTTTTTCTGCCGCAAAGCGGCTTCGTTCAACAGGCCATATCGCTCATAGAGGGTTCTTAGCGTAATGGAGATTTCGCAACAATTAAACGAAAAGGGAGATCTTTTCGACCCCCCTTTCCATAGTCCCTTAACTCGCTTTGCCGACCAAAACGCCATGCTCTGCCGTGCTTGGTGCGTGACCCTTGCTTGCCGCTGCGGCTTCTTTTTCCTTTTCTGCCTTGATCGCCGGCGCTAATTGTTCCATCACCGAATCAAGGTTGAATGAGGCCGCCTTCTGGCGGGGCGGGTACTTCACAAAGTTCTCGATCTGAGCCGCCACGACTGCCTGCGCTCCGTAAAGCAGGAAGGCGTGACTCATTAGCCAATTCCAGTAAGTATTGGAGTTGAAGTCGGCGCGCTCGAACGGATCGCGTCGCAAGTTGAACATAAGCGGAACCCGCAGCTTCACCAGGGGTTCTGCCCAAACCCTCGTTGAGTTTGCACGCTGCTCTTCAAACACCAGCTTCCAGTCACCATGCCGGAGCGCCATGACGCCGCCGTCATCGCTGACGTAGAAGAAGGTTTCTCTGGGACTCTTTTTCACTTGGTCGGTCAGGTAGGGAATCAAATTGACGCCGTCGATGTGAACCTTGAACGTCTTGTCCCCGACCTTATAGCCCTTTAAGAGCTTCTCATTTACGTTCGGATCGCCCGCCGCAGCCAGCAACGTCGGCAGCATGTCCTGGTGGCAACCGATGCCGTTCAGCACCGTGCCGGCCTTGATCTTGCCGGGCCAGCGGAGGAAACACGGAACGCGCCAGGCGCCTTCCCAGTTCGTATCCTTTTGGCTGCGGAAGGGGGTGTTGGCGCCATCGGGCCAAGTGTCGTTCTCAGGACCGTTGTCGGTGGAATACATAACGATGGTGTTATCGGCGACGCCCAGTTCATCAAGCTTGTCGAGCACCTCGCCGATTTGCTCGTCGTGGGTCACCATCCGATCGCTGTAATCATCCTGCCCACTCTTGCCGCGGTTCTTGGCTGCGAGATGAGTTCTCATGTGCATAGCCGTGGAGTTGTACCAGAGAAAGAAAGGCTTGTTCGCTTTCACCTGCTTCTCCATCCAGTCCAGAGCGTGAGAAGTGATCTCCTCATCGACGGTTCCCATTCGCTCGATGGTCAGCGGACCAGTGTCCTCAACGGTTTGCTTTCCCCACGCACCAAAACGCGGGTCGGGTGGTAGAGGATTTTCGGTGGCAGTGGCTTTGCAATGGAGCACCCCCCTGGGTCCGAATCTCGCCTTAAATGCGGGATCTGTCGGATAATCGGGGAGTTCCGGTTCCTCCTCCGCGTTAAGGTGATAGAGATTGCCGAAGAACTCGTCGAATCCATGCAAGGTCGGCAAGAATTCATTCCGATCGCCCAGATGATTCTTTCCGAACTGACCCGTGGCGTAACCGAGCGGCTTGAGCAGTTCGGCGATGGTCGGGTCTTCTGGTTGAAGTCCGAGAATGGAGCCGGGCATTCCGACTTTGGTCAGGCCGGTGCGGAGTGGGTTCTGCCCAGTGATGAAGGCTGCGCGTCCAGCAGTGCAGCTCTGTTGACCGTACCAGTCGGTCAATTTGACGCCTTCGTGGGCGACGCGGTCTATATTCGGCGTCTGGTACCCCATCATGCCGTCATTGTTGCGACTGATGTTCCAGTACCCGACATCATCGCCCCAGAGAATCAGGATATTCGGTTGCTTTGTAGCCATGATTTACTCCTTTTCCACTGAATTGGGTTGAGAGTCCTTAGGAAACCAATTTGCCTTTCATTCCGCAGTGCACCACAGGCATGGATCATTGCCAATTGTCAATTTTTACAGGGGGTCATTTGAGCCGTCATCGCTTTGGCCATGAAAAGAGCCCCGCCACGAGGTACTTGGACGAGGCTTTAACTAAGGCCAAATCATGGAAGCAAGAACTCAGCTCAGGGGCGGTAGGTGTATTGGGTACCGGCAAAAGTTGTAGGAGCATCCGGAATCCGAAAAGTGCGGCTTCCCGACAGATGATGTTCCCAGGCCATTTCACTTAAAACTGCGCTTGCACCGCGGTGAGTGGCAGGGGATCGGATGAGGAAGATCTACAATAAACTGTATGGCTAAGGAAGCAGTTGTCGTGATCGACGTTCAAAACGCCATTCTTGATATTCCCGGCATGAAAAGGCCAGCCGAGACGCATGCTGCTTTCGATGGGCTTGTTACCAGAATCGCGACCTTTGTGGAGCGTGCCCGTAACCGGGGCATTCCAGTTCTCTTGGTTCAGCATGACGGCCAACCGGGCCATCGTCTTGAGCGAGGTTCGTCAGGCTGGCAGATTCGACCGGAGCTAGCCCCGATTCGAGACGAACTGATCATTCACAAGACGGCTTGCGACTCATTCTTCCAAACCACATTGGAATCCGAACTCGCGTCACGAAGGATTGACAGTCTGATCGTCGCAGGCTGCATGACTCAGTACTGCGTGGACACATCGGTGCGCAGAGCCGTCAGCCTTGGCTATGGTGTGACCTTAGCGGAAGATGGACACTTAACAGCGGACTCTGAGTCCTTGACGTTCGATCAGATCATTGCTCATCACAACGCACTCCTGGATGGTTTCGATGCGGGGGAAAACTCGGTGCGCGTCGAGCCCTTAGAGCGAATTTCGTTGTAATCCATCCTGGATTCACGGTAGCCATCAGCTCTCGGTTCTCCTGCCCCCAATTGTGGGCGAGCATGGAACGGGAAGGAGAGCACTTGGGTTCGGTTGTAGGCACCGGGGGGTCCACGAGGTTCCTGCGAACACTCTGCTGTCTGATCCACGTTGCATATACTTCCCACAAATGTCCCGCACCCGCCATCTTTTCAGGCAACTCTTTGAGCTCACGACAGCCATTCTTTCCTTACGGTAAACTGCCGGTCGAGTGTGCATTAAGTTCGAGGGGTCGAATCGCATGAAACCAGGAGACAGTTCCGATGCGGCGTAGAGACTTTTTGAAGAGTACCGTCGCGGTTGCCGTGGCTGCAGAGTTTGGAATGGGGAAGGCGCAGGCGAAGGTTCCCGCGCACGACTGGGGAAACTATGATTTTGGCTCCGGACCACTGGTGGCCGATCGCCTTAATCAGGGGCCGTTTCCGCAATACCCACCTGATGCCGTCATTCCCACCGACGATGTGGTGATGACGACGACTCGCTCGGAAGACGTCGTGCCAAATTATGGCAAGGGACTGGTGACCTACATCACGGCAGACAGCGGCACGGAGGAGATCAAGTCGGACAATATTTCCCAGGCGATCGAAGATCTGGTTCGATTTCCTTTGGGGCAGCAGCTATATATTCGTCCTACGTGGCGGGAGCTGCAGCCGCGGCCGGGACGACTGGAGATGCCCGATTACCTGAAGCTGGTTTTTGAGTTGGCGAAGAAGAACAACAAGCGAGTCGGATTACGAGTGCAGATGAGCGCGCCGGATTATAAGCACGACGCCGCCTTACCAGACTTTGTCCTGGAAAAAGTACCCAAAGTTGATCTTGTGATTAACGATCGGGAGAGTGCCGCCGCGGGAAAGAGATTTTTGGAGAACCCGCACTCGCGGTATCAGCCTCGGTTCGACGATCCTTTTTTTCAGGAGGCATTCAAAGAGCTGGCGGGCCTGTTGGCTGCGGAATTTAATGGCAATCCGCTCATCGAGTTTATCGATACCTTCATGTATGGCTTCTGGGGTGAGGGGCACACCTGGCCATTTGGCAACAATCCTTTCCCGGATTACCAGACTGCCGAGCGCACCTGGATCAACATGCTCGAAGTGCAACTCGAGCACTTTTCGAAGACACCTCTGCTGACCAATACTCAGCCGGACTTCAGCCGGGTGGGTAATTCAGAACTAGTGGACCGCACGGTCCGCAGCAACAATTGGATTCGGAGCGATACGATTTTTATTGAGAACGAGCAGATTGAAGCGCTCAGCAATCGTCCGCCGTGGATCGCGGCATTGCTCGAGCAAGGGCTTCCGGGGAAACCCCCCGATCCAAAAGCCGTCAATGAAGGTGTATCTCCCGCAGAAAACATGATCGATCACGTGATCGATGTTGGGGCAAATTATTGGTCGCTCTGGAATTTTCACCAGATCAGCGCAAAGAATCTGATGACTTACTACCAGGCGTATCCGGCAGCGTTTGATCGGATCAACCGCCGCATTGGCTATCGGGTGAGGCCGTCTTTCATCTGGAGCTATCAGGATGACAGCTACCTGGGACTCATTATCGGCTTTGCGAATGACGGCATCGCGGGTGTGCCGGGCGTGTTGCGGGTGACGGTGGAGAGCGAGGACGGCAAGGTGCTCAAGAGTGGTTGTCTGGACGCGGGTTACCCGTTACCGGGCAAGATTCGGCAGGCCCAATTCGTGCTTCGGAATGTCACAAACTGGAAAGGGCTGAAACTTAGAGCTGAGATTGAGGTCAAGGGAATGCGCTATCCCGTGCGGTGGGCTTGTCATCAGAAACTGAACGATGACGGCTCGCTGACGTTGCGGCCCAATCTTCGTCAGGAGGTTTAGGCTGCTGTTGTTCTGTCGCGGAGAGCGTCTTCTGAGCGTGTCGTGGATCAGGGAATCGATCTGCTGGGGAGCAGTGGATTGAGAGGCAACGCTGATGCGGGAATCGCACAGCGAAGCTTAGCGGAGCCCAGAAACATCGACGGTGGCGCTGCTGTAGCGGACTGCGCGCATGCCCAACCGTTTGACCACATCTGGAGTGAGGCTCTGGTCGACCGCGAGGAGCACCACTCCCTGCGCAAAGACGTTTGGATCCCAGTTCTTCATCCAGATCTCGTCGGCCTGTCTGATGCGCCTAGACCGAACCTCATTTCGTTCGGCACCAATGACAACCGTAAAGTGAAGGTGCAATTCGCCAGCAGCGCCGCTGAGAAACTCGTGCTGCACGACCGAGCATGCGGTGCGGTAGATCGTTTCCGCGTCGCGCATCTGATCGCTGTTCAACGAGAAGTCCGCCTTCTTGAGATGACGCACCGAAAACGAACCGTCGGGAGAGGTTTGTGCCAGAGCAGGTACAGACAGGACGAGAAGGATGAGGAGGGTTTTCCCCATAGGACACCTACTTCGCGGCGTGCCACGTGATGCCGCACGAATACGCTCATGCTAACGGGCGATCCTGAGAGGGAAAACTGTAAGAATTTACAGCCTCGGTCCGATTTTGATAGCTCGCACGCGAAGGAGAGTAGTGGCCTACCGCAGGGACAGTCCTTCGGTCTCCACTCGAAATGCTTGGGGTTTGCGTTTGGAGTGGTACCGTGGTACATTGGTACATATGACGGACGATCCTAAACTCCTGGTGGAGCGCGTGCAGACCGGCGTGCGCATCGAAAAGCGAATCCTCAAAGTGCTCAAGGCGTTTGCCGAGTACCACGACATGACGTTGGGGGACGTGCTGGAAGGCATTGTGCTGCACGCCTTCGACGGCAAGACTCCATTCAGTGCGGGATCGCTGGAACGGATTCGCGAGTTGAAGAAGTTCTACGAATTGGATCTCGACTCGAGCGCCAGTCACCGGCTGAAAGAGATCAAAGCCAAATCTCCGCGCAAGCGGGCTGGCGACAAATAGCGAGGAAATAGATGAGCTTCGTGAAGGCCAAATGCGGTCTGATCGTGCTGCAATACTCACTCGGCATCGTGATCTTGATCGAAGCCGTGATGTTCGTGCTGCCCGGCGCCGCGCACGACTTTGCGCGGACTCACATGCCGGGTTTCGTACGGCTGGTGCTGGGGTTTGGCGAGATTGCCGGGTGCGTGCTTCTGCTGATTCCACAAACTGCGATCCGCGGCGCGTGGTTGCTGGTGGCGGTGTTTGTGATGGCCATCCTTCTCCACCTGCTGCATGGGATGTATGGAATTCACAATCTGGTGATTTATGCGGCGGCGGCGCTCGCGATTGCGATGGGCAAAGGAAATTGAGCGCAGCGGCATTCGGCAATTGAGTACCTCCGCCGGGCTGCGCCCGGCGGACAGCTGGGGGCGGCTGTCCCCACATTCGATTACGACCATGACTGACACACAACTCATCCATCATTTCGAGAACGACACACTCCCCGCGGATTCTTTTCATCATGCGGATCATGTGCGGCTGGCGTTTGCTTATCTCTCGCAGTATCCGGCGCTGGAAGCGCTCGACAAGTTTGCCACCGCGCTCAAGCGCTTCGCGGCGGCCAGGGACAAGGCTGAGCTTTATAACGAGACTATTACGCATGCGTACTTCTTTTTGATACGCGAGCGGATGGCGCGGTTCCCTTCTCGCGAGTGGGAGGAGTTTGCGGTGCAGAATTCCGACCTGCTGGTTTGGAAGGATGGGATCCTCGGCCGCTACTATAGGGACGAGACGCTGCGATCCGAGCTTGCGCGGACGGTGTTTGTTTTTCCGGATAAGGTTGCGTGAAACCGGTGCCGTCGCTTCGGGGCTCAGTGCGGCAGTCGCCTTTTTAATACCTCTCACGCTGGAGTCTTTTCTTTCGCCCCTCCGGGGCTTGCCGACCAGGACCCTCCGCCCACGGCTTACGCCGTGGGCTGCATTCTGTCGCCTCTCCGCGGCTTCGTTCGGGGCAGGCGTCCGCGGCTATGAACGAAGGGGTGTGCTTTGTCGCCTGTCTTTGTCGCTGGCCGCGCTCGGCGCTGCTGATGATAAGCTGCTGCCTTTTATTGTCTTGCTTCGTCTAATCCGCGGTGGCGACCGAGATAGGGTACGATCACGTCTACGACAGGAAGGTCGAATGAAACTGCTTACGAGAACTCTTCTGTTCCCCGCTCTGTTGATCGGCGTGCTGGGCCATGCGCAAGAGATCCGCACGGGCGACGCTCTGCTGCGCGCCATGCACGACCGGTACCAGGCGACCTGGTACAAGACGCTGACGTTTACGCAGAAGAGCACGACTTACAAACCGGATGGCACGAGTTCCGCCGAAACCTGGTATGAGGCGGCGATGCTGCCGGGAAAGTTGCGCATCGACATTGGTCCGGCCAGCAATGGAAACGGATACGTTCTAGTCGACGGGACGGCCACCGTCGTTAAAGACGGCAAAGTCACCGGCGCCTTTCCGCTGGTCAACATCCTGCTGGTGCTGGGATTTGACGTTTACACGCAGGATCCAGAAACCACCATCAAAGTTGTAAATGGTGAAGGGTACGATTTGTCGAAGCTGCGCGAAGACACGTGGGAGGGACATCCTGCTTACGTGGTGGGCGCCGACAAGGGGGACCTCACATCCAAGCAGTTCTGGGTAACGAAAGATACGCTGCTGTTTGTGCGGGTGATCGAACCTTCGCGAGGGGATCCTAAGAAGCTTGATGACGTACGCTTCATGGATTACCGGCCGCTGGCGGGGGCGTGGGTGGCGGCACGGGTGGAGGTCCACTCGGAGGACAAGCTGGTTTTCAGCGAGGACTACACCGACATTCAGGCCAATGTGAAACTTGCGCCTGCAGTTTACGATCCGCAGCAGTTCAGTGCGACGCATTGGGAGAAACCGTAAGGCTCTGGTGTCGTCCCTTGCGGGACTCGGGATTCTTACCCGTATACGACCCGGCACTTCCGTGCCGGGCTTTCGCATTCCGCCCCTTCGGGGCTGCAGTCTGTTAGGGCTTGGGGACATCTTCTATTACTAACGATCTAACGGTCGGATCTTCAACTTGCTGGATCTTCAACTGGTGATCTGACTCTTTCTCGATCTTGCGCGGTTGCATTTCTACGCGCTTCCCGCAGTAAAATAGCCTCATTATTTTCCAATTCAATCGACCAGGAAGTGGCCCATGGTTCATTTCAAGGTGAACGGACACGCGCAGACGTTTGATGGCGATCCGGAGATGCCGCTGCTGTGGTACTTGCGCGACATCCTCGGACTCACGGGAACGAAATTCGGGTGCGGCATGGCGCTGTGCGGAGCGTGCACTGTGTTGCAGGGCGGCAAGGCGATCCGGTCCTGCCAAAAGCAGATGAGCACGTTGGAAGGCCTTGAGATCACGACTATCGAGGGCATCTCGGCCAGCGGGCAGCACGTCGTGCAGAAGGCTTGGGCCGAGGTGAACGTGCCGCAATGCGGGTACTGCCAGCCGGGGCAGATCATGCAGGCGGTGTCGCTGCTGTCGTCGAAGCCGAAGCCCACCGATGCAGACATCGATGAGGGGATGGCGGGCAACATCTGCCGGTGCGGGACGTACCAGCGCATTCGGGCCGCGATCAAGTCGACGGCGAAGGAGACGGCATGATCACCCTGGAAAAAACCACTATGGAGAAGATGAAGGTCGAAAATGTTTCGCGGCGTAGCTTTCTGCATGGGATGCTGGCGACCAGTGCGTTCGTGTTATGCGTCGGAAAATCCCCACTTCTCGCAAAAGCTGCGAGAAATGGGGCACCCGGGTTCGGAGCGGGCGCGGCCGGGTCGGTGGGGGCGTCCGCGTTCCATCCCAGCGTGTACGTTGGGATTCATACCGACGGCGCGGTGTACATCGTGGCGCACCGGTCGGAGATGGGGAATGGAGTGCGCACGAGCCTGCCGCGCATTCTGGCGGATGAACTGGACGCGGACTGGAGCCGCGTTGTTGTAGTTCAGGCCGATGGCGATGCGGCTTACGGATCGCAGGACACCGACGGATCGCACTCGGTGCGGGAATTCTTTGAACCGCTACTCGAAGCTGGAGCGACCGCCCGATTGATGCTGGTGCGGGCGGCGGCGCAACAGTGGGGCGTTCCAGAATCGCAGTGCGTAGCGGATCCAGTGCACTTCGTCTCGGACAAGAGTTCGTCGCGGAAGCTGGGGTATGGAGAGCTCGCGGCTCTGGCTGCGAAGCTGCCTGTGCCGAAGAAAGAAGAACTGAAGTTCAAGTCGCCGACGGAGTGGCGTTACATTGGCAAACCTGCACCGGGATACGACGTCACTGATGTGTGCTCGGGCAAGCCGCTGTTTGGGATGGATGTGCGGGTCGATGGGATGCTGTATGCGGCCATTGCGCATCCTCCGGTGCTCGGGGGGAAGGTGAGGTCGGTTGATGACTCGGCCACTCTAAAGGTAATCGGAGTGAAGAAGACGATTCCAATTGATCCGTTCAAACCTCCGCACGCGTTTCAGCCCTTGGGCGGTGTGGCGGTGATTGCCGATAACACGTTTGCGGCGTTTAAGGGGCGGAAGAATCTCAAGATTGAATGGGACAACGGCAGCAACGCCTCTTACAACTCTGCGGACTATAAGAAGGAGTTGATGCAGACGGCGCGGCAGCCGGGGAAAGTGGTGCGCACGGTGGGCAATCCGGATGCGGAGTTCGCCAAGGGAGGCAAGATCGTGGAGGCTGAATACTTCGCGCCGCATCTGGCGCACGCTTCCATGGAACCTCCAGTGGCGGTCGCGGATGCACAAGGCGAAAAGGTTACCGTGTGGTCGCCGACGCAGGATCCGCAGGGCGTGCAGGAGGAAGTGGCCAAGGCGCTGGGGCTGAAGAAGGAAGATGTTACGTGCCACGTGACGTTTCTGGGCGGAGGGTTTGGGCGCAAGTCGAAGCCGGATTATGCGGTTGAGGCGGCGCTGCTCTCGAAGAAGACCGGCAAGCCAGTCAAGGTGATCTGGAGCCGGGAAGACGACATTAAGTTCGACTACTACCATTCTGTCGCTGCTATGTACATAAAGGCCGCGCTCGATGATTCGGGCAAGCCGAAGGCGTGGCTGCAGCGGTCGGTATTCCCGCCGATCGGGTCTACGTTCAATGCGACGGAGGTTTATGGCGGGGCTGGCGAAATGTCGATGGGATGGAATGCGGTGCCCTTCGAGGTGCCGAACTTCCAGTCGGAGAACGGGCAGGCGGTCGCGCATGTGCGCATCGGATGGCTTCGGTCGGTGGCGAATATCTATCACGCGTTCGCGGTGCAGTCATTTGCGAACGAATTGGCGTACGCCGCCAACCGCGATCCGTACGACTACTTGATGACGCTGATCGGATCGCCGCGCACGCTCGACGTGGGGCCCCAGGGGCCTCCGAGGGTGGGGGATCAATATCCTTATGACATCGGGCGATTGCGGCGTGTTGCGGAGATCGCGGCGGAGAAAGCCAGTTGGGGCAAGAAGAAATCCGGCAAAGGGATTGGGATGGGGATCGCTGTTCATCGCAGCTTCTTCACGTACGTGGCGAGCGTGGTCGAGGTTGAGGTCGATGATCATGGGGTGGTGCGGATTCCTCATGTCTACACTGCAGTCGATGCGGGGATCGTGGCGAATCCTGAGATGTTGCGATCGCAATTCGAAGGCGCTGCCGTGTTTGGAACCAGCCTCGCCCGCACGGGAGAGATCACCGCGACGGCGGGGGCGATCGACCAGTCGAACTTTTATGACTACCAGGTGGCGCGGATGAATGACGCGCCGCGGCAGGTCGACGTTCATATCGTCCAGAGTTCGGCGCCGCCAGCAGGAGTGGGAGAACCCGGGGTACCGCCGATGGCTCCGGCGATCTGCAATGCGATCTACGCGGCTACGGGCAAGCGGGTGAGGGAGTTGCCACTGACGCGGAATAACTTTTCATGAGAATCGTTTCCGGACGTCAGTAGAGGGAAGCCGAGCTTCGCTTGGCCTGTCCGGGTCAAAGACCCGGACCCACACAACAGGTCGAAGGAGTGCTTGAAGTCGAGGGGGCTCTGCGCTAGGATGGCCTGCTGTTCTGAGAGAGGCTATGCCGCAAAACTACGTACCTATCTTTATCTTTATCGCCATCGTTGGGTCGCTGCTGCCGATCACGTTGCTGCTCGCCAAATTGGTGCGGCCATCGAATCCCAGCAAGACCAAGCTGATGCCGTATGAATGCGGCATCGACCCCATCGACAGCGCGCGCGGGCGGTACACGGTGCGCTACTACATCATTGCGATTTTGTTTGTCGTGTTCGACGTGGAGACAATTTTTCTGTTTCCCTGGGCGGTGCGGTTCAAGGCGTTTGGGCTGTTTGGATTGCTGGAGATGCTGATCTTTCTGGCGATTTTGATTGTGGGTTACATTTGGGTGTGGAGCAAGGGCGCGCTGGAGTGGGTGTAGGACGCAATGCGCGGGCGAGACGCCCCCGCGACAGCCGCTGGGACGGCGGCGCTACCTGAGGCATGACGGCCGCGATCGACAATCCGATGGATTCCTCTCCCGCCGAGACCTTTACTGCCAGCCGCTGGACGCAGGGGAATTTTCTGTTCCCTACGCGGCTTGTTGTCAGCCCGCAGCGCGTGGCGCGCGTGAAGAGCCGCCTGTTCGGCAGTAACGAAGAAAGCATTTCGATGTCGAAGATCGCTTCGGTACACATTTCCACCGGCATGTTCTGGTCGGAGATCGTGATTGAATCGACCGGGGGGACTGACCCCATCACCAGCCACGGGCACCGCAAGGCGGACGCGCAACGCATTCGCGATCTGATCGAGACTTACCAGGCACAGGCGCGCGGTTAGCCACTTTTGTTGCGTGACGGAGTTCCCTTGACGGACGCGGGTTCCGCGGTTTCGAAAGGGATCCTTCGACGGCGTTGTCGTTCGCTGCGCTCGCGACAACTTGCTCAGGATGACAAATTGAAAAAGTTGTACGAATTTTACACTTTCGCGAGCGCACCGTCGTTGACTTCGCTCCCTCAAGCTGATAAAAGTTAACGTTCTTTTCAACGCACACGCCGCGGGAGGTTTGTGCCTTCGCGCTATGCCGGACGAAATTAAATCCCCCACTCCGCCGCCGCCGGAAGGTGAACCGAAACCGACGGCGGAACAGCCCGCTAGTGCGGGCGGGGTGAAGGCTACTCCGGCTGGTTCGGTTCAATCGGAAACGAAAACGGCTCCCGACAAGCCCGCTGCACCTACTGCTCCTGCCGCAACGCCAGGTTCTGGAACCCCAGCTTCTGCAACCCCAGCGAAACCTGCTGCCGCCGCGCCTGCTGCTCCTGCTGCCGCAAAACCCGCCGCTGCTCCGCCGAAACCTGCTGCTCCGGTTCCGACGCCGTGGGATTCGCCGATGGTTGCAAAACTGAAAGGCGAATATGGATCGGGAATCGAGCCTCTGACGCATCTGGGGCAGAACTATATGGTGGTGGATCGATCGCTGATTCCAGAGATTCTGCAGGTTCTGCGCAACGAAGAAGAGTTTGACTACTGTGTGGACATCACCGCGGTGCACTATCCCAAGCGGGAGAAGCAGTTTGATGTGGTGTGGGTGCTGTATTCGTTTCCACGCAACGAGCGGATCCGCATCACGACGCGAATAGCTGATGGTGAGAGTATCCCGAGTTCGGTGCCGATCTGGGCGACCGCAAATTGGCTGGAGCGCGAAGTGTTCGACATGTTCGGGATCAAGTTCGACGGGCATCCGGATATGAAGCGCATTTTGCTGCCCGACGGGTGGAAGGGGCATCCCTTGCGGAAGGATTACGGGATTTTGCAGCAGGATAATGAGTGGGTGCAGATCAATTTGGGGATTGAGAGCGGCCAATAGTTAATGACGGATCCGAACACACTTTCGCCGCTCGATCTGGAAACGCCGGACAAGACGTTTCTGGATGCCAACGAGCTGGTCATTAACATGGGGCCGCAGCATCCGGCAACCCACGGAGTGCTGCGCGTCATTCTGCGGCTGGACGGCGAGAAAGTCATGGGGCTCGAGTGCGTGATCGGGTACCTGCACCGCGGGGTCGAGAAGATTGCGGAGAACCGCACGTACACGATGTTCAATCCGTACGTCGACCGGATGGACTATGTTGCCGCGGTTTCGAACGGGCTGGGCTATTGCGAGACGGTTGAGAAGCTTCTGAGCGTGGAAGCGCCACCGCGGGCGCAGTACATTCGCGTCATATTGACTGAGCTGAACCGGATTGCCAGCCACCAGCTCTGGCTGGGAACGCATGCGCTCGACATTGGCGCGATCACACCGCTGTTTTACACGTTCCGCGACCGGGAAGAGATTCTCAAGATTTTCGAAAAGTATTGCGGGGCTCGGCTTACTACGCACGCGTTTCGCATTGGCGGGCTGCAGTATGAGGCGTACGAGGGGTTCGAGCGTGACGTGAAGAACTTCGTTTCGTTCGTGAAGCCCAAGATTGATGAGTACGAAGAGTTGCTGACTACTAACCGCATATGGCTGGAGCGGACCAAGGGTGTGGGAACGATCTCGGGCAAGGATGCGATCGCGCTGGGCGTGACGGGGCCTGTGCTGCGTGCGAGCGGGGTCAAATGGGACATCCGCAAGGCGCTGCCTTACGCGAACTACAAGAACTTCGAGTTCGAAATTCCCACCGGGCAGAACGGCGACACGTATGACCGGTACCTGGTGCGCATGGTGGAGATGCGGCAGTCGCTGCGGATTATCGAGCAGGCTGTCGAGGCAATTCCGGAAGGGCCGATCATGGCCAAAGTTCCTAAGGTGATGAAGCCTCCGGTGGGCGAGATCTACCACTCGATCGAAGCTCCCAAGGGCGAACTGGGATACTTCATTGTCAGCGATGGATCGACGCAGCCTTACCGCATTCGGGTGCGGCCGCCGTCGTTCGTGAATCTGCAGGCGCTCGACGTGATGTGCCGCGGACAGCTGGTGGCCGACGTGATTGCGGTGATCGGCACGCTGGATATCGTTCTCGGCGAGGTAGACCGCTGATGCACGATTTGATTCTGTACATCCAGTCGTACCTCGACAGCGATAAAACGCCCGGCGGCGCAGGCAACATCTTCTGGGCCACGGTCTACATCCTGCTCGTGTTCGGTGGGCTATCCGTCGCCGTCATCGCGATGAACTGGCTGGAACGGAAAATCCTCGCGCACATGCAGGTGCGGCTTGGGCCGATGCGCGTAGGCCCGCACGGGCTGCTTCAGCCGATCGCGGACGCGATCAAGCTGCTGCTGAAAGAAGACATCATCCCGGCGGAGGCGGACAAGATTGTTTTCTGGATCGCGCCGTTCATCGTCGTGTTGGCGGCGTTTACGGTTTTTGTTGTCGTCCCTTTTGGCCCTACACACGCGATCACCGACATGAATATCGGCATTCTTTTCATGCTGGGTGTTTCGTCGCTGAGCGTGCTCGGCATTGTGACTGCCGGGTGGGCCTCCAATTCGCACTATCCGCTGATCGGAGCGCTGCGGTCGAGCGCGCAGATGGTTTCGTATGAAGTCGCCATGGGACTGGCGGTGCTTTCGGTCATTATGATGACCAGCCTCAATCCTGCGGGCACCGGAACGCTGAGCATGATCGGGATCGTGCAGGCGCAGATGGCGCAGCAGCAGTGGTTCATCTTCAAGTTTTTCCCGCTGGGGCTGATTGGATTCGGCATCTTTGCGATCGCGATGGTGGCCGAGACGAATCGGGCGCCGTTCGATTTGCCCGAGGCAGAATCGGAATTGACGGCGGGATTCCATACGGAGTACAGCGGGTTCCGCTGGTCTCTATTCTTTCTGGCGGAATACTCGGCGATGATCGCGGTCTCTTCGATCGCGGTTACGCTGTGGCTGGGCGGGATGGTTGCGGCCATTTCCTAACTGGCTGAGCGGGTCGACTTGGGATTCCATTTTCTCTTTCTTCCCGGGGGTTACGTTCCTGCTTTTCGCGGCGATGTGTTTCTACAACACGGCCCGCATGCCAAAGCATCCGCTGTTCAAGATTCAAACCATGGGCCTGGCCGGGTTCGGCGCAGTACTGGGAGTGATCGGCTTGGCGTTATTCTTTGAGCCGGTTCGCGTGCGCGTGAACGATATTTACTGGTTCGCGGCGAAAGTTGCAGGGTTCATGTATCTCTATATCTGGTATCGTGGCACGTTCCCCAGATACCGCTTCGACCAGCTCATGAAAGTGGGATGGAAGATTCTGCTTCCGATGGGCTTGGCGCTGCTGATCCTGACGGCGGTCGTTGGCATGCGCGCCGATCTGTGGGCACAATTGCGAGGTGTAGGGCACCCATGAATCCCACGATCACGAATCCTCCGGTCGCGACTCCTTTCTTCTTTTACCTGCTAGCGGCCACCATGATCATCGGCGGCATTCTGGTGATCACGCGCAAGAATGCGATTCACTCGGCGATGGCATTGATCACCACGCTGCTGGCCCAGGCCGGGCTCTACCTGATGCTGTACGCCCCCTTCGTGGCTGGCGTGCAGATCATTCTCTATGCCGGCGGCATCATGGTGCTGTTCCTGTTCGTGATCATGCTGATCAACCTTGAACGCAATATGAAGGAGCGGCAGTTCAACAAACAATGGCTGGTGGGAATCGCCGCGGCGACTGCTTTGGGCGGGCTGTTCATTGCGGTCTACACCTCATCCAAGGGAAAAGCACTGTTTCCGGAAGGGCGCATGACCTATGGCGAGTCGCAAAACACCCAAGCGATCGCAGGTCTTCTGTTCGACAGCAGCACTGGACAATATATGTTCGCCTTCGAGATCGCCTCGTTGCTGCTGCTGGTGGCGATTATCGGGGCGGTGGTCATGGCGAAGAAAAGAATTTGAAGTGCGCATGTGCCGGCGGGAAGCAGATTCCTCCCTTCGGTCGGAATGACAAGACGTATCGCTGATCGGCCGTAATCAAAATGGACGCAATGCTTCACATCACGACGCTGCACTATCTGGTCCTGGGCGCAGCTCTGTTCCTTCTGGGCGTGATTGGCGTGCTGACGCGGCGGAACGTGGTCATCGTGCTGATGTCGATTGAGTTGATTTTGAACGCTGTCAATCTGAACTTGGTTGCATTCTCGCGCTACTGGCAGGGCATTCATGGGCCAGGCGCATTGCACGGGCAGGTGTTCGCAATTTTTGTGATTACCGACGCCGCCGCTGAAGCTGCGGTTGGACTCGGCATCCTGATCGCCTTCTTCCGGAATAAGGAGACGGTGAACGTGGATGAGGTGAATTTGTTGAAGTGGTAGGAAGGCACTACCCAGTATCGAGTGAATTGTCATCCTGAGCGAAGCGAAGGATCTATGCAGTCTCGCTGTCGGCAAGGTGCATAGGTTCTTCGCTCTGCTCAGAATGACAACGACTAACGGGCACCGACGAAAAACATGTTTTTTCTAGACCACATCTGGCTGATTCCGCTGTTCCCTGCCGTCGGCGCGGCGATTATGTTTTTTTTCGGGCGCAGGCTTCAGAAGGGGACGGTGAGCGCGGTTTGCGTCGGGTCGGTCGTGCTTGCGTTTCTGATGGCTTGCGGCGCCGTGCTGCAGTACATCAATTGGGCTCCGGCGCACGATCATCAGCCTTACGAAAAAATTCTCTATACCTGGCTCGGCAGTGACACCGGGCACCTCAACTTCCAGAAGTCTGACGGCACCCCGGCGTCGCTGCAGGCTGACGCAGGGTTCCTGCTCGATCCGTTGTCGAGCATCTGGCTGCTGTTTGTTACCGGCGTCGGGATGCTGATTCATATTTATTCGACCGGATACATGGCGCATGAGGGCGGGTACTACCGCTTTTTCGGGTACCTGAATCTCTTCATGTTCTCGATGCTCACCCTGATCCTCGCCAATAACTACGTGTTGATGTTTGTTGGGTGGGAGGGCGTGGGGCTGTGCTCGTATCTGCTGATTGGTTTCTATTTCCAGCGCAAGTCGGCAAGCGACGCGGCGAACAAGGCATTCATCGTCAACCGCATTGGCGACGCGGGATTCATTCTCGGGATGTTCTTTATTGCGTGGCTCTGCGGATCGCTGCGATTCATCGATGTAAATTCGTTCGCTCACGCGAGGCTACTTCTCTCCGGAGACTTTGAAGTACATCACCGCCGCAACTCTGCTGCTCTTTGTGGGAGCTTGCGGAAAGTCGGCGCAGCTACCTCTTTATATTTGGCTGCCGGACGCAATGGAAGGTCCGACACCGGTCTCGGCGCTGATCCATGCGGCGACCATGGTGACGGCGGGCGTTTACATGGTGGCGCGGTCGAATGCGCTGTTTTCGCTGGCTCCGAAGTCGATGATGGTGGTGGCGATCGTTGGCGCGCTGACTGCCATCTTCGCCGCCTCGATCGGGCTGGTGCAGAACGACATCAAGCGCGTGCTGGCTTATTCGACAGTCTCCCAGTTGGGATACATGTTCCTGGCGCTTGGAGTGGGAGCGTTTTCGGCCGGAGTGTTCCACGTATTTACGCACGCATTCTTCAAGGCGCTGCTCTTCCTTGGTGCCGGCTCGGTGATTCATGCCATGAGCGGCGAGCAGGACATGCGTAACATGGGAGACCTGGCGGGGAAGATTCCGGTCACGTTCCGCACCATGTTTGTCGCGACACTGGCGATCGCGGGGATACCCGGGTTCGCCGGATTCTTCTCGAAGGACGAGATTTTGTGGCAGGCATGGAAGTTTCATCCCGCGCTGTGGGCCATCGGATTCGTGACTGCGCTGATGACGTCGTTCTACATGTTCCGGTTGATCTACCTGACATTCTGGAGCCCCTCGCGGATGGTGAGCCACGAAGTCGAGCATCACATTCACGAATCGCCGAAGTCGATGACGTGGCCGCTGGTGATTCTGGCGTTCTTCTCGATTTTCGCTGGATACCTCAACGTGTCCGAAAGCATGGGCGGGGCGAAGCGCATCGACAAGTTCCTCGACCCGGTTTTTGCGAGCGTGACCGAGAAAGAGGCGAGCGCAGGCGAGTCAGGGCCGGGTCTCACGGAATATCTGCTGATGGGCCTATCGATCGCGGCCGCTGGCGCGGGATGGTTGATGGCGAGAAGCGCCTACGGCAACGCTGGAAAGGGATACACCGAACCCATCGCCGCCGCGGCGCCGCCGGTCTACGACACGCTGCTGAACAAGTATTACGTAGACGAAGGCTACGACTACGTCGTGACCGGCCGCCGCAAGTTGGGAGATGTGCGGCTGGGCGTGATGGGGCTTGGCGAAGCCAGTTCGTGGTTCGATTCCCACGTGATCGATGGCGCGGTGAACGCCGCCGGTTGGATCACTCGCGCGACCGCAACGTTCTCCAGTTGGTGGGACAAGTGGATCATCGACGGGATCGGCGTTAATGGTCCGGCGATTCTGGCGCGGATGCTGAGTTATCCCGCGCGGCTGTTTGAATGGGGATTGGTGCAATGGTATGCGCTGGTGATGACGGCAGGGTTGGTAGGGTTCGCGTTTTATTACGTGTACCACTGAGAGCGGCGAGCTACGAGCTGTGAGCTTCGAGCAGTCAGATTCAACTTGCTCAAAGCTCACAGCTCGAAGCTCAGAGCTGAGACGCTAGAAGCTGACATATGCAATCGCACATCTTATCGATCATTCTGTTCACGCCGCTTGTGGGCGCGCTGTTTCTCCTGTTTGTGCCGAAGGAGAATAAGGACGCCATCCGCTGGATCGCGAATGTTTTCGCGCTCGCCGGCCTAGTGGTCTCACTGCCGCTCGTCTCTATGTTCTGGGATAAGGTCAAGAGCGGAGATACCGCGCCGTTCAAGTTTATCGAGGGCACTCCCAGCAACTGGATTCCTTCAATCGGCGCGGGGTATGTCCTCGGGATCGACGGGATTTCGTTCCTGCTGATCATCCTGACCACGCTGCTGGGGTGGATCTCGATTCTGTCGTCGTGGACTGCGATCGAGAATCGGGTCAAGGAATATTACATCTGGTTTCTGTTTCTGCAGACGGGCATGCTCGGCGTCTTCATGGCGCTGGATTTCTTCCTCTTCTTTGTTTTCTGGGAAGCGATGCTGGTTCCGATGTACTTGCTGATCGGGATCTGGGGCGGGCCGCGCAAGCTCTACGCCGCTATTAAGTTCTTCCTGTATACCCTGGCTGGCTCGGTGCTGATGCTGCTGGGCATTCTGTTTCTGTACTTTCACCATCACGCGGTCAGCGGCGTTTATACCTTCAGTCTGCAAGCGCTGTACGACACGGCACCGCGAATTTATTCCGACTACGGGCCGCACGTTGCGACACTGCTGTTCCTGAGCTTCTTCTTCGCGTTCGCGATTAAAGTGCCGATGTTTCCGTTCCACACTTGGCTGCCGGACGCGCACGTGGAAGCACCCACTGCGGGTTCGGTGATCCTGGCGGGCGTCCTGCTGAAGATGGGGACTTACGGATTTATCCGTTTCTCACTTCCCTTCTTCCCCAACGTACTGTCGAATCCTGCGACGTTTCTTGGGATGACGGTGCGTGGGTGGATGATTTTCCTTTCCATCGTCGGGATCATCTATGGTGCGCTGGTCTCACTGATGCAGAAGGATATGAAGAAGCTTGTGGCGTACTCGTCGGTGAGCCATTTGGGCTTCTGCACGCTGGGAATTTTTGCGCTGACGCCACTGGGCCTGAGCGGATCGGTGCTGCAGCAGATCAATCACGGCATCTCGACCGGAGCGCTGTTCTTGATTGTCGGCATCCTGTATGAGAGGCGGCACACCCGCGAGATCGCGGAATACGGCGGCATCTCGAACGTGATGCCGGTCTACGCCACCATCACGATGATCATGTTTCTATCGTCGATGGGACTGCCGCTGCTGAACGGGTTTGTCGGCGAGTTCACGATTCTGCAAGGCACGTTCATGGAGAACTGGAAGTGGGGCGCGTGGGCCGTCCCGGGAGTCGTTCTGGCCGCGGCTTATTTGCTGTGGCTTTACCAGCGCGTGTTCTTCGGGACGGTCACGAATCCGAAGAATGAAAAGCTGCACGACCTGACGCCGCGCGAGGTCGCGACGTTTGTGCCGCTGCTCATCATGGCGTTCTGGATCGGGCTGTATCCCAAGCCGTTTTTCCAGATTCTGGAGCAACCCGTGAATCATACGATTGCGATGGCGCGGCCGGATTATCCGCAGCCTGCGGTGAGTGCCGCGGCGCAACCGACGTCGGCGGTGGAGCCCGACGCCCTCGTGCCAACGACGACAATGCCGTCGTCCGCGATTTCGACTACTCCGACCAAGGCTAAGGGGACGAAATAGTGGTCTGGACTGACTATCTACTGGCGCTGCCGATCACATTGCTGGCGTTGTTTGCGCTGGGCATCCTGCTGATCGACCTCATGCTCCCCAACGAGATGAAGTGGGCGAATGCGGTCACGGCGATGGTTGGAGTGCTCTTCTCCGCGGGCGGGGTTTACAAGATCGATTTGTGGCTACGCTCCACCGGCGCGCCTCTTCAGTTGGGTTTTATGGGCACGATGATCGTTGATCACTTCGCCCTGTACTTTTTCTATCTGTTCCTCGCGGCCACCGCCATCACAATCCTCGTGTCGGCGCGCTACCTCGAGACGGAACACGAAAATCACGGCGAATATTACGCCCTCATGCTCCTGGCAGTCGCGGGCATGATGTGCATGGCCGCCGGCTTCGACATCGTTCTCATCTTTATCGGACTCGAACTGATGGCCATCTCCACCTATGTTCTGGTGGGATTCCTGCGCCGCGACCGGCGTTCCAACGAAGCGGCATTGAAGTATCTACTGTTAGGGGCTTTTTCCTCCGGCATTTTTGCCTACGGATTGTCGCTGATTTACGGTCTGACCGACAGCACGAATCTGTATGTGATCGGAGCCCGGCTACCCGCCCTGCTACGGACCGAATACAAGCCGGTAGCAATCATCGCGTTGCTAACCACCATCACTGGCCTGCTGTTTAAGATCGCCGCGATTCCCTTTCACCAATGGGCCCCCGACGCATACGAAGGCGCACCCACCAGCATTACCGGGTTCATGTCCGTTGCCGTCAAGGCCGCAGGATGGGCGATGCTGTTGCGCATTCTAGGCTTCACCTACGACCTCAATGGGCGGGTCGTCTCCTGGGGACTGATTTCGATGCGTCCCATCTACGTGCCGCTTCTGGTCTTCGTCTCAATCGCGACGATGACGGGCGCGAATTTCGCGGCGCTCACGCAGACGAATACCAAACGCCTGCTGGCCTATTCTTCGATTGCTCACGTCGGCTACATGCTGCTGGGGTTGATCGCGGGCACTGCGACGGCACTCAGTCCTGATGGCATCAAGGGCATCCTGATCTACCTGCTGGTATACACGTTCATGAACCTGGGCGCGTTCGCGGTAATCACCGCTCTGCGGCATCGGAACGTGATTGGCGATGAACTCGACGATTTGAACGGGCTCTACTCCCGAGCGCCCGTGGAAGCCGTGCTCATGCTGGTGTTCATGCTGTCGCTGGCGGGGATCCCGCCGCTGGCTGGATTCTGGGGGAAATATTTTATCTTCCTCAGCCTGATCTCAACCGGCCACTACGCGTTGGCGTCGCTGGGCGTGCTGTATTCCGTGTTCGGTCTTTATTACTATCTGAAGATCGCGAATGCCATGTTCATGGGGAAGGTCGAAAAGAGCGAAGAGAGGCTGCCCATCAGTCTGAGCATGCGCGTCGCCATTGCGGTGACCGGCATTGCCACGCTCTACATCGGCCTGCTGCCCAACAGCTTCATCGAACTGGTGAACTGGGCGCTGGGGATCGCGCAGAATCCTAATGTCGCGAGGCTGACGCACTAGACTGGATCTTGTGCTGGGCGGACAGCCGAAGGCGGCTGTCCCTACATGAGCAGATTCACGGCAACGCCCACACACTGACTTACATCTCAAGCCTGATACGACTTCAACGTTCAGGTGAGAATCTCGCAATGAAACGCCGGGACTTTTTCAAGACTGCCGCTATTTGCGGCGTCGCCAGCACTCTGCCAGCGGCCTTCGCGCAAGATAAAACCACCGCACCTCAGGAGAACGACTCGATGCACTCGATCCCTCTCGCTACATCTGCTGGAACCCGCAAGGGCGACATGCTCTACCGCACGCTGGGGCGCACCGGCGAGGAGGTTTCTGCGATCGGCATGGGCGGCTTCCATCTTGGACAGCATGGGCTTACGGAGGAGGACAGCATTCGCCTGGTGCGCACTGGTATCGACCGCGGCATCACCTTCATGGATAACAGCTGGGACTACAACGAGGGGCAGAGCGAAATCCGGATGGGGAAGGCCTTGAAGGACGGTTACCGTCAGAAAGTATTTCTGATGACGAAGATCGATGGGCGCACCAAAGAGGTGGCCGAGCGGCAGATTGAGACTTCCCTGGAACGGCTGCAGACGGATCACATCGACCTGGTGCAACACCATGAGATCATCCGCTTCGACGATCCGGATCGCATCTTTGCCGAAAGCGGGGCTCATGAGGCGGTGTCTGGCGGCGCGGAAAGCTGGCAAGATTCGCTACATCGGATTTACGGGGCACAAGGATCCGCATATCCATCTGTACATGTTGAAAGTGGCGGCCGAGCATGGCTTCCACTTCGACAGCGTGCAGATGCCGCTGAACGTGATGGACGCCCACTTTCGCAGCTTCGCGCAGATGGTTTTGCCTGAGTTGGTGAGGCAGGAAATCGGCGTGCTGGGCATGAAGTCGATGGGCGATGGCGTGATTCTGAAAAGCAAGACGGTATCGGCGATCGAGTGTCTGCGCTACGCGCTGAGCCTGCCAACATCGGTGGTAATTACAGGCATTGATAAGCAGGAAATCCTCGACCAGGCGTTTGAGGCGACGAAGAACTTTCAGCCGATGAATCGCGAGCAGATCGCGCAGGTTCTGGCGAAGACGAAAGAAGTGGCGATGGCGGGCAAGTACGAATTGTTCAAGACCTCGTCACATTTCGACTCGACGGCGAAGCATCCAGATTGGCTGGGAGGGGATGCGCCCGATGTGCAGAAGCTGGCGCCACCGGCCGCGTAGAGTCCCAGCGGGCGAATTTAAGGTAGAATCGGGTGCGCTGAGCCTTCCCGATGCCGCCCTCGCCTTCTCTCGACAACCGCAAACCTGAGAAAAAGCAAAATCCATGGGTGCAAGTCGGACGCTACAGCCAGCTTGCGCTGATGCTCCCGGCCGGGACAGTTGTAGGGTGGCTCGCCGGTTCTGCGCTCGACCGCTGGCTGCACACCTCGTGGATCAGCATCGTTGGACTCTTTCTCGGAATTGCCGCTGGGATGATTGAGCTGATTCGTACGGTTCTGCGTGACACGAAGTGACTTTGTCCGCGCTTTGGAGCCGTGTGGCAGTGACCTTTTCTCTTCAACCTGTGCTTCTCCGCACGCGGGCGAGGGCGCCCGCGTCACATAAGACTTGAGCCCGAGGTATGCTGGTCCCACAAAGATGAACGATGACCATGTGACTGCCGATCCTGGCCAGAGTCCGAGCGAGGCTTTCTACGCCGGTGCTTTGGATCGTATCCGTGTCTCGATGATCGTGCTAACCGTTACCTTTTCATCCGCGGCCTGGTGGAAATTCGGTCGGGCGGCCGCTTTGGGCTTCTTGTGCGGATGCGTGATCGCTTATCTCAATTTCCATTGGCTGAAAAGCGGCGTATCAGGTCTCGCCGATCGGGTTACCGATACCGGTAAGTCTCAATCCGGCAAGGGGATTGTGGCCAAGTTTCTGTTCCGCTATGTGTTGTTGGGAGCCGTCGCGTATGGTATATTAACCAGTTTTCCCGCGAGCCTCAGGGGATTGTTTGCGGGCCTGTTTCTGCCCGTGGGGGCGATTGCCTGTGAAGCGGGATATGAACTGTATGTAGCTGTAACGCGGGAGGTTTAGACTCCCGGCGAAGTCCGCACTTCTCGCGCAAAGAACGCGCCAGAAATGGGGCACCCGATCAGGAAAGGCTTAGGAGTTCGCAGGTTAATATGGAACAACTCTGGTTTACCGAGATCCTGAACCGCCTGTTCGCCAGCCCGGTCACGGCGTTTCTGCGGATGCTCCACATTCAACCGAAGCATGCGCAGGCGCCTATCTCGGATTCGTTCGCCATGGAATTGCTGGTCTTCGGGTTTCTGCTGATTGTCTTTCTGCTGGTCCGATCGCGGCTTTCCGTAGAGTCTCCGGGAGGCTTGCAGCACTCCTTCGAAGCGATCGAAGGCTTCGTGCTGGGGCAGAGCCGCGAGATTATCGGCCATCATAGCGAGCCCTACACGCCGTTTTTCGCCATCGTCTTCATCTTCATCCTGGTATGTAATCTGATCGGGCTAATCCCCGGATTTGAGTCGCCGACGGGTGTCCCCATTGTGCCTCTGGGGTGCGCCATTTGCGCGTTCTTGTACTACCACACGCAGGGATTCAAACATGCCGGGCCGAAGTACCTGCTTCACTTTTTTGGCCCGCCCATGGAAGGGATGCCGCTGATCGCGCGGATTCTTCTGGCTGCGTTGATGTTGCCCATCGAGTTGGTCAGCCATTTTGCGCGACTGCTGTCGCTGACGGTTCGCCTGTGGGCCAACATTTTTGCCGGCGATTTGATTACGCTGGTTTTCTTTTCCATGATTCCGATCGGCATCCCCATCATCTTTAGCGGGCTGCACATCGTGGTCGCCGTTTTACAGGCGTATGTGTTTATGCTGCTGTCGATCATCTACGTCTCCGGCGCCGTGGCCGACGAGCACTGATTTTTGTTTGGTAGCCGCAAGCGTGAGGGCGCCTGCAAGGTATGGCGTCAACCACCCACTGGCGGCAATTTGATACGAGGAGAAACACCATGCGTAAGTTGAGTCATCTGTTCATGACGTTATCCGCACTGTGTTTCGCCGTGCCTGCATTCGCGCAGGGCGGTGGAACCAGCGAGGGCAGCTGGATTGCAATCACCGCCGGATTCTCGATGGCGATCGCATCGGCAGTCTGCGGCCTTGCCCAGGGCAAGGCTGTTGCCGCCGCTACGGAATCGCTAGCCCGCAATCCCGCAGCTCGTCCCGGCATTCAGTTCGCACTGATTCTGGGCCTGGTCCTGATCGAGTCGCTGGCACTGTACACACTGGCGATCATCTTCCTGAAGGTGAAGTAGGAACGGGACAACGACGCTACAAAAGAGAAGCCTCTGCCCGTAGGTAGAGGCTTCTGTCTTTTGAGCTACACAGGGTTCCCTAAATCTTTCGCTCGCCGCTCCACTCCTGGCTTTTGTTCTGGGGAGCGTTGTTGAGCGCTTCGACCAGCAGGCGGCGCAGTCGGTAGCGACTCTCGAGATCGGTGCTTACGATTTCGAATCCTACTTCGTTCACGCGGGCGCGACGCAGCAGGACATGAGCACGAATCTTAGCGCGCATCCCGACCGAAATTTCCAAATCGGCTTCGCTGCCGATGCGCAGGTTGTCTTCCTTTGTACCCATACCGCCGCCCAGGCTCAATTCGCGAATCATAATTCTCGACTTGCCCCACGAACTGCCGATGGTTGCCGCAACCGTTTTCGAAAGTACCAGACGCTCGTAGCGTCGTTGCCGCACCCACGGGCATGCCGGAGCCATATCCAGCGGGGCGATTGCGAGTTCCGCAGGCTCCAGCCCGCTGTCGGAGAGGACTTGAGTACTGTAGCGAGGATCAGTTTTCGACAGAGCTTGTGCCGCGGCGATTCTCAGCTCGCGGTGGTGCAGCCAACTAAAGGTTTTCTTGGATTCGAGGATTTCCCGCAACGTGGCCACGGCCTCGGCATCCTTCAAGCGGCCCAGGGACTCAATCGCTTTGAGCTGCACATACGGAGACCGTGAAGCCGCTTCGCCCGGCCGCGCCATCGCAATCAAGGGGGCAGCGGCGGTCAGATCGCCGCTCATTCCGATCTCATCCACGGCTTCGGGCAGCACCAAGGGATCCAGAATCTCGGCCAGTTCAAGGAGTGTGCGACCGCGGTCGGCGGCTGCGCCATAGGCAATCTGCCGGACAACCACGTCGTGATAGAAACGATTCCATTCCGGCATGCGCGCGGGCAGCAGTTCTAAGAGTGTTCCCACGTCCAGTCGGCTCACCAATCCCACGGCTCCTGCGGCCTGTCTGGGCTGCCCGGTACGAAGAATTTCGCGCAACTGAGAGAGCACCGGAGAACCCAACTGCTGCACCAGTTCGATCATGCGGTCGCATTCGTCGCGGCGCATGCAGCGGAAGAATCGATCGGCCAGGTGCTCGGCACCCGAGTGGCTCGTCCGCCGGAGCACTGACAACATATCGGGAGGAATGGGCTCCAGTTGGAGTGCTTCCTCAATGAACTCCGGCAAGCGGTTCTCGACACCCACACGCGGACGGAGATCGCTCATCAGCACAGGTCGCTCCACGCTGATCAGTTCCATGCCGGCGCACACTTCGTTCACCGCGCCGTAGTTCTTGGCGGCACTGGCTTCCTGGCTGAGGCGCACGAAAGCGGCGCTGAACAGGCTTTGCAACTCAGGGTCTTTCTCCGAGACTAATTGTTCGCTTAGCTTGTGGATCGCCTGGCCCATAGGTTGACCGCCCAACCGAGCGTACAGATCGGCCAACTGGCTGAGGCCAATTGCGGTTCGTCGGCGCGGTTCGGCATCCTTCGCACCTAAGCAGCTCGAATAGTTATTGAGAATATCGGTGGCGCTCTGCTTGTCGTCGCGCTCGAGCAGCACTTCTACAAACTGCCTTAGGTTGCGCGGAGGCACGCAGGGCGCCTCATGCGACATCAGCACGCTCTTTTTGCCGGACTCCGGAACTTCGGCCCAGAACATGCGATCCAGAATGTCGGCGTGCGACTCCACCAGAATCCCGGCCTTGTTCATCTTCTCTTCTTGCAGCTTCAGAATCTGGCGCAGAGAGTCCATTTGGCGGCTCATGTGCTCCATCATCTGGTGGACTGCGTTTACCTTGACCTCGCCCTTCTGATAACGCTCGAGCGCGAAGCGGATGGCCATGTGCTCGGCGGCCTTCATCAACAGGGGCGTGTCATCCTCATCTGCCGTTGAAGCTTTTGCGGCCAGACTGCCCAGCAACTGTTGCAGGTTCAGCCGGGTATTGGGATCGGTCTCCTTGAGTTCCTGCTGGATCTCTTCTTCTTTGATGGTCGGATCGGTCTGCACTTGTCCAAAACGCGTCAGCAGCCGGATCGCCTGGATGACTTCCTGCTCCTGCAGGGGAACCATTCCTCCCGTCCACGCCGGAGCTGCGCCCGTTGCAGCGGCACCGGGAGCCCCCACCGGAGTACCGTCCGGCACCCATCTTCCCTTGCCCGTCCCTTGAGGCATGTTGGGCGCACTGCCCAGAGGAACCATGGGAGTTCCGTCCGCGGATGCCTTGCCGCCACCGCCGGAGTTGGCGCCTTCGGCGGCTGCGATCAACTGCAGCAGTTTCTGGGGATCATTGAGCCATTGCTTGAATTCCGGTCCGAGGGTCTGGGCCGCAATCTGAGCCGC
Source organism: uncultured Acidobacteriaceae bacterium (assembly GCA_963832015.1). GTDB lineage: Bacteria > Acidobacteriota > Terriglobia > Terriglobales > Acidobacteriaceae > Sulfotelmatobacter. The sequence goes on from CAWHSR010000040.1 coordinate 38,686, forward strand.
GATACTGACCTCCCCCGTCAGCGGATCAGCCGCTACGAACTTCACTTCATTAATCTTGATGGTGCTGCCTTGCTTGTTGGCGCTGAGCGCTTCTTTAATCTGCTTCGAGACATCCTGTGCTTTCGAACCCGCAATGGTGAAGGCGCGCACCAGGCGAACGAAATCCTGCTCGGTCACGTCCTTGGAGAAGTGCAGGCTGGCCAGGCCGGCCGTGGACAGCAATGTGGCAAAGCTGCGCTCTGCGTTCCCCGTTTCCAGCGGAATCCCGTCGAGCAGCAACTTGTTGTCGGAAACGCCCAGCAGGAATCCTTGGTCCCCGGTGGTCGGGAGACCTTGCTGCAACTCTTTCCACGTGGTTTCGAATTGCATCTCAGTGCGCTTGTGGTCGTAGCCATACATCCGCGCGTACTTGATCAGGATGTTGAGGCTATGAACAAAGGCGCGAGCCGAGGCGGCACGTGCACCTTGCGATGTATTTGCGGCAGAGATAGGAAACTCCTCGAAAGCGCAAGATTGAAGCTCAAGGGTAAAGCGAAACGGTAAGAGCTAAAACGTTACGGAGGTAATAGGGGGGCACCCTAAGTCACGCAGGGTAGCCCCGTCCTCGAATCGCGCCCAAGAACGGACCTAGCGTGGAAGTTCGTTGATCCCGGGCTTTCGAACGGGCCGAAGGCCAGGGTAGGCAGGTTTCCCGCGATAAAGGTCCTATATTCAGTAGAATACTCCCGGAGCGTGAGGACGCTCCTGCCCTGAAAACCGCGACGAAAACGACCGGATTGCGCTACTGGATGGCACGGGTTCTGGAAGAGTGCGAACACGTGGCTGCCGATTTCAGCGCCGACCCCGTACATGACTTGCGGGTTTCGTTACGACGGTGCCGGTCGATGGCCGACGGCATGATCGCCATGGATCCGGATCGAGAGTGGAAGGCGATGAAGAAGGCCGGGAAGCGGCTATTCCAGCGCCTGGGCGCATTGCGCGATGTGCAGATCATGATGGAGTGGATCGAGAAACTCCACCCGAGTCAGACGGAAGCTGGGCCCGACGATGGATCCGCGAGGAATTCTGAAGATGGCGGAAGCGCGAGCGAGGACGACCTCGCCACATTGAGCCCCGCAGCCTTCATCCCTACTCCGGCCCGGGCACTGCTGCAAGTTCTGCGAGCGCGGGAACTTGAGCAGAAGCAGGAGGCGCGGGCAGCGCTTGACGAATTCGACCGTAAGGAATGGAGGCGATGGAGCACTTCGCTACCCATGCGTGCCGCCCGCATTCGGCCCGGAAGCACCGTATTCAAGCATCTGGCGCTGGAGCGCTGGACGGCGGCGCGGGAGTTGCATACGCGTGCCTTGCGCAACCGGTCGCAGATTGCGTTCCACACTCTACGAATTGGGATCAAACGCTTTCGCTATATCGTCGAGAACTTTCTCCCGATCGAACACAAGGCGTGGAGCGACGACCTGAAGCACATGCAGGATCTATTGGGTGAGGTGCACGATCTTGACGTGCTGTGGGCGACGGCCCTGGCGTGCCACGTATTTCCAGACGAAGCGTCTCGCAAGAGCTGGCATGAGCGAATTCTTGAAGAGCGCACCAAGCGAATCGAGGAGTATAGGGAACGGACGGTAGGTCCGGGTTCGTTGTGGGACGAATGGCGCGCGGGATTGCCGCAGGGCAAGCAGATTCAGCTGATTGCCACTCAGCGCATGAAGTTATGGGCGAAGGCGCTGGATCCGGATTTCGCGCACTCCGAGCGCGTTTCGCATCTGGCTCTGGCACTTTACGACGGGCTCGCGGGCGCAGGGTTGATAGCGGCCGAGCGCGACGGCACGCTGGCGGAAAACGGGGCGGGATCGGACGCACGTGCCAGTTTGCATTTGGCGGCGCTGTTGCACGACGTGGGTAAGGCGAAAGGCAATAAGGGACATCACAAGGAGTCGTTGGAATTGATCAAAGGGCACGGAACTCCTTTGGGCTGGAGTACGGGGACCATTGGGCGGGCGGCCTTAGTGGCGAGGTTTCACGCTGGAGGACTTCCCTCTCGAAGCCACAAAGCGCTGCGGGACCTGCTGCCCGTTGAGCAGAGAGTCACGATTCAGCTGGCAGCGGTTCTAAGGCTGGCGAATGCATTCGACATTGCGCATGATGGGCACATCCGGCGTGTAAAGATCGAGAATGTGGATGCGCCAAAACGCCGGACAAATGGATTTCTGCGTAAGCCTGTGAAGTTGGGTCCGAATGAAGCGCTGATCATTGGGGCTGATGGGTTTGTGGCGGGGAGTGCTACGGCGCAGGCCGTGGCTGCGGAGAGATATTTGTTAGAAACCGTACTGCGAAGACCGGTCGTCGTGAAGGCGATGAAGAGTGCGCCGCCTCGGCGAGTTGCCAACGTGACGCCTGTCGCAAGCGGCCCGTAACTCCTGCGCCACTTTTCACCTACCCTCCTCTCGGTCTACAACTTATTCATCTTCAATCTATGACTCACGCGCAGATGGTGGAACGGGCGGTGCGGTGGCTGCGGGCTTATCGCTGCGGGGTGGTGTTGTCGGAGCAGGCTTGCGTCAGCGGGGAGATGCCAGACGCGATCGGATGGAAGCGGGCTTCGCATTCGGTGCTCGTCGAGTGCAAAGTTACGCGGGCTGATTTTCTGGCGGATCGCGGGAAGCCTTTCCGGCTGAAACCGGATAAGGGCGTAGGTTGTGAGCGGTTCTATTTGACTCCGCCAGCTTTGGTGAAAGTAGAAGAACTGCCTCCCGGTTGGGGACTGTTGGAATTGAGGCGCGGACGAGTTGAGACCGTGCAAGCGGCGGCGAAGAATCTGCGGACGGCTACAGGGTTCCGCTATGAGATGAATCTGCTGCTGGCCAGTTTGCGGCGTGTCGAGGTGCGCATCGAACCGCAGAGCATCACCGACTTTCTGAAATGGAAGAATCGCATGGCTGAGTACAATCGCGGGACGCTGCCGGAGGGGTTGGCGGCGGCGGAAGAAGAGTTGAATGTATTCTTAGAACCGGAAGTGCCGTGCTAGCCTGCAGGACGCAGATTTGCTTTAATAGCTAGCCCCTGTCGTCTGGTTCAAGTCGGGAGGCTGGCGCAAAAAAGAAAACCGGGCTGGTTGGCCCGGCTTCTTCTGCGTCGAGTTGGATGCGGTTACATCCCAGCGCGGCGCGACAAGCGCTGAGGGTGCTGTTCTGCTCCTCAGGCGAGTCCACAGACCGAAAGATCTCACCGGCAAGCGGAAACCGACATGCGGCTTTGGTGCAAGCGGGGTGCCATGCATCTGTTTCTTTCGGTTGTATAGCGTAAGTGTTTGGTTTCATGGTCGTTAGATAACGCAGACAACCACCGTCGGGGTCTCGGCCGACACTTCTATTTCCGTGTTAGGAGCAAAGTTTTTGCACAGAAAGCACACAAAGGTGTGCACTCACGGCTAGATGGGAAGTGGCTTCCCGATCACAATTGTGGACTGGGAGGCACGAGGCAACGGTGTGAACCCCTGTCGAGTTTCGCTCGACGGACAGCCGGGGGCGGGTGTCCCCACATTTAAACAACCTCACATATCTCGGCGGCCTTCCATGGCTTTCAGCATCGTAATCTCATCCGTGTATTCGATATCGCTGCCAACGGGAATGCCCATGGCGATGCGGGTTACTTTGACTCCAGCGCGCTTGAGTTGCTGCGAGAGGTAGGTCGCAGTGGCTTCGCCTTCGACCGTGGGGTTGGTGGCGACGATGACTTCGTCAACGTTTCCGGCGTCGACGCGCGCAATGAGATTCGAGATGCGCAATTGCTCTGGGCCAATCCCGTGCAGCGGAGAGATGGCGCCATGCAGGACGTGGAACACTCCATTGAAGTGCTTGGTTTTTTCGATGGCGGCGATGTTGGTCGGTTCCTCGACCACGCAGACGAGGCGCTGATTGCGCGTCGGACTGGTGCAGTAGACGCAGGGGTCGACGTCGGTGATGTTATTGCAGACCGAACAGAGGCGAAGGTTGGCTTTGACGTCGCGGACGGCGGCGGCCAAAGCTTCGGCGTCTTCGTCGCTGGAGCGCAGGATGTAGAAGGCCAGACGCTGCGCGCTCTTGGCGCCGACGCCGGGGAGCTTCTTCAGTTCGTCGATCAGGCGGGACATGGGTTCGGCAAATTTGGACATTTTTAATTCACTTTCAAACGAGCTTGGTTACAGCCCGTCCAACTTACTTCGCGGCGAAAGAGTGGATAGGTCCTTCGCTCCGCTCAGGATGACAAAGTCACGACACTCATTGCAATCCGGGAGTGGGCAGTTCGGGGATGATCCTTAGAGGCCAGGGATCCCGAGACCACCGAGCATGCCGCCAACCGTTGATTGCATTTGGGCGTCGACTTTGCGGGCGGCTTCGTTGATGGCGGCAACGACCATGTCTTGCAGCATTTCGACGTCGCCGGATTTCACCGCTTCGGGATCGATGCGCAGGCTAAGGAGTTGCTTGCGGCCGTCCATTTTGGCGGTCACGGTGCCGCCGCCGGACGTGGCTTCGACGACCGTCGCCTGCATTTTTTTCTGCAGGTCTTCATATTGCGATTTGGCTTTGGACATCAGCTCTTGCAGGTTGAATCCACCCATAGAACCTCGCGTTCAAAGTTTCAAGGTTTCAGAGTTTCAAGGTTTCAGAGATTTCAAAGACAGACTGGGTGATCGCGAAGGACGATTCGATATCGGTACTCGCAACCTTGAAACCCTGAAACTTTGAAACATCGCTTTACCGCTTTTCTCTGTAGTCGATCACGGTGCGAATTTCGGCGCTGAATTTCTCCTGCATGCGGCGGACGACTGGGTCTTGTTCGGCGCGGCCACGGCCGCCGGGGCCGGAGGAGCGGGGGCCGCTGCCGTTGCGCTTTTCCTGCGGGGCCACGGTGGCGCCGGGAACCACTTTCAATTTTATTGGGCGGCCAAGGACTCCGCTGGCCGAGGCGATGGCTAGGCGCTTTGCATCCGGGCCGAGCGACATGTCGACTACGGTTTGCGACTCGGCGATCTTGATTACCAGTTCGTTGCCTTGGACGCTCCACTCGCCCGCGGAGAGCATTGAGACCAGGATGCGCTGGTTGCCGTCGGTGAGGGCTTGGAGAACAGCATTTTGCAGGTGCTCCAGTTGCGGAGCAGCGGGAGCGACGGCGGTTGGCTGCGTCGCGGCAACCTCCGGCGGGGGTTGCAGGTGAGGCTCGGGGGCTGACGATTTAATTGCACCAGCCGTCACCTCGCTGGTTAAGTCTCTGGCATCGGTCGTTGGATCAGGGACCGGGTCGCGCATGGGAGCGGGCGCGGCGGATCCCATGATTACGGGCTCTGGATTGCTGGCAGCCGCCACGATTCGCGGACCCGGTGGCGGCGCTGCGTCGGATGAGGCTTCCTGCCGCGGAGTGCCCTTGCGGGCGGAGTCGGCAGCAAAGGGGGAAACAAAATTCTGACGCGGAGCCTGAGTCGGCTCCGGGCGGCGCGTTTCATTGCTTAGCGAACTACCGACGATGGCAGGTCTGGCTGGCGATCGCTGCGCGCTGGTTGCGGGTGCGGCCGCGACGTCGCTTAGCAACTGTTCGATGGGCAGCAACTTTTGCGCGTGGGCCATTTTCAGCAGGCCAAGCTCGAGGTGGAAACGCTGTTCCTGTTTGTAACCCAACTCACCGTGAGTGCGGAGCATGATCTGGAAGTGGCGAGTGAGATCTTCTTCGCCGAACATCTCAGCAACGCGGGCGACGCGCTCGCGCTCTTCGCTGGAAACCTGGAGCAAGGAGGAATCCTTGCCAGCGACCTTGGCGACTGTCGCATTGCGCAGGAAGCGAACCATCTGGCGTGCAAAGTGGGTGGGGCTGTGACCTTCACTAATAAGGTGGTCGACTTGGCGAAGGATTGCTTCGCTGCGGCCTTCGGACACGGCTTGCATCACCTGTTCGAGGATATGCGCGGGCGCGGCACCGACGAGGTTGCGCACCGAGTCGGCGGTAACGCGTCCACTGGCAGAAGCAATCGCCTGATCGAGGATGGACAGCGCGTCGCGCATGGAGCCGTCGCCAGCTTCGGCTAGCAGTGCCAGAGCGTCGTCGTCGGCTTCGATCTTTTCGCGGGTGACCAGGTCGCGTAACTGGGCAACGATGGCGTCGAACTTGACAGCACGAAAACTGAAGTGCTGGCAGCGCGAGCGGATCGTTTGGGGAATGTCCTCCGGCTGAGTGGTCGCCAGCATGAAGACAATGTGGTCGGGGGGCTCTTCGAGCGTTTTGAGGAGCGCGTTAAAAGCGGCGTCGGTGATCTGGTGGGCTTCGTCGAGAATGTAGATTTTGAAGCGGTCGCGAGCGGGGCGATAGCGCGCGGCTTCGCGGAGTTCGCGGATTTCGTCGATCCCACGGTTGGTAGCGGCGTCGATTTCAATGACATCGACGGCGTTGCCGGCCCGGATCTCGGTGCAGGATTCGCAGATACCGCAGGGCTCGGGAACCGGCCTGTCTTTCGAGCGGCAATTCAGGGCCATGGCCAGGATGCGGGCGACGGTGGTTTTGCCGATGCCGCGGTGGCCGCTGAAAATGTAGCCGTGGGCGGTGCGGCCCTGCTCGATGGCGTTCTGGAGGGTGCGGGTGACGTGCTCTTGTCCGATAACCTCGGAGAATTTCTGTGGACGATATTTACGGGCCAGGACAGTGTAACTCATGGGCGGAAGAGACGATTATACGTGATGGGCGGGGCATTTGCCGCGGTACGGAACAAAGGCTTTGATCGCGGCGAACTCCGAGAAATGCCGCGGAAGGAGCGGAGAATGAGGGTGGAGCTCGGGCTTGCGAAGGAACGGCACACGCGATAGGCTGGTGCGTCGAGATTGTGTGCGGATGGGGCGACGCAAGGAGTTCTAGAAGGCCGCAAAGGAGAGAAGGATGCAATTAAAGCTGACGAAGAGAACGGTGGACGGGATTCTGGCCATCGAATGCAATGGACGGATCGTTTTCGGCGAAGAGTCTTCCCTGCTGCGGGACGACGTGAAGAAGGCTATTGCGGACGGTGCGAAGCGCATTGTGCTGAACTTGGGCGAGGTGAACTATATCGATTCGGGCGGACTGGGCACATTGGTCGCGCTGCACACGACCGCGCACAACGCGGGGGGCACGATCAAACTGGCCAACCTGACCAAGCGCGTGGGAGATCTGATGCAGGTCACGAAACTGCTGACGGTGTTTGAAGTGCATCCCTCGGAGTACGAGGCGCTTGAGGCGTTCCGCAAGGCTGCATAGCAGCTGTCTGGAAATTCAAATTCCCCACCCTCTTCGCCAAGTACGCGAGAAGGGTGGGGCACCCGGCTCATTTTGGACCGGTTCATGCTTAGGATGATTGATCGTGAAACGGAAGAGCCGCCTGGTCTCTAGCAGGAAAAATCAAACAAGAGAAGGTCTGGAGCGATGCGTCTGCGGATCGAGCAGGCGGTGCGCGCGATTCCGCGCGGGAGAGTTTCGACCTATGGTGGAGTCGCGCGGGCGGCGGGCTTTCCGGGGGCGGCGCGGCAGGTGGCAGCGACTTTACGGCGCGGATTTGGATTGCCGTGGCAGCGGGTGCTGGGGGCGGGCGGTGAGATCAAGCTGACCGGAGACTCGGCAATTGAGCAACGTTTGCGGCTGGAGGCAGAAGGTGTGCGGTTTCGCGGGCGCCGGGTGGATATGAAGGCGCATGAGTGGAAGGTCGCTCAAGCCAAACGCACTGGAAAATGACCCGCCCGTCGCTTCTTCGCCCGGCGGACAGCCGAGGGCGGCTGTCCCCGCATAGTCACTTTTTGAATTGAGGGTCGATTTCGACCTGATATCCCGTGACCATCTTGTTGGTTTCGTTGGCCATGCCGACGACTGCCATTAATTCTTTGAACATGGCGTCGGTCATGCCTTTCTTTTGCGCGGACACGGTGTGCGAGGCGATGCAGTAGTGGCACTGGTTGGTGACGCTCACGGCGACATAGATGAGTTCCTTGGTGAGCGGGTCGAGGGCGCCGGGAGCCATGATCTGCTTGATGTCTTCCCATGTGCGCTTGAGGGTGGCGGGGTCGTGGGCGATGGCCTTCCAGAAATTATTGATCCAGTCGGTCTTGCGGGTGGCCATGATGTCGTCGTAGATGGCGCGGACTTCGGGGGTGGCGTCTTTATATTCGATTAGGCCTAAGGTGGACATGAAAGTCTCCAAGTCTCAAGGTTTCAACGTTTCAAGGTTTCAAGGTTTCAGAGTACCTGAGCCCATCCTCTACTCATCTTGGAACTTTGAAACATTGCAACTTGCAACCTTGAACCTGTCACTTCGGCAATTCTCCTGCCAGCAATTTCTCGAGGTGCGCTGCCGGGACTCTCACGCCTACGTAGAAGTGTCCGAACAGGGCGTAGACGGCGCTGACTTCGTCGAAGCGCATTTCGTAGATCAGCTTCTTGAAGACCAGGGGATCTTCGGCGAAGAGGTCGACGCCCCACTCCCAGTCATCGAAGCCGATGGAGCCGCTGATGATCTGTTTGACTTCTCCGGCGTAGCGGCGGCCGATGAGTCCGTGGTCGCTCATCTGGCGGGCGCGTTCTTCGATGGGGAGTTTGTACCAGTTCTTGTCCTCGCCGCGGCGGCGGTCCATGGGATAGAAGCAGGCGTAGCGCTGCGAGGGAATCTCAGGATAGAGGCGCGGGCGCATGGCTTCTCGGTGGCGGTTCAGCTTGCGTCTCGATTTCGGCTTTCCACTGATCGGAATGAGGCTCGATGCCCTGGTCGGTGAGTTCTTTGTAGATTTTCAGCGTGGAATCGTAGAGTCCGAGTTCGATGATGGAAAGATAGGATGTGGTGGGCTCGAGATAATCGCTGAGGCGGAGGTTGGCGAGTTGAAGTTCGGCCTGGTTGAGATCGGCGAACGAATCGCGGAAGTGGATCAGCATGAGGTCGCCCTTGTGGCCGATGAGCGAGAACAGGGCGGACTGGCCAGCGGAATTCTTCTCCATGGCGGCGAGGACGTCAGAGGCTTCTTTGGCGATGGCCGATTTTTCGGCGGCGGGCAGGGCTCGCCAGGCAGGCCAGCGGAGGCGCATCATCTGGTGCAGGACACTGTAGCCTTCGGTAGTGAGCGGGACGGCAGGGATCTCCGCCGTGACTTGAGGGCGAGGTTGGTGAGTGGTGGTCATGCGAGCCTCTTTCCGGACGGTGCTCTCAGTAGTGAGGTGTTCAGGCGCAAAAAGCTATTGTACGCGGTGGGGCGGCGAGTCGAAAATTGCGGAGCAGTTCGTTCCTGCGCTCGAAATGTTATTTTGCTGGATGCGCCGAAAATTCCGGTCGGCGACTGAATAACACACTGTCGCGGAATGAACGCCCGTTCATTCCGCGGCAGCGTGGTTCGGAGGCTTCCGCGGGGGGAGCACATTGAGTTAGAAGCTGAAACGAGCTCCCAGCGTGACTACACGGCAGCAAGAGCTGCTGTCATTAGCCCAAATTGCGAGTTATTATGCCCGGACTGCCAATGTTGTTCGAGATGCTGGTTGGGTTGAAGTTCAGGTTGTTGAACACGTTGTAGGCGTCCATCCGAAACTCAAATCTCGCACCCTCGCCTAAGACCTTGTTGTTCGGGAGACCAAAACCTTTCGAGAGAGTTAGATCAAGGTCCTTGTAGCCGGGGCCGTTGAACGAGTTCCGCTGCAACCCGACCTGGGGCAGTGGGCCGCCGAAGTCGTTCCCGATAAGTGCGGTGTAACTCGGGAATGCGAAATACGACTGGGCGCCGTTGGCAAAGTTTGATCCGCTCTTGAAGGCGTCGTTGCTGGTGCTGGTGCCCGCGCCCCCGAGGTAGACGGCGGGAAGCGCTCCGTAGCCGCATTGCCCGCAATAGAGGCTGCCGCTGGCAACGTTGACGTAAGGAGTCCAGGGGAATCCCGAGTGCAGGTTGAAGATGCCGCTCAGCGACCAGTCGCCGACGATCTTCTCAATCCAAGCCCGGCTGCCGTGGAAGAAGACCGGCTGCCACATGCCAAAGATCTTAAACGCCTTGCCGACGTTGTAGTCGGAGCGGCCATAGTTCATGTCGGGATTATAGGGAAAGAACGGCAGATTAAACGGCGTAAGGCCACTGGAATAGGGCGAGGATGCCGTGTCCAGGCTCTTGGCCCAAGTGAATTGCGCATCGGCCATAAACTGGTGGGAGAAGTCGTGTTTCAGCTCGGCCAGCATCGCGTTGTAATTCGCGCGTCCCAGAACGCTCCAGAAATCTCCGCCCCCGATCTGCGGGTTCAGCGGGTAGCCCACAGCGCCGGGCGTGGCGTTCGGGTTCTCGTGGAAAAAGATGTTATGCGAGATGCTTCCCTGATATCCCAGACAAGCCACGAACTTATGACCGAGAGCGTACTGGGTATCGAGCAGAGTAGTGGTGCACGCTCATGGTAGGAAGGGTGCCGGGGAAAACAGTCACGCCAACAGCTACGGTGTAGTACCACCAGCACAGCGGCGGGCAGTCCAAATGAGTTGAAGAAACTCGCGTTCGGGTTTGCCGGATAGCTGGTGAGAGAGTGAATGTTGCCCCGATGGCATAAATAATGCCGGGATTCGGCGCCGCCGGCGATGACATATACAGCGACGGAGACACCGCCAGACCAGGGTTATTCACAATGCCGGAGGAGATCGCGATTTCTTCCTGGTTGTAGTTCAGGCCGTAACCGCCGCGGACCACGAGTTTGTCGTTGAAATGGGTCGGACTCCAGGCAAAACCAATCTGGGGCCCGAAGTTATTTTTCTGCGCGGTCCAGCATTCCCTTGTGGTAACGTCAGGCCAGTCAGGTAATTCGCTCCTGCGCCGGGAGTGGCGACAAACATGTTGCCCTCTTTTGAAGAGAGCGGACTGAAGTAGGACCAGCGCAGGCCAAGATTAAGGGTCAGAGTTCGGCCGAACTTTGAAATCGTCCTGAGCGAAGAATCCCCAGATGTCTGGCGTTCGTCCTGGCGAAGAGTCGTTGGGAAGCCGGTGTTGGGATTGAACTGCCGCTTTCATTGTGCGGCGCATCGTTGAGGAAGTCCCAGTAGTTGAAGAAGTCGTAGTTTGGCACACCGCAACCGGCGCACTCCTGCAGGTAAAAAAGTCGTGTGACTTCGCCGCCAAATTTGATGGTGTGGTGTCCGAAAATCTTGGTGGCCACATCTTTGTAAGTGTAAGTCCACTGATTCAGGATGCTGCCGACATTCGGTCCGAATGATTGATGTCGTGTTGCCGGTGGCTGCCGACGTGACCGATGTTGTCCGGTGGGAAGTCCAACCGGCGACTGCGGGTTGGAGGTGACTTCGTTCCAGCGCCATCCGGCGGCATTCGCACGAGCTTCGTTGAGGAAGCTTGGCGAAAAAGTGTGGTTCCAGATTCCCGAGTAGGCTTTGTTGATTTGGTCGTGATGGAAGAGGTTGTATTCGCGGGCCGCCGTTAAGGAAAGTAGTGGACTGCGGAACCCAGTAGATGGCAAAGCCGATGCGATTTTTTGCGTTGACATCGGCGTCAGGCGGCCGTTGTACTGGCTTTCGAATAGGTGCTGTTGCTAGTGGTAATGTAGTTAGCGATGTCGGCGACCGTACCAAGGTTCTCCGGCCGCCGCCGCCATCGCCGCCGGACCGGGCTCGTCGCGCTGGTCCACCCGAGATCTGTGTACCGAGGGCGGTCTCAAAGGCGAACCGATATCCAAGCCCTGGCCCGGAATGGTCACGCAATTTACGCCTTCGTTCAGGCCGGCATCGCACAGGTGGAAGGATTGATTCCGCTGTTGACGCCGGCACCGGGGAAGGTCAGATACGTAGCGGCGATGCTCCCCGAAGGTGCTAATGTGTCGAAAGCTGGAGTCTCATACCATCCGAGTGCCAAGTTGGTCTGGGTGGCTGGGCTGCGAACCGTCTCATAGTCGAAGAAGGAGAAGATCTTATTCTTCCAGATCGGCCCGCCGATGCTGCCGCCGAACTGATCGAAGAAGTTTTGATCTCTCAGAATCGTATTGTGTAGGCCGTTGAATCGCTGATAAGCGTTCAGGCCCGGACGGTGAGCGGTAAAGAAAGCGCTGCCATGGAAGTTAGTTGCTGCCGCTCTTGGAAGTGACCTGAACCTGGGCGCCACTGAAGCGGCCATTCTCGGCGTCGTAGCCATTGGAGACGACTTTCACGTTTTCGACGGAATCTTCTGACGGCGTGATGATGGTGGTTCCACCCCAGACGGCGCTGGTGGTGCTGATGCCGTCAATCGAAAAGCTGTTGTTTTCATACTGCTGGCCAGCGGCCAGAGCCTGGGCCGTTTTCCGTCTGGAAAATGCCTGCGTTGCCGCCGGTTGCGCCGGGACCCTGAGTGCCGGGAAGATTCTGCACCACCGCCGCTTCCCTGCGCGCCGTCGCCGAAGACACCGGGCGCCAACTGGATCAGTTGGAAGACATCACGTCCGAACGAAGGCATGTGCTGAATTTGATTGTCGGTACGACGCCGTTGATGGAAGCGGTCTCGGTATCTAGAGCAGGCAGCGCGAAGCATCGACGTTGACGGTCGTCGATGCGGCTCCGACCGCGAGTTGCACGTTGAGGGCGTTGGCTTGCTCGGGAATCAGTTCCAATTGTCGATGACTTCTTCTGGAAGCCGTCCTTTTCCACTTCTAACCGGAAGCGCGCGGCGGCGGGGAGAGCGTTGAAGTTGTACACACCGGCATCATTGCTGACCCTGACCTGTTTTTCGCCGGTCGCGGGATTGGTCAGCGTGAGGTTGGCGCCGGGAACGACTGCGCCCGTGGATCGGTCACCACGCCCTGAATGGAGGTTCGATATTGCGCGTGCGCCATGACCGCGGAAAGGATGACGCAAACGATGAACAAAATGCGCGGAGTGCAGAAGAAGTGGACGGCTCATTGAAGCCTCCCGGTCTTGAAGAACCTTCGATTTAGTGAAGTACTGCTTACTAAAACTCTAGAAAAGCGTTTTAGTAACATTGCCGCTTATAGCATGGGGGATTTTCCACAGTCAAGCGCATTGCTTTGGAGGATAAGATGCAGTTCCCTGCGTCGACGACACGATTTATTTCATCGATCTGCCTTAACGATTTTGTTGGCGATCACGCGATATGTGGCGCTTCGGCGCAGGTGCCGCGACGTTATTTGTCAGGAAGACAATCTCAACAGATGTTTCTGTCGCGCGTCTATTTGGGAGCGAGGCCGTTCGCAACCCGGCAGGTTGTCTCGCGGATGATCAGTTTGGGCTCGACCATGGTCTCACCTCCGTGCGAATCCGACTCCGAACGGCGGATGCGGCGCAGCAGAGTCTCGGCGGCGATCCTTCCCATTTCGCGCAGCGGCTGGCGCACAGTGGTCAGCGCGGGATTCTGGTAGGCGGCGCTCTGAATATCGTCGAAGCCGACGACGGAAACATCGTCGGGCACGCGCAGCCGGCCTCGCGCAGGGCGCGAATCGCGCCCATCGCCGAAATATCGTTGAAGGCAAACAGGGCGGTGAAGGGCTTGTGCGATGCCAGCAACTTCCGTGTGGCCTCATATCCGAGTTCGGGAGACGGCGAGTCGCCTTCGAGTTGCGAGATCAGAGCCGGGAGATCGCAGACCCAGATGGCGGGCCGCTTTCTCGATGTTGGCCCAGCGGACTTCGGTATCGGAACTGAATTCCTGTCCTTTGATGAAGGCGATCTCGCGGTGGCCGAGATGAAATAGATGCTTCAGCGCGACTTCCGCGGCCCGTACGTGGTCCAGAACGATGTTGGTGACGCCTTTCACCTGGTTGTGTCCCGAGACCGTAACCACGGGCACGGAGAGCTGAAGAGTCCAGGGAGTGTCGACCGCGATCAGGCCATCGACCGAGCGCTCCAGGAACAGCCGGGGATATTCGTCGATCAGGTCGGCGCGGTGGCGGTGGCTGGCGACAAAATAGAAATAGCCCTCTTGCAGAAGATGATCTTCCACGCCGCTCATGACGGAGGCGGAGTAGCCATCGCTGACTTCGGGAACGATGACTCCAATGGTGAAACTGCGCTGGGCGCGCAACGAGCGGGCAAAAAAATTGGGACGGTATTTGAATTTGCGGGCGGCGGCAAAAATTCGGTCTTTCGTTTCCTGCGGGATGGAGTCGGCGACGGGCGAGCGATTGATGACCAGCGAAACGGTGGCGGGCGAAAGTCCAAGGTGCTCCGCCAGTTCTTTCAGGCTCACGGCTTGGGCCCCATGCGCACGGTTTGCCGGCGCCTTTGCCCTTCTTTTTTGTCGTCACGCTGCGCAGTCTCGCACAAACCGAATCGGCGTAGCAAGCAAGATGTTGAGCTCGGCGCGCGCAATACTTATTGACATTGGCAGAAAAAGAGTTTTTCATACATTGCGGGAACGCCCTACTAACCCGATTTAGTAGCTAGTCATAACCGGGCCCGACGGAGGTTCCGTCCCATGTCATTCTCACACTCTGCATGCGTCTATCGCTCGCTGGTCTTGCCGAAGAATTCCATCAGGCTTAATGCAGACGGTTTTCGTTGCGCTATTGCTGCTGTGCGGAATCTTGTGCGTGGTCGCGCGCGTCAGCGCCGCAGGCGCCGTCGCCGGCGGGCAGTCGCGGACCCGAGTCTCGAGCCCGAGTGGAATCCATCCTGCAGCAGATGACGCTGGAAGAAAAAGTTGGACAACTGGTGCAGTATTCCGCCGGCCAACCGACCGGACCGGGAACGGGCCGGACCGACTACGAAGACATGATTGCCCACGGACAGATCGGGTCGCTGTTCAACGTGATCGATCCGCACGAGATCAACAAATATCAGAAGATCGCGATGGAGAAGTCGCGGCTGCACATTCCCATCCTGTTCGGGCTCGACGTGATTCACGGATTCCAGACGGAGTTCCCGATTCCGTTGGGACTGGCCTCGACGTGGGATCCATCGATTGTGGAGAAAGCGTCGCGTGTGGCGGCGATGGAGGCGTCGGCCGACGGCATCCGGTGGACATTTTCGCCGATGGTCGATATCGCGCGCGATGCGCGCTGGGGGCGCATGGCGGAAGGCGCGGGCGAAGATCCGTATCTGGGATCGGCCATGGCTGCGGCGTATGTGCGGGGCTATCAGGGTTCGCGGCTGGATGCGCCCGACAGCATTGCGGCGTGCGCCAAGCACTATGTCGGCTACGGCGCGGCCGAGGGCGGACGCGATTACAACAGCACCGAGATCTCCGAGCACACGTTGCGCCAGTTTTATCTGCCTCCATTTCACGCGGCGGTCGAGGCGGGGACCGCATCGCTGATGAGCGCGTTCAATTCTCTGAATGGAGTGCCGTCGTCGGCGAATCCATTCACGTTGAAGCAGGTTTTGCGAAAAGAGTGGGGCTTTCGAGGGCTGGTGGTCAGCGACTGGAACTCGATTGGCGAACTGATTCCGCACGGCATTGCGGCCGACGGTGCGACGGCGGCGCGCAAAGCGTTTCTCGCCGGCGTCGATATGGATATGGTGAGCAGCCTCTACCACGACAATTTGCAGCAGATCGTGAGTTCGGGCCAGGCGACGCAGGCTGAGTTGATGAGGCGGTGCGGCATGTGCTGCGGGTCAAACTTGCGCTGGGTCTGTTCGAACATCCTTTCGTGGATGAGGCGCGGCGGCGAAGGCGCTCTATCTTCCGGAGAGCATCGCGCTGGCGCAGACTGCCGCCGAGCGTTCGTTTGTGCTGCTGAAGAATGCGAATGGCCCGACGGAAAACCGTTGCTTCCGCTTGCGAGCGGGAGCAGAATATCGCGGTGATCGGGCCGCTCGCCGACGATTCTTCGTATCCCGACGGAGCGCCGGAGGGATCGGGTCCGCGCGTTTCGTTTCCGGCGGCGCTGGCGCAGCGAGTTGGCGAAGACCATGTGTTCCGTTTCAAGGGAGCGGGAATTCTCGACGGCACCGACGAGAGATTGCGGCCGCGGTGGCGGGGGCGCAGAAAGCCGATGTCGTGATTCTGACCCTGGGTGAAACTCCGGAGATGAGTGGCGAGGCGGCCTCGCGCGCGCATCTGGGACTTCCCGGCAGGCAGCAGGAGTTGCTGGAAGCAATTGTCCAACGGGCAAGCCGGTGGTGCTGATTCTGTTCAGCGGACGGCCGTTGACGGTGCCCTGGGCGTTTGAGCATGTGCCGGCGGTGATCGCGGCTGGCTTCCGGGAATCGGCGGTGGGCCCGCGCTGGCGCGAACTCTTTTCGGCGAAGTGAATCCGAGCGGAAAGCTGGTGGTCAGTTGGCCGCGCAGCGTGGGGCAGGAGCCGCTCTACTACAACGCTCTCAACACAGGGCGTCCGCCGGGAACACCGATCTCACGCATCCGCCGACAACATTGTTGAAAGGTACGTGTCGCGCTACATCGATGAACAGAACACCCCGCAGTTCCCTTTCGGCTACGGCGGTTCTTACACCAGTTTCTCTTATGGCGCCACAACGATCAGCACGCAGCGTTGAGTGCCGCGGCGCTGAATACGGATTGAAGGATCTGAGCACGAAGCCGCGGCGCTGACCGCCGAAGCCGAAGTAACGAACACGGTCGCGGGCCGGCGAAGAAGTGGTGCAGCTCTACATTCAGCTGCAAGGAACGAGCGTTGCGGAACCGGTGCGCATGCTGAAGGGATTCCAGACAGTCACTATCGCTCCTGGAGAAACAAAGAAAGTAAAGTTTGAATTAAAGCCGGAGGCATTTGCGATCTGGAACGATCGCAACGAATTCGCCGCCGAACCCGCAAGGTCAAGGTGTGGATCAGCCCTGATTCCGCGCATGGTACGCCGGCACAAGCGGAGATCCTGCCGTAGGAACGCGACGCGCTATCGCCACAAAGGTAAAAGGTGTTTGAAGGAAAAGCCCATGAAATCATGCGCGCGCAAACTTTCGACGTTGGCGAATCTCATTCTCCTGCTCGTTGCAGTGGTCTGGTTTACCGCGGCCGCCTGGGGCAGCACGGAATACTATCGCCACGTTGTTTTCGACAACAGCCTAACGGCCGATGCTTACTTCTACAGCCAGGGCATGGCCAACGGCTCGAGTTTTCTGGAGTTGAAAGACCATCGCCTCCCGGTCGAGACCAAAACATTTCTGACGCCGCCGAATGCGCTTCGCCTGCAGTGGCAATCGCAAACCGGAGGAGGCTGGGAAGCGGAAGTCCACGTGAATGGTCATCGCAATCGTTTTCCGGAACTGAAGGGGCACAATCTTTACTTCTGGTGTTTCGCGCCGGAGGCAATTGCGGCCGACGATCTTCCGATGCTCGTGCTCTCCAACACAGGCGAGGGACTCCAGGTCGCCGAATTTCCCGGAGCGTTTACCGAGCCGCTGCGCGCTGGGAAAAATCGCTGGCGACATTCCGGCGGGACGCTGGGTGCAGGTGCGAATTCCGCTCTCTGAATTTCATACCGGCTCGATCTATGAATTTCGCCCGAGTATCTGCAGAACATCGTTTTCCATCAGGGCCGCGCCGACGGCGTGCGCCACACTTTGATCATCGACGAGATTCGCGTAGAGGACGATCCGCCCGCGAGCAATTCGAATTCCCTGCCCTCCCCGAAAATGTTCGCGCCATCGGTTATGACCGGCACGTGGAAGTGCGATGGGACCCGGTGAACTCCCGCGCTCGCCCGCTACGTGATCTATCGCTCGCTCGACGGCAAAAAGTTCGAGCCTGTCGGCATTCAGCTTCCCGGGACGAATCGCTACGAGGATTTCCTGGGAAAGTCGGGAGTCACGGCGCAATAAAAGTGGCCGCGTCGGACTGGCAATATCGAACGTCTCGCTCTCGAAGCCGGTGAGCGCCTCGACCCGCGAATTCAGCGACGACGAACTGCTGACGATGCTGCAGGAGGCCTGCTTTCACTACTACTGGGAAGGCGCCGATCCTCACTCGGGGATGACGCGCGAAAACATTCCCGGTGACGACCGCATCGTCGCGACCGGCGCGAGCGGCATGGGCATCGCGGCTCTGATCGTGGGCGTGGACCGCGGTTTCATCACACGCGCGCAGGGCATCGAACGCCTCACTAAGATCGTCAATTTTCTCGAACACGCGCAGCGCTACCACGGAGCGTGGTCGCACTACATGGACGGGAGCACCGGCAAAACGATGCCGGTGTTTGGCATGTTCGACAACGGCGGAGATCTGGTGGAGACATCGTTCCTGATGGAAGGGCTGCTCGCGGCGCGGCAGTATTTCCGCGGCGACAGCGATGCGGAGCGCGATCTCTACCGCCGCATCTCGCAACTGTGGGAGACGGTCGAGTGGGATTGGTATCGCGGTCCGCAACCCGGAGACTTCATCTACTGGCACTGGTCGCCAGAGTGGGCATGGCAGATTCAGCATCCGCTGATCGGATTCAACGAAGTGATGATCACGTACCTGCTGGCGATGTCATCGCCCACTCATGGCGTTCCCCCGGACGATGTACTACTCCGGCTGGGCGAGACAATCGAGCGCGCCATCAACTACCGCGAAGGATGGTCGGGCAGTACGGACGGAGATCACTACGCCAACGGTCACACCTATTACGGAATCAAACTCGATGTCGGCGTCGGCACCGGCGGTCCACTTTTCTTCACCCACTATTCGTACTTGGGTTTCGACCCGCACAGTCTGCACGACCGTTTCACGTCTTCGTATTTCGAGAACAACCGCAACATCGCGCTGATCAATCGCGCCTATTGCATCGCCAATCCTGAACACTTCAAGGATACGGTCCCGACGCCTGGGGACTGACGGCGAGCGACGGCCCGGAAGGCTACGTGCCCCACGCACCCGACGCGAACAATGATCATGGCACGCTAACACCGACCGGCGCGCTCGCGTCCTTCCCGTACACGCCGGAAGCCTCGATGGCTGCGTTCAAGCACTACTACCGCGATCTGGGCGCCAACTCTGGGACATCTACGGCCGCGCGATGCCTACAATCCGGGACAGAACTGGATTTCACCGATCTACATGGGGCTCAACCAGGCTCCGATCGTAGTGATGATCGAGAACCACCGCACGGGCCTGGTGTGGAAGAATTTCATGGCGAATCCCGAGATCGAATGATGCTCCACAACCTCGATGCCGTCACAGCCAAATAGGGAGCTCACTGTGCAAAAGTCCGAGCCCGAACAGCGGCTCTTGTTGACGCCCCCCCCCCCCCTTCCCTTGCTTCTTCTCTCTCTCTCCCTCCCTTTCTCTTCCCCTTCTCCTCTCCCCTGCCCCCCCCCTTTTTCCCCCCTCTGTCTCCCTCGTCCTTTGCGCGCATCTCGCCTCCTCTCTCTTCTCCTCCTCCCCTCTCACTCGTTCTCCTCCCTTCCCTCCCTTCCCTCCCTTCCCCCCCCCTCCTCACCCTCTAATGGCCAGCTTCCCCCCCACTTCTCTCCCCTCTCCTCCCCTTCTCTCCTCCCTATGCACGATCACCCCCTCTGCTCCCACCGCCCTCCGCTTGCAGGCGGCTCTTCTTATGCGCGATGCGGAACAGCCCAGGGAGTTTGTCGGTGCCCAGGCGAAGCGTGCGGTTCCGGGTTCCTAGAGGATTGGAACCCGGAACCGCTGCGGGGGAGGGCCGCCGCGGGGGAGGACACTTGATCGAACTTCAGAGGGCGCAACTGGACAATCGCTCCGAGGCCCAGGGAGCATCGGCCCCTTCGCGGATTGCGCTGTTTTGGCGGGGGGCTCCCATCAGAGTTGTTCTGACCAGGCGCGGCCATCATCCGTGTGAAAAACCAATTTCCGTCCCTGGGTGCCGCCAACCTCACTCTGCACCAGGCGAATGCTATTCACTTTCAGGAAGTGCGTGACGATATGGACATTGCGGTCTCCCAGACAGCCTCCATCGTTGCTGAACGTTACGCCGGGGAGAGAGCCGCCGAAGATTCTTGCCTCAAGAGAGTTGAGTTGTGCACCCAGATCCAGCATGCGCTTCAACAGCGCCGGATTGGCCACGTTGGCGTAACGGGTGGCGTTGGCGCTGTCCTCGGGACCATCCGGCAGGATGAAATGATTCGCGCCGCCGATGTTGTGCACTGAATCCCACAGGCAGAGAGCGACGCCAGAGCCGACGATGGTGCTGATCGCGAACGGTTGCGCGGCGGCAAAGATCTTGCCCGGGATCAGGTAGTGCCGCGCGTGCTTGTCGTCGGAAGCATCGAGGACCCGCGGCAAATATTCCATCGGCAGCACCGCCGGGTTGAAACTCTGCGTTTTCGGTTTACGGTTCATCTGCAATTCTTTCTCCGGGTTTAGCGTGAGTGATAGGGTTCAATCGCCCGGCCGGCACAGTTCGACAGGACTTCGCAAATTTCGCGATCGACAGGTTCGATACCCGCCTTGTGGGGAAAGAGTCGAAACAGCACAATCACCGCACAGGCACTGCCATCGACCAGGATCGGGACCAATGCGCTCACCGGATCGTCCGTCGAAAGTAGGTTTTCATTGGACACTCGCAGGCGGTACACAGGCTTGCCGCCGAGCACCTGCTTCAGGTTCGGCTCGCGGCTCACTTCCAGAACGGAGTGCTTGTTGGGATCGACGCCAAACGACCAGTAGAGCCACAGTTCCGAGCGCTTCTTGTCGACCTTGAAGACGGCAACTTCTTCCGTGCCGATCAGGTTCGCAGCAATTTCGCGAATGGCATCCAGAGCGTCGGCCTGATCGACCGCATTCTGCAGGCGCATGCGTGCGGCGTACACCTTGGCCTGCGAGCCGATGTCCTGGGTTGAGCTTTGGCTCTCGAACTCATCGAGTGAGTTGATGTGGCTCATGCGTCCTCGAAATGATCCTTTCTTCGTGGTGATCGATTACTCGCCGAGATAGCTATGCAGGAGCGTCACCAGTTCAAAGCTGTCGATCGGTTTGGTGATGTAGTCATTGCAGCCGCTCTGGAAGCCGGCTTCGACGTATTCTTCTTCGCCGCGCGTGGTCACCAGAATGATCGGGGTCTCCCTCAGAGAACTCTCGAGCCTCATGCGCTTGCAGGCTTCGAAGCCGTTCATGCGGGGCATCACCACATCCATCAGGACAAGATCGGGTGCTTCGACGACGGCGCGCGAAATCGCATCGAGGCCGTCTTTGGCGGTCACGCACTCGTAAGTGGTGCGCTGTTTCAGAATCATTTCTTCCATCATCAGCGTGGTGGTCGAATCGTCCACCAGTAAGACTTTCTTCGGCATTGCGTTGACCTCTTAACAAACACAGATTGTGGGGAGAGCTGGGGCATCGATGGTTCGATCCCAGAGTGCAATGGCAATTCCACGGCCAAATCGCAGGCAGGACACGCAGGGCACGTAAAACTCTGAAAGCGCGAAGGTTTGGGGAAGCGCCCAGCGGTTGGCTTCGAGTTGGTGGAGTTTGATTTCCAGAAAGCGGGTTCGGAAATCGAACTGCAAAGGCGAGAACGAGGTGAGAGTCAGAGTCGTGCGGGTCAGATCAGATTCATGGTCTTGAGCTTCTGATAGAGCGTGCTCTTGGCAATCCCGAGGCGTTTGGCGGTTTTGTCGACATTCTGACTTTCGCTCGCGAATGCCGTGGAGATGTGGAAGCGCTCCAATTCTTCCAGAGTCCAGGCGGAGTTATAGGAATTCGAACGATGATTCGTGTCTGGTTCAAAGGACAGATCATCCGGTTCCAGGAGCTGGACGGTCGGTAAACAGGAGGGCGCGTTCGAGAACGTTGCGAAGTTCGCGAATATTTCCGGGCCAGTAGTAGGATCGCAGCCGCTCCACCGCTTTCGCCGAAAGTTCTGCGGGAGGACGCGCCATGTCGGAGCAGATTCGGAGCAGCAGAGAGTGAGCGATGGCCGGAATGTCATCCTGCCGCTCGCGCAGAGGCGGAATCGCCAGGGGCACGGTGCTGATGCGAAAATAAAGATCGCTGCGAAACACTTTGGTCTCGATCAAATGCCGCAGATCCTGATGGGTCGCGGCAATTAAGCGCACGTCAATGAAGCGATCGCGAACGTCTCCCATGCGGCGAAAGCTCTTTTCTTCGACCACCTTCAGCAGTTTGGGCTGGACGTTGGGATCGATGTCACCAATCTCGTCGAGAAAGATCGTGCCGCGATGGCCGACTTCCAGCAATCCGGGCTTGGCGTTGATCGCGCCGGTAAATGCCCCTTTCTCGAATCCGAATAACTCCGACTCGAGGAATTCGCGAGTGAGGCCGGCACAATTGAGGTCGATGAAAGGCTCCTCTGAGCGCGGTCCGTTTTCGTGGAGCCAGGTGGCAAGGACTCCCTTGCCGCAACCGGTCTCGCCTTGGATAAGAACCGGGCTTTGGTTGTTCGCTACCTTGGCCGCCGCCTCGGCCAGACGCCGGATCGCCGGGCTCTCTCCCAGAAACGGGTTAAGAACCACGCGGCGGCGACGCGTGTTGATCGCTAAGTTCTTTTGCTGATTGCGCGAGTTCTCCAGCAGTTTGCGCACGATCATCAGCAGAGTGGAGGCTTCGACCGGCTTAGTGAGGCATTGTTCGGCGCCACTCTTAATGAGGGCCACTCCTAACTCCATAGAGCCGAAACCGGTCAAAACGATGATCGGGACGTTCGGTTCGAATTCCTTGAACTTGGGAAGAAGATCGAGGGCCGTACCGTCGGGCAGGCGAAAATCAAGAACCGCAACGTCAGGTCGCGTGGCCGCAAAATTCTTATGAGCCGCAGCCAGATCACCGGCTTCTTCGACCAGAAAGCCGCTCGAGGTCAGATGAGCAGCGTAGGCGTAACGAAGTTCTTCGTCATCCTCCACCAAGAGAATTCTGCGGCTCACGAACGAAACAGGCATAGTTAAGTCTTCGACGAGCCAACATTATACGGGGTATCGCTATCGTCAGAGGAACGGCCTTGGTCGATCAAAGGGCGCGCCGCGGATAGCCAGAATTGAAGAAATGGTCTAATATCCTCTGGCTCCCGGGAACTGTTTGAAGCCGGCTCGGAACTTGGCCGATCCGGCGGTATGATGGGTTTGGCACTCACGAAAGAGCAGGTGTTTTCGTGAAATCAGGAGCGTCTCTTCGTCGGCAAAGCACTTCCTCGGTGCGATTTGCACTTCTCTGCGCTGTCTCTGTTGCCCTGACGGTAGGCACTTTGGGAAGGGCTCAAGATGCTGGCTAATCCTCCAAAAAGAGTTCTGATCCTCTATTCCTTTGATAACGACGAAGAGATTTATGCCGGCCTGGACCGAGCGCTTCGCTCGGAGTTGCGCTCCGATGTACATGACCGGGTGGAGTTCTACACCGAATACCTGGACCTGGTGAGGTTTCCGAGCGCTGCGCACGCGGCGAATTTAGTGAAGTCACTGCAACTGGAATTCTCGGCAACAAAAGCCCGACTTGATCGTACCGGTGTCCTACTCGGCGATGCAGTTTTTGCTGGAGGACGGAAAAGAACTCTTTCCCGGAACTCCGGCGGTGGCCCTGTTCAACGCAAGACGACTCGACGAACTCAAGCAACGGATTACGGCGGGCGCGGCAGGACGTGACATCACCGGAGTAGCAAGTACCGACGACCCCGCCCGAACGTTAGACTTGGCTCTGCGGCTGCAACCGGACACCCGGCAGGTAGCGGTAGTAGTTGGCAGTTCGGCCGTAGACCAGTTTTGGGAGGAGCAGGTCAGGCACGATTTCGCGCCCTACCGTCAGACAGTGGAGGTCACCTACCTGGCAGGATTGACCATGAATCAACTGCTGAGGCAGGTCGCGGTGTTGCCTCCACACACGGTCGTCGTGAGCACATATTTTTTTGAAGATGCCAGCGGACAGTTCTTTCTGCAGGAAGAGGCGCTCGACTTGATTGCGCACGCGGCCGATGTTCCGGTGTATTCCATTTATTCAAGCTATCTGGGTCATGGCGTGGTGGGGGGCCGAATGACGGATCCGGAAAATGCAGGCCGGCAAATTGCGCGGATGGCCGGTCGTGTTCTGGACGGCGAAAGTGCGGCCGGAATTCCGATTGCCTTCGACAATTCAGCGCAAGACCGGGTCGACTGGCGCCAGTTGCAGCGCTGGCACCTCAGCGAGCAACGGTTGCCACCTGCCACGGTGGAGCTTTTTCGTGAACCGTCCGTCTGGGAGCGGTACCGCTACCTGATCGTCGCGGTGATGTCGCTCTGTGTAGTGGAGACGGTCCTCATTTTGGCTCTCCTGGCTAACATGCGTCAGCGCAGACGAGCAGAGAAAGCACTCCTCCAGGAGAAGGCTCTGGCGGAAGCGGTAATTCAGAGCCTGCCGGGAGTATTCATGCTGCAAGACCGCGAGGGAAAAAATCTGCGCTGGAACAAGAATGCAGAATTGTTCGGTCGTTATCAACCAGGCGAGGCTGGTGTCCTCGGCAATGTCGCCGATCAGTACAAAGATGCCGTGCACCAGGCCAGGGAGGAGGTCTTTGACCGGGGTTCCAGCCATATCGAAGCTGACATGCTGACGCGAGGCGGCGGCAAAGCTCCTTACTACTTCACCGGGGTGCGAGTGGAACTGGAAGGCAAGCCTTATTTGGCAACCGTTGGAATCGACCTGACCGAGAACAAACAGGCGGAAGCTGCCGTCCGCCGATCGGAAGCCGAACTACGATCATTTGTACAGAATGCTCCATACGGGATCGGTACGATCAGCGTACAACAGGATCGCTTCCTGCATGCGAATCCCGCACTCGTGAAATTACTCGGCTATAGGTCTGAAGCCGAGGTTCTGGCTCTGACCGTCTCGCGCGATCTTTATTCTGATGGAGATGCGGACGCTTTCCGCGCTCAACCGACGCGGGCAGACTTCTTCAGCGCGGAGGAGTTCACGTGGAAGCGTCAGGACCGCAAGCTTGTGACCGTGCGAGCGAGCGGGCGCCGACTGTCCAGTGCGGAGGGTGGCGGGGACATTCTCGAAATCATTGCCGAGGACGTGTCGGCCCGCAGACTGCTGGAAGAACAGCTGCGGCACGCACAGAAGATGGAAGCGCTGGGACAATTGGCCGGCAGCGTGGCCCACGACTTTAACAACCTGCTGGGAGTGATTATTGGATATAGCGAGTTGCTTGCCGCCGATCCAAGTTCTGCGGGACCGATCCGCGCACGAGCGGAAACCATCAAGAATGCGGGCGTGCGGGCCGCTTCTCTAACCTCGCAGTTGCTAGCTTTCAGCCGGCGGCAAGTACTGGAGCCGAGAGTCTTGAATCTGAATTCCCTGGTACGCGAAACGCAAAAAATGTTACAGCGCCTCATGGGAGAAGATATCGAGCAGAAGGTTGTGCTCAACCTGGCACTGGGCAAGACGAAGGCGGACCCAGGACAGATGGTACAGGTAATCATGAACCTTGCGGTCAATGCCCGCGATGCCATGCCGAATGGCGGCAACCTCACAATTGTGACGGCGAATGTCACTTTTGAAGATGTGGCAACTTTCTGCGGCGTTGGCGTTCCGCCAGGGCAATACGTCATGTTATCGGTCACCGACACCGGCACGGGCATGGACCCGGAGACGCTAGG
Organism: uncultured Acidobacteriaceae bacterium; assembly: GCA_963832015.1. Lineage (GTDB taxonomy): Bacteria > Acidobacteriota > Terriglobia > Terriglobales > Acidobacteriaceae > Sulfotelmatobacter. The sequence goes on from CAWHSR010000040.1 coordinate 64,110, forward strand.
GCACGTCTTTGAACCGTTTTTTACTACCAAAGACGCCGGAAAAGGCACGGGATTGGGATTGGCCACAGTGTATGGGATCGTGAAGCAAAGTGGAGGGTACGTCTTCGCCGACAGCGAACCGGGGAAAGGAACGACCTTCCGAATCTACCTGCCGCAGATCGATCAACCGGTGGAAGATGTTTTCCGGCAGGTCGAAAAGACTCGCCTTATCAGGATCCGCGACGCTATTGGTGGTGGAGGACGAACATGCCTTCCGGGAGTTGTTGAGGGAAGGCTTGCAATCGAAGGGCTACCAAGTACTGGTTGCTTCCAATGGAGTGGAAGCATTGCAAGTCGCCGAGCAACATCCGGAGGCGATTCGAGTACTGATCACGGACCTCATTATGCCGCAAATGAGCGGCCCGGAATTGGCCAAATGCCTGACGAAAGTGCGGGGCGATCTCGACGTGCTGTATATGTCGGGTTACAGCGACGACAAAGTGGGGACGATCACAGGTTCAAATGGCGAACTGACTTGGATCCAGAAACCTTTCTTCATCGACGACCTGGTACGAAAGATCCAGGAGATTCTTCACCGGAAGGAGGGCACATCGAGTCGACTACTTTCTGCCCCCAGCCCCGCTGCGCCCCAGAGTTGAACACGCCGCGGATTCGCTAGTCCTGATCTAAATATTCCCCGGGCACATCGTCTTCCGGCACCTCGCGGGTGGTCACTTCCTTCGTTCCACGCCTTCCCGAGTCTTCGACGCCCTTCACGATTCCGGCCTCGAATGCGTTCCCTTCCTCGACTAACTCGTCCACGCTTTCCGAATCCGCAGTCTCGACGTCAGAGAGTCCCTGCAGATCTCCAGACTGCCCGCCTGAGTCGGGTCCGAGCATCTCGGGAGAGAATGCCGGTGCGCGGCGCTCTCGGCTTGCCTTCGCAGGAGTCGTTTTTTTCAGGCTCTTCTTTTTCGCCGCAGCTTTACTCGGAGCAGCCGCCTTCTTCGCAGCTTTCTTTCCGGACACCGGTTTTCGCCCCAGCTTCTTTTGCGGCGTCTTCCTCGCAGAGACGGCCTTCTTCGGTTTCGTGGACTTCTTCTTGGTTTTCTTTTTGGTAGCCATTCGCGCAGTCTAGCACTCTCGCGTGCGTGCGGGCAAAACTCATGCGGGAGGTTTCTTTTGCATGGACCTCCAAACAAGCGTGGCCGCCCCAGCCGGACGGCCACTCGCGTTAAGAGAACGAGACAACCCGCACGACCCCTTATGCCTTTATGAACTCGACATCCAGCGTGATGGTGACTTCCTCGCCCACGACGATCCCGCCGGTTTCCAGCGCCGCATTCCAGGTCAACCCAAAATCTTTTCGATTGATGCGCGTCGTTGCCGAGAGCCCGATGCGAGTACCGCCCCACGGGTCCTTCATGGGAGCGCTTAAACCCTCGACGTCAAATACGACCGTACGAGTCTCACCGTGAATCGTAAGATCGCCTTCTACGGCAAGTTCCACACGTCCCTCTTTGGCGACGCGAGTCGACTTGAATGTCAAAACGGGGAATTTGTCGACGTCCAGGAAATCCGCGCTCTTCAGGTGCGCATCGCGCTGCACCTCGCGGGTGTTGATCGTGGAGGCATTGATCGAAGCCTCCACTCGTGACTTGGTGATGTCGGCTTCATTCAATTCCAGCTTGCCGGTGATGGAAGTGAACTCGCCTTTCACGTTCGAGATCATCAGGTGCTTGACCTTGAACTGGGCAGTGGAATGAACGGCATCGATGTTCCAAGTCGTGACTGCGGTTGCTTGTGGTGCAGTGACTGTACTCATGTATGGCAATCCTCCTTTTTCACAGATGCTCGTAGATACGCCAAAGTATGCAAATATTTTGGCCTGAAAAACGCTTCTCAGGAGAATGCGACATTTTCAACAGTCGGCGTTGGCTCTAAACTGCGGATGGCACCTGGGAGGCATCGAAGACCACTTGATCCTGCCACCACAGGCGTTCGAAAAAGGTGCGTGCATTCTCGAAATTCGCCGTGCGATTTGAAAGTGACTTGGTCGTTTCCACGATACTTCCGATATTCCGGACGCCGTCGATCGCGTCGAACCACAACTTTTCGGCTGGCCCGATCGGAAAGAACAGATCCTTATAGGTGTGAGTTTGGTTGATCAGAACCGCCGCTGCGCCGGCCGGCAGGCGCTCTTGAACACAAATCGTGTCTGACATTTGTATGGGCACATAGTCACGCCATGCGTCACCGGAAAAGCTGACTTCTCCTGCGGCGCTGCTATCACGTCGATAGGCAATCACGCTGTGGCGGACCATGGTGCCCCGAAACAGTTCGATCGCGGCATACTGCTCTGGCAGAGGAAGACGAGCTATTCGTGGGCCCTGAGGAATCTTCGCGATGACGCCACAGTGGAGGGAGTAAGGCGCCTGCCGCACCCACCGGCCGAAGCTGAGCCCGCCTCTCTCAAGAAAGTCGAACAATTGCGGAACAGAATAGGCGCGGTCTTGGGGGTGCAGCAGGGCGTCAGCAAGCGCCGCTTCATTGCGAAAATCGGGCGCCTGGGCCAGCAAACTTTGCAGAGGATGTCCGGGAGGCAACGCGCCGAGGGCTGCGATGAGATCCCGTATGTTTTCGTCGGTGGCATGGGCGCCGATCCGACGACAGAATTCCTGCAACATATAGATCCCGGTACGACCGTAGGGAGCGTACACCATGAGTTGCATGGCTCCGTCCGGCTTGAGGACGCTGCGCAGGGCGCAGAGGCCCGCGTCAGGGTCTGGAAGATGGTGGAGGACCCCGGTGCATACGATCTGATCGAAAGTCATCCCCAGGTCGCTGACCTGCTCGATGGAAAGTTGTTGGACTTGAAGATTCTCCAGGTTGTATTTCTTTTTGAGATCCTCAGTCCGACGAACGCTGGTCGCGCTCACGTCGATTCCAGTGATGTGCGCCTCCGGCCATCGCAACGCATGCTTGGCCGCCTGCGATGTGCCGCAACCGGCGATGAGGATGGATTGGTCTTCTGTATACCGTCGGCCCGGCCAGAACAGATGGAAATCGGCGCGGCGCCTTTGGGGATCGTGCCAATGCTGTTGATATTTTTCCAGATCGTCGACCGGTGGAGGATACGGATAGCGGTCGTAGAAGTCGCGCACTTCCTGGGCTATATCAACGGAGACCACGAGTTGGTCCGCTGGCTGGCTCATCGCAAATGCCACATTCAAAAATTCCCCGGCAGACCATGGTCCGCCGGGGAAGGCTGACTGTCAATCTAATCGACGTTTTACTTTTTCGTGGTACAGCCTTGATGGTTCTTACCCTTGGCGCAGTCCGTGCCGCCGGGGCCTTGCGAAACTCCCATTCCGTTCTTGGTTTTGGCTTTGCCGCCATTGGTGGTCTGAGTGGTGGTTACGCCGTTCGAATTCTTTTGGGCGACAGCAGCGTTGCCCGTGTTGGGGTTGACAGCAGCGGCGGTCTGACCATTCTGGCAAACGGTCTCACCGCGCAGGTTTTTGGCACAGTCTTCCTGCGCAAACATACTTGCTGCAAACAACAGACCTTGCCAGCAGCGATAGAATTTTCATTTACGTCTCCACGACTACGGTTGCTTTCGACGGAACGTCGTCGCCTTGGCCGATGTAAGGCTATAAGGACCAAAATCCCCGCGATGCTGGCTAATGCGAATTCCACAGGGGCCGGTTAGTACGTGAAAGGTTTTGCAAACTCATTGTCCCTGAAACAATGAGGATGAGTTGTAAAACTTCCCCGGCAGACCATGGCCCGCCGGGGAGAGCCGACTGTCAAAGCTTTTCGAAAGGGAGATCTCTCGACCGCCCCTTCGGTTAGCAATTTACTTACTTGCTGACCAAAACACCATGCTCCGCCTCTGCTCCGGCTTGTTTCTTCTTATATGCCGCGATTGCCGGCCCTAGTTGAGCCATTACCGCGTCCAGGTTGAACGAAGCGGCCTTCTGCCGCGGGGGGTACATGACATAGTTCTGGATTTGGGCCGCCACCAGACCTTGCACGAGATAGAGCTGAGGGGCGTGATCGACAATCCAATCCCAGTAGGTGTTGGAGTTGAAGCTGGCGCGCTCGAACGGATCGCGCCGCAGATTGAACATATGCGGAAGTCGCAACTTCACGAATGGATGTGCCCAAGCTTCCATTGTGGTTGCGTTCTGCTCTTCGAACGACAACTTGTAGTCGCCCGCCCGCACCGCCATGACGCCGCCGTCATCGCTGACGTAGAAGAAGGAGGTTCTGGGGCTCTCCTTCACCTGGCCAGTGAGATAGGGCAATTGGTTGACGCCATCGATATGCACCTTGAAGGTCTTGTCACCGACTTTATACCCCTTCAGGAGCTTCTGGTTGACGTCGGGATCACCCGCGGCTGCCACTAATGTCGGCAGCATGTCCTGATGGCAGACGATGCCATTGAGGACCGTACCAGCCTTGATGTGTCCGGGCCAGCGGAAGAATGCTGGAACGCGCCATCCGCCTTCCCAGTTGGTGTCTTTCTGGCCGCGGAACGGCGTGTTGGCGCCATCGGGCCAGGTGTCGTTCTCGGGACCGTTGTCGGTGGAGTACATCACGATCGTGTTATCGGCGATGCCCAATTGGTCGACCTTGTCGAGAATCTCGCCGATTTGCTCATCGTGCGTGACCATCCGGTCGGAGTAGTCGTCCTGGCCGCTCTTGCCGCGGTTCTTGTCGGCGAGATGAGTTCGGAAGTGCATCGCCGTCGAGTTGTACCAGAGGAAGAAGGGCTTGTCTGCCTTGACCTGCTTCTCCATCCATCCGATGGCAGCAGCCGTAATCTCCTCATCGACGGTTTCCATGCGCTTCTTGGTCAGCGGACCCGTGTCCTTGATTGTCTGTTTGCCTACGCGGCCCCAGCGGGCATCCGTTGTAGGATCATCCTTGTCGGTTGCGAGGCAGTGCAGCACACCTCTCGGTCCGAACTGTTTCAGGAATGCCGGATCCTTTGGATAATCGGGGAGTTCCGGCTCTTCTTCCGCGTTGAGGTGATAGAGATTGCCGAAGAACTCATCGAATCCGTGGACGGTCGGCAGGAATTCATTCCGATCGCCGAGATGGTTCTTGCCGAACTGGCCGGTCGCATAGCCGAGCGGCTTGAGCATTTCGGCGATGGATGGGTCTTCCGGTTGCAGTCCGAGGGTGGCCCCGGGCATGCCGACTTTGGTCAATCCAGTGCGGAGTGGGTTTTGGCCGGTGATGAAAGCTGCGCGTCCAGCGGTGCAACTCTGCTGGCCGTAGTAATCGGTGAAGCTGCATCCTTCGTCCGCGACGCGGTCGATGTTCGGGGTTCGGTAGCCCATCTGGCCTTTGCTGAAATGGCTGATATTCCAGATGCCAATGTCATCGCCCCAGAGGATCAGGATATTCGGTTGCTTTGTAGCCATGATTTGTTCCTTCCTTTAAGTGTTATTTGAATTGAAGTTGCCGGCCCAGCCGGAGACGTAGAATCAAGCGCTCTTGCCAAATCGAATTCGGGTTGCTGGACTGCATTCGAAGACAATCAGGCCGCCCGTTTCTGCAATGGACTATCGCTTACATGACCAGCCAATTTACGAACTGCCAGAGCCATCATCAGACGAGTGGTACCGGTCATCACCATGCTGATGCCGACCAGTGTCCCGATTACCCACAACGACCCCACGGGCCATCGATTCCAGATCATGAAACCCAGAACGAGAGTGACGATTCCATCCAGCAGCATCCACGGTGAAGCTCCTAGCCTGCGCGCAGAAAAGTAGGCGATCACGTCCGCCACACCTTCCGCGAACAGGAATGTTCCCAGCACGAGAGTTAAACTGGCTACGCCCAAAGCCGGGCGCGCGATCAAATAGACTCCGGCCGCGATGTAGAAAATCGCAACCACGAGCTTCCAAACTATGTGACCGACGCCCTCGGACTGAAAAGCGTGGACGACCTGGGCAATCCCGGCGAATAACACCAGCCAGCCAATTACGATGGCGATGCCGATGGATGAAGCGATCGGCAGCGCGATCGCCAGAACTCCAAAGATGATTAAGAACACAGACAGCACAATCGAGATCCGAGACGCTTGTTTCAGCGCGCCATCCAGGGTATTCATCATTCCCTCCTTACCGAATCTTCAGTGGGCTATTGAACCGGACTGCCTCCGCCAAGCGATATTCGCGGCGACGGTTCGGCGTGCATTGGGTTTACGGTCCCATCCCGTGAAGTCGGTGCGTCGGTTAAACCAGTGAAAGGCGAGAGCGGCGCGCGGTTGCCATGACAGAAACGGAACTTCTTGCCACTGCCGCAAGGGCAGGCCTCATAGGGTCCGCGCTTCGCGTCTTCGGCCGCGATCATCGCCATCACTTCAGAGCAGGGGCGGCCACGCTGCACCAGTTGGCCCATCATCTTCATCGCGGGTTGAGTGTGGGTGAAGAACAACTCCAGACCGGCGCAGAGATAGTTATGGCCCGGGTCGCCGTCGCGGGAGAGCGCAAACCGATCTTTGGGGCAGCCTCCGTTACACAGAGGCCTGACCGGACAACTCTGGCACTGCGCCGTCAACGTGTCCCGCTTGTCGTCTCCGAACTTGCGCTGCTCGGGAGAGGCCACGAGTTTCACCAGATGGGTCTGATGGATATTGCCCAGCTTGTAGCGCGGTTCCACGAAGTGGTCGCAGGAATAGACGTCGCCGTTGTACTCCAACGCTGGACCGTATCCACAGGTAGGGGCGTGGATGCAGAGTAAATGGCGGCCGAAATAGGCCTCGAGCGTTACATCAAACATCTGGACGAACACTTCGCCGACATCATGCCGCAGCCATTCCTCGAAAATATCTACCAGAAACTGGCCGTACTGTTTTCCGCCGACAGAACGATTGGTGACGAGGTTGCCTTCCTGGGTGTAGAGCAGGCGCTTACGGCCGGGCTGATCGCTCCATCCCTGGTTAGCGATGTCGATCGTTTCCGCACTGGCACGCTCGACGATCGGGATGAATTGCACCCACTTCGCCTGCATTTCGTCGCGGAAGAAGCGATAAACGGTGCGGCCATGATGTTCGTTGGCGGCGTTAACCGTGCACAGGATATTGAAGTCCACATTGTGCTTGCGGAGCTGGCGCCAGCCCTGCATTACCTTGTCAAAAGTGCCCCGTTTGCCGCGGTCCAGACGGTAGGTATCGTGGATTTCGCGTGGGCCGTCGACGCTTAACCCGACTAGAAAATTGTGCTCCTTAAAGAAGGCGCACCACTCATCGTCGAGCAGGATGCCGTTCGTCTGGAAGGTGTGCTCAACGGTCTGCTCGGGCCGACGGTATTTCTCAACCAGTTCGATGGAGCGCCGGAAGAACTCAACCTTCATCAGCGTCGGCTCGCCACCCTGCCAGGCCACCGTGACTGAGGGCGTCCGGTGAGCCTCCAGCAACTGGCGGATGTAGGCCTCCAGCGTGGCTTCGGACATCCGGTTCTTCTCGTTGGGATAGAGCGCTTCCTTGGATAAGAAGAAGCAATAGGTGCAATCGATGTTGCACGTGGACCCGCTGGGTTTGGCCAGCAGGTGAAAGCCCGGCGGCGACTGGGCTGGCCAAGTATCGTCGATTATTGCAGGCATCTGCGCATCATCCTCTGGGAAGTCAACCGGTCGGTTGACAGTTCTGATTGTCTTTGCACCATCACACTAGGCTCGCTGCGTCCCATTCGGTAACTGTCAATAATTACAGCGTTAGGGCTACCTGACCGGACCCACATATGCGATGGGACGGCACAGTCCCGCGCCACAAACGAGCTCGTTAACGGTTAACGCCAGTATCCTTTGTGAAACACCCACGTGCTCCCGGTATGGACGTACCGGGGCTGAATCCAGACCATCCCGACGCGTGGCGGGCGAACCCAGCGTCCTGCTACCCACACATACCCATTGCCGGTCCAACGCTGATATCCACCTGCCCAGACGTATCCAGACCCGGGTGCAACTCCAACCACGCCAACGCGGACGGGCGGAGGCGGAGCAATCCGAATCACCGTCGTTTGTGCGGATCCAAGTATCCCGGCAAGAAAGAGCACCGCACAAAGAGCGGGACGAATAAAGGACATTGGGGTCTCCTGATTACCGTTGCTTGCGGACGGCGGCCAATTGGCCGTCGAGAGCTTAAAGCCAGACTATGTTCGCGAAGGTAGTTGGTGAACTGGCAATAGTGACAGTGACACGGGACGGACTGCACTTTCTATTCAGTGGTAAATATATGCGGCCACCAGCGCGCTGGCGGTGACCACTGCCAGAAGCCACAGGATCATGATCCCAGCGAAAGACACACGCGCAAACGTCGATGGGATTTCTTCCTTTCGACGGGTCTCAGCGACGTCGGCTAATTCACGACATTCCCTCAATACATCCGGAGGGGTCAGCTTTCGCACTAGTTTGGCCCCTAGAAATAGAACGAGAATGTCGTCCAGGAATCCGATCACCGGGATAAAACTCGGGATCAGCTGAATCGGGCTTAACAGGTATCCCGCGGTGCAGGCTGCGACACATTTTGTGTACCAGCGTGTACGGGGATGCTTAAACACAAAATAGAAGAGATGCGCTTCCTTATGGAGCCGTCGCGCTTGCTGCCTCCATTGCCTTAGGGAGTTGGATTCAAGCCATGACATGAAGTCCGATTGGGCGAGGCCATACCGCATTTTGAACAGAATTCGACCGTCAGTTGCTACTCACAACTACCCTAAGAGTCCGCCCCCGCTGCCGCAACTGGCAAATCTGCCAGCGGGTGGCAGGGCATCTCGGCAAGGCTTGCGATCAATGTACGGCCAGACTGTGAGCAAGGCTGACGAGGTTTAGGGGCTGCACGTGGATCAGGCCTGCGTTCGGGCTATCGATGTCGGCGATGAGGAAGAAAGACACCGAGACAGCAAGCGGCACGATCAGCAGCAGCAGCTTATTCGTTCGACGAGCCCCGAAACCGATGAGCAGATTGCATCCAATCGCGATGAACGCCATCAGATTCCACGCCTCAGCAGGAATGCGATACAGCCACGCGGCTTGAGTGTAGCCTTGCGAGTTCAATACATCGTTCATGCCGGAGACGACCAGAGCGACCGGCGGCGTGGGTTGTGCGGTAGCCGCCGCCCTGACCACGGACCACAGATCATTCTGCAGAGCGGCTGTATCGGAGTCCGTCTGGCGGCGCTGTTGCTCATCGCGAGTGGTATAGAAGAGCACACGCTGATCGAGGTAACGTCTTAGCAGATCCTGCGCCCTGGCAGCATCGGCGGAAGGGAGCAGTTCGACGCGAACATACTCAGTGCCAATCGCGTTGGCCTCTGCCTCTTCATAATTCTTGCGTTGGTCGTACCGGTTGAGGGCCATGGAAAACGTGAACCCAATCAGGAGGCCGAGCAATGTCAGGATCGCTGCTTGGACGACCCCGAAATCTTCCCGAACATCTTCTGTTAACGGAGACCTGTGCCGCACGACGGCACCGAGCAGGGCCGAGCACCAGAGCACGACAAAAGAGAACAGAAGAACGATAACGGGAAAGTCCAAGATGCGGCTCATATAGTGAAGGCGGTCAGTCGTCTCGGATGCTACCGTAGACGGTCGCGGAAGTCGTAACCACTGGCAACACTGACAGTCGCCACCTCGCGATTGATGCCATTAAGCTTTCATGGATCGCGCCGCACCACCATGAGGGAACGTATGTCCGCTGCATCGGAGAGTTCACTCTCCTCGAGTTTCACAGGACCGAGACTGCCAGGCGTGGTTTTGCTGGCTCGCGATTTAAAAGTGCTGGGCGCACAGCTCATCCGCGTGGCGAAAACGGTAAGCAAACGCGGACGTCGGGCACACTAGAAGGTCGTCACCCAGTGCAAGGCTGTCGTGTCGATAGGTTCGCCATTCCAGCGAGTTCCCTTCCCGCCCTAGAAAGGTCCGTGGCGCAGCAGAACGCCATAAAACGTGACAATTCCAATCAGTATGACCGCCATCGCAACCGCGAAAGAAACGGACCACACATGCCTGGACTGGTGGGCGCCCAGCCTATTCAGGAAAACCCGGTGCTGCCAGGCCGCAGCCGATAGTGCCACCGTGCCCAGAGCAATTAAGGTCAAGCCAAGATTTCGCGGCGCCTGCGGACGCTGGATCTTGCCGGCGGCAATCTCATCAGCTTGGTACTGGAAGAACTTGTAAATGGTGAAACCGAATCCGATCATCGAAAGGGCCGTTCGAATCCATGCCATCAGCGTCCTTTCCGACGCGATGATCGTGCGCTCGAAAGCCATATCGGTTCGTTCTTCGGCAAGAATTGTTCCCCGATCTTTGCGCGCGGTTTCAACCGGGCTCATAGAGCGCTCCTTAGACGGCCTTCTTTATCGGGGAGGTTACCTTCTCCGGGGCGATGGGGATCGGGTGCTTCGCCTTTCGAGCGATACGCGTGACCAGTCCACGCAGAATCAAGTAGGGCACGATCGCGAGGATGATGGCGACGATGATCATCTCGCCAGGATATACAAAATGTATAACGATGATCTGATACACAGCATCGAGCACCAGCGCGAGAATGAACACCCTGCCGATGCTCTTCCATCCGTCCTTGAGCATCTCGACACGCTGGCCGTGATCTGAGAGAAGGCCCCAGAAGTACGGGGATTTTCCAGCCCGGGCGTCAGCCAAGCCCGCGCGAATCGCGAAGAAAGCTGCCATGCACGGCTGGAGCACTAGCCTGAACTTCATCGGCCCGCTGACACGGGCGAGCAATTGAGTGCCTACGCGCTCCCACATTTGATCCATAAACATCCTCCCTCTCTGCTACGAACTCCACGGCGACAGGTCCACAAACTGCCTGTCTACCTCAGAAACCTTTCACCGGCGCGCGCCCGGGCGAGCCACAGATGTGGCAAGCGGAACAACATCTGGTCCCTCGGGAGGCGCGCCGAGCGGCACGATCGATGGCCAGTGATCTTTGACAGCAAAGACGCGGAACGTGAACGCTACCAAGACAGATATCAGTGTGACGGGAAAGAAGTGGGGGTCAGACTTCGTCGCCAAGGCAAGCAGAACATAGGTGGCACTTGCCAGCACCGCCGTCGTGACGAGTTGCTGCGACGGCCTAACAACTTCGGGAGTAACCCCGGAGAAGAGGTCGATGAACACCCCACCCGCGGTGGTGGCGATCAAACCGACGACGATCGCGCTCCAGATCCCAAGGTTGTGATCGAGTGCCTTGTGGGCACCCAGGATGGCAAACCAGGGCAGAGTGAAAGACTTGAAATAGGCGAGGCACCTCGTGCGGAACGCTTCCTCCATCGAGGCGGCCCAGTGATAAATCGCCAGCCCCAGCAAGCCCATCAGCAGGCATGTCAGAAGGTAGTAGGGATCTTTGATTGGCGAAGGGAGGTCGTTGAGCAGTACGTCGCGCGACACACCGCCGCCGATGCCGCCGAAGAAGGCCATGATCAACAGTCCCGCGGCCGTGTAACCGCGATTGTGCGACGGTTGGCGGGCGACGAGCATGCCATACAGGGCATTTACGCCTGCTGAGAACATGTCAACCTGGGGAAAGCTTGGCAGATTCATTTCGAGACCCTCCTTAGCGGCCCAGCACCGCGGCCAAACCGGTATCGCGCTCCTTCGCGGTGCCGGGCCCCTCTTTTTTTAGATCATTCTCTACTGCTTCAGGCTGGGCAGCGACCGGCGCCGCTTGCCATGGCCAACGGCCCTCGAGTTCGACGACCAACGACCAGCTCAGGAATGTTCGGACCACCACCAACGCGCCGAGGATTTCCATGCCCTTGGCAGTGAGGTCCAGCAAGACCGTGCGGATCACATCCGCTGCAACCAGGAGTTCGAGGGCCAGCAGAAGTGAACGGCCGAGCAACTCTTTATAGGCGCGGTATGGACTTGGTATTTTTCTTAACAACTGCACCAGATAGCGCACGGAACCAAAGATGATCGAGACGGCGATGATGACCACCGCCAGCGCCTGGATTCCCTGTGACGACAATTCGATCCATTCGCGCATGCTACCTGCCATCAGAGACGTCCACTCAAGTGGAGAGTAGGGGCGTCCGCCTCGACCGACAACTGTCACATTTAACAGGGGCGTAACGAAGGCTAGAAGGCCTCACCGACACCCATGCTCCAGGTCCAACTGTCTTTGCCGCGCGCAAAGTCAGTGCGAAGATTCACGTGGTATTTGGGACTCAGTACAAACCTGGGGCCTCCGCCGATGTCGGGGAGCAGGTGATTGCTTCTGAGGTATTGCGTCGCGCCTGGCACCACTTCGCCGACCCCAGTGAATCCAGCGAGACCCAACCTCCACGGCAACGATAAGCGATATTCCACCTGGGTCGCATACATGTGACGATCGATATATTGCCCGGCCACATATCCGCGCAGTTCGTTGGAGGCCCCATAGATGCAATTCCCCTAGAAAGGAGGCTGTCCACCGGTGTCGCAGACGTAGAGGTCGTAGGCCAGCACCTGACTCTTGCTCAAGCTCCAGTACTTGTCGAAGTTGAATTTGTAGTGCGCAAACGAGTACTTGCTCCCCAACGCCTGAGAGAAGAAATCGGCCGTGAATTCCAGCTTGTCGCCACCAGTGGGATAAAAGTGGTTGGGACGAGTATCGCGGACGACGCGGAATCCCAACGAGGTGAGGGTGGTGTTGATCCCGACATCGGGTGGGAGAGGAGGAATCTCGCCATTGTTCGGATTAATCGTCAAGAAGGACCCGCCATCTATAAATCGGGGACCGACAAAAATTTTCCAAGCGATGCGACGCACGACTTCCCCAAAAAAGACGTGGCCAGTTTGGCTCAGAGGTAACTTGAGCCCGGCATTCCCGGCGACGAGACCGATGCCATACAGGTTGTATTCCACGTTGCCGCGACCATAGCCGGCCGTGACCTCATATCGGTCTTCTTTGAGAAATAACTGGCCGCCGAAGAACCAGGCACCCGTTCCGTTATTGGTGATCAGCCCTCCGCCCCCGATGGTGGATGGAGGCGAGACCTTGTCGCTCTTGCTGAACGGAAAGATGTAACCCACGATGGGTATAAGTCCAGTGCCGATTGCCGGACTCACCAGCGGGAGAGGAGCAATCAGGATCGACCCGCGATGCGCCCTTTTCTTCTTCTCGTTCTTCGTTGCGGTCTTTTCGGTCTGCTCTTGGGGCTTCACTTCGGGCGCAGGAGGCGTTGCGGGTTCTTGAGCGGCATCTTTCGGAGATTTTGGTTCCACCGCTACAGGCGGACGGGACGCGGCTGGCTCGTCCAGGGCCGCGGTGGGTTTCAATAGGCAAAGGCACAATCCACCGACAAGGAAGAACCACAGCAGCAGTAAACTCAGCACCCTGTTAAAGTTCGTGGCTGAATCGTTAGCGAGGCTCCTGAAGCCGACTTCCATTTGGATTTTGGCGGTTAGATGCGTATCAAGATGTGGCGAATCTGCTGTGCTACAAGTTCCGCGCTTGGCGAGTAAGGAAACCAAACCTGCCATGAAACTGCGAAACCGAGGAAAGCCGTTCTAAAACAACCCTCCTTCAGAAGCTATCCCCTGGCTCCCTGGGGAGCGAACTGTCAAAACTCACAGTGTATAGAGAAAGTTGCGCGCGCAGAGTCTGCTGATTCGACGGGGCCTTGCGCCAAGGCAGTCGGTTGCTGGGAGCGCATGTTGGCAGGACAATTCGGCGCCACACTACGATCGTCGCTCCGGACTAACCTTTCTTGGCACCGACAACGGCAAGAAAGAGAATGGCGGCGAAAGCCGATCCAACAATGGCGAGCGATTTCACGACCACAATCGTTAAGGCTGTCTCGGTTGGTAAGGTCATGGCAAAATCCCAATGCGCAGAGTAGCAAGCGCAGCCATTCTGAAGGAGTGCACCGACATAGGAAACTGTACAAATTGACAGCGCCGTGAGCACATCATCCGTGCCTGTAATATTTGACAGTTTTCGACCCCCTCGAAACTGCCTACCATTGGTCGACTCGTGATCGAGAGGAGCGCCTTGATGTTCATCACCGGAGGCACCAATCGTGCGACTGCCCTGCCGCAGTTCAAAGGGACGTATTGGCATTGCGAGAAATGCGGTTCCTTCGTCTCGATTCATTCGGTGGGAAACGTCTACGAACTTCATTGCCCGCTGTGTTTAGGCGAACTCGAATACTGTGCCTCATTCGACAGCGGACTCAGCCAGACATTTGGCGACGCCTAGAACTCGAGTCAACCCATCCCACCCGCCGAAGCCTCTGTCCAGAGTGAATCGGAAGGCATTTTTTCGTTTGTGTTCAATATTGCACTGCCTTCGGTGAGCGCCCTATTTCGGCACCGGCGGCCATTGCGTTGAGCCTTTAGGCCTGATCCGTCATCCTACTGCAAACAAATGAGTTGCTCCTCCTTTGCGGAGCGCCCTGGAGATCCATTATCAAAGGGCCAGAAGGCTAGGATTTCTCTTATACTCGCCTGATCCCACCTGTGCTATGCTCTCAGCAATTTTTGTGGGGGATCCATGGGCCTAGTTGGGCGTTGTTCACATCGCCTCTGTCCAACTGTTTGCGGTGTTTTGGTGTCAACCTTTCTTCTGACGCTCATTTTGCTTGCGCCACTGTCTCACTCCCAGTCGAAAGATCCACCGACGGTGGCGACCAGCACTGCTCCAACTGAGATCGACACCGTACATGTCTCAAGCCTGCCGAAACTAGAAACCCGCCAGACTCCTCTCCGCGTCGACGTGAACCTGGTGACGGTGCCCGTAACCGTTACGGACGCGATGAGCCATACGGTCACCGGGCTGCGGAAGGAAGACTTCGCCCTGTATGAAGGAGATACCAAGCAGGAGATTCGCTACTTCGCCGAGGAAGATGGTCCTATTTCTGTGGGGCTGATTCTGGATCTCAGCAAAAGCATGACCGGCAAAATTGATACGGAGCGCGCGGCCGTGGAGTCTTTCTTTCAGAACGCGAATCCGGACGACGACTATTTTGTCATCGCAGTCTCTAACCACCCCAAGCTGATCGCGAGTTCGACACGATCGATTCGAGCGATCGAGACAGAACTAGGATTGGCTGTGCCGGAGGGGAATACGGCGCTCCTGGATGCCATCTATCTGGGAGTGGAACAGATGCATACCGCGCAGTATAAGCGCCGTGCGCTGCTCATCATCTCCGACGGCGGAGACAATAACAGTCGATACAAGCTGCACGAGATCAAGAGTATTCTTCGAGAGTCTGACGTGGCCGCCTATGCCATTGGATTGTTCGACAGCGCTTTGTTCAAGACCTTTGAAGAATATATGGGGAAGAAGTGGCTCGGTGAAATTACCGATGCCTCGGGCGGGCGGACGGTGGCAATTGACAGTCTTTCGCTGCTCCCCGATACCGCCGCCGCCATCAGCTGGGAACTTCGTAACCAATACGTGCTGGGATACAAACCGAAGAGCATCGCAGCAGACGGACGATGGCGGAAGATAAAGGTGCGGGTCATGCCGCAGGGAGACGCGCCGCCTTCGAACACCTCGCACTTACAGGCTTATTACAAGAAGGGATATTTGGCCTCAGGGAGGTGAGCCTCCTCACCTCCCTGGGCCCGCCCACCGGTGTTTGATATGTGAAGCCTCCACCGGGGCCAGTGCCGAATCATTTATATTAGTGGCTGGCGCCTCCGAAGGTGAAGTTCACACCTGCGGAGTAGCGGAAGTTGTTCTGCGACGAATTGTTGAATTGGTTAGTGAAGCGCGTCATCAGGTAGTCGATTTCCGCGGGGCGGAATTGGAATGCGTGGCCGATCGGAATATCGATGCCGCCGCCGATCGCCAGGGCAAAAGCATTCCCTGCAGGTGATGCCGAAGTGGTGCACGACAGTTGGCACGCTTTCGTCAGATTTGCGTAGACGTTGCTATGTGCTCCACCCAGAAGAAAGTGTCCAAACGGCTGGAATCTTGGCGAACGGAGCTTAATCTGAGGGCCGAACAGGTACGTGAAGAGGTTGCCTTGGGCCGTGGCGGATCCACCGGCGGGATTCGTCCAGGTGACCGTGTTGCTCCCATAACCTTGGAGATCCATCTTGATCCCAAAGTAGGGGGTGACGTTCACCACCAGCGCTCCACCGCCGCCATTCAGGCTCAGGCTTTGGGTTCCCCGGGCAACCGGGTAAAAGCGGGCGTACGAGTAGTCGGCGGCGACTTCTGCTCGCGGGAAGTCCTGAGACCATGCGGCGAGCCCCACTAACAACACAGCACAGAATACGAACAACTTAGTAAGTTTCATTGGTCTTCCACTCCTCGGTTCAATAAAGTGCCGACTCGAACTCGAAACATGAAAGGGTTGTCGAGTCGTACGTTCCTCATTTCTCTGACAATGCCAGCGCTCCGACGAATGCGATACTGGCAAAAGTTACAGCGCACTTGGAGTTGGCAAGAAATTACTGAATCAGATGAACGGAGGCCGTAAGTTGAACGCTAAGGATCAGGTTGAGACGGTTATCGACCGGGCAGAATTTTGCGGTGCGCTTTGCTACACGCGGTTGCATGAATCTTCGCCTGCCGAACACAGTCTGGTCAGCAGAAAAGCCGAAGGAGCTGCCGCCGGTTAACGGGCAACTCCTTCGGGTTGGTGCAATGTGCGTCCGCCATTACTAGCCCGGAAGCAAACCTTAGCGGCTCTTGCGGGCGGTGCGCAATCCCAGGGAAGACGCCAAGGACAGCAGACCCAGCAATCCAACCAGAGGCAGTTCGCTTCCGGTCTTGGGCAGCGCGGGCGCCGGAGCCTGTGCCACTTGAACTGGAACCGCAACCTCTTCCACCACTAGGATTGGAACATCAGCCGGCGGCGGAGGAGGCGGTGCTGGCGGCATTTCGCCGGTCAGCTTCGCGTGTTGCGCGATCACCGTCGCGGGCGCCTGCACAACCTTCGTCGCATTGACTGTCATCCCCTTCTTCAGTCCCCAAGCATCCACCATCTGTCCATTGACGTCGAACTTCTGGCCGTTCGGAATCTTGAACTCCTGGTTCTTTCCATCCTCCATGGTCAAGATTACTGTGCTGGGCGGGTTTATGAACCATACCTTTCCCGTCACACTCTTCACCGTGGTGATGGTTTCTGGGGTGGTCGTGGTCGTGATGGTCTTCTCAACCTTCATTCCCGCCTTCAAGTCGTGAACGCCCAGTTGCTGTCCATCGACCGTAACTCTGGCGCTCTCGGGGACGTTGTCAAAGTGGCGAAGCGTACCGTCCGCCATTTTGACGACGACACTGTTGCCGGAAACGAAGACGATTTCGCCCTTTTCCACGTGGGTTGTGACCGAAGCGGCGCCGGAGGTTGTGGTCGTTTTTGTTTGCACCTGCGCGCTCATACTCAGGGTAAAAGCTACACCAAGGATTGCTACCAAGAGCACTAGCGATGCACGCGTCAAGCTTGTTCTTGAGTTCATTTCGTGTTCTCCTTATATCGGTTTTCGGATCGGACTTTCAGTTCCAATGCGTTTGCTTATTCAAAGACGTTGCTGTTGCCACTGCAGTGAAAAATCATCAATCTCGACTCGGAGCACGGGGCGAACCTCAACGGTCATGGCAGCGGGGCCGTTGATTGAAGCCTGGACGATGTACCGTTGCGGGGCGCTGCCGATGAAATAAAACGGGTAGCAAGTAATTAGCGTCAGAGATGACAAGGATCTCGGTTGTAGCACCCAAACATCGGTGGGCTGAACGATAGTGATGCGATCGATGATGAATGTCTCCGACCCCTGCAGCGTGACCAGTTCAATCTTGTCCCCGACTGCAACATCCTTCAGCCCACGGAAAAAGCCATCACGATGTCCAGCGATTGCCATATTGCCGCTCTCCCCGGGATTGGCGGTACCCGCCACATGTCCAACTCCCCGGTTCAGGGTCAGATCGTCGGTTCCCTCGAGTATGGGAACCTCAACGTCGATCTTGGGAATGCGCAGAATGCCGATAGCAGGAGAGAAATGGGCTGACAGGCTTTCCTGATACTCCTTAACCCGCTTCTCCGACCACAGACTGAAATCTGGAACGTTCGTACTCAGAGCCACGCCCCGGGCACCTGCCACCGGCACACGTGCCAGGGCCTTAAAGCTCTGCAGCTCCGAGTTCGACATTACGGTCCGGTGCACACGGGCGGCCAGGTAAAGAGCGAGCAGCAGCACACCCACCACCAGCAACCCACGCTCGAAATAGCGCATCCAACGCATCACGTGACCTTTTTTGGAGAGTCACCCGGCGAAACCGGAGACTGAACTGGCCGGCAACGTTCTGCCGACACTGCGACTCTCTCTTACCGCCGAACACTACAAGGGAAGCAACAACCGGGTAACTGTCAGTACTTACAGTCATCCCGGAACGCCGGCCCATGGGCGCAACTAGCCGATCGGAGCGAAAACTGCCGGTTCGCCGTTGTAGCTGAAAAGGAGGCGAGCGTTCAAAACCGCTTCAGCTCCGAGCCGATCGCGGTCATTCCCACAACCGGTGAAGGCGGCTTCCCAGGCGGTAGGCGAGCATCACCTTCAAGAAGTTCCATAGAAGGCGTTCGATCTGACGGGGCATTTCCGTACCTCCCCGAAGTGGCCCAACATACGAATAGAGTAAGGAATGGAAGAGGACGCCGGAACTGTCATTACTAACAGTCAAGCCTGAGGAGAGTCGGTCGATGGGAGGAAAGTCTTGCTGGAGTCTTCCCCTCAGACGGGTTCGTACATCAGGCTCGGCGAAACAAAGAGCCTGTCGGCCAGGACTGCCCTTATGGCGCTGGGTAAGTCGAGATTCAGGCGCGATTTCACGACGTAAGCCGAACCGCCTGCGCCGATGGCGGCATTCACATAGTCACGATCTTCGTGCACTGTGAGAAAGATAATCTTGGCTCTGCAGCCGGAATCGCGGAGCTTTCGGGCGATGTCGATCCCGCTCAGTTCCCCAAGGGAAATGTCGAGGACGATGACGTCGGGTCTGAGTCGAAGATATTCTCGAACGACGATGTTCCCGTCCATGATGGTGGCCAGAACTCGATAGGCTGCCTCCTTCTTCAGCATCTTGCCAACATGATCGAGGACGGCAGTATTATCGTCGGCGAGGAGGATAGTCACGTCCGCCACGAACACCCTTTCGCGGGCCGGGGGTGCGGGATTGCAATCCAAAACACGCGAAATGCAGTCACTGCCGGACCCATGGACCAACATTCGCCGCGATTCTAAGCGGCGTCGTTGGGGCCGGCTACTGTCAATTCTGACGGGGCGCGCTTCGTAGCCACCGGAACCTTAGCTTCCACCACGGTACCGTGGAACGGTTTGGACCAGATCGAGAATTCTCCGCCGACAGACCTCAGACGCTCTCGCATGCTCACCAGTCCCAGGCCGTGATCGGCTCGTCTTTCCTCGGGATCAAAACCCACCCCGTCGTCGGAGACGAGCAAGTGAACCACATTCGATTGACAGGTCAATTCGACCTTCACATGGTGGGCCTTGCTATGCTTGACGGCATTGCGCAACGACTCCTGCACCGTGCGGAAGAGGTTGAGCGAGATGCTTTCGTCGAGGTCGTCGGGCAGGGATTTGACGATGCATTCCATCTCAATCTTGTGTTGCTGGGCAAACTCATTACACAGTTGCCGCACCGTCGACGTGAGCCCAAGGTAGTGCAGCTTCGACGGGTGCAATTGATGCGACATGTGCTGGATGTCAGTCGCGATTTCATTCGTCATCTGCCAGAGCACATGCAATCCCTGACTGCGCGATCGATCTTTGTCAGCGGCGGCGGCCTGCTCTGCTTCCTGAAGTCCGTTGGCCAACAGGGCCAGGCGCTGGTTGATGTCGTCGTGTAGCTCGCGCGCGATACGCGCTCGTTCTTCTTCTCCCGCTCGCAGCAGCCGCCCACTGAACTCGATCACGGTAGCCCTAGCCTGCTTCAGATCGGTGATGTCCATGCAGCAACCCACGTACCCGGCAAAAGAACTATCGTCGTTGAAACGGGGCGCACCGATGTCCAGGACCCAGCGATATTCTCCATCGTGCCGGCGGAGGCGGTATTCCATACTGAATCTTTCACGGCGATCGAAGAACTGCGTGTAGGTATTGATGCAACCTTGCACGTCTTGAGCGTGCACACCTTCGAGCCAGCCCATCCCAAGCTCTCGCTCCATGCTCCTGCCCGTGAACTCAAGCCACGAGTGATTGAAATAGCTGCATAACTTGTTTGGATCGGACATCCAGATCAGCACGGGGGCAGTGTTAGCGATAAGGCGGAAACGCTTCTCACTCTCAGCCGCGGCTTGCTCGGCCCGAAGGCGCTCGGTGATGTCCCTGATGATAACGGTGAAAAGCTTCTTACCCGCATCTTCTACGTGCGAGATCGACGCTTCAATCGGAAATTCCTCGCCATTCGACCGTACGGCCCAGAGCGCGCCCAGCGTGCCCATCGTGCGGCTGGTTTCTCTCGTTTCGCCGAAGCGGCGCAGATGTCCGACATGTTCTTTACGGAAACGTTGCGGGATGAAGCGGTCCATGGACCCGCCGATCGCCGCGCTGGCCGGGCAACCGAACATCTTCTCAGCCGATGCGTTAAACACCAGGACATGTTGCTGGTCGTCCACAGCGATGATCGCGTCCATCGCCGACGCCACTATGGCGGTCAGCCGGTCTTCGCTCTCTTGCAGTTTGGTCTGAGAGAGCTTTCGCTCAGTAATATCCTGGGCTGTTCCGTGGAGATAGACCACGCCCGCGGAGGCATCCCGCACGGCTTCGCCCCGGATGCGGCTCCATCTCCTGCTGCCGTCGGGGAGTACCGCCTCCACTTCGACTTCCTGGATTGAACCGGCTTGCAGAGCGTGCTTCATGGCAACCGTGAGCTTCTCCCAGTTCTCGGGAGTAAAGAGCCTCTTAAATTCCTCACCGCGGACCGAAAACTTTCGCGGCTCAAGTCCATAAATGCGATAGAGTTCGTCCGAACAGCTGATCTCTCCTTTGTCTACATCCAAGGTCCAGCTACCGATTCGAGCGAGGTGCTGGGCTTCTTCGAGTTCCTTCTCGTTTTGAGCCAAAGCCTGCTGGGCACGCTTACGACGCACGACGTTGAGAAGGAGCAGAACTATCAGCATGGTCTCGAGCAGCAGAACCGCCAATAGGCCGAGAATTCTCCACCGGTAGAGTTCCCAGGGAGAGTACTCCCAGTTCAAAAGGACGCTATCGGCGGGCAACTGATCCTCGGGAATGCCCCACCGATGCAGTTGATGCCAGTCGATCACATAGTGCTGAAAATTGCCGGTGCTGACGAGGATATCCTCGGCCTTCTCCCCCTTCAGAATGCGCTCCCCGTCGTGCCCCAAGGTGCGGCCTACGTCGCCCAAGTCTGCAACATTTCCTCCTACCGCCCCATTCCCCACAACGGAGGCGAATGCCCCGTAGATGGGCGCTCTTGCGATTTTAGAAATGGCCGGCAGAATGCGCGCCGGGATGAGCTTTTGACCGCTGGGATCGGTCGCGAAATCGAGGAACAGAATGACGGTGCCGGGTTCGACGCTGGCCAGGCGTCGTCCCAACTCGGACAAGTCAAGATCGGTCACGTATTCAAACTTCAGGTTCGGTTCATACCCCTGGAACTGCCTGCGTGCGATCCGCACCTCGAGCTTCTCCCCCTCGGAAGATCCCGCGACCACGACGACGCGTGACGTGCCCGGATTTTGCCGCAACGCCAACTGCAATGTGGGCAGGTAATTAGTCTCGCGAATGACGCCCGTAACGGCTGGCGTTTGATGCATCCAGAGATCACTGCTCTGGGGATCAACCACCAAGAATAAGAGCGTCCCATCCGGAAACAATTTTGCTTGCATCGGCTGCGCAAACATCACTGTCTCTTCCCCGATGGCAACGACGAGTTGAAAAGTCTGCCCACGGTACTTATCCAGCAGATAGGAGACGGTCGCCTTACCGCGCGTACGGTCCCCGAGGGCGGACGCGAAATCGAGATATTCAGAACTGAAACGAACGGGCTTATCGGAGCCGACAAGTATCTGTGCTTCGGTTTGCTCGATCATGGCCGCGACGTCGGGCAAGTCCGGATCGAGAGACGAAAGAAAAAGCACCTCAATTTGTTGCGGTACAGGACGCGGCTTGGGGCGGGTAGAATGGGCGGCGGAGCTCGCAGCAGTGGGCGGAACGACGCTCAGAACCAGGACACAGAACAGCGCCCATCGGAACACAGGCCCTTTGCAACCAAGACAACGTTGATGTTGCGCTACGGACGTAGCCAGCCTGCTTTCGATTTCGTTGAAGATGACACCCGAGAAAGCAGCGTGGCGGTGAAATCCTCGCTCGGTCAATTTATTCCTAGCGAACGCCGACTGTTGTCATCTCCAACATGATGCGTCGTGACGGCTCGGGTCCGCAGGATGAACTGTCAAAAGATATGATGAGGTTATACCGATCAACCACTGGCAATCTTGACAGCCACTCACGAGCACCTAGCACAGTACTCCTGAAAGTACGCTAGAAGAACATTGTTGGATCCTTGGGTGAGGTGCCGCAACGGCCAAGTTTGCCGGCCGACCGCCGGGACCGGGAGCCCCTTGGATCAAATTACCTCTAAGGCACCTCGTCTTTCTCCATTTTGGCGACGACCAGATTGACCAGTCCCTTGATGGCGCTGTGGACGTTCGACGGATTGAAGGTGTCGGTGGTCCCGGTCCAAATCAGTTGCCCATCTGGCGGCGTGGTGAGATAGACGTTCGTCTCAACCCGCACCTTCTTCTCTTTCTCCAGGTATCCAGGCGAGTAAATCACGGGATACAGCGTCCCGTAATAACCATAGAAGGTGTTGTAGTAGGGATAAGGCATGAAATACGCCGTACCCGGAACATAGGTGACCGTATTGTCCACCTTCACCAGGCGTGAGACCACGACGGCCTCGATCTGGTTCGCCTGGACTTGCTCCCTCAGGTAGGTGAGGTCAAGCTTGGTGCCCGGTGGACGCAGCAGAATCGTATTACCGGCGATCGCCTCTAGTCCTTTGCTGGTAAGTTCCGCCGCCAGAGCATCTTCAAAGTCTGCGCGGACTTCCATCTTGTTGCTGAATCCCATGGCCAGCACCCGATGAACTTTTTTCGTCGGGGCATAGCTTGGATTCCGCCAACTCGTAATCAGTTTGCTGGATCGCGCGAACAGCAGGGCCGCTGCCACCAGAATCATGGCGGCGACCAGGAGGGTACGCTTCAATCTCGACCTCGTCTCTTACTTGTGTTTTTCGTTGGCGCCGTTAAGTGCCATCTCTTCTGTTCCTTCTGCCTTATGGTTCTCGAACTCGGCGAGCAGCCCTTCATCGGTCAGATCGAGAAGATGTGATTTCTCCCAGTCATGGTGAACCGTCTTCGCGAGGCTCTCAACCACGTGGGCGTCTCGGAATTCGATGGCCAATTCTCTGCGACTATCAAAGCTGCCGGGTGCCAGGTTGATGGATCCCACGATTCCGCGGGCATGATCAGCCAGCAGCATTTTGGCATGAAGCTTGAGGTGTTTCAGCTTGTGAATTTTGATGCCAACGTCGTTCATCGTCCGTAACCCGCCGACCGATTCGACGAGTTTTGCCTTCTTCAGCTTGTGAGGGGGACGAGCCATCACGTGGATCTTGACCCCCCGGACCGCGGCTCGGACCAGTCGTTCGATAATGACAGCGTCCTGGTAGCGCTCATTCTGCAAAAACAGGGACTCTTTCGTATCGTCGATGAACTGCGCGATGCGGTCTCGGCCGTTTGCGGAACACCAAATCAGATGAGACTTATCGTCTCCATGGAAGGTCTTCCGCGCCCAGTCCGCTTCGAAACATTGAATGATCTCAGCAACCTCGTGAGCATGCGATGTGACGATGGAGTAATCGCGCGTTTCGGTCAGGTTCTTAGTTTCGAAATTCAAGGAGTTCACAAACGCGGTCGCATCATCCACGACCATGGACTTCTCGTGGGTGACGTCGTAGGCTGGGTTGCTGTCGAGGACTTCGACGCCACCAGCCTCAAGCTGCTTGCGGGACGCCGTATTTTCCGATTCGCCGTCCCGCCGGGCGGGATTCAGCATGACGCGTACTTTCAGACCGCGCTTCTTGGCGGCAATGACGGCCGTTAGAAGTCTGGATCGGAAAAGATGAACATCTTGATGCGCAAAGATTTGGTCGCGCCGTTGATGGCATCGAGAATCGGCTTTGCAGTATCGTCGGGCATGATAATCAAGGAACGTGACATGTGAACCTCCTCGAGACAAAATACGAAACACGCGGACCTATGACGCGAGGGCGACTGGCGCGGTGTTGTACTGAATTCGATACAGTTCGGCATAGACCCCACCGCGAGCCAGCAACTGGTCATGACTTCCCTCTTCCGCGACGACTCCGTCTTTCAGGACGACGATCTTGTCGGCATCGCGAATGGTACTGAGACGGTGAGCGATCGTGAGCACCGTGCGCCCTTTCATCAGTTTCTCCAGCGCGTCGATCACTAATTTCTCGGACTCGGTATCGAGAGCGGCGGTGGGCTCATCCAGAATGAGAATGGGGTTGTTGCGGATAATGGCGCGGGCGATTCCGATGCGCTGCCGTTGGCCTCCGGATAGCGTCTCACCGCGCTCGCCAATCATCGTATCGTAGCCGTGGGGCATCTTGGCGATGAACTCGTCCGCATTGGCAAGCTTGGCGGCTTCGTGAATCTGCTCGTCCGTCACGCCGGGCTTGCCGTAGGCAATGTTGTCGCGCACCGATCCGGCAAACAGACCCGGTTCCTGAAGCACGTAGCCGATCTGGTCGCGCAGCGGATGTTTTTTGTACTCACGAATATCCGCGCCATCGATTTTGACGGTGCCGGCGGTGGGATCATAAAACCGCGGGATCAAACTTACGACCGTGGACTTGCCGCAGCCAGTGGGTCCAACAACACCGACCATCTGTCCCGCCTTGACCTTGAAACGACATCGTCGATGAGAACCGGGGCAGTGGGGTCGTAAGCGAAGGCGACATGTTCAAATTCGATCTCGCCGGCGAGCGCGTTCGGTTCACGCGCATCCGGGCGCTCAGCAATAATCATGTCGGAATCGAGGATCGCGCGGATGCGGTCCACTCCGACCGCGGCCTGTGCGATGGTATTCGTCATCGTCGCCAAATCCTGTACGGGCTTGAAAAACTTGCGCAGATACGCGAGAAAGACGGTCAACGCGCCGGCGGTCATTGTTCCGGCGAGGATGAGCGCCGATCCCCGCCACATCACGACGGCAGTACAGAGTGCAACTGTAATTGCCACAATCGGGGACAAAAGGGACTTGATGCGGCGGGCTTTGAGCGCGGCGTCCACAGTCGCTTGACTGACTTCAGCCAGCCCTTCTTCCGCCAAGTCCTGGCGGCCGAAAGCCTTCGTCACCCTCATCGATTCCAGCCCTTGCTCCACCACGGAAACGACCTTGCTTTGCTGCTTGCGCACTTCGTGTGTGGCCTTCTTCACCGCTTTGTTGAACTCTCGAGACCAGCAGGAGAGGAAAGGCGTTACCGCCAGTGCGATCAAGGTGAAGTCCCAATTCAGCCGGAACATGATCAGCAGCATGGCCACGATCGTGAACAGATCGACAACGATGTCGAGAGTGGCGGAAGAGGCGAAACTCTGGATGGTCGAAACGTCGGAAGTGATCGTGCTCAACAGCGTGCCACTCTGGTGTGTGTCGTAATAACTCAGAGATTGTTGCTGCAGGTGATGGTAGGTCCGCAGACGCAAATCGTTTGCCACCCACTGGCCCACGCTGGTGGTGAAGTAGTTGGAAACGTAGGAGGCGACGGCGCCCACCAAGGCAATGACCAATACCGCCAAGGAGGCCGCGACCGCGATCTGCATCTTGTTGTCACCACCCAACACTGGACGGAGAAGATCGGCAAGCCAAGGCGCAAGCTTATGGGAACCCACCACGTTGTCGAGGATGATCTTCAGCGGCCAAGGCCCGGCTACGCTCATCGCGGTTTGCACGATCATGGCCAGCAGAATGATCGCCAGGGTGCCCCGGTAGGGGCGGACGAGACTAAGGATTAATCGCAGCATTCGGATATCTCCCAGCTCAGGATGGACACGCGCATTCCATTCAGGGCGATGACGTTAACCGCAGCCACCTCCACATATCGGACGGAGCGGTCCCGCTCACCGCTCCAATCGTTTCAGTTCCGAATCTTCGCTTACGCTTTCGGTGGGAAACTCTTGAGCAGCTTCGCCACTGCCTGGTTAACGCGGTTCAAGTTTGTCTGCGCGTTCTTGCTGGGATTCAAAGTCTTGGTCGCCGAACCCCGCCAGACAAGCTGCTTCGTTGCTGGGTCATAGAAATCAACGCCGAGCGTGCCGATCTGAATCGTGGTGCTCGTGGCGCTCGCCATGCCACCGCCCATCCGCCAGCCGCCTCCCATGCCATCGGCATTCCATTGCTGCTGTTGCTGGATCGAAGTCTGTATGCCGACGTACATATCGGCTGAGTCAGCGTCGGTCTTCGTCATCCCTTTAGCAGTCAACTGGGCATCGATGGCGTCTTTGATCTGCTGAACGACAATAGGATCCACCTGCTCGGTGTTATTAATAGCGACCCATTTGTACGTGTGATATTTCGAAAAATCGGTCCCCGGCATGTAATTGGTCTTGATGTCCTGGGCCGTCATGACACCGCTGCCAAGCAGGGCAAGGCTCATGGCCAGCGCAATTCCTGCAACGCCACTTTTCAGTCTGCGAATCATCAAAATCCCCCTTTTCGGCTGCTATCTGGTTCCGACGACTGCTCTTCCTTTGCGGGAGGCAGCCAATCAACCTTCCAAAAATTCATGGTCAGCAGCCGTCCAAGGTTCGGCCCGCCTGGCAATGAACGCAATCCATCGCGGCAAGCCTAGGCGTATGGCTCGGAATGCTCAACTGGGAGTTTTACCAGTCCTGTCGAACGGCAAGGACTGCGCTCGATCCTGCAAGCCTCTGGCATTCCGCTTGAACGCGGGTTTGAGAGGGACCTTGCGAGACTTGATCCACGAACCGCAGGGTCTGAAGAACCTGTAACTTGTGACAGTTTCTTTCGCCACCACTCTTCACTAGTGTCACGCATGGATTGGTCTACCATACTCGGGAGAGCAGAATGACAAGAGGTCGCCGTCTGTTCCTGGCTTGCTTCATCGTAGTTGGGGTCACAACCTGTGGCTTCACCCAGAAGACTAAGATCGGATATGACAAGAGCGCGGATTTTGCGAAGTACAAGACCTACACGTGGGCGAAGCCAGACCATCCGATCATGAGGCCTCAACTGTTCCAGGACGTGGTCGCCACCATCGACCAGGACCTGCAGGCCAAGGGTCTGACGCGCGTTGACGCCAATGGTGATCTCACCCTCAGCGCCGCTGGCGGGATCGACTTTGGATACAACGCACCTCCAACGGCGACGATGGATCCTGTCATGTGGCAGGGGGAATTCGGAGCACCCGTCCTAAATGCGCCGCTGGTCGCCCAAGGGAGCCTCACCCTGCAATTCATCGATGGAAGCAAGATGGTCTGGAAGGGAACGGTCATGCAAAAACTTGACCCGGAACAGAAAGACCAGGCTCTGGTTCTGGCCCAAAAGGCGATCGACAAACTGCTCAAGGGATTTCCGCCAAGACACTAGCGGCGACAAGCGGAAAGAGGCCGAAGATGAGGATCCCGGTGGTACGTGGGTCCTTCGAGCTCGCTAAGCGACCAGGGCATCGACATCGCGTCTGGATCGAGCGAGGTTCGGCCGAAATGAATGCGCGACTGCGCGCAAGGCAAGATTCGAAACTCGTCCGATCCACTGATAGCGCCTAGCGGTTTCGCTGACGGATAAAGGGTGGTGATCACCCTCCGTCCCTGGTCGCCCGTGAGAATCAACATGCGGTTGACTTGCAGCAGGCCAATAGCGATGGATGAGACTGATGAACATCGCGACGCTCGCTAGCAGCAAGGCGACCACGAGCCAGACGCTCACCGAAGGGACCCTTCCTGAACCATCGCGATCGACTCCAGCCAGAGCTGCGATCGCGTAGAGGAAAGTGGCCGTGAATATCCCCAAGGAATGGGACATCACTGGATCACGGGATCACGGGCAATCCAGAGTACGAGGCGCGGGGAATATGCCGTTGCACTGAACTGCACCATCACGAAGGTCAGGGAAAAAACAATACCGGTCAGCGCAATCATGCCCGAAGCGATGGACGAGTACATCGCAATCGCTGACGAAACACTCAGCTTTGAAATCAGTTCTGGAAAAAGGCGGCTTTCAATGCTTGGGAAGGTTCAGCCCCGCCACGATCGCGGCGGTAGCGTAACAACGCAGGAATTCCCCAAGTGTCCAGCTGACCCGCGGACTTCGCGTAAGACATTCTGGCGCCTTCCGGGCTGGACACTTGATCGCGGACGTTCAACCGCCTAACCGTCGCATCGACGCGACAACTCACGGGACAGCTATTGTCTCGACACTACGGTCCAGGTGTTATCGGGATCGAACGAGTCCATCGCGGTAGCTATTTCGGTCGTCGTCTTCCCTAGATCTTTCTGCAGGAGCACGCCGTCCTGATCAATCAGGAAGGTCATCACGCCCGAGTTCCCGTATTCCGCCGGGTAGGCAACGAAGGCAAATCCTCCGACCATTTGCCCGTCAACCACGTAATCCTTGGCACCACCCGGCGCATGCGCTCCCTGCTTCTTGAGCATGCGGAAGTTGTAGCCGTGGAACGGCGCGCGCGCAGCCGGCTTTGCGTTGTAGCCTTCATCCGTCGCAAATGCCACAAGCGGCCCAAGCGGGCTCTTCGGCTGGCCCTCTGGCGACTCCCAGTACAAACCATTCTGTTTGCCCGAGTCGCTGATGAACTTCAGCGCAAATTGTTTCGCATTGCTGCCATCGCGAGGCTGGGAAAAGTACTCGCCTTGGGCATCGGCTAGAGCCAGACAAACGTCGATGATTGCCAGTTCATTCCGGCCAACGCGTCGCGCCAGAATCTCATCCTTGCCAGCCGCTGTGTCGAAAAACCACTGCCCTCCGTTGTCTTTCTTCAGCGGAACGGGAAAGGGGAAATTGTCAGCACCAACCAACAGGATTTGAGCGCCGTCCGGCATCTTACGAAAGCGGTGCATTTCCCCATAGGCTGCGACGAATGCATCGACCACCGTTTTGTCCTGTACGGCGTCGCCGGAAGAGATAAGATCCTTCGATTCCGGTCCGAGAACGGCCAACATTGCACTTTGGTCGCCGGACTTTGCCGCCTGGAGCAGCGCGCTGCCGGCATCTTCCGGGGAAGTGAAAGCCTTCTCCGATGGTTTGTCGGACTTGTTGCAGGCAGTAAATGAAACGAGCAGAGCCAAAAGCAGCAACCGAGTCATAAGTGCGAGTCTTTGGTTGTTGAGACGCATAAGGATCCTCCAACGGAACGACGGTTTAAAACTCTCGCCAGTGGCTTTCATGTCCCTGGCGCATTTCATTTGCACAGGCCCGCTGTGGTCTTACCGGCGATAGCCTCCACCTCCACCACTGCGTCCGCCCCAGCCGCCTCCGCCGCCCATGCTCGAGGAACCACGAGCACTCGCCGAGCGGGAGTCCCAACCTCCGCCGCTGGCTCCCCCGAAGGCGGACGACCCGCTGCTCTTGTCTTGTCCGCCCCAACCCTTGGAAGCAGCAGAAGTGCTCGAAGTTGAACCGTATTTCTGGGTGTTGTTCGAATTTCCGCTCCAGCCGCTTCCGGTGTTCTTGTAGGTGTTTCCATTCGCGCTCGCGTACTTGTCGCCGTTCGCCGTCTGACCGACCGCAGCGCTGTTGCCGTTCTTGCCCGACGCGCCATAAGCCGAGGCACCGTTCGAGGCTTGCATCGACGCAGTGGTTCCTTGCGAGGTTGTTTGGTGCTGGCTGTACGCAGTGGTGCCGTTTTTCGAGGCCGTCGAACTTCCCCAGCTTCCATTGGCGTTGGAACCTTGCACCGTGGAGGCAGAGGCACCAGTCCGTGGGTTGTACGCCTGCGCGGCACTTGCGCTGCCGTAGGCATTCGAGGTTGATGCGCCGCGAGCATAAGTTCCCGTGGATGGGTTATACGCTTGGCCAGCGCTCGCGCTGCCGTAACCGTTGGATACGGTCGCCGCCACGAGCGTACGTGCCAGTGGACGGGTTATAGCTGGTGGCATAGTGCGCTTCCGTATGGTCCATAGGCACTCGCACTGGAACCGTAGTAGCCGCCGTGCCAGGCACTGTTTCCGTAGTACGCACCACCGTGATACACCACCGTGGTGCTGTGCCAACCGCAATTCCAACTGCTGTATCCCCAACCGCAACATCCGCCACTCATCATCGCGCCTACTGCAATGCCGACTCCGAATGCAAGCACGGCAGCCCCCGCAGGCGGAGGTGGCGGCGGCACGTATCCGACGTAAACGTAAGGAGTTCCGTAAACCACCGCGGGGTTGTACATGGGGACGTACACGACCTGCGGGTTTGCGGATTGGATCACGATGGTTTGCGGCGTCTGCTCGGTGACCACGATCTGTGTTCCGGATTTCAGATTGCCGGCGGCCTTCGCTTTGGCGCGCAAGAACTGGATCGCCGCCATCACATCGGCAGCCTGCGTGTGATATGCCTCGCCCAGTGCCGACGTCCAACTCAAGTTCTTCGACATGTTATCCAGGACGGAGGGGAATTGGGTCAGCGCCTTCACACTAGGATCCCATGGCTGCGTGTCCACGGCCTGCATGAGCGACGAACCAGCGAGGCCGCTCTGATGAACAAAGTTATCAGCGGCTTCGATCTGGTCAGGAAACGTTGCAGCTCCAAGAATCTGGGCTACCAAAGAGTCCGGGTATAGGGCGATGGGTCCTGTCAGCTGCTGCAACTCCTCCGGGGTCAGCGGAACACCTTGTCCCGAATATCCGGACGATGGTGCCGGCTCCTGGGCTCCAGCTTCAAATGGCACCGTTGTGACCACCAGCAGCAGAGACAACGTAGTGCAGAGCAACTGCTTCGCAAGTGTTCTGATCATTTTCCCCCTTCTGCAGGCGGGCTCTTAGTTCCCGCCGGTTACGATGAGTTCCGTTTCGGCTGAGCCGCACATTCCGTAAATGGCCCCCGAAACACAGGCCCCGACGGAGTACTTGTAACAGCCCTTTTTGTTCGCAACCGTCGACGCGGGACGATCGGAACCGCCGATGATTGCGTCGGAACCAAAGGGAGAGGACGGGCCAAAGTCCAGAACAAAACCCGTGTTCTTCGATCCGCTCTTCCAATTGACCGTGGTTCCGGCCTTTACGCAGAAGGGCGCGTTCCCTTTCGCCTTTGGAATGCTGGGCGTCGCCGAAGCGTCAGAAGCAGTTCGCTTGATCTCGACGGTGCAGGGTGTGGAGGCAGAGCCACATGTGTTCTCGGCGGTGCACATGGACTGCGGGCTGGGCTCCGAACAGAGATACTTTTCGGGGCCGCGCATCTGTTCCTGCGCAACGGTGAAAGAGGAAAGAACGAGAACCATCACCAGCGCTACAAGGTATTGGGGCGCAAAGATGCATCGTGTTTTCATCGTTTTTTCTCCTGCCTAGTTCACGCCCGGCGTTCCCTGCCAGTCGAGAACATCCACGAGCTTCCACGGGTTCTCTCTGAGGTCATACTGCAACTGCCCCTGCTTATCGATGATCAACTGGGTTGCTGGATAGACCGCTCCCGTGCTCTTACTCTTATCGGTGCTGTTTAATTCAAATTCACCCGCCGTCAGATTGAAGGACTGGGACTGAGTGTCGAAAAATGCTTCTCCAAACCTGATCTGACGGTTGGTCACAAACACGATTTTTCGTCCCGTGGGAGTGGGAACCATACGGATATAGCTGACGTCATAGCCGAGGGTTCCGGTAATCGAGCAATGCCCCACCGCCTTCATCTTGGAAAGTGCATTCACCAAACCTTGATTCTGTCCCTTGGTGAAAGCCTCAATCAGGATCTGCCTATCTTCGGGAGTGGACCATTCGTAAATGTCCAGGGTTACGCCGATCACCGCTCCCATCTGTGTGCCGGTCCCCATCGCGCTGGCTTCAATGGTCTCCGTCTTCGGTCCGCGCGAAAGAGCGAAGGTGCTGACGAACATGAGCAAGCCAATCAGCAGGGCGCCGCTGATGGCAGCCTTGTGAGCTTTTACGGTCTCGATATAACGCATTTCATTGTCCTTTCCTGAAGCAACACAACATGCACTACCCTGTCGCGAGCCGAAGGTTTGGATTGGGAGCGTGCCGAACAAATCCAGGGCAAGGCTGCCGGCGGCGGGCCTCTTTCCCCGGAAATCGCTTGCATGTGAGTGAATTCAGCTCTTCATCCGCAACTCGTGAAATGGCAGAGGATATCTGCGTCGGTCACCATGCTGGCCTCTAGGTCTAATTCTGACAACTGTCAGTTTTGCCAGAGGGGGGAACACTCTGAATCGCCCGTGGCATGCATGCACTCCTGGCAAAGCCTAGAATGTCCATCCCACGCTGGAGGTGGAACCATAGTCGCTCTTCGGTAGGTTCGAGGGCGGACGACTGTCGTAGTTGAGGAAATAGCCAAGGTTCCAGTAGAGGTCTTTCGCGATTCTCAGTTTCAGGGAAGTATTGAAGTCGAAGCGTACCCGTCCCAGGTCTGTCATGCTGGGATAGACACGGGCATCCGCGAGAATATTGGTCGTTTTGAAACGGAAGAAATTCAATTGAGTCCCGATGATGGCTTCTGCGCTATTTCCAGTCGTACCAGTCGTAGCCTCCGAAGAGTACAGTTCCCGGTTCCAGTCGGCGCCAGCGTACCCCGTCATCAGAGTATTGTTCGTGTGACTGAAAACATGCCCCACGGCTGCGCCGAAGGTCGTGCGCAAATTAAGTTGCTGTTCACTGCTTTGCAGGAATTCTGCCAGCCCCATGTAGAAGTTGCGGGGGGATCGCAACTGTCGTGCGATGTCAAATTGGAGGTCGTTGCGAAGGTTCGAGATATCACCGCCTCCGCTGAAATTGGATTGATAGTCCGCGCC
The DNA here is from genome assembly GCA_963832015.1 of uncultured Acidobacteriaceae bacterium. Lineage (GTDB taxonomy): Bacteria > Acidobacteriota > Terriglobia > Terriglobales > Acidobacteriaceae > Sulfotelmatobacter. The sequence continues at coordinate 97,111 of CAWHSR010000040.1, forward strand.
CATCGACCACTTCGTCCTTTGAAAAAGTGCATTCGTCTGAAAGTTATATTGCGTGCGATTTTGCTGTTTCGAATAATTCAGCCCGGCATTAAGACTGCCGTGCAGGTTCTGCCAGAAACTCGTGTCTGTCCGTTCGATCTCCACGACCTCCTTGCCCGAGATAACTTGACTGGCGGAGGACCCCGCGATCTCCACCTTCAGTTCTTCTTCTGGCGGCGTTTTTTCCACGCTCGCATTCTGCAGCGTGCCCGTATAACGCTTTCCCGCCTGGTCTGCTACGACAAAACTCTGTGGGCTCTCGACGCTGACAATCTTGGACCAGTCCATCGCGACCGTGCCGTCCGCATACTCGAGTTTGACGTACAGGTAGCCTTTTTCCAGCTTGATGATCTCGCAGGTTAGGCGATCGCCATTGGCGAAATGGAGGACATCCTTCTTCGGCCGCGCCGAGCAGAGAGTACTTAGAATGATGATGAGCAGCAGCGCACTCGCAAAGGAGTGCCGAAGCGAACTCTGATAATGATGATGGCTTAGCGAACGCATGTGTCCCACCTATGTCGACTCTATCCGGTGCAGTTTTGGCGATTTCTCCTAGCCGAGCAGACCAGGAACACGCTTCACTAGCGCTTGAGCGCCCGTGAACGCACTCATAAACAAGGTATGGGACACTCGCACGAGCGGCACCTGTCAGAATTGCCGGTATCCACGCGGCAAGATCGACGGCTAGACTCCCATCGTCGCAATTGCAACGATGAAAAACTATCTGAGCGCGTTGAGTACTGCCTGGCGCTGGGCTGGCGTTCACCTTTGCCTGCTTCCCCATGCAGGCACAATCGAGCTCAATTCCTTCCGGAGGTCGATACTTACCTCACGTTCAATCCGATGGCGCGTGCGTATTTCCAGGCGAAGGACGATCGCGACGGCGGGGATCCAACCCAGGCTACCCTCGGACCGAGCGTGCAGTTTTTTCTCAAGCCTCTGGTTAGGCTAAAAAAAGTCACGACTTTCGATCTGGACGATGCTAAGAAAAGACCGCTTGAGTTCGAGGTTGGATATCGATTTATCCTTGCGCCGAACACAGCGCTCGAGAATCGCCTATTAACGGCGGTAACCTTCCGCTTCCCCATGAAGGCCGCAATTCTGATGACCGACAGAAATCGCGCAGACTTGGACTGGAAAAGCGGAGTTTTCACCTGGCGCTACCGTAATAAACTGACGTTGGAACGAACCTTTGCCATCCATTCCTATCACTTGATTCCCTACGTAGCCGCCGAACCTTACTACGAGAGCCAGTACGCAAAATGGAGTACGACCTCGCTCTTTGCCGGTTGCCTTCTTCCCGTCGGGAAGCATGTCCAGTTCAATCCGTACTATGAGCATGACAACAATACGGGCAAGCACCCGAATCAGCAGGTGAACTACATCGGGCTCCAGGTGAATCTCTATTTTTCACTGACGAAGGACTAAGACGCGACCGCGATGCGCGGAATCCTCCATTGATGGCTCCCTCACTCCCTGCAGAAACTTCTGGGCTCCTCACGCAGGAACGAAAGACGCACAAAACAAATCACCACGACAGCGCAGAGCGGTCGTGGTTGGAGGTCGAGTCCTTAGAATTCGATCCGATTACTTCATGAGCATCGCTTGCGCGATTCTTCCGGGAGACTGCCCGTAATGTTCGAGTTCCAGTTGGCCACTCTTGTTGAACTTCAACTTGACGGCGTAGTAGACCGTGCCGCCCCCCTTGCCGTTCGCATCCAGGTCGAGAATCACGATACTGAACTTGTAGTCGGTTGAACGCCCAGAGTTCCAAAGTTCGGGCAGCGACATTTGCCGATCGGACACGAGAACGATGCGCCGGCCCTTCGCGGTGGGATGCTGTCGAACGACTTCTACCTGGTTGCCGACCGTGCCGGTGAGGGCGATGCGACCCTTTGCTTTGATCTTGCCCATAGCACTCACCAGGCCATCTTGTCCTTTGGCTTTCAAAACTCCAGCCAGTTCGCTGACCTCGGAGTTGGTGGAGTAGTCCTCGACGATGACTGTTCCGGTTACCGATTTGCCAGCGGTCGACCCCACTCGTTCCGAACACGGTGATGGCATAGGTCTGCGGTGAAGGTTTGTCTTGCGCCGACACGGATAAAGAAGCGCAGACGAGAATGACGGCAATGAGAATTCGTAGGCCAAGGTCTTTCATGGTTAGTTCCTTTCGGTTTTCTTTCTTTTTGTTCGCACATCCTCCAGGAATAAATTGATCAAGCCCCGGAGTCTTGCATCGCTCACCCATGGATCGCTGTAATGCGAGAAACGGTCGTGATGATCGAATTGCGCATCGGCCAGTGCGTTCATCTCACTTCGGATTTTGCGTGGGAAATATGTCGGTACGTGCTGACGTCCGCGGCTCCAGATCGAGATACTTGATCAGCGTGACTTCATTGCCCTGTTCGTTGTAGACGAGTTCATCGACCAAGCGCTGGGTCAGCAGCACGCCAAACCCACCGGGGCGCAGGCCCTGCGCATCACGGATTTCGAGATGGCGCAAAGGCTCGTCCTTGGGGTTGGCAATGGCTGCGTGCGGAATCTCGTCCAGCGTAAAACCCTCGCCCGGATCACTAATCCGGCACTTCACCATGTGCTTGGCGCGCAAATAAGAAATCTCCACGTCTTGTTCCGGATTGAGACCCGCGCCGTGCTCGATTGCATTGGTCAGCATCTCGCGAAAGGCCATTCCCACCGCGCTTCGTTCTGGTTCCGGCAGTTCGGCGACCTCGTCCATGAATTGAAGTACTCGGTCCGCCGTCTGAAGGTCACAGCGAACGCGGAGGCGAATCCATTCGGGAGTTGCTGAGACCACATCGATCCCGTCGTCCCAAACAGGCCCTTCCATGGCGAGCCGAATCATGACGGTAAGCGAGCCCGGCGAGAAGGGCTTGGAGAAATAGCTGAAAGCATGTTCACGCATCGCGGTAATGACGTCCGAGGGAGTGCTTTCGTCGGCGAGGATAATCAGGCGGATATGAGGACGAACGCGCCGAAGTTTTCGGAGAAGTTCAACATCCTCCCTGCCCGACGTCTTCTCACTGGTCAAGATCAGGTCGAAGTTCTTGCCCTGCGCTAAGCGGAGCGCGGCTGCGTTATCCGTTGCGTGCTGGAGCGCCCAAAGACCGGGCTCGAAGATTTCGCGCAGTTGTTCTTCAATCTCGGGATCTGCCCCCACAAGCAGGGCGATCCGAACCGGAATGGGCCGCATTTCGATCTGTGGAAGTGCACTCATAATTCACCGCCTTGATGCCGGACTGTTTCTGGGCGAGGTTCTGAGCGAACGCGCCGCGTTCGCTGCGTTCGGGTTACCGAGGCTGATCCTAGGGGGGACTGCGATGCCTTGTAACCTGTCAACATCGACAGGTGCGGAGGTGCTAACTTAAGTTGGAGCGCCCCGTCGAGGAGGTCTGTAGCTATCAGCGCCATTCTGAGGACGACTCAGCAAAGTATTCGCCCTCTCCTTCATGGCCGAACTCATGTGGAGGAAGGTGCGAGTTGCGAGGTAGAAGTTCGAGTGGATATTTGTGAAGTCTGAGCTTGAAAATCCGCGCGACAAGAAAGGGACATAAGTGATTGCGCCCCACTTTGCGCGCAAACTGATGCCGGCCTGAACAAATTTCACGTGCGGAGCCGATGCAGCCACTGCGAACTAAACGCGCTCTAGAGAGTCCGGTTTCCCTTTTGTTTTCATGCGTTTCCGCGTATCGCAGCCGAGCTTAGGCCTCTTATAGGGACGGATGAGAATCCGAGTTGGCCACGCTTCGATCATTGCCATTAGGGGACCAATCTGGTAAGAAGGTAGGCACAATCCAAGGAAGAATTTATGAATAATCGGCCCCGCATTCTTATCGCCGACGATCACACTCTGGTGGCTGAACTCTGCAAGCGCCTCCTCGAGAACGACTTCGATGTAGTTGGTACCGTCGCTGACGGTCGCGCCCTAGTGCGCGCCAGTGCTGAATTGAAGCCGGACGTCATCGTGCTAGATATCGCAATGCCCGTCCTCAATGGCCTGGACGCCGGTCGGCAGGTGAAAAAGATGCTGCCCGCTGTTAAGTTGGTCTACTTAACCATGAATCCCGACGCGGATGTGGCCGCAGAGGCCTTCGCTCGTGGAGCTTCCGGCTACTTGCTGAAGACCTGTGCGGCGACCGAGATGGTCCTAGCCGTTCGTGACGTGCTGCGAGGCAAGACGTATTTGTCGAAGGCGCTGTCGCGGGACGCAGTCGATTCCCTGCGATGGCAACACAAGGACCTGGTCAGCGAAGAGGAACGCCTCACCGACCGCCAGCGGGAGGTATTGCAGTTACTGGCTGAGGGTAAGGTGATGAAGGAGATCGGCGGCATCCTGCACATGACCACCCGCACCGTCGCTTACCACAAGTACCGGATCATGGAAGTGCTTGGCGCCAAGACCAACGCCGAATTGATTAAATACGCCGTTCGGAACCACATGGTAGCCGCCTAGGTTGCTCTCTTGTCGGATCGACACTCACTCCTAGTTGAACCGACGGCGCTCCGCCGCGGTTCGGTCGAGTGTCGCCTCAATCGTGGTAAGCTGGGCTCCACTCACTAGCACACTTGACAGTTTTCTCCCCATGGTTCTAATCATAATATCCCCGTTAACCGGTGGAAGTCGGCCCTTCCGAATCATGTTTTTTCAGCCGCGCCGCCGCAAAGCCAACTTCGTCCGGCCTGGAATGTAATCATTCTGAGCCGTTAGGGAGGATTGTAGTGAAGCAAAAACACCTGAAATATTTCGCCTTCGTAGTCCTGTTGGGCGCCATTATGATGCTCGGCGCCTGTAAGAAGAAAGTCGCGCCGCCACCTCCGCCACCACCTCCGCCGCCACCCGCTCCGACCGCTTCGATTGCGGTGAATCCAAACACTATTCAGCAAGGACAGTCGGCTAGTCTGACCTGGCAAACCACCAATGCGACCGACATTTCCATCGATGGCATCGGCGCGGTTCAGCCGAGCGGTTCTCAGGTCGTCTCTCCCTCAGATTCCACAAACTACAACTTGACCGCAAAAGGAGCAGGCGGGACCCAGAACGCCACTACTCGCCTTACGGTCACTCCGCCGCCCCCTCCGCCTCCGCCGCCTCCCGCTGGACCGACCGATGAAGAACTGTTCGCGCAGAATATTAAGGACATTTATTTCGATTATGACAAGTCCAACCTTCGCGCCGATCAGAACGCTGCCCTGCAAGCCGATATGCTCTTCCTCAATCAGCACCCCAACATCCACTTCACGATTGAGGGGCATTGCGACGAGCGGGGATCCATCGAATACAACGTGGCCCTGGGCGAACAACGCGCAGCGACCGTGAAGAATGCACTGTCGATGGCAGCCATTGATGCTGGCCGCATGAACGTGATCAGCTACGGCAAAGAGAAACCATTCTGTACCGAAAGCAACGAAGCTTGCTGGCAGCAGAACCGTCGTGGCCATTTCGTCTATCAGAAGTAAACTGTTTCAGGAAATGAAACTCTTCCGGGGAACGACCAATTCTTGGCCGTTCCCCGATTTCATTTCGCGAGGAAGACAACACTTGAACTGGAGTGTTCTCGCCCGGACGCTCAGACCCCATTCGAACTATCGAGCTTTCGCTTTGACAACTGGGATTGTCGAGGCTGGCGAACTGTCAAAACTCCCACCCAACGCAAGATGCAGGTTAATGCGATTTGCGAGTTGGGCATTCCGTAGCTTGATGAGATCAGCCTGGCTCTGGAGCTGGCCCTCCTGCAACTGTAAAACTGACAGGAGATCCATACTTCCGGCTTTGTAGCGCAAGTTAGCGACCCGGACGGCTTCGCTGTGATCGCGAACTGCGTCTTCGGTATAAGGGAGTCGTTGATCAAACAGCTGTTCGTTCGTCAGACCCGTTTCTACCTCGGCAAATGCGCTCAGCGCGACGCCACCAAAATATGCGACAGACTGCTCCTCGTTGGCGGTCGCGATCTTGATCTGCGCACGCAACGCTCCACCTTGATAGATCGGGACAAACATTCCAGCCACCGCGTGAATCAGCCAGGGGTTCAGGCCTAAGACCGACAGCAATGGATCGCTGAGACGGCCGCCTTCCACTGTAAACGAGAAGGATGGCAAGAGCGCCAGTTTCGCAGCTTCCTGGGTACGGAATGCGGCCAAGACCCGGCGTTCGGCCGCGACGATATCCGGCCGACGCTCTAGCAGTGCGGAAGGTAGTCCGGATCCGATCGGGGGAGGCAGAGGAGCGAACGCTTCAGCTATCTTGAGTTCGCCAGCTGGGTAGCGTCCGATGAGCACCTCCAGGGTACGCCGCGCTTCGATATATAGACCTTGCGCGATGGCGAGCTGAGTTTTCGCCTCATCGAGTTGGTATCTCGCCTCCGCCACGTCGAGATCGGCGACCTTACCGGCAGCTCGTCGCACGTTTACCAATTCCAGCAGTTTCGTATAAATGGTGACGCTCTCCTCTGCGAGGTCGAGGAGCTGACGAGTCTCAATCGCCTGATACCAACTCTTGCCCGTGGTCGCCGCCAACGACTGCCGCGCGAAAGCGTAATCGAGCGCAATCGCTTCATAGTTCTTTCGAGAGGCATCTTGCTGGGCGCGCAGGCGCCCCCAAACATCGACTTCCCACGCGACCCCCGGGAGCACCGTGCTGCTTTGGTTTTGCTGGGTTACATCTTTATCTGTCGAACGGGTCGTCGCTGCAGAGAGGAGCGCCGTCACCTGGGGCCTCAGTTTTGCGCCGACGACAATCACGCTCTGGCGTGCCGCCTCCACTTGTGCGGCGGACTGGCGGAGGTCCAGGTTGTTCGCGATGGCCTCGGCGACTACCGCCTCCAAGCGGTCATCACCAAAGGATTTCAACCAGCTGTCGTCGACCTTCACTGCATTTGGAGTCGAACTCCATGCCGGCGGCAGCGGCGTTGCTTTGGGCAACGCCTGAGCGACGATCGTCGGCTGCGCCGGTGCCTTGTGCAGCGCACAAGCGCAGAGACTGAATCCCGCGGCAGTCAGGAGTCCGCCGGTGAGTGTTCGAGCAATCCAACAATGACGGTGCGGTACCGAGTTCGCGAGGTTAGTCATCAGAATGGCATCGGATACAACCAGTTGAACCACGAATGCATGCGGATCGTGATTTTCCGCAAGTCGGCGAAGCCGCCCCCGCTCGTATAAATAGCGGCGGCTCCCTGCGCTCCGATCGGAAGCCCTACCTTGGAAGGGCTCTGAAGATAAATCTTTACGGCAAACTCTCCTTGGGGCTGCATGGGGTCCGCCGGATAGAACTTCGGGATGATGTCGCTGGGGAGATATTGTCCTTCCCCGTTGGCCCACCAGACGCTATCCACTTTCGCCTGAAAAACCTGGCCCGGATAAAGGTCCAGAGCGACTTCGACGAATTGCCCGGGCTTCACATACTTGAGGGTGCCCTGGTTGAAGCTGGCCAGCAGGTACCGGTCCCGATCGACAATGAAGGAGGCGATCCCCCCGACACGATAGATCCCTGCAACCATTCCCGGCTGCACCTGGAGATTCATGATGTAGCCATCCTCGGGCGCGACCATCAGCGTGTTGTCGAGGTAATAGCGCGCCAATTCGAGTTGCGCCTTCAGACTTTCGACGGTGGCAGCCGCTTGCTTTTGCGCGGCCTGGCCCTCTTTCATTTGGGCCGTTGCACCGGCCACGGTTGTGTTGACTCCTTCCCACTGCGAGTCGTATTTGAGACGAGAGCGCGCGGCCTCGGCCGTGGCTTGCAGCACAGCAGCCTCGTCCGCGTTCATCTGGGCGGTCCACTTCTGAGCGTCTTCTTCCGGCCCAGCACCTTTTTGTGACAGCCCCTGCGAGAGCTGCTGCTGGTACTTGGCATATTCCAGTTCGCTCTTCGACCGCGCTACCTTCTGTTCCGCCGCGTCAAGATCGGCTTTGTACATACGCACGTCTTGATTGGCGCCCGCCAATCCTGCCTTCAACTGCTCGACCTTGTACTTCGAAGAGATCGCGTTGGAGGAAGCGGCCTCCAGTTGTGCTTCCAGTTGCCTGACCTGATATTCGTACGGGCGGCGGTCGAACTGGAATAAAGGTTGGCCTTTCTTCACCGCAACATTCGGTTGAACCAGTACGGCGGTCACTAGGGTCGGTTCCGGCAGTCGCGGAACAAGTTGAATCGTGTATTGCACAACTTTCAGGTTCGTGGAGTACGGAGTAATGAAGCGCAGGCCGACGATAAATGTAAGGAACAAGTGGGCTGCAAAAAAAAGGACAAGAACTCCCCACGCCTTGGTGAACTTGAGCCACTTGAATTTGAAGAAGACCAGCCAGACCACGAGTGCGAAGAGGAACGTGATGAGGAACGCGAACATCATAACGTTGGATCCGAGGGGGACGGCTCACTCTGTTTCGGTCCTTGCGGTTCCAATTTCTTTTGCGGGTCCGGCTTGTCGGTGAGTCGCGCAATCTCTTCGCCAATGTTCTGCTGCTCTTGCTTCGGGAAGTAACGGATATCAACGACATCAGTGGGCTTGAAGGCCCACATGAAGGCCTGCATCCACGGCACGACGGCCAGAAATCCTAACCACCCCATCGTGTTGATGGCGTCTGCATCGGGGTGCTTGCGGGCGATGGCGATTCGCCCCGGCAGACCCAGGACCAACACAGCGATCGCAAGAAAGGCAGCGATCAACGCGAACATGACCAGGAAGGTCAAGTAGTCCCAGATATCTAAACTAAAGCCAAGCATGGGAATTGCTCTCGTTCTCCACTGCGTCGAACGGCACTTACTGGGATCTGGTGGCTTTGCCTTCCATAACGGTGGCCCATGAGCCAATGCTGGTAAGAGTCTCGTACTTGAAGGTATAGGCCACCGGGGAAACCACCGTAATCGTGTAGCGACCTTTCGCAATCACGCCATTCAGCTTCGCCTCGGAAGTCCACGTCCAGATGTTATCCAGGACCTGCCCCGTCGCCATCTGGTGCTCGCCGAGACTGTTGTAAGCGTTATAGGTGTACACCTTGTCATCAGCGTTGTACTCCATCACCCTCACGCCGCGAGTGTCGCCCATCACGGAGTGCATGGAGGACTTCGTCTGGAGGAAGAAGTTACCCGATACCCACTCGCTGTGTTCAGTGGAAGTGAAATCACCACCCGGAACCGTGGGGCTCAATTTCATCGTGCCTTGCATCTTCCAGTCGCCGGCGAAATAGTCCATCTTTTGATGTTGGGGAGAAGGAAAAAGTGTTTGTCCTGTACTGGGTAGCGCCCACGCCACCATGAGCAGCACAAAGACGATGAATCCACACTTGAATCGGTGAACCATAACTCGATAGTTCACCCTGATTCCGTTAATCGAGAAACTGTCACTTGTGACAGGCTCCCAAGAATGGGATCGGAAGCAAAATTAAGTGGACGAAGAACTCATTGCGCATCTCAATGAACAACCCCTCGAAGCCAACGCTCTGCGTTATCGGAACTCTCCTGGTTCTCTGCTCCGGTTTACGCGCACAAGAAACATGTCCGGGAGAGATCAAGTTCCTGCTTTCGCCACCAACCATCCAGACGGTTATCGTGTCCCTCGGTTTTGAACACAAGGCAGTGGGCCAAGTTTATTTGTTCGACACCGAAGAACTCGACCTTATGAAGCAAGGGCTCATCGTGAGAGTCCGGCAGGGCCAGAACAATGACCTGACAGTAAAAATCCGCTGGCCCGCTGACGACAAAGAGGTTGATAGGTCCAAGGTTCGTAAGCACTTTCCATGCGAAATGGATCGAACTGGCGCTGGAGAAGACATCTCCTACTCCGTGGGGCGCAAATACAAACCCAATCGGGTACCGAAAACGGGTGAGGAGATTCTGAGAACACTGAATGGACAGCAAAAAACGCTGCTGCAAAAGGCAGGTATAACGATTGATTGGTCCCGAGTAAAGAGATTAACCAACATCAAATTAACGAAGTGGGAATCCGCGGCAGAGCCGTCGTTCGGCAAGCTTACTCTCGAACTGTGGGAGAGTCCGGGAGGGGACATTCTCGAACTCTCCACCAAGGTTGCGGCCGGCGCTGGGGCGTCGAGGTACGCGGAACTGCAACGTCTGCTTGATCAGAAGGGCCTACCGTTGACCGCGAACCAAGGCACCAAGACCAGCATGGCTCTAGAGAACCTTGCTCCTCCGGCATCTCCGCTCAAATAGCCTGTCTCTGAGAACCTCTCCGCGTACTGTCTTCAGCTGACACGGTCCTAAGTCATCGCGTCAAAATAAGTTGACTATTTTATTGAAGGCGCATTAAATGGATTTGTGGGCAATGATGCCAACATCCAGCAGGTGGAGGCTAAGTACCGTGCGCTCTCACCGTTGATGGATGAACGGATGCGCCGACAGTGGGCAGCGGCGGAATCCCGATCCTATGGATGGGGCGGTCTGCAGGCAGTGAGCGCCGCGATCCACATGTCGCCGAATACGATACGCAAGGGACTAGTGGAGTTGGCATGGCGAGAGAAGAATCCTCGAGCTCCGGTGGATTCATACTTGAGGCGGAAAGGCGGGGGACGCAAACGTCGGAGCGAAGCCGATCCAGGATTAGTCGAGACCTTGGAACAACTGGTAGAACCGCTGACCCGAGGTGATCCGGAGTCGCCATTGCGCTGGACATGCAAGAGCACCACCCATCTGGCGGAAGAATTGAGTCGGATGGGACATCGGGTCAGTCCTCGGACGGTGGGTCGACTGCTGAACGCGGACGGTTACAGCTTGCAAAGTAACCGCAAGACCAAAGAAGGGGAATCGCACCCGGACCGCAATGCTCAATTCGAATTCATTAATCTCACAGTAAAACAGTTTCAGCAGCGCGGACAGCCGGTCATTTCGGTCGACACCAAGAAAAAAGAACTGGTCGGTAGGTTCAAGAATGGAGGACGTGAGTGGCAGCCCAAGGGCGAGCCGGAACAGGTCCAAGTGCACGACTTTCTGGATAAGGAGTTGGGCAAAGCGATCCCCTATGGAGTGTACGACCTGAGCGAGAACCAAGGTTGGGTGAGCGTAGGCATCGACCATGACACGGCACAGTTTGCGGCACAAGCGATCCGCCGCTGGTGGAAGAAGATGGGAGCCAAGCGTTATCGCCGAGCTCGAGAACTCTTGATCACGGCGGACGGAGGCGGCAGCAATGCCAGCCGCTCACGCTTGTGGAAGGTCGCTCTGCAAGATCTAGCTCGGCAGTTGGAGATTCCGATTCGGGTTTGTCATTTTCCACCAGGAACCAGCAAATGGAACAAAATCGAACATCGTATGTTTTCCCACATTACCCAGAACTGGCGCGGTCGCCCGTTGGTGAGCCATGAGGTCATCATCCAACTCATTGCGAACACCACCACGAAGACCGGCTTGAAAATCTACGCCGAACTGGACCAGGGACGCTACCCCACGGGTATCAAAGGGAGCGAGGCAGCGATCGCAGCCCTGAACCTAAAGCGCGCCGACTTTCATGGCGACTGGAACTACACCCTATTACCAACCCGAAAGAAAAGTTGAAAGAAGTTCAACTTATTTTGACGCGACTCCTAAGTCTCCGGGATCAGCATCATTTGAACCTGATCTTGAAGCCAGCCAGAAGTCCGCTCATATGCACGTCATACACGAACGCACCATTCTTGTAGTCGACGAACAGATACCGGTAGCCCAGCATGACGGCATACTTCGTCTTGAATTGCTTTCCCACTCCAGCGTAAGTCTGGTAAGTCAGCTGTGAGCCAACTCCAAAGCCGCCGGCGTCGCCCATCAAGGCGAAGAAGATGCCCCTGTTGGCATTGAGGAGCATGCGCGCGCCCAGCACGGGGTCGACCCACTTTTGCGTTTGCCCGACCGTAACCGTGGTGCCGTTGTTCGGCGGATAGAGATCGAGGCTGTTATTCAGATCCCAAAATCGGCCGCCACCGGTCACATCAATCGATCCGCGGTCCCTGTCCACCAGACGTACATATAGGTCCGGAGTCACAATCAGTTGCTTGGCGTTGGCCTTGAAACCTACATATGTGGGCTGGGGGCCAATCGGAGTAGTGCTCTGGTCAGACGAGAGGCTCATGAAGATCAGATCGGTAAACAAACCAATCCGCTTTCGGCGAATGTCCAGGTCGGTCATGTATCCGATGTTGAGTTGTTTGAAGACTTGAGAGAAGCTCACGCTGACGGGAGCTGTGACTCCACCTGCTCCGACATCTCCACTCAGACCGCTGAACCACAGGTAAAACGGAACCCAATCCACGTGCCAATCGCTGGGTGGGGGATTCGGATTCTTCACTTTCTGGGCCGGAGATTGGCCCCAGTCGAACTCGATTCCCGCCGTCGGCCCTCGGTGCAATTCTTGCACTGCGACCTGGTCGGCGGTTCCGTGGATACTCAAGCGGCTTCCCATCTCGTATCCACCCCGAAGATTCAGGTGCTTGGTGAGCCCCACACCAACATCGGCACGGCCGGTCATATAGTTTCCGTAACCGAAGAAGGGCATTCCTCGGAACGAACCGCCAAAGGAAAGCCGGTTGGAGTCCTGGAGTGGATACCAGCGCCCGGCCAGGCCAAAGTCCGGGAGCGGAGCCCAGAATGACGTAGAACCTGAAACGGCGCCCCCGGTTCCATTCACATTTCCTGAGAGTGCGAGCTTGGCCGTGGTTTCAATGAAATTGAGGTCTATTTCCAATCCCAGAAACCCATGATCACGCCGAATGATGTCGTACTGGTAGCCGGGCGCAATATTGATCGAATTCACGCTTGCAGAGACAGCCGCGCCAACATCGAAGGTCCGGCCCCCGAACATGATCGTCCGGTTGGCGGTGCCCGTCTTCGAGTTGTAATTGGGAGTGCCGGTGAGCAGAAAGTGATGCTTGCGCGCAAAATGCCAGTCGAGTCTGCCCGTAAAAGTGGAATAACTGCCAAACCCGAAATCCTTGTTGATATCGACATAGTTATTCGTTCTGTTGTCACCAAAGTAGCCGGAGGGATGGGAGTACCACCAGTTCCCATCGACCCGCCATTTGTAGTTATCGAGATCGCCAGCGTCCTGGGCTCGAACCAGAGGAAGTGCAGCCAGACAAAGAATAACGGCGATGAAAATCTTTCTTGAAGTGGTAGCGAATGGCATTTAATTGAACTCCGCACACGTAGTACCAACGAAGGAAAAACTAACAGCCGCCCGCAGACGTGGATACTGACAGAACTTACAGGTAGATAAGAAATCTCTACAAACACGTGTGCCGCGTCGCAGGACAGCAGCGAAGCGGCACACATACGTGGATCCACGACTTGTTTTGCTAAATCAACTGCTTACATCCCTCCCGCGACTGCCTTATTCACAATTACCTTCACATCCACGCGGCGGTTTTCGGCTCTTCCACCCGCGGTCTCGTTCGGTGCGGCGGGATCTGCCACGCCCATCGCTCCCGGAGCCACAATGTGCCGCAGAGGAACACGGCAATTTTGCAGCAGGAACGCCACCACCGCATCGGCGCGATCCATACTCAATTGCTGGTTCATCGCGGCATTGCCGGAAGAATCAGCAAAACCTTTGACCTCGATGATGTAGCCCTTGGTGCCAACCGCGCTTTGCGCCAGGGCGGTCAAAGCGGCTTGGTCGCTGTCGGAAATCTTCGAGCTTCCGCTTCCGAAATAGACAGTTGCGGTGGCCTTGGTGTCATATTCAGAGAGTTCGTTGAAGCGCTTGTTCTGAGCCTCAATGTCCTGTTGATTCGACTGAATATCCTGTTGATTGGCAGCCATGCCTGCGGCATTGGCAGCACCTTGCTGCTGATTGGCGGCAACGCCAGCTTTATTGCTTGCAATGCCCTGTTTGTTGGCGGCAATGTGGGACGTGTTGATCGCCTGCTGCTGTTGCGTCGGATTCAATCCGGCTTGAATTGTCTCAGCGAGGACAAGATCATCGTTCGAGAATTCGACGGTCTTGGCAACCACCTGGTTCTCGGTCCCAGATCCTTCAACTGAAACCTTCAGTCCTGGGATGAGCGCGGTCACCGACTTCTCGGTGTGCCGGAAAATCCCTTTTGGAGTCTGAACCTTGGTGTCATCGGTCAACGTCACAACGACGTTGCCCGCCTTTTGCGACTTCAGGGTCATACTGTCTCCGTCGCGTCCGGTAATCAGTCCTTGTACTTTTACTTTGTCGCCGCCGCCCGGCGCGCCAAACGCCAAACCGGCACACAGGATGCACAGCAGAGCGGTGCACGCTACCGTCCATTTACGGTTTTGCTTCATAGAATTGTCCTTTCGGGGGTTGCCCTTCATAAACTTGTGCGAGCTGTTTTGGCTCGACTGGAACTTCGGTGAACTAACGATGTGATCTTAGAAAACCTTCTCAGTCGTGCCTACTGGCAAAACTGACAGCCGGAGTGCAACCGAGCAGCAGTTCTGCAAGCGTACGCATTTAGCGAAGGGCCGGCTCCGGTAAAACCATGACACGCGCCGTCCACGCAGGATTCGATTCTCACTCGTGGCCCAACCGTGCGATACCGCACCGACTTCCGGGGTATTGACAAATACTCGTTCAGGAAGAAGATTTAGAGAACAGCAGATTTGGGTATGGCACCGACAGTGCTATCCTTTGGGGCGGGAAGCTAGGGACAGGGAATGGGATCAATTCGCGTGCTGGTGGTAGAGGATTTCTTGCCGTTTAGGCGTCTTATCTGCGCGACGTTAGGCAAGAAACCTAATGTCGAGATCATCGCGGAGGTGTCCGACGGACAGGAGGCTGTTCGGAAGGCCGAAGAATTACGGCCGGATTTGATCCTTCTTGATATCGGTCTACCTACCCTGAATGGAATCGCTGCCGCACGCCAGATTCTCCAACTCGCCCCAGATTCCAAAATCATTTTCGTGACCCAGGAATCTTCCGAAGATGTCATGCAAGAAGCTCTGAGCACTGGGGCTCTGGGCTATGTGGCCAAAACGGCAATGAATGGCAGTTTGCTGGCTGCGGTGGACGCAGCTCTCGCGGGTAAGCAGTTTATCGGCAAGAATCTCATGCACTTGGGACCCGACTAGGCACACTCCGGATGTGTGCCCGAGCGTGCGCAGAACTCCCAGCACGGTCCGTGCCACGCTACGAACTCGAACCGGGATCAGTCGCAGTCAGGCCCTGCAACCGCCGCCCCGGGCATTCCCTTCCTCACCGGCATCTCAGTCGGCAAAGCAACCGCAGCCAACCGCGTCAATTCGCCGTCTTGGATGTCGAATTGCGAAAAACCGCAATCCATGCATACGAGGACCTTGGGGAATACGAGGACGCCCGGTTTATCCAGATTCCTAATGCCGCGAAAGTGGATATTTACTTCAGCAGGAAATTCCGCCTGGCGGCTGGACGCACATGACGGACAACTCATAGCTGCACCTTGGAGCGCAACGCAACTTTAGACACACGTCGACTCTCTGTCTGTTCAAAATTGAACACCCAGCCAACTCCGTCGCCGGAGGCCTTGCGCTAGAAGGTGCACGAATTGAAGACCCAGAACGCCGACTCGCCCGTCGCCCGTGATCGATGTCGTGGCTTACGCTGCCACTATCCCCCGATTTTTGTTCCGATTGCCTCTCCGGAGACTATGATCTCCACCCGCCGGTTTTGTTGCCGGCCGGCGGAGGTGTCGTTAGCTGCGACTGGATCGGCCTCTCCCAGTCCAGAGGATGTGACATCTCCGGGATTCAGCCCTTGGCTGACGAGGAACGTTCGCACCCCATCCGCGCGCTGCCCGGAGAGGGTCAGGTTCAAGGCTGGCGTGCCGGTGCTGTCCGTGTAACCCTCAATGCCCAACTTCAGGCCGGGATGCGCCAGGATGACTCCAGAGAGTCTGGCTAATTTCAAACTCGCATCTTGCGAGAGATCGTATTTGCCGGACGCAAATAGAACGTCCGCCATCGTGACGACGAGTCCGCGCGGAGTGTCCTTGGTCTGCAGCACCGCGTTGAGCTGCGCCAGGAGTTGGGCGCGTAACTCCTCCTGCGCCTTCTCCGCCTCGGCTGCGGCGGCAGCAGATTTCGCGGCTTCCGCCTGGGCTTTTTGCTGGGCCGCTTCCGCCTGGGCTCGTGCTTGCGCTTCTTGCGAGGCTAAGACGGCGGATGCCGCGGCTTGCTTGTCTGCGGCTTCCTGCTGCGCCTTCAATTCCGCTTCCCGCTGTGCGGCTGCTTGTTGTTGCTCCGCAACCGCGCGCTTCTCAGCCGCAACTTTGTCGGCAGCCTCCTGCTTCACGGCGATTGAACGAGCATCTTCGGCTTGCTGGACCACATTCCGAGACGCCGTAATAATCGGTTCCTTCTGTTTCCTGGCCAGGTAGTCTTCCATCTGCGTCGCGCTTTGACTCGCCTTGCTCCACGCGTCGGGAGCAAGTTTCTCCGCACCCGCCGCCTGCGCGATGCGCAGGGCATTCCGGGCTTCGTAGACCGCTAGCGGAACCTTAGGATCGAGGTTGAACGGCTGCAGACTAGCTTCGTGGTATGCGCTGCGTTTCAACAGATTGGTGGTAACGGGAGTGGTCGCGCCTGAGGTGCCCGCCAGTGGCACATTCTGCAGCACCACCATTTCACTCGGCGCCGATGCTGCGAAGTAGGGCTCGGCTGTCACGATCATCGCGAAGTTTGGCAGCCTCGTCGTCACGTTCAACTTCCCTTTGTCCCCGTTCAGCTGCAGCTCTCCCAAATTGCTGGCTCGACCTTCGGGAGTAATGGCCCAAACGACGTACGTCAGAAACTCCGGACCAAGCTGTGTCGCAGGCGCCATTTTCGAAAAGCTGGCATCCACCGTCATCAGGCCCTTCTTGTTGTCCACCTTGGCGTCGCCCTGTGCGTAGGGCAGATACGGAGTGGCCTTGAAGCCAATCTTGGTAGAAGTATTCGTCAAGTAATTCACCGCCGGCACAGTCTGCGAAATACTGATGTTGATGTTGACGACAGACGGTGCACCCTGGTCCTGACAGAATGCGAGCAGGCCGCTAAGCAGAATGGCCCCAACAAGACTTATCTTTTTCATAATTCCTTCCCTTCACAATGAATCACACTCATTAGTGTGCTCCCTGCGGTTGGAGAGAACGACTGGTAGAAATAACAGCGTTTAGAACACTGTAAAGAGGCGGCGCTGAATCGAAATCGCTAGGCCCGAGGAAACGTTAAGATCCAGTACGCGCTCAGAACGAGCAGGACAAACGCGACCGCCACCACTGCAACCCGCGGCCCGAGGATGTCGAAACGTTGGCTGAGCGCGGTGAGCAGAAGCACGGTAGCCAGAAACACAGTGATCCTGACATATTGATCACCGTTCTCCCGCATCGTTACCGCGTTCTCATGCCGAAAATGCGATGGCATATTCGGGCCGGAATCGGCGCTGGTAAAATGCTGCCAGTTTATCGTTGCCCGCCACCTGCGCGGCCGCCCAGGCATTGAAAGTCGTGATGTCATACAGACGATCCTGGCCAGCGAGTGTCGCCTTTTCCTGCGACATTACAGTGGCGCGCGAAGCGAGGTTGTAGTTTTGTGCAGAAAGCGCGTCCCATCTGGATGCTTGGTAGCCGCTCCATGCCGTGGCCACCGCTACGATCGCCAGGACCAGCGCTTCCACCATCTCGACCCATTGCGCTCGCCGGCTGGGCGGCGAGGAATGATGGTGCACGCTCTCGTGAATCTTCTGGGCAAACTCCACGTTCGATGTCGCTTCAGGCATAACGTACTTTTCGCACTGTCAGGTCGAAAGTTGCGGCCCGCGACCAGCGCAGAACCACGCTGCCGGCACAACGATCGTGCCTCACATTTACTGACAGATCTGCACGCCCCACAACTGTCAATTGCAACAGGGAGATCGCTTCCCTGTTACTTCTGCCAGTTATCGGAGCACACCGGATCTTCTAGGCTGTCTTCTACCTACCAGGAGGGATGCTTGGACAGTGATCGCACGCGCTATTCCCCAGCGTCAGGTCCGTACGCTCCGCGCCACTCGACCAAAAAGTTCATGTCTCTATTGTTTCTGTGCATCGCCGTGTTCACGGCTGCGTGCAACAAGAAGCAATCCACGCAACCGACTAGTTCCGACCAGTCGAGCCCTCAATCGTCGACCAAGGCAACCCTACTCTCCCCGAAGACCCTGTCGTTACCGGTGAATTTCGAGCGGCGCACCGGCGATCTGGACGAAATGGTGAAGCGGCGCAACATCCGCGCTCTTGTCCTCCTGAACCCCATCGGCTTCTTTTACGACAAGGGAACTCCACGAGGAGCCATCTACGAAGGCCTTGAAGAGTTTCAGAAGTTCGTGAACACGAAACTGAAATCCGGCAAGTTGAAAGTAGGCATTACGTACATCCCGGTAGCGCCCGCTCAGGTCGAAGCAGCCCTCACCGAGGGACTAGGCGATCTCATTGCCAACGCCGTGGTCATCACTCCCGAGCGCGAGCAACGTTTCGCCTTCTCCACTCCGATTCAGACTGACGTGACCCAGATCGTGATCAGTGGACCATCGTTTGGTTCCTTTTCCTCCCTTGAACAACTCGGCGGGAAAGAGATTTACGCGAATCCGCTCATGGTCTCTTACGATAATCTGCAGAAAGAGAATGCAACTCTTCAAAAAGCCGGAAAGCCCCTCATCCAAATCAAAGCCGCGGACAAGAATCTGAACGAGGACGATCTGATCCAGATGGTTAATGCTGGTCTGATCCCAGCGACGATCAGCACGAAAGCGCGAGCGGAACTCTGGTCCAAAGTATTCGCCAACGTGAAACCTCATTCCGACCTTGCGCTCTCCACCGGCGAGAGCACGGGGTGGGTCATGCGCAAGAACAATCCTCAACTGAAACAACTGGCAGATGAGTTCATCTCAACGCACGGGGTGGGCACATCGTTTGGAAACACGCTGCTGCGGCGCTATCTGCAGAAGACTACATGGGTAAAGAGTTCGACG
This sequence comes from uncultured Acidobacteriaceae bacterium, assembly GCA_963832015.1. Classification (GTDB taxonomy): domain Bacteria; phylum Acidobacteriota; class Terriglobia; order Terriglobales; family Acidobacteriaceae; genus Sulfotelmatobacter. The sequence goes on from CAWHSR010000040.1 coordinate 116,073, forward strand.
TCCCAGCAAGAGATGGCAAAGTTTATGGCCACGATTGCACTCTTTCAGAAGTATGCGGCCGAATATGACTTTGACTATCTGATGATCGCCGCCCAGGGATATCAGGAATCCATGTTGAACCAGGATCGGAAGAGTCGGCGCGGCGCGGTAGGCATCATGCAGGTTCTGCCCAAGTATGCTGCGGCGTCCCCCATCAATATTTCGAACGTAGGCGATGCCGACGGGAACATCCACGCGGGCGTCAAAATGTTACGCAACATCGCCGATACTTATTTTAACGACGGCAAGCTAGACCCGACGAATCGGACACTCTTCGTATTTGCAGCCTACAACGCTGGGCCGAGCCGCATCGCCGGCCTACGAAAGAAGGCGTCCACAATGGGACTCGATCCCAATATCTGGTTTTCTAACGTGGAACTGGTAGCCGCCCATGACATCGGGCAAGAGACGGTCACCTACGTGGGCAACATTTATAAGTACTACGTCTCATACAAGCTCGCTATCGAGGAGAGAACACGACGGCAGAAAGCGGAACAGTCAATCGGAAATTGATCTCGCAAAGATTTCTTCACGGACACTTTTCTGCCAGGCGCCCGGAGCTTCGATCAGCGCAGGGCCTTCATCAACAGCTTCAATACGGTCACAATGGGGATCACCGACAATATCAAAGGCAGCATAGGAACCACCACGGACAAGGCCAACGTCACCAAAGTTCCTTTATCGGCTGGGAAGGGATTCATCCGAGCCAGCCGCTGGTAACTCTGGCCAAAACCAGCCAGAGCTCTGCCCTCGGTGGACGCTGGAAATTCGGCCTCGTGCCCAACACCGTGAAGGACCCACTTCTCGTGGAAAGCCTGACTTGCAATTGTGCGAGAAAGCCATAATCCAGGATTCCATCGTGGCGCAACGCCGCGAGCCTCGGAATGAAAAAAAGCAGCGGCGCCAATGCGAGCAATGCAATGATCACCGCGAGAACAATTGCTGGCAGCTTAAACGACATCAGAGTCGCGCCGTGGTGAAGAATCTCATGACGCCAGGTCCCTGCAATCACTGCCGTCGCAGCGAATGCGGTCGGAGTGAAAGCGATCGGTGTGAGGGCGAGAAAACCGAGTCCCCCATGACCGTCGGGGTGAGTGGGGGCCAGCCTCAAGTCCAGTATCGACAGTCTGAAAGCAAACAGTGTCCATAAAAGCCATTTCCAAAGGGAGAGACCCAACAAGAATTGGAATATGGACGCACTCACAAGCACGGCGTACCAACCTGCCCAGGTCAATTGCAATTCGGATCCGCTCCCGTGCGCCAGCCAAGACGTGGTGTCCACTTGGACCTTGAACGCGAGAACACCGTGGAGCACGATCAGGAGAAGAATCATGAGTTCCGGAACAACGGAATCGCGCAAGCGCCGGATCCAGCGGATCGTGCCATCCATTCTTGCCAAGTCTGAACTGTCCAGGAGCCCCGCTCGGGTAAATTGCGCCACTACCATGCGGAAGCGATTTTCCAGGAGAAGGTCTCCGAACAATAGGACAGGAACTGCGATCAGCATTCGGGCATGGACGCGATAGTCTCGCAACAGCGACATCAGAGCTTCAGGTTGTGAAAAGACGGTGATGAGGACCAGTGGAATCCAACCCAGAGCGATCGCGAACGCAACGCGCCGCACGTGGTTCCATTCGTTTGGGCGAATGAGCCGCGTCGCCTGCTGCGCGCGATAAAACGGTCCTCCCCGAATCAGAGAGAGGTCGCGTTCCTCAGCAATCGATGGGTCAATCGTGGTGTTCATGGATGTTTAATGTTGTCCCTTGTCAACCGCACACTCAAGGTAAGACCGGCCGTGCAGTTATCGGCCTGCAATTTGGCGACATCTCTGAATCAATCCAAACAAGAAGGCGCCCGTCAATCCGAACAGCAGCCAGCCGCTCAGAGCCTCAATCGCCCCCATGAGCTGCCAGCGTTCTTCCAGATACAAACCTGAATGTCCGTACGTCGTGATCGCACCCAAAGAGTAGAGCATCGCCCTTCTGTAGTCCGTCAGAGCGCCAAGATATTCGAAGGAAGCAGCCCACAAGGAAGCCTCCGCAGCGTGCAAAAGCGTAGCCCACAAGGTCACAGCGCTGATGACAAAAACGAACACACTCATGTGGTTTCGGCGCTGCGAAATTCGCTCAAAGAATCGTACTGCTTTCTCATTCGCGAGCCCCAGCCCTAAGACATGCAATACCAGGGTGAATACGATCAACGGAACGCCCCACGCCCAGTCCGCTCGCCAGACACCGGGTGTGACCGAAGAGAGCATGTGAGCGCTTTGGAGGAATGTCATCGAGAGATCCGTGCCTCAGTTCCCCGCCAGGACCTTCCGCCGCCGGACCTTCTGTGGATCCTGGTCCAGTTGTTTCAATGCTCGCTCCGGCAAAAACACCTCGAATCACCAAGGCACCGGCTGATACGCCGCCCTAAATTGCACGCGCAACCTAGCTCGCCAGCATCGGCTCCGCTTCCTTGCTAAGTTCTCATACGTGCTGATAATTAGAATTCTGCGTCGCAATGTTCAATTGTTTGCTGACCCCGTCCATGACCACACTGTTAACGTGGTTAGTCCCGTCCGGCAGGCGGCTGAACGTCACCTTCAAGTTCATCGCGTCCTTGGGGTCGCTCATATAGGAAGAAATCTCGACACTAACCAGTGCCTTCTGCTGTTTATCGAAGACCAGAGTCATCGAATCCTGAGGCTTTAAATAACTGTGGATCACGAGTTGAACTTCATTGGGCGCGCCCGTTGTCGGACCGAGAGTGATGTTCCCTTGTGCGTACGCCTGCTGCAGCAGATCTCCGGAAGGTGGCACGTACTGCTGCGCCAACGCCTTCATCGCTTCCGCATAGTCGGTATATTCTTCTTTTTTCTTGGCGACGATGTGCTGTTTCAAACGTCCGCCGCTAGGGGCAGCTTCGGCTGGCGGATCCAGCGAAGTCTTCTGCGCCTTGCCGTCGGGTCCGAGGCGCACCTGAAAGTGCTCCTGCTTCTTCTCCTCACCTTTCAGGCTGATCGTGACCAATTCATTCCAACTATAGGACATGAGGGACTGCTTGTTCCTCGCGGCTGCCTCTTTGACTTCTGCGACCCTCTGCTGCAGTTCTGGGCCCTGCGCATTAACAGAACGAGGGATCGCCGTGCCCACCATCAGAACGAGCAGGGTCGTTGACATGGCGCGCAAGATGTACCGTGCTGTGTTCTTCATAAGATCCTTTCGGCGTTTCTGAAGTGCGCACAGAGCTCAACCGTGTTGATTCTCGAAGGCGAAGACTTGGACGCTCTTTGCTAGTGCACCACGAGTAGGGGTCGGAAGGAACTGTCACTTGTTACAGGCGGTCCGCTGAACAAGGGTTCGCCAAAGCGGGCGTTATCGTCCCCGGAGCACACCTGATTGTGGCTCTTTCCCAGTCACGAATTGCAGGACCCCGACGAGTTCTTGAAAGAGGATGACCATCACCCTTGCAATCACCGATCCGGGCTATTCGCTACCGTCGCCACAGATGCCACGGACTTCAACTGGTCCAATTCCGTTATAACGTTTTGCCAACGCACCACGTCCTTTTTCGTCTCGATCGCAGCGGATGGATCGGAATAGAACTGCAGGATGTTGGCGCGCAGTTCAGGAGACGTCAGATCGAACTTGCGGTTGGCCAGTTGGCCCAGCAATTTCGCATAGGTTTCGTCGGTGAGTGTATATTCGGCAGCTTTGGTCGGTTCGCCGCTATCAAGATCGGTGTTGGGGAACACAAGATTGTCATGGCGCACTTCTTCGAGAAAGGTGCGGTAGTGATCGACGGTCAAGTTGATGCTCTTGAAATAAAGGTCCTCGGTCTGAGGAGTCGGACTCTTGAACCCTAAGCCTTTGAAGGGACCCACGCGCGGCATGTATCGAAGGAGCGTCGACATGATGCGGGTTCCCGCGCCCGGCTTCTTGTAGTCTTTTCCCCATTGCTTTTCGTAATCGGAGCGCGAGAGACGATACAGGAACTTCTGTTTGGCGAAATCCGGCGTCTCGTGCATCAGTTCTTTCTTATGAGTTTGCAGAGCGACCTGGGTCATCTCTGGAATCATGTGGGCGACCGCGTAACGGTAGGAACCTACCGCCATATCCTCATGCGTCAAGGCGTCTTTCAGTTGCATTCCGTAGACGACTGGAAAAACGCGTTCCAGTAAAGCCTTGGAAACCTCGAATCCGATGAAATCGTGATACTGCTGCGAGGCGTAGCGGTTTTTCGCGACCTGCACCGTATCGAAGCCGAATTCTGTTTTCAAGTGCGCGGTCTTGTCCTGGGCGTAGCGGACTGACTTGCCATATTTCGCCCGAAGCTTGGGAAATTCGATCGCCACGGATTGGTTGATCGCCGGATGCCCGGCAATATCGGACGCATAGTGCGATAAGGCGCCTAGAGCGAAGGCGTACTCGTCGAAATCCTGGCTCTCGAGCAGCAACTCGCGGACAAAGTCTCCGCTACGGACGTAGTGCACCAGATCGCTGAATTCTTTGCTGCCAAACGGGTAATAGCCGAGATCTTGTATGACGGCGCCTCCGTAGGCATAGGCATGCGCTTCTTTGAGCTGGTCTGCCGACAATCCAGGAAACCGCTTGAGGATCAGGGGCTGGATTTCATCTCTCCATAGCAGGTCGACGATCTCCTCGTGCGTGAGAACGGAGTATGCCGGAGAGGTGCCGTGGCACATGAGCGCGACAAGAATAACTGCCATCGTTCGGACAGAAAACAGGCGCCAACTCCCAGAGCTGACACCTGGCAATATTGGTTCGTTGCGCATGGATTAAATCCGGCCGAGAACCAAGAGAATAACAACCACGAAAAGTATTATTCCCAGGCCGCCGGTCGGGGCGTAACCCCATTCACGGCTATGCGACCAGCGTGGTAGCGCCCCAACTAGGGCTAAGACCAAGATCACGATCAGGATCATTCCAAGCATGCTTTGCTCCTATTTCTCCCTGAACCCAAACATCGGGGGAGTCATCTTTGGTTATAGGCGTTCAGCGAGTTTCTTACTGGTCAAAACTGCTCAGTGAAAAACGCCGAAAATGAAGAACCAGCTCTCCTCGGCGAAAATGCGGCGATGAGGGCGGGCAAAGGCTTTCCTATGACATGGACTTTCGTCGACGGTGGCGCACCCTGCAGTAAAAGACGGCGCGAGCCCCAGAAGGGGATCACGCCAATCTAAGGGAGTTCGGCTCAGCGGAAAGTCATGCGTGCAGTCCAATCGCAACTGACGAAACTCTACTTGCCTCCGGGCGGTTTTTTCTCCGGATGAGGAGCGCTTTGCGGAGCCGCAGGCCGGGGAGCAGTCTGGGGACGAGACGCAGGCTGCGCATGCGCCGTCGTCGGACGAGGAGCACTCTCTGGACGTGGCGCGGGCTGGGGTGCAGCCTGGGGGCGTGACGCGGGTTGCGCATGAGCTGCAGTCGCCGGACGAGGAGCAGGTTGTGCCGCTCTCTGCGCAGCGGCCTTGTTCTCACTCGTGCGGGTTGCTGCAGCCAGGGTCGTGGCGGGTGGTTGTTGGTGGGGATTTATTGAGTTGTCTGTTCGCGCGGGTTGGGCTGCGTGTTGGGCGCTTTGTTTATGGTGAGCTGCTAGTTATTCTCCGCCGCTTTGTTCTCGTTCGCACGGGTTGCGGCTGCGTTGTCCGCGGCTACTCTGTTCGCATTCGTGCGGGTTGCCGCTGTATTGTTCGCCGCGGCTCTGTACGGTCCTCCCGCCTGCTGGGCGGGCACCGCTCTACGATTGAATTCACCGGGCTTCGTAGTCGCAGCAATCGCCGGCCGCCCGTGGTTCACCGATGCCAAGAGCGCCTGGTTGGTGCTAGCGGTGCGTATATGCTCAGTTTGCATCGCGGTGGCCTGCGTGTGTCGATCGCGTGCCGCAATCTGATCCGCAGAGTTCGGTTGAGCATTGATTCCACCAGTGCCACCGTTGTAGCTGACATGGTTTATTGTGGTGCTGTTGATCACGGTCTTGTTGTACACATGAAGGTTGGTGACGTTGATGTTATTGACCGAACGGTTGTAGTTGAAGGCTCCGCCCTTCCAGTATCCGCCTTGGTATCCGGCACCACCATAACCGTAGCCGTAATTGACGCCACCGTAGAAACCGACGTGCTGCCCCCAGTAGCCGGCATTCCAGGCGTAGGCGCCGCCGCCCCAGCCCCAGTATCCCGGCGTCCAGAGCAAACCAACCGCGGGAGCCATCACCCAAGTGCCGGGCACCCAGAAGTAGCCCTGATTACCGTAGGCCCAGTAACCGGGCGTCCACAAATAACCGCCGCCAGGAGCCATGGGTTGTACGTATACGGGCAGTGGCGGCGGGGCGATCATAACGGAAATGGCGAACTGCCCATACGCGGCGGCCGGTATGGCAAGTATCAGAAGTGTTAGCAATAGCAAACGGATGGAACGCATTCAGACTCACCTTGCCAGATCATCCTTCGAATTGTCCGCATGTACATTCTGTGCGGGCTGCGTGGATGGAAGGGCGACGCATCTCGCGCCATAAGCAAGCATCCCACGCAATGCACGCTCCAGTCTGAGCACTACGGCTCACTTTGAGCGTCAAGGCGCCGCTTCAATGTTTCCGAGATCAAATTCATGTGCCAAAACAAAACGGCACGAGCCCAAGAGGTGGACCCGTGCCAATCGTTGCTTGCTGATGACTGATCCCCGGTCTATGCCGGAGGAAACGTTATAGCGTCACGCTAAGTGCGATGTTGACACCAGGATAGTTCGCGTTGCACAGGTAATACACGCCATTGATTTCGATCACATAAACGTCTTGCGTGTAGAGCCAGTTGCTCGGCCACGAGCCCTGAAATCCGAACCAATAGCCACCGTATTGAAAGCGACGGTTACTGTAATCGCTTTGGGTGACCCGAAACCGGTGTTCGTTTCCAAAGTTGGCCTTATAGCGGTCTTCGGGAATGCGGCCGCCACCGTTGCTGGCGTGCTGCTCCTGTTGGACGGACTTCGACTGCTGTGAATGCTCCTGCTCCTGTACGTTCTTCTCGTTCTGCTTGGCATTATCCTGTTGTTTGGCGTTCTTCTCTTGCTGAGAAGCGTTCTTCTCTTCTTGCTGATTATTCTTGTTCTGCTGTTGTGCGTTTTTCTCTTCCAGCTGATTGTTCTTGTCCTGCTGCTGCGCGCTCTTCTCTTCCGGCTTTGCGGGTTTATCTGGCTGTGCTTTCTTCTCGTCCTGGGCAGGCTTGGCTTTGTCTTCCTCCTGCTGGTCGTGTTGCTCCTGCTGAGCAAATGCGGTTGCAGATGCTCCGAGAGCCAAAGATAGAACTGCGGTGCTAATGATTCGAACTAGTTTCATAGGTGTTGCCTCCATTGTCGATCGTTAGGTACGGTTGTCTTAGCGCAAGCTTCCTCTCGTTGCGTTAACTGGATTGCCGATCGCTTCGCCGGACACAAGAAGCTCAACCCTGCGGTTCTGCTGCCGTCCCGCGGAGTTCTCGTTGGAGGCTACCGGCAGAGTGTTGCCGAAGCCTTTCGACGAAACCGAACCCGTTGATACTCCTTCTTGCACTAGGTAATCACGCACCGACCCCGCGCGATTCTCCGACAGCGTTTGGTTCATGGCGTCGCCGCCGACGTTGTCTGTATAGCCGCCGACTTCAATGTTGAGTCCAGGGTAGGCCAGCAAAATGCCGGCAACTTTCGCCAGCTTCTCGCGTGCTCCCGGTTTCAACGAATACTTCCCGGTGTCAAACAAAACATCGGACATGCTAACGATGAGTCCACGCGCGCTATCTCGAGTCTGAAGAATGGAATTCAGTTGCTCGGACAACTTCGTCCGCAGAGCCGCTTTGTCGGCTTCCGCGTCTTGGACGTTTTTCCGCGCCTTCATGGTGTCTGCGCGCGATTGGTCGGCATCCGCTTGAGCGGCTGAGAGTGCTGTTGCTGAGGAAGCCTGGCTGGCGGCCATGTCTGATTGAGCCTTTTCAGTCGCAGCTTGCGCGTCTGCAGCGTCATTGCGTGCTCTGACCGCATCGGACCGAGCCTGAGCACTCGCGGCTTGCGCATTCACGGTGTCAGATTCTGCCTGGGCCTTGGCTGCTTGAGCCTTTGCCGTATCGGACTCGGCTTGCTCTTTGCGCCGCATTGCCTCATCGGCTTGTCCTTGCGTTCGCGCCTGGGCGTCGGCTGAATCCTGGCGCTCATTGGCCAGGCGGACTTCGTCCATTTTCTTGACGGCGACCGCACGTGCATCTTCGGCAGTCTGCACCACTTCGCGAGAGATGGCGATCAGCGGCTTGCGGTCCATATGTTTGTTTGTGGCCTCAGCATCTGCGGTATCCATCAACTGGACGGCGTGCCGATAGCTGTCTGCGGCATATTGTTCGGCTCCCTCGGACTGAGCGATGCGCAATGCATTCCGCGCCTCGAAGAACTCCAAAGGTAACTTGGCATTCAAGACCACCGGATCGAACTTGTAGCCGGTGGGAATGTATCCACCGCGCTCCATTAGTTCGTACTTTGCATTTACGGCTTCAGTCGTCCCCTTGGTTTCTTCCCGAACCACGTTCTCGAGAATCACCACATTGCTGGGCTGGCGAACGGCGTAGTATGGCTCCGCGGTAACGATCAGCGCGAATGCCTGAAGATCCGTGGTGACGATGAGTTTGCTGCGATGGTTGCCGCCGAGGAGGACTTCGCCCAGATTGACGGCGCGGCCCTCGGGCGAAATCGCCCATAGAACGTACGTCAGATACTCAGTGCCGAACGTGGTCGGCCTTTGCAGGTTGCCGAATTCTGCTTCGATCGCGATGGACCCGCGTTTGCTATTGATCTCGGCAACACCATTCGCCGAGGGCATCAACTCGGTGCCGGCGAAATCCAACTTCGAAGATCCGCTGCGATGCTGATAGTTGACCGCCTGCACGCTGCGGCTGATGACAATTACGCGGAACGTGGGAGTCGCATTCATGTGCTCGACGTCTCCAGTTGTCTGCGAGTTGGTTTGAGCGAAGGCACTCAAACTGAGGATGATTCCGACTGCCAACAAAAGCTTCGTTTTCAAGTTATCTCCTTGGGAGCAGTAATATCCGCCCCCATCGAAATGCGTGGCCGTCTCGGGGTGATTGTTGCGATGTATTCTTCTCAGCCGTGGTCATCGTTCAACTTTTTCCGATGCGAATACCGGAGAGGGAGTGGAACAGCCCGAAGACATTCAATAACCAAAGAACCACGGCGATAACGACGACGCCGTTCAAAATGGACTTGATGGATCCCTGCATGGGGATGAATCGGTTGACCAGCCACAACAGGACGCCCACCACGATGAGAACTTCCAGGAGTTGAATTAACGGCATGATCTTCTACCTTCCTTATTCGGACGAGCTACGTTTCGCGAGGTAACCCCTCTCATCCGCCTGTTAAGGTGTTCCCCATTTCGATGTTCGAGATTCTCTAGGGTCAAATTGTGTTCACCGCAAGGTTTGGCGGCAGGCCCACGAATCAAGAATGCTGATGCGCTAGATGTGGCGGCTTTGCGTGACCTGACCGGGGCACGACCCCTGCGACCTAGTTCTTAAGAGCTGCGATTTAGCTTCGCGCCTCACTGCACACTCAGAAGATAATCAAGAATGACAGGTGTGGGCAGGCGCGTCTGAGCAAGACAGCTCACATGTGCAGAATCAAGATTGCGATCCCGGACTGATCACGATTGACCATCTCGTTCTCGAGCAACGGCACATTGTGAGCTTCCAAAAGAAGCTAGCCCTGGCAGTTCCTCGTCCCAGCTGTGGAGCAAAGCCTGGAGAAAAATGCGAACTGAGCACGGCGGGAAACGCCTCGCCCGCGTGCTTTTGCTGCTCGCACATTTTGGCAAGGAAGGAATTCCCGAGGAGCGAGTGGTTCCGACGATCATTCAGGATGCGCTCGCCGACATGGTCGGAACCACTCCTTCGCGGGTCAGTTTCTTCATGAACCGGTTTCGAAAACTGGGTTTTATTCACTACGCGGGTGCTGCGGAAGGCGCTACTGCAAGTCCACAGATTCGCTCCTCAACGTTGTTCTGAAGGGACTAGATCCCAACAACTTTAGCCTAAATCGGAGGGGGCCCCCCCCCCCCCCCCCCCCCCTCTCACCCTCAAGCTGTCGAACAGGCTCGGCACACAGAAAAAATGGGCACCCTGACAATTCAGGGTGCCCGGTGTTTCGACTCTTGAGCCTCGCGGCTTTTCGTTCTGTTTCGGCTTCTCTTACCTGAAGAATACGGACGGAGTAGTCAAGATCGGATCGCGCGGCGCTTTCATCGCACTTCGCGGAAATGTCACGCCGTGCCCCTGCGTCCAGTCGCTAGGTTAATCACTGCCATCACCACGACACCGACCAGCAGCAGGTGAATCAGACTGCCTGCTACGTGCAACCTAAAGCCCAAGAGCCATAAAATCAGCAGTACTGCGACGAAGGTCCAAAGCGCATCACTCCTCTGGTTACCCTTCTTGTTTTGCTTCTTTCACTTTCGGGGGGGCGGGGCTTAGCGACTTTCCGCACTCCAGACAAAATCGCTTGGCGCGCGGGGTAATTAAGCCGCAGAACGGACACATCCTCTGGGACTGGAATTGCTGGGACTGCGGTCTAGACATCGCGAGCAGCCTTGAGAGGAAAGCAAAAACGGGTTTCATCGATTTCACCTTCGCACTAACGATGCCAGATCAAGGCTGATGATTCTGTGCAGGATTGCTCACATTCTCACCCGCCGGGACGGGAGGAAACCGGCCTCTCTGCTCTGACCATCACACTTGAAGTGAGCAATTCAGATCAGCTATTGCGAAAGGCCTGAGCGATGATGGCTCTTGAGACGAGCTCTTCCTCTCTCTTTCAGGTCCTCTGAGCTAAGTCAGCTATCTGAAGTTGTCTCCTCTTAGTTCCGTCGGCACCAAAAAGGAAAACTCTCAATGAAGAAAACAATGACACTGCTATTGATGGGCATCATGGGAACGTTTGGCACGTACGCGCTGGCTGGCTCGGCACGCGAAGACTCTGTAGCACGCCTGCAATCGTCGGTCGATGTAATTAACGCCATTATGGCCACGCCAGACAGAGGCATTCCTGAAGAGGTGCTGAACGATGCCAAGTGCATCGTGGTGGTGCCGAACATGATCAAAGGTGGATTCGTATTTGGTGGCAAGCATGGCCGTGGCGTAGCCTCCTGCCGCACCGCTGAAGGTTGGAGCGCACCCGCATTTGTCTCTGTCGGCGGCGGCAGCGCTGGATTTCAGATCGGCCTCGAAGGAGTGGACCTAGTCATGCTGGTCATGAACGATAAAGGTCTGCAGCAACTACTCTCCAGCAAGTTCGAACTGACTGGCGAGGGATCGGTAGCAGCCGGTCCAGTTGGCCGTCACGCTTCCGCGGGAACAGACTGGAAGATGACCACTGAAGTGCTAACCTACTCCCGCTCCAAGGGCGTGTTCGCCGGCTTGACGCTGGAAGGCGCAGTTGTGGAGCAGGATAACGACTCCACCACCGCGATCTACGGCAAGCATATGCAATTCCGCAACATTCTCTCCGGCAGAGTGGCAACGCCGAAGAGTGCGGAACCATTTATGAAGGCCGTCGCCGAAGCCCGCGAGAAAGCGCACATTGCGGAAGCGAAAGAAGACACGAAGTAACTGCATCGCGAAGCCGTCACCAAGCGAGATGGCTTGTGCTGGCTAGACCGGACCTCTTTCCGGTCAGCACAACCGGAACCTTGGATGGCGGCTTCGATTCGATGTCTTTGATCGTCCAAAGGAGCGGACCGCTATGAAAACAACTCTACCGAAATGTCTTTGGGTAGCTAGTCTCATCCTCTGCCCTCTGCTTGCCTTCACTCAGTCCTCGGATCTGGCGCTGAACCTGGCGGACTGCAAAGCTGGCCGCGCAAGCTGCGATCACGCAAGGTTGAGCCAAACGGAATTGGCAGACGTGACCCTCGCGGCCCATGCGCATAACGTTTCCAACTGCAGGAACGGTTACGATTCCTGCGACCGATCGGACTTATCTGCCCCCGAAGCGGTAGCGCTGGCTGTGGCCGATCACCAGCGCAATGTCACCGATTGCAATGACGGGATGCTGTCCTGCGACCCTGCCAAACTGACGTCGGCCGAGGCTCGTGATTCGTCCGCTGCGGAGCGCGCGCGCAACATAGCCGCCTGCCAGAACGGAGCGGGAACCTGTGATCCCTCGAAACTGAGCACGTCCGAATCCGCAGCGGTGAACACCTCCCGGCGGCAACTCAACGCATCCGACTGCGAGATTGGTTCTGGGGAATGCGATCACGGTGAATTGACTCCGTCGCAAACCCGGGACGTGGCGACTGCAGAACTCCGGCGCAACACGCAGAATTGTGAGAACGGATGGGACGATTGCGACCATTTCAAACTGACTCCCGCGGAGGCGAAGCGAACTGCGCAGGCAGAACAAACGCGCAACTTTGCGTCCTGCAAGAACGGACAGGAAACTTGTGACTATAAGAAGCTCACGCCCACCGAAGCTAAGGCACTGGCCGACGCCGAGCACAAGCGGAATTACACTGCTTGCCTGAAAGGGTACGGCTTTTGCGACTCTTCCCGACTCACGGTTGAGGAGACTCGCACGATCCATCCTGGCAACTAACTCTAAGAGAAGCAACCAAAGATCTTCCTTATGATTCAACGACAGTGTCCGCAGTGCAGTAGCGAACTGGTGAGAGCCAGGCGCGCCGAACAATCGTCAGTGCCAGTCGCTCACCCCGCTTCTCCTGGCTGGCGGTGCAGTGTATGCGGAGGCGAGTTCACGACCGAGCAAGTCCGCGACTGGAAACGCGCGAAATCTACCGCTGCGGCACGAAAGCGACTTCCGGGAATCGGTGAGTCACATTCGACTGGCTGGTTAGCATTGCCCAAATAGTCCGGGAGCCCATCAGGGCATTGGCTCGCACTCCCAGAGACGACCTTCGAGCAGGCGAATCCCAGTAGAGGCAGCTAGGTTCTTTGGAAGAGATTGGAACGACGTTAGAGTTCCCGAGCTTAGAGGTAAACAATTGAAACGATGATGGCCCGGGACGGAATTGATCTCTTTGCCACTTCGTATTATCTGTAGGTTACTGATAATACAAATCTGCGAAATCTTCAAATTCTGCAGATTTGCGCTTTCTGTGTCCGTCTTGTGTCCATCGAATCACGGACGAATCGGACCAGCCGACACCCTGGGCCGCAGGATGGAGCGGACACAAATGACACAACGCTCTTCCCTGCCCTCCACAGATCGGAGTGATCGCGGCGATCACTACGCCGCCTCCAGCTACTCAGCGCGCGCGTGAAGTGTTCCCCGCCACAAACACGCTCCCGCACCCTGGGGCACTTCATCTCCTCGGTACTGACCCTCTGGATCTCGGCTGGTGGGATTGAGTAGCCACAGGATGGACAGGTGGTATTCTGAGCGGCCATGACATCGGCGCGGTGGATCTTGTTCTTGTGCATCGCGTCATCCCTATCGACTACTTGAAGGCCACGGAGCAAACTCGATAACTGCGACTGTCATAGGAGATGCTTGTGCGCGAAAATCGTAAGGGCTATCTGCGCTAGTACCGTGTAGACGACGAATCCGAAAAAATAGAAACAAGCAGGCCGATGTCACGCTTGCGGGAAAAGAAGGGCCGCCACGCCAGCGATGCAAGTACAACCACTGCAAGGCCGAGTGAAGCGCTTAGCCACGGCCACATGGCCAGCGGAAGCGCAGAGTATCGCAGATCGGCGAAGAAGGTGACGAGCACCTGTACAGCGCCTGCGGCAATCGCAAGCGCAAGACCGGCCGCGTCTGGCACTTTCCGAGTTCGAACGAGCGCCACGGCATAGGGTAGTTGACTCAGTAACAAGGTCAAGACGGCTCTCATCCAGTATGCGCGACCGTAACTTGAAGTAAGCGGTGGCCGTCCCCAATCCCGTAGAACAACAACGCATTCAAGACCCACTAGGGCAGCGATAGTAATGCGCAGCCAACTAAGAGCCGCTGCGGCGATGCCCGTGCCGGATGCGGGGCGTCCGACGACACCCTTTGTAAGAGGCTGACGAGGTACAGCGGTGGACTGCGCGGCGATGGCGGACCCGGATGATCCAGTGAGCGAGGCGACGGCTTTTACGGCGATCACGAGGAAGCTCACGATGCCCAAGATGAAGGCCACGATAGCAGCGAAAATACCAATCCTGAAAAGACCTTGATATTGACCGCCATTCCATGGGTCCAGGTTCTCTAAGCACGCGTAGCCGACAACGCAGCCGAAGATGACCAGGAAGAGTGACTGCTGCCAGGTAGGAGATCGGCGTTTCGTGACTGCGAGCATCAAGCCTCCGGCTTCAACCATCGGGAATTCTATCCGGAAACTGGACCTGCGAGAATTTATTCGAGCGCTGCACTAACGCCACCATCGTGCCGAACAACTCAACGAAGGTGCCAGTGATCGGTCTAAGACACTAGCGGCGTTCTGCGCGTTCGATACGCCCGCGCCGCAAGGAACCATTCTGTACGACGCGGGGCTGCAGGGGTGTCGGCCTGCCAGCGTACAGTCGGAGGGTTGGCGGCGAAAGCAGTGGTACGAGAGACACTGGAGCCTGGGACTCCCCTCAGACACGCACTCTCGAAGAGGTGTTGTAGATAGGCCAGTCGCTCTCAGTAATTGCACGCTCGGTAGCCAATCAATCCGCCCCGGAATCGGACTCTGCGATGCGCTTCTCCAGTAACTGCAACTCTGCTTCCGTTGCGGTGAACCGCGAGAACCCGCAATCCATGCACACCAAAATCTTCGGGAATGCCAGCGCGTCGGGATTATCAATCCGCATGGGGCCGCTGGAATGGATCATAATTTCGGCTATGAATTCTTTCTCTTTGAGTGACGCGCACGATGGGCAGGACATTAAAGCACAGTCCCCCGAATGGAGAACATCGGGACCAGTCGATCCCGCGTGGGCTATTTCTCCTTGCCCACAAGCCGACGGTCTTTCGGATCCAGCAAATTGTTCAACTGCTCAACAAGCGCGGTAAACGCTTGTGGATCCTGCTCAGTAGTCATTCGTTCACAGAGGATCTGCATCCGTTCACGCTCGTCGGGGGTCATAGGAATGTACATCGGCCTGGCCGCCCTCGTTAGGCTTCCCACACCCGCGCCGCAGGAGCCATCCTGACGACGCGGGCGCGATGGGGGAGGATTTTCGGCAAAGATCTTACTGCGAGGGATCACGGGCGTCGGTCCGATAGCGTACCGACAACTGTCTGCTCGGACATTAGGATTGCAACCTACCAGGACCCGGCAATCATCTTTCTTATAGAGGAAGGTGTTGTGATGGTTAACGACGGCCGTAGTGCCTCAGCAGTCAGGGTTCTCGTAGTAGAAGACTTCGAGCGTTTCCGCCGACTGATTTGCTCGATGCTGAGGAAGATGCCCGGCTTGCAGATCGTCGGCGAAGTGTCTGATGGGTTGGAGGCGGTGCGCAAGGCCGAAGAATTACAACCGGATCTGATCCTGTTAGATGTCGGCCTGCCCTCTCTGAACGGAATCGAAGCCGCTCGACAAATTCGCACGCTCTCACCAAAATCCAAGATAGTCTTCGTCACCCAAGAGTCCGACCCTGACGTGGTACGAGAAGCACTCACCTTCGGGGCGAAGGGTTACGTTGTGAAGACGAACGTCGCCAGCGATCTACTCGCCGCCGTGGACGTGGCTCTTGGAGGCAGGCCGTTTGTCAGCGGAGAAACATCCCCATTACGCATTGACACTGCCGCGTGTCCTCAAACTGGGATGTAGGTGGCGTACATTCGCCGTGGTTGCACTGTTGCTGGCTAGGTCGTCGGCGATTGGTGTGCTTGGGCAACGGGCACAGCCAGTGTGGATGGCTCACAGAACTGCTTCTCCAGCTCTGGAGACGGTTTGTGAGCGTCACACATGGCCTTGACGTTGTCAGTTGGTTTCTCAGGTTTCTGCGGAGAAACGTCCGGGACAAACCGCGTGGTAAAGTCAACCTCCTTATTAGGGTTGTCCGCGTAAGGAATCGCCATCAGAGTGAACTTCCCATTAAGGTAGTGCCGTTCATGCAGGCGGAATAGCACCTTATCTCCGTCTTTGAGACCGTCAAGTGGGTTAACCTTCTCCGACTTTAGATGCGCAGGAATCATGCCCAAATTTCGAAGTCTTGAGTCCTGGGCCTCGGCTAGGGTCGTCACGTACCACGTACCATCGGCAACCTTTGATTTTGTAGACGCCAACGTGATTGGCGTAGACATCACCCGCAACGGTCGTACCATCGCCGTGGAGTGTGCTGGTGATGGTGCCGTGGCTGCGATGAAAGTTCCGATCTGATAATCGCTGCTGTAGTCCTTTGCGAAGGCTAAGATGCTGAGAGCCAGAGCGGCAACCAACAATGCCAGTGCGCGTCTCATTGCTGGCCTCCTTCCCGCTTGCTACAGATTGTGGTCACGGTCGACTACAACGGACGTGTTCGACCCGTGCGGCGAGTGAATGTTATCCCCGCGCCAGACTGCGTGTCTGTGGCACGTTCGTTGGCTGCTCACGCACGTTAGTGCCTCACTGCGTACGCAGCGTATCATCAGGACATGACTCCCGAACTGCAACGCGCCCTCAAACGTCATACGCAATGGCTGGGCTCCTATAAGGCATCCGGCGAGCTGACGAAAGTACAGGTGTGGCTGGTCCTGAATGGTGGACGGATCGAGTGCCTGACGCCAGCGAGTTCGTATAAGGTGAAGAGAGTGAGGCGGAATCCGCGCGTCATCTGTTGTGTGGGAAGCAAAGATGGTCCCGCGATTTCAGGCACAGCTCACGTCATAACCGACCGCAGCGAAGTTATGCGGGTCTACCGGAGCTACTGGAAGGTCATCCGCTGCGGATGGCATTAATCATCGGACTCCGAGTGTGGATCGAGATGATGTTGAACAAGCGCGTGCTGGTCCGAGTGCAGCCTGACGAGCCGAATCCCTTGGCTGGACTCACTGATCCTGCCTAGCGTCAACTCTTCCGCGAAACGCATCGACTCCATGGGTAAGGCCATCATACCGCTCGCACTCTTAGATATTGACTGAACAGGCACTACTCACTCTTGGCATTCGCGAACACGTAACAAAGCCTGTGTATATTGCTCGCTTGATGAGGGAGTGCTTATGTCATGTCCATCATGCGGATCACTGAACCAGTCAGAATTTCCTACTGAGATAATGATCCATCTCGGTAGCCTTAAGCATCCCGGCGGCTTGGTATTCCCCAAGGTATTGGTCTGCCTGGCGTGCGGCTGTTCACGGTTAAGTATTCCGGAAGCCGAGTTGCGGCCATTAAGGGAAGCGAGAGCGCGGTCTGCGGCTGCTTAACTTATACTGATGATCGTGCCTTGCGTCGCGAATTCCGGCGCTGACAATCCACCGCTGACAAACTGCCTGCCGTCAAGAACCGCGTCCAGAGCGGCTGGTAGGTCGGTTGCAGCTTGTATCTTTACAACGTAGCCGCACGCTCCCAAGTTAAGTGCGCCTTCCACGATGTCAGGGCCGGACTCCTGAGTCACGAATATTATTTTGGATTCAGGAGACAGCGTACGGATTCGTCGAGCAGCGTCCATTCCATTCAGCGTTGGCAGGCCGATGTCCAACAGAATTATGTCCGGTAGCAGCGCCTCGGCTTTGCGCACGGCCTCCAACCCATCCGACGCTTCGCCGACGACCTGTAAGCCGCTGTGTTTACCGAGAGCCGAACGGAGGAATCGACGGAATGGTTCGAAGTCTTCTACTACGAGAACCCGGATTGCTGGCGCACTCCGGTGGTTGTCGTTAGCCATCACAACACCTTCCTCACAGAAAGATGTTTACTGCGGCTGCTTGCCGGCAAGCATAGCTGCGGGCGGTCTGGCAGTCGGTACGGTGGCGCACATTATCGCGAACTGGCCCAGGTTGTCAGTGGCAAGATGGTTGAGCTGTTCAGGACGTTATTCTGGCTGTCCGCACTGATGGACCTCGAACTTCTGTTCCAGGTATTTCTCCGCACCAACGGCGTCGCGCGCGAGCGCTGGTGGCGTGAAGAACTTGCGCTCGCACTTCGCGCATGACGCCAACGCCGGAACTTTACCGCTCGTAGCGGAGCATGACGAAGCTGCGATCATTGTGCCAGGCCGGAATGCGGATGGGGGAACTGCACGAATAGGGTTCGAACATCTTGGCGACTGTGCCGAACTATGCTCCGTCTGGGAAGGTAGAGCTCAACTGGCAATCTCTACACTGGAGGAAGCGGCCTGCGGGGGAAATCATGATGCCGATGCGGTGAGGAGAAGACGGCGGAGAACTGTTGGCTGACATTGCATATTCCAACTCTCCACGGACAAGGCCATCATACGCTCACACCACTGGCGAATCCTGTGACTGTGCGCACACGTCTAGCTCCTAAGCGGCTACGATGTGGTTCCTGATGGCATACCTGACGAGCTCGGCGGTGTTCGTCGCGCCCAGTGTCTTCATGATTCGATTCTTGTGATAGATCGCCGTCCGGCGACTCATGTGCAGGATGACGGCGATTTCCTTCATCACCTTTCCTTCGGCCAGCAACTGCAGAACTTCACGTTGCCGGTCGCTGAGTCGGATATTTACATCGACCAGTTTCTTGTGCTCCCAAATAAGGGCATCGATGGTGGGGCGCGACATGCCCTTGGACAGGTAGGTTCTTCCCCTTAACACTTCATGAACAGCCAGTGTCATCTCTGACGCAGCACATGTCTTTAGCAAGTAGCCCGAGGCCCCAAGCATGAAGGCTTCGGTGGCAACATCGGGTGCGGAGGTCAGAGTCATATAGATCAACTTGACCATGGGCTGGAGCTTTTTCACCTGCCGCCCGGCATCTAAGCCATTCAGCAGTGGCATGCCAACGTCAATCAGGATCAGGTCAGGCTTCAATTCGACAGCAGCACGCAGTAAGGAATGCCCGTCGCCAACGACTCCAACTACATCAAAGTCATCTGCTAGGAGTCGCTGGAACAGTTCGGCCACCAGATTGTGGTCATCGGCAATGAGAATGCGCGAGCGGATAGCCATTGTTCTCCTGAATCAATCCGGCCCTCGGTATAGTTCAACATGGTTGGCAGACCCGCAGGAACTGTCACAGTTAACAGCCAGCCGAGCGGCCCCATCTGCCTCTCCAGTTCATCCAGGTTGTTCTCGCTTCGTTGATCGACGCGGGCGTACACATCAGCTCAGCGCCACTTCCATAGTTGTTTCCATACCTGCACGAGGGTCTGGATCTGTCGCGGGCTGGGAAGGTTGTTGTAGACCAAGCGGCAATCACGGTACGTCTGCTCGTAGAAGTCGCGAACGGCAGGCAGGCTAAGGTGTTCGAGATTGTTACGGATCTCCTTGAGATTGTCCTCGCTCAACATCTCGACTTCTCGCCTGTCAGGACGCCGGGCCATGCCGGAAGCATTCTACCGCTTTCGTTTTTTATTCGCTATCGGTTGCGGCGTGTCCGACCCGTTTGGCTGGCTTCGGTTCGAGAGCGATGACGCGATCCTGTTCGCGCGTTGTGGTGATGAAGGAGCCGGAGGCGGCGTGGCGAGTGGCGTGACTTCTACGTTCCCAGCTCCATCGCCTGCTGCGCTGCTGATCTTCGTACTGAAAATATCCTGCTGCCGTTTGTTCTACGGCGAGTAGTACTTCTCGGTCGTACCCAGGGACGCGTGGCCCAGGAACTTCTGCACGTTGCGAATATCGGCATCTGCCTTGAGCAGTTCGACGGCAGCGGTATCGCGGAAGCGATGAGGATGACCGTCTACGATTCCAGCCTTGATGAAGACCTCCTGGAGATCGTTGGTAAGCTTTCCAGCGATGGACTTCTCTTTGGCGTTCCCCGACCAGAAAAAATACTTCGGGTTGGAGTTCGGCACAGCCAGCAGCTCGACGGCGATCTCTTTGCGAAGCGGGTTGCTTACCAGGATGCCGGTCTTCAAGCGACGCCGTACCACCGTGTACTCGCCATCAATAAGTTGCAACTCCCTCCGTGCGAACGAGGCTGCGTCGATGATGGACAAGCCGCTGTGCCGCATGAGCAGAACCAGAGCACGGACGCGGCGCGCCCGGTAGTCGGTGAACTCGCACTGGGAACATGCCGCGATGATGGCTTTCATCTCTTCCGGCTCGAATGGCATCGTCGGCACCCTGTCCTCCGGGATGGACGACAGTGTAGCGGCGGGATTCTTGGTGATGAGGTCGTTATCGGCGCACCGCCTAAACAATGACCGGAGGCGCGCCTGTTCGTTCCTGCGCGACTCGGCGGCGGTGTACCACTTCCAGGTAGTCCTAAATGCGACCATGTCCACTGATGTGATTGCCGCGATCAGAGTAATGCCTCGAAGGTCGCAGAAGTCGCGCAACCGATTCACCGTGAGCTTGTTCTTGTTGACGGTTCCCTTCTCTATTCGCTGCTGTTCCTTGTCGGCGATATAGAGTTCGACGCCTTCGGCTACGCTGGCCTTCGGGGCTGGCACCACACCACGCGCTGGTTCTTCCCAGGCTTTCTGCTTGGCGTGCATGGCGCGGTTGGCTCCCGCCCAGGTGGACTCCCCGGTGGCTTCGTAGTGGACCTTGCGAATCCGTGGCCTTGAAGGGATCACCGAACCAGCGGAGGCTACGCCAGCATCGGCAACGCTTGTTGACGGGATTGTAGTTCGCGAAGCAGAACTCAGCCCCGCTCAGGTGAACGAGATTTCACGCTCGCAGGGCCTCGGAATCTGTTGGCCACCCGGAAATGTTTACCGCTTCGGGCGTACTGCAACCGCGAAATCCTGCCTTGTGCTAATGGACGCGCACGGCAGGGAATTGGCCAGGTACGGCTCGTGGTGAAGCTCAACTGAGTTTTTGCATTGCTGTTGTAGGTTACAGTCAAAATCCATCCCGCCCTTGAGAAGGGACAGCGTCTCAGTGACCTGCTTTGAGAATCAGTTTCTGTACCCGCCAGTTCAACAACTCGCTCACATAGAGTTCATTGTCCGACGGACATGCAATTTCGTGGATCCAGCCGAACTGCTTGAGCTGTTTGCCGGATTCGCCCAGCGCTCCCAGAACTCTACCGTCGAGGCTTAGCTTATAAATGCGCCCAGGGTAAGCATCAGAACTGAACAGCACCTGGTTCGGCGGAGGCGTGATGCAGATTGCCCACGGCGCGCCCGGCGCCATCGTCTGAGATCCCTTGATAGGTAGGACTGGCTTGTTCCCAATGGCGGGGTTGGCGTTCGGATCAAATGCCACGTCAATCGTGATTTGCCGAAGGAACTTTCCGTCGCTGTCGAATACCTGGATGCGGCGATTGCCGCGGTCGGCCACGTAGACGTGGTCTTCAGCATCGATGGCAATGCTGTGGGGGGTGCTGAACTGCTCCGGTTGGCCTCCAGGTTCTCCCCACGACTTAATCCACTTGCCGTTTTTGTCGACCTTCGCGATACGCGAATTAATATAGCCATCACTGATGTAAGTGTTGCCAGCCTTGTCCCACGCCATGTCGGTCACTTGACGGAACATTCCATCTACGGGAGGCAGCGGTGGGCTCGGGTGTGGCAGAGGACCTGTCTTCTCGTCAGACGCCTCTTGCTTGCGTCCGAACACCATGGCTACACGGCCGTCGGGATTGAATTTGATGACCATGTCCGAGCCCTTATCGGCCACCCATATGTTGTCCTCCTTATCGACCTTAACGGAGTGCGCATAAGACCAGGCATACAAGTTATGGCCAATCTCTCGCAGGAACTTGCCCTCACCGTCGAACTCCAGCAGTTGTGACGCAGCGGCTCCATAAGCCGGGCCGGTCGAGTTCCCGCGCGACAAGACGAAAATGTGACCCTTGGTGTTGACCGCTACTCCAGCGGCTTCACCGAGGTACAGGTCCGCTGGAAGCTTCAGCGGATCAGGAATCGATTGGAATTGGATCTCCGGCACCTGCGGTTGTTGCGCTAAGACGCAGGTCGACATCGAGAGATACAGCAGAAGTTGGATTCGTCCCATCACAATCTCCGAGCAAGCGCGATGGCGCTTTGAGGCTAGAACTAACTGGATGTCGTCGCAGAACTATATCATCGGCTCGGGAACAATCTAATATATTTCCATTCCGCAATCTTCGGGGGGACTAACGGCTTGGGTGCAAAAAAGGGTCATGAGCGATATAGAGATTTAACGAGATTTAACAACAACCGACCAAAGCTCGTCCCTCGATTGTCGGCTGAGCAAAGACCAGCAACCTTGATGCGGTAGGATTGCAAGACAATATAAGGTGAAGGGGATGTAAATGGGTCAGCAAATCTGGACGACTGTCTTTGCCCTGATAGCCTGCGCAGCTTTTGCCCAGAACGCTCCCTCGTCTCTGGGCGAGACTGCGTTCAAAACCCAGTTCGTCGACGTTCAGCCAGATGTAAAGCTCGAGGTGCTCGACTGGGGAGGGACCGGACGCAACCTCATACTCCTCGCAGGTCTCGGAAGCACAGCTCACGTTTTTGACAGTTTAGGGCCGAAGCTCGCGGCGCATTATCACGTCATTGGGATCACGCGGCGCGGGTTTGGTCAGTCGTCCGCGCCTCAAACGGGTTATGATGCAAAGCGATTAGGAGATGATGTCATCGCGGTTCTTGACGCCTTGCATATCGCTGATCCTGTCCTCATCGGGCATTCGATCGCGGGAGAAGAACTGAGCGCCGTCTCCACCTATCATCCAGGGCGCGCTGCAGGGCTCGTTTATCTCGATGCCGGAGCCCCTTTCGCCCTCTACAACCCCAAGTATGGCGACTACACCCCGGCTTTGGCGCAGCTCAGAGATGACCTTTCGGAACTACAAAAGGACCTCTTCGATGACGGCCTCTTATCGAAGACATTGACGGACATGGAGCTTTTTCAGGCAAATCTTGCCAACCTTCGAGCCGAAGTCGAAGGCGGAACCGGTCCCTCTCCGAAAGCCAGTGACCTTGCCAGCATTTCTGCTTACCAGAATTACATGAAAGGCTACTATGGTGGCATCGTCCCCGAAGCGGAGGTGCGTCAGCATTTTCGTATCGGTGAGGACGGGAGGGTTCGTGAGTTTCTTGGCCACGGAAATGCAAGCCAATCCGTGATGCTCGAAGAAGAACGTTTCCACTCCATCGATACGCCTCTTCTGGCGATTTTTTCTTATCCTTCAGCTCCCTATCCAAGTCAGACGAGCGACCCGGCGAAACTCGCAGCCTCTCGAGCCGCAGAAACGACTCGCAAGGAAGCGCAGTTTGCTATCTTTCGGGAGCAATCCCAAGCGAAGGTGATCATAATCCCAAACTCCACTCACTTCATATTCCTCTCAAACGAGGAGGAAGTGATCTCACAGATCAGCGACTTCGTGAATGGCCTTCCTGCCAAGCACTAAGCAGAGCCAGAAGTGAAAGTGTACGGGCCGGATGAGCGATGCAGGTTGTATCCTGCAAACGATCGGACTGTCGGCTTGTGACACTGACTCGTTGTAGATCGGTTCTCTGTTGTTGCTATCAGGCCTCTCTTACAATGCCGGCGTTGTCAAGTACTTTTTTTCACTTTGTTTTCACTTTTGTTTCACACTACTGCATCCACTCAGAGATGAGCGCCATTTCGCTCTCGTAGAAATAAGTGCCATACCAACCAAGGCTCGCTCGTAATCAGTTCAGGTCAGAACTCGGTCCGACCACATGCATCTCTTCGGTCACAACTTCGATCATGATTACTACTTCGAACTCCTCGATGAAGAGGAGCGGGCTGCTCAATCAATTGCTCGGTGTTCTACTGCACACCATGACCTGATCCGAGCTGGCCCGCGTGCGAACCGAACTTTCTTGACTGCTCGTAATTCCATCCCTTGCGCCACATCCAATAGAGAGCGATAGCCAGTCTCCGCGCCATCGCCACCTTGGCGATCTTCCGTCCTCGTCGCATCGCCAGGTGGAAGTACTGATTGCGCCATTCCGGGATACTACGTACCGAAACTTGGGCCGCTTCCACCAGCAAGAAGCGCAACATTGCTTCGTAATATGGCCAGTCGTCGCCGATTTCCGCTGGAATCCTCCAAGGGCACTAACCCCAAATACGCCGCGATCTGCTTGCCGCACTGAAATCGCTCCGCCCTTCCGATGATTAATACGAAGGCTAAAAGGCCGTCAGTGCACCCACTCCAGGATGCGTCCGCAAGCGCCCTGCCTCCGGACATTTCTCTACTTCCCTGCTCGATCACTGGCGTCAGATCGGTAATCGTCGGGTTCAGCCGATCCAGCAGCTGCAGCAGATCTTCCCGTCGCCGGCTCGCCCAGGGGGCTAAGCGAAACGACTCCAGTTGCTCTCGTCCATGCTGCCGCCACAACCTCTTTTTGCAGCGTAGCCCCTCGTTTAGAGCCACCGCTTGCAGTTGATTCATGATCCGCGTCCGCATCTGCACCATGCGATGCCGATGCCACAATAGTTGCCGCAGATCCCGATTCTCCCCACTCGGTACCCAGATCTTGGGAAAACGATTCTCCATCAGCAACTGCAGAATATGCTGCGCATCCTGCCGATCCGTCTTCTGCTTGCGCTCCCGCTTCCCAAATCCCCCTATCGCAAGTGCCCCGGCGGGAAACACTCGGGTCCCCGCGGAAGCTCACCGCCGGCGCACTTGTCGATAGGGGTCTAAGATTTATCAACAGTTACCACAGGGGGCACGAAGCACCTGCGACGTGACCTACACGGCTCGGCCATCTCCTGCAGACAAAGTACAACCTCTCCGATTGTGATGAAGGACGTTTGCGGTCAGGATCGATAACGTTGACATGCCGGAAGTGCACGTTCAATGCGTCGATGATCTTTCGCGTTGTGAAGGAAGCCTCGCCGATATTTTCCTCATGCAGCACGTAGCGGTTACCGTTAACGTGCTCGAACACCTTGATATTCCAATTGGAGGCACGCTTTGGGGCAGCCGTGACCTTCATAATCAAGAGATTGTTTCCGAACGGGTGAACCCAGGCAGGTTCTCCGATGTGGCGATCCAGTTTTCTCTGTGTGTTGATGTCAAAAATGAAGCAGCCGTCTTCGACTAGATGCCGCTCCACATGGGAAAACAGCGTCCTCCAGTCGGAAAACCGCAAAACGTGGTTGATCGAGTCGAACACACAGCAGATCACGTCGAATCGCTCATTCAAGCGAAATCTGACCATATCCTGCCGGGACAACTTGGCTTGTGGCACTTTTCTCGCGGCAATTGCCAACATTCTGCTGGAAAGGTCCACGCCCGAAACATCATAGCTAGTCGCCAAATGCTTCAAAACCGAGCCTGTGCCGCAACCGAGTTCCAGGACGCTTTTCGCCCTTGGGCTCGCATTGCGGATGTATCTGCTAAGGCGCTCTGCCGCTCCCGCACCATCGCCCATCACCGCGTCATAGAATTTGCCGAAAATGTCGTAGCTTGACATGGAATTCTAAATCTACCCGAAGTCGCACAGACTGAAGCTCGATGTGCCGTCAGGAGAACTGAGAATATGGCGATTCGTAGAAGGGAATCCTGTAAACGACGGAGTCGTATTTTGGATTCGTGCGGTTGCCTATGATCTCGCCGTGAAGATTCTCAGCGATACGCCTGCTGGCGGTGTTTTGTATGGCCACGGGATAGATGAAACTTCCTTTGCCGAGAGTTGCGTGTCCCCACTCAACAAGTGCGGCCACGACTTCCCGGCCAAAACCCTGTCCGTGCGCGTTTTCCTTGAGCCAAAGGCCGAGTTCGGGCGAAACGGAGTCCGCATCTTCCAACGAGGCCATGCCAAGGCATTCCTTGTTGTCGAGCCGCCGGATGACGAAAAACAACTTGTTTGGTTCCGGAGCCTGCACTCTCTTCTCGCATCGCGTCACGTACTCGCTCCACGAAGGTGGCTCCCATGGCATGAATCTGGCGATGGCGGGCGTGATGCATCCAAAAACCTCCTGTGCATCCATCATCTGGAACTGGCTGAGCTGCAATCTTGGGGACTGGATGAGAATCATTGTGTCAGCCTTATCAACGACGGATAATACGTCAATTGATAGCTGGCGAAAAACAGGCCTCTCATTCAGAATCCCTGTTCCGCGCATTTTGAGTGTAATCGAGATTTTTCAACTATTGATCAGCCTTCTTAATTCCGTGTCTCTCGACAGCACAGCACCCACTTTCTTGTCGGCGGAACGGGAAACCAAAGTGCGTTGCGTTTGACTCTCAGACGCTACTTCTTCACCTGCGTGGGCCAGTTTTGCACCAGGGTCAACGGTTGATTTTCTTCTTTCACCTCTCCGGTGTTAATGAGAAACTTTTTTCCGTCAGCCGTGACGACGTAAGGCCCCAGCGTGTTTTGAACCCCGGGAGCACGAAAGAGTGCATGCGGAGTGCCCAACTGAATGGGGACGCTGCTCGGGTTGACATCAACCGCCATCAGGTTGTCGGCCGGATCGAGGAAGAACAGTTCCACTGTGCGGTCAGATAGCCCACCGCCGATCAGAAATGCAGAATCGGAATGTTCCTCGACTCCTTTTCAATCGCAGCGACGTAGTTTTCGAACTCTGGTTCCTTCCGCAGATTTGTGAGACATGGGTCTGTACGAAACATGGGCCAGCAGCGAAACCCGGTACTGACGGCCCGGTCCAGCCACGCAAGAGCCTGCTCGTTGAGGCCCAGTACCGAGTAGACGCACGACACTTGGTACATCGTGTGATGCGTATGCCCGAACGATCGCGGCGACTCACAGGCTTTTCGGGTGTATTTCAGGGCGTCCTCGCCCTCCCCTTGAAGGGCAGCGAGGACGACCCCATTTCCAGAACAAGCGGTCAGGACAATAGTCGATTCGCCCACGTGAGACGAAAACAGAACTATCAGAAGGCCCAATATATGCGGTGCCGCGATTCTGAGCGTAATCGCGATTTTGCAACAGTTAACGCTTGAGCGCGCCCTCGCGGTTGAGAATTGCCCCTCCGACACGATGAGCAATCTTGAGTAGAAGCAGAGCGGCGACACACAGCGCGGCGACTACAATTGGCCAAAGCAAAACACCTGAACGTGAATTATCGTCCAGTATGGTGAGGTCCGCGGCGAGGGTCCCTCGGTGGAGTCGTTGTAGTATTGAGCGCGAAAACGGTTGAGGGTGACCCATGTCCCTGTGAGGAAGGCGAGCGCCCTCGCCAACTCCGCTCTCTCAAAAGTCCTCGATCATCCAGGCGTTGCTATCGGTTGTCCAGCCCGCCACCGCCAAATGCCGCCCGTCGGGAGAAGGTATTCCTTTGGTGTCCAGGAAATTGAGCCTTTGATGCCACAGGGCGTGGGCATCGCCTTCGAGGTCAACGCGAAGCAGGGTAGCATTTTGAGGCGTCTGGCTGGAAACAAACAGAGCGTTGCCGTCGGCAGACCAATCGACTTCGCCAAAACTGTTCCATCCCCTTACTGCTAAATCGGTTGTCGTCCCACTCTTTAGGGATAACAGACGGATGCGCCCTTCTCGCGTCATGACGACTTGCGAGCCGTCCGGGGAAAGGTCCCAAGGGACTGTAATGGAGGGCTCGATGTCCATGCTAGCGAGTTCACGCCCTCGGCCCTTGATGGGATCGATCGAAGTGAACAGGGAGTGACCTTGCTGTTGCTCGTTAAAGATACAGAGGTTGGCAGGGGCACGTGTGCAGCGGATGTCCGTCGTACCTAGTGCAGTCAGAACCAATTGCGGGGGTCCACCGGAGACAGGGACCCGCATGATTCGCACTGGAACGGAACCACCGGGAAGCCGAGCTTCAGGAAGAGCCATGTACAAAATCCACTGACCGTCAGGACTGAAACTGGCATAATACTTCGACTCGGATCCGAGAGGGAGCAATTCGGCGGTCGCGTCGTTGTCCAACGTCTGCTTGAAGATGTCCCAGCTTCCATTACGGTCTGACCAAAACACCACGGACCGGCTGTCTGGAGACCACCGCTCAGGCCACTCGAAATGTTCGTCGAATGTGAGGCGGCGTGTGTTATTCGTTTATGCACCTCGAAACGAGAATTTTGTTCTCGTTGGATTGGTCAAGCAGCGGCCTTGAGGCCGACGGCGGATAAAAGAGCGTCGAGATCGTCGGTGACTCGTTGATAGAGGCGGTCCAGTTGACAACGTTTGTCCGGGGCGAGGTTGCGATCGCCGGGGAAAGGCTTGAGGAGACCGGCGGTGAGCGGAGCATAGATGCGCTCGAATAGCTTTAGAAAGAGCACGCAGATGGAATAGCCCTTGTGGGCGAGGCGGTAGCGACGAGAGTGGGGCAGTTTGTCTAGCAGGTGCTTGGCGCGCAGTTTGGAGAGATCGTAGCGCAGCGATGCCAAAGAGTATTGGGACTGGGGAAGTCCGAGAGCGTCCAACACCGGCGGGTAGAGATCGGCGGTGGTAAAAGTGGAGCCGGCGGCGATGTTGGCATAGCGGACCAGAGCATGCATGACCGCCAGTTGCCGAGGGTGATCGAGCTTAAGGCCTGGGATCCGCTTTCCGTTGGTCAGGGTGGTGGGCTCAGCCAGTTTTTGGAGCTGGCCGCGATCGATGAAAGTTTCCAGGATGTCTTGCTGCGCATCGTGGTAGTGGTCAATGATCTCGGACATGCGCTGCCGCAGCTGGGGAAGGTTCTCGACGTTCTTATTGACCCCATAATCGGTGACGTCATTAGTGGCCGGCTCGGTTCGTAGCAAGCGGTCATCGCGGACGTATTGCTTGGCGAATCCATGGGCGTAGTGACTGCGAATGACGGGATTGGGAAGATCGAGGTCTTCGAGTTCGGTCTGCAGCTTGCCCTTGTATTGCCGAGTGACTTTGCGGCCAAAGATGAGAGTGATCTTTTTGGGTTGTCCGATGGTTCGGTTCATGTCGAGCAAGCGCTCGGCGAACTGGTCGACGGCGGCGCGGCGGAAGAAGATCAGGTTGTCGCAAAGCTCGACCTGAGAGAAGAAGAGCCGGTGCTGGCAGCCAGCCTGTCGCCGCTCCTGGGAGGAGAAGAAGGGAGTAAAGGCGGTCAGCCACTTCTGCCCGCAGCGCAATAAATCTTGGGCGGTCAAAGAGTCGGCGAGTTGTTGTAACCGTTCGGGGTGGGAGCATTGCAGGAAGGCGTTTTTGCATTGCCGAAAGGAGATGCCCTCCTGCTGCATGCGAAGAGCCAGCCAATGATGCTGATTCAGGCATACTCGGGCGGAGAAAGGAAAGTAAGGACACATGCGGACAAACATGGGCCCCCAGTGTTGGTCGTTGAGATAGAAATTGTATTGATTCACCCAGCGCTGCTTCAGTTCCAGATGCGGGCATTGGTTCTGCTTTCCGCCAATGGCAACGAGGATGCGAGCGGGTTCCCGAGCTTTCAGAATGACGGCCACATGATCGGCGTCGGTCTTTTGCAAGTACGGCAGCACGAAATCGTCGCGCCGCTCCTGCTGCGGAGCTTCGACGATGGGTGCCCCCCATCTCTCCGCACGATTGATAACCCAATGGTGGAACTGGTCGGCAATCTCGGTGAGGGTCCGACGGATTACACGTTTCCCATCCCGATAGGTATTGAAGAACCCGATTACCCGTTCGGGTTGTTGGAAGGGTTGAATCAGTCCATTCAGTAGGATCCGATCGAAACATCGATATCCGAACTCGATGCTACTCTTGTGGTGCTCGTAGAAAGCGTTCATGGCGATCTCCTGTGTAGTCGAATACCCAGAAGACTACCGCCATGAACGCTTCTACGGCATCACTCCAGGAAAGCCATAGCACTCGATGGGATATCAAGGGCGATAGCCCTTGGCTAGTTAGACGTGTTCCCTTTGCATCCAACTCTCCGACATACGCATGGGCCTTCGCGGTGAGCCTAAGGAACTCGATCTGCTTTCCGTCTGCCGTGACCGTGAACCCAGAGAAGGAGAACCCCGGCCAGTTTGTCAGTTGTCGGGGCTCGCCCGCGGGTTCGCCTGTTTGGTTGATTGTCCTCTCCCAAAGATTTGAGTCAGCGCCAGTCATCACCGATTGCCGCAGGGAGTAGACGATACGGCCATCCGGTAACCAACAAAAACCCTGCAATTTTGGGCTTGATAGAATTCGAATGGGAGGGCCACCTTTAAGACTCACACTCTCGATGGCGCTCACGTAGATTCCGTTACCTGCGAGTCCTTTCGAGTACGCGAGACCTCGCCCATTCGGAGACCAAGTCACTTGGTAAAAGTATTCACCATGTTGTGCGGTCAGGATACGCCGCTGATCACCTCCATCCGCTGTGCTCACCCAAATTCCCTGTGCCAAGCCTGAGTCGTAATCGCTGCGAAAGGCGATCTGAGAACCATCAGGAGAAACGGCGGCTGCCGCGGCACCATCCCGCAGCTTGCGTGGTCCTCCGCCGAGGATGGAAATGGCCCAAAGGCTTGGATCCTCACCGGGGCGTACAGCAGTGATAAGAATCTTGCTTCCGTCAGGAAACCACGAAAGTGGAGCGCCCAAGGTCTCTGGAGCACCCGAAAAGATGCTGCCGACCGCGAGCCCTGAAGGAAGAGCAAGCTGCTTCGTCTCTCCCCTGCTAATTAGCCGCAGGTGAAAGCCATTTGCGTCGCTGTATGCCAGGAACTTGCCATCCGGCGAAATAGCGGCGGCCAGAACCGGGTTCTCTGGCGAATTAGCGGTCAGCTGTCGCTGGACCAATTCCTTCTGCGATTCAGTCCGGTTGGAACGCAACCACCAGAGTCCTAGCCGAAGTTCGTCACGGATTGATCGCGAAACCGGCTAAGTCTTTCAGAATGAGTTTAGGCGGTCGCAAGGTCTGCACTACATTTTGAAAGTGATTTCAGCCGATCCGGCAGGCTGAGTTGGAGCTGGTGCAGCAGGGATTTCTGTTCGGCCATGGGTTCGGTAATCCGACGCAAGCGGATCTCGCGTCCGTCCGTGGTGGGCAGCACGATGTCGGCGCTCTGCAACGTGGACAACAATGCCAGTGTCTTCATCGGCGAGAAGGGCTGAGCGTTGTCGACTTCGCTGGCCGAAGATTGTGGGACGATCGCAGGCCGTCGCTGCAGCAGATGTTTCAGTGTCACCCATAAGGCATACCCCAGAAACGCCACCAGGACATGGGCCTTCACTCGCTGCTCTTTCTGATGGAATAACGGCCGAATCGATAGCTCACTCTTGAGCGCACGAAACGAGGCCTCGGCTTCGGTCAGTTGCATGTACATGGACCACATCTGCTCGGCTGAATCCGCCTGCAGATTGGTTCGCAGCATGTAGGCGCCTTCTCGTAGGTCTCGCCAAGCCTTTCGCTCTTCTTTCATTTCCCACACCAGACGTACGCCGGCAGGTGTGTCTCGCAGAGCGACTTCGAACAGATCGTTCACCTGCGGGTGTCGCGCTTGAATCCGTCCCAGTCTCCTCTCCATCTTGTAGCGGTCCTTCAGTCGGCCATTGGCAATGTTTTTCCCTAGAGCTTCCAGAGCCGCCTCCATACGCGTGGAAAAACGCTTCCGGATCGCCTTCTCTTTCTCCTTGCGGGCCGCCGTGCGGCACAAGATGTACGTCTCGTCTCCGCTGGGGATCGCGACCTGCTTAACTTCCACATCCGCTCGCACCTGGGTCCAGTCGTCCTGCAGTAACTCGGCTTCAAAGCGCTTCATCTGCCGACGCGGCGTGCCCACCAGATACTGACCACCCCGTTTGCGAATCGCCGCCAGATTCTCCTCGCTCACGATTCCCCGATCCATCACCCAGATGCGCCGCGCCTTCCCGTACTTGCGTTCCACCATCCGCAGAATGCTTTCCATGGTCGACACGTCGGCTCGATTCCCATCGAACGTTTCATAGCTGAACGGAAATCCCTCTCGGTTGACGATCAGCGCGATCACCATCTGTTCGCAATCGGGCCGATGATCGCGCGAATATCCCCGACCCATCATCGCGTTCTTCTCCGCCGCTCCTTCCACGTAGGTGCTGGTCAGGTCGTACAACAGCACATCGAACTCGGCTCCGAATAACTCCCCATAGCGCTGCTTGAGATGCTGTTCCAGCTTCGTCTTGTGCGGCAGGATCCGGTCCAGACAGCGATACAGACGCGTGTCGTTGATCTTGCCTTCTTTGATTTCCAGCAGATCATCGAGCGCCGTCGAAGGGTACCAGCGCTCCTCGATCGCCAACTCGCTGCCCGGCGCGCACAGTCGGTTGATCGCCAGTACCGCGGCCACCCGTGACCACGGCACCTCGGCCCCTTCGCCGTCCATCGCTTGCTCAAAAAATCGATCCAGTCCGAGACGCTTCCACAACTCCCAACCCAGAAAACAAGCCCCGAACTGACGCGTTCTCTCCAGCCGAACTCGATTCACCAACACCCGAGCGACCTGGGGGTCATCGTCCGGAACTTCAAGGAAACAGCTTCAACTGCTGGGCTTCCCCCTGCTCGTTGAACACCTCCACGCTCTTCAGCCACCGGGCCTGCGCCGAACCGTTCAACTCTCCCAAGTAGCACAGCGTCCTCTGGCGAGGACCGTCGACCGTTCGCACCGTCTCCACCAACGACCAGTAAGTGTGATCCTTACCGTCCTTGTTGCGTTGATGCGGCCGTAAAAACATCTGCGCCGAGTGTGTCATCAACCCACGTTGGCTTCAAGAGGGTTGGTCTGCACTACATCGCGTTTTCTAAATTCTCGATGGCAAAGACAAGACTTGTGTCACTTCCGCCATCAAAAATCGCAGATCTCGGCACTTCCGCGACGAACTTCGGCTAGCACCAGCAGAATCAGCGCTGCGCTACTAATCAACACTCGCGGCCACCATCGGAACGGTCCTTTTCTGGCGCTGATGCTGCCAGCCCGAGCAACGGCGGTACCTTGGCGGCTCCAGGCAGTATCACGCTTCAGCCGCTGCACGTCAGCGCTCAATTCCGCGGCACTCTGATAACGCAGATTCCGGTCTTTCTCTAAAGCCTTGTTGATGATCTCTTCCAGCTTTGCCGGAACTTCCGGATTCAATCGCACCGGCGCGACTGGCTCCCGATTAAGAATGGCTTCGAAAATCGTTCCGGAGGTGCTGCCTCGGAATGGAAGGGTCCCGGTGACCATCTCGTAGAGCACCGCTCCAAAGGAGAACAGGTCGCTGCGCGCGTCCAATTCCTTGCCTCGCACCTGCTCCGGCGACATGTAGGCCACCGTGCCCACCGCACTTCCCGGACCGGTCAGTTGTTCCTCCAACTCGACGGTCTGCGCGCTCAGAGCAACGCTCTGCGACTTGCGTGTGACCTTCGCCAGCCCGAAATCCAGAATCTTCGCTTGACCTCGGTTCGTTACGAAGATGTTAGCGGGCTTAATGTCGCGATGGATGATTCCCTTCGCATGGGCTGCGTCCAAGGCATCCGCGATCTCGATGCCGAGATTGAGCACCGTGCCGATCTCCAGCGGCTTGCCCGCGATCATGTGCCCGAGCGTCTGCCCTTCTAGCAACTCCATTGCGATGAAGGTTCGCCCCTCGGACTCGTCAATCTCGTAGATCGTACAGATGTTTGGGTGATTCAGGGAAGACGCAGCTTTGGCTTCCCGCTGAAAGCGGCTGAGCGCCTGTGCGTCGTGGACGAGGTCGTCGGGAAGGAACTTCAGAGCGGCGTGGCGACCGAGCTTGAGGTCTTCCGCTTCGTACACCACGCCCATACCACCCCCGCCAACTCTCGCGACAATTCGGTAGTGCGAGAAGGTCTGCCCGATCATGGAGCACTCGGCGATTTGGGAAGCATCTTAAGGTTGCGCCCGCAGGCAAGTCAACGCTCGTGACCATTCTGGGAGGTTCCCTTCCTGGAATGCGCCTTAGAACGGCTACCATGCGAGTCTGATTCGGCCGAGATGCACGCGAAAGGATGCTGCGCTCGTACACCTTCGAGCTGCGGGGAGGATTGGAAGGTGCAGGTGCCTCACAAGTGAGCCAGAGGAAAAGGATTTTACTCACAGTTGAAGGTTGGGATAGAACTCGGACGCGTTTGCGTTAGGCGGAGGGTTACCACTCTCACCCTTTCGGTTGCGAGGTGGGTTCACAATTCCGCCTTGGCCACGTTTTCCGAGGCCCCCCTATAATGCCGGACGGCCGAATTTCCCAGGTCCGGTTTGAAGCCTTGGCATTTCGTCCGTGAGCCTTCCCATTCGCCACGAGGTTTAAGCGCTGGTGCACATACGCCCCGACTTCGATTGGTTTGCTCATAGCTTAGTTCCACCTCAGGCGTCGGTTTATGTCGGCACTGTGTCCGACCACCGCGCTGAAAATGGAACCACCAAGTGCCCAGAGTCCCTTTGCCTGATGTTGGTGTTACCTCCATCAGGGAGGCGTATACCGCCTCCTGCGAGGACATTACTCCCCGGTCCTAGCTCGTACGGACTCATTCGTCAATCCCGTTCGGCTCTCCCCTACTTCGGCCTAAGCCTCGTTCGTGGAGTCTCTGCAGGTTGCTACCAGCCCCTGCTGCCGACGGCACCTTCCGAGTAGAGGAGACCCGGTGAGCTGTAGGCTTCCTTTGGCTGTATCCGCCGTTTCCAGCTTCGTGCCCGCTTAAGTCCACCATGACTCGCCGGGGTTCTCCCCCCTCACGGACCCCACCGTGCAGATTTCCCGCAGTGGGTTCTTCAGGCGCGACTCCCTGTACTCGCCCAAGGATGTGTGATCCGCGGTGACAGCAGCGGAAACTGGCGCAGGATTTCCTTAAACCGCTCCCACGTCAGCCGCTCTCCACGTGTGCGGCGACCCAGCCATTCTTTCCAGATGCGTTGGACTCGGCGATAGAACTGTCCGATACTGCGGTAGTTCGTCGGCCGTCCGTAATACTGGTAGTGGCCGCGGAGTTTGGCGTTCAGGGTTTTCTGTTGCTCACTCACAGGGTCGTGCCGGTGCTGTTGACACCAGTCCCATATTGCCGTCAGCCCTCTACGGAGCCGTTTGGCAATCGTCTTCACGTGCACTGTGAACTTGCCCTGTCGGCTGCGGGCGCATATGTGTACAAACCCCAAGAAGTTGAACGTCGCGGGTTTCTTACCCCGCTTCTTCGCGTTCTTGGCGGCATACTGCCCGAACTCAATCAGCCGCGTCTTCTCCGGGTGCAGCGTCAGGCCGTATTTCTCAAACCGCTTCGGCAAGACTGCTAGCACTTTCTCTGCGTCCTCCTTGTGTTGGAAGCACAAGATGGCATCGTCGGCGAATCGGATCTCGTACGCTTCCCCTTTTAGCCGGGGCTTCACTTCGTCCTCGAACCATTTATCGAGAACATAATGCAGGTAGACATTTGCCAGGAGCGGACTGATTGGTTGCCCCTGTCCTGTACCTGTTTCGCTCACGAGTAGTCTGCCGTCTTCGATGACCCCGACCTTGATCCACTTTCCGATCAGTCGGAGCACGCTGCCGTCGGTTACACGTTTCTCTATCATCTCTACCAGAGCCGATCGCACAATCGAGTCGAAGTATGAGCGGATGTCAATCTCTAGAACCCATCCCATGGGCCGGGTGCATAGCACCCTGCCCACTTCTTCCAGCGCTTGGTGCTGCCCACGCCCGGGTCGAAACCCGTAGGAGCAGTCGAGAAAATCCTGCTCATAGATGGCATTTAATAGGTCCACCGCCGCTTTCTGCACGATCTTATCCTCGAGGGCGGGAATCGAGATCGGCCTCTGTTTCCCATCCTCTTTAGGGATATAGACTCGTCGCAACGGCTGTACCCGATATTTGCCTTCTTTGAGCCGCCGATGGAGCTGACGGATGTTCTCCTCAACGTGCGCCTCATACTGTTCGTACGTGACGCCGTCGATTCCAGCACTGGCGTTCTTTCGAAGACTCCGGAATGCCTCATGCAACTTCTCGCCTGTGATCAGGTGAGCGATAGAGTGGAACTGCCGTTTCGGATCTTCCTTGGCGAGTTCAGCTATTCTGTTGATGTCTGTGGACATATCATTTCGAGCTCAGTGTCTCGCTATGTTTCCTTTCAGCAGATTCGTACGCTTGCTTCCCCCTTCCCTCCAGTGGGTTCCGTGGCCGCCCGTTTCCGGAGCCCTGCGGTTCCCCACCTTCGTCGGTACTATAAGGTTGTAAGACTGCTCCAGCATCCGTCCGTGCTTCCTCCGGTCGACCCTTGGTTGCACGTACCTCTCGACCCATTTCCAGAGGCGGTCCTCCTGGTGTGAGAGGAGATGGGGAGCTCTCTTCGGTTCCTGGGCCATCCCTGTGGAGCATGCCTTGGGCTAGAGACCCCGGCGAGTCGGCGCGACCTCGCAATAACGGTCGCCGCCAGATACTGCCTTCCGCTTCGGGAATCACGTCGGCCTCGCGACTAGATAAGATTTCGGGGCTGAATCCTCACGGCCTGCTACCTTGTTATCTACGCTTCGCACCCACCAGTCGCCCGGTGAATGGCAAGACTCACTACTGACCTGTCTGCTCGACTTTGGTCAGACGGGATTTGCACCCGCTGGATGACAATAAGAGGGTTCGCTTATTTCACTAACAGTTCCTCCTCTTCCAAGCTTTTCCGAACGCGATCCCGACGTTATTTCTGTGAATCCTTCCCTGCGTGCCTGGGCCCCTGTCACGGCGGTCCCGTGGAGTGCATCTGCCTGTTTCTTCCTCCACGTCATCGGCCTTCCCCCGTACACTATCGAGGTCGGCTTCCCGCTTGTCCCCGTCAAAACGATTTCATGACGGATCGCCTTTTCGAGACTGCAGCCATTTCGTTATGTTCAGGCCCTCAGGTTGCTCGCCTCCCAGATCGTCCCTACCGCTGCGACTTATCGCCGCAGGGCAGCCGAGGTTTTTACGTCCGAGCAGAACATGCTTCGTTGCCTCCGCATGCATCGGATATGCTTACCACCCGCCCAGGCAATTGGTGGTGTGGGGACTTACACCCCACTAGATTCACAGCCTTGTCGGCTGCCTGCGACCTGAAAGCTGTTGGAAGGATTGTTTGACAAAGGAGGATAGATCAGACCGTGCGTCCCATCGCACGTAGCCTACGAGGTTGGAGCGGGGAGGCAACGAACCGTTCGAAGCCCTCGGACAATGTACCCACACCTGCAAGGGTGGCACCGGAACCGCGAGGCAACGGTGTATCTGCCAGCATAAGGCGGAGAAGGGCCTAGGCTTGGTGGCATGGTCAGAATACACAAACGCTCGTAAGCGTCGTCACGAGGAGAGAGCCTAATATGCTGCGTGGCTCTTGGTTGCAGTGAGTACGGCGGCTGCAGTCTACGCCGTCATGGGTAAACAACACTGCCGACGTAAAGAGCGGACCTAACCCACTGTGTCTTTTCCACGGAACAGGGTAAATCCACACCGCTCCTCCCGAATAGGGGGAAAGTCCCTCGTAAGAGGAACCCATGGCGGTGCGGACAGCAGGTCAGGGAGAAAGCGAAGGCTGCTCTGTAATGGAGCAGATACCGGTTGCGTCGGCCAGTCTGACAACATCACCGGGCGCGAAAGTGAGCAGACTTCCCTGAGGTGCTTTACACGAGAAAACTCGGCAAATCGGCTTATGAGGCAAGCCAAATGACGACAGCGCAAACTGTTGGTGCGGTCTCAAGCGAAGCGGGGGAATGGTATGCCATCGATTGGCAGGCCATCCACCGCAATGTTCGCCGACTCCAAGTGCGTATCGTGAAGGCGGTGAGGGAAGGCAGATGGGGCAAGGTGCGAGCCTTGCAACGCCTGCTGACCCACTCGTATAGCGGCAAAGTTCTCGCCGTTCGACGGGTGACGGAAAACCAAGGCAAAAAGACCCCGGGGGTGGATCGGGTAATCTGGGACACCCCAGAAAAGAAGATGCAGGCTGTGCATGAACTCAAGCGTTGGGGCTATCAACCTCAGCCCCTTCGACGCGTCTATATCCTGAAATCGGATGGCAAAACGATGCGTCCCCTCGGAATCCCCACCATGAAAGATCGAGCCCAGCAGGCACTCTATCTGCTGGCACTCGATCCTGTGGTGGAAACCACGGCTGACCATAACTCATATGGGTTTCGTCAGCAGCGGTCCTGCGCCGATGCCATCGGACAGTGTTTCAATACACTATCCAAAGACAACCCGCAGTGGATTCTGGAAGGCGACATCAAGTCCTGTTTCGACCGGATTTCGCACGATTGGCTTCTGGCTCACGTCCCCATGGATCGAGCCATTGTCCGAAAGTGGCTGAAGGCCGGGTATTTGGATAAGCACGTCCTCCACGAAACTTCGGAAGGGACCCCACAAGGCGGAATTATTTCGCCAGCGCTCGCCAATTGTGCGTTGGATGGATTGGAGCGGCTCTTGAAGGAGAAGTTCCCGACAAGTAGACCTCTCCCCTCCCTCGGAGGTAAATCGCCCTGTGTTAATCTCATCCGCTATGCGGATGATTTCATCATCACCGGTAGAACGAAAGAACTACTGGAAGGGGAAGTCAAGCCCCTCATCGAGCAGTTTCTGCTCGAACGAGGGCTGGAACTTTCTCCCAGGAAGACGATCATCACGCACGTGGAGCAAGGCTTCGATTTTCTCGGACAAAATGTGCGCAAGTATCCCAACGGGAAACTGCTCATCAAGCCTTCCAAGCAGAACATTCAAACCTTCTTGGGCGGCATCCGGAAGACCATCAAAGCCGCGCTGGGCATGTCGGCCGCCGATCTGATTGATTGGCTCAACCCCAAAATACGGGGTTGGGCTAACTATCACCGGCATGTAGTGAGTAAACGCGTTTTTCACCGCGTGGATCACGCCATCTTCATAAGTCTGTGGCAATGGGCCCGACGAAGGCACCAGCAAAAATCTCCCGGCTGGCTCAAAAGGAAATATTTTGAGCGGCAGGGACACAATAACTGGAGATTCTTCGGAGAAGCACGCGACAACGACGGCAACCTACGTAAGGTGCACTTGCTGCTCGTCAGTCGCACGCCCATTCAACGACACGTCAAGGTCAAAGGCGAAGCCAACCCATACGACCCCGCCTATGAAACCTACTTCGAGAAACGCGAAGCGGATCATATGGCGGCGACGTTTCGGGGTACTCAAACACTTCGCTTTCTCTGGAAGTTCCAACGCGGGCTCTGCCCCGTATGCAGTATACGGATCACCCGAATCACGGGATGGCGTCTTCATCATCGCGTCCCCCGTGTGATGGGCGGGTCCAAGAGTGCCGAGAACCGCGTTTTGCTTCATCCAGAGTGCCACGACAGGGTTCACCGCCAAGGGATTTCTGTATCACTACCGCGTCTCCCCGAAAGAGGCGTTCAAAGGGCCTGAGCCGGATGACGGGAAACCGTCACGTCCGGTTCTGAGAGGGCCGGCCCCCAGCAATGGGGGCCGGCTACTCGGTTCCAGTGATATGGCGATTTTACGTCAACTGCGGGTTGCAACCCCGACAGTGTGCTGGTCGTCACACTTTTCGGTGCCGGTTCCTGCACACCCCTCGCGTGTCGCGATCCAGTCTAATGTGACAGCTTATGCTGTTTTGAGACCCAAGCTCTGTTATTGCTTCGGGCCGGTTAAGTCATGGATGAGCCGGTCCATGCTGCTCTGCTCGATCCGGATGAGGCCCGTTCGAGGGCTATCGAGGTCAGCGAGCAAAGCCATCACCACACCGATCACCAGCGGCGTCATCACAAGAGAGAACCAGAACTTTCTCTTCAGGCTGAATCCGGTCACAAAAGCTTGGAAGATTGCGACAACGAAGATGATCAGCCACACCGACTCTGGAACACGACTTTCAAACGCAGCCAGTCGTTTCTCAGAAACATCAATCGTGTCGTTAAGAGCCCGCAAATACGTTGCAATAACCGCCGTTTGGTTCACTTGCGTGACTGCAACGAGCTGTTGCCAGAGTTGCGCCTGAAGCTCCTTCGTGCGGTGCGTTTCACGAGCCAGATCAGATACATCAAGAAGCGATGCGCTTTCAAAATCGTGGCGCACGGCCGCGTACTCGCGCAGCAATTCTAGAGTCCTGCTACGCTGCGGTTCAGGCAAGATCTCCGCCCGCAAAACCGTCGTTCCGATTGCGTCTGCTTCCTCGACGACGAGGTGTCTTCTTTCGTCGAACCTGGGCAATACAATGGCGATCGTGAATCCCAGCAGAAGGCCCAACAGTACGAACAGGCCTTCACGCAAACCGGTAATGTGTTCATGAAGGTGGCTGTCTTCATTGATGCCGGTGGACATGGCTAACCGGTGCCCGAGTACCGATGATGTGACCAGGACGATGCATACGCCGATAAACACGAGCCACGGTTCGTTGAGAAAAAACCTCATTATCATCATAGTACGTCCCTTGTTCAATGCACTTGCAGCAAACCATGTCTGTTCGGCGGTGCAACAGCCCATCTGTAATTTGAGCGTCGCGCGATTGCGCGAGACTAAAGCTAGTGTCGGCGAGCGGCAAATGTCGACAGTGACAGGAATTGCAATGAAATCTATTAAGGAAAGGGCCTAGCTGTTGAGAATATGCCATTTCATTCAAGTGCCCCGCGCAAGCCAGATTGAGCGTAATCGGTTTTACGCCAATCGACGGCAGCACCTACTCCGGCAATCTGGCTCGGTACCGACTGGCGATGGGAAGGTCATGGGCCGCGAATGATAACGCCGGGGCTCGGCTATTGCTTAAAGACAAGCGGAGGACCACCGGTTCGCTTCGCCTTGAGGTCGACAGTCACATCGACGCTGTCGCCGATGTGGACGAAGGGAATGCCCTTATTCATCCCGTAGTCCTTACGGTCGAAGACCATGGTTCCATGAATCTCGCCCGAGCCTGACCCCTTCGTGCCGGAAACGGTTAGCGTCAGCGTCTGGGGTTTAGACGCTCCACGGATCGTGAAGTCGCCCAGCACATCGAAGGTGGTGGGGCCGGTCTGTACAACTTTCTTTGACAGAAAGGTGATAAACGGATCCTGATCAGCGTTGAAGAAGTCTTTGCTCTTCAGCTTGTCGTCCTTCATGTGACTTCCGGTATTGACGCTGTCGGCATGAATCTTGATGTCCAAAACGCCAGCCGTCACATCAGTAGACGGATAGGTTAAGGTGGCTTCCCACTTGTCGAAAGTACCGTTTATGGCCACCGATGCCTTCACGGCAAACTTGACCGAGCTGTCGTCCGTCGTAATCTTGAAAACAGGAACCTGCGCTCGACTTACCGACGGAAACACCGCAGATGCTAAGAGAATGAGGATCGCTAATCGCATGCTGCTAAGGGTGTGCCTTTCAAACATAAACTTCCTCCCACCGGTTGCCATGAGAGCGGACGGCCCAACCCTATCGGTACCGTGCCGCCTCGAAAACTGGCAAAACTGCCAGTCTGCAAGAGGAATCGTTTGAGCCTCTGGATCGTTCCGAATCACGGACGAGCATAGCTGGAGAGGTGCCTGGATGGTTTACGAAACCAGGCTATTACACTCGTTGAGAATCGCCAAGTCTTGCCCGCGCCGCGTCCCCGACCTCCCGCCCCATGTTTACTCCTTCGTTACTATGGAGTCCGGTTTCGAAACCTCCTACCTCCTATCCCGTCAAACGGGATCGGGGAGAAGGGAAAGAGACCCCCAAATAGCGCCCCCCCCACCCTCTCTAAAATCATGTTGAAACTCGGATCATCTCCGCTCTACGTCAGGTCAACTCATCTCATCACAACTCAACTCATCTGTGCCGGGACCTGTGTCCCTTTGTTGTCGGGCGCTGGGAGCGCGCGGGGGCGCGGAGTGGAAGATGAGTGGATTTGGAGTTGGGGCGGAGTCTGAGCATATCCAACGCCCGCCAAGGTCCACACGTTTCGGATTTCCCTCAGCTCCTGTAACTTTGACAGTTTCGAATACACCTGCGGCGCTAAGGGTTGTCCTGCGCTCTGTCCAAAAGGTTTTGGATGGAGCGTAAGGAAAGCTAAAGGAATGGAACAAGCCAGCCTCAGAGTCAGGAGTTCCTGGCCCGCACAGACCTGACGAAAGATCGACCTCCTTACGCAGCGACTGGGACAGCCCTGGCGGCTTTCGACTCAAGTTGAATCGTCACGTTCTCGATCTTTCCTGTAAACGCGAACGGCAGTTTGTAAGTGAAGTCGATGGGCGAGCCGACGTCCATACCGATGTCCAATCCTTCTCCCAATGAGAACTGGATCGGGATGGTGCGCTCAAGACGGCCTTCCGCGATTTTTGCGCCGTTTGCCGACATGGTGACTTTGCCACCTTTTCCCATGCCGCCGCCGTCATAAATGAAATCAACTACCAGCTGTGTCTTTCCTTTTGGCAACGGGTCCTTGCCGGTAAAGGTGGGTCGGTCGATCGAGAGGAAGTTGTAAACGAACGTCGGCCTGCCATCGCGCAGATAGAGGCCGTAACCGCCCTCAAGACCGCCGTGAGTGACGATCATGCCGTTCGCCTTGCTGTCGGGAACTTCGATATTCGCGGTGATCGTCCAGGATTTGTTGCACATCGGAGGACAGGCGGCATCGGGAAGGCCGACAGTACCGGGGTAATAAGTCAGCTGCGTGCGTCCAGCGATCAAGCTCGGGCGGCCCATTGCCTCGGCGTTCATTCTCTCTACGGCGCGCCAGTCAACTGGGAGCACGCTATATTTCGCCGCCTCTACCCACCAGAGGTCCTGAAGCTGTCTAAGCTTTTCCGGGTACTGCTCGGCCAAGTCATTCGCCTGAAATCTCGTCAATCGTCGATCGCCTTAATGTTGTCTTGCCATTTCTCCGAGAACCCGTTGAAGAACAAATTTTCGCACAGTGATCCTTCCAAACCACCCTCGGCGCTGGCGCCATTGTCGCCAGCGATGTAGACGATGATCGTATTGTCACTGTCGGGGAGAGCCTTGACGGCATCGACAACGCGGCCCATTTCGTAGTCGCATTGCGCGCCGAAGCCGGCGAAGACCTCCATCATCCGTGCGTAGAGACGTTTCTGATCGGCGTTCAATGAATCCCACGCCGGCAAGCCCTTGGAGCGAACCGTGAGCTTAGTCTCTTTGGGTACTACGCCCAGCTTTTTTTGCCGTTCGAGCGTCTGCTCGCGATATTTGTCCCAGCCATCATCGAACTTTCCCTTGAACTTCTCGATCCATTCTTTCGGGGTGTGATGTGGAGCATGGGTAGCGCCAGTGGCCACGTAGAGGAAGTATGGCCTTCCGGGCGAGATGCTCTTGGCCTGACGCACCCAGGCGATCGCTTTGTCGGCAAGGTCAGTCGTCAAGTGGTAGTTGGGATCCGTAGAAGCCGGCAC
This sequence comes from uncultured Acidobacteriaceae bacterium, assembly GCA_963832015.1. Classification (GTDB taxonomy): domain Bacteria; phylum Acidobacteriota; class Terriglobia; order Terriglobales; family Acidobacteriaceae; genus Sulfotelmatobacter. Next base: position 159,306 of record CAWHSR010000040.1, read on the forward strand.
GAGATCCCTGTTCTGATAGAGGATCGGGTCCCAGTGGTTCATGTCTCCTGCGTTGAAACCGTAGAAATAATCGAATCCAAGCCCGTTGGCCCAACGATCGAAAGGTCCTGCCGCACTCGTCTCCCAAGTGGGCGTGTTGTGGTTCTTGCCGATCCACGCTGTCATGTATCCGTTTTGGCGCAAGACCTCGCCGACCGTACCGCAGCTTCGCGGCAGGATGCACGTGTAGCCGTCATATCCTGTGGCGACCTCGGTGATGCCCGCAAACGCCGCTGAATGATGATTGCGCCCCGTGATCAGGGCGGCACGCGTCGGACTACATAGCGCGGTCGTATGGAAATGGTTATATCGGAGACCCTCAGCGGCCAGTCGGTCCATTGTCGGCGACGGGATGCCGCCACCGAAGGTGCTGAATTCACCAAAGCCGCAATCATCAATCAGGATCACCGGGCGCGCCACCGCGATGGGAGGTGTCGGCTCCGCGGGTGGGGTGAGCCGTGGCGACGAAGAGTACATCGGCTCAGGTCAAGGTGCCTTGCTGATCAGGTCCCAGGGTAGCTCCAGTGGTGGCGGGAAGGCTCTCAGTCAATTCCGTACTGACAGTCTTCAACTGGCGACGGGTAATGTATTTTGGGCAATTGGGATAGGCCTCCCGCACGCCGAGGCGAAGCGAGTTTTCGCGGGGGCGGCTCAATAAGCCGTTGATCCGAATTCTACGGCGGGTGGCGAGATCGATCGCAAGGATCCCTGCCGAAGAATTGACTTCGATGTTGGCCCAAAGAGGATCTTTCCCCTGCACAGCTACTTGGGAAAGATCGAAGTCCACCGCGTAGCCATCCTCGGACCTCATAAAACCAGGGTGGCCGAAGACAATCGAACTCCACAGATTCTCGTCATAATCCCAGGATCCAAATACGGCCATCGATTGCTGGTGCAGGAAGGGACGCGCACCTCCGATGATGCGGTCGGCGATGAGGACTCCGTTGCGTTCGGCCATTTGCGACTCCCCAGCGAGCGACTGCACTTCAAGTTCTCCCTCGTGAAATGGGCTCATCATGACACTTCTCCGTCCTTCCTCAGAAAATTGAAAGCGTTCTGCCTGACGCGAGGCGGAACGTTGTCGGCTTAAGACACATTGGCGGCCCGGCAAACGTCTTCATCGGCGAAGCGCCTGCGGTTAGAGAGCGACCGGATGGCGGATGCGAGGAATGGCATGATTCTCATTGCTATTTTCTCCAAGCTTCGAGGGTGAAAGCGGCGGTCTCCTCTGGAGCAACCGCCGCGGCCCACGTTGTAGCTAGAACGTAAGAACGGAATAACCTTCGCTCGTCAGGCGGCGAAGGCTGGGAAGTCCAGAGGTTCCGGGCACCGCATTCTCAGTGAGCAAGTCGTAGCCGCTCTCTTCCGCTTCCGCGCGAGCGCCGAAGACGTCCGCGCATCCGCACGACACACCAGCGACCTTGTCCTTGACTGCTTCGTAGAGCCCGTGGGCTGGGTGGTCGGTCTTATCCAAAACTCCAGGCCAGCGGGAGCCTGCAGCTTGAAACAGAATGCTGACTTCATCGCCTTGCTGTTTGAAATCATATGCGGCGGCGAGTGCGTTGAAGACGCGACCCAAGGACTCTTCAGAACCTGGCTTCGGATCCGAAAGAACGACGATTGCTGCTTTCATGTGAGTATCCTCCGTTGATTTAAGTAGACCGATCGGTCTATACTAGCGTTGGATGTGGACCGAACGGTCTAGATTCAGAAATCTTTCTAATTTCGTTCCGCCCGTACCTGAATCGCTGGGCAGGTTGCAACTCCGTGTCGTGCAGATCCATATTGAGGAGATTCGTGGCAAGTGCTGAGATGATTAAAGCGGAAGTCGGGGGTGTTGACATCAAAGACGAAGCTTCAAACAACGCACTCATTGAAAAGATCACAGAATCGTTTCTGGCTTATGGCTTCGAAGGTACGAGTTTGTCGACGATTTCAAAGGCGACCGGGCTTATCAAGGCAAGTCTTTACTGGCGGTTTCCAGCCGGAAAAGAGGAAATGGCCGAGGCAGCTCTCCGCTCTGTAGATCAGCAGTTTTCGCATCACATCCTGAAGCCTATCGACGAAGCCGGCCCCGTAGCGACCCGTCTCGCCAAAGTCGCCAATCGGCTCCGTGAGTTTTATGGCGATGGAAAGCGAGCCTGCTTGCTTGACACCCTTACGCTTGGCGGGAGTCCGCCCGCGATCCAGAAGCACGCGAAGCTCACGCTTGAGTTCTGGGTCACTAAATTTGAAAAGCTTGCAAGGGAAAGCGGGCTCGATCCTGCAACTGCGCGACTCGCTGCCGAAGATGCAGTTGCCGCTCTGGAGGGCGGCCTTGTTCTGGCACGAGTTAGTGGCGATAGAGATGCTTTTCGACGTGCAGTTGAATCCTTAGGAGAGAGGCTTACAAAGGCTGCGAGGAGGATCTAAGCGTTCGGATACGCGGGGACGCCCAGTATCCCCATCAGCTACTTGGCCCAGCGGCGGATGGAGTTGGCGCGCGAAGCTTTGGTGGAGCGACGCCCAAGCGTCTTCGAGGTTTCGGAAAGCGTCGGCTACGTCGAGCACTCTTAGCGCGTTCCTCGGTACTAATCCGAAAGACGGATTCAAATCTCGTCGAGGACGCTGTCAGATAATTCACGCCGCCTATCGAGATTCAACTGCAGATTCGGAGAATGATTTCGCGAATACTCCTTCGATCTCTTTGGAATCAACCTCACCAGAGGAGTTGTAGAGAGGATTCCCGTTCGCATCCAACACGACGACGTGCGGGATGTATCCTGTGTAGAATTGCTTGACAAGTTTCTGCTGCTCGGGCGAACGCTTTGCGTCTAGGTCAACCACCACGAAATGCACTTGATTCCGGTACTTGTTGTACAATTCGACGGTCCGACGCGCCTGGCGCTTTGAATTGAAGCAGCCTTCACCATACATGACGACGTAATTGGTCTTCCCCGCCACAAAGCCAGCCTGCGCGTCGTCTCCCGTAATCAGCGGGCCGTCGAGGCTATCACTCGAATAGTTGAGTTGAGAGTTGAGTTTCAGATTGTCGATTGCGAATGATGTCGTAACCGTCAGCGTCAGTAACAAGGACAATTGCAGCAAAGTCTTTTTCATGGCTGTTTCTCTACCTCCAATTGAAATGAGTCTTCGTCGATCTTGGATTTCTGCGCGTAGCGAGCAAGAGCTTCATCGGCAGCTTCTTGAAAAGACTGTTTGTCTCCCTTGTGCTTAGAGGGCAGGTAGCCCGCGCCGAAGTACAGCTTGCCATCCGGCGTGATGAATGATGTGAGGGGCAATCCCGCTGGCAGATTCAGGATGGCTTGAGCCCGTTGCAACTGGGCCACCAGCTTGGGCGAAGCGTCGAAGTCAACTTTGACCGCGACGAAATGCTGATTGATGTAGTCCGCAGTGGCGGCATTGATGTAGGTATCCCTGTCCATGAAATCGCACCACGGACACCACACCGCTCCCACATCCAAAAGGATGGGACGATTCAGCTCTTTCGCGCGCCCGAAAGCCGCCGCGCCCCAAGGGTACCAATCGACGGGCTGGGCAATAGCCCGCTTGAGATATGGTGAGCCCTCGCCGGAGAGGTGGTTCAGTTTCTCTTGCGCAGGTGCCGCAGCCGTCCAGACCAAGCTCAAAACAATCGCCAACGCGAAAAGCTTTCGCATGAAACATCAGATTGGGCCGGCGGGAATAAGTTTCAATCCGCATCATTTCATATTCAAAGAGGAGAGCCGCATCTAATTGCGGAGCGTCCCGAGATTCGTCTATCATCCATCCACGGCGGCCGTGAGATTGGTTCTTGCGATTTTGGGAGCTGCGTTTCTCAACGTGGAGATTGTCAATCTACCTACGAGGTGTTGTGATGCCTTTTTTACCGGTTTTGCCAGAGGAACAAGCGAGTGCTGATGTCAGGAAGATCTACGAATACGTCACTCACCGGTGGGGTTTCCTGCCTAACTATTTTCAGGCTTTGGGCCACGACCCTCAGCTTCTTCAAGACCAGGTGTATCTCTACACGAACGCCATGAATGAGGAGCGTGGCCTGCCCAAGATTATCAAGGAGCAGATTGCCACTGTCGTTAGCGGAATCAACATGTCCAGCTATTGCCTCCCAGCGCATTTGGAGATCCTGGGCCGCATGGGTATGGACAAATCTCTCAGCCGCAGGCTATCGATCGACTACAAGTCGGCGCCGCTGGATCCAAAGGTCATGGAGCTGTTGAAGTTTTGCGAGAAGCTTACTACCAATCCAGGCGACATGCGGCGGGCTGACATCGAGAAGTTGCGAGCGTTGGGCTGGAACGATGCTGCTATCTTCGACGCTGTCCTGGTTACGTCGCTCTACGCCTGCGCCAACCGGTTCTCATCGGGCCTTGGCCTTACTCCCGACTTTGATTAGCGCAGCGGTCGGTGTCGATCTTCAGCGCGGCCCCTCTTTGCGGAACTTCTGTGTAAACATCTGGTTCAGTCGTCCGCGCACATCCTCCGGGAGGGCAGCAGGTTCGGTATGGTAAAAGATTTCTACTGTCTTATGCGTGGTGTCCACTACGATGCGACAGTCTTCACAATGCTCCAGGTGACGCTCCAGTTCCCGCACTAGTTCAGGATCAAGTTCGCCGTCGAGGTAGTCAGAGATCTTATCGATGACTTGTCGGCATCGCATTACGGGCATCCTTTCCAAAATACTTGGTCAATTCCTCGCGCAACTTCAGTCGAGAGCGTAGGAGTCGCGTCTTTACCACGGGGATGCTGAGGCCGAGCAGTTTGGCAGTCTCCTCGATCGTGAACTTCTCGACGTCCCGAAGGGTGAAGATTGTCCGCGACTTTGGGTCCAGCTTCTGGATAACTTCCGCCAGTAGCTGCTGCAGTTCGTTGTTCAGACAGGCCTTTTCCGGATCGTCGCCCCAGCTCTCGATTTCCAGCGGGATATAGCCGCCATCCTCGCCTTCTCGCGGCTCGTCGAGCGAGGACTCTTTCCACAAGGCACGCTTCCTTAGCTTGCCCAAGGCCACGTTGACCGCGATGCGCACCAGCCAAGTGTAAAAGCGCGAGTTCCCCTGAAACTCCGCTATCGCGCGATAGGCCTTTAGCGAAGCTTCCTGGAGGACGTCCTCGGCATCCTGGTGGTTGCCGGTAATGCTAAGACCAACGCGATAAATGTGCTGGCTGTACTGATTCAACAAAGTAACGAAAGCGTCCGAATCGCCCGCCTGGGCCGCGGCCACCAGCGATTGCTCGTTGTCTAAATGGGTCGGCATTCTCGGAGAATAGAGCGCTCTCAGAGGTGGATGGTCTCGGACAGCGTTCCACCATATTACACAGATGGACCAATTCGCCAAAAGTCGCACGGCAGCGAAGAATTCTTGGGGTCTTATGACCAACCGGACTACCTTCCGAAAGGCGCAATTTGGAGGAAGGATCCTGTAACTTTCCAGGGTATTTCACATCCCATGTATGCGCCAGGGTTCCTCGGCGTCAATTCCAACCTAAATAGGAGAAAAGTTCATGAACAAGATGATTCGCGGGTTGATGGCAATGTGTCTTCTGGGTGTGTCGCTTTCGGCTTTTGCACAGTCTGGCGATGCCATGAAGCAGGACAGCATGAAACAGGACGACAGCATGAAACAGGACGACAGCATGAAACAGGGCGACAGCATGAAGAAAGACGACATGAAAAAGGACAAGAAGTCCAAGAAACAGGCGAAGAAGGACGCCAGCATGAAGAAGGACGATATGAAGAAAGACGACAGCATGAAGAAAGACGACATGAAGAAAGACGACAGCATGAAGCAGAACTAGCACCCGCCGCGTTCTTCAAGTTCGAGTTCAGGGTTGCCGGCGCACGCAATCCAGAATCGTTGGATCGGCAGGAACGCGCTGCGCAGGCTATAGTCCGCTTGCGCAGCGATAGTTGGCAGAAGAAGAATCTTTTTAGGCGGGGAGAAACCCATGAGCGACGTGGTTTATGTTTCCAAATCACGGATTGAACGCAAGACGGGACCCCTTCGTGTCGCCTATGTTGCGGGCGAACCGCAACCGGTGATTTTCAGTGTGCACGGTGCCATCGCGGAGCACTACAAAGTGGATCCTGCGACGCTGACCGAGTCTCACGCTTCGACGATCGATTATGTCATCGCGTCCACTGCGGGTTGAATGCTTGGTACCTTTGGAGGTGCGCTGGAAGCGCGCCACATCGATGCCAGCAACGGGCGACTGACAGGAGAGATTACTGGTGAGGTTGAGACTGAGGACGGTGTGCTGGTAATCCGGCGCATCCATGTCGAGATGCGCCTGATCGCGCCAGAAGAAGCGAGGCCCGTCGTCGAGCGCGTCCACGAGATCTACGCGATGCATTGTCCACTGTATCGAACCTTCCACAGAACCCTGCACCTGACGTCTTCGTGTACGCTGGTCCAACCAACGTATTGACAGCGAACTATAGGTAATGCTGACGGGCGATAGCACTCACGACACCTATTGCGTGGTGGCTTTTCACCCAGCAGTAAAACTAGCGGGTCGGAGAGAAAGCCGCATGCATAGCCCGCCTTGCGAGAGAGATCGCGAGACATTTCAGGCGTGTCCACGCTGATCGTTACAGGGCGGACGCCCAATTATCACCGGCCGAACTCTGGACCCACCGCGCCGCCTTCTCCTTCACGAGCTACCCACAATCGAGATCGGTGACAAAATCAGAAACCTATCGTTGTGTGGTCCATCAAAAAAGTCGCAAACTCTGTAACCTTTTCTCCCGCGCATCGCTCTCATTCACACGCACCGCTTCAACCATAAGGCACAGATCTGCGAGTGTTGGACGACGGAATGAAGAAAGACGACTGCATGAAGCAGAACTAGCGTAGTGATCGCGTGATGAATCAAACCTGGAGGGGCAGGGCGCTCGGCTGTCCACCAGTTTCGGTGGCAGAAAAATCACTCGGTCGTCGGAACTAACCTATACTGCGTTCCCGGGTTCGACTTCAATTCGCGCAAGAATGGCAGTCCCCAAACTCGGGACCGCTGACTACGAATTACATATGTTCTCTCGGCACCATCGCTGAATTGAGACAGTTTTGGAGGGTTATGCGACGATTACCGGTGGGACTCGTCTTGCTAGCCACGGCCTTAAGTCTTGCAGCCCAGAACCTGCCCGGAGTTCCCGCGGGCAAGCCTGCGCCCCCATTCCGGGCGAGAGATCAGTTCGCCAAAGAGCAAACACTCTCCTCTTTGATGGGACCCAACGGTCTGGTGCTCCTGTTTTTCCGCTCGGCCGATTGGTGACCCTTCTGCAAACAGCAACTGGTTCAGTTGCAGAGTGCACGTGAAAAGTTCCGCCGGCAGGGCGTCGGGCTTGCTGCCATCAGCTACGACTCCGAGGCAATTCTGGGAGATTTTACTCAACGACACAGGATTGAGTATCCACTGATCGCGGATCCCAAGTCCGAAATCATTCGGAGTTACGGAGTGTTAAACACAGAAGCAACCGGGTTCACCAAAGGCATGGCACGTCCGGGATATTTTTACGTAACGCCCGATGGCACAGTGAAGGAGAAGTTTTTTGAGACGGCGTACACCGATCGCGACACCGCCGGCAGTCTGATCCTAAAGTTGTTCCCGGAATTGGTGGAAGCCAGCGGCCGTGAAGTCGCGGCGCCATACATCAAACTGACTCTGGATCAGTCCGACGGGACAGTAATTCCGGGGAGTCGTTTCACCGTGGCGACTGAAGTCACACTGCCGCCGGACACGCATGTTTATGCTCCTGAAGTTAAAGGGTACAAACCAATCCAATTGATAATGGAAGCATCGCCAGAGTTTAAGTTGCTGCCGGTGCGGTACCCTAAAGCAAAGGTGCTCTTTCTTCCGGTGATCAATGAGTCAGTACCAGTCTATGAAGGTAACTTCCGTCTGCTGCAGGACGTGGTGGTGTCGGCCGACCGGACGTTCATCGGCTCAATCACCCAGGCCAAGACAATTACCCTGAAAGGAACACTCTTCTACCAGGCCTGCGACACCGTGAAATGCTATCTGCCTCAGAAATCCGATGTCTCTTGGGATGTGCGAGTAATCGCACTGGATGGAGAACGATCTCCGGATGCGATTCGGCATAAGTAGATTTAACCGCGTTGGGGAAGGTGTTCGTGGTTAGGCCCCAAGGAGCAGGGATTTGGCTTATGTGAGGACGCTCAGTCCTTCCTGAGCCATCTTGCCTCCAGCCAGAAACAGGGAGGATCCATGCAAAATGTTTTGCAGGTTGACGGCCATGTGCTTCCCAGCAATCGCCAGCTGAAGGTGGGGCGACCTGATCATCCACGAATGGACCGTCGAATACGAGCGGTTGCTGAATACCTACACGCTAATTTGGGCATGCGCATATCGGTCGCCGACTTAGCACGCTCTGTGAATATGTCTCGTTGGCACTTCTGTCGTCTTTTCAAGGCCGAAATGTCCCAATCACCATCGCACTATATGCGGACCTTGAAAATGCGAGAGGCACAGAGGATGTTGTCGGAAACGTTCTTAAGTGTGAAAGAGATTAGAGCGACGCTAGGCGATATCGACCGCAGCCATTTCAGCCGTGAATTTAGAAACTACTGTGGTCTGACGCCAACTGAATTCAGAGGACGTCTAAACATGTCACAACCGCACGATTCGACACACTACGCTTCCAAGTAGCAAATTCGGCCACAACTTATCCTGTACCTTGCTCGCTGCTGACGTATCTGATGTGCAGCGTGCTGCTCTAACAGCACGACTCATGTACCAGGAGGTAGGTAATGCAACAAATAGTTCGCACGTTGTTTCGGATGCGTGGAAGAAAGAGTAGCCAACGGGTGTCCTCGTACTTCCCTGCGGGCAGGCTATCTATAGCTGCTCTCGCCATTCTTTCCGCCAGTGGTTTGCTCTCTAACTCCGCTGCTGCGCAAGCTCCGCCTGAAGGCCTGACCACGCAGGCCTTGCTAACCCATAAGCTATCTCCAGAAATGCTAGCCATCCACGCTCGCCTAAAGCGCTCTGCGGCAATCATGCCTGAGGACCTGGAGCTTGCGACCTCGAGCCCGACGAACTTCAATAGCGAGCAGGGACCTGGGCCCGGCCCGATCGGTCCTGGCCCCGGGTGCGATGTCTTTCCAGCCCCCGCATCCATAGGCACCGCCGTCCCGCTGTCGTACTTTGGGCCGCCTCCTTCTTCCACCAATCGCAGTTTGGTCGGACCGGTTCAATTGCTGGACACCGGCCAGATTGATGTCGCGACCGGCACCATCACCATACCGCTGTACTTGGGGCATATGAAGGGTAGTGGGAAGAATGTCTGGTACATCTTGAGCGACGTCGATGATTCTGACGTGGCTGCCGAGCTTGGTCTGAATTTCTCCGCAAAGCTGACATTCGCTTCGGTAGGCGCCAGAACAGCCAATTTCGACGACGAAGGCAACCTCGTTTTCGACAAAGGCACCGTGGATTTTTCGCCTGTCCGCAATATTGTTCCCGGCCCCCCGGGAGCAGAGTTCCCTCCGGTGTCTGCGCACCCTGGAGCCATTGGCGACGCGGATTATAGTCCCTTCGTGAAGATTGTGAATGCTGCAGGCGTAATTTACAACGCCCCCATAGTTGCGTTCGGTGCTGACGCCAGCCAGATCAGCTTCCCGAAGGGTGGGGTGGATTATTCCAAAGTGCACGACGAGGTAGTAGCGATCGATCCGGTCAATATGACGGTAACCATTCAACTGATCAACGGCTTCAGCTTCGGACGTCCGGTGTGGTACATGTCGATGGACACCAGCATCCCACTCGGCGCGGCCATCGAACACAACACTTTCGCTCCTCTGATGCAGAAACTCCATTTGGGCGACGATGATACCTTCTCCAGCCCGATTGAGCGAATCTTCATCGCCACCAACGGACCGGAAGAGGGAGGTTGCAAAAACCCATTACGGCAAGGTCTGTCGGCTGATCTGGCCGACGGTCATAGGCCTAACAATACCTTGGGTGGCATTCCGACACTAGCGCTCGATTACAGTCCGGCGTGGGACGCGAATCTATACACGTGGTCCCAGGATGCGATCAATCAGGACTTCCGAGGTCAGTTGCGTGAGGAATTCAATATTCTCACCTTCGTGCAAGACAAGCTCCTTACGGGAGCCTCGATGGAAAAACCATTTGGGAGTGCCGGTTTCTCCATCAATTGTCCGGTTGTTCTGCGCCTGGATTGAGAGTCGGCTAGCTAACAATAGAGTGGCCCGCCATCTCACATTCCGATATGGCGGGTCTTTTCATACCGTACCTTAGCCGGAATATTCCGCAGTTCCTGATTGGTATCGGTGGCACGCTGAGAGGTCATTGATACATAAGATGAATTGGCAATGTTCTGGTGTGGTCCCCATAACCTCTTAAGGAGAGCGAAATGACAGTAAAGTTAGTGGTGATTTATCCGCGCCCAGCCAACATCGAAGCTTTCGAAACAGTTTACAAGCGGGACCATGTTCCCATGGCCGTCGAGAAACTTGGCGGCAAGACAAAACTTGTGGCCAGCAAAATAGTCGGTTCCCCACAAGGGACACCAGCCTTCCATCGCATTGCAGAGATCCATTTCCCCTCCATGGAGGCTCTGCAAGCTTGCGCCGCATCGGACGGCGGCAAACAGACGCTCGCGAATGCAGTGGCAATTTCTTCCGGCGGCGCACCGATCTTCATGGTCGCTGAAGAGGAAGTATTCGTGTTTCAAGGGAAGTGACTTATTGGCCGAGAGTTGAAAGTGTTCGGATAACGGGCCGCAGGCAGAGCAACGGGAATATCGTGGCGGCGGGATTTTCCGGCAAGCGCTACGTACGATGCAGGTGTTGTTGTTTTGTAGCCTGAATCTCGCCCTTGATGCCCGTGCCTTCTGGTTGCGGCCCAAAGGAGCGCCAACATTTTCCGCTAGCACATTGACGATACCTTCGTGGGAGAATCTTCCTGTGGAGGTGTCGTGGACCGCAACCCATCCGTGGGTCGAACGTTCGTGCACCGGTCGTCGTCAGCGCAGGTTAACATGTCCAGCTGGCGGCGGCAGGACGAGTCTTTCGCCAACAATCTGATCATGGTTGCTGCGTTAGCTTATAAGCAGATGCGGGACGCTATCGCGCCTAAACCCCGAGGATTTACTGCGATCGGAGTTTTCTTGTTCTTCGGCGCCGTGATGGCGACTTTCGCCGCAACTACTTTGCTCAGGCGAGGCACGCCTCTTGATCGTCTCTGGGCTCTCAATCCGACTGCGTACAACCAGCTCGCGCCTCTGGGCGGTATTGTTGCGATTGCCTTCCTCGCACTCGCCGCGACTCTCATCACGGCAGGAATCGGGTGGTTCCGCCGCCGCCTTTGGGGATGGAGACTAGCGGTCATAATCATCTCGACACAGGTTCTAGGGGATGTCATTAACTGCGTCAGAGGCGACTGGCTGCGTGGCGGAACTGGCGTCATCATCGCCGGGGCACTATTGCTGTTTCTTTTGCAGCCAAGGATTAAAGCTACGTTTACCTAGTCTAGAATCTCTTTCGAAGAAATTCAAAAGGGCTATAACCGATGAGCGCGGCAACCATTGCAATTGCAAAAGTGGCAGCGGTAAAAACATCTCCGATTGCCCAAGCCACACCCCTCTTCTGCCCGATGCCTGAGCGCTCAAATTCTCAAGAGGTTGGAATAAAAGAGGAAGATGATAAATCCTACCTCGATCACCGCTCTCCAGACATTTTTCTTCATAGCAAATACCGGCTCCCTGGCAGACCCCTCGGCTGGGGGCACCACCGCTCGTTCTCGTGGGAATACTAGCAAGCAACAGCGAACATGGCGAGTTTTCAACAGTTAGGGCGCGGGACGCTTCCCATACAGCCATTCCAGCAGAAGCGCGACGCCGATGCCGATGAGAAGGACTGGACAGACCCAACGCGTGTCGACGTGGATCATGCGCACGCCTGAAAGCAGAAACATAACGCCACCGATCAGAAATAGCGGGCCAGTGATAGCACAGTGAAAAGAGCGATTCCTGAGCCAGTTGGCGAGGCAGCCGATGCCCATCGCGAAAAGGCACGTAGCCGCTGACGACGCATGGAGAGGACGCCAATAGATTCCTATGAGGCTTAGAACGCCCCACGCCATCAGCGAGACGATGAACCAATAGCAGATCGCTGCTGGCGAGCTACAACAAGCTCCCACTTGCTCTGTCATGGCGTTGGAATTTCTTCTCTCATGTCGACTTCATCTGCCCACGATTCTGAGAGCAACATCGTAGGTCATCTTCGTGCTAAACACCTAGATATCGCTTCGAAAGTAACGGTCCATCACTGACCCAAAACCGTACAGACCTTGCTTCGCCACAGTGATGTTGAGTTGACCGGTGACCCTGCAGTGTTATACCCACAGTGTGAGCGAGGATCGCATGGCTGCTGCAGGGGCAATGCTGACTGGGATTTTCAGCGACAAGCGGACTGAAAGAGATGCAATTCGAGTTTAAGTCCTTCACCATCATCGTAGCCAGGAGCCGAACCGGATCGGATCAAAAAATAGCGGACTGAGAGCGGACTGAAAGGGCAAAACGCGATTCCGTTAAGTTCTTTAGAATGATGGTGGCCAGGGACGCGATCTGGACCATCGATGAGATGTACGGCGCTGGCACTTCGGAAGCTCTAGCCAGGGAGATCCGGAACCGTGGCGTTGGTGACACCAACACCGTGTTCCCAATCTCAGAGCGTGTCTACGTTTGGGGCCACTTGGCGGGCGAACTTCTAGCGCCTTCATCTTCAAGGGACACGGCGCTGTCTGCATCTGCAACTGCTCCGCGCGCAACTTCGTGACTGACTGCACGGCCCACGCCGTTCCGACCGCAGGTAGTTGCGCTGGCCGAAGCTGCCGCGCTGAGATCGCCGGACGTGAGCTGACCAGCGGCAAAGTAAAGCAGTGACCAACCCAGATCCCCTATCCCCAGATTCCATTCGCCGCGCTGCCGCCTATGCCGACCTGACACTGGAGTTGGCCCGGTGGATACTGCGCCGGTGGAACCAGATCCCCGCGCTACAGCGCTCCGCGTTGACATACGCTCTCGACTACGGCGGCCAGGTAGGAGATGCGCCGGTGGCGTTTACGGTCCAGCTCAGTTCGCTGCTGGAGGCGCTGGATGTGCTGCGGCGACATCCGCAGCCGGAGGAGTAATCAAGAAATCAGGCGTTCCTTGCTTATCGCCCTTGTCCTGCTTGTCACGCGCGACTCCCTCCGGTCGAAGACGACCTTGGCCAGGAGAATCCCGACTATCGCACAGGCAGTTATAAGGAGTTGCCGCATTCGCTAACGGTACACGCTCCGGACAGGCCCGGCAAGTAACGGGTGGCTGGTTACTGTGCCATTACCGAAGATCGGCTCTATTAGATAGGGCGCGTGGTTTTTAGCTGGTCCAGACCCATTTGACGAACAGGACGATCCCCATGAGTCCCACAAGCATTCCTATTAACCCAGCAGGTATGGCGACGAAGATCAAGGCGACATACCCGAATGCACCTGTGGCGCTGTTCGGGTCGTCATGGCACCGGTCGAAGATTATCCAGGAGGCGTAAGTGACCGCGAGCGCTACAACGCTACACACCAGCCATCCCCACCACGGAAGATCAGAAGGACTAAATGGCATGGCCGGGATTGTAGCACTGGAAGCTGCCAGCCCCGGCTTTGCCCGATCCGCGACATCCCCATGCTCACCACATCCCACGTTCCCGGTAATCCCGCCTACTCCTACATCGTCGATCAAATGGCAGCGATGCTTCCGCCGTCTGCAGAAGAGCCGCCGCCACTGAGCTGGCGTTTTGGACAAATGAGACGTTGGCACGCCCAGCACTTATTTCTCTACAGCTTCACCAGTCATTCCCAATCCTGCTGGTCCTCGATCTCGAATATCTCGAAGCTCCGCGCCACACCGACTGCGCCAGGCATCGTTGTATAGTGGCGAGAGGATGGAGTACCGGTACGAGTTCGATAAAGATCACCAAGTCCTACTGGTCTACTTGAATGGGCGGCTGTCTGAGGAAGAACTGGGCTCGCTCAGCAGTGCCGGTGAGAAGTATTGGGCCGCGACCGAGCCGCGCGCCGAGATCATCGATTGCTCGGGCGTCACTGAGTTCGCTATTTCCTCGGAGCGTATCCGACAACTCGCACGGCAGCAACTCCCGCCAGATGCGGCTAACCGCCACCGCGTAATTATTGTTCCTGAGACTCACTCATTCGGCTTGGCCCGTATGTATCAGATGCTGGCCGAGCAGAAGCGTCCACTGGTTACGGTGGTGCGCTCGATGGATGCAGCCTTAACGGTGCTCGGCATCACATCTCCTCACTTCGAGCCGCTGGACTGACGCCCGCCAATGAACCGACACCGCATTAAGAAAATGGGCCGGACCCGTGGAGTCCAGCCCTGACTAAAGGAGTGGAATTGTAAGAAGGTTACGCTTCGTTGGTCTCGGTGAATGTTCTCTTTTGCACACCGTTGATCGCCGCAGCCTGCCCGCATTGCGGGCATTACTAATTCGGTTCTGCACAACAATCTGTAAGAGTGTGCAGTCTACGCGGCTTTCTGGAAAGCGACGAATTCGGTCTTCGTGGCGGCCAAGCGCTGCGCCTTCAGCAGCAGATAGTTCATGTCTCGATAACCACGGCCGCGGCGAAGCAGAGCTTTGATGTTGCCGTTGATGGCTTCCACCACACCCATCGGTACCTTCGTCCGGCAGTAGTTCAAAATGCCCTCGAGATGATCCAGCAACATCTGGGCTAGTTTCTCCATCGGTTTCAGCCGCTGCCAGCGCAACTGTTCGATCCATTTCTGCAGATAACGCAACATGGCCCCTTCGTAGCTGTAATCCCACAAATGCGAAAGGCTCTCCTTGAGAAGGTAGGCTTTAAGGATGCGCCGGTTCAGTGCAAACAGGGTGTTCAACTGACGCCGCTTGCCGCGATCCAGATTGAGCCAACTGCTCAGAAGTAACCAGCGCTTGCCCCGCACTAGATCCCGCGCCGCTCCTCCTTTGCGGAAGAACTCAGCCCGCCGCACTTCGTCCACCGCTTGGCTCGCATGCTGCAGAATGTGAAACTTGTCGTACACGATTCGGCATTCCGGCACCCACTGTTCCAGGCTTTGCCGAAACGGTTTCCACATGTCCACACACGCCGCTCGTATCGCACTTCGTTGAAACGCACTCAGTTGTTTCTCGAAAAACTCGTCCAGCGTTTGTTTCTTCCGCTCCCGTCCCAACCACAGCGGTTCTCCCGTTTCCAGATTGCTTACCACCGTCAGAAACTTTTGCTTCTTCCCCAGATAGATCTCATCCACTCCCATCTGCCGCAACGCTGGCTTTCTTCGCCCCTTCGACCAGCGACTCAGATAGCGCACATCGATGGCTCGCACCGTGCTGCTGCCCAAGCCAAACTGTCGCGCCACTCGTCGCACCGCCGCGCTCTCGCAGGCCAACCCCACCGCCTCTTCGAAACGCTTGCTGAACGGCGCCTTGCTCGGTAACTGCGGTACCTTCTCCGTTTTCACCCCACAGTCCGGACAGCGCACTCGATACAACTCCACCACCACCGTCGTCCGAAACTCGAAACACGGTAGATCTCGCACCTCGCGCTCGTAGCTGTCATACGCTGCGGCTAGCTTCCGCCCACACCCCGAGCAAATCAGTTTTCGGTTTCCTCGCTTGCGCCGAACCCATAGCTTCAATCTCTTGGCCGGCTCATCGATCTCGTGCCGGTAGACCCGATACCCCGGCCATCCCAGTACTTTGCTCCAGTCCGCCTCTCTCATCCTGCCGAGTGTATCTAGATTTCCTCAGAATCAAAAACCCCCATTCCATCAGGGGGCGTTACAGTTTCTCGCTCAGAGCCACTAATTCCGTGACCCATTGCGCGCGAGATCCTAACATGCGGCTATCCACCGCCGTTCCAAATGCGGTTCGTTGCGTGGCTGGCCGGTTCCAAGCTCGCACTTCTCACCTTTAGCGGCACCGCACACAGGACAGCGGGGACACGCGTCTCGAACGCAGAGTGTCCGGCAGGTGGGACCGCAGCGGGCCATCCGCTCGCCCAATTTCCGTGTTTACGATTCATTCTTAGCACCGATGCAGATGGAACTTGTGAACCAAGTACCGCTCCGCTCCGATGGCGTCGTGCGCAATCGCGGTGGGCGTGAAGAACTTGCTCCGGCATTTGGTACATGCAGCCATCATCGGGACTTGGCCTTCGAATCGCACGATGACGAAGCGGCGGCGCTCCGTTGCATTGGTTGCGCTGTCTTCAATCTTCAATTCGTCCACCCGGAATAGGGATGGAGGATCTGCATGACTGAGCTTCGAACTGCTTCGCCACGGCGTCGTAGTGTTCCCCGAGCGGAAAATTAAAGCAGAGTCGGCAATCTCTGCACTCCAGGAAACGGCCCACGGGGGACATCAATACAGCGATGCGGTGTGGCGGGAGAAAGCTGTTGGCTGGCATTGCATCTTCCAACTCTCGACTATCGCCGAACAGTATTCGTTATTGTGCTGCGGTTTGTCTCTGGCACGTTGGTTGAACTGCTCGGCACGTTGGTGGCACGTTGGTGGCGTTGACCGAACGGATAGACGAGTGGGATGCTGGACGCGAGAGATGGATTGGTCCCGACATTCTTCCTGGGGGAGGGAGATGTCGGGACCATTTTTATGCCAGCAGACTCCGCCCGCATCTGTCCCGAGATCCTGCCCGCCTGCGTCTCCATCTCGTTCAGGTCGTTCCCGGCGTCGTGGATCGCGCGCACAGGTTAGGATGACATCGGCCTACAGTATTCGCCTTATTGTCCTTAGACGCTTCGCCCGCTTACTTCCACCATCAACGCGTTTCCTGGGTGGGCGGTCATTCGGTTAGCGTCGATCCGCGATCTCCGACGTTTCCTCGCGACCGCCCCTTCGTTTTCTGGTGGCGTGGTTGTCCAGTGGTATCAATCGCGCAGAGTGCGACGATTGGATGTGGGGCCCTGTTGAGTGATGGAGGCCCTATGCCCTGCGACTTATGCTCCTCCACGAATCTGGCGGAATTCACCGTTGAGATGATGATCCATTTAACCGCCGACGGGTCTGCAGAAGATCCCGGCGTTCTCGCATTCTCCCGGGTGTTGGTCTGCTTGGACTGCGGCGCTTCGCGGTTTACCACGCCAGACGCAGAATTGAGGATGCTGCGAGAGCGGATAAGACCGCCTGCCGCCTAGATATTGGTGGTCGTGGCTTGCGTCGCGAACTCCGGCGCTGACAATCCACTGCTGACAAACTGCCTGCCCTCCAGAACCGTATCCATAACGGCTAGTAGATCGCTCGCGATCCGTGTCTTCACAACGTAGCCCATCGCACCGATGTGGAGAGCTGCTTCGACAACATCGGCAGACGACTCCTGCGTGACGAAGATGATCCTGGACGCAGGAGAGAGAATGCGGATTTGTCGAGCGGCTTCAATTCCGTTCAGATAGGGCAGGCCGACATCTAACAGGATCAGATCCGGTTGTAATTCTTCGGCCTTGCGCACCGCTTCCAATCCATCTGAGACTTCGCCGACGATCTGCAAGCCCGGCATCTTACCCACCATCGAGCAAATCAGTCGGCGGAACGGCTCAAAGTCTTCTACCACGAGAACTCTGACTGCTGGCACACTTCGGCGGTCGTTGGCCATCAACACCTTCCTTTATAGAAAGACGGCTGCCTGCGGCTGGTGCTTGCAAGCCTGGACTGCGAGCGGTCAGTACTAGGGGCGATAGTATCAGCTATGCGTCAGTCTGTCTGTGGCACGTTCGTGGCGGTAGACGGCACTGCTGGTTTCTAAGCGGCTACGATGTGGTTTCTGATGGCGTACCTGACTAGTTCGGCGGTACTCGTCGCGCCAAGCTTCTTCATCATTTTATACTTGTGGGAGGCCACCGTCCTGGGACTCATCTGCAGGATGCTGCCGATCTCCTTCATCCTCTTGCCTTCGGCCACCAACTGCAACACTTCACGTTGCCGATCAGTCAGCCGTTCCCGGTGGTTGGCACGTTCCCTGCGTTCCCAGAGTATGGACTCGATCTTGTGGTCATCGGCAATGAGAATGCGCGAGCGACTGGGCATTGTTCTCCTCACTTCGCAAGACCAGAGTGCAACATCATGGGACTGCCGTTGGAACTGTCAGAACTGATAGTGCCGAGCGACACCGGTGCCGGACTAAAATCACCGGGATCGCGCGAGGCGCAAGTCCAAAATCAACCGCGCCGCTGTACTGGCCGCTCAGAAAATCACCTGTCTGGCGTGCGGGTACACGATCACGCCAGCGGAGATCCAGCGGGTGAGTACTAGTGAGATGAAGTGTCCGAAGTGGGGGACGGTGTTTGAGGCGGGGAAGATCGCTGAGGGGACGTGAGTTTAGATATACAAATCCATCGTCTGCTGCGCTGCCTTGATCTTCGCGCCAAAAATATCCTGCTGGCGCTTGTTCCACGGCGCGTAGTACTTCTCGGTCGTTGCCAAAGACTTGTGGCCCAGGAACTTTTGAACATCGCGGATCTCGGTACCTGCCTTGAGCAGCTCGACGGCAGCGGTATCACGGAAGCGATGAGGAGGACCGTCTACGATGCCAGCCTTGATGAAGACTTCTTGGAGATCGTTCGTAAACTTCCCTGCTATGGATTTCTCCTTGCCCTTCCCAGACCAAAAGAAATACTTCCTGTTAGAGTTCGGCACGGCCAGCAGCTCGACGGCGATCTCTTTACGGAGCGGATTGCTCACCAGGATGCCGGTCTTCAAGCGACGCCGTACCACTGTGTACTCGCCATCGTGGAGTTGCAGCTCCTCCCGAGCGAGCGAGGCTGCGTCGATGATGGACACTCCGCTGTGCCGCATGAGCAGAACCAGCGCACGGACGCGGCGTGCCCGGTAGTCAGTGAACTCGCACTGCGAACATGCCATCGTCGGCACCCTGTCCTCCGGGATGGACGACAGTGTAGCGGCAGGATTCTTGGTGATGAGGTCGTTATCGACGCACCAACAGAAAAAAGATCGGAGGCGAGCCTGTTCGTTCCTGCGCGACTCGGCGGCGGTGTACCACTTCCAGGTCGTGCGGTATGCGACCATGTGGATTGACGTGACAGCCGCGATGAGGGTAATGCCTTGAAGATCACAGAAGTCGCGCAGCCGATTCACCGTGAGCCTGTTCTTGTTGACGGTCCCCTTCTCGATCCGCTGCTGTTCTTTGTCGGCGATATAAAGTTCGACGGCCTCGGCCACGCTGGCCTTTGGGGCTGGCACCGCGCCGCGCGCTTGTTCTTCCCAGGCTTTTTGTTTGGCGTGCATGGCTCGGCTGGCTCCGGCCCAAGTGCGTTCCTTGGTGGCTTCGTAGTGAACGCTACGATCCGTAGTCTTGAATGGGTCGCCGAACCAGCGCAGGCTACGCCAGCATCCGCACCGCTTGTTCTGGGGATCGTCCCCGTATTTGCAGCCAGCCGTGTGGCGGGTGACGATGGTGATGGTGGGTATGGACATGGGTGCCTCTCTTTAGCAATACTTTAGCGGTTGAGGACCCATCCGTAAAACTCCATACTGATTACAAACAGCTTAGTAGTGGTGGCCAGGGACGGAATTGAACCGCCGACGCCAGCCTTTTCAGGTCAGCTTATTTAGATTAATCAACGACTTACAACTTCCTCGAGCATGCCGCCGACACGGAAGCATACCTTGGTCATGTTGTCAAAGCACGGAAGTTGACCAAACGAGTCCTCGAATCCGATATGCGGCAGACAATAAAAGAAGATGGAGCCATCTATCTGGCGATTTCTGCTCAGCGGGAGGCAATTTACGGCAATGCTTCGGAAGCGCGTCGGTCAGCCGAGGAATCCCTTAAAGTTGCACCTAACAGCCAGCATGTCGAAATCAATGCTGGGCTTGCGTTGGCGATGGCAGGTGACTCGGTGCGAGCCGAGTCTGTAACAAGAGACTTGGGGAAACGCTTTCCATTAGCTACCCTGATACAGTCTGTTTGGATACCATCGATCCGGGCACAATTGGCGCTGGACAGTGGAAACCCCTCTCTTGGCTTAGATGAGTTGCAATCGGCTAAGCACTTCGAGCTGGGTACCGTTAACTACGACCATGTATGCCTGTATCCCACCTACATTCGCGGTGAAGCATACCTCTCTGCCGGACAGGGCAAGGATGCCGCCGCCCGAATTCCAGAAGATCCTCGATCACAGCGGTCTTGTCTGGAATTGCTGGACGGGAGCGTTGGCGCGTCTGGGCGTAGCGCGTGCGAATGCGTTGCAAGCGAAAAACTCGTCTGGCGCGGATGCAGACGCTGCCCGCGTTCGCGCCCTCGCCGCCTACAAAGACTTCCTCACGCTATGGAAAGACGCCGATCCCGACATGCCCATCCTGAAGCGAGCCAAAGCCGAGTACGCGAAGCTGCAATAGCAGCGTGGCGATCTTCCCAACCATGCCTGACCCGCTTGCACCCAAAATTGTCACCTGACGCTATCAGGCCCTTTACACTCAAATTTCGATTGCTTTCGGTTCGGGTCGCATCCGGTGCATCCGTCAGTAATGGAAAGATGAGTGTAATTGATTCCATAACAATGCCGGCTCCCAGACCCGAGTAAGCTTGGTGGTGCCAAACCAACCATGAAGGCTCGGGTAGAAAGGAGCCGGACCATGATCATTATAGGATGCGATTATCACCCGGGCTTCCAGCAAATAGCGTTTGTGGATACCGAGACGGGAGATTGCGGAGAGCAACGGTTAGAGCACAGTGAGGGAGCAGAAAAGTTTTATCGTGACCTCGCTGCCCAGGGGAAGAAGGTACGAGTGGGAATGGAAGTGAGTGGGCATGCGCGCTGGTTCGAGCGACTGCTGGCGGAACTGAACATCGAACTGTGGAGGGGAGATGCGGCGGTGATCCGAGCCAAGCGAGGCCGCAAGAAGAAGACCGATCGGGAGGACGCTACGGCATATTCTGAACCTCCTGCTCACGGGTGATTTTCCCAAGATCTGGGTACCGAGTTGGGAGAATCGGGATTTGCGACAACTGCTGTGGCACCGGCACCGGATGGTGCAAGCGCGCACGCGAGTGATGAACCAGTTGCAAGCGGTCGCTCTGAACGAAGGGCTACGGTGCAAGAAGAAGCTGTGGAGAACGCACGGACGAGAACAACTGGAAGCATTTCGCTTAGCCCCTTGGGCCAGCCGACGACGGAAGGATCTGCTGGAGATACTGGATCGGCTGAACCCGACGATTGCCGAGCTGACGCAAGCGATCGAGCAAGAAGCGGAGAAGTGCCCACAAGCGCAGCGCTTGATGACCCATCCCGGAGTGGGTGCACTGACGGCCTTAGCCTTCGTGCTGATTATCGGAGAAGCAGAACGCTTTCAGTGCGGCAAACAAGTGGGGGGCTATTTGGGACTAGTGCCCTTGGAGGACGGCAATTCTCTGCTGCGCTTCTTGTTAGTGGAAGCGGCACAAGTTAGCAGCCGTACGATTCCAGAATGGCGCAGTAAGTACATCCACTTGACCATGCGACGTGGGCGAAAGATCGCCAAAAGTCGCCACGGCCAGGAAACTAGCCATGCGTCTATTTTGGATGATGCGCAAGGGATGGAATTTACCAGCAAGTTATAAAATTCGGTTCGCACGCGGAACAGCCCGGACATCGCCATGGTGTGCAGTCGAACACCGAGTAATTGATTGGGCGTTCCGCTCCTCTGCAAAGAGGAGTTCGAAGTAGTAATCATGATCGCGCCTGCGACCGAAGAGATGCATGGGTCGGATCGAGATATCTGACCTGAAACTGATTACGAGCGAGCCTTGGTTGGTATGGCACTGATTTCTACGAGAGCGAAATGGCGCTCATCTCTGAGTGGATGGAGTAATGTGGAAAAAAAGTGTGGAAAAAAAGTACTTGACAACGCCGGCATTGTAAGAGAAGCGATGTTTCGACAATAACCGGAGGCTTTACGGTCGAGAATTCCAAGTACGGGTCCCAACGGCCGACAATATCCGGGTCGCGTTCTACGCTCTTGATCAATTCCACGGACTCGACCAGATCGGAGGAACGCGCTTGACCGAATGACACGATCTAAGCTCTACAGGCTCTGCGGAACACTCGCAAATCAACCACTGGTTAAAATGCCGCCGGTGCGGAGCACGGCGTGGGCCTTCATAGTTTATGAGGCTTCTCTTGTTATGCGAACGGATAGCTTGCCCGACGGCTTGGCGCGACTCGTGCGACTCGAAAACCCTTTTCTGTCAGGTGGTATTCTCCGGGTCCGCTTTTCACCATTAAGCCGAGTTCTACGAGTGACTGCAAGATGCCGCCGACGCTGGCGAGAATCGAACCTTGGGTTGATTCCTTCAGGGTGCCGCCTAAATCGAACAAGGCGGAGTATGCCGTTGTCGAAAGACAAGTCCCGCCCTTTAGTTGAGCGCGAAGCAGGACTGCCTCCTGTTGCTTGCTGAGTTCGCGTTCCATAGACCCCCTTTGCTGGCGCTCTTGTGAGCTATTTGCATGACGGGGTTAGGCGGCGTCGCATACCTGTCTGACAGTACAATTATACCCCTGCGAGTTTCAGCGGGAGTGCCGCCCCGGAACGACCCGAGCTTGGCTTTCGAACCTTTCTGTCTCGGGGCCTTATCCGACGACAGTTGTTGCAAAATCTTAGACTCCTAAAATCCCCATAGCTCTCACTGACCAAGTGCGAAGGTCTCGGTAGGCGATTTTTGCGGAAGTCCCCGGGCTCGGCGCACCCTTTCTCGCAAGGGGCGAGAGAGATGGGTCTCTGCAACGCCCACCCAAGGGCGACGGACGCAACTGTCCGTCGCACCCGGGAGGTGGGGCCGGACCGAACACTAGAGGCGAAGTTTACTTATGCTAGTGGGACATGGCCCCGCTTTGGCAAGTCTTCGAGATGTGCTTGAAGGAAGTGACATCGATGGTTTCCTTGCCGCTGGTTTTTCCCATCGCGTTGGTGGAAGATGCCGAGGGCGAGCTTACGGTTCCGGTTATCTTCATCTCGTGGCCGATATGCTCGCTCAGCTTGGCAGTATCTCCGGTCAATTGATAACTCTTGCCGTTCTTAGCGGTCAGAGTGTAGGTGCCGCCGGAACCGCTCAAACAACCAATTACATTCTGCTGGCCCGCTGTGCTTCCGGTCGCCCCTTGGCTCGGATTACTCAGAGCCACTGCCCAAGAGGTGCAGAGCAGCAGCACAGAAAACAAAAGGAAATGTCTCATGGAGAACCTCCGAAATCTTTCTATAGCATTCGAGACCGCCGGCGCGGGACGTGCGATGAATCCCCGGTCAGCG
>CAWHSR010000041.1:0-410383 GCA_963832015.1 uncultured Acidobacteriaceae bacterium
GGAGTGGTACACGAGAGAAACCGGTGCCGCAAGAGGATCACCGGACTGCAGAGTTCCCTTCGGCATCAACAGCCTCGGACTGGTGACCGCCTACGCCAAAGATGTTGCCTTCCTTCCCGAGTGGCTCCAACGCGTATGGGCCGGATTCAACGTCAGCCTGGAAGGCAAGGTATCCGCGGAGCTGTTCTCAGCGCAAGGTCAGGGAGTACCCGTCCGCACGCAAGCGCCGGAGTCGTTCCTTCCTCAAGGCATCGCATTTCTGAACGACTCTTTCAAGAAGAAGTTCGGCGTGGCCCTGTTTCGTCCCCACACTGGCTCCGCAGAAGTGTTCGGGCCTGCCATCGCCTCCAGGCACACGTGAGCCAACTGTGTATGGTCAATATGAAATGGAAAGGCCGAGCTTGGCGCGCGTAGTTGTCGAGCACATCGACGCGGCGACGCTTCACAAGATAGTAGCTCCACCCAAGACAGAGAACTGGGCATCTTTGAAGTCGCTGGAGAAGGTCCTTGCAACGGTGATCGGGGAAGACAAGGCGCGAGTTGCGCTCGGTCCGCTACATGGCATCTACAATCTGCGGTTGGCAGACGCCCACCCTACCAGCAAGGACCTCGAGGAAGCGTACGCGTTGGCCCGCGTGGACAGAGCGTTGCCCTTCGTTATGCAAGGCAGAGACCTCTTGGACACGTGCGTGACCTCACTGTACGGGATCGCAGGCGATATCAAGTGAAAACTGGAGATCTGAATGTCGCATTGCCTCGCATCCATCGCAAGCCCTTTTTTTCCCCGGAAGTCGTTTCTAGCGGATTCGTTGATGACCGCGCGATCACGCCGCCCTACTGACATGTAGTACTGATAGAGTTGCCAAGTTGAACACTGTTACATCTTATGGGAGGTGGCGGAATCGGAGGCAGCATGTACTGTCGGGATCGAGGACATTTTTCGGCGATCGCAACGACCTTGTTGTAGTCCTCGAATATCTTTTCCCCGTAGCTCCCAAGATCGTTTGCGGCGGAATGAAGCGCATCAAATGCTCCCAACATCAGATACATTTGGTCATCTGCATACAAGTTGAGCATAGTCAGATCTCCATGCATCATGGCCAGAGTCTTGCAGCCATTAAGTTGCAGGGCTAGGTCTGGGGCTTCTTGCCAACCTTTCTTGTCCTGCCACTTCGTTTTTGTCTTCTGGAGAACCATGATCAGCTTGCCCGCCTTCTCGATAAGCTGGTCGCAGTCGCTGGCCGACGGCAACTGAGCCACCGCACAAATCGGGCAAGCCAACACGAACATCAGAAAGCCTATCGCTGCATTTCGCATACACCCCTCGAACAGTCGAAATTGTTTTTCGTATTCCTTCGGAAACATTAGAGCAATAACCAAGACTACATCGGGTAGATCGCAGGCGGTTGGTTACCACAGTACTTGGTGAAAAATCCCCATCACTCGCTAACCTTGGGTTCGACTTCTCCTGTGGCCTATCCGACTTTTGGAGAGAAGCACTTCGCGTTGACGGCGCGGTCGTGCCCGAGCCTTTCGAGCGAGGGCCGGGTCTGACGGTGGATGTGCCGCCCGGATGTGAAGTTTGAGGCAACTCCAACGCGAGCCGGTTCAGTTTTATGTGACAAAGTGTGAGAGGTACGATGCGAGGCCGTGCGACGGCTAGATTCCGCCAACTAACCCCGTTTCGCAGCTCAAATTTGGGGTTACCTTCGTGCCATCTGTACATTGACCACCGTCAATATATAGATATAATTCCGGCCAAGCCAACACGATGCTAACTTGGGGGGAAATTCGGGCCGAGCTGACCGCGATCGGCTTCTTGAATTGCTACGTCGAGCTTGAGTGCGCCAAACACGGGGCTCATAGAATCGGCTTCCTGGCGGATTCAGAATTTCGCCCGGCATGCCCGAAGTGCGGCACGATGTGTGATCGCGGCCGTCCTGGCGCGCGGCCTTTCACGAAAACCAACGGACTGGACGTGCGCCAGCCCCGCATTGCGAGCCAGTACAAAGCCCACCGCGAAGATCCCATTATCGTCCTGAGATGCAAACAGAACACCCGACGCAAAAGACCGGAATTTTTGGGAGAGCCGGCGCGAGCTGCAGGAAGTTCTGCCCACGTTGACGACTCGGATACGCGAGCCGGAGCCCGCGCCGCAACCTCGACCTCGCAATCATCGCGCAACCCCGGAAGAGATGCGGAGACGAATTGTCCTGCTCAGCGAATTGCTACTTCGGCGCGAGTCGCCGGAAGTAATTTCGAAAACACTCGGGATCGAATGGCAGCACCTGAAGGTTACAATTTGCCGGCGGCAGGAAGAGATTCGGAGCGTTATGAGGACGTTACAGGGAGCGGATCGCACCCTGTCAAGCGAGACTATGGCCGCTCCGCAAATTGCTGCGAAAAGTATGATCCCTGATGCCTTGGAAGAAAAGATCGCGGCTACAGCGGCACGCTAGAGGCCCTGTTTAGCTTGATTTCCTACGCACACCGCGACATTCGATCACCGCCGACCTTTGCCAGCATCGAGCGCCGGATCGAGACCGCATCCGAGACGTTCGACGACTTGCGGGATCGTCATCACCCGGAGCGGTTTCGATTGCCAGAAATTGACGGTTGTAAACGTACCGAAGGAACTCGCATCCTTCGCGCGGAAATGCACCGTCACGTTCTCGCGCACATAAAAGAGGAAAAAGTCCCGTCCATCTCTCTTGCGAATGTCGGGGTCTCCGCATCGAACTTGGAAGCGCCCGGCAAACAATTTGTCCGCTTCCATCACTTGAATCAAACGCGCCTGCTCGTTCGCGGCGTGCTCCTCCGCGTCGTTTTTCTGAAGGGCGACGCCGATAACTCCCAACGTCGCGAGAACGGCGACCAACGCGTACCCAAAGTTAGTCATGGTCCGCACTCCGTTTTGTCTTTCCCTTTTTCTTTGCGTTTAGAACGGGCGCGCCATTCTATCAGAGGCCCGTTTTCGTGGGCGGGGGAGGGAAAATTATTAATCCTTCGCGTTCAAAAAGGCGACTGCGATCGCGGCTCTGCGCTCACGCCGGCGCCGGATGGCGGCTCGAATCTCGTCCCCATGCACCTCAGCCAAGAGACGGCGGCGCACCTGGCGAATCGATGCGCTGGCACCGACGGCGCGGCCGATTCCGTCCCAAACTAGCAACCCCCTAGCAACTCACGCATTCTAGCGAAAAGGACGCGAGCTACCTTAACATCGTTTTACCCTCATGTTTATTGATTAAAAGAAATGGTGCGCCCTGAGAGATTCGAACTCCCGACCTACTGGTTCGTAGCCAGTCGCTCTATCCAACTGAGCTAAGGGCGCATATCTGTTTGGATGGAAGGAACCGCTTGTTGATTATAGCGAAGATTTCTTTCTCTGAAAAACGGAAACACCAGTTCCAACATAAACGGTTTTCAACACCCCGCCTTGGCCTCTCCGTTGCCTCGATCCCCGTCGAAGTAATTCTTTCCCGGCTCCGCGCAATTCCTACCGGGGTGAATCCCTGACTCACGCTGATTCTGAACGGTTTATCGATGGCATACAGCTTGCACTAGTAAAGAACAGACGAAGTGGCGCGCAACGGGGTGCTTCAGAGAATAACTTCGGCCAGAGGTTTTCTGTGAGCACCCCTTGCTTTAACTCCAGGCGCACACAAGCCCTCCCCCCAAATTGAAGTGTGCGCCCGGTTCTACTGGGACGGACACTTCTGTCCGTCGCTGCTAACTTTGATCTCGAACTCGGCCGAACTCCCTCAGGCCAGCTCCACCGGTTCCCGCACATCCACTCCCGCATTCCGCAGTAACTTCGCCACCGCGTCCTGCTTCATCCGCGACGCGTCAAATTCCACCCGCACCGTGCGCTCCTTCGCATTGAACTGCACCCGCCGGATGCCATACACCTCCCGCATCGTATCGATCGCCCGCAGTTCGTTCTCTCCTGGAATCGCTCCGTAATTGAAAACCACCTCCAGATAAGTCATGTGCTCAACCCTTCGGTATGATGATTCGGAAGTCCCGGCCGTTCCGCCGGATGAATCCAATATAGAGCATCCGCGATCCAACGATATAGGATCGTTAACGAGAGACGCAGCAGCGGAGCGGCGACAGAATGCAGCCCACGACCTGCCCTGAGCATGGCGAAGGGGCGCAAGCTGTGGGTGGCATAAAAAAATCAGCAAGCCCCGGAGGGGCGAAAGAAAAGATCCAGGGAAGCCCGAACGCTCAAGACTGATGACATCCCCAATCCCGACCGAGCGCGACCCCGTCTGCGGAATGAACGTCAAAACCGCGACCGCAAAACACGTCCACGAGCACGCCGGGAAAAACTACTACTTCTGCTGCGCCGGTTGTGTCGAAAAATTCAAAGCCAATCCGCAAGCGTATTTGAACCATCCCGCCGCGCCGGGCCTGGTAACGCTGGGAATGCCCCCGGCTACCACCCCGAAATCTGCAGCCGAAATCCGGAGCCCGGAAGCCGGAAGCCCGCCTTCCTACGTCTGCCCCATGTGCCCCGAGGTCCACGAGTCCAAGCCGGGCGCCTGTCCCACCTGCGGCATGGCTCTCGAGCTCGAGATGC
The DNA here is from genome assembly GCA_963832015.1 of uncultured Acidobacteriaceae bacterium. Lineage (GTDB taxonomy): Bacteria > Acidobacteriota > Terriglobia > Terriglobales > Acidobacteriaceae > Sulfotelmatobacter. The sequence continues at coordinate 4,586 of CAWHSR010000041.1, forward strand.
CGCTCGCCTCTACGCGCACCGAATACACCTGCCCCATGCATCCCCAAATCGTGCGCCCCGCGCCCGGTTCGTGTCCCATCTGCGGCATGGCCCTCGAACCGCGCACAGTCACCGCGACGCACGAAGAGAATCCCGAACTCCGCGACATGACGCGCCGCTTCTGGGTCGGCGCCGTGCTGACTCTTCCACTGCTTGTCGTTGCCATGTACGAGATGATCCCGGGCCTTGGTGTCCACCCAACGTTCGTGTCCGGGGCCGCAACGCCTTGGCTCGAATTCGTCCTGGCCACTCCTGTCGTCCTCTGGTGCGGACTCCCATTCTTCCAACGCTTCTGGACGTCCCTCATCAACCGCAGCCCCAACATGTTCACGCTGATCGGCCTCGGCACTGGCGTTGCCTACATCTACAGCGTGGTCGCCACCTTCCTGCCCGGAATTTTCCCCGCCTCTCTCCGCGCCATGGGCGGATACCCCGACGTCTACTTCGAAGCCGCCGCGGCCATCACCACGCTAGTCCTGCTGGGCCAGGTCATGGAACTCCGCGCCCGCAGCCGCACCAGCGCTGCCATTCGCGCGCTCTTAGATCTCAGCCCGAAAACCGCGCGCCTCCTCGCCGCAGACGGAACAGAAAAAGATATCCCCCTCGAACACGTCAAACCCGGAGACAAACTCCGCGTCCGTCCCGGAGAAAAAGTTCCCGTCGACGGCATCGTCCTCGAAGGCCGCAGCTCCATCGACGAGTCCATGATCACCGGCGAATCCATCCCCGTCGAAAAGGAACCAAACAGCAAAGTCATCGGCGCCACCATCAACGCCACCGGATCATTCATCATGCGAGCCGAACGTGTCGGCTCCGAAACCCTGCTCGCCCGCATCGTCCAACTCGTCGGACAAGCCCAGCGCAGCCGCGCCCCCATCCAGCGCCTCGCCGATCGCGTCGCCGCCTGGTTCGTCCCCGCGGTGGTAGCGGTCGCCGCCATCACTTTCATCGCCTGGTTCGCATTCGGCCCCCAGCCGCGTCTGGCGCACGCGCTCGTCAACGCTGTCGCGGTTCTCATCATCGCCTGCCCCTGCGCCCTCGGACTCGCCACTCCCATGGCCATCATGGTCGGCACCGGCCGCGGCGCTCGTGCCGGAGTCTTAATCAAAAACGCCGAAGCCCTCGAGACCATGGAGAAAGTCGACACGCTAGTCGTCGACAAAACCGGCACACTCACCGAAGGCAAGCCGCAATTGCTGGGCGTCTCCACGACGGACCGCGACGAAACTCTTCGTCTCGCCGCCAGTCTCGAACAAGCCAGCGAGCATCCCCTGGCAGGCACCATTGTCGCAGCCGCACGGAAGCAAGGATTAAATCTCTCGCCTCCACGCGATTTCGCGAGCGTTCCAGGGAAGGGAATCACCGGCATCGTCGACGGCAAACGCATCGCCATCGGAAGCCCCGCATTCATGACAGAACTCGGTGCCTTCGCAGCTGCCAACACAGAGTTTCACGAGAACTCCAGCGTGCCCAGCAGCAGTCTTTGCGTCGCCATCGATGGCAGGTTTGTGGGAACATTCTCCCTGGTCGATCCTCTTAAGCCCTCCACTCCCGACGCCATCCGAGGACTCAAGTCTCAGGGACTTCGCATCGTCATGATCACGGGAGACAATCGCGCTGCCGCCGCTGGAATCGCGCAAGGCGCCGGCATCACCGAATTCGAAGCCGAAGTCCTGCCCGAAGGCAAACTCGAAATCATCCGCAAACTGCAGCAGCAGGGAAGAGTCGTCGCCATGGCCGGCGACGGCATCAACGACGCCCCCGCCCTCGCCCAAGCCGACGTCGGTATCGCCATGGGTACCGGGACCGACGTCGCCATGGAAAGCGGCGGCATCACCCTCGTTAAAGGAGACCTCACCGGCATCCTCCGCGCCCGCAAGCTCAGCCAGGCCACCATGCGCAACATCCGCCAGAATCTTTTCTTCGCCTTCATCTACAACGCCCTCGGAGTCCCCCTCGCCGCCGGCGTCCTCTACCCCTTCTTCGGAATCCTGCTCAGCCCCATCTTCGCCGCCGCCGCCATGAGCTTCAGCTCCGTGTCAGTAATCACAAACGCCCTCCGCCTCCGCCACACCAAACTGTAAGAAGGAAGGATGTGTGACGCCGGCGCCCCCGCCGCGTCAGCCCGGACCACACAAGTGACAAACCCCAAGTCTTCTGATAGTCGGGGCGGAGAATAATGATGAAGATAAGAAAGGAGGGGCTCGACTCCAGTCGTGCCGTAAGACCGCAACCACTCTCGTCGGTTTCAGCCGCTCTCAGAACGACGACGCGCGCATCCTACGAACTGCGGGAAGCCAGAAGCCGCTCCTACAACTTCCCCAGAAAATCGACAACCTCCGGCTCCGTCCAATCCACCGCCCCAATAAACTTCCGCTGCATCACCCCGTTGCGGTCAATGATGTACGTCTCCGGAAACCTCGACGTCCCATACAGCGAGTTGCTCTTCTGGTCGGGATCCCGCACCGTCAGCAGGTTCACATTGTGGTCTTTCACAAACTGTTTGTAAGCGCTCTCGTCAACGTCCACGCTCACCGCCAGCACAGTCACGCCCTTCGCTTTCATGCGCCGCTGCATTTCCACCAGCGAAGGCATCTCCTCCACGCACGGCGGACACCACGTCGCCCAGAAATTCAGCACCACCACCTGCCCGCGATACTGGCTCAGTGTGATCTTGTTCTGCCCATCCTGTACGGTGAAATCTGGCGCATTCGACCCAATCCGCGGCGGCCGCGTTCCGCTGTAACAACCCGAAAGCCCGAGCAGCAGAAGTCCAGAGATGAGAAAAGCAGTAAGCTGAAGCGCGCGTCGCACACCGCTATAATAATGGATTGGCTTTTCGAGAGGGGATTCAGGAGCAGTCTGAGGGCTGTTGGGAAAAGCACGGCTGATCCCGTGCTGTAAGACTCCGCCCAGAATCCGTGTTTTACTGTTTACTGAATGGCTTTTGGGTGGCGCAGCGCTTTGCAGCGCTGCGATAAAGCCTCGTTTCGTCAGAGCTTTTAGCCCCCGAGGTTCTTTTGTCCGCTTCTTCTATGGTCACAAAGGAAACACTGCCTGCGCAGCCGCTAGTCTCCGTAATCGTTCCCGCGCGCAACGAGGAAGCGTCACTCGCCGACTGCCTCCAGTCTCTCGTCTCCCAGACCGGCGTCTCTTTCGAGATCATCGTCGTCGACGACCACTCCACCGACCGCACCCGCGAAATCGCCACATCATTCTCCGCAGTAAGAGTCATCGAAGCCGGCCCCCTCCCCGCAGGCTGGACGGGCAAGAACAACGCCGTCACCGCCGGAACCCGAGCCGCCCGCGGTGCCTGGCTCCTGTTCACCGACGCCGACACCGTCCACCTCACGGGATCTTTGGCAGCCGCCTTAAAGGAAGCCCAGGATAATGGTGCAGAACTACTTTCCTATTCGCCGGAGCAGATTGCCGTTACCTTTTGGGAAATGGCGACTCTCCCCGTCGTTTTCGCCGAACTGGCGCGGCAATACTCTCCATCAAAAGTGAGCGATCCCGCTTCTCCCATTGCCGCCGCCAACGGCCAGTATCTCCTCATCCGCCGCGACGCGTATGAAGCCGTCGGCGGTCATGCCGCAATTGCCGGCGACATCCTCGAAGACGTCGCGCTCGCCCGCGCCGTGAAAAGTTCAGGCCGAAGGATTCGCTTTCGCTACGGCGCCAATGCAGTCCGCACCCGCATGTACCGTAACTACCGCCAGCTTCGCGATGGCTGGACCAAGAACCTCGCACTACTGTTTCCCAACTCAGGCTGGCTCGCGGCGAAGTCTCTGCTCTTGTGGGCCTTCCCTTGGGCGGCGCTGTTCTTGATCATTTTCGGTGTCGCGAAGCACTCGTGGTGGAACACCTTCGTGGTCTTTGCTTTCGTTTGGCCCATGGCGCGGCTCAGGCGAGCCAACTTTGATTGGACCATGGAGTTTCTCGGCGCTCTGTTCGGTATGCCAATGTTCGCCTATTTACTGCTACGCTCGAAGCGTGCGCACACGAACGGCAGAGTCTCCTGGAAAGGCCGAACCTACGATCCGAAAGAATCCGTGAACGATTTCCCCCATCACGCCAGCCCAACTGCAGGACGACTCTCATGAAACTGACTCTCGCCCTAATCATCCCGACCATCCTCTCGCTGGAATTATTTAGCCCTGCCACTCCGCCCGGCATTCGCGGAGTGCATCCCACGGTTGCCATCACCTCGCAGGACACAGAAGCCCCCGCTCTCTCCAGCCAAACGCTGATCGAACCCGGCGCCCGCATCGGCCCGCTCAAACTCGGCGACTCCCGCGACCGCGCCCTCGAGCTGTTCCCCAAGAAGAGTGAAGATCAGGAATGGAACGACAAATGTGGTGGTGGCGCCACCCTTGACTGGGTCGACTCGCAAAACCCCACCGGTCACGGCGACCTCTACATTCGCCTCAACAAGAAAGGAAAGATCTTCCAGATCGAATCCGCCACCACCCGCTTTCGCACCGCCGAAGGCATCACCACCTTTGACCACGCCGACAAAGTGGCCGAAAACTACAAAGACCTCCGCGCCTACACGTTATTAACGCCACCGGTCCCCGCTCTGGGCGACCGCCCACTGGTCTATTGGATCGACAAGAAAAATGGCATCGCCTTCGTCTTCGCTTACTATCCCAAGGAGCGCAAACGCTACGTCTACAAAATCATCGTGTTTGAGCCCAACAAAACGTTCTGCCCGGAGGAGGAGACAATGAGTTCCCCCAAGTGGCAGGCGATTCCTTCGTATGCATTAGAGCCACCCGCAGAACTGGCTCCGAATTACTGAACTGGCATCTGTTTCCTATGGTCTATCTAACGCGCAAAGCCGAATTTTCCGCCTCGCACTATTACCATAATCCCGACTTCACGCCGGAAGAGAACCGCCGCCTCTTCGGCAAATGCAACAACCCCCACGGCCACGGACACAACTACACTCTCGAAGTCACAGTGAAAGGCGAAGTCGATCCCCGCTCCGGCTTCGTCGTCGATCTCAAACAACTCAAAGAGATCATGCACCGCGAAGTCCTCGACGCCATGGACCACCGCTTCCTCAACAAAGAGGTCCCCGAATTCTTCACCCAGATTCCGACGACGGAGAATCTCGCCATCGCCTGCTGGCAGCGTCTGGAATCCAAACTCCAGAAAGCGAGACTGCACCGCGTCCGCGTCTACGAAACCCCCGACCTCTTCGTCGATTTCTACGGGGAACAATCGTGACGAATCGTCAGGAGCGCCGTGGAAGTGCCGCCCTGTGTGGAAAAGCAGCACTCCGAAGAAGATCGGATTTTCGTGTAGGGGCGGACTTTCATCCAAGGGTGGAGTTTCCTGAAGCGGGTTTTGGTTCAAGAGTGGATTTTAGTGAAAGCGAGAACCCACGTGGAAGAGCGGCCCTTCAGGGCCGCGTTAACCGCGCTCAATTGAATTGGGCTTTAGCCCCGGTGTTCGTCTCGGAGCCCCGATGAAAGCTCACCTCACCCGCCGCTACCGATTCTCGTCCTCGCACCGCCTCCACAGCGCCGACATGTCTGCCGAAGAAAACCTCGGCACCTACGGCAAATGCAACAACCCCTACGGACACGGCCACAACTACACCCTCGAAATCACTGTCAGCGGCCCCGTCGATCCCTCCACCGGCATGGTCTGCAACCTCGTCGATCTCGACGGATTCGTCGAAAGGGAAGTGCTCTCCCGCTACGATTTGCAGAATTTGAATACCCTGCAAGAATTCGCCCAAGAAGTGCCCACCACGGAAAATCTCTCAGTCGAGATCTACGAAATATTGCAGCGCGGCTTTCAAAAGGCGCATCTGGAAAGGGTAAAGCTCGAAGAAACCATGATGAACTCCTTCGAGTACGCAGGCGGAAATGAGCCGCGACGCTAGCTTTGCGCCCTTGTCATCCTGAGGCGCGTTCTTTGCGCCGAAGGGCTTGCCCTGAGCGAAGTCGAAGGGATCTATGGAACTTGCCGCCGCCGCGCTCAGAATGTGTAATAGAAAAGGAAGGCCGATCGAGCCTACTTATGAAACCAGCCCCGATTGAACAGACGAAAGAATCGACCACTCTCACCAGCGCCACCTACGAAGACCTCGTCCGCGAGACGCTAGTTCGCCTCGGCGAAGATCCTAACCGCGAAGGCCTCGCCTCGACTCCTGGCCGCGTCCATAAAGCCATGCAGTTCCTCACCAAGGGATATCAGGAAGATCCCGAAGCGCTCCTCAAAGGCGCCCTCTTCACCGTGAACTACGACGAAATGGTCATCGTCAAAGACATCGAGATGTTCAGCCTCTGCGAGCATCACCTGCTCCCGTTTTTTGGCAAAGTCCACGTCGCCTACATCCCCAACGGACGGGTCATCGGCCTCAGCAAGATTCCCCGCCTCATCGAACTCTTCTCGCGCCGCCTGCAAATTCAAGAACGCCTCACCACCCAGATTGCCGAAACGATTCAGAAAGTTATCGAGCCCCAAGGTGTCGGCGTAGTCATCGAAGCCCGCCACCTTTGCATGATGATGCGCGGAGTAGAAAAGCAACACTCCGCCGCAGTAACTTCTTCGATGATCGGTTGCTTCCGCCAGGAGGAAGAAACCCGTTCCGAATTCCTCTCCCTGATCCGCCAACGCCCCAACGGCGTCTAGGCGTTGCAGAAAAGGTTGTAAAACGTATCCACCGACGTGGAAGAGCGGCGCTTCAGGGCCGCGTTAAGGAGCGTGTAATGAGCGCGGGGCTTTAGCCCAGTGGTTGCCTTCGCGCTTCTATCGTGCAAATCGATGATGTAAGATCATGCCGCCATGAAGATCGGGCCCAAACCACGTTCAAGTACAACTTTAAGCAACCAAGTCGCCCTGATCACTGGCGCCACGCGCGGCATCGGCCTGGCCCTGGCCCGCGCTCTCGCCGCTCACGACTGCAACTTAATCCTCACGGCCCGCGACGAGAAAGCCTTAACCCGCGTCAGCAGGGAACTGTCCTCCCGAAAAATCAAAGTCCTCACTCACTCTGCCGACATCCGTGACCCACACGACGTCGACGCCCTCTTCCGCGCCACGCGCCGCCAATTCAAGCGCCTCGATATCCTCATCAACAACGCCGGCGTCGCCCACGCCAACCTGCCGGTAGAAAAACTTCCACTCCCCGTCTGGAAGGACGTACTCGACACCAACCTTACGGGCACATTCCTCGTAACCCAGGCCGCGCTCGCCATGATGAAACGCGGCACCATCGTCAACAATCTCTCCATCGCCGCTATCCGCGTCTTTGCCGGATCGGCCGCTTACAATGCCAGCAAACACGGAGCCCTCGGCCTCACCAACACTCTCCGCGAAGAACTTCGCCCCCGTGGCATCCGCGTCATCGCGCTACTGCCCGGCGCCACCGACACCGACATCTGGACCACTCTCTGGCCCGAGGCCCCCCGCAAGAAAATGATGTCTCCCGAAACGGTCGCCGCCGCAATCCTGCAAGCGATCCTCCTACCCCCCAACGCCACCGTAGAGTCCCTGGAGATCCGCCCCACAATCGGCACCCTGTAAACGGCGCTCGCCGAGACCTCTGCGCGCTAGCCTTTCCTCCCGTCGCCAGTCCAATTACAATGCTGACCGCCAATTCACCCGTGGAGGAACTCTCAATGCTCAAGTCACCGTTTCTAGCAGCCGCCCTGTTCGCCGCGACACTCGCTCTTCCGGGAGTCGCCCAGGATGCCAAGAAGGACACGCCCATCAAGCCCCCCGACAGTCCGTCAAAGGTCGTTCTCGATTCCTGGAACGACGTCGGACGGAAGCTCATCGCCATGGCCGAAGATTTCCCCGAAGACAAATACGATTTCAAAGCCACGCCCGCCCAGCGCAGCTTCGCCGATCAGCTTCTTCACGCTGCCGGAGCCAACTACTACTTCACCAATCCTGTGATGGGACAGAAGCCGCCAGCCGGCGAAGATCCGAAACGTGATCAATACAAGACCAAGGCCGACATCGTCACCTTCGTCAAGAAATCTTTCGCCGACGGCGCTGCCGCCATCCAGGCCAAAGGCGACAAGGGAATGTCCGAACTCATCGTCGAGCCGTTCTCCCATCAGCAAGTGCGGATCGGTGATCTAGCCTACGGCTTCATCGAACACTGCGGCGAACACTACGGCCAACTCGTCGTCTACTACCGCCTAGCCGGCCTGGTCCCCCCAGAATCGCGCCCGAAAAAATAGGGCAACGTCTAGGACGCACTTGTGTCGGCGGGACGGACAGGCTACTGTCCGTCCCGAGCGAAACGGCACGATACGCAATGTCCGATAACAGGTATTATGTAAAGTAACAAGAAGGCTGGAACCACCGGACGCGTGCAAACAATACCATCCAACTGTCAGCTGACAGCGCGAAGCCCTACATCTTATACTTCCCCAAGTCGTCGTCCCCCAGCCCCTCAAGATATTTCCGCAATTCTTCCGAGGTCACCCGGTCCGACATATTCGCCGCCAGCTTAGAAGTCTTCAACACAATTTCCTCGACAAAGATGGGACAATCCACGCGCAAAGCCAGGGCCAGCGCATCCGACGGACGCGAATCGATGCTGATCACCTCGCCGCCGCGCTCCAGCCAGATGACCGCATAAAACGTATCCTCGCGCAACTCGGTCACCACGACCTTGTGCACCTGCGTCTCAAGCCCGGTCAGCACGTTCTTGATCAGATCATGTGTCATCGGCCGAGGCGCGCTGACTTTCTCCATCTCCATCGCGATCGCATTCGCCTCGTAAACCCCCACCCAGATCGGCAGCACCGTGTCTCCGCCCACGTCCTTCAACACCACAATCGGCATATTCGTCACCGGATCCATCATCAGGCCGCGGATTGTCATTTCTACTTCCATGGGGGTCTCCTGCTAAATTCCATTCTTATATCACCAATTCGCCGAGCAGGCTGTTGGGAAAACTGCCAGTCACCCGGACCGGCGCGTAAGCTCCGGGTTTGGGATTCGTCTGCTCGGGGACGGTGAAGTTCAGGGTTTTGTTGTGGGTGGTGCGGCCGATGAATTGGGCTCGGGCTTCGTTCTTACCTTCAACCATTACTTCACATCTTGTTCCGATGTATTTCTCGTAGCGAACCCGCTGGATCTCGCGCTGCCTACTCATTAACACCTCCAGACGGCGAGCTTTTTCTTCGTCCGGGATCGCGTCTTCCAGCTTCAGCGACGGCGTGTTGGGCCTCGGCGAATACTTGAAGGCGAAGACAGCGTCGTAAACGACGTCGTCCAGCAGATCTAACGTCTCTGCGAAGTCGGCTTCGGTCTCTCCGGGGAATCCTACGATCACGTCGGTGGTAATGCTGATTTCGCGCTTGGCGGACTTCATCCACGCGATGCGTTCCATATATTGCTCGCGAGTGTAGAGGCGCTGCATGGCGTCGAGCATGCGTGTCGATCCGCTCTGCACGGGCAGGTGGACGTGGTCGCACAGCGTGGGCACGGCGTCGATGGCGTCGACGATGTCGCGTCCGAAGTCGCGCGGATGCGAAGTCGTGAAGCGCACGCGCCGGATCCCGGGAACTTCTCCCACGGCGGCCAGCAATTCCGCGAAAGTTTTTCTGGCAGCCGGATTCCCTTCCGAATCCTTATACGAATTCACGTTCTGGCCGAGCAGTTGAATTTCCGTGTAGCCGAGATCGGCCATCTGGCGGGCTTCGGCGAGGACCGATTGCGAGGTGCGGCTGCGCTCCTTGCCGCGTGTGTACGGAACCACGCAGTAGGCGCAGAACTTGTCGCAGCCTTCGATGATAGTGATGTATCCGCGATGCGGATTGGTGCGCGCGGTGAATTCAGTTTCGAAGCAGGCGTCGGTCTCGCGGTCATCGAGTCCGGTGATGCGGACCAGGCTTTCGGCTTCCGGCTTTCGGCTTCCGGACTTCTCTTCGAACTTCCCTGCCGCGAGCGTTTTGCTTTCCAACTCCGCCAGCATGCTCGGCAGTTTGTTGTAGGATGCCGATCCGCAGACCAGCGACACGTACGGCGCGCGCTCGAAAATCTTTTCGCCTTCCTGCTGGGCGACGCAGCCGAGCACGCCGAACGTCTTGCCCTGCTTTTTGTATTTCTTGTAATCGGAGAGCCGGTTGAACACCTTCTGCTCGGCCTTGTCGCGGATGGAGCACGTGTTGTACAGCACCAGGTCGGCCTGCTCGACGGTTTCGACCTGGCGATAGCCTTCCTGAATGAGCGTCCCCACAACCTTTTCGGAGTCGTGGACGTTCATCTGGCAGCCGAAGGTTTCGAGATAAAACGTCTTCTGCGGCTTCTGCGGATTGCTTAGTGGAACCCCAGACATATAGAGAAAGTATAGCGGGGAGAGCGGCTAGCTGCTAGCTCGGAGCTTTGACCTTTGAGCTTCAATCCAAATCGTTGTCATTCCGAATCTTCGCGTTCTTTGCGAAAGGTGGGATTCAGCGAAATTCAATCCCTGGGTTTTTGATTCCTTCAGGCATCGACCGGCCCTAGATCTTCTCGCCAGCGTCCGTGCCGGCAGCGAGGAACAGCGGGTTCCTCGCCTTCGCTCACACGGCCCTAAAGGGCTGCACTTCTACAATGCTCACTTAACAATGGCCGAAGGGGCTGCGCTTCCACGACGCTCACTCAACGTGCCCTAGCGGCCGCTTTCTCACGTTGCTTCTGGCCTGCGAAATGACAGGTCACTTCCTACTCTAGCCCTTCATGGTGTATTTCAGGAGGCACCAGAGGGCGCGGACGCCGTCGCGCCAGCCGATCTTTTTGCCTTCTTCGTAGGTGCGTCCCCAGTAGCTGATGCCTACTTCGTAGACGCGGAGGCGGCGCTTAGCGATTTTCACGGTGATCTCGGGTTCGAAGCCGAAGCGGTCTTCTTCGATGGGAATCGACTGCAGGATTTCGCGGCGGAAGACTTTGTAGCAGGTCTCCATGTCACTGAGATTGATGTTGGTGAGTGCGTTTGAGAGGAGTGTGAGGATGCGGTTGGCGACGTAGTGCCAGAAATACAGGACGCGGTGAGGGGCGGCACCGAGGAAGCGGGATCCGTAGACGACGTCGGCTTTGCCTTCAAGTAAAGGATGAAGCAATGCCGGATAGTCCGCGGGATCGTATTCGAGATCGGCGTCCTGGATGAGAACGAAGTCTCCAGTGGATTCCTGGATGCCGCGGCGGAGGGCGGCGCCCTTGCCCATGTTGTGAGGCTGGAACTGGACGCGGATCTGGGGATGGGCGGATTGCAGTTCGGAGAGGATATCGCGGGAGCCGTCGCGGGAACCGTCGTCGACGCAGATGAGTTCAATGTCGAGGGGGACGGCTAAGACGCGGGCGATGACTTCGCGGAGGGTGGCCTGCTCGTTGTAGACGGGCATGACTACAGAAAGTTTCATGGGATGTGTAAGCGATCACAGTAAAGGGGGCGGGGAGAAAGCGTCAAGGAGTCCGCCGTGAGGTTTTATCTTAGCCACACAGAACCAGTTTAGGGTGGAACAATGTGCCGGCTACGCGGGTGGCGATGGCGATCAGGTCGCGTTGGCCGGAGAAGACTTTGACCTGGCGGGCGCGGGAGAGGTCGGGGAGATTGACGGTGCGTCCGCTGCGGATGCGGGCGGCGGTGAGCTCGTCGGCGGTGACGGAAGGAAATTCTGGGAGCAGCTTTCTTGGGTGGACGAAGAAGGCTTCGAAATTTGCAGTGGCCGCAATATTTGGAGCGGTCACGGTAGATCCCTCCACTTCGGTTGTATTTCCCTCCGGGAAAGACACGCTCCCCTCGGGAAGACGTTGATTTGCGGCTTCGGCGAGTTCTTCTAAGGTGTGGGCATCTGCGAGAGTGAATTCGGCGACTGCGGTGCGGCGGAGGGACTCCAGATGCGCGCCGCAGGCTAGTTCCCTTCCCATGTCATGGGCGACGGAGCGCATGTAGGTTCCGGAAGTTACGTGAGCGCGGAAACGGACGCGGTCGGCGGTGACTTCCAGGATTTCAAATTCCTTGATCTCGACCTGCACGGGCTCAAGTTTTACTTCTTTCTGCTGGCGGGCGAGTTTGTAGGCGGGGACGCCTTTGATTTTCTTGGCGGAGAATGAAGGCGGCGTCTGCTGGATGACTCCGCGGAAGCGGCCGGCGAGGGACTCGATTTCTTCGGGGCGCAGGCTGACTGGTTTGGGTTCGGTGGTGGCATCGCCTTGGGCGTCGTAGGTATCGGTGGCGAAGCCAAAGCGGATGGTGCCTTCGTAGGTTTTTTCGGATGCGGTGTAGAACTGGGCGAGGCGCGTGAGGTTGCCGGTGACGAGCGGGAGGACGCCGGTGGCCATGGGATCGAGGGTGCCGAGGTGGCCGATGGAGCGTTCGCGGAGAATGCGGCGGGCGCGGTTGACCACGTCATGCGAGGTGAGTCCGGAGGGCTTGTCGATGATGAGGACGGAATTCATGAAGGGACTGGGCGATTTGTTGATTGAGCCATTGAGTGATTTAGTAATTCGGTGAAGCGGGTGTTGCCGGAGGATGCCCGGGTTCGATTTCCTGCGTGAATTTTCTTTCCACAAGGTCGCGGAGTTCGTCGCCCCCGCCTGCAAAGAGAACTGTTGTACTCTGTATTACTAACTTACCAAATTTCCCATGCTTCCCCTTAAAGACGACCAACCACGATACAGCACGCCATATGTGAATACATTTTTAATCGGACTCAACATTCTGATTTACCTGTTGCAATTTCTGCAGCAGGTGACAGATCCGCAGGGCGCCGAGCTGTTTGCGCGGCAATTTGGCGAAGTACCGGCGCATCTGGCGGCGTTTCTGGCGGGCTCGCCACGGTACTCACTGGAACAGGTCGTGCTCCCGTTTTTCACGTCGATGTTTCTGCACGCGGGCTGGACGCACGTGCTAGGAAATATGTGGTTCTTATATATCTTCGGGGACAACATAGAGGACTACCTTGGGCACTTCACGTATCTGACGTTTTACCTTCTTTGCGGGCTGTTTGCGATGGCGACCCAGGTGGCAATCTATCCGCACTCAAATGTTCCTACGGTGGGGGCGAGCGGAGCGATCGCTGGGGTGCTAGGAGCGTATTTTATTTTGTATCCGCGAGCGCGGGTGCTGACATGGTTCTTCGTGTTCATCCTTTATCTGCCGGCCTGGGTTGTGCTGGGGGAATGGTTCGTGCTCAATTTTCTGTCGGGAGCGCAGACATTGTCGTTGGCCCATGCGGGGGGCGACATGGGAGGCGTGGCCTTCTGGGCGCACGTTGGGGGATTTGTGTCAGGGCTGGTGATGGCGAAGGTATTTCCGGAGCGGCGGAGGCGCACGCCCTACGCTTACCGGTAGCGTGGTTTCGATTTAAGCGCGCGGCAGCGTGAGCGCGAGCCGCACCGAGCTTCGGTCGGCTCGCGCCACATTGATGATTTGGCTGCACAACGACCTGCTTCACATCGAACCATGCCCGCGCTTATTTCGTGTCTGCGGTTTCGCCGCCTTCTACGAAGGCTCCGAGCCAGCCGAGGACTCGCTTCCAGCCTTCGCCATGGCTGGCGGCCGATTCTACGCTGGCGAAACCTTCCTGGCGGACGCGGACCAGAGTGCCTGTGCCGGATTTGCGGGGACCGCTGGATCCCAGTCCGTGAACGCTGTGAGGTACGAGTTCCCACCGAACAACGGTTTTTTCAGTTCCACTGTAGCTGGCGATCCAAGTGTGGACCAGCAGGCGCGGGGGATCGACTTCGAGATATTCGCCTTCAACGTAAAACGTTTTGCCGTCGGCGCCGACGCCGTCGCTGCGCCACTTGCCGCCCGGGCGGACGTCCATGGTGGATTTGGTGACGTGGTAAAGGCCGGTTTGTCCCCACCACTTGGGAAGCTGGGAGGGATCGCTGATCGCCTGGAAGACTCGGGCCGGGGGAGCGGCGATGAAAATTTCTGCGATGACGGCGGTTTGGTCGGGGGTGATGGTGGCGGTGGCCATGGCGAATCTCCTCAGTGTGGATTCTTCAGTCTGACATCGCGAAAACCAAATGGAGTCAAAGCTTCCACCCTCTTTCGCAAAGGACGCGAAAGAAGAGTGGGGCATGTCTTCGCTTACATTTTCGATTCAGTCTTCCTGTAGAGGTCAAAGAATCGTTTCATCTCCTTGCCGTGATCGACGAAGGTCCAGTCTTCGGTGTGGTGGTTGTCGTCGAGCATGGTCAGGACTACGCTTTGCATGTGGCCCGCGCCGGGAGCGATGTTAGTGCCGTCGAAGAAGGTGAAGGTGATGGTCTTGCCGTCGGGCGAGAGGCTGGCCTGCATCCTCGGCTCATTGCCGGCAGCACAGTAATGAGTCATGAGGAGCTTATTCGGGCCATCCATGTTGATCATCGAGATCATTCCATGGTCGCCCTGGATTTCGCTCATGATGGCAGAGCCGCCGGCAGTCTCACGGAAGGAGACGACCAGCGGTTTGCCGTCGGAGGACTTCCCTTCCCATGAACCGGCAAGCGATTTGAGTTGGGTGAAGGATTTCTGTGCATCAGATTGAGCGATGGCAGCGGTTGCGGCAAGAGCGACGACGATTACGGCAGCGATGCGAGTGGATTTGGTCATGGCGGTTTTCCTTTCTAGTCTTTCTCCTGGGAGATTATGGTCTCGGTTTGCGCGAGGATTGTGTCTCGCGCGCGTATTCGGTTTCGACGAAGGATTTCAGGTTATTGAGGCTGGCGGTCCAGAAGACGCGGTATTGCTCGATCCAGGAGTCCACCGCGCGAAGCGGTTCGGGATTCAGCTCATAAACACGATTCCGTCCTTCGCGGTGTTCACGGACCAGGTGGGCGCGGCGCAGGAGGCGTAGGTGCTTGGAGATGGCGGGGCGGGAGACGGGGAAGGCTTCGGCGATCTGGCCGGCGGGCTGGCTACCCCGCCGGAGGAGATCGAGGACGGCTCGGCGGGTCGGGTCGGACAGGGCCTGGAAAGTGGCTTCGGTTCGTTGGCGGCCGGAATATGTAACCGAACGGTTCCGCATAATGCGTAACCTTAGCGTTACGCGATTAAGATGTCAAGAACTTTCTTGGCCGAACAAATCTTCCGACGTCCAAGTCAACATCCCCATCCTCCTTCGCAACGAACGCGAAAGGATGGGGCACGTATCGGAAATTCTCCTAATTTCTATCCGTTCTTGACTAAGTCGAGGAAGGCCTGGTGGATGCGGGGGTCTTCAGAGAGTTCGGGGTGGAAGGTGGCGGCCATGGTTTTTCCCTGCTGAACGGCTACGGGATCTTTGCCTTCGGTGGCCAGGATTCGTACGCCTTCTCCGACGTGTTCGATTCTGGGCGCGCGGATGAAGACCATTTCGATGGGCGAGGTGCCGAAGAAACCTTCGCGGATGGAGCTGTCGATCTGGCGTCCGTAGGCGTTACGACGGATGCGAATGTTGAGGGCGCCCAGGCCTTTCTGGTGCGGATTCTCGACTTCGGTGGCGAGGAGGATGGCTCCCGCACAGGTGCCAAAAGTGGGCTTGGCGTGGACGAAGTCTTTCAGTTTAGCGAATCCTTCTTCGCCGAGCAGTTTGAGGAACGTGCCGGATTCGCCGCCGGGGATGACGAGGCCGTCGATGGCGTCGAGTTGCTCGGGCTTTTTGACGAAGACGACCTCGGCGCCGAGTTCTTCAAGACGGCGGCGGTGGGCGTCGAAATCGCCTTGCAGGGCCAGGACTCCGATTTTCATGGTGGTATCGATTTTAGCGGATGGAGTTTCGGGGGCGTCAGAAGTGGGGACCAGAAAAGAGGTTCACCACAGGGGACGCAGAGGACACAGAGGGAGCGGTACCGGTAGTGATGATAGCGAGCCGCAAGCGGAGGCCGAGCGGAGTCGAAGGAGTGTCCGTCCCACCCGAGCAGTCCGTCCGACGGGCGCGTTCGACTGGGTAGGGGTGCGGATTGCTCAGAGCGGGAGGGCGCTGGGGAAGCGGGTCTGGAAGTCGAGAAGGCCGACCCACTCGGGAGTGATCGTGATGCGGACCATGGACGAGATCATGGAGGCGAGATTGTTTACCCAGGCTTTTCCCTGCTCCGGTCCGAAGTAGCGTTCGGCGGCGGTGGCGTATTCAGGGACGATTCCGTTGAGCGGTTCGAGGCGGGCCGTACCGCGAACGAGCAGGACGCTGTGCGGGAACGTGTTGTCGTCGATGGTGAGCGAGACCTTGGGATTCCTGGCGAGAGCCTTGAGTTTTGGCGCTTTGGGTGGCGAGGCCATGACGATGTCGTGGCCATTCCAGTGGAACCAGATGGGAATGACGCGCGGGGTGCCATCGGTCGCGATGTAAGCGAGGCGGGCAGGAATCTTGGAGTTGAGGAGTTCTTGCGATGCGGGATGCTGCAGAAGGGCTAGGTCGCCTTGTTTGCAGGGCATGGTGCCTCCATTCGGTCGGCGAAGTATAACTCCCCCAGTCCAAACTCCACCACAGAGGACACAGGGCTGAACCCGTTCGTCAAAAACCCAAGAACGGATGATCCGACCTGTGAAAGGCATTTTCAACACAGAGGACGTCGGGTGTGCCTTTCGGAATATGGAAGAGTTACGTGGAAGGTGGCCCCATGTTTCGCAGTTGAGCCGGCAAGACTTTACATTACAAAGTAGTTTATGTTATGTTGTTGTTGATTGATATCCTCTCGCTGCTTAGGAGCCTCGCGTGAACCAGGTTTCCGTCTCTCAATTGACCTCTCAGATCAGGTCCAGGTCTCGTTCGATGGGACTCAAGCTGCTTCTCGTCAGCGGACTCGCGCTGCTTACAACAATTCCAGCTTTCTTTGTGAACAGCCTTGTGGAGGAACGGACTCAGCGGGCGAAAGACGCAATCCAGGAAATCAGCGGCCGGGCCGGCGGTCAGGAGATCTTTCTGGGACCTTCGATCTCAATTCCCTTCAGCATTCCGCCGCTCAACAAAGGCGCTTCGCCTACGCCTGGGGTGTACATTGTGTTTCCGACAAAGGGCGACGCCAGGGTACGAATTCATACGCAGGAGCGTCATCGTTCGCTATTCAAGGTGCCTGTCTATGAAGCCGAGCTGAAATTCGATGCGACATTCGACCTGACGGGCGTTCCTTCCGCAGCTCCAGCAGGTGCTGAATTGGACTGGACGCGAGCGGGGATTGTGATAGGCGTTAGCGACGCGCACGGGGCGCTGGCAGATGGAACCCTCACGGCTAACGGCAAGACAATCACATTCGTCCCGGCGGAAAATATTGGGGAACCCAATCCGCGTCTGCCGCTCGCATACTTTGGCGTGAGAGTTTCAGAACTGATCCAGCCAGACTCGGCGTTCAGCGTAACGGCGAACTTGCATTTTTCTGGGGCTCAGCGACTCGCGGTCCTAGCCTACGGCAAGAGCACGCACGTTACTGCCGAAGGCGACTGGCCGAGTCCGGGGTTCGATGGCGGCTTCTTACCCGTGAAACGCACAATCTCTCCGCAAGGCTTTACTGGAGAGTGGTCCGTACCCTTCCTTGCCCGCGGGATTCCCGCCGAAGGCACGAATACCGCGGTCAGTGCACTGGACCGCACAGCGATGGGGATCTCGTTCATTGAAATGGCGGACCCCTATCAGTCTGTGAGCCGTTCGGTTAAATATGCGCTTCTGTTTGTCGGATTATTGTTTCTTTCCTACTTTGTCTTTGAAGCCACTGCGGGAAAACGCGTCCATCCCGCTCAATATATTTTGGTTGGGGTGGCCCATATGATTTTTTATCTTCTTCTGCTCTCCTTGGCGGAGCGGATTGGTGTTGACTGGGGATTTTTCGTGGCCGGTGGCGCCACGGTAGTTTTGCTTTCGGCCAACGCTCAGTGGATTTTTGCCAGCCGCGTGCAGGGTCTGCGCGCTCTATTCGTGTTCAGCTTGCTCTATTTCTTCATCTATCTGTTACTGCGCCTGGAAGATAACACGCTCCTAGTTGGTGCAATAACGAGTTTTCTCGGTGTGGCTGTGGTGATGTATTTTACCCGCGACATCGATTGGTACAGTTCGTTCCCAGCCGGCGGCCTGAAGGCCTCCGAAGCTGCTGGAAAGGATACAGCGTAGAACGACCTGCTCCACGCCTAAGAACTGGGCGGCTGGAGCACGCACGAAAACAACCGCTCCTACCAGCCTCTAGTTTGCAGCATTTGGGCTTCGTCTAAGCCTGCGACGGCCAGGCCTTTCATGGCGCCCTGGAGGTCTTCGCTGACTTCAAGTAATACTTTAGGGTCGTTGAAGTGCGTGGCGGCTTTCACGATGGCGCGCGCTCGCTTTTCGGCTTCAACTGGGTCGGCGAAAGTAGTCGAGTCCTTCATGAAAATACCTGAGCCTACGAAAACCGCTTCCGCGCCCAGTTGCATGACTAAGCTCGCGTCGGCGGGCGTCGCGATTCCTCCCGCGCTGAAATTCGGGACGGGGAGCTTCCCTGCCTTGGCGACGATCCGAATCAACTCGTAGGGGGCCTGATGTTCTTTGGCCTTGGCGTAGAGTTCTTCCTCGCCCAGAACGGTGAGGATTTTCATTTCCTGAACGATCTGGCGGATGTGCTTGACGGCATGGACTACGTCGCCGGTGCCGGCTTCTCCCTTGGTGCGGATCATGCAGGCGCCTTCGGCGATGCGGCGGAGGGCTTCGCCGAGGTTGCGGGCTCCGCAGACGAAGGGGACCTTGAAGGCGTGCTTGTCGACGTGGTGGGACTCGTCGGCGGGGGTGAGGACTTCGGATTCGTCGATGTAGTCGACGCCGAGTTCCTGAAGAATTTGGGCTTCCGCAAAGTGGCCGATGCGGCACTTGGCCATGACCGGGATGGACACGGCGGCCATGATTTCGCGAATCTTTTTAGGGCTCGCCATGCGCGCGACGCCGCCTTCAGCGCGGATTTGCGCGGGCACGCGTTCAAGAGCCATGACGGCGACAGCGCCGGCGCGTTCGGCGATGGTGGCCTGGTCGGCGTTGGTGACGTCCATGATGACGCCGCCCTTGAGCATTTCGGCGAGGCCGGTCTTGAGACGGAGAGAAGTGTTGTTGGAACCGTTGTTCTGGGACATGGTTTGAACCCGTGGATACCTTTTCGCAAACGCGAAGAATGGGCGCAAGACGCCTCGATCTCTCTATATTACAACGTAGAGCGGGGTTTTACGCACACGAAGGCTAGCGCTGGAAGACCAGAAGGAGCGCTTGAAGACCAGAAGGAGTACCGTGGCGACTGCAATGAAAGTCCAAAGGCTGATGGCGACGATGCCTTCGATGCGTCTGACCTTGGGGGAACGTTTCGGCGTGTTCTTCGAGCTTCGATAAACGCCGTAAATCCTTAGACTCAGAACGAGCGCCACAACAATCGCGGTGGGAATGCGCACTGCGTTTGGCGCTTCCCACCAAATCTTTTTGTCATTGAGCAAGATTGCGAGCAACATGGTGGGGTCTGCCGGTCAGTGCGGTTTGACGTTCTTGCGCCTTCGCAAGATGTCCTTCTCCTTTGACGCTGAAACTAGCTCCTCTGAGTTCGCGACACATTTCCAGCCGTCGGGCAGATTGCGAAATCCGTAAAAGATCACCTTGTTCTCAGGTTGCCAGAGAGTGTGGACCGCAGCTTGTTTGTGCCGTTTGGTTCTCGAGGGAATCGTGACTCGCACGACCAGTTTCTTCTTCCCCGCAAGCCTCGCGACCGGCTGCCACTTGTCTTTCGTCAACTGAAAAGTCACCGACCAATCGAACTCAGGCAAGCCCTTGTGGAGAAATCCTTTGGCGCCGCCATAGCCGATAGGCCAGGCGAAGCCGCCTGCCGCGGTCCATCGAGATTGGTGGGGACGGAACCAATGAGAACATGCGCCGAGGTGAAGGAAGCATTCTGTTCCCTTTTCGACAGTCGCATGACGAAAGGGAAATTCATCGAGAAGAACCGAGAGCACCGACTTCCAGAGGAGAGGATCGTCCTCATCGTTCAGCATGGCCGGGAGGCCGACAGACATTTCATCTAGCTCGCTAATTTTGCACCTTCGAAATTCTATCGCGTTCATGCCATAGCGAAGACAAAGTCAAAAGCAGCAGGCGGGGGCGCTCGCTCCACATAAACCCGCTATCGTTCTACGAATTTGCCGAACATTTTCTCGGGGTCGATGGCGATGAAGAGGCCGCGGCTGCGGGCGAGGACCTGTCCATTTTCATTGAGGATTTCGGCTTCGTTGATGTGCTGGCGGCCTTGGACGCTGACCTCCCTGCCCTCGACGTGCAGAGGTTTGTGGAGGGGGACGGGCCTGAGGTATTCGACGGTCATTTCTTTCGTTAGCGCGATCACGTGATGGAGCTTGTTTACTTTTCCCATCGCGTCGTCAAGGATGGTCGCGATGATGCCCCCGTGGCAGTGGCCGGGCGGTCCGGTGTAGCGCTTGCCCAGGCGGAATTTGCAGACGAAGGTTTGGCGCTCTTCGTCGAGGGTGAATTTGAGGCGCATGCCATCTGGGTTGTTCTGGCCGCAGGCGAAGCAGTAGTTCTTCTGCATTTTGGCGTAGCGCGTGTCGTGGCCGTGGACTTGGGGCTTTCTGGGCATGGAGGGATTTTATCGCGGACGCGACGGCTTGAAACCACGAAGGGCACGAAGGGCCACGAAGGAAGAACGAGATTCCATCCTTCTCTCTGGCGACGAATTCCTGTATACATATCGGTTTTGGATTCTGGACCGCAAATGCACAGGCGGTACAGGCAGGTTGCATAGGTCCTTCGTCGGGCAAAATGCGCCCTCCTCAGGATGACAAATTGACTCTCGCTACTACATTGGAGCGTTTCATGAAATCGATCGCCACGTTCGTTCTTCTTTTGTTCCTGACATTCATTGCGCCACTTGCTGCTCAAGAGACGCCCGATAAGGACGCCGACAAGAAACCGGCTTCTGCGGCCGCTGCACCTGCACAGAGCAAGAAGGAAACCAAGAAGGATGTCGAAGAAGGACGAGAAGAAAGAAGAGCCGAAGGAAGAAAAGAAGGGCGGGATGACTGCCGACACTTTCTCGGGACTGAAGTTCCGCTTGATTGGACCGGCGGTTGCTTCGGGGCGCGTGATGTCGATTGCCGTCAATCCGAAGAACAAGTTTGAGTATTACGTGGGCGTGGCTTCGGGCGGAGTGTGGAAGACGGTGAATGACGGCACGACTTGGACCCCGGTGTTCGATCGCGAGGGATCGTATTCGATTGGGTGGGTGGCGCTCGATCCGAATGATGCGTCCGTGGTGTGGGTGGGTGCGGGCGAGAGTAATTCGCAGCGCAGCGTGGCGTACGGCGATGGGATTTACCGGTCGGTCGATGGGGGCAAGAGTTGGGAAAATCTGGGGCTGAAGAAGTCGGAGCACATTGGGCGGGTGGTGATCGATCCGCGAGATTCGAAGGTGGTGTATGTGGCGGCCGAAGGGCCGCTGTGGGGAGCGGGCGGGGATCGCGGGCTTTATAAATCAGCGGATGGAGGTAAGACCTGGAAAGCCGTGCTGACTATCAGCGAGAACACGGGCGTGGTGGATGTGGCGATCGATCCGTCGAATCCGGACATTGTGTATGCGGCGGCGTACCAGCGGCGGCGGCATGTGTTCACTCTGATTGATGGCGGACCGGAGAGCGCGATCTACAAGTCGACCGATGCGGGCGCGACATGGAACAAGTTGAAGTCTGGGTTGCCTTCGGTGGATATGGGAAGGATTGGGCTGGCGGTTTCCCCGGCTGATCCCAATGTGGTGTACGCGACCGTTGAGGCGGCGGATGGGAAGGGCGGAATTTTCCGGTCGAGCGACAAGGGCGCGACCTGGGAGAAGCGCAACGACTTCGATCAAGGCGCGATGTATTACGCGCGGGTGGTGGCGGATCCGAAGAATGTGGATCGTATTTTTGTGATGGCGGTGCAGTTGCGCCAGTCGCTGGATGGAGGCAAGACGCTGCAGAAGGTGAGCGAGACGAATCATCACGGGGACAATCACGCCATCTGGATCGATCCGGACAACACCGAACACTGGCTGTTCGGATCGGACGGCGGAATGTATGAAACCTGGGACAACGCGAAGACGTGGGAGTTCAAAGCGAATCTGCCGACGGTGCAGTTTTATGACGTGGCGGTGGACAATGCGCTTCCCTTCTACAACGTGTGTGGAGGAACGCAGGATAATTTTTCGTGGTGCGGGCCTTCGCGCACGCGAAATTTGAACGGGATTGTGAATGCCGACTGGTATGTCACGACCGGGGGGGATGGATTCCGGTCGCAGGTGGATCCAGTGGATGCGAATACGGTGTATTCGGAGTCTCAGTACGGCGTGCTGGTGCGGTACGACAAGCCAACGGGGCAGGAACTGGTGCTGCAGCCGCTCGAGGGTAAGGGCGAGCCTCCGCTGCGGTGGAATTGGGATTCGCCGATCATTGTGAGTCCGCATTCACATACGCGGCTTTATTTTGCGGCGAACAAATTGTTTCGCAGCGACGATCGCGGGGATACGTGGAAGGCGATCAGCGGAGATTTGACGAGGCAGATCGATCGCAACAAGCTGCCGGTGATGGGGAAGGTGTGGGGTCCGGATGCGGTGGCGAAGAATCAGTCCACGTCGTTTTACGGGAATATTGTGGCTCTGGCGGAGTCCCCGAAGAAAGAGGCGCTTCTGTATGTCGGGACGGATGATGGGTTGATTCAGGTGACCAGCGACGGCGGCGCGAGTTGGACCAAGTATGAGAAGTTTGCGGGCGTGCCGGAGATGACTTATGTAAGCCGGCTGGCGGCGTCGAATTTTGACTTGAATACAGTGTATGCGGCTTTTGACAATCACAAGAATTCGGACTTCAAACCTTATCTGCTGAAATCTTCTGACGCGGGCAAGACGTGGACTTCGATTGCCGGCGATCTGCCTGCGAACGGGCCGGTGCTGGCATTTGTGGAAGATACGGTGAATCCGAATCTGTTGTTTGCGGGGACCGAGTTTGGGGCGTTCTTCACGATCGATGGAGGGCAGCACTGGGTGCAACTCAAAGGCGGGCTGCCGACGGTTGCGGTGCGCGACATGGTGATTCAAGCGCGCGAGGGCGATCTGGTCATCGCCACGTTTGGACGCGGCTTTTATGTGCTGGATGACATCACGCCGCTACGGCAGATGAAGGCCGGATCGACCGAGCAAGCGGTGGCGGTGTTTCCGGTGAAGGATGCGCTGTTGTATGTGGAGCGGCATCCGCTGGGCGGGCCGAAAAAGGGGTTCCAGGGGGATGCGTTTTATACGGCGGAAAATCCGCCGTACGGTGCGGTGTTTACCGCGTACATGAAGGAGAAGATTAAGACGAAGAAGGAGAAACGGCAGGACGCTGAGAAGGACGCTGCGAAGAAAAATGTGACGCTTCCCTATCCGACGAAGGATGAGTTGCGTGCCGAGGCCGAGGAAGCGAAGCCGGAAGTTTATTTTGTGGTGTACGACGAAAGTGGGGCGGCGATTCGGCGCGTGGATGCCAGCGCGGACGGTGGGTTCCAGCGGGTGGCGTGGGATCTGAGGTATTCGGCTCCGCAGGTTCCGAAGCATGCTGACGACGGCGAAGAGGATTTTCCGGATTCGGGGGACCTAGGGCCTCTGGTGATTTCCGGAACTTACTCCGCTCGGCTCTTCCAAAAGGCTGGCGGCGTGGTAACGGAACTGGCGGGGCCGCAGACGTTCAAGGTCGTCACGGAGGGTTCGGCGTCAATGAACGCGGCCGACCGTGCGGCGCAGGAGCAGTTCATGAGCAAAGTGACCCGGTTGTATCGGGCAGTGTCAGGAGCGCTGCATACGGCGGAGGATGTGGAGTCACGCGTGAAGGCGATTCGTGCGGCATTGCGTGAGGCTCCGGCTGCGGAGAAACAACTGGGTGCGGCGGCCGATGGCATCGAGCAGCGGGATCGCGAGATCTTGGTGGCGCTGCGCGGGGATGTGGAGATGGCGAAGCGGAGTGAACCGGTATCGTCGTCGATCAGCAACCGGGTGAGCTCGGTAATGGACGGAGAGCGGTTCTCACTGGCAAAACCGACGCAGTCGCACATCGATTCGTACAACATTGCCGCGGCGGAATTTGCGGAACAGCTTGCGAAACTGCATACGCTCGTCGAGGTTGATTTGTCGAAGCTTGAGAAGGATATGGAGGCGGCGGGGGCTCCGTGGACTCCGGGGCGGGTGCCGGAGTGGTCGGAAAAGTAAACCTGAACCACGAAGGACCCTGAGGTTCATGAAAGAAGGCTGGGGTTGCACGCTCCTGAGACCAGCCGCGCGAAAACGCGACCACAGGGGCTGAAGCCCGCATTTTTTGCCCATGTTCTGACGCGGCCCTCGAAAGGACCGCTCTTTCTACCGAGGTACACGCTTTTTTTATTGCTTCCGCAATCTCTTGACCACGAGCGCCTTCCCGCTTCTAGGGATCCTTCGACTGCGTTGTCGTCCGCTTTGCGGGCGACAACTTCGCTCAGGATGACAACCCGTTTGGTGCGTGCTAGATTTCTACGCCTTGTTCGCGGAGGAGGATGATCAGGCGGCTGGGTGGGAGCGCGGTTCCTATGTTGTAGCTTCCGGCGATGCGGTCGGCGAAGAGCAGGACTGCGTCGTTCTCGAAGGCACCGGCATAGCTGAGGACATCGTATTTGCGGACGTAGTGCTCGATCTCACGGTCGAGTAGCGGACGGAACGAGATGTCTAAGCTTTCAACTGTTGAGAGCATGCGGCCGGTTTGAGCGTTGAGGACGGCGATGGCGGTCACGAATTGGAACGTGCTTCCTGAAAATTCTTGCAGGAATTCGGCGGCCTCCCCTCTCGTTCGCGGCTTTTCGAAAATTCTGGAGCCTTTGGCCGCGACTGCATCCCCTGAGACGATGATGGCGTCAGGACATTCGGCGGCGATCTTCTGTGCCTTGGCTTCGGCGAGTTTGCGGGTCAGTTGCGCGGGATCGCTGTGGCGGATGGCCTTTTCCTCGATTTGGCTGGGGCGCGTTTCGTAAGGGAGGCCAAGCAAGTCCATGGCTCGCTTGCGAAATTGCGATTCCGAGGCAAGAACAATCCGCATTTCGAAGACCCCTGTAGAAAAAATTAACACACCACGCGAGCCGGAGTGCTGAGTAGTCCTTGTGATAATTTCTTCCTCAATATCTCCTTGCATTCTTCGCGCGTGGCTGTGTTACACTCGCCGCCGACTGGTGCTTGCGTTGTGGGACGCGGCAACGGCCGTGGGGAAATCGTTTCATGCCCGGAGGGCTGGGGAATGGGCCTCGCGTTAATGGTGTTGATCTGGCTGATCACTCTGACCAGCACGTACTTTTTTGTCGCCAAAACCTGGTGGCTGCCGGTAGGCGCTTCTGCCGCTACGGGTTTCATTGACGGACAATTCACTCTGACGTTCATCCTCATGGGGATCGTGTTTCTCGCGGCGCAACTGGGGCTGGGCTACATCGTGTGGAAGTACAGGGAGACTCCCTCTTCCCCGCCAGTTTCGTATTCGCACGGCAGCACCACGCTGGAAGTGACCTGGACGCTGCTTACGACGGTGTTGTTCATCGGGCTGAACCTGATGGGCAGCAGCGTGTGGGCGAGCCAACGCTTTGACGCGGCTGAGGCTGGGGCGGTGCAGGTGGAAGTGACCGGCATGCAGTTCGCCTGGTACTTCCGCTATCCAGGGCCGGATGGGAAATATGGGTCGACGAGTCCAAAGCTGATGGATCCCTCGGCGGGCGGCGAGGCCGCGGTGGGATTAAGCCAGACCGACCCTGCGGCGAAAGACGATGTGGTGACGGGAACGATGTATCTGCCTGTCAACCGCGAAGTGGATGTGAGCCTGCGAGCGGTGGATGTGATCCACAGCTTCTTTGTCCCGAACCTGCGCTTCAAGCAGGACGCGGTGCCGGGGCTGAACATTCACATGCACTTCAAGCCGACGGCGATTGGCGAGTACGAGATTGCCTGCGCAGAACTTTGCGGGCTGGGACACTACAAAATGCACGGCATGGTGCACGTTGTCAGCCAGGAGGATTTCGACAAGTGGCTGGCGGCTCGGGAGGCGGAGAAACAATAACATGGTCGCAATGGAGAACCCGCACGCGCACGCTCCTCAGGGTTTTATTCGGAAATACATTTTCAGCCTCGATCACAAAGTCATTGGCCTTCAGTATTTCTTCCTGGCACTGACAGCGGTTTTTGTCGGCATGTTTTTGTCGTTACTGATGCGTATTCACCTGGTGTGGCCGACCGCGGTGTTGCCTTTGGTGGGAACGATCCAACCGGAGGCGTATCTCAGCCTGCTCACCATGCACGGCACCATCATGGTGTTTTTCGTGCTGACGACGGCGCCGCAGGGCGGGTTCGGAAATTACTTCCTGCCCATTCAGATTGGCGCGCCCGACATGGCCTTCCCGGTTCTGAACATGCTTTCGTTCTGGACAACGTTTGTGGGCTTCGTGGTGATCATCGCCGCCTTCTTCGTTACCGGGGGAGCGCCTCTGCACGGATGGACCGGGTACGCTCCGCTCAGCGCGCTGCCTTCTGCCGGACCCGGTGAGCAACTGGGCGCCGATCTTTGGATCACAAGCATAGCGATTTTCTGCGTCGCTTCTCTAATGGGGGCGTTGAACTTCATCACGACCACGCTCGACTTGCGGGCCAAGGGCATGACGCTGATGCGCATGCCGCTGACGGTATGGTCGTGGTTCATCACGGCGATTCTTGGACTGCTGGCGTTCGGCGTGCTGCTGTCGGCGGGGATTCTGCTGTTGATGGACCGCAATCTCGGGACAAGTTTTTATGTGCCGCTGGTCGTGGTGAACGGGCAGATCATGGGCCACAAGGGCGGATCGCCACTCCTGTGGCAGCATCTGTTCTGGTTCTTCGGACATCCTGAGGTGTACATCGCGATTCTGCCGGGCATGGGCGTGGCGTCGCAGGTGCTTTCGACCTTCTCGCGCAAGCCGATTTTCGGTTATCGGGCGATGGTGTACGCGATGTTGTCGATCGGGTTCTTTGGTTTCATGGTGTGGGGCCATCACATGTTCATGAGCGGGATGAGCCCTTACTCGGCGTTCGCATTTTCGCTGCTGACCATGTGCATTGGCGTGCCGTCTGCCATCAAGACGTTTAACTGGCTGGGGACGATGTACAAGGGACGCATTCGGTTCCAAACGCCGATGCTTTATGCCATCGGATTCGTCTCGTTGTTTGTTTCGGGCGGGCTGAGCGGGCCGTTCCTGGCGCAACCGGTGCTCGATATTCAGTTGCACGATACTTATTTTGTGGTCGGGCACTTCCACCTGATCATGGGCGTGGCGGCCATCTTCGGAATGTTTGCGGCGACCTACTACTGGTTTCCGAAAATGTTCGGGAGGATGATGAATGAAACATGGGGGAAGGTCCACTTCTTCCTCACCCTCGCCGGAACCTATGCCATCTTCATGCCCATGCACTATCTGGGCATGGCGGGCGGAACGCGCCGGTACTCGCAGTATACGGAAGTGGCCTACCTGCAAAAACTGATGCCGCTTCACCGGTTCATGACCTATGCGGCGATCATCACGATCGCGGCGCAGTTCATTTTTGTGGTGAATCTGTTCTGGAGCATGTTCAAGGGGCCGAAGGCGAGCGACAATCCGTGGGAAGCGACCACGCTGGAGTGGACGACGGCGACTCCGCCACCGCACGACAATTTCGGCGGCGTGACTCCGGTAGTCAACCATGGGCCGTATGAGTATGGCGTGCCGGGAGCGCCGAAGGACTACGTGATGCAGACGGATCCGGCAACCGTTACGACACATTGATGCACTAAGTAGTTATGGCGACCTATACTCCAACGAATCCGATCGATCATATTGGGCACGGGCACAAGCCCCCGATGCCGCCAGCAGGTGGCGGGGACGACGGGCGCGGCGGCGGGGACATTCCAAATTACGGGGCGCGGCTGCGGCGGGCACGGCTGGGACTGGCTTGCGGGATTGCCACTGTGTGCATGGTGTTCATCTCGCTGACCAGCGCTTATATCGTGCGGCAGGGACTGCCTACGTTCGATGGATCTTCGAACACTTATGTGCGCGACTGGGGACGGGTGGATTTGCCGTGGCTGCTGCTCGCTATTAATACTGCGGTGCTTCTGGTAAGCAGCGTCACGATGGAGTTTGCGCGTCGGCAGGCGGCGTTGCAAGCGGCGCTGGCTCCAGTGAAATCGATTCCTGGAGTTTCGGTGGGGGATGAAAGATCTTTCCCGTGGCTGGGGATTACGGTTCTGCTGGGGATCGCGTTTCTTTCCGGGCAGTGGCTGGCCTGGGGAGAGTTGCACGCTCGCGGATTCTTTGTGGATACGAATCCGAACAGCTCGTTTGTGTTCTTGCTGACGATTGCGCACGCGGTGCATCTAACGGGGGGAATGATTGCTTTGATTTGGGCGGCAAGCGCTTCCCTGCTGCGCCAGCCGGTGGAAGCGCGGCGGATCGTTGTAGACATCACAGCTTGGTACTGGCATTTCATGATGGTGCTGTGGATTTATGTGTTCGCGTTGTTGGGATTTGCACGATAGAAACGTGGATCGAGTGATTCAACGCTGCATGCCAGTTGCATAGATCCTTCGGCGGGCAAAGAGCCCGCCTGAGGATGACAAGCTTGGTTGGAAAGGGGAACTTGAGGAATGGCTGACGCCACGCTTCAGCATGATGCCGTGCACGCGGTGCCGGGGGCTTATGAGACGCCTTTGTTTGGGGCCTATTCGAAGAAGGTGGGGATGTGGCTGTTTCTGGCCTCGGACTCGCTGACCTTCGGGGCGCTGCTGTTTGCCTTCTGCTACACGCGGATCTATACCGCGTGGCCCACGCCGTTTCACGTGCAGAGCATTATCAATTCCACCATCATGACGGCGTGTCTGCTGTCGAGTTCGCTGACCATGGTGATGGGGGTGTTTGCGGCGCAGCGCGGCGACCGGAGGTGGACCCGCTACTGGCTGCTCGCGACCATGGCGTTTGGCACGGCGTTCATCGTGCTGCATGGCATGGAGTGGAGCAAGTTGATCGGCGAAGGGCTGACGCTGCCGATGTTTCCGAAGCCGGCTCATGCGGCCGTGGGAGAGATGGCGGACATTTCGAAAAACACTCCGCAGTTCGCTGCTACCTTCTTTGGCCTGACCGCGATGCACATGCTGCACGTGACCATCGGCGTAATTTATCTCGGGGTGATCGCGTTTCGGAAGGCGTTTCTGCCGGTGCTGGCTATGCTGTGGGCCGCGGGATATTTTCTGATTCCGTCGGATAACGTGTTTCACTACGGAATTCATGCGCTCGGGCTGGGGTTGATTGTGGCAACGATCATCCTGATTCTGAAACCGAAGGATTATGACGCGCAGGATGTGGAGGTGTCTGGGCTGTACTGGCACTTCGTCGATCTGGTGTGGATGTTCATTTTTCCGCTCGTGTATTTGTTGTCGACCAAGATTACGCAATGATCTAAGTGCCACAGGGGCTAAAGCCCTAGGGTGGGGATTTGCTTTATCGCAGCGCTGAAAGCGCTTCGCCACCCAAAAGTAGCCGAAAGCGAGGATCCATTCGATGCGCGACGCCGCAACGCATGATGACAGCAAGGGGCAGTATTTCTGGGTGTGGGGAGCGCTGCTGGTTCTGACCGCGATTGAGGTGGTGCTCGGATACAAGCAGGTTTTTGAGCCGGTGCACATGCTCGAGATCCTGCTGGTGCTGTCGATCATCAAGTCGGCGCTGATCATCGGATACTTCATGCACTTGAAGTTTGAGAAGGCGCTGATGCGGTGGCTGCTGGTGATCTCGGTGACGGCATGCTTCATCATCATGTATTTCTTCTTCTTCCCGGATGCCGGGCGAATTTTGCGGTTGGGAGTGCAGTAGTCATGACTAGCGGGAAATGCCGTCTGGGGATTTTGTTGTTGCTCGGCGCGTTGTGGGCCGCGCCGGCATTCGCGCAGGGGTGCGCGATGTGTAATGCGAATGCGAAAGCTACGCCCAAGGATGCGCAGCGGGCGATCAATCGTGCTATTTTTGTGATGCTGGCGCCGCCAGTAGCGATCATGGTGGTTGGATTTGGATTCGCAGTTCGGTATGGCAAGCGGCGGGATGAGGAGAACGGGTCCGATCCGCAGTCGTAGCCTCCTCTTTTCAGAAGTCTTCTCGAAACACATTTTTCCGTCACGTTCCCTTGTCACGATAAGGCATTGGTTGCTTAGGCACGCGGGCGGGGGCGCCCGCGCAACATAATTCCTGCTTTATAATAGAAAGATTCGGCAGCTCTAGAACTAGCATAAACACTGGACAAGGGCGAAGGTCTGAGACTCAATAGTCAGCGGGCAATGACAGTCTCTGGAACTGTCATTTGTGACAGCGGGCACCTTCGGGATCGACAGCCCAGGGAGCGCCTCGCATGTGGCCGGAGTACATGGTCGCCATTACCCGTGCGGTCCGGTGCGGTCCGGCAATTCTCAGTGCGGCGTGGTCCGCACAGTCTGGCAGAGCCGTCCACGATTACATTCGTATTGGGAAATGAATGGTGACCCTATCAGATTTGACAGTTGCAACCGCTGTAGCCCGTTTTTACCCTTCCGTTAGAAACAAAAACTGAAAAATGAAAACTAAGGAGCATACATGCGCGTGGTTATGCGGGGTGCTGCTGATTTTCCCGCGCCTGCTGGTTGCCGGGGAGCCCAGTGAACCGACAAACGCCCCGTTACAGATTACTTATCACGCGTCCACTTCCGAAGTACGCCTGACCTTCTTCACCACCGACGAACGAGATCACGCCGTTCAAACTGTTCTAGAGGATGATTTCGCCGTTGTCGATGGGGACATGATCGTGCGCAACTTTCGCAGCTTCACCCGCTCCGGCGAGACTGCGCTCGACGTGATCGTTTTGGTTGACAGCAGCGGATCGGTTGCCACTCGCCTGCCGTCGATGATGAATGACGTGGTGCGGTTGGTTTCGCAAAATGATTCCGGCCGGAAAACCCACATTTCAGTTTTGACTTTCGGCGGATTGCAAACGTCAGTGGTCTGCTCACTCGATTGCCGAGCAGGCGATGCGACTCAGAAAATGCTTGACCTGCGGGCTGCCGGTCCGACGCCATTGTACGACGCCCTGGCCTACAGTGCAGACTTTTTCTCTGATCACAGCGTTGCAGACGCACGACGGGTTCTCGTTTTATTTTCTGACGGTGACGACACCATCAGCAAAACCTCGCTGGACGACGCGCTGCGGGCAATAGCAGCCAGCGGCGCTTTGGTTTACACCATCGACTTGAAGGCGATTGTCAAAAGCAGCAAGAAGGCAGCCGGTGGCAGTTCTTCCGGAAGCAGCACGCTGCGCCACATCGCCGAGGCTACCGGAGGCCGCTATTTGTCGTTCGACGCGCAGGCCTCAGACGCTCTCGACGCCGTGCTGGATGATTTGCGCGCTTCTTATGTGGTTACTTACGAGGTGCCTCGGCGCTCCGCAGGATTTCACTCGCTTCGCATTCTCCCTAGATACAACGCAAATCTGCAGTTTCACTGCCGCGCTGGGTATCACTATTCCAGCGCCCGATAGCGAGGATTTATGAAACGCGCATTGTGGTTGCTCTTGTTCTTCGGTGCTCTGCACGCCGCCGCCGCCGATCATCTCGGCGTGTATCAACATGGCGTCGTCGTGCGCATGCGCATGAGCGAGTGCATTGCTGTGCCGCATGGATTCATGGTCACCATGGGCGGGCCGCCCGTGCAATTGGGAGCGGAATCCTGCCCAGAATATACCCTGGTCTCCGATACCGTGGTTTATATCATCGTGGGCAGTTCATCGAATGCATTTATTCCGCTCGCTGATGTTATCGATTTCCGTTCCCATAAGGGCGAAGTTGCAGTGCGCATCAACGATGCCCGGAAAGAAACCAAGTTCGGCATCAAGGAAATGATTCTGCGCTCCGAATGGGACCGCGTGCAGCGGCATATTGACGATCAAATGAAGGCGGCGGAAGAGCGCGAAGCTCGGCGGTGAAGAGAAAGAACTGTGACTTGTAGCAGGAAGGAGCGAGAGCGCGTTGGCTGGGCAGTACGCGACCCTAATATGCGGATTGGCTAGCCCACAGTAGATGTGGAAATTCATAACGCTGGCCACTGTCCCGCGATCATGGGACCGAGGTTTTTACGGCGTCCGCGTCGGCGGAGAGCGACCAAGATCGGCCTTCACAGTCCACGGAAAAGGGTATCCCGCGCGATCGCGAGAGCAAAACCACAACCTGTTCTCGCTGAGCTGCCTCTTGTTCGACCAGCGTTCCTGAAAACTACAACTTCGCCGCGTGAATCACTGCTCTCCGTGACCTCGGTCATGGCCTCGAGCTACAAGTCATGCGAGAATCCCCTCAATTCGACTCACCAGGTGTGCCGCATGTCGGACAATGTCGCCAACTCCACTGCACGTCTTGAGTGGCTCGTGACCCAGATCATAAAAGAAAAAGACCCGGCGAGATACGACGAACTCTGCTCGGAACTTTGGCTAGTTCTGGATGAACGCGAACGTCTCACTGGCACAGAACCGAGAACTGGAGAAGGAAACAAGACGGCTGCGTGATCTCCGATCACGTCACCAAAGCTGAAATCGAATGGAGGCGGCAAAGATTCACAGCCCGTCAGACTCTCTCTGACGCAGGAAGAGATTGGAGAGACTGTTGGGGCCACCCGCGAATGCGTCGGTCCTCTGCTGTGTGAGTTCAGCAAGCGCCAGATACTTCAGTTAAAATAATCGGTCTTCTGGATCCAAGATCGGTCGGCGTTGGAAAAGCTAAGTCGGGGCGGAATTGAACCAATGTCTTGCCCGAGTCAGTGGGCTTTACGCACTAGCACCCACTCCACTCCGCCTATCACGCTACGGGTAGGCATGATGACCCCAGGGATTTCCTGATAATTTGTCTTGCTCAGGTTGGTGAGTTGGAGATAAGGCCGAATCGCTCCGCCTTTGCGTGATATGGCTAGGTCCCAAACGGCATAGGCTTCATGTCCGCCGCGCTGCGCTACACCCACGCGCGTTCGTGCCACTATGCGATGCCTGCCGTCGGGACGACCGCCATTTGGCTCACGGTGACGGCACGCGGCTCCGCTAGAAACCTACGTATGGCCCAGACAGCGGATCAGTCCGAGAATGGAAGATTTCGAGCACCGTAGCTGAAGAGGGCCATGTCCACCCGGCGGAGGTCTTCCGTGCCGCAGAGAGCGGCGGCCTCCGAGAACAGCGGGCAGTATGAATCTAGATACCAGCGGACGGTGTTCGGAACACGGGAACTGAGGAGTCGAGTCATAGCTCTTCTTACCCGCGAGTCAAAGATAGGGAAACGCCCTCCGCTGATGAAATGAAGTAGGGTGGTCGCGCGTGACAGCCCAAACGTTTTTTTTGCCACTTTTGCTGCTGCGTATGTGTCCGTGTACTTTCTGCCAGCCCAATCATCCAAGAACGCCGCCACTTGGCTCAATTGCGGGCATTTTGGCAATTCTGCCGACGCCTGCATCCAGATTGGATAGGCGACCGATGCAACGTTGGCCTTCCACTTACTAACTGTTTTTGCATTGTCCTTCCACTTGCCGACTAGCACGAAGTCGCTAGCCGAAAAAGACTGGTAATTCGCGATTATTTCGCTATAGTCTGCGTAGTCGTTAGCTGGATAACGACTGGCCCACATGGGCAACAACTTTTCCGCAGAGATTTCACTTCCATCAGAACTTCGAAATCTAAATCGGCTCATTGGCCTCGAAGGATAACACGGAGAACTCAGCAATCTCGCTCAGCGCGGCGGCCGCTCGCGACGATGTACGCGAGGTCCCGCTATTCGACGCGGACCTTGCCGGCCGCGATGTCCGCGAAGTTCTTGCGCAGGCTGTCGACGTCGCTCTTGGCGACCGTGCGCGAAGGAGTCGGCAGACTCTCTTCCATGCGCGGCGAACTGAGGCGGTTTTGGATTTCGGTATCCAGGGAATTTCCGTTCATCATCACGACGCGGGAAGTGTCCCCCGCTGCGATGGTGGCATTGGCTTCGAGCTCGGCGCGCAATGGGCGGTCGGGCGCAGTCCCGTTCCGGCTAAGCGCGTCGAGCACACAAGTCCGAATGTGAAACTTTCTGAGGGAATCGTCCATGCGTTTCCTCCCGGGCTTCCACAACGCAACCAGTCTAGATCAAGAACGCACCAGGTTAATATGGGTTTTCAATGAACCAGCAGACCGCAGTGACGAAGGTCGTGAAGGCCAAACTCAACAAGGACAGCCACGACGGGCGACTCCGCGCCTGCCACCACGCGCTGGAGTTCAAGGTTTCAGGTTGCTGCTCACGGGGCAGATGTCAAAATTGCATGTCCCGCAACTGCACGCACAGTTGCCATAAGAGCGGACGATAGGCCGGGGCCGACTCCTAGAATCGCCGGGCCGAGCCGAAAGCGATTATGACCCGGTTCGGCTCAGCCGTCTTGTCGGTACGAACACTTCGCCGCACGCTGGGCACTTCATGCGTTCGAACTCTGTCCGCTGGACATCGGCGGGCATGATCTCCTTCCCGCACTTCGGGCAGACCGTATCCATGCAGGCCAGAACCTTCGCCATGTCGATCTTCCGGCTTCGCGGCATCGGCTAGTGGGTCTTTAGTCTTCAGCTTCTTTTCAACTTTTTCTGAGTCTAGCGTCAAGGCGGCGAACCTCAGCCCTAAGCGTCTCGAAGTTTTTGGCGGGTGATCGTTCTCGCTGCCTTCTCCTCGCTGCCTTCTCCACCCGCGAGTAGCGTCGGCTCCGAATTACTGCGGTGCTCTCATGCCCCCTCCTGATTGCGAGGCGTCATGATTCCCGTATCTAATCCATATCTAAAACAGGTGCAAAAGGTGCGATTCTGGCGGTTCTTGCGGTTCGTGGAATCAGTAACTTGCTGAAAACTAGTAGGCCGGGTCGATTATAATAGAAAGATTCGGTAGCCCTTACGGACTGGTCTGAGCGGGTGTGCTCGGGGCAGCGTACGGCTATCGGGGCCCTGATCCGATGTCTTCTGACCCTACGCAGACTGTGTCCAATCCTACGGAAAACATTGTGGTGCGCGGAGCGCGCGTCCATAACCTCAAGAATATTGACTTTGAGGTCCCGCACAACTCGTTGACGGTGGTGACCGGCGTGTCTGGGTCCGGCAAGTCGTCGCTCGCTTTTGACACGATCTACGCCGAGGGACAGCGGCGGTATGTGGAGTCGCTGTCGGCGTATGCGCGGCAGTTTCTGGAGCGGATTGAGAAGCCGGACGCGGACTCGATTGATGGGATCGCGCCGGCAGTGGCGATCCGGCAGAAGAATACCACACGGAATCCGCGGTCGACGGTGGCGACGGCGACTGAGATCTATGACTACTTGCGGCTGCTGTTTGCGCGGGTGGGGCGGACCTACTGCGCGAAGTGCGGGCGCGAGGTGAAGAAGGATACGGTCGACGAAGTGGCGGACGTGATTCTGGCGCTCGATCCGGAGACGCGGTTGCAGGTGTTGTTTCCGCTGCAGAGAGCGGGGGTGAGCGTACAAGAAACGACTACTAAGACGGATCGTTCCACGAAGGCGAAGAAATCCCCACTTCTCGCAAAGAACGCGAGAAATGGGGCACCCGCCCTGACCGATGCGCTGAAGACGCGGTTGTTTGATTTGCGCAAGGGCGGCTTCAACCGGCTTTATCAGGCGGGGGAAGTTTATGAGTTTTCCACCCCGGAGTCTTTGCTCGACATCGACTTTGCGGAGCCGGTTTTCGTGCTCGTCGATCGGCTGATGGTTTCGGCGGAGGCTCGGACGCGCATTGTCGATGCGATTGAGACGGCTTATCGGGAAGCGGGCGAGGTTATTTTTGAGCTGCCCAAAAGCGATGAGCTGACGGCAGCCGCGGGCGGGGGCGCCCGCGCCACACAATCACTTCCCACGCGAACAATGCGGTTTGCGCAGAGGTTTGAGTGTAAGGATTGCAATTTGCGGTATGAGGAGCCGGAGCCGCGGCTGTTTTCTTTCAACAATCCTTATGGAGCTTGCCCGCGGTGCCAGGGGTTTGGAAACACGATCGACTTCGATCTCGATCTGGTGATTCCCGACAAGCTGAAGACGATCGCCGAGTGCCCGATTGAACCGTGGACCAAGCCAAAGTATCGTCCGTTGTTTACCGATCTGAAGCGGTTTGCGAAGGCGGCGGGGATTCCGCAGGATGTGCCTTGGGCCGATCTCGAGGACGAGCACAAGAACCTGATCCTCAACGGCGAGGGGAAGTTTCTGGGGGTTCGCGGGTTCTTTAATCATCTGGAGCGCAAGAAATACAAGTTGCATGTGCGGGTGTTTCTGAGCCGGTATCGGGGGTATTCCCTGTGCCCGGAGTGTAACGGATCGAGGTTGCGGCTGGAGGCCCGGCAGGTCAGGGTCAACGGGAAGAATATCTGCGAGGTTAGCGCGCTCACCGTGGAGGATGCGCTGCGTTTCTTTGAGAAGGTTGAGCTGAGTCCCGAGGAGAGCGAGATTGCGGAGAAGTTGCTGGAGGAGATTCGGGAGCGGCTGCGATTCCTGAACGATGTGGGGCTCGAGTATCTGACGCTAGACCGACTGTCTTCCACGCTGTCGGGCGGCGAGGCGCAGCGGATTCAGCTGGCGACCTCGCTGGGATCGCGGCTGGTGGGCACGCTGTATGTGCTGGACGAGCCGTCGATCGGGCTGCATCCGCGGGATACGCACCGGCTGATTAAAATTCTGCACGATCTGCGGAATCTGGGGAACACGATTCTGGTAGTGGAGCACGATCCGGACATCATGCGGGCGGCGGACCGGATTCTCGACTTAGGGCCGGGGGCCGGAGAGAACGGCGGCAAACTGGTGGCCGAGGGGACTTACGAGGAGATGTTGCATAATCCGGTGTCGCTGACTGGGAGGTATCTGTCGGAGGATTTGCGGATTCAAGCGCCGGCGGTGCGGAGGAAGCCGGGAGCCCAGCAGATCAAGATTTGCGGCGTGCGCGCAAATAATTTGAAAGGCATCGACATCAGCATCCCGCTGGGGATGATTGTGGCGATCACCGGAGTTTCGGGATCGGGCAAATCGACGCTGCTGCATCAGGTGCTCTACCGGGCGCTGGCGCAGGCGAAGCAGCAATCGGGCAACGGAGCAACGGGTCCGGCCGCGAGTTGGGAGAGTCTGGAAGGCGATCAGTTCATTGAGGAAGTGGTGCTGGTCGATCAGTCGCCGATCGGGCGGACGCCGCGATCGAATCCGGTAACTTATATCAAGGCGTTCGATGCGATCCGCGAACTGTTCGCTTCCCTGCCCGAGGCAAAGAAGCGTGGATTCGGGGCGGGCCATTTTTCGTTCAACATTCCAGGCGGGCGCTGTGAGACGTGTCAGGGTGACGGCACAGTCACGGTGGAAATGCAGTTTCTGGCCGATGTGGAGTTGATTTGCGAAGAGTGCAAGGGCACACGCTACAAACCCACCGTGCTCGACGTTCGGTATCGCGGGAAGAACATCCATGAAGTGCTGAATCTGACGGTGAAAGAGGCGCTGAAGTTCTTTGCCGAGGCTCCGAAGATTACGGAGAAGCTGCGGTCCCTGGAGGAAGTTGGGCTGGGATATTTGCGGCTGGGGCAGTCCGCGACCACACTCTCGGGCGGCGAGGCGCAACGCATGAAGCTGGCGGCGCATCTGCAGCCAGCGTCGAAGGAGGCTAGCCGGGGCAATGGGAGCGAGGGGCGGCTCAAGAGGCGGCTGCTTTACATCTTCGACGAGCCTACAACGGGGCTGCATTTTGACGACGTCAGCAAACTTCTGGCGGCGTTTCGGCGTCTGATTGAAGCAGGGGGATCGATCGTCGTCATCGAGCACAATCTGGAAGTGATCAAGACTTCGGATTGGGTGATCGATCTGGGGCCCGAAGGCGGCAGCCGGGGCGGCAAGGTGGTAGGCGTTGGACCGCCGGAGGCAATTGCGAAGCTGGCGGGGTCGTACACGGGAAAATATCTGGCGCGGGTGCTGAACGGAAATGGAAACTCGCGGTCCCCTAGCTCGTAAATATGGTTCGTGAATATGGCTCGTAAATATGGGGTCGCTCGTAGACTCGCGGCCGCGCTGCTGGCAGCGTGCTTGTCGGCGCTCGCTGGGGGGCAGGCGGCGACTCCGCCGCCCGCGCAGAAAGATCCGCAATCGCAAGACGAAGGCTCCTCTTCCAGCGTCCATCACAAGCCAGGCGCGACATCCAACCAGAAAGCGCATCACACGACCGTTGCCGAGGAAGACGCGGTGCCTCCTGAGCTGGCGAAGGCTGAGGCGTTGATTCAGAAACAGGACTACGTCGGGGCTGAGCCTTTACTGCGGAAGGTTCTCGAAGGGGATGCTGGGAACGATCCCGCGAATTATGTGGCGTGGTTTGAACTGGGGTTTGTGGAGAATGGCCTCGGCAAGCGAGACGAATCGATTGCGGCGTATCGCAAGTCGGTGGCAGCGAAACCGGACGTCTTTGAGTCGAACTTGAATTTAGGCCTGCAGCTTGCTAAGGCCGGACAGCCCGATGCCGCGCAATTTCTGCTGGCCGCCACGCAGCTCAAGCCCACCAGTCACGTCGCGGAGGGTCATGCGCGGGCTTGGATTTCTCTGGCGCATGTGCTCGAACCGACGAAGCCGGATGAGGCCATTGCGGATTACGGAAAGGCGGCAGCATTGCAGCCGAAGGATCCCGAGCCTCATCTGGCTGCGGGGCTTCTCTTCGAAAAGCAGGGCAAGTTTGCCGATGCGGAGAGCGAATACAAGCAGGCGCTCGCCCTGGGCCCATCTCCCGATGCATTGACGGGGCTGGCAAATATTTATATGCGCGGACACCGCTTGCCTGAGGCGGAAGCGGAGTTGAAGAAACTGGTAGCCGCGCATCCCGAGCAGGCGGATGCGCGAATTCAGCTGGGACGCGTGCTGGCGGCGGACGGCAAGTACGACGAGGCGATTGCTGAATTGCAGACGGGCGAGAAGTTGGCTCCCGTCGATGCTTCGCTGCAGCGCGATCTTGCCGACCTGTACGTGCTTGCCAAGAAGTACAACCAGGCCGAGGCGGCTTATCGGGGCCTGCTGGCGGGCAGTCCCAACGACGCGGCCCTCCATCAAAGTTTGGGTAAGGCGTTGGTCGAACAGAAGAAATTCGCGGAGGCACAAAAAGAATTCGAGAGGGCGGTACAGCTCAAGCCCGACATGGGGGCCGCGTACGGGGATCTGGCCTTCGCCGCCAGCGCGAACAAAGACTATCCGCTGACCCTGAAGGCGTTGGACATGCGGGTGAAGTATCTGCCGGAGGAGCCGGTCACCTACTTTCTGCGGGCGTCGGCGTACGACCATCTGAGAGACGTCAAGAAAGCGTCATTGAATTATCATCTCTTCCTCAAGGTGGCCAACGGGAAGTATCCTGAACAGGAATGGCAGGCGAAGCACCGGCTCATCACGATTGAGCCCAAAAAATAGTTGGCCGCGGGGCGGGGATATGCTTGGGGTGCAGTGCCGATTGCGAATCTGGGGAGCGGTGACGCTGATCGCTGTGCTGGCCGCGATTACGGCGGAAGCCGCGCCCAGCAATGATCTCACGGTCGACCAGTTGAAGGCCAAACTGTCGTCGACGAGCACTGGCGACCGGCCTCACTTGTGCGTGCAGATTGCGCAGAAGCAACTGGCGGAAGCTGACAAAGAGTACGCGGCCAGCGATTTCGAGAAGGGGCAGGCCGCGCTGACGGATGTGGTGGCATATTCAGAACTGGCACGGGATTACGCTATTCAATCGCACAAGTATCAAAAACAGTCGGAGATCGCGGTGCGTGCGATGGCGCGCAAGCTGACTGAACTAATGCACTCGCTGGGTCATGACGACCAGGCGCCGGTGCAAGACGCCCTCAACCGGCTGCAACGGGTGCGGGATGATCTGCTGATGGCCATGTTTCCGAAAGGAGCAAAATGACTGCTTCCCTGCTTCGATCGTGGATGTGCGTGGTGGTGGTGCTGGTAGCGAGTCCGTCCTTCGTGCAGGCGCAGCGGCATCGCGAACCGCTGACCCAGGCAGAGATCGACCAGATCCGCGACGCCAGTTGGGAGCCGAAACAGCGGCTTGCGCTCTATGTTCAGTTCACGCGGGCCCGGCTGGTGAAACTGGAAGAGATGAGGAGCGATCCCAAGACCAAGAATCGTCCCCAGCAGACGCACGACAAGCTCGACGATATTCAATTGCTCTACGACGAGCTGAACGACAACATTGAGACCTATGTGGACCGCAAGGACGACATTCGGAAACCGTTGAAGATGATCATCGAGGCCGACACGGAGTTCCAGGCGAAGCTGCGTGCGCTGAAGGATGCGGCCGATGTTCCGGCGGCAGAGGCGCGGGAATACGAGTTTGTCCTGAACAACGTTCTCGATACGGTAGACACGTCTGCCGAGGATCATCGCAAGCTTCTGGCGGACCAGGAAGATGCGGCGAAGCATAAGAAGCTGAATTCGAATGCGAGCGCGAAGAATGGGAAGCCGGAGTAGGCGGACCTCAGGCGTCAGACCTCGGACCTAAGCGAAGCAACGGCTCTCCTCCGGGGCTAAAGCCGGTGCGGATCTTACCCGCTTAACGCGGCCCTGAAGGTGTCCCCTGAAGCGCCGCTCTTCCACGTCGTGTATGCTTCGGTATTGTGCACGGTTCGGTTCGGTGCGCTTAGACGGACATGCTGGCGTTGAGGGCTGAGGTCTGAGGTCGGCAGTCGTGCTAACCTAGGCTTACCGTGCGTGAAGGGCTGCTTGAAATCTTTCAGGAAACTTTTCGGGAGTTGCGTCCTGCAGCTTCCGTCCCAGAATTGAAAATTGAATTCTTTGCGTTTGCCAACGTGAATAACACGATCCGGCTGCGGGAAGGGCGGCTGCTGGTGAGGCTTTCGGATCTTCTGGAAGGCGCCCCTGACAGCGTGCTGAGGGCAATCGCGCATATTCTGCTGGCCAAGATGTACCGGCAGACGATCGACCGCGGGCAGGCGGCACGCTATCGCAAATATGTGGCGAGCCATGAGATTGTGCGCAAGACGCATCTCGTCCGGCAAATGCGGGGGCGCAAGCGGCTGCGTCCGGCGCGCGGGCACTTCTATGACCTGGACATGGTCTTTGAGGAGCTGAACACGCGCTTTTTTCACGGACTGATGGCGCGGCCACGCATGAGTTGGAGCCAGGCGAAGACCCGGCGCATCCTGGGGCACTACGATCCGGCGCACAATGCGATCATCATCAGCCGTGTGTTCGATCACTTCGCCGTGCCGCCCTATGTGTTGGAATACATCGTCTATCACGAGATGCTGCATCTCAAGCATCCGGTGAAGCTGCGGGGGAGTCGGCGGTGCGTGCACTCGGCGGAGTTTCAGGCGGAGGAGAAGCTGTTCCCCCACGCGGCGGAAGCGAACGCGTTTCTGAAACGTCTATAGGATATGGCGGCCTGATCACCCGGTTGCCCGAGGAAACAATCAACACTCCGGGGATGTTTGTTCTTAGGGCTGACAGACAGAGCTCGGCTGTCGGTCAATTGGGTAGTGGGTGACAGTACACTCAAGAGTAGCGCCAATACGATTCAATACATCGGGGTCATTCATGAAAGTGATGCTTGGAGTTTTGAAACTGACCGCAGCGAGTGCGGTTCTGTTTGCGGCCACTGCGTGCCCACAGAGTCTGTTCGCGCAAGAGACGCACGGCATTTCCGTCGATAACATTGATCGCTCCGTAAAGCCGGGCGACGATTTCTATCATTACGCCAATGGCGCATGGATCAAGCGCACGGAGATTCCGCCGGACCGCGTGGGGATGGACGTCTGGACGAAACTCGCCGACGTGGGCAACCAGCGCATGGCCGACCTGATTGCGGAGATCGCGAAATCTAATCCAGCCGCTGGGTCCCCGACGCGCAAGGTCGCTGACCTTTACAACTCGTACATGGATGAGGCCTCGATCGAGGCGAAGGGACTGACGCCCCTCCGGCCTCACCTCGACGCGATTGCCGCCATCAAAGACAAGCGCGAGCTCGCG
Source organism: uncultured Acidobacteriaceae bacterium (assembly GCA_963832015.1). GTDB lineage: Bacteria > Acidobacteriota > Terriglobia > Terriglobales > Acidobacteriaceae > Sulfotelmatobacter. The sequence goes on from CAWHSR010000041.1 coordinate 46,612, forward strand.
CACGCGATGGGGGAAAGCCTGCGCGCGGATGTGGACGCGCTCAACAACACGAACTACCACACGCCCAATCTATTTGGCCTGTGGGTGGCTCCGGGCTTCAACGATTCGGAGCACTATACCGGCTATTTGATGCAGGGCGGACTGCAACTGCCGGACCGTGAGTATTACCTTTCCGACAGCGAGGAGATGGCGAAAGTTCGCACGCAGTATCAGAAGCACGTCGCGGCCATGCTGGCGCTGGCAGGATTTTCCGATGCCGATGCGCGTGCAACGCGGATCGGCGAGCTCGAACACGCTATTGCGCAGACCCATCGCACTCTAGCCGATAACGAGAACATCCACAACGCGAACAACACGTGGACCCAGGCAGATTTTCCGGCGAAGGCTCCCGGGTTGGACTGGGCGGAGTATTTTCGCGGGGCCGGCCTGAGCCAGCAAAAGAGTTTTATCGTATGGCAACCCGAGGCGTTCACGGGCGAGTCGGCCCTGGTCGCGTCTACCCCTCTCGATACCTGGAAAGATTGGCTCGCGTATCACGTGATCGAGGCCTATGGAGGAGTGCTCCCGAAAGCGGTCGCGCAAGAGCGCTTTGCATTTTTTGGTAAGACGCTTTCGGGCGCGCAGCAGCAGCGCCCGCGGTGGCAGCGCGGCGTGTTTGTGGTGGATGGTCTGCTGGGCGACGTGATCGGCCAGATCTACGCGCAGCGTTATTTCTCGCCGGAAGCGAAGGCACAGGTGGAAGCCATGGTGGCCAACCTGATTGCGGCCTTCCGCAAGCGCATCGAGACTCTTTCATGGATGGACGCGAGCACCAAGGTCGAAGCCGAGGCTAAGCTCTCGACGCTTTATGTGGGAGTCGGCTATCCCGAGACCTGGCACGATTATTCGAACTTCGAAGTCAAGCCGGATGACATTTTCGGCAACCTCTTTCGCGGAGACTTGGCGGACTACCAGCGCCAGATCGCACGCCTGGGCAAGGCGGTGGACCGTCACGAATGGTCGATGACACCGCAGACGGTGAATGCAGTCAATCTGCCGCTGCAGAACGCGCTGAATTTCCCGGCGGCGATTTTGCAGCCCCCCTTCTTCGATCCGCAGGCGCCGGCAGCCGACAATTACGGCGCGATCGGAACGGTCATCGGACACGAAATCAGCCACACATTCGACTCGGAAGGCGCGGCCTTCGATTCGAAAGGGCGCGTGCGAAACTGGTGGACTCCCGAGGACTTGAAGCATTTCGAGGCCGCGACGGCTCAACTTGCGGCGCAGTATGACACCTACAAGCCATTTCCTGATCTGGCGATCAACGGCAAGCAGACGCTGTCGGAAAACATTGCCGACGTGGCTGGAATTGCGGCGGCGTATGACGGGTACCGGGCTGCGCTCTCGGGCAAGACAGCGCCCGTCGAAGATGGATTCTCGGGCGATCAGCAGTTCTTTATTGCATTCGCTCAGAACTGGGGAGAGAAGACGCGGGACGCAGCGTTGCGGCAACAAGTCATGACCGATCCGCACGCTCCCGGAGAATACCGGGCTGCTACCGTGCGCAATATCGATGCCTGGTACGCGGCGTTCGATGTGAAGGCGGGCGAGAAGCTCTACCTCGCTCCAGAGGCGCGTGTGCGGATCTGGTGAGAGCGGTGGCCACCGCGCGATGCACGGTGCTCAGGGATGGCTGCCGATGGCCGACGGGGGCGGGTTGCGCTCGATTCGGTCTACCTGTTTGAAACCTGGAGGAATCTCAAAGAGGGCCGGATCGAGCGGCCCTTCCTCGAACTGGATCACGCGGGTTTCAAAACTTGTAATGGTCCCGTCGGCGAGATTGGGCGGGCTTTTCGAGGTCATGGTTGAAGAGACGGGAAAGCCCATCTCCTGCTCGCCAATGGCAACGAATTCGGGCTTCTCGATCGGGTACTTCCCAGTCCCTGCACTCAAGTAGCTGTAAATGTAACCGTGAGAGCTCTCGGGGCGCTTCGGGTCGCACGAAAGTCGTTGATCGAAGTCGATATACCAGCCGTCGGTCACCGATTGTTGTGGCGAGGAATGGGAGCCCGCGAGTGGGGTCTGGGTGGTCGTCGTGATGACGTGACGGGCCGTGTGCCCGAAGATTTCCTTGCGCTCCCCGGTGTCGTTGGTCCTGGTTTCTATCCGGATTGTCGGAGTTGCGGATTGATGGATGCGAGCGTCTAAGCCACGTGCTTTGATCTCCTCCGGTGTCAGCGGCTTGGGTGGATACGGCGTGGAAGTGTATTCCTGCGTGTCGAGATTCAGTTCGAAGGACTGTCCGAGGTCGCACCTGACGATCCGTGCCAGACGAGGACCGTATACCGGTTCGGTTCCGTGTCTTGTTCCAAAGGAATTCCGGTATTCCACGCGCTGCCGGTCTGCCTGGATGTAGGTCGTCCTCTGTGCCTGATTTCCATGCATGCCCGACTGCGCCGTAATTGTTATGCCTGAGCGTTCCGGAGCCTGCAAAAACGGAATCGCGAGGGCGAACCACCAGAGGGATGAAAAAGGCATGGGTACAAACTTCCCATTGGAAAATCGTTTCATTAGGCTAGCCTTGGAGTTGACGTGGGTCAAGCGTCTCGACGGGAGGAATAGGGCTTCAACCACGGAAGTCACGAAGGAGGCCTTCTTAGGAGCGATTCGCGCCTGATTCCTTCCCTGCATCCAGAAGCAGTTTAAGGCTTTATTCCGACCGTGTGATCCTAATCACAAGCGGTTGTGAGGTGGCGGATTGACTGTCGCGGCGCGGGGAGACTATCCTTGAAGTTGAAATTGAAATTCATTTTCAAAATGGCAGGCTTGGATTAAATGCTACAGGCATTCATTATTACTCTTCGCGAAGGGGTTGAGGCCGCTCTGATTGTTGGCATCACCTTGGCTTACCTGACCAAGATCGGACGGCAGGAGCTGCGCAAGACGGTATATGCGGCGCTGGCGGCGGCGTTCCTCGGCAGCATCGGCGTGGCCGTGGTCATCTCGCGCACGCACCTGAACGAAGACGTTTTTGAAGGCTGGATCATGCTGGTGGCCGCCTTCTTCGTCGTCACCATGGTCATTTTCATGATGAAGACCGGGCGCAAGTTGAAGGGCGAAATTGAGGGCAAGGTTGGGCTGCTGGCGGGTAATGACGCGTGGGTGGGGCTGTTCGTTTTCATCTTTCTGATGGTGCTGCGTGAGGGCGCCGAGACGGTGCTGATTCTCTCCGCCGTGTCGCTGAACTCGACCGAGCTGATGAGTTTTCTGGGAACACTGCTGGGCCTGCTGGCCGCGATTGCGTTTGGCGTGATGTTCGTCAAGGGCAGCGTGCGCATCAACCTGCAGAAGTTCTTCAAAGTGACGACTGCCATCATGTTCCTGGTGGCGGCGCAGTTGCTGATCTCCGGGCTCCACGAGCTTTCCGAGAGCGGTGTAATTCCGTCGTCCAAGCGCGAGATGGCGCTGATTGGGCCGATCGTCAGCAACGACTGGTTCTTCTTTGTGACTGTCTTTGCGCTGGCGGCGCTGATGATTCTCTTCGAGGCCAAGCGGCGTGAACCAGTTTTGGCCGCCACCGCTTCTGCCGCGGAACGTCGCAAGGCCGCGTGGAGCGCGCGGCGCGAGCGCATGTGGATGATCTCCGTACTTACGTTTTCGTTTGTATTCATCGCACTGATCACGGCGGAATTTGTGTACGCCAAGAGCGTTAGCAACATCCCCGCAGGGACCGAGGTTGCCTTCACCAACGGGCGGGTAAGCATTCCGTTGGCGCAGGTTGCGGATGGCGACCTGCACCGCTTCCAGGCCAAGGAGAATGGGACCGCGATTCGCTTCTGGCTCTATCAGAAGCCGGACGGCAAGATCGCAACCGTGTTTGACGCTTGCGAGATTTGCGGCTCGGTCGGGTTTTACAAGAGCGGCAACGGTGTCGTCTGCAAGAATTGCGCGGCGCCGATCAATCCGCAGTCGGTGGGAACGGCTGGCGGATGCAATCCGGTGCCGCTGAAGGCCACGCAGACGGCGGATGCGGTCATCATCGAGGAGGCGGACGTTGCGGCCGGCGGTCGCATGTTCGCGCAACAGTAAGCGATGTTCGTCCGGCTCGTATACGAATCCTTCCGGCGCCAGAAGCGGCGCAAGTTGCTGGCGGGCGCGGCCATTACGCTGGGCGTGACCGTCGCGACGGCGATGATTGCCGTGGCCACCGACATCGGCGACAAGATCAATCGCGAACTCCGCACCATCGGCGCCAACCTGGTGGTGACCCCGCAGGAAGATTCGCTCGACGTGGAAATTGGCGGGGTGAATCTCAAGCCTCCGACCGACGGTGCATTTCTCGACGAAGCCGACCTGCCCAAAATCAAAGGGATTTTCTGGCACAACAACATCACGGGGTTTGCGCCCATGCTTCCCGTGAATAGCGCTTTGGAGCAGAACGGGAAGCGGCAGGACGTGACGTTGTTGGGAACGTATTTCGCGAAGCAGGTTTCGTACGGAACGGACCAGTTCACGACTGGCGTGCGCTCGACGTATCCATGGTGGAAAGTTTCCGGGGCATGGCCGGAAGACTCTTCGCGGGACGTTTTGCTGGGGGAACGGCTGGCTTCGCGTTTGGGAGAGAAGGCTGGAAATGAGATCAGCCTCGCTGGCCGGCCCTTGCGGGTGAGCGGAATTCTTTCCACAGGTGGGTCGGAGGACGATGAGGTCGTCGGTCCTCTGGCCGTCGCGCAGGAGATTCTGGGCAGGCCAGGCGCGGTGAAGCGGGTTTATGTCAGCGCGCTGACTAAGCCGGAAGACGCTTTTGCCCGGCGCGATCCGAAGAGCTTGTCGGGGCCGATTTACGACCGGTGGTATTGCACGCCTTATCCGCAGGCGATTGCGCTGCAGCTGACCGAAGCCATGTCGCACTCGCACGCGGAACAGATCCGGCAGGTTTCGCAGAACGAAGGCGCGGTGCTGACGCGCATTGAAGGGCTCATTTTCCTGATCACGCTGGCGGCATTGTTCGCCTCGGCGCTCGCGGTCTCGGCAGCGATGGCGACCACGATTTTTGAACGGCGGGCTGAGGTCGGACTGATGAAGGCTCTGGGCGCAAGCAAGCTCGCGGTGGCGGCGATCTTTTTCGCCGAGGCCACGCTGCTGGCGTTGATCGGCGGCCTGGCTGGTTTTGTCGTGGGCTCGGGTCTGGCGCATCAGATTGGGCACTCGATCTTCAATTCGGATGTTTCGATTCCTCCGGTGTTGTTGCCCGTGATCCTCGCGATTGCGGTAATGGTGACGTTTGCAGGGAGTGCCGCGGCGATTCGACGGGCAGTGGGACTGGATCCGGTGTTTGCGCTACGGGGGGAACTGTGAGGGCGCCGATGTCACAGTCCGCACAGAATCTGGCGTCCAGCCGAGCTCATGGTCCGCACACTTCGATGTTTCTGCGCATGCTAGTGCGGGCCGCGGTGCTGCGGCGCGGGAGGGCGGTATCCGCATTGTTCGCGATGGTTGTCGCCGCCGCGGTGACGACAGCCATGCTGAATTTGTATGTGGATGTGCAGGCGAAGTTGCGGCGGGAGTTTCGCAACTACGGAGCAAACATCATTCTGGTCGGCAAGGACGGCGCTTCCCTTCCCGCGGACACGCTCGCGCAGGTGGATTCCGTTCTAGCTGGACGCGGGATTGCAGCGCCGTTTGGGCTGGTCGTGGCGCGAACTAGCGACGGGCAACCGATTGTGGTGGCGGGCACGGAGTTTGACCGGGTGAAGCAGTTGAATAAGTGGTGGAAAGTGAGCGCGTGGCCGGAGACTTCTTCTTCAGATTCGACAGCTTCCGAAAGTCAGAGTCCCCACCCCGTCGGCAGGCTCAGGGCAGGCTCTGTCGCACAAGACGCGACAAGGGTGGGGCACCCGGACTCTTCTTTTCCGGCATTGATTGGCGGGCGTGCTTTGACTACTGTGGCGCCGAAGAATCAGCCGTTTGATCTCAGCTTCCAAGGACGGACGCTGCACGTAATTCCTGCGGGTACGGTGCAGACGGGCGCGGCTGAGGACAGCCGCATTTATGTCTCGCTGGCTGATTTCGTGGCGTGGACAGGCGTGCAGCCTTCGACGATTGAAGTTGCAGCCAGTGGATCTCCCGAAGAAGTTTCCAACATCATGCAGCAATTGGCGCAGGCGATTCCGGCGGGCGACGTTCGCCCCGTGCGGCAGATTATGGAAGGTGAGGCGCGAGTGCTGGGCAAGACTCGCGCGACCCTGCTGGCTGCCGCCGCGCTGATTATTCTGACTGCGGCACTGTGCGTGCTTTCGACGCTGATGGGATGGGTGTTTGACCGGCGGCGCGACTTTGCCATCATGAAGGCCCTGGGTGCGTCGGGGCGACTGCTAAGCGGGTTCTTCGCGGCGGAGGCTGCGGTCCTCGGGGCGGCGGGCGCGCTGATTGGATTTCTGGTTGGTATTGGTATCGCGGCGTGGATCGGTCGGGTTAACTTCCACTCCCCCGTGATGCCGCGTTTGAGCGTGCTCCCGGTCGTGCTGGCTGGTAGCATGGCGGTAACGCTGTTGTCGGCGATCCTCCCAATCTCGCTGCTGCGAAGAGTGCAGCCGGCGTTGATTCTGAGGGGTGAGTGAAATGATTCAGGTCAAAGATGTCACGAAGCTCTACCCCGCCAAGGAAACGGGGAACGGATCGGGCAAGGACAACATCCATGCCCTCGACCACATCTCGCTGCACGTCACGCAGGGAGAGTGGCTGTCGATCATGGGGCCGTCGGGGTCGGGGAAATCGACGCTGGTGAATCTGATTGGCTGCCTCGACCGGCCGTCGTCGGGCGAGATCTGGCTCGACGGCGTGAATGTGGCGGGGATTTCTGCCGCGGACTTGAACCGCGTGCGGGCGGAAAAAATTGGATTCATCTTCCAGCAGTTTCATCTGATTCCCTTCCTCACGGCCGTCGAGAACGTCATGCTGGCGCAATACTTTCACAGCATGACCGACGAGAAGGAAGCGGTGGAAGCGCTGGGTCGGGTGGGGATGGGTGATCGGGCCCATCATCTGCCTTCGCAGTTGTCGGGCGGCGAGCAGCAGAGGGTGTGCATTGCGCGGGCGCTGATTAACGATCCGCGGATTATTCTGGCCGACGAGCCCACGGGGAATCTGGACGCCGTCAACGAAGAGATTGTGCTGCGGTTGCTGCGCGAGTTCCACCAGCAGGGACGCACCATTGTGATGGTCACGCATGATCCGGTGATGGCGCGGCTAGCCGACCGGCGCATCGAGTTGCATCACGGCAAGATCGCGTCGCAGGAAATCTTTTCGCTGGCCGACGAAGAACAGCTCGACGAAGTTCTGGAAGAACTCTGGGTACTGGCCGAGCATGGAGAGATCGCCGAAGTCGAGCGCATGGAAGTGCACGGAGCGCTGCCGGTGAGCCTGGCGATCGAGAAGATGATCGAGATGGGGATGGTCGTGTCGGCACCGCATCCGCCGGAGCCGCATGATCATAAGCCGTTTGTGAATCCTTGCCATGATGCGCTGAAACCGGTGGCTACGTCCGTCGGTGACGGCACTCTGATTGTGGAATTGACGCCGCGCGGGCGGGAGCGAGCGGGAAGCATTATTCGCCGGCATCGTTTGGCGGAGCGACTATTCACCGATAGTCTGGCGATGGACAGCGAAACTGAGATCGAACAGCAGGCGTGCAAGTTCGAGCACATCCTCTCTCCGGAAGCAACCGACAAGATCTGCACGTTCCTGGGACATCCGCAGACGTGCCCGCACGGAGCACCCATTCCGCCGGGGCCATGCTGCGGTAATGTGACTGGCGTTGCGGGCTCACCCGTTCGAGAAGCGGTTCGATCCAAGTAGCTCCTCGGATGAAAATCTTTGAACCACCAAGGACACGAAGGAACTTCCTCCCGGCATCTCGTTGATTACCCAGCCTAGACGTTCGTCAGGCCTTATGATCGATCAAGATTATGCGACGCCCTACGATTGGTGTATTTGATTCCGGGTTTGGCGGGTTAACTGTCCTTAAAGCTTTACTTGAACTTATCCACGGCGCCGATTATGCCTATTTTGGCGACACGGCGCGCCTTCCCTACGGATCAAAATCTGTCGAAACTGTGGCACGATATGCGGTCGAGGCGGCACACTATCTCGAATCCCACGGGGCTCAGATGCTGGTCATCGCCTGCAATACGGCGACGGCTCTTGCTCTGGATCGCATTACCGATGGTGCGCATGTTCCAGTCGTGGGCGTGATTGAGCCGGGGGCGTCGGCTGCGGCGTCCGCGTCCAAGAATCAGAAGATCGTTGTCATCGGCACCGAGGCTACGGTCAGCAGCCATGCTTACCGCAAGGCTCTCGAGACGCGCGGGCTGAATGCGCGGGAGAAGGCATGTCCCCTGCTCGTTCCTCTGGTTGAGGAAGGATGGGTGGAGCATTCGGTTACTGAGCAGGTAGCGCGGATTTATCTGGCGGAGGCTTTTGCGGACGGATTTCACGACGCGGATACCTTGGTTTTGGGCTGCACCCACTATCCTCTGCTGAAGCCTTTGCTGGATCGCGTTACACCCGGGCATGTGAGCATCGTCGACTCGGCGGAGTCGACGGCTCGGGCGGTGGCAATCCGACTGCAGGAGTTACTGCCTGCTGGTGTTGAAGGCGAGGAGCGGCGCAAGCTTCCGCGCCTGAAATTCTTTGCTACCGATTCGGTGGAGAAATTCCGGCGGCTGGGGGAGCGATTTCTGGGGCGTTCGATCGAAGATGTTCAGCATGTGGATTTGAAGGAGTGACTTTGGACGCAAGAATCGGATAGCGGGCGCGTACCGCGAGAATTAATCTGTCCTCTGGCATCAAAAGCAAATCCAGTATTAGGACGAGGCGCCGGCGGCATCCGTTTTCGCCGGCGATAGCGCCGGTGGAGGCACCCGCGCCACATACACACATCCACTCACTATGCATGTGCTCGACAATGTCATCTGGCAGGCCCTGACTACTCGGGATGCGCGGTTTGCCGAGAGCTTCGAGGAGGCGCGGCGGTTTGTGCGCGAGGTCGGGCCGCTTGGCGCATTTCGTGAGCACGGGGCGCAGGGCTACGCGTCTTTGGCCGGACTGGTGGAACCTGGCGGAACGGTTGGCCTATTCCTTGATGATGCATACGAAGCACGAGCCGGGTGGGAGTTTGTTGCTGGTGCGCCTTTGCTGCAGATGGTGTGCGACAACGGCTCGACGCCTGCCCAACTAAACTCAAGCAAAGACATGCCAGCGCTCGTAGAACTGGGTACGCCAGATTCGCCGGAGATGATTGAACTAACCGCGATGACCAAGCCTGGACCGTTTGGCCCTCGCACCCATGAGTTGGGTACTTACCTGGGGATTCGATTGCAGGGCCGACTCGTTGCCATGGCGGGCGAGCGGTTGAAAGTTCCGGGGAATACTGAGGTTAGTGCCGTGTGCACGCATCCGGAGCACACAGGCAAAGGCTACGCCGCGATTCTCATGGTGGAAGTGATGAAGAGGATTCGGGAGCGCGGGGAGACGCCTTTTCTGCATGTTCGAGCAGACAATGGGCGCGCGATAGAGATTTATAAGAGGTTGGGATTTCGCGAGAGGAAGCTGGGGCACTTCGCGGTGTTGCGGAAGGTTTAGGCTCGACTCAATAGTCGGCTATGGCGGCGAGCCGCCGCCACAAAAGCCGGCGGGACGCCGGCGCTACGAAGCAAAACTCAGTACAGATGGAAGTCCACTTCCACGGCGATCTCGACGCGCACGGGGTGGCCATCTTTCATGGCCGGCTCAAACTTCCAGTTCTTCACGGCTTCAATGGCCTTCTCGTCGAGTCCCATGCCCAGGCTGCTCAGCACGCGGATGTTGCTGGGACGGCCGTCGGTTCCAACGATCAAGCCGAGGGTGCAGACGCCCTGATATTTCGCTTTGCGAGCTTCTTCGGAGAATTCCGGCTCGGGGGCGTAAATCTGACGTGGTGGAGAAACACCGCCGCCAACGTGGAAGATGCCTCCACCGGTGCCGCCGCCCTCACCCGGGCCGAAGCCGGGTCCCTTGCCCGATCCAACGCCGCCACCGCTCCCTGATCCGATACCGCTGCCAGAGCCGGTGCCGTTTGAGGGTAGAACGGCGTGGGACATGGGATCGCCAAGATTCGGCATGTTGTTGGAAGCCAGTTGCACTTGCGGAGGAATCACGATGGTCGGTTCCACCGCGAGTTTGGGATGATCATTGCGAATGACCACGACGGGTGGCGTGATCTGCGTCATGGCAAATTTAGGAAGTTTGCCCTTGCTCGCCTGCAAGACATCGCGATCGCCGCCGCCGCCACCACCACCGACTTGAGTTTTGGAGGGCTTCAAGGCCGGGATGTCGCCAGGGTCGACCAACGTAACGGTGACCTTCGTCGCCGGGGCCGCATTCACCACGTGGCGTCCGAGCATATAGCCCGCGATTACGACGCCCACGATGAGGAAGTGAACACCTGTCGAACCAAGGGCGCCATTCCTCCAATTGTTATAGAAGCCCCAGATATCTTTGACCGGTTCCGGCTTCGATTCGAGCTTGAGGGGCGGAAGTTTCTTGGGAAAGAAAAAGTCGTCCAGTTCGCGGAACAGGGATTTATAGAGAGGCTCTTCGAAGGTCGTGTTCGAGAGCAGGAGGTGCAGTTCTGGCTCGTTGCTGGGGCCGTTCGGATTGGTCGGTTCGGATCCCATAATTCTGGTCTGGACACCCCTCGCCGGTCTGCGTGGACCAGCCTGCTAGTTTTGCTGCGCAGTCACGCCCTCTCTACACAGATGAGCGCCACTCACCACAAGTTGCATGGACTTCTGTCCGTTTTTTGTCAATCAGGTACCGGCCGGATGTCCCCACGGACAACGACCTGACCGCCTGCTTCTTGAAATTGTACCTCTAGTCGCCTCATTCCGACAGTGCATTCGTTTGGGCTTGGCAACTGACGAAAAGGCATGTCCTGTGGGCCAGACCGACGGCGGACGGAAAGACGTTAACCGCTAAGGGCATGAAGGATCACCTCGTGATTAAGATCGTCTCACGATCCCGCTGCATGGACGTTCCCTGCGGCGCTCCCTATAATGAAAAGATTCAATCATTTGGGAGACGCGAACCGAGTGCCCTTCGAGCTCAAAAAGACCATCAATCTGCCGAAAACTGACTTTCCCATGAAGGCCAACCTGCCTCAGAACGAGCCCAAAATGCTCGAACGCTGGGAGCAGACGGGCATCTACGAGCGCATCCGGAAGGCCCGAAAAGGCGCGCCCCGCTTCATTCTGCACGACGGACCTCCGTACACCAGCGGCCCCATCCACATGGGCACGGCGATGAATAAGTGCCTGAAGGATTTCATCGTCAAGTCGAAGAACATGGCCGGATTCGACGCGCCTTATGTGCCCGGGTGGGATTGCCACGGGCTGCCCATCGAGATCAAAGTCGACAAAGAACTGGGCGGCAAGAAGCTGCAAATGAAGGCCACCGACGTGCGCGCCGAGTGCCGCAAATACGCGCAGAAGTTTCTCGACCTGCAGCGAACGCAGTTCAAGCGCATTGGCGTTTTCGGGAGATTTGACCGGCCCTATGCCACGATGACTCCGCAATACGAGTCGGTGGTGCTTTCGACGTTTTTTTCGTTTTACGAAAACGGGTTCGTGTACAAGGGGCTGCGCGCCGTCTACTGGTGCATGCATGACGAGACCGCGCTGGCCGAGGCGGAAGTCGAATACGAGAACCACACCAGTATCACCGTGTGGGTGAAGTATGGACTGCTCGACGATCCCGCGAAGATCGATCCGGCCCTGGCGGGAAAGAAAGTTTCGACCATCATCTGGACCACGACTCCGTGGACGCTTCCGGCTTCGATGGCCGTAGCGTTTCATCCGGATGAAGAGTATGTCGCACTGGAGTCGGGCGGCGAAGTCTACATCGTGGCGTCGCGCCTGGCGGCGGATGCGGCGGCCAAGTGCAATCTAGCTGATCCGAAACCGTTGGCGCACTTTCCCGGGCGCAATCTGGAGCGGCTCAATTTTCAGCATCCGTTTCTCGATCGCAAGATTCTGGGCGTGCTGGCTGATTACGTCACCATGGACACTGGAACAGGCGTGGTCCACACCGCCCCGTCGCATGGCGCTGAGGACTTTATCACCGGCATGAAGTATGGGCTCGATGCCACGAGCAACGTCGACGAAAAAGGCGTCCTGCGCAATGGACTGCCGGAGTACACGGGCAAACGCGTCTGGGAGGCGAACCAGCCAATCGTCGATCTGGTGCGGAGCCGCGGGGCGCTGCTGCATACCGAAAAGACCGAGCACTCGTATCCGCACTGCTGGCGCTGCCATAATCCGGTGATTTTTCGCGCGACTGAGCAGTGGTTCATTTCGATGGAAACGCCCATGCCGGGCGGGGCTGGGAAGAACGACACGTTGCGCACGCGGACGCTGGACGAGATCAAGAAGGTGAAGTGGGATCCGGCATGGGGCGAAGAGCGGCTGTCGAACATGATCCAGACGCGGCCCGACTGGTGCATCTCGCGGCAGCGCGTGTGGGGTGTGCCCATCGCAGTGTTCCTGTGCGAGAGCTGCGGCAAGCCGCTTAACGATCATGCAGTCAATCAGAAGGTCGTGGAGTTGTTCAGGAAGTCGGGCGCCGATGCGTGGTTCACGCCGGAGTCGGACACGATTCTTCCTGCGGGGACAAAGTGTCCGCACTGCGGCGGGACCAAGTTCGAGAAGGAAACTGACATCTTCGACGTGTGGCTGGAGTCAGGTGCGAGCTATCTGGCGCTGGTCGATGATGAGCCGGACTATCCGTGGCCTTCGGATCTGTATCTCGAAGGCGGAGATCAGTACCGCGGATGGTTTCAGTCTTCCCTGCTCTGCGCGATGGGGACGCACGCTACTCCGCCGTACAAAGGCGTGGTGACGCCCGGATGGACGCTGGACGAAAAGGGCCAGGCCATGTCGAAGTCGCGCGGGAATGATGTGGACCCCGTGGACATCTCGAGCCGACTCGGCGGTGAGGTCGTACGGCTGTGGGTGGCGTCGGTCGACTTCCGTGAAGACGTCGTCGGGTCGGAAGCGCTGATGCTGCGGGTGGCGGAGAACTACCGCAAGATCCGCAACACGTTCCGCTACGTTCTGGGAAATGTGGGGGACTTCGATCCACAGACGGATTCGGTCCCGTTCGAGCAGATGGATCCGCTCGACCTGTACATGCTGCGGCAGACCTGCGCGTTCGTGGCGGATGTGCGGAGCGCGTACGAGGAATACGCCTTTCACAAGATTTACCACCGCGTGAACCACTTCTGCATCGTGGACCTCAGCGCGTTTTACTTCGACGTGCTCAAGGACCGGCTGTATATTTCGGCACCGAAATCGCAGGCGCGGCGCTCGGCGCAGACCGCTGTGTGGCGCATTGGTGAGGTACTGGTGCGAATGCTCGCGCCCATCATGAGCTTCACTTGTGAAGAGATCTGGCCGTATCTGCCGAAAGTGTCTTCGCGCGAGGAGAGCGTGCACTTGGCACAGTTTCCGACGACGGCCGAGATTCTGGGCGACGCGGCTCTCAAAGCAGGGGGTTCGAAGTCAGATGAAGAATGGACGAGCCTGCGCAGTGTGCGCGATGAAGTGCTCAAGGCGCTGGAGGAGGCACGGAATAACAAGCTGATCGGCACCGGACTGGAAGCGCAAGTATCGATTACCGCGTCCAATCCCTTGTATTCAGTGCTGCAGCGCCATGCTGAGCAACTCCGGTATTTGTTCATTGTGTCTGCAGCGACGCTCACGCAAGGATCGGGGAACGGAACCGGTGGCGTGCACATTGAAGTGAAAAAGGCCGAGGGCGCCAAGTGCGAGCGTTGTTGGAACTACTCCATGCACGTCGGCGAAGACAAGATGTACCCAACCGTCTGCGAGCGCTGCAGCGCAGTGCTGAAGGAACTGGAATAGCACGTTCACTGATGAAGACTTCGGCACGAATCACACATTTCATCCTCGCGCTGCTCGTGGTGCTGCTCGACCGCTGGTCGAAGCGGCTCGTGGCCGCCCACATCGCGATGTACACGCATATCCAGATCATTCCGGGATTCTTCCGGATTACGCACACGGAGAATACGGGCGCGGCGTTCAGCCTGTTCGCAGATTCTCCGTCGCATTGGAAGACCGGGCTGCTGATCGGGTTCTCGCTGATCGCGATGGTGATTGTGTCCGTCCTTTTGTGGAGGCAGGCGCGAGCACTAACGCTGACGGGGATTGCGCTGTCGCTGATTCTGGGTGGCGCGGTGGGCAACCTGTGGGACCGCGTGGCCAGCGGGCGCGTGGTCGATTTTCTGCTGTTCTACGTGAAGTCGTACCAGTGGCCAGTCTTTAACTTGGCGGATAGTGCGATCGTCGTGGGCGCTTCTCTGCTGGTGATTGAGATCCTGTTCGCGCATCACACTCCGTCGGAGACATAGCTTCTAGCGAAGCTCCAATTGCCCCGCCCCGACATGGGCATGGACTCGAAACTTGCCCGGCCCGTGATGATCAAACGAGCGAAACAGCCCTCCCTTGGAAACGTCGAAGGCAGAAGCCTCCAAATCGCCAGTCAACACTGAGGCATCCACGTGCCCATTCTCGTCGGGGCGACCCACTTCCATGGTGAGGTGGCCGGCGTGAATCTCCACATCTTTGTCACCACGAACGCCGCCGATACTCATCTCTCCTGCAAACATGCGAGCGTACAGGTTCGACATCTTCGGAACCTCGATTCTTAGCTCAAAGTTGTTGTGAGGGCATCCCCTCACGCGGATTGCGGCCTGGTCGCCATTCACCTGGATTCGAACGCGAACTTCCTTCTCCTCATTTGCCCGCGTGGTGTAGGAGACACGTAGCTGGTTGTCGTCCCGGCCCGTCACCTCAATGGCGCCGGGGCAAAGCGACATGCGGACCTGGCCACCGGAAACAAACTTGGCATCGACAGGGCTCTTGCCAACCTGTTCTGTGTCCCAGGTCTGAGCGTGGGCGCGCGGAAGAGACAGTACCAGCGTGGAGAAAGCGACCACGAAAGTTATCAGGATCACCAAGGCATTTCGCATGGGCACACCTCCGGTCTGGATTGGAATACGGAAGAGTCGAAGCGGAAGTTCCCTGGAATCGAGAGGCGGTTACGGGGTGCCGTAGAGTTGCTTGTAGACGCTGGCGTTGCGCATGATGGCCTGGACGTATTCGCGGGTTTCGGTGAATGGGATCGACTCGACAAACTCCGCCGAATCGCGATACTTGCCCTGCCCCATCCATTCCTCGACACGGTCTGAGCCCGCATTGTAGGCGGCTAGGGCATTTTCGAACGATCCCCCAAACTTGTCGACCATGCCGCGGAAGTAGTGTGTGCCCAGTTGGAGATTGACGGTGGGAGTAAACAGTTGGGTCGGGGCGTAGCGCTTCAGGTCGACTTGGTGGGCCACGACCTTGCCGGTCTTGGGTAGCAACTGCATGAGGCCGACCGCGTTGGCGCGCGACACCGCCAACGGGTTGAACTCTGATTCCTGACGAATGAGCGATGCCACCAGATACGGGTCGAGGCCATTGGCCACCGAGAATCGTTTCAGGTCAGCCCAGTACGGGCGCGGGAATAGGGCCTCCCAATACACACGCGGCAGCGTAGGAATGTCGACGGCAAAATAACTGGGGACGGAACGCTTCATCACTTCGATGGCGCGGTCGTAGTGGCCAGTGTCGATATAGAGCTGCGCGGTCTCGGCCGGACCCCAGTTGCCGCCATCGGCACTGGCGGCGGCCTGCAATTCTCGGACGGCAAAATCGACCAGGCCGCCGTTCCCTAGCAACTCCGCTTTTTGCAGATGGAGATCGTCGGCCGGCGGTTCTTGCAGCGTCACCTTCTCGCCATGTTCGAGGGGCGGAATATGATCGAGCAGCGCATACTGTCCCGGCGGATCCGTCCCCGCTGGGAGCTTTTGCAGGCGCTGCCGGCCAAGTTCCGCGTAGTAATAGTTGCGAAAGCGATCCGATAATTTCTGGTAATAGGCGCGGGCCATCGCGGGCTGGTTGTCTTCTTCCGCCAGACGCGCACGCCAGTACAGCGCCGCGGAGGTCTCGTTGCCTCCGGGATACATTCCAATCTGCTCGTCGAATAATTTCTTCGCCTCGTCGTTGCGGCCGAAGCGCAGGGTCAGCCAAGCCGCTTTCCAGTGCGCGTAAGAGGCGCGGGATCCGTTGGGGAAACGCTGCTGCAGCTCGCGAAAGGCATCGAGCGCCTGATCGTATTCGTGATGCACCAGGTGCAGATTTGCCACGGAAAGCAGCGCCGCCTCCAACCAGGGACTGGTGGGCGCGGCTTGGCGAAGTTGGTCCACCGTACTGTAGAACAACGCATTCTCGTCCGAGGCCCACGCGACCTCGCCGAGGATGTACAAGCGCTGCGCGCTCTGCTCGGGAGTTGCAGCCACAAGTGTGGTCAGTTCAGACTTAGCCTCGCGATTGCGGCCGCTGCGGTGGAGCGCGTCAGCCAGCGCGAGTTCGGCCGCCGGACGCGATTCGGCAGTGCCGTGAATGGCGAGTTCGCGATATTGGTCGACTGCGTCGTTGTAGCGCTTGGCCTTCATCAGCAGGTCAGCGCGAGTTTTGAGTTGCGCCGGCGTCGGCTGAGGGGCGCCTGGAAGTGTTTTCAACTCGGCATTCGCCGCATCGGCTTCGGCCGCAGTCGGCATGTTGTAGTAGACGTTTGCGAGCGCTTCGGCGGCTTTTTCCTTCTGGCCGAGCGCGGCATAGGCGCGGCCCAGAGCAAACTCGTAGTCAGATCTCGCGGGCAGGCGATCTTTCTCCAGCAGTTCGATGGCTTCAGCAGCGCGCCCTTCGGTCAGCAGCGCTGTGGCGTAACTCAAGTGGGCATCGCGAACCAGCAGCGAATCCGGATAGGCAGTGTGGAAGTTGGCGAGCGCGGCGAGCCCCTCGGCCTGGTGGCCGGTTTGCAGGTAGCAGGTTCCGAGATAGTAGGCGACATAATCGCCGAGGTCTCCGGCTCGAGGCTTGGCGCGGTTGAGAGGATCGATGGCCTTGGCGCAATCGTGATCGAGGACGTGGGCGTATCCGAGGACAAGCCAGGCTAGCGCTCCGGCGTCTTCCTGGGAGTGGGCTCGCGCGTAGGCTTCGACTCCGGCATATCCCGCCGGAGAACGATCGAAAATTAACTGCTGCGCCATGGGGCGCAAAGTGGTGGACGCGACGAAGGCCTCACGAATGCGGCGCACCCGTGGCGAGATTGGCCTGTGCTTCTTCGCGGTCGCATGGGCGGGCGCCGTCTTCCTGGCAGGCGGATGAGTGCCCGGCGTGGTGGCAGACTTTGTTGGCGAAGATTTGTGCGGTGCAGGCTTCGGCGCAGACTGATCCTGCGCGGGTGTCGGCGTGGCGGGAACGGTCGCCTTGTTGGATGTGTCGGAAGCCGCTGGAGTAGAAGCCTGCTGGGTGAGCGACGATGCGGCCGAGCGCGCGCCGCTCAGGAGCCCGCACAAAACGGCGAGCGCCAGCACCCCCGACCACTTGAGACCCAATGGAACCACCTTAGTATTCTTCGCGCGGAAACGCGAAAGGCCAACTGTTAATAGATGCAACTGCGAACTTGGGAGTCCTCGGGGGCTAAAGCCCGGGTTCTTCTTTGACACGCCCTGCGCGGCCCTCAAAGGGCCGCTGTTCCACATGCCCTACGCAGCCCTCAGGGGCCACTCTTCCACATTTAAGAACCGCAAGAACCGCTACTTGCGGAAGTTGGCGCCCATGACGGAATAGTCGTCTTCCGCCAGGCTGCGTACGACTTCCTTTTGAAAGTAGTCGCCGCTAGCCGCGGCGGTCGTGCCATAGCGCTTCTGAAACGTCGAGCGACTCTTCTCAATGTCTTCTTTCAGGCGATCGTAGAGATCTTTATTGCGGCGGCCTTCGGCCACCTTCGCCTGGTTGTACAGCTTGATCTCATCCACCAGCAGGCGGGCGAAGCGCTGCGCCTTGCGGTGGGTGTCGGCGTCTTCGGCGGACATACCAGCAAAAGGATCGGCGGCGGCGGCCGGTGCGGATGCTGCCGCACTGGCGGACGCGGCATGCGCGGCAACTTCGACTACTTCCGCAGCTGGCTCAGGCTCAGGCGCAGCTTTCGCCGCGACATGTTTCGGAGGAGCGGAGGCGAAAGGATCGGAAAAAGAACTAACCGTCTGCGCGGGCGCCGCAACGGGCAAGCGCTCCATGCTGGGTCCGGAGTCGCTAACATCTCTCTGCGCTTGCTTGCGGAGCGAGGTCACTTCCAGCCATGCGCTGGTGGCCATCACGAGAACTTCGAGCGCGGGGCCGTCGAGAACGCCCTCAGTGCCGCCGTCGGCATAGAGCAAGGCGGCGACTTTATCTTTCAGGACCAGCGGCAGAACCATGATCTGCTCATTCTCGGGTCCACCAAACTGTTTCACGAAACGCGGGTCCATTTCGGCGATGTTGGCGGGAGCCACGATGCGGTTCTGATAGGCGTGGGCCGCGGGGCCTGAGGTCATGTCCAGTGGGAAATCTTTAACGGCATCGTCGTCGCCCAAACCGCGGCCTTGCCATCCGGTGGCCGATCCGGCTTTTACGACGAACAGAGCGATGCGCGAACCGTAGGCGCTGCCCGCGTCGAGCAAGGCGCGCAGAATTTCTTTTTGCGTGGTGCCCGTGTGAATGCTGGCGACGGCTTGCACCAGACCACTGCCATGTGCGGGACTGTCCGGAATCGGGCTTCCCGCGCCCGTTTGCGCCGGTAATGCGGGCAGTTCGGCCAGAACGCGTTCGACCAACTCCGCCTGCAACCTTGGAAGTGCGCGGTCAAGCACCTGCGCCACCGCACGCTCGACGATTTGCTGGAGTTCTTTGCTATCCGCCATGCTCAGAAACCGTTCCCAATACCCGAGTCTTGCCTGCCACTGCCCCCACCCAAAACGACATTGCCTTAAGTGCTGATTATACGGCACTTGTAGGGGGGCATTAGAGTACTTCGGTACCTGTTCGTCCGCGTACCAGCTTCGCTTTCGATTCTATAGCAATCTTCAGCCGAGCCAAGGGCGGAGTGGGCTGCAGGATTATTCATCTTGGCACTGGGGTGGAGGACTTTATTTTTGCGTCTTGTCGAACACACATTGCCAATGCGAGGTCCATAACTGTGAATTGGCGATTGGGCAAATGGACGGTTACCAAGTAGAATAATGGTTTCGTCTTGAGTGTTTTGATTTACCTGAAAATACTGCATCGATCAGCGAATGGGAGCCATCCAAAACAAAGTAGTAGGACCAGTTAGCGAAGAGTTGACCCTCGTACAGGCGGCCAAGCGAGGAGACGACTCGGCGTTCGAGGAATTGGTCCGGCGCTACGACCGCAACGTATTTCGGATCGCGCAACACATCACGCAGAATCGCGAAGACGCGGAAGATGTGGTGCAGGAAGCATTCCTGAAAGCGTACGGCAATCTGAAGCAGTTTCAGGAGCAGTCGAAGTTTTATACTTGGCTGGTCCGGATTGCGGTCAACGAAGCGCTGATGAAGTTGCGCCGGCGCAAGCCAGAGCGCACGGTCTCGTTAGACGAAGACATTAAGACGGAAGACGACTCCCTGCCCCGCGAGATCGCGGACTGGAGTCCGAATCCGGAGCAGCAATACACGCAAGCGGAATTGCGAGAGATTTTGAGTAAAACCATCCAGGGGCTCCCCCCGGGCTTCCGGACGGTGTTTGTGCTGCGGGACGTAGAAGGGCTTTCGACGGAAGAAACCGCTGCCGCGCTCGAATTGAGCGTACCGGCGGTGAAGTCGCGGCTGCTGCGGGCTCGATTACAACTTCGGGAGCGGCTGGGACGATACTTCCAGCGAAGAGAGAATGGCGATGGCAAAAGCGGTGAAGTTAAAACGGGCGATGTTCCGAGTGGAGATGGCAACCAGTGAAATGCTCTGAATTTTTGACCGAGCTGACCAATTATTTGGACGGCGTCCTCGACGAAAAAACCAAAGCTGAGTTGGAAAACCATCTTTCCTGGTGCCACAACTGCTATGTCGTCTGCGACACAACCAAAAAAACCATTGAGATTTACCGCGACTCCCAACTCTACGAGTTGCCGGAAGATCTGCGCAGCCGCCTGCGATCAGCCATCATGATCAAGTGCCAGCAGCACAAAAAGCGCGGTCCCCAGAGCGTGTAGCTTAGTTCTCCGTGACCGGAGCGACCTTCAGCGAAACGGTTTTGTGTTCGCCCTTCTCCAACTTGACGACGACGCCGGAGTTTTCGTACTTCTTCCGGAATTCCGGATCTCGGTAATCATCGTCAAGGTATTCAACCGCGATCACTTCATATTCCCCGGGGACCACCCCCTGCACCTTGAATCTGCCCTGCTGGTCGGCGGTGCCAAGCTGATAGAGGTCCCGACGCCCGCGACGCGCAGCATCGGGTAGAACAAGCACGCTGGAACCGGCAACGGGATGATCCTTGGCATCCATCACGGTGCCCTCGATCCCCGCGGCCTGCGTACCGATCACAATTTCGAACGTGTAGTTTCCGCCCCTCACCTTGAAGGCAGAATTTGCCACCTCTCTGCCATCGAGCAGAACGGATTGAACAAATGAATCGCGCGGGGCTCGCTCGCCCGTCCAAGCTGAGGCGCGGTAGCTCCCGGCGGGCACCTGCTGGATTTCGAAGGAGCCGTCACGATTGACCCGGGACCCGAACGATGTCGGGCTGGTGAAGTGGTGCCACAACTCTGGGTCGGTGTCGTCGGAAGCGAGAGCAACACTGAATGAGGACCAGTCAGCTTTCTGTCCTCCCTCCGAACGGAGGCGTCCTTGCACAGAACTGACCGGCACGGCTGAGAGGTGCAGGTTCTCAACGTCAGAATCTATGACTTCGACGGTCTCCACAAGTGTCCTCTGCTGACCGGTCTCTGAACCCGACTTGAGGGCAAGATAGTAAACACCAGGCGGTACTCCTCGAATCTCGAAGGAGCCCTCTTTCTTGATCTCGGGGGCCGAATACGAATCCTGCCATGCGCTGGAGTCCTTTGCCACAAGAAGGACGTCGTTCTCGGCATCAGCAGCGCCCGACAGATTCACAATCGATCCTCCGACTCGAAACGATGGACCGAAGATCATGTTGATGTTGATGGGGATTTCATCGCCGGCATGGACTTCGACCGGCACCGCCTGATTGCGGTCAGAGGTGCCGGGATAGTAGGTGGTGTAGGACCGTTCCGGCCTCGTATTTTTCGCGTTGTTCTTCCGTTCTGGCGGCTCGGACTCATCGGTATCATCTCGCGTCGACAGCGCCGAAATGAGATACCGTCCGGGCTGTAGATTGGCCATACGGTATTCGCCCTGATCATTCGTGCGTCCAAGAGCGCGAGGATAGCCTCGACCTGCGCTCGAAGGATAATGTGTGGCCGTCATCGAAACCCAGGGCATGGGGTCTCCGTCGCGATCCAGCACCTTACCGGTGATGACTCCGGCGCGCTGCATTCTAAGGATGACGTCTTTCAAATCCGCGACCCCTGACAGTGTCACAGTCTGGCTCCGGATCACACGGTGCTTCACATCGGTGAGGAAGAATCCCGGATGCTCGGCAAAGAGTCGGTAAGAGCCAGGTTTTACGTTGGAGATGACGAACTTTCCTTCTGAGTCACTGGTTGTGTTGTAGGCGGCGCCCTCGCTCTCGGCGAAGGACGACAGTTGCACCTTGACCTTTCGCAGGGGCCTGCTCTCGGGTTCCTCCACCACTTGTCCCTGCACTGTGCAGGCGGCATGGTCCTCGGCAGGGGTCTGAGCGAACACAGTATGGGCCAGCACGGCAAGCCAGAGTGGCGCGTAGCGAAGCTTCATGGCAGACCTGCGGAATCGCGAAGTTGAGACTACAAAGGAGCCAATCCCCAATTCAAGGATGCGCCTTACCTTTCTTTGGGTTTCCCATCGCCCCTGTGAAACGTTTTACCCCCTCCCGTAACTATATCTAGGGAATAGGCTTCTCGCTTTTTACCGCCCCGGGGCAGGCTACTTTTACGAAATCCTCAACCCTTTTGGCAATCCATGAATCTAAGTATTTGAGTGAAAGCGTTCCACTGACACTGTGGAGGGGGCGCGCACTCTCAGTACATTTAGGGACTCGGCATACACGCTCAGGTATGGAAGGTGGGGTCATGATTGGAAAAGTGATGGATGCAGTTTTTGGCTGCAGGCACTCGCGATACAGCTTTCCGGTGACGATCCGCGGCGCAAAACGGCGCCCGCAAGCAGCAGCTTTGACGGGAACCTACGTCGCTTGTCTCGATTGCGGCAGAGAGTTTCCTTATGACTGGCAGGAGATGAAAGTCATCACTTCGCCGGAGCGTCATCGCGAGCGTCGAGCCGCCCTGGCGAAACACGCCGCGTAAACAAGGCCGAGAACACAGCATCAGGAATCAGGGGTGTAAAATTCCCCTCCGAAGAGCCGCAGGCGAACCGCTTGCGGCTCATCGCTTTTTCGGCGTCGATCCAAAACTGCCCCGCTGCAATGCGAGGCAGTCCGTTTTTCGGGTGCTCGATAGCGAGTATCAATGCGAGGGATAGTCGGCCGGAATCGGCACCGGAACCCGCTTGTCGAGAGGCAGAAATTCGCGCTCGCCGGATCCGGTATAAACCTGGCGCGGACGCGCGATCTTCTGCTCGGGGTCGGTGATGAGTTCCTGCCACTGTGCCAGCCAGCCTGCGGTTCGCGGAATCGCAAATAGCACGGTGAACATTTCGGGACGGAATCCCATCGCCTGATACATGATGCCAGAATAGAAATCGACATTGGGATACAGTTTGCGTTTCACGAAATAGTCGTCTTCGAGCGCGATGCGTTCCAGTTCGAGTGCGACGTCGAGTTTCGGACTGCGTCCCGTAACCTGAAAAACTTGCTCGGCGCTCCAGCGGATGATTTTGGCGCGCGGATCGTAGTTCTTGTAGATGCGGTGCCCGAAGCCCATCAGCTTGATCTCGCCTTCCTTGACCCGCTTGATGTAGGCCGGAACCTTGTCCTTCGTACCGATCTCGTCGAGCATCTTCAAAACTTCTTCGTTCGCGCCGCCGTGCAAAGGTCCAGCGAGGGCTGAGGCCGCCGACGCAACCGACAGATACGGATCAGCCTGTGAACTGCTTACCGAGCGCATGGCGTTGGTGCTGCAGTTCTGCTCGTGGTCGGCATGCAGAATGAAGAGAATGTCGAGGGCACGCGCAATCGCGGGATTGGCGACGTATTTCGGCTCGACCATCTTCCACAGCATGTTCATGAAGTTTTCGGTGTAGCTCAGATCGTTGTCGGGATACACATAGGGAAAACCGACGTTGTGCCGGTACGACATGGCCGCGATCGACGGCACCTTGCCGATCAGTCGGGCAATCTGGTGCGAACGGTTGGCCGAATCGTGGATGTGCTTGGCATCGGGATACACGCTCGATAGCGCCGCGATGGTGCTCACGAACATCGCCATCGGGTGCGAGGAATAACGGAAACCTTCCATGAACTTCTTGGTGGTCTCGTGCAGCATGGTGTGATGCGTAATGTTGTAGACCCACGCGTTCAGCTCTTTTTCGGTGGGCAGTTCACCATTGAGCAGCAAATAGGCGACTTCGAGGAAGGTGCAGCGCTCGGCCAGAACTTCGATGGGATATCCGCGATAGCGCAGGATTCCCTTATCGCCGTCGATATAGGTGATTGCGCTTCTGCACGACGCCGTGTTCATGAATGCGGGGTCGTAGGTCATCAGCCCGAAATCGTCGGAGCCAGTTTTGATCTGGCGCAAATCCATGGCCCGGATGGTGCCGTTTTCGATCGGGACGGTGTAGGTCTTATTGGTGCGATTGTCGGTGATGGTGAGTGTGTTGTCTGCCATGGAAATCGTCCGCCTTATCCGCGCGCTCTGAAATCGGGCAGTACAGAGCCTAAGTCCGTTCCCGAGTCCGATCTGTGATCAGAATCACAGCCTCCAGTGACATAGCTACCCAACAGTGATTCTACGGAGTAATTCTATGCCAAATCGCGCTTGAGCGTAGGGTGCAACATGTTGTCCAGTGTTCAAAAGAGGCGTCGGAGGGCGGCTTTTCCGGTTCTCAAGGGGTTGCAGCGGGTCTGAAAGCGTAATAGCCCAGACGCGCCTGGACCGTAAACTTTTCAGCACCGTTCAGCGTCACTTTCAGCTTGTGGAACTTGCCGTCGAGTTTCTGCGGCGAGAATCCGAGGACATAGATGTCCTCAGGAGTATCGGCGGTACGCCGGAAGCCCTCGTCGAGATCATTATTGTTGTGAAAGAACGTTCCCCCGGTACTGTAGGCCAGGTTCGCCAGCACATCACTGCGTTCCAATGACTCTTCCCGGTCAAGCCGGGCCCTCATCACAGGGTCGGCTGGATGACTGGCATTGGGCGCCGGAGTTGGAGTGGACAGGCCGCGCACGTCCAGAGTGTTGACGACGATGTCGGAGCGCAAAGCGCGGTCGATCAGTTCCGCGAGGGCCTGGCGTGTGTCGACCGTTTGCGTCAGGAACCCGGGAGAGATTAACACGATGCTGCGACTGCCGGGCATGGCCGCGGTTCTCTGGACGACCTCTCGCAAGATGCCGACTGCGCTTTGAATCTCGGCGCTGCTCGCGTTCAGTACCTCATGCGCCGTCGCCCTCGCTACCTGCTCTGCTCGCTCAAGCTCGGCAGGTGTCTTTGCCATCCCGCCAGAGGTGCAATTCACGGCGTCCTCAGTGGCGAGGCCCAAGGTTCCCCGATCATTCTGATTCACGATCAAGTCCGCCATGTAAGGAGTCATTGGGGGACAATGAACACCGGATGTAAGCGGATGGGGCCTAAGGCTCTTTAAAGCATCCTGCAATCGCTGCTGATCAGGCGTGAAGTTGATACCGCTTTGTCCTGAAGTTGTGAAGATCGCCGCTCGGTCTTCGGCATGCAAAGCGGCCAGATGTCGTGCGGCCGCTGCGGTGGCACTCGACAGGTCAGAGAACGTCGTGTGGATATCGTCGAACACATAAGCGACATCGCGCCCGGCGGCCGCCGACCCATGGTTAGCGCTCAGGACTGCGTTGGCAGACGGCGGCGCAGACTCGTTCTCGGGATCCGCAGTGGTCGCGGCTTTCTCCGTGGAGAAACTGGAGATCAGCTGAGGCTTGCCGTTATCGAAAAGCTGGAAGTCTTCCTTCTTGAGACTGCCCACGGTACGGCCCTTTGCGTCGCGCAGCACGACGCTGACTTGCACCAACTTCACGCTCACCTTCAAGGTCGTAAGGGCTTCCTTCGTTGGAGGCTCTGGCGCTTCCTGCGCAGCTTCGAGTTTCGCGCTGGCTTCAAGCGCTGCCTCATTCTTCTGCCGGGCCACTTCCAGATCGGCCATTCTCTGTTGCACCGCTCCTGCGAACGCATTCAGATCCTGCGCCTGCTCGGATTGCAGGCGGGCCGCGTCCTCGCGTACCGCATCTTCGCGGAGGATGGCGTAGATTTGATTGTCCTCCTCCAACTGTCGCTGGAGATCTTCCGGACTCGCGGCTCCGTTGGCAAACGATCCTGCCGCAAGGCTCGACGGGGCGTCGAGCAGCATGCGGGTCTTGGCGCGGAACTTGTGGCAGTTTCGGAACTGCAGCACGTTACGTCTTAACTCTTCCCCCTGTTGCCGGGTCGCTATGGTTGCGGCCAGCGGTAACGGGAAGGATGTGCCGTCGGCAAACGCAACGTTCTCGTAGTCCGTCTGGAGATCGGCGCCTTGCGTGGGAAAATCTTTCGGGATATCCGTTGCGACCGAGCGAAACCGGAGCAGGTCGCCGGTCTTCTGGTCGATCCAGAGTTCTCCGCCGTAGGGCGGCGCAACGACCCGATCTGCGGTGCGTAACCGCCACAAGGGATCATTCTGCTTCGCGATCTGGTAGGTGAATACCCAAGCCGTGTGGCCATTCAGGTTGTTCACACCAGAAAACTCGAATACGGCGCGATTATTCAGATCGAAAATTGCGCGGAGATTACTGCCAAATTCCCCTGTGGACCACTGGCCGGGCGAATTGGTAATCGCGCTCGGTGCGGCTTTGCCGTTCAATTTGATCTCGGTATAAGACTCGTTGCCGTCTTCGTAGCGGACCAGAGCGGTAATCAGATCGCGCGGCACTTTGCTGTCGCCGCGATAGCGGGACGTTTGTTGGTCGCAAATGAAATTCGGCATTCGCTGCGGCAGGCTCATGGCGTATTCGCAGACCCCGCGCAAGGCCTCCGAGTGAGGAGGGTCGGTGGGCAACCACTTGCAGAAGTCGGTTCCGATCATTGCTACGTCGATCTTCGCGGGAGCCTTCTGGCCGGCGATTGTGTCCTCCGGTGCAAGGTCGCGGTGCTGAACATTCCCGCCCTTCTTCAGTTCCGCGAATACCGCGCCGGCCAGTTGCGCTATTGCGTCCATCACTGACTCCTTCGTAGAGGACGCATCCTGCGACTTCGCCAAACCGACGGCATATTCCGCGCTGTCCGACACACGCTCGAGTTGGTATTCCACCTTGGCAGCAAATACCGGAAAAGTGTCGATTGTGCCCGTCATGGAAGAAGGCACGGACTTTTCCGAGGTCAGCAGATCGGTCAGGTGGCTAAAGAGAATAAACTGGCAGTCCTTCTCTCTCGCCTCGGCGAGTGCCACACTTCCCTGCGATGCTTCCAGTGCGATGGCCTGGGCACGCAGATTGAGCTTCTTGTCAGGCTTCTGCTGGTTGAGCGCCTTCACTAGACGGTCACGCGTTTCTGTGCCCGAGACCTTGTCGGTGCCGCTGCGCAGGACCGCGACCCCGATACGGACTACATCTTTATCCTGGGCGAACGCGTGCAGGCACAGGAGGCAAACGATAGGAAGCAACGGTCGTGGGAATCGACGGCGCATCGCTCAAACGCCCGATCAGCAAGCGTCCAGAGGAGACAATGATACAACAGCCGACCACAGGGGCGACGCTTTGCGTTCAGGCAAACAAAACCGGCGGCCGCAGCCGCCGGTGGAGTCAAAATCAAAACCTGACAGCCCAGGCGGCTGTCGCGACATCACCCGATCACCCTAGTTCGAAGAGTCGTCGCGGCGTTTCAGCGTCGGGCGATCATCGTCGCTCTTGGTGGAGTCGCCCGTACTGTCGGTCGGGTTTGAAGTCCGCCGCAAGCTGGGCTTGTTGGAATCTTTATCGTCGAGCACTTTGTGCTTGTTCTCGATCGCCGCCAGCCGCGCCTTGACCCCATCAAACTCCGAAGTCGTTACAACATATTGCTGCTTGGCCGGAAGAATCTTGCGGATCTCTTCCTGCGATTTCTCGATGCGGTCGGGAGTCTGCGGATGGGTATCGAAGGCTTTCGAGAGCGTGCCTGGTTTCTTCTTCTCCATGGCCTGGATCTTTTCGAAGAACGAAACGAATGCCGACGGATCGTATCCGGCGCGGTACATGTACTCGATGCCCAGGTAATCGGCTTCAGCCTCGAAGCCGCGGGAGAAGTGCAGGAACGTCAGCGGAATGCCGAGGCCCAAGCCTTCATAAATCCCATAACCAAGCGCGCCGCCCATGAAGATGGCGGGGAGCGAAGCCATCTGCATCAGGTTCAGGCGCGTCATCTCGCGTCCATAGTGGCAAGCGGCCACATGGGCGATCTCGTGCGCCATCACGCCCGCCATTTCGGCTTCTTCATCGGCCGCGAGAATGAGGCCCGAATTCACATAGAAAAATCCGCCAGGCAAGGCCATCGCGTTAACTACATCGGAGTCGATGACCTTGATGGTGAAAGGAACCTGTGCGTCGGAATTGCGCACCAAGTTCTGTCCGACCCGGTTCACGTATTCGGTGATGACAGGATCGTTGACCAGCTTGATCTGCGATTCGATCTGCTGGGCGTACTGCCGTCCGCGGGCGACTTGGCCTTCCACGGTGTACCAGTTGCCCACACCCCGCCCGCAGCCCACGTTGCGGTTCCCTACAGCATCCACATCGGTCTTGCCGCCGTCATGCTTGATCTGGCTGTCGTCTTGCGTCGGCAGCGCTGCAGGGGCTTGTTTGGGCGCATTCTGCACGTCGCCGGATTTCGGCTGATCCTTGTCTTGATCTGAAACTTGGGCAAACGTCCAGGGTCCTACACTGAACGCCGCTGTTGCCGCCGCGATTGCCAGCCATCTGAGTTTCATAGGGGTACTCCTTGAGCAGATTATACGCCCGGTCCGGAAGACACCAAGGCCCAATCTTGGTCTTTTACTTTAGACGCGCTTGGGCCACTTCGGGGTTATCCGGCAGGCCGGATTAAGAAACTGCGGGGTGGCCTGGGGGAGCGATGCCGGGCTGCCCATCGCGTGCGCAGAACGTAGGGATCCTTGTGTAAATGCTACAGAATCCGGGCAAGCTCCGAACGGCAACCCTCCTAAAGGCTCGCATGGCGCGCCGGAAGCTGTTTTCCCTTGACTCTGCTCGCTCTGGGCCTCAGAATTGCCAAGCAGTTTACCGGCTGCTTTCCCTTAGGGCCGGTCCCCCAAATCTGGCCAAAACCTCTCTTTAATTTTTGCTATTGGGCTGTAGCGATGGATCGGTGTGTGCCCAGGTTCGCCAGCCGTAATTAAGTGCGGGTTCAAGAAAAATGGAGAGAACTTAATGATAAAGACCACGATGTGTGGTGGTTTCTTAGCCGTAGGACTGCTCGTTGGTGTCATTTTCGGGGTGCAGCCAGCTTCCGCCCAGACCTTCGGATTCCCCGTTGCCGGGTTCAGCACCAGCAACGTTTGCAAGAACAGTGCTACGCCTCCGCCTGCCTGTAAGATTTTGACTGACGGATCCCCGTCGCAGCCTACGGTTGCCACGGGTGGCATTTTGCGCCTGACGACCGCGAATCTAAACCAGCACGGCGCGGCCTGGTACTACATTCCGCAACCGCTCTCCACGGGATTTACTACGGCCTTCCAGTTTCAGATTTCGGGCACGAATTCCTGCTTTTTCTGCACCTTTCCCGCCGACGGAATGGCCCTGGTGATCCAGAATGACCCCGCGGGCACTGGTGCAATTGGATACACGGGAAACGGGCAGAACCTCGCGTACGGCAACAATGATGTCTCTACCGCCAGCGGCCCAGGAAACGCCATCAAGAACAGCCTGGCGATCGAACTCGACACCCATCAGAACTCCAACTACAGCGATCCGGACGGCAACCACATCGCGGTGCAGAGTTGTGGGCCCAACAACGCCTCGACGCTGACGCCGAACAGTGCGGACCACAACTATGCCTGCCCGGATGGGAACCTGGCGAAGATCGCGCTGCAAAGCCTGCCTGCGGGACTGTCGCTGACCGATGGGAAAACGCACACCATCACCGTGAACTATCTGCCGCCCGGGACCTGCACCAGCGGTTGCAATAACCTTTCTGTGTACATGGACAGCACGCTGATTCTGCAGGCGACCGTGAACATTGCGACGCAGCTGAACCTGACGAGCAATGGGGGCGCGTATCTCGGGTTTACAGCTGCCACCGGTTCCAACGTCGAGAACAATGACGTCATCAGCTGGTCGTTCAGTTCCCTGCCCCTGGCGCCCATCACAATTAACCAGCCCCTGCAACCTACGCAAACCAACTTCAATTACACGCCTGTGCTGACTGCGGTCGCGGACTATTCCCAGAGCGGGCTCAATGGAAGCTCGTTCACCGGCGTGGTTATGCAAGGAACAGCGCAGCCGATTACCGATCAGCAATTCTCTGACCTGGTGAACAACACCCCTTTTCAGGGAAGCACCTGCCAGCATCAAGACACGGGCAGTGGCAACTACAATTGCGTGACCACCACAGATCTGTGCACAACGCCCACCAATGGCGCTGCAAGCGGAGCCAACTGTCCCAACACCGGCACGAACGCTCTGATCATCGTCAACAACAGCTACAACCTTGATCCATCACAGAAGCCGGTCATCGCGCCGGGATACATCATGGGCAAAGACACGGCTCTCAGTTGCGGAGCCGCCGGGGATAACACCTGCAAGGGACTGGTTAACATTTTCACCAGTATTACTGGCGACTTGACCAGTTCCGGCGGGAAGACGAACAACTTCAATTCCGTTCTGATTCCGATTCTCGGCGTAGTGCAGCCGTCCACAGCACCGACCACGAGTCCCGCGCTCAACCGCGGCTGGACCAACGGCAGCGTCGCGCTAACGTTCAACAGCACTGAGACGGTGCCCGTCAACAATCACAACCCGCCATCCACACTGCCGACAGTCAGCAACATTACGTATACGGCTACGGGGGCGAACCTTCCCAGCCCGGCGACAGGAACTCTATCGGGAACCAGCGGAACGATCACGATTCCCGGCACGGTTGAGGGTACGACGGTGGTGACATTCTTCGCCACCGACAGCTCTGGAACCGTGGAGAGCAACATCACCAACGACAGCAGTACGAACACCGTAAGCACCGCCACGCCAACGATCACGATTCAGGTGGATAAAACGGCTCCCACGGCGAACTGCGTGGGACCAAATCCGCCGCCGAGCGGATGGCAGGCGGCCGACGTTGTCTACAATTGCACGGCGAGTGACAACGGATCTGGGCTTGCCGACTCCAGCCAGTCAAGCTTTACGCTCTCGTCCAATGTTCCCGCCAACACGGAAACAAGCAGCGCGAGCATTGCAACGGTGACGATCTTCGACGTAGCCGGAAACTCCACCACACAAGGCCCCTTCGGCCCGTTCGAGGTCGACAAGAAAGCACCGACGATCAGCACGCCGACCTTGTCTGTGGCGAATCCAGTGTTCGGTCAATCGGTGAGCGCGACTTATACCTGTGCGGATGGCGGCTCGGGCGTAGTATCGTGCGCTCCGACACAGCAATCTGCCCAGATTGCTCCAACGCCCTCGGTCACGATTACCAGTCCGATTGATACCACCTCGGTCGGATCGCATACATTCACCGCGTATTCGCAAGACCTCGTCGGCAATGCAAGCTCGAACCCGCTGAGCTATACAGTCGGGAAGGCAACACCGACGATTACATGGACGGCACCGTCGGCGATCATCTACGGGACGGCTTTGAGCGGCACGCAACTCAATGCCACTGCGAGCGTGCCTGGAGCCTTCTCCTATTCCCCTGCCGCTGGCGCGGTATTGGGCGCCGGCACTCAGACTCTATCGGTCACGTTCACACCGACGGATACGGCCGACTACGGAACGTCCACCGCGTCCGTAACGCTGATCGTGAACAAGGCAACGCCGACCATCACATGGAATGCCCCG
Organism: uncultured Acidobacteriaceae bacterium; assembly: GCA_963832015.1. Lineage (GTDB taxonomy): Bacteria > Acidobacteriota > Terriglobia > Terriglobales > Acidobacteriaceae > Sulfotelmatobacter. The sequence goes on from CAWHSR010000041.1 coordinate 77,865, forward strand.
TCCGCGATCATTTACGGGGCGCCTCTCAGTGCGGCTCAACTCAACGCCACCGCGAGCGTAGCGGGAATTTTCGCTTACTCTCCCGCGGCGGGAACTGTGCTGGGCGCCGGAACACAGACGCTATCGACGACGTTCACGCCAACCGATACGGCTGACTACGGAACGGTAACGGGTTCCGTGCTGTTGGTCGTGAACAAGGCGACACCGACCATCACCTGGTCGACTCCGGCGCCTATCTCCTACGGCACGGCGTTGAGTTCGGTTCAACTTAACGCTACTGCGAACGTGCCGGGAGCGTTCGTCTATGCACCGCCGGCAGGCACACTGCTGGCCCCTGGCAATCAGACGCTGTCGGTGACCTTCCTGCCGACGGACTCAGTGGACTACACGATCGCAACCGCTCAAGTCACGCTGGTGGTGACGCAGCCGACGATTACGATCTCGCCGAGCAGCGTTAACTTCGGAACTGTGTCGTCTGGGAAAACGGCGACGCAAACGGTAACGGTTTCCAATCCTGGCACAGTGACGGTGAAAATCACGAGCATCGCTGTCACGAATGCATCCGACAGAGATGACTTCTCGGCCACGAGTTACTGCGGCTCATCTCTGGCTGCAGGCAAGAGTTGCACCGTTACCGTGAAATTCAATTCCGATGATTCCGGCACGCGAACGGCAAACCTGACGCTCACCGATAGTGCTGCTGGCAGCCCCCAGAACGTCCCGATGACGGGGATAGTGGGTAAGAACGGGCACTAGGCCGACGCGCCTCACTTCACACTCATCGGGCGAGATCTTCGGATCTCGCCCTTCTTTTATGCTGAAACGGTTGGGCGGAACTCAGATACCCTCTACTGCGCGAACTTCGCGGCTTCGGCGTAGATAGGCTTTAGATCATGGCGTTCGAGGATCTGTTCGGCGCCCGGCTCTTTGCGGATCTCGTCCAGCAGATGCAACGCCTGACGGTACTGAACAGTTGCCTCGGATGCAGAACCTGAAAGCCGGAGGCCGCTTCCCATCAGGAAGTGAATCTTAGCGTTTTGCAAACGCAATCCGAGTTTCTCGCTTCGACTCAGGTTGCGCTGCAATTCCTGGCGGGCTTGCGGATACTCTTTGTTCTGAATCAGGGCTTCGGCTGACAAAGTGGAAGCAACCACCGAGAAGTATTTCTTACCGAGAGAATCAGCCTGTTGCTGAATACTTCGCAAATCTCCGGCGGCTGCCTGAGCATGTCCTTCACTGACAGCCACCTTCGCCAGATTCAGCTTTGAAGTCAACAACCCGTCCTTGTCGGAGCCATGCGAGGCCACACGCTGAGCCTGTTGATAAGAATCCTTGGCCGACTTCAGGTCGCCGCGATAGAAACTGACGTCGCCTTCGGTATTGAAAAGGCTGGTAGACAAAGCGTCATTCTTAAGATCCCGGGCAATCCCATGGGATTCTTCAAGCAACTTCGCAGATTCGGCTCCTCTTCCTGACATGGCGAGAGCGCCAGCTAGATCGGAAAGAGCCTGCGCCATGGTGACGCTCCGATCGCCGACATCGCGGAACGCCCGGACTGCATCCTGCAGCGCACCCACCGCTGGCCCCAGACGTCCCTGCTCTTCGAAGACCAAGCCGACACTGCTCGACATCGTGGCGACACCTTGCTTGTTGTCGGATTTCCGGTAGAGATCCAGGCCGCGCATATAAGAGGTCATGGCCTGGTCGTACTGTCCAAGGTTGGCGTAGGCGCTCCCCAGATTGCCCAGGGTTTGCGCGATATCGACTGGGACGTTCAACTTTTCGCGAATCTGGAGGGCTTGCTGGAGATACGTGAGGGCGTCCGCATTCTCGCCCTTTTGCAGATAGGCGGTGCCAATGTTGCTCAGGCACAAGGCCTGGTTGGTCTCATCCCCAGCGTCGCGCTGAATCTGCAATGATTCCTTAAACATCTGCAGAGCTTTATCGGGCTGACCTCGTTCCAAGTAAAAATCGCCCAGGTCGTTGAGCGTGTCGCCGGCTTCTTTCTTGGCGCCAATGTCTTGCCGGATCTTCAGGGCATCGTTGTAAGCCTTCAAAGCATCGTCAGGCTTTCCCAGCGAAAGTTGGACCTGCGCGATTTCTTCCAGGCTCGCCGCAACTCCGCGCTTTTGCCCCAGATGCTGGTTGATGGCCATGGAGTCCTCATAGTTGCGCAGGGCCTCGGCGGGTTTATTCATTAGCTTGTAGGCAATACCCGTGGCTTGCAGAATGAGCGCCTGCTGCTCCTGGTTATCGAGATCAATCGCAATGTGGCGGGCCTGATCGAGCGGATCGAGACCCTTCTGCGGATTGCCGGATTTGATCTCCACCCTCCCTATGGCCAACAGCGCGTCCAGATTCTTGCCGTCGGCCTTCAGCACATTTGCATAGTTGGCACGCGCCTTGTCCAAGTCCCCGGCATCTTCGTTGAGGCTGCCCAAGGCGAACTGCACATCAAGGTTGTCGGGGAAACTCTTGGCCAGATTCTCATAGGCGGCGAGAGCCTTCTGGTTATCCTTGGTGATGCGGGCCAGACTGGCTTCAATAAAATATCTCTGGGCTAACGGGAGGCCTTGGCTCAAGTCCACGGCATGCCGCGACGCCTGCTCCGCGTCCGCGTCGTATCCCAGGTCGGACAAGGCTTCGCCCAATCGAGAATAAGCGACGGCGAACTGGGGATCTTCTTTGGTCGCGGCTTCAAACTGCTTCTTCGCCTCGAGATTATTGCCCTGGCGCAACAACTGCAGTCCCTGGTTGTAGTCGCGCAGAGCGTCGACCGACGTTGAGGTTGGCTTGAACGATTGCGCCTGTAGTTCTTTCACCAGATCGGGCGACAGAGCGAGATTCTGGCGGATCATCGCGGCCAGGCGATCGACTGCCGCAGAGAGGTCCTGTTGATTGGCCGCTTCCGTCTTTACCTGGATCGTGCGGTTGTGCTTGCGATCCTGCAGTGTGGCGTCGATGCGGATCTGGTCGCCGAGCTTGGTGTATTGCCCCCAAACCAGCGTGTCGGCATTGGTGAATTCGGCAACCCGGCCCAGGGTCGATGAATCGACGATGGAGTTGGGAGCGATACGCAGATCGTGGAAGACCTGCTGCACGCGGTCGGACGAGACGGCGCGCAGGTGAGCGGATTGGCCTACGTCCGTGCTTAACATGTCGGCGAGGCTGGGCCCCAGCCAATCCCACGAAGCGTCCCCAGACTTGTTTTGAAACGGGATCACGGCCAGCGACAACGCCTGCGTCGTGGCGGCCTTCTTGCCCGACGGCGCAAAGAGCGGCTTTCGGAACACATATCCCACGGTGGCGAGGACCACCACGGTGACTACGCCGGCCCACAGAGGCCAGTGGATAGTGCGTCCCCAGGGCTCGACCGCGGGCTGAAAGCGCAGGTTCGCCGCCGCGCCCTTGCCGGAATAGGCATCCAGATCGTGGAGCAACTCGGCCGCATTCTGGTAGCGCATTTTCGGATCGCGCTCCAGGCATTTGCTGACGATGTTACTGAGCGGCTTCGGAATCGTCCCGTCGTGATCCGACACCGGGATGGCACGTTCCTGGGTGCGCTTGATCAAGCTGGCGACGGCGCTTTCGGCCCCGTACGGCACTGTGCCCGTTAGTAACTCGTAAAGGATCAATCCCAACGTGAACAAATCGGAGCGCTGATCCAGTTCCTTCGCCAGCGCCTGCTCGGGCGACATATACTCCATCGTCCCGACCAGCGCGCCGGTCTGCGTCATGCCGTCGCCTTCGACGGTGCGGGCCAGGCCAAAATCCATCAGCAGGATTCGGCCGGACTGATCGCGCATGATGTTCTGCGGCTTCAGGTCGCGATGGATTACTCCGACGTTGTGCGTCGCTTGCAGAGCGAGGCAGATCTGTTCTGTGATCTGCACCGCTTCCTCCGGAGAAAATTTCTTTTTCTCCTGGATCAGGGCGCGCAGGTCGACGCCCTCGACATACTCCATGGTGATGAACTTCACGCCATCGGCGTCGCCCAGATCGTAGATGCGGATGACATTCTTATGAGTGACCTGGTGGGCCAACAGGAGTTCCTGCTTGAATCGCGCCAGGATCGACGGATTGGCCGCCAGTTGCGGGCGAATCAGCTTCAGCGCGACCGGGCGGTTCAACTCGCGGTCCATCGCCTTGTACACAGCGCCCATGCCACCTTCGCCCAGGAGTTGCAGGATCTCGTAGCGACCACCGAGCACGTCACCGGTCAGTAGGACAGGAGTGCTGCTCTGGGCTCGGACGGGTCCGGGACTGGTGGGACGAACCGGCGGCCCCTTTCTGACGTACGAGGCATTGGCGTCCACCACGGTCGCCTCGGGATCCGCGTAAGAATTAGAGAAGTCAACTATCGTCGCATCAGGTTCAGAGGGAGCGTTCGAGCCGGCACTCTCCCCTTTGGCGGGGACACTCACAGCGGGCGAATTGATCGCGTTGTCTCCATCGGGAGGATCGAGTCGCGGATTCCGGTTTTGCATGATTCGCCTGGCTGGGTCCAGACAGAAAAGCCCCTAAAATATGCCGCACAGATACTGCAGAAGTCTCTGAAGTATATACCGGCTGAGAGGTGCGCCGCATCAATAACAACGCCGAACCGAGGGCCCCGACGTTGAATTCTTGGGAAAGATGTTGGCAGAAACCCTGGGCGATTCATTTCGTCAGTGTCGAGCACTCCGGGATGAAGATTCTTGCACGCTTTTCCCGGTCGAGGCGATTGACGCCAAGACGCGAAACCACGCTCGCCATCACCATGCACACACAACTGCCGCCGCTGATCTTCGTTTTGCTGATCGTTGTGGCGCTGGTCAGCGGCTTGCGTGCCGGCTATGCCATGGCCCAGCGCGGGCGCCGAAGTTGGCTCCATCTGCTACTCCGGCGTCATCGCGATTACGGTCTATGCCGTGCTCGATCTCGAGTATTCCAGGTTCGGGTTGATCCGCCTAGATGCGGCCGATCCAGCACTGCGGCAGTTGCGGGATTCCATTCACTGACCCGGCGCGCGGAATTCGCTCCAATTGACGCCACGGACCGGAACCAGTCAAAGTAGTGTAAGGATCGCCCCTCGATAAGGCCCTAAGCGCATCTCAGATTAGGAGTGAAGTTCTTGCCGAGCGCCGACACCTCGATCCCGCCCAAGTCCTCGCGCACCAGCACGCGCAGAGAGACTCAATCCGCGATGCGTCTTCTCGCCGTCGTCCTTGCCGCTAGATGCTTGGCGTGGGGACAGGCTTCCGGTCAAGGCCTGCTTCCCGACGCACAACCAACCACAATTCACGGCACGGTGGTCAACTCGGTCACCCAGGCTCCCATCAGCCGGGCCCTGGTCTACTCTGCCGACAATCGCTTCGCCATGCTCACCGATGGTGAGGGCCATTTCGAGTTCACGCTGCCCAAAACCGACAGTGAAAGCGGCGGCACCGTCTTCAACGGCAAACCTCGCCAGATGTGGCCGGTCGGCGGCTCGGCCAACCCCGTGTGGCTGATGGCCCGCAAGCCGGGTTATCTTGACGAAGCCGACTTTACGCGCCATGCGGACGCTTCTCCGAACGGTGACAACACGATCTCCCTCATGCCCGAAAGCCTGATCAGGGGCCGAGTCGTGGTTTCCGAAGCCGATCCTCCCTCGGGTATCAACGTGCAACTCTACTCCCGGCAGGTGCAGGACGGCATGCCCCGGTGGGTACACGCCGGCAGTGTGCGGACAAACTCCGAAGGCGAGTTCCGTTTTGCCGAGCTTCACCCCGGAACTTACAAAGTGCTGACGAATGAGTTGATGGACAACGATCCCGTCACCGCAGTCCCGGGCGGCCAGAGCTACGGATTTCCTCCAGTCTTTTATCCGGGTGTCTCGGATTTTGCTTCGGCTGGCACGATCACGCTCACCGCCGGCCAGACTGTGCAAGTCGATCTGCCATTGACCCGCCAGCCCTACTATCCCGTATCCATTCCAGTTGCCAACCCGGACCAGAACGGCGGCATGAACATTACCGTATCTGTGCAGGGACATCGCGGGCCTGGCTATTCGCTCGGATACAACGCAGGCAAACAGAGCATCGAGGGAAGCCTGCCCAACGGCAACTATCTCGTGGAGGCGACCACGTACGGCCAGCCTTCGTCCACCGGCGCCATACATCTCACGGTCGCAGGAGCACCCGCTCAAGGCTCCGGCATGACCCTGATTCGAAGCAGTTCCGTCGAGGTTCGGGTCAGCGAAGGGTTCACTTCCAATGATGAGGCGAGCAGCTCTATGACATGGAGCGTCGCAGGACGCAGCTTCGAGGTTCACGGCCCTCGTCGCGATCTGCAGCCTCAACTTGTGGGAGATGACGATTTCGCGCGGCAGCCAACCGCCTTCCCTCGTCCCCCCACCGGCCCCAATGACGATTCCCTGGTTTTTGATAATCTCTTGCCCGGAAAATATTGGCTGCGGGCAAATTCGAATCGCGGATATGTCGCCTCCGCAACCATGGGCGCGGTCGATCTGCTCCACGAGCCCCTGATGGTCGTTGCGGGGGCGTCGACCGCCATCGATGTCAAGATGCGCGATGACTTCGCAGAGATCGACGGAACGGTGATGGGCATTTCGTCAGAGTCAAATCCAACTCCCGGAACTCCCGAATCCCCGATCTTCTTGTATTGCGTCCCTCTGTCGGACGGCGCCGGCCAATTCCAGCAACTCGGGGCGTCCACGCCCGACGGCAAGTTTATGTCGGACCGGATGACGCCTGGCTCATATCGCGTGCTGGCCTTCCGAACTTCTCAAGCCCATCTTCCCTACCGGGACGCGGAGGCGATGAAGGCCTATGAATCTCTCGGCCCGGTCGTTCATTTGTCGCCCGGCCAGAAAACCACCGTGCAGGTACAGATTATTTCGAGCAGCGAGTAATTCATGGTCACTTTCTTAACTTCGTCCCGAGCGTTCCTGATTCTTGCAGTTGTTGGTCTGCTGGCCATGGCGCGGTTTACCACCGCGCAGACCGCGACGGTTCCACAGCCGACTCTCGCCAGTGCCGACAGAGTTGCCGGAACGGTTGTGAGCAAGACCGACGGACATCCTCTCGCCCGTGCTCGTGTAACCCTGCGTGACACGAAGGATTTCCGGAAGTTCGAGTCGCTGGTGACCGCGGAAGATGGCAAGTTTGAATTCCACGGCGTGCCCCCAGGCAAGTACTCGCTGACCGGCGCGAAGCGCGGATTCATCACCGCCGCCTACGATCAGCACGATCAATTCTCCACCGCGATCGTTACCGGCGCGGGGATCGACACCGACGCTCTCGCCCTTCGCCTCGCGCCTGCGGCGATGATCAGCGGGAGAATCCTCGACGAATCCGGTGAGCCGGTTCGCCACGCCTCGGTAACGCTTTACTACCAGGATCACAGCAACGGCGTCGACGAGATTCATCAGTCCCATGGCGCGCAAACCGACGACCAGGGTGAGTACGAGATTCCTTCTCTAATGCCCGGCACTTATTTCTTGTCCGCGAGCGCCAAGCCCTGGTACGCGCTCCATCCGCCGTCCGAGCCGACGGGGACCCGGTCGCGGCGGAAGAGCCAGCCAGATCCCCCCGAAAACTTCGACCGGTCGCTCGATGTTGCCTATCCTGTTACCTATTACTCCGACGTCACAGAAACGGACACTGCGACGCCGATTCCCATCCGTGGTGGCGAGCACGTGCAGCTAGACGTTCATTTGAATCCGGTTCCATCCCTTCATCTGCTTTTTCATACGCCGGTCCCTGCCGATCACGGCTATACGATTCCCCAACTCGAGCAACCGGCTTTCGATGGAGCCACGTTTGTCCAAGCCGACACCACTCGCGTGATTTCGCCTGGGTTAGTCGAAATCTCGGGCATCCCCGCCGGCCGCTACAACATTCTCATCCGCGAGCCTGGACAGCCAGGAGTCTCGGTACGAATGAACGGCGTTGACGTCGCCAAGGATCACCAGGAGATCAGCACGAACAGCGCCGAGGCCGTAAGCAGCGTCAAAGTATCGGTGAAGGTGCCCGGGGCAACTACGCTTCCAGACAGGCTTTCGATTGGGTTGCGCTCGTCCGCCAGGAACTTCTCAGGAGGGAAGCCAGTTGACGCCAAAGGAGAAGTAGAACTCCCTCAAATGGCGCCGGGGCGCTATGAAGTAATGGTGTGGGGTCCACCGCAGCCGTACTCGATCCAACAAATGTCGGCGGAGGGCGCTACGGTCTCGGGACACGCGGTGATTCTGCCTCCAGGCGCTTCCGCCACCATTTCCCTGACCCTGGTGGCGGGCAGTTCGAACATCGAAGGCACAGCAAAACGCGCGGGGAAGCCTTTCGCCGGAGCGATGGTCGTACTGGTTCCAACCGAGGTGGCCAAAGGAGTCGGACAAGATCCGGAAATGAGTCGCGATCTGTTCCGCCGCGACCAGAGCGATCTCGACGGCACTTTCAGCTTGCCGAATGTGGTTCCGGGTTCCTACATTCTGTTAGCCATTGAAAACGGATGGGATCTCGATTGGTCGCAACCCGCCGCGATCGCCCCCTACTTGAGCCATGGGCAGGCGATAAAGGTGGGCTCGCAGGTTGGCCGGACCATGAAGATCGCCGAAGCTGTCGAGGTGCAATCCAGGTAAATTGTGGCAGAGCGGCCCCTTCGAGGGCCGCAGTAAGCGCCCCAATCAGGACCGGCATTTAGGCCTCGTGTACCGTCTTGGACTCGCGGGCAAACCACGGCGGGTGCTCACCCACCGACGGCGGGGCGGCCCCCGAAACGAACCCAGGTGCGGGCGGCCAGCTGAAGTGCGGCCCAGAGCCAACGGAACCCCCCCAAAAAAAATATTTTCGCGTTCAAGTGAGCCAATTCACTGCGCCTTTTCGCATTACTGAATAGAGCGGATCAGCGGTCCTGACCGCCGGCCACGATTTCCGGGGGGAAACATCGGGGCCATATTTCGGACGATCTCCGGTCGCGACGGACGAAGTCAGAGTTTTAATCCGTCGCGCCGGATTGCCCGATCCGCGAGCAAGTCACCCGTTCGCTGTTCCAGGGGGTTCCAATCGAAGAACGTCTGAGAGTGGGAAATGACTAGCCTAAGTTCCAGCGCGTTCTGCTGACTTTCGCTGCGTACCTTTCTGCCGCTCGGACGCAAGACCAAACGTACACCCACCTGCCTAGCGTTCGTTTCTGGCACAATCCCGGGCACGATAATCCCGTGGCAGAGGGACCTTCGAGGGCCGTGTCCCGCGCCCCAATCCGCACAGGCCTTTAGGCCCCCTGTGCCGTCGTGAACTCGCCGCGCTTAGCGCCATCACGAAATCGACTGCTTCCCTTTGCGAATTTTGTAAAGTCGTGGAACATCCTTCACATTTTGCTAGATGCTTTGACAAATCGCCAAACAACATCAACAATCATCCGCGATCGCAAGGAGCCCTCATGCTCGATCGCCGTCATTTCCTTACCACGGCCGCGACTGGAGTCGCTGCCTCGCTCACCTTCCGCGGCAACCTGTTCGCACAACTCCAGAAGGTTCCGCCGCTTCCCGACCCCTCGCTGCTCGACAAAAATGAAGATGCCTTCTGGGCTGAGATGCGGAAGCAGTTCATCATCCCTGAAGACGAGATCTACCTGAACAACGGAACCGTCGGATCGAGTCCGGCGCCCGTGTTGCGCGCCATCTTCGACGGTTACAACACCACCGAGAAGATGGACCAGCAGGATCCCGAGGATTATCCGATTTGGGGATACGCTGGCTGGAACGAGTTCCGCGACCCGCTCGCCGCCTTCGTCGGCTGCAAGCGTGACGAGATCGCCCTGCTGCGCAACGCCACCGAAGCGAACAGCTACATCGCCAACGGCATCGATATGCAGGCCGGCGATGAAGTGCTGATGACCGATCAGGAGCATCCCGGAGGCGAACATCCCTGGGACTTGAAGGCCAAGCGCTACGGCATCGTCGTCAAGAAGGTCACGCTTCCCCGCCCCGTGAAAGATGCCGCGCAAGTTCTGAATCTGTTCAACGATGCAATCACGCCGCGCACCCGAGTGATGTTCTTCAGCCACATCACCACCTTTTCGGGAGTTGTCTTGCCCGCGAAGGAACTCGCCGCGTTGGCGCGCACGAAAGGGATTCTCTCGGCCGTCGATGGTGCGCACGTTCCTGGCATGATGCGCCTGAATATCGGCGAACTCGGCTGCGACATGTATTCGGCGAGCCCGCACAAGTGGCTTATGGCGACCAAAGGCACGGGATTTCTGTACGTTCGCGACGAAGTGATCGACCGCGTGTGGTGCACCATCGCGACCGAAGGCTGGGACGACACCAAAATTCGCGCCGAACGCTTCCAGCGCATCGGCAGTTCGAATGTGCCTGCACTGTGCGGACTACGCGCCTCGATCAAACTGGCGAACGACATCGGCATCGATCGCATCGAGCGCCGCCATCGCCAATCGTCCGACTACATCCTTGAAGAGATGAAGAAGCGCGGCGCCGAATCGTGGACGTCGCCCGACCCCGCACTCCGTTGCGGAATCGTCAGCGTGAACTGCCCGCCCGTTCCGCGTATGGATCTGGAGAACTGGATGTGGAAGACGCACAAGATCCGCATCCGCGGCGGCGACCCCAATAAGCTGCGGCTCTCGACTCCCTACTATCTGCAGAAGAAGGACATGGACCGTTTCCTGGAGAAGTTCGACGAGTACAGGCGGGAGAAGAAAGTATCGGTGAGCATGGTCATCCCGATGTGACCATATATGCTACAATGTGTCTATGAAGAAGATTCCCGCGGCAGTATTCAAGGCACAGTGTCTGACCCTGATGGAAGACGTGCGTTCCACCAAACAGCCATTGCTGATCACCAAACGCGGTAAGCCGGTTGCGAAACTCGTACCCGTCGACGGCGGCAAGGATGACTTTATCGGCCGGCTCGAAGGCATCGTACGCATCATGGGCGATATTGAATCTCCCGTCGAGCCTCCCGAGGCCTGGGACGCCTTGCGATGATTCTGCTGGATACTCACGTCCTGGTATGGACCGTGGCCGATTCAAAGCGCCTGTCCCGAGCCGCCTTAGGGGCAATCGAGCGGGCGCGTCGCCAGGACGGGGGTCTTGCTATCTCCGCAATCACGCTCTGGGAGCTTGCTGTATTGCTGGCGCGCGGGAGGATTCAGGCTTATGGAACAGTCGAAGCCTCCGTGCGATTGCTCAGCGAAGGCACAGTAGTCAGGCCGATCACGCCAGAGATTGCAGCCTTAAGTACTCAATTCCCTGACGACTATCCCCGCGAGCCCGCGGACCGCCTGATTGGCGCCACAGCGCGCGCTGAGGCCCTGACGCTGGTCACGCGAGACGAAAACATCCGTAGAAGCCCGCTGATTCGAACGGTCTGGTGAATAGCAGTGGCCAGCCTCTTATCTGCGGCGGTTCGGATGCGCTGGGCGGTATGAGACCGAGCGGAATCCTTTAAGAAAGGCGCGAGCGGATGCGCCCGCGCCCTCCTGATCCCACTTCACGCGAAACTAGTCGTAGTACTCTAGCCCCAAGTGCGTGATCAGTTCTTCGCCCTTCAGGTGACGAAGCGTGTTCTTCAGCTTCATCAGCTGGATGAACAGATCGTGCTCCGGATACAGGCCCGGAGGCGTCATCGGGGACTTAAAGTAGAAGCTGAGCCACTCCTGAATTCCCAAACCACGCAGCTCGGAAGTGCGCTTCGCCAGATCGAGGAACAGGACCAGGTCGAGCACGATCGGCGCGGCGAGAATGGAGTCGCGACAGAGGAAGTCAACTTTGATCTGCATCGGATAGCCGAGCCATCCGAAGATGTCGATGTTGTCCCAGCCTTCTTTGTTGTCGCCGCGCGGCGGGTAATAGTTGATGCGCACTTTGTGGAATATGTTTCCGTAGAGTTCGGGATAGAGCCCCGGCTGCAGGATGTGCTCCAGCACGCCCAGCTTGGATTCTTCCTTGGTCTTGAAGGAACCAGGATCGTCGAGCACTTCGCCATCGCGGTTGCCGAGGATGTTGGTGGAGTACCATCCGCTCAGTCCGAGCAGGCGGGCTTTGAACGCGGGCGCGAGAACGGTCTTCATCAACGTCTGGCCGGTTTTGAAGTCCTTGCCGCAGATGGGCGCTTCGTTTTTGCGGGAGAGTTCGAGCATGACCGGAAGATCGACGGTGAGATTGGGCGCACCGTTAGCGAACGGAACGCCTTCCATCAGCGACGCGTAGGCGTAGATCATGGAGGGCGCGATCATTTCGTCGTTGTCTTTCATTGCCTTCTCGAAGGCCTTCACCGACTGATGCGCCTCGGTGGGTTCGATGTAGGACTCGGTCGATCCGCACCACATGGTGATCAGACGGCGGGCGCCACTGGTCTTGCGGAAGTCGCGGATATCGTCGCGCAACTGCTCGGCGAGATCCATCTTCGTCTTACCCTTCTTCACGTTGGGGCCGTCGATCTTCTTCACGTAGTTGTGATCGAACACGGCGGCGCGCGGCGTAATCGTGGAGAGGAACGGCTTCAACTGCTCGAGCAGGCGATAGTCGAGTACGCCGGCATTGGAGGCAGCTTCGTACATGTTGTCATTGAAGATGTCCCATCCGGTGAAGACCAGATCGTCGAGCGTGGCGAGCGGCACAAATTCTTTTACTTTGGGCGAGCGTCCATCGGTGCGCTTGCCCAGGCGGACAGTTCCCATTTGCGTGAGCGATCCGATCGGCTTAGCGAGGCCTTTGCGGATGGCCTCGACGCCGGCGACGAACGTAGTCGCCACCGCTCCCATGCCGGGAATCATGACGCCGAGTTTGCCTTTGGCGGGTTCGATGGTGCCGGTTTCCGTCTTCGACGCGGACCGCTTTGAGGTACTGGTACGAGCCGCCAGCTTCATCTCGCGAGTGGCGCGCTCCGCGTGGGCCAACGCAGTCTCACGGTGCTCGTGTTCACGGGCAGCTGCGGAATTTGCGAACTGCTTGCGGTGGCGGCGGCCGTCGGCATCCCACCAATCGGCCATGAATACTCCTGGGCGTTTCTGATACATTGGATTCCCCTTCTGGTGGCGGTGGCTGGTCACCGCCACCGCGACTTGCAATCATCTCACTTCCGGCGGAAGTTTGGCAAACCGATGCGGCCAAGCGTACAGGATTGTTGGTTGAAGAATCCGCTTTGGCATTGAACGGACTTGCGGCTTTTGTTCACGGGCACCGGGCTTCGCCTCTTCGACTTCGCTACCCTCGCTCAGGGTAAGCTCTGGCGTGTCAGCTGAGGCGGTTGTCACTACATGGTTCGATCCGCTGACGCGCAGTTACTTCTGTACCGTGGCGCGCGTGAATGACGTCCATAGATTTTTTGAGTTGGACTGCTGCACTGATTGTGTTGCATAGTGGAATCACTTCGCAGCCGGCTCTGCAGCCAGTCCCGCGAAGCTGCTGTTTGCGTGCCAGCCGAGTCTGCGGCATGCAATTCTTATTGACCCCGTTGATCTCCACCTCAGCCTGAGCCCACGCCATCCGGACTCGCGCCGGTAGTGTGCTCTTCAGACGAGTTCTTCCCAACGAAGACAAAAGGAGATTCCATGAAAACCATTCGCAACTACGTGTATGCCGCGTTGCTCGCGGCAAGTGCTCTGAACTTCACACCCACCCTGGCTTCGGCGCAGGAGGCAGCAAAAGGCAAGTTCACGCTGACTCACGAAGCGCATTTGGAGAATGCCACACTCGCGGCCGGAGACTACGCGTTTTCCTTCGATCCCGACAATGGGACGCGCATGCTCAGTATTAACAAGCTGAGTGGGGCACGCACCGGATACATGGTGCTGGTATCCGACACGGAAGATTCGAAACCATCGGATCAGAACCGGCTCATCCTTGAAGCTACGACGGATGGCAGCTACGTCAGCGCCATGCAACTGCCAGAATTCGGCATGACGCTGCGGTTCACGGTGCCGTCGCACACCACGCAAAGACAGATTGCCAAAGCCGGTGCCACGGCTACGGCGTCGGGCCAATAGTCTTTCTGCTTGCCCAGAACGCCGTGGGCGGATAGCGAACCTGCTATCCGCCCACCGTGTTTTTGGACGCTTTTCGGTGGCTTGCCCGGCCTACGGAATTTAGGTCGGCTGGACTTGGGAGTTGCCTCGGACGTCGTCGCTCAAGACAATAGCTTCCGCGATTTCCTTCATCGGTTTGCGTTTCTGCCGGCTCTGGCGCTGCAGGGCAAGGTAGGCTTGCTCTTCGTTGAGGCCGAGATCGCGCTGCAGAATTCCTTTCGCGCGCTCCACGATCTTTCTGGTCTGTAATTGCTCGGCGAGGGTGGAGTTGGCTTCTTCCAGACGCGCGAGTTCAAGTTCGGCGCCCACGAGGAATCCTACGGTCGAGATCATGCGAATCTCCCGACGGCGGTAGACGTGGTGCTGGCTGTGCTGAAGATTGATTACGCCGACCACGCGGCCGCGGCACATCAAAGGCACAGAGAGAAAAGCTTCATAGCTGTCTTCCGGCAACTCGTTGAAGAATTGAAAACGCGGATCGTGCGCCGCATCTTCGGGAATGGCCACCGGCTCGCGATGTTCTGCGACCCATCCGGTAATGCCCTGTCCCACGCGGAGTTTCAGGCGGTCGACGACGTCGGGGTGCGGATTCTTCGACGCCCTGAGAACGAGTTCGTCGCCTTCGAGAATGTAGATGAGGCAGGAATCGCACTTGACCAGCGCCGAAGCAAATTCGACGACGCGATTCAGAACTTCGTGAAATCCGTCACCCGTACCAAGGCGTTCGGTGATTTCGTGGAGTACATCTACGTGTGAGTCCTCAACCGATAGTAAGGGTTCCATGCAGTACATTATCGATCTTGTAGAGATTATGTCTAATTCCAAATTTTGATGGGGGCGATAAAGGAATTCCGTCGTGATTGTTACCAAGGATTAACATCTTTCGCGTAGTTTGCGCATCGCATTGCCGGATGGGAACAAGAAGAACGGACCTCCCCTCCGCCCGAAACACCGGTCGAGTGTTTCTACTTGGCCGGTATCACCAGAAACCAGGTCAGCAGACCGAACAAAATCAGAGTGCCGACCAGTGAGAACAGAGTGTGCAGGGGGTGAAAATGGAAGTAGGGATTGCGATTGAGGCGATATCGGGTCGCCAGCATAAGACCTCCTTGGCACGTACCCGGGGTACGAATGGACGTCCTGTCTAGCCTATTTTCCCACTAAATCAGCTGCAGGGCTGCAGTTTTTTGCGCCCCTGTGTTACACCATTCGAATGCCTGAAAAGATAGCTCTGATTACAGGTGCATCCAGCGGCTTTGGATTGCTGACTTCGATTGAACTGGCGAAGGCGGGATTTCGCGTGGTCGCTACGATGCGCGATCTGGGCCGGCGCGATCGTCTTGATCAGGCGGTGACGGCCAGCAACGCGGCGGCAAAGGTCGACGTGCGTGCGCTTGACGTCACGAAGTTCGACACGATCCCAGGCTTCGTCGACGGCGTAGTGCGCGACTACGGACGGCTCGACGTGCTAGTGAACAATGCAGGTTTCGCCGTGGCTGGATTCGCGGAAGACATTAAGCTGGAGGAGTTGCGGCTGCAGTTCGAGACGAATTTCTTCGGCGCCGTAGCGGTGACAAAAGCCGCGTTGCCGATCATGCGGCGACAGCATTCCGGGCACATCATTCAGGTCTCATCGATCGCCGGGTTGCATGGGTCCGTGACCGTGAGCAGTTATTCTGCCTCGAAACATGCGCTCGAAGGATGGAGTGAATCGCTGCGCATGGAAGTGAACTCATTGGGAATTAAGGTTGTGCTGGTAGAACCGGGAGCGTTTCAGACTGATATCTGGACGCGCGGCGCTGTGATGGGAGAGCAGGCTACGAAACAGACGTCGCCGAATATTCAGCGGAGCTTGCGGATGCGTTCGACCATCGAGAAGCTACCTAAGGCGGATCCGATCTTGGTCGCGCGGACTATTGTTGAGATTGCGCAGAATCCGAATCCTAAGCTGCGCTATCTGGTCGGGCGCGATGCGAAGATCCAGTTGGCGCTGAAACGCATTCTGCCTTGGAAGTGGCACGAGAAAGTTGTGGCCAACTTCTTGAAGATCGACCAGGACGCTTAACCACAGAGCACACGGAGGACACAGAGAAACCTCTTCATCCTTCCCCTCTAATTAGTCTTTACGGCTTTACGGTTTATCCAGGTCTGCCGTTTTGATCGGCAAGTCCCAATGGGCGTCGAGGATTTCAAAGCGGCGCTGCTCTTCGCGCTGGAAGGTTTCCTGGTCGGGATACATTTGCTTTTGCAGTGCGGCCTCGTCGAAGGGCTCATTGGCGACGGTGGCGTTCTTGAAGACTATGGTCACGCGGAAATCCCAACGGCCGTCTTCGGTGGTGTGGTAGCGCGGCTGATCCATCCAGACCTTGGTGATGCGGCCCATCTCGGATTCTTTCTTCAGGACGGGATAGTGGTTCTTCTTGAAGAGTTTGAGGAATTCGTCGGCGTGGCCCCACTTGGTTTTGTAGTAATACTCGACAACGAAAGGCTTGTCGGACGCGGCGGCCGATTGGGCATGGACAGACATTGGCACGGCGATGGCGATAAACAGCAGGGCGGCGAGCGCGTGGCGCATTGGAATCAAATCCTCCTTGGAGTGGGTGCTTTGCTTGTACACCAAGGCGCGGTTCGCGGCAATAGTCTTGGGGCGCGGCGCGAATTCCCTGACGTGACCCAGGCTGCGATTGACGGGTAGGGGTTCTTCGACTGCGCTCAGAATGACATGCGAGAGGGGGCTGATCTGTGAACGACGAACAGGAAATCTTGCGGCTGTTTGAGGATGGGGATCGGGCTTTGATCGCGGGCGACGTGGAGGAATTGTCGCGCATCTTCGCAGACGACTATGTGCAGTACGACGAATCTGGCGACGTTTCCACCAAAGCCGAAGTGATTGAAAATATCAGGTCGGGAAACATTCGATACGTGTCGATGGCTTCGACGGGACGGCGGATTCGAGTCTTGCGGGACGACGTGGGGATCGTCCACGGATCGGAGGACGATGTGGTCGAGCAGGGAGGGCGGCGCTTCCCTGTTCTGTATGTATACATGGATGTGGTTATGAAGCGCGGTGGAAGATGGCAGATCGTTGGATCGCAGTTGGCGCGGCCATAGAGAGGGTTCGAAGCGCTGCTAGAATTGCGATTTCCAACTCGAGAGAGCAGACCGTGCCCGCGCTTTTCAAATTCGCAAACCCGATTCGATTCGACAAGAAAACGAAGGTCGGGCAGATCCGCGGGGTTGACCTGTACGTACACTGGACCGTCTTCCTCGTAGCGGCGGTGATTCTGGCGGGGGTCTTGCGGCGTCCAGGACTGACGCTTCTGGGTTTGGCGGCATACTGGAGCATGCTGCTCATCCATGAGATGGGGCACCTGATAGCGGCCCAGCGATTGGGATGTCCCGTGTTCTCGATCGAGCTTTATCCAATTTTCGGCATCACGCGATTCGGGACGCCATGGTCGCGGCTTGATCACTGCAAGATTGCATGGGCCGGCGTGCTGGCGCAGGCCGTGGTTGCCGCTCCGCTGGTCGCGTGGGTGGCGGTGTTCGGGTACACGCGTTTTGAAAGCTTGAACATGCTCTTTGTCATTCTTGGCTTCTTCAGTCTGGGAACAGCAGTCTTGAATCTGCTTCCAACGCCACCACTCGATGGAGCCACGGCGTGGGGAATATTTCCGGCGCTGCTGGCACAGAGGCGGAGCAGACGAACCACTCCGCCCAGATACCGTTGAGCGAACTCAAGCTTGCTTTGTCTGGTCTGGAACGGGTCCGGGCGTCCATACCAGCAGGAGGAGCAGCGACAGCACAAAAAGAAGTTTCACCATCATTGCTGGGCCAGAGAATTCGCTGAGAAGGAGCGCCCACCCTCCAACGCTCATCGCGGTCCACAACCGGAAGATATGTCCTGCCCTCCAGCGCGTGAATGGAGTGGATTTTGATGGCCGGCGGGAGTTCACAGGGCGATTGACGACCCTTTGCTGAAGGGTGAAACCAGAAATCGCCGTCCAGATCGCGGCTGCCATTACGATCCAATGACGAGGCGCCAGCGAGCCTTGCCACGCACGATGCCCCAATCGGCTCACCCAGACGCAGGCAAGAACCATCAAGATACAGCCAACCTGAACGATGCGAAGACGCACGACCGCATTCATGGGTAGAGCTCCACTGACTGCTGGATTTACTGACGGCCAACAGCCGACGGCTGAGAGCTGATCCGATTCTGCCAGTGACTCCAGACAAAGTAGGCGATGCCCGCTACGAGCATCACACCGATCAGGGCGTCAAATTTGTGGAAGTATTTGCCGAGGTCACGCCAGTCTTCTCCCAGCTTCATGCCGAGGTAGGCTAGGCCGAGACACCAGGGCCACGATCCGAGGAACGTGTAGATGTGAAAGCGGCCGCGGGGCATGCGGGCGATTCCGGCGGGAAGCGCGATGAACGTGCGGATCACGGGGAGCAGTCGGCCGATGAAGACGGCGAGGTATCCCCAGCGGGCGAAGAAGCGATCGGACCAGTCAAGTTCGCGGCGTCCCATGAGAATCCAGCGACCGTAGCGTTCGACTAGAGGACGGCCACCGTAGCAGCCGATTTCGTACGCGATCAGCGAACCGAGGTTGCATCCGATGGCGCCGGCCGTCGCGAGCCACAACAGTTTGAATGTCCCCTGAAAGACCAGGTATCCGCCAAAGGGCATGATCAGTTCGGACGGCAGAGGAATGCAGGCCGACTCGATCGCCATGAGCAGAGAAATGCCGGCATAGCCGGTGGAGGCGATGACTTGGCTAATGAAGACGAAGAGGATAGCGAGGATTTTCTCAGTCATAGGAAGCAGTACTCGGTACTCGGCACTCAGCTAAACCCGTCGGGCTCGTGCTGAGAACTGGGAATGGAGAACTTGTGATCCAGTGTAAAGGATGCGCCAGAAATATCGGCTTAGAACGAGCCTTCCTGCGTAAACGCGTATCCGGGTAAGGTCGCGCCTTGGGGGCCCTTGGTGACCTTCACGCGCACTGTGGGGGCGTCGGGAGCGGTGATTCCAGCGGGACGCAGCATGGCGAATTGCGAAAAGACTTCGTTATAGACCTTAGTGACCAGGTAATCCTGCCCATCGGCTTCGCTGCGCCAGACCTGGCCGAGTTGAATGGAACTGACTGCCATAGGAATTTTCCTGACTCTCGCTGGATTGCTTCCAGACTACCGGGGTGAGAGGAACGCGTCAATTCCCAGAGAGGTTACCGAGGACCAACGCGCGATGTCGCGTTGGGCCGACTCGAGTCGCCGAAGATCTTTGATAGGAAGATCGCTGTTAAGATGTTGGGCCAAGGAGACGATCATGGCTCGTGGTGTAGTTCCGCGTCAGCCCGCCCGGACCGGGCGCCAGGACAACGTTCGAGTGGGACAGGCACCATTCTCGAAGCCGACGGCCGACGCTAAAGATGCTCATGTGGGGACGGGCGCCTTCGCCCGTCCAGGCCGAGGCAAGGCCTCGGCAGCAGCCCCGAAGGGGCGCCAGACTGCCGCAGGGAAATCTGCTCCCACCTCCGCCCCTAAGATCAAGGGCTACAATCCAGTCGCTCCCGAGCGCGTCGCGGAGATTCTGAAGCGGCTGGACCGACTTTATCCCGAGGTCAAATGCGCGCTTACGCATGCCAGTGCCTGGGAGCTTGTGGTGGCGACGATTCTGTCGGCGCAATCGACCGACGTGAACGTCAACCGCGTGACGCCGGAGTTGTTCCGCAAGTATCCGACCGTCGAGGCGTTTGCCGCGCTCACGCCAGAACAGTTGCAGCCGGATGTGCGCTCGACCGGATTCTTCCGCAATAAATCGAAGTCGGTGGTGGGAGCGGCGAAGACGATCGTCGCGGACTTCGGGGGGCAAGTTCCCGATGACATGGAAAAGCTGCTGACGCTGCCGGGGGTCGCGCGCAAAACCGCGAATGTTGTCCTGGGATCATGGTTCGGGAAGGCGGAGGGCGTAGTGGTCGATACGCACGTCCACCGCATTTCACGGCGGCTGGAGCTGACGACGCAGAACGATCCGCAGAAAATCGAGCAGGATCTGATGAAGGTCATTCCGCGGGAGAAGTGGATTCTGTTTTCGCATCAGATCATCTGGCATGGGCGGAAGCTCTGCATTGCGCGGAAGCCCAAGTGTGCGGAGTGTGCACTGGAGAACCTATGCCATGCGGGGGATAAGACCTGGAGCACGGTCGAGATGCATAAGAACGCGAAGGTTTAGATTTCAACCACAGAGGACACGGAGGACACAGGGGAACGCTGGTTGAACTCTGTGCGCTCTTCTGGTTACAAGCCTAATTTATTCGGCTCCCAATTCATCCAGTATCGGCGCGCGCAATCCATGCATCCGGCGGTTCGTCGGCTTGTCCTGAGCAAAAACGATCACTTCATTTGCGCCCTTTCGCAGCCAAGGGGCGGGGAGGTAGAGAGTCTGCTGCGGGCCTAGATTCCAGAATCTGCCTAGCGCATGGCCGTTAACCCACACGGCGCCTTTGCCCCAGCCGCGTGTGTCGAGGAATGTGTCACCGGTGTCGCTTAGATCGAATTGGCCACGGTAGAATGCTGGTTCGTGCGATGCATCGGCTCTCACCTTCGAAAACTGCAGCTTCCAGAGATCGTCCATCGGGAACGGGAAAACCTGCCAGCCTGATAGCTCCTTGCCCCCGAGAGTCACTGAGCCATTGATCCCCTGGCGCTCGTTGCGCAATTCGGTGGTGAAATTAATGCGGCCCGTGCCCTCGACGAGGATGTCGAGAGTTGAGTCCGCGCTGGCCTCGATGCGCAGCCGATCCTGCTTCTTGCGACGGTCGAGTGTGCCAGCGAGTTTTCCGTTGACGAAGATCCGAGCATAGCTGCGTAGTTCGCGAATCTGCAGCTCACCGATGAACCGTTCCTTAAATTTCTTGCGGTAGAGGATGTATCCGTAGGACTGGCCGAGGGTCTCCATGGCGCGCGGTCTTTCCAGGCTGATAGGAGTCGGCAGGTTCGACCATAGGTCTGCGCTTTGTGCCAGCTCGAATTCCGCGACTTCGATCACGGGTAACGCAGCCGGCGGATCGGGAATGGCCACGTCCGGGCGATGCTGCGCGATTACGTTGCGGAAGGCGAAATACTTTTTCGTGAGCGCGCCCGATTCGCTTACCGGAGAGTCGTAGTCGTAGCTGGTGACGTCGGGCTCATAGACGTTCTGCCAGTTCGCCCCGTTCATGAATCCGAAACTTGTACCGCCATGGAACATGTAGAGGTTGATGGAATATCCCTGGCTCAGGATCCAGTCGAGTTCCAGCACCTGCTGGGCAGCGTCGGTGGTCTGATGTTTTTCGCCCCAGTGGTCGAACCATCCGTCCCAGTACTCGCCGCTCATCATGGGGCGACCGGGACGGAACTTCTGCAGCTTGGCGAATTCCGCTTTGGCTTCGCCCGGACCGAAGTTCACGACGGCATGAATGTCGGGGAGAGTTCCCGCGGGTAGCTCGTCGCCACCGTCAGCGGTGTAGAGGAGGACCTCGCCGAGGCCTGCGTTTCGCAGCGCTGCGAGAATGCGCTGCATATATGCGTGATCGTTACCGAAAGAGCCGTACTCGTTTTCAACCTGGACGGCGATGATCGGCCCGCCGTGCGTGATTTGCAGTGGGGCCAGTTCCCTGCCGAGTCTTTGCAGCCAGCGTTGCGCCGGGGCGAGGAATTTTTCGTCAGCGCTGCGCAAGACGATGTTGGGATCGGCCAGCAGCCACGCGGGCAGGCCACCCAGATCCCACTCGGCGCAGGCATAAGGGCCGGGGCGCAGAATAACGTAAAGTCCTTCTTCTTGCGCGATGCGTACGAAGGCAGCCACATCGAGCGATCCTCTGAACTCGTAGACTCCGTGTTTGGGCTCGTGCAGGTTCCAGAACACATAAGTGGAAATCGTGTTGAGGCCCATGGCGCGCGCTTTCTTGAGACGGTCGCGCCAGTATTCTCGCGGAATCCGTTCGTAATGCAGTTCACCGGAGATGATTTGCAGTGGCTTGCCGTCGAGTGCGAAGTGATCGCCTTCGATGGCGACGTGATGAGGCGGCGGAGGCTGCTGAGCACCCGCGTCTAATGGCGCGACTGCAAGTGCAGTGCAGAGAAGCGTCGTAAAAAGCCTGCGAAAAGGCACCGAAATGTTCATGGATGCAGGACCTAGCCAGCATGAGGGGCGGACCGACGAAATGCGCCTCTGCTAGACTCTCTTTTTTACCTTACCTTGAGGATCCGCGCCATGCGCCGCTGCGCACTCTTTGCTATCGTCATATTCATGAGCACTGTCGTTGCTGAAACCGCCGCCCAGACGTTGCCTGCGCCGCAGGCGGTCACCGATCCGAAGCAGGTTTCGTCCAAGCCCAACGCGCAGGTTGAACCGCGCACCCTGACCATCGAGAAGCTGTACATGACGCGGCAGGTGGGGCGGGCGACATGGTCTCCCGATGGCAAGAGCGTCGCGTTCATCTCGAACATGAGCGGACGGAATAATCTGTGGCTCGTCCCTTCTGAGGGTGGATGGCCGGTGCAGTTGACGGTGAGCGACCAGCGGCAGACGGCGCCGGCGTGGTCGCCGGACGGCAAATGGATCGCGTATCAGTCCGACTATGACGGCGACGAGCAGTGGGACATTTTTCTCGTCTCGCCAAAGACCGGCAAAGTCGTGAACCTGACGCAGACACGCAAGATCGCGGAACTGAATCCGACGTGGTCGCCGGATGGGCGCTATCTGGCGTATGAAGTTAAGCCGAAAACTTCGGCGGCGTACGAGATTGACATCTACGACATGGTCATGCGCGAGGTGAAGCACCTCACGACGAACACGCCCCAGGATAAGGGAAATTACGGGATCATCTGGTCGAAAGATGGGACGTCCATCGTCTATACGCAGGAACATGCCAAGGGGACGGACTCGAATGTCTTCATCGCCGATGTGGTGACTGGTAAGAGCACGCTGCTGACCCCCCATGAAGGCGAGCAGCGCTATTACGCGAACGATATCGATCGCCGTCCAGTTCCGGACGGCGGGAAGATACTAATCACCTCTAATGCTGCCAACGGATATGAAAATATTGGCATTCTCGACTACAGCGACAAGGGCGCATCGGTCACCGGAGTCTTCCGCCCAGGAACGATCAAATGGATCACGAAAGATAAGTGGGAAATTCGTGGCGGCGAATTTTCACCGGACGGCAAACACATTACGTTCAACGCCAATGTCGACGGGAACGACGACATCTACCTGCACGATCTGGCGACGGGAAAATCGACGGCGCTTGCCATCCCAAAGGGGGTGAACGAGCCCGCGGGCGGACACTCGGCGTTCAGTCACGACGGGCAGCGGCTGCTCTATAACCACAATGGACCGACTGCTCCCGGCGATCTCTGGGTGTACGACCTCAGCACAAGCAAGTCGCAACCGATTACGCACTCGCTGGTCGCCGGTGTGCGCTCGGAGGATATGGTTGAGCCGTATCTGGTGCACTATCCCAGCCGCGACGGCAAGTGGACGATCTCTGCGTTTTTATATGTGCCGTTCAACATGGCACGCAACGGGCAGAATGCGGCGATCGTCTACATTCATGGCGGGCCGACGGCGCAGAGCATGAATTCTTTCAGCCGCTTCGTGCAGTTCGCGGCGAATCAGGGATACATGGTGCTGGCACCTAACTATCGCGGGTCGACTGGATACGGAAAAGAGTTTCAGCAGGCCAACTTGTTCGACATGGGCGGCGGCGATTTGCAGGATGTGCTGGCGGGTGTGGACTGGATCAAGCAGACGGGCCATCTCGATCCAAAGAAGATCGCGGTAATGGGCGGAAGTTATGGCGGCTATCTGAGCATGATGGCGGTGACGAAGGCTCCAGAAGTGTGGGCCGCGGGCGTCCCGATTGTGCCCTTCGTGAACTGGTTTACCGAAATTGAGAATGAGGATCCAGTGCTGCAGCAATCGGATCTGGCGACGATGGGCGATGTGGTAAAGAATAAGGCGCTGTATGAAGACCGGTCGCCGATCAACTTTATCGATCAGATCAAGGCACCTCTGCTGCTGCTCGCCGGAGGACATGATCCGCGGTGTCCGAAGTCAGAGACGCAGCAGGTGGTCGACGCGATCAAGAAGCGCGGCGGAACCGTGGAGGCAAAGATTTACGAGAACGAGGGACACGGGTTCGCGCGCGTGGAAAATCAGATTGACGCGTACAAGCGCGTGGCGGATTTTCTGCTGGCACATGTCGTGCCGGCGGACTGCAGTTGCTCGGTGACGGAATAGCCTACGTTCTTTCGATTCAATCGAGATAAGAGTTACAAACGACCGTTGCAAATACTTTATTATACGTACATGTTTGCGCCCATTGGCGCCTTACATCTTTCTTATCAATAGCCTATAGCTAACTTATTGATTCCACTGAGATGCGGTTTGGCTGGCAGGCGCTTCCAGCGCCAGTGTTCGGAGGATGACCTCCAGGTCCTGTCGAGGGTCGATCGTCAGCGCCAGGGGCCCCAGAGGTTCAGCAAACAGCATCCTGGGTGGCGATGGCGACGGCTCGTGCGGCTCCCAGCAAATTTGCGCCCTTTCAGCATTATCAATAACTTGGCGCTAACCGATTGATATCAAACAAGCTCGTTCGGGAGTGTAGTGCGGCCGATCTTCGCCCTTACTCCGCGACTACCGAGTGATCATTTTGCACGATGTGCGACTGCTCCAACGATGGCGCTGACGAGACCTGGGATGGTGAACTCCCCAGCGGCGATGTCCACTGGCAGGCCGAACTCCCGGAGCGTGGCGGAAGTGACGGGCCCGATTGAGGCCATGCGGATTCCAACCAGACTCTTGTGGCGCGATTTCTTGCTTGAGCCTAGCAGCTCCACAAAATTCCTGACCGTCGAGGAACTGCTGAAAGTGACCACGTCGGGGCGCTTTCTCGGATTCTTCAAGGCAGCGCGCAGGCGGGCGCGAGAAGATTGGGGCAGGACGGTTTCGTAGGCTTCGACGACGTCGACGTAGGCTCCAGCCTTGCGGAGTTGGGTGGGGATTACGTCACGGGCCACTTTCGCGCGGACCAGAAGCACGCGCTTACCTTTCACTTTGCCCTTCAAGCTCTTGACGACGGACTCAGCTATGTATTCTTTGGGGACGACGTCGACTTTCATCCCGCGCTGCTCGATGGCCTTCTTGGTGGCGGGGCCGATGGCGGCGATGCGAACATCGGCGAACAGAGTGTTTCTGAGATGCAGTTTCGACATCCGATCCCACATGGCTTCGACGCCGTTGACGCTCGTCAGGATCAGCCAGTCGTAGGTTCCGAGGCGCTTGAGAGCTGCGTCGAGTGGCTTGAAGGATTTCGGCTTGCAGATTTCGATGAAGGGAATTTCCAGGACTTCCGCACCACGCTTGCGCAGTTCTGCGGAGAGAGCGCCAGCTTGGTGCTTGGCGCGGCCGACTAGCACGCGAACTCCGGTCAGAGGTTTGCTCATCGGGTTCAGTCTCTTGCTCATGGTAGCACGGACAGAGCCTGCGGTGGGCCTGGCGAAGGGAGTGTCCGTCCCACACGGACTCATTCGCTCTCTTTCTTCGTGCCTAGATTCTGCTGTCTCATCAGGCTCGAGACGCCGGAGACTGCGGTGTCTGTGGATTTCTCCAAGGAGGTGATCACGTTGGTCTGCTCTTCTTTGGTGCGATTCTGGCTCAGCTTGAATTTGGCTTCGATCTTTGTGACTGCGATTTCGATGCCCACGATGTGGCTCAACATGCGCTTGCGGTAGGCATCGCTCAGGCTGCCCCATTGTTCGGCGTAGGCGGGCTCGAAGGTGCCGATCAACTGCTGGAGGACGCCTTGCAAATCATCCGGGGATGAGAACGTGCGGCCGTTCCCATAGACGTGTACGGCGCCGTAGTTCCATGTGGGAACGTTTTCGCGGGTGACGTAGTTCGAGGTGGAGACGTAAGCGTGAGGGCCGTGAAAAATGGTCATGCACGTGGGATTGAGTTCGAGATGGCGCCAGTGCGGGTTGGCTTTGGCGACGTGGCCGCGGAGGACCAGATGATCTTCTTTGCGGTCGACGAACACCGGGAGGTGCGTCGCGAAGGGGGCGTCGTCCGCGGACGAGACGAGGATCGCAAACGGGTTCGCACGCATAAAGGCGATGGCATCAGCATGTTCATGCACACGGAAATGTTCGGGAATGTACACGTTGTTTTCTTTTGCTCCTTCGGAGATGGGTTCCTATCGCCTGACTTCTTCCGCAGCTCACGCTGTGGGCTGCACTCTGTCGCCGCTCAGCGGCTGCGTCAATGGACCTCAATCTTAGCTGGTTGAGTGCAGGCTATGGTAGCGGATCAGGGTTGCGGAGGTACGGCCAGGCCGCGGCCGTAGACGGCTTCGAGGATCTGGTCGCCGCCGCGCTTAAGCAGGGCTGCGCCAGCATCGCTGCCCAGTTTCTCTGCGTCTTCAATCCTTCCGTCGCGGGAATCGCGGAGCAGTTTCGAGCCGTCAGGATCGGCGACGATGGATTCCAGATGCAGCCTGCCGTTGCGCATTTCTGCGAAGGCGCCGATGGGGACCTGGCAACCTCCGCCGAGGCGGTTGAGCAGAGCGCGTTCACAGGTCGTGGCGGCGCGGGCGGTGGGGTCGTTCAAGAATTCCAGATGTTGACAAGTAGCAGTGTCGCCTAGGCGGATTTCGATGCCGAGCGCGCCCTGGCCTGCGGCGGGGCACATGATGTCGGCGGGAATAATTTGTTTGACGAGTTGCGTCTTGCCGAGGCGATTGAGTCCGGCCGAGGCTAGGATGATGGCGTCGTATTCTCCTTGCTCTAGTTTGCGCAGCCGCGTGTCGACGTTGCCGCGCAGAGGATGAATGTCGAGGTCGGGGCGGACAGCTTTCAGTTGTGCCTGGCGCCGAAGGCTGGAAGTGCCAACGCGCGCGCCTTGAGGCAGTTCCTGAAAGCTGGAATAGTGGCTTGAACAGAAAGCGTCGCGCGCATCTTGTCGTTCGGTGATAGCGGCGATTTCGAATCCTGGAGGCAGTTCGGTGGGCAGGTCCTTCAGCGAATGGACGGCGAGATCGACCCGTCCAGCGGCGAGGGCCTCTTCAATTTCTTTGGTGAACATACCCTTGGTGCCGACCATGGCGAGGGCGACGTCGGTGATCTTGTCTCCGGTGGTGTGGATGATTTCGATTTCGACTTCGTGGCCGCGGGCACGCAGGAGGGCCGAGATGTGGTTAGCCTGCCATAGAGCGAGTTGGGAGCCCCGGGAGCCGATGCGAAGTTTCGTCGGATGTGAACCGTTGTGGGAGTCGGTCATTGGGTAATCCGTTTGTGCGACAGCGCCGTGCCTTCGGGACTCGTTCCGTCTACTACATATTTCCGGCACTGCCGTCCCGGGCTTTCCCATACCGCCGCTTCGCGGCTGGAGACGGGGCGGAGTTCGCTCTGGTGTTCATCGAAGAAGCGGACGACGATGTGGAAATTCGCTTCGGTGCCGCGGATTGTATCGCGGTGATAGGGATTCTTCGACTCCGTCTGGCGGTTCGCTTCGCTCTCCGCCTGACTCCGCTCAGGATGACAGTACTTGAGGGTGATGCTCATATGCGGGGACGACTGGTAGGACGTGGAGTTCATTGGCGCGTCCCTACTTCATTTTTCTTTTCCGGTGACGGCCCTTCTTTGTCTTTATCCTTGTCGTGAAGGTTGAACAGGCGGCGGACTACATCGACCACCGTCGTGGCTTCGGATTCTTTTGCTGCCGTCTTCAGCGTGGTGATGGGGGTGTGCATCACTTTGTTGATGATGCCGCGGGTCAGGGCCTCGACGGCCATTTCCTGCTCAGGGGTCAGGTGGCCCATGCGGCCGCGGACGCGGTCGATCTCTGCCTGGCGAATCGTTTCCAGATGATCTTGGAGCGACACGATTGTGGGCACCACGTCGAGGGTTTGCAGGCGGGCTTCGAAGCGTTCGACTTCGCTGGTGATGATGGCTTCGGCGAGTTCGGCTTCCTTGCGGCGGTCGGCGACGTGGCTGCTGACGGCCTGCTGCAGGTCGTCGATGTCGTAGGTGAAGATGCCGTCGAGCTTGCCCATCTCCGGGGAAACGTCACGGGGCACCGCGATGTCGATGAAGAACATGGGCTTGTTCTTCCGGCGCGCGAGGAACTGTTCGCCGTGTTCGCGGCGGAAAATCGCGTGGGGAGAGCCCGTCGAGGTGATAACGATGTCAGCGCGGTCGCAGGTGTTATACAAGTCCTCGAACTTGATGGCCTGGCCGTTAAACCTCTGCGCCAGTCCGATCGCACGATCATAGGTGCGGTTCGCAACGAAGATGGATGCGCAGCCGTGGGCCATCAGGTGGCGGGCGGCAAGTTCGCTCATTTTGCCGGCGCCGATGATGAAGACCGTCTTCCCTTCCAACGTCCCGAAAATCTTTTTGGCGAGTTCGACCGCGACCGAGGCAATCGACACGGATGACGATCCGACAGCGGTCTCGCTGCGCACGCGCTTGGCGACGGCGAAGGCGCGGCTGAACAGCTGGTCGAGTTGGCCGCGAACGGCACCTACGGCGCGCGCCGTGGCATAGGCTTCTTTGACCTGGCCAAGAATCTGGGCTTCGCCAACAACCATCGAGTCCAAGCTCGAGGCCACACGAAACAGATGGCGCACCGCGTCTTTCTCTCGGAATTCGTACAGATGCGCGTCTAACTCGTCGGCGGTGAGGTGAAAGTGATCGTGCAGGAATCCGCGCAGGTCGGCGTGGCCGTTGGTGGTGTGGGCCACGATCTCCACGCGATTGCAAGTGGAGATGACCATGCCCTCTTCGATCCCGGGATAGGCATTGAGATCGCGGCAGGTGTCGGGCAGGCGAGACTCCGGGATCGCCAAGCGCTCGCGCACTTCGAGCGGCGCGCTCTTGTGATTCACGCCAATGAGCTGGAATCTCATGAGGCCGCGAACCTGTGGATCGCAGAGAAATAGTTAGCCGCCCATGCTGCCAGCGCTGCCACAAAGGCGAAGGTGGCGAGGAAAGCGGCGCGGCGTCCGCGCCATCCGGAGTTCCAGCGGGTGAAGACCATCACCATGTACACGGCCCACATCAGCAGCGAGAGCAGAATCTTGGGATCGAGGAAGTCCACCCGGCCGTAGGTGGTAAGAGCCACGATCGACCCGGTGATTAGGCCCAGCGTCATGAAGGGGAAACCCAGCAGCAGCGAGCGGTAGCCGATCTGGTCGATCACTTCGAGCGCGGGCAGGAACGAAATCAGGCTGGTGGACTTCTTGGCCTTCAGGCGGCGCTCTTGCAGCAGGTAGAGCAGGCTGGCGCCGAAGCTGAGCACCAGCGCGGCGTAGCCGGTGAAGATGAGGATGATGTGGGCGATGAGCCATCCCTTGTGCGAGACGAACGTGGTCAACAGCACAGGTTGCTCGTCGACGGCGCCCACGAACGTCAGAAAGAAAACGATTGGAAAGACGACAACGCCGGGTGAAGTGGTCTGGTAGATGGCGTAGATGATCATGAAGAACGTCATCGACAGAAACGCCAACAGGGATTCGCCGTTGTGTACCGATGCCCAGACGACCTGGCCGGAAAGGAATAGTTCCGCCAACGAGACGAAGTGGAAGACCATGCCCAGGCTGGCGGCGTGGAGGGCGATACGGCTGAACAGGTCACTCGTGCGCGTGAGCGCCACGAAGGCATAAACCAGTCCGATGAAGTAGCACCCCAGTGCGAAACGCAGCCAAAGCAGAGACATAGGCCTCATAAGTTCCGGAATCCCTTGAGTTTACCCCAAATCGCGGGTCCGGTCTGTCTTCCTCTTGTACGATGTCCAGTTTCTACTGCGGAAGGGGTAAGGCAAAGAAAGCGGGTCACTTAAGGGTGTGATTAGGATCACAGACTGTATTTCGCAGGGCCGAGCTAATGGCAGCGCAAGTCTTGGAGACCTTCTGCTGCGGTGAGCTCGTGGATGGTGTGCTGCGTGACCCGTCGGGCGTCGGGTGTTTTCGTAGGCAACAATCCGCAGAGTTCGTGAACGAACCCCTTCTCGCTCTCGACCAAGACGGAGCGTGAAGAATCCCGCCAACGATCATGAGCTTCTCTGTCCTCCGGAATGTGGCGGGATTCCGGGTAAGCCAGCCAGTTCCGCATCCGGAGGATAAGGTTCACATCATGTTGGATGACGCCGTGCGTGGGCGATTGAATGATCGGTTCCATCCCTTTCAGCGCAGTGGCATACTCTGTCTCGTTAAATTCCCATTGCCACTGGCATGGCACACCGTACCGGATGAGGTCCAGCTTTTGGGCGGTGGCGGCGGGTATGTCGAGCATCGAGAGCGCCGCACACTTTGAGGGATCGCTGGGTTTGGCGTTGATCTTGGCGAGTTGCCTCTCTTGCCAGCCCGGATCGGGGAGAATTCGGAGCTTCAACATGTTCGACGCAGTCTCCCACTCGCTTTGAGTGTAGACCTGGGAAACGATGTCCCACGGGAACACTCTGTGAGTCGTGACGTACATCTCATGGGTTCCGGGTTTTAGACGAAGCCGCAGTTGGGGATGGTAGACCTAAGGCTCTTCGATCAGCCCGATGACGCTCGATCCGCAACAGACGAGGCCGAAAACTCGCAAACTCGCGGTGTGGCCGTCGGAAAGATGAAGCGTATCACTGGCTGCCACAAAGCTGGAATTCTCGGCAACTTCCGCCTTGTACAAGTTGGCGACTGCGCTGGAATATCCGACCGTGAAGGCGATGACCTCACTTTCTTTGTATTGGCGTCGCTGGTCGGCAGTGTTGAGCTCAATGGACAGCCAGTGGGGGTTTCCGGCCTCGGCCCGTGCCTGCGCCAGTTCGAAGGACGACTTCGGACACCCGTGCAATATCGCGAGGAGGAGGAGCAACACGACGCAGATCGAGATTCCAGCGGGGTGAGCGAGGCGCCTTCCGAGCGCGGCTGTCGAAACACCCCATTGCTGCAGGCGAGGATTGCCCATGTGCAAATTGGACATCCTGGCTTCCCAAAAAGCTACTTCCTTCCGTAACTATCCCAAGACCGTAAGCCACCCCAGTGGCTGAAGCCCTGACTGCATCGGATTTCTCACGGCACGAGTGAACTCGTGCCCTTCCCGGATTCCGATCTTCGAGGCTTATTTTGTTTTCGGCGCTGCGTGCGGATTCGCGGCGCCTGCGGCATGCGGATTTGCCATCCCGGGGGGTATGGCGCCGGCGCTATGGCCCGCTCCCATGGATCCCATGTCGCCCGGAGCGAGGCAGGTGACGCGTCCGCTGGAGGCGATGCGCAACTGTGATGGGCAATCCCCGCTGGTCAGCGCTGCCGACGAACCCGATCCTTGCGACTGCACGGTAAATAACTTTCCGGCAGCGTTGCCCGCTACTCCGACGGCCATGCCGGGCATGTCGTAGGCGACGTAGAACGGATGCTTGCTCTGGCTGGCTTGCATGGCGCAGTCGCCGGCCGTCTTGGACTGGTCAGCGGTGGCCTGCACGTTGAGGCGTCCGCAGTCGGTGGCGCCGGTTCCGGAATATTCCTGAAGCTTCTGTTGCACGGCGTCGGGGGATTTCGACGAAGACGCTGCACTCGATAACGCGACTGGGCCTGCCGACTTCTTGGCTGTCAGAAGGAAAAAAGTAACCATCAGGACAACCAGAAGGATGATGAGGACAATCCCGAAGTTTTTCATGGCATCCGTGATTGTAAATCTGAGCAGCGCAGCGAGCCTAAGTCAAAAACTAAAGACCCCACTTCTCGCCCCACGAACGCAGCGCGGAATAGGGCACCCGCGTCAACGGCTCTCACCACGGAGGACACTGAGGCCACTGAGGAACCGCTCGTGATGCTCCAGTGGATTCGGGTTGTGCTCGGTCTACGGTTTGGCCGTTAACTGCTTTATTAGATCCACTTCTGCTTGCCGGTAGGGTTTCCCGTCAGAGCGCAGCACTTCGTGGAACCACACTGGAGGCTGATTCTTAACGTAAGGATGCTCCCAAGACTCCCACGGATAGTAGGTCTGAGTCTTGCCGGCGACAAATCCCCAGTTGATGGCGCCAACGTGCTCCTGCTTGGCGATGGGCAGGATGGTGTCGAATGTGCTGCCGACCGAGCGGGCCATGTATTCGGTACAGATGACGGGCCGGTGGAACCGAAGCAGCCATGCAACTTCACTTTTGAAGTCCTCGGGCCAGCTGTAATTGTGGAACGTGATGATGTCGGACTCGCGCAGTTGAATGCGCTGAATCCCTTCCACTGCGCTCTCATCCTTCGATGTGTCGATCTCCCACACGCCGCTGGTCAGGGGCTGCGAGGGATTCGCCTGGCGCGTCCACTCAAACGCCTGCAGCAATAACGCCGTCACTCGGGCCATCTTGTCGGCGTATTTCAATTCTGACTTTGCGTAGTCCCCGCCGCCATAGGATCCGGGCTCATTCCATACGTCCCAGCCGAGGATGCGGTCGTCTTTGGCGAAGGCTCCCACCACTCCCTGAACGTACTCTTTCAGCCGCGGATATTGGCTGGGATCGTCGAGCGCTTTCGCGCCAGGACTCTGCACCCATCCGGAGTTATGCACCCCGGGGACGGGAGCATGTTGCGTGCCCAGTTTCGGCACAGGGTCCCAGCAGGAATCAAAGAGCACGAACAGTGGGCGGATGTGATGGCGCGAAGCAATAGTAAGGAACTGGTCGATGCGCCTGCGGAAGCCCGCGGCGTCCTGTTGCCAGAGCAGATCGTGGAGAAAGACGCGCATGGTGTTCATGCCCATGGCTTCGGCCCAGCCCAGTTCCTTGTCGATTTGCGCGGGATCGAAAGTGGCCTCCTGCCACATTTCCAATTCATTGATCGCCGACTTCGGGATGTAATTACTGCCGAGCAGCCAGGGTTGCCGCGCATACCAGTCGTTGGCCTTCTGCTCGGACCAGCGCGCGGTTTGCGCGCACCCGGCGCCAGAGAAGAGAGCTACTTCGAACAGAACGAAGGTTATGAACTTGTATTTGAGTTGTTTCATAGTTGGAATCCGCGATCATTTATATGCTCGCGTCTCCGGAGTAATCAATGCAGGTGACGGAAATCATCGCCAGAATCCGCCGACTCGTGGTAGTTTCATGGCGCGGAATTTCGCTAGCAGGAGGGATCGAGATGCGGTCTGCTGCGATGGTTTTGGCTGTGGCTTGCCTGGTGGCACCAATTCTGGCGCAGGAAAAGACGGGCGATGGTCCGACGAATGAAAAGGCGCAGAAGACGTACCAGGAAGGTATGGACAACCTGCACCATCGCATGACCGAACTGGCGCTCGGCAGCTTCAAGAAGGCCGACAAGCAGGATGACGGACATTGCCTGGCCTGCCAGCAAAAGATGGTCAAGTACGGGATTGAACTGCGTGAGTGGAAGACCGCCGAAACCGCGGCGGAAGAGATGTTAGCGCAAGCCCAGGGCGAGAAGAACGTCGCGCTCGCCCATTACCAGTTTGGCGCGCTACTGTCGCATGAGGGGACGGAGAAGCACAAGGAGGAACTGTTCACTCGCGCCCACGACGAAATGGTAAAGGCGCTGGCGGCATTCGCGAACTTTCCCGCAGCCCTCTACGCGGATGGACTGGTCCTGGCGCAACTGAAGCAGGACCATGCGGCCAAGACCCGCTTCGAGGAGTTCGTGAAACTTCGTCCGGAGAGTGATCCAGACCGGCAGCGGCGCTGCGCTATATCGGCCAGCCCGAGTTGGCCCGGGCAAGACTGGCGCCGCCGTTTGCGGTCACGACCACAGATGGACAGCGGGTCTCGATGGACGATCTGACGGGCAAAGTCGTTCTGCTCGATTTCTGGGCGACATGGTGCGGGCCCTGCCGCGAAGCGCTGCCCCACATGAAAGAGATCGCCAAGAAATTTCAGGGGCAGCCACTGGTGGTTCTGAGCGTCAGTCTCGACAGCGATGAGCAGAAGTGGAAGGACTTCATCACAAAAAACGAAATGACTTGGCTGCAGTATCGCGATGGTGGCTTCACCGGTCCGATTTCCAAGATGTTTGCCGTGGAAGCGATCCCGCATACGTTCACCATCGACGCCGATGGAGTGCTCCAGGATGAACACATCGGCGACGCATCGATCGAAGGGAAATTGAAGAAGCTGGTGAATCGCGCCAGTGAGCTACAGACCTCGGCGAAACCAGCAGAATAGCCAAGGCGGGTGGCGCGCGTCGCGCGCTTTGACCTAATTTAGTCCACGCCCAGGCTGGCCAGCGCCTCTTCCAGTAATCCTGTGTCGATGCTGAGGCGGCGGCCGTGCGTCTTTACGTCGTCGAGTTCGTCGAACGCGCGGAAGAGACGGAGTTTGACGGCGGCATATTGCTCGGCGTCGTTTAAGGGACGGCCGTGGGCCTGGCTCCAGGCAGCACGCGCGCTGTCGGGAAGGAACACGCTGACCGCATAAGTTAGCTTGCGGTCGGAGGTTACGTCGAAGATGAACTCGGTGGCGGGCGCCTCGGGATCGTCGCGCAGCGCAGGTCGCTTCCCAACGAAGTAGTACTGGTACACATATCCCTTAGCGCCGGTGTAGGTCTTCAGGCGGCGGACGGTCATCAGATTATTATGGGCCGGGCGATAGGCGTTTGTCGCCTCTGCCGGCTATGCTGCCCGTTTCTGCAATGGAGTATCGCTGAGATGACTGGCTAGTTTACGAATTGCCAATGCCATCATGAGGCGAGTCGTGCCGGTCATCACCATACTGATGCCGACAAAAGTTCCGATGACCCAGAGTGAACTCGACGGCCAACGATTCCAGATCAGGAAACCCAGGACCAGGGTGATGATTCCATCCAGCAGCATCCAGGGCGAGCTACCACTTTTGCGGGTTGCAAAATAAGCGACCACGTCCGCGATGCCTTCGGCGAAAAGGAATATACCCAGCACCAAGGTTAGACCGGCGACCCCAGCAGCAGGGCGCGCGATCAGGCTGAATCCAGCCACAAGGTAGATCAACGCGACCAGGACCTTCCAAACAATGGGGCCGACGCCTGTCGACTGAAAGGCGTGAACGAGTTGTGCAATTCCGGCGAAGATCACCATCCATCCGATGACGAGAGCCACTCCGATGGATGAAACCATCGGCAATGCAATCGCCAGGAGACCGAAAATGATCAATATGATCGACAACACGAGCGAGGTTCCAGATGCTTTTTTCAATCCAGCTTCCAATGTGGTCATATGTTCCTTCCTGATCCGGCGGTCTGACCTCTCAGACGTTCGCCATGCCTCGACGTATCCGACGCCTAACGCTTTGCGCGGAGAACACAGGCTACCTTCTCCACGGCAGTTCTACAACTGTGGAAACCTACGGTGTCAACCGACATTAGAAATGTCCCCTTTTCGTAGAAAAGGGAATGTTCGATTTTAGTTAATCTCCCGTAGCCGCCGGGGCTGTGGGAAAGTGGGAATCCCGCGGGGTTGGCGGGATTTCCAAGCGGGGTGGGAAAGTCGGCTTTTTGACTTTTCCACGCCGCGTCTTTTCCACAGCCCGTCGCGCCGTCATTTTTTCTGTTGCTCATCATCACCGTGATCTTTCTCCTGCGCCCGCCAAGCGGACACTTCCTGTGCTATCTCGATCGGACAGTTCATGCATCAACGACACGGGCGGTGTTCCGGGCTTGCTCCAGGGGCGCAGCGTGCGATAAAACCCTGCCGCCAGGGGTGATCCGCTTTGGGCGTGGCCGGCTTTTGTTTCTGGGCCTTTGGCCTTGGCCTCGCTGGTTCTTACCGCCTCAGCTGGAACCGGGCCTGGAATCTCCTCCCAACTCACCGCCCGACCGCGATAGCGAATCTGTAATCGTCCATCCTCCCATTCGCACACCGTGACTTTGCTCTTGGCCGGCGCATAATTCCGGGCTTGAGCTTTCACCTGGAAATAGCGGTTGTCGTGCCGCACCACCCAGTCGTTGCCCAGGATTCGTCCGGTTTCCAGATGAAAAACGTCCTCCAACTCCGCGGCCCGCGGGGCCGCTCGATGATAGTCCTCGGGCTGCGCCGGGTTTCTCCGAAACCGCCGATTGTGTTCCGGCAGATATTCCTTCTCCAGAAACAGGTTCGCCTCCCCATGGGTCTGGATTTTCTTCAGGCGCATTTTCTTCACCAAGCGATCCTGGTGGGTGCCGTGGTTTCTCTCCACCCGTCCCTTCGCTTGTGGCGAATTGGCCGCAATGATGCGGATCCCCAGCCGTTGGCACATCTGCCCAAATTGCGTCACCGGCACCACCCCCTGCAATTGCTCTTTCGAACTCGCTTCTCGTACATACACATTTTTCCAATCCGTATAAAGCGCTACCGGAACGCCGTATTTCTTGACCCAGGCTCGCAACACCCCCACCGCTGCCCAGATCGTCTCCTCACTCCCCATCCGTGCCAGCGTATCTCCGCTGGCATCGTCCACCATGTTCATCAAGCACCCACCCGGCCCTCGTTCCTCCAACCAGGGGTGGAAACTTCCATCCATCTGCACCAGTTCCCCCACATGTTCTTTCCGCTCTCGCCGCTTGCGGTGCAGGCGCCGCTTCCGCGCCCGACTCCACAGCCCCTCGGCCAACATCCAGCGCCGCAGGGTCTGCGCATTCACTTCCACATCATCGTCGCTGGCTAACTGCTCCGCTGCTAACGTCGGTCCGAACCGCTCTCCTTCCTCCCCGGAATACTTCTTGCCCACCAACCGCATCACTCGCTCTCGAAATTTCTTCGGCTTCCTGCGGTTCGACTCCCGCCCCGCGCTACCGTGTTTCAGCCCTTGCGTTCCCCCTTCGCGATAGCGCTTGGCCAAGCGCTTGCTCTGCCGATAGCTCATCCCCATCAGCACTGCAGCATCTACCAGTTTCAGTTCCCCGCTTTCGACTCGGGCCAACACCCCGGCTCGTCGCAACTCTTTACAGCTCATAGCTGTCCTTCCCAATCTGGCCTCCTGTGGAGACCTCCAGATTAGGGGACATTTCTATTGTCGTAACGTCGCCAAAAGGGGACATTTCTAATGTCGCCGTATGGGGACATTATCAATGTCGCGCGACACTGTGGAAACCTACGGTTGTGGAAACCAACGGTGTGGAAACCTACGGTCCGGAGGGGAATGGCACAATCCTGCCAGTTGCGCCCTAGTCTCACCGCGAAAGCGGCTTCAATCTAGACCCTTACTAAGCGCCGTGGCCCGCGCAATGCAGAACGCCGAGATAAGCGCTCCACGGGCCGACGGCCTCACGATATTGGTGAGCCATGACGCGGGATAGTTGATGCAGATGCGTGAGGTCATGAACGGCCCAGGTTGCAAGAAGTTCGGATAGAGTGACTGCTCCCAGCGCTGGATGTGTTCCCAGCCGGGCCAAGTCTTGCGGCTGCAAATTCAGGGCCTGCAGGGCAGCCAGATTCTCTCGGCGAAGGTGGGTGAACTCGTCCAAGAGTTGATCCAGCGACTTGCCTTGGCTCTCCCGAGCCTGTGCGAAGCGGTCAAAGGGATCGAATGGGCGCGCTTCACCCTTTTCGAGGATGACCCGCGCACGCGGCATCCAGTCGGTGCGTTCACCGACAATAAGATGACCGACGATGTCGAACGCGCTCCAGCTGTCGGCGCCGCCTGTGCTGGACCCTTCGTTGGAAAGGACCCATCGATTGGGCATTCCCCGTAATAGCGCATCCAGCGTTGCGGGAGTGCGGCTGAGCACCGCAACGGAATCGGCGAGGCTGAATTCCTTCGAGGTTGGCATACCCTACCTAGATGCACTCCTGGCGCTTTGGACGCAACGTTTAATGTATCGATGCACTCCTGCCGATAGTGGCGAACGATATTCAGGATGCGCTGCAGCAGACGGGCGTCGACCCTCCGCGGTTGCAACTCGAAATGACGGAGAGCGTGGCTGCCGCCGATCCCAAGCTTACGGTCACCGTGCTATCGCACCTGAGGCAGATGGGAATCGAAGTGATTCTCGATGATTTCGGCACAGGCATGACGTCGCTGCGCGGGCTCAGTCAGTTCCCCGTGGAGGCTCTGATGATCGATCGATCGCTGGTGCGAGAAATGCAGACGGACCCGGCCACGTCCGACATTGTGGAGTTGATTACGACCCTGGCGCACAAAATGAACCTGAGAGTGATCGCCGAAGGCATTGAGACCTCTCGCCAATTGGAGAGAGTGCTCGAACTGGGATGCGAGTTCGGGCAAGGCTACTATTTCTCGCAACCGCTGGAAGCGAAGGCCGTACAACAGTTCGTGCGGCAGCAGATCATTCCTGTAAAAAAGAGCGGCGCGGGCGCTTCGTAGCCCAGAGACGGACTGTCCACGACACCCACACGCTAGCGCGCACCGTTTCCGGGGGAGACGACTCTTCCGTACTCGGAGGCGCGGCTGAGACGGTCGAACATGCGCCAGGCCTCGAGCGAAACTTTGCTGATCGCCTCTTCCCCGTCGCGTTCGTTACGCAGAAATGCGGTCATCACGCAAATCACGTACGGCCGACCTTCGACGAAGACGATGCCGGAGTCGTTGCGCACGGCTTCCAGTTCGCCAGGCTTGTTGGCAACCTTCAGATCCGCGGGCAGATCGCGGGGGATGAAGGAACTTTTATTCGTGCTCAGCATCTGGAAGAAATCACTAGCGGAATCCTTATTCAGAACCTTGCCGTGATAGATCGCGTCGAGCAGGGTCATCATTTCATGCGGGGTTGAAATGTTTTCACGGCCTTCCTTGGCGGCTTGCAAGTCCATCATCTTGCGGCGCAGGCGCGTGTGGGTAAGTCCGAGCGAGTCGAGCATGGCATTCACGTTCTGCATGCCGACGCGGTCGATGAGTACATTCGTGGCGGAATTGTCGCTGACGGCAACCATCATCGTTGCCAGGTCACGCAAGGTTAGCCGTGTCAATCCGGGCGTGAGCCCGCCCATGATGTCGCTGTCGGGGACCAGATCAGACGATTGCACCGTGTAGGGATCGGTAAGCTTAAGTTTTCCCTGCTGTACCTGCAGATAGAGGTTGGCCAGAACTGTGATCTTGATCGAACTGGCCTGGGCGAACACTTCATCTTCGTGCAGGAAGTAGTGGTCGCCAGTGGCAAGGTCCTCAATCGTAATTCCCATGACGCCGTCGAGATGCTGGTCAACCTCCTGAATACTTGATTCGAGTTTTTGCCACAGGACTTTCTGTTTGCCGGGCGAAGGCGCGGCGGTTTGGGCGAGGCAGGTTGAAAGAAAGAGCACGCTCGAAAGCAAAAGTTTCACGGACAGGTCTCCTGACGGCAGGGATTGTAGCAGCAATGAAAAGTGAGCTTGGCAGCTTAGTCGGACTGACCGATAAGCAGTACGTAGCCATCGGGATCTTCCACGCGAATCTCGCCCTTGGGCATGTACTCGGGATAGGTGATGGGCGAGACCTTCACGCCTGCGGCCAGAAGATGCTCGCGCAGGGCGATGAGATCCGGCGAATAGAGATAGAACAGTATCGCTTGCTGGCTGGGGATGACCGGCGCAGACGCGCGTGTGAGCATCAGATCGGCTTGCCCGCAGCTTAAGTGGACCCACTGCAATGTGCCGGAGGGATTCCGCAGGCTCCCGCGAACGTCCATTCCTAGCTTCTGATAGAAGTCGACCGCGCGCTGCACAGCGGCGGCGTGCGCCATGGGGATGAGGCCGGTGACCCTGGCTGTCATGCTTAAGGACTCACATTCTCTTGACGGCTGTGTCTATCTCGGACCCTCGCCGCGCTTCGCACGGCGGACAGCCGAGGGCGGCTGTCCCCACATATTTCATCTTTACATCTTTCATTTTTAGCCGTCGATCTTCGCCTCGCGCAGTTGCTTCACTGCGGTTTCGGAGCTGACGGGGGAATAGTACACCTCTTTAAAGGTGTAGGACTTCGCCTTGGAACTGACGACGGGGAGGATCTCGATGTGCCAGTGGTAATCGTCGTCAATGGTGCGCCAGTAGCCGAGATTCTTCGAAGGATGGATGGCACTGGGAGACGTGTGCAGGACGAGATGGAAGTCTTCGGTGACGGAGCGCACGCGTTGCAGAGTTCGGCGCAGGAGAGCCGCCAGGTTGGTGCGCAGCCCGGGCCGGTTCAATCCCGCCCGTTCGAACGAGGAGTCGTGGTAGCGCGGCAGAATCCAGGTTTCGTAGGGGACACGCGGGGCGTAGGGACATAGAGCAAGGTAATCGCCGCGAGCCTCGATGACGCGCAAGGCCTGACGTTCCTCCTGCTGGATGATGTCGCAGAAGACACACCGTTCCTTGCTGACGAAAAATTCGCGGCCAGCGCGGAGTTCGTAGAGCACCCGGCGCGGAACAAACATGGTTGCCGTGATCTGCGACGTCGGGTGGCTGAATTCCTGGCCGGCGTTCTTGCCGTAGTCCTTGAACAGGCTGACGTACTTGATCCGCGGGTCGCGCTTCAGGTCGAGGATGCGCTCGGCGGCGAGCCGGAGAAAGTGCGCGATTTCGTCATCACTTGCCATCCAAAGATGACGGTCATGGTTAGGGTTTTCAATCAGCACTTCATGCGCACCCACCGAGTGCATGCGGTCATAAATTCCGTCACCGCGGCGGTCGGGTTCGCCCTCGATGCGATAAAGGGGCCTGGGGTGCACGACCGAGCGTGCGGACCATGGCGCCCCGGGCGAGTTGGGAGACTTCGCGACCACTTGCAACGAGGCCGCGGAAGCATCGCAGAAACGGCACACAGACTCGAGCCGCGATCCCCCGTCGGCAGGATCGTCGCCGGTCATAACCCACGAGCGGGTGATGGGATCCTTGCGGAGTTCCATACGGAAGGAGAACACCGGGACAGAACCGCAGTCAACCGGGAATTGTTGCGGTAATTTTCTCCCGAGCCATGTGAAATGGCGCAGAAAGTGAAGGTTGCGCTTTTGTTATAATCCGCCGAAGCCCCGCCTGATCTGACGAGGAAGATGACCGAGCCGTCCACTCCGCTGATGCGGCAGTATGCCGCAGTCAAGAAAGAACATCCCACCGCGCTCTTGTTCTTTCGTTTGGGCGATTTCTACGAACTTTTCTTCGACGACGCAATCGTTGCAGCCAAAGAGCTGCAGATCACTCTAACGTCGCGCAATAAAGAAAAAGGAGTGGCCGTGCCCATGTGCGGGGTGCCTTATCACGCGGCTGAGGGGTACATCGGAAAGCTGATTCGGAAGGGCTTCAAGGTGGCCCTTTGCGAGCAAATGGAAGCACCAAGCCAGGCGAAGAAACTGGTGCGGCGCGAAGTGACCCGCGTGATGACGCCCGGGACCGCGGCGGATTCGTCGTTGGGGTCGGACGAGAATAACTTTCTGGCGGCGCTGGCACAGGTGGGCGATCGCGTGGGCTTTGCGGCTCTCGATTTGTCGACGGGCGAGTTCCGGGCGACGGAATTCTCGGGCGAGGGCGCGCTGCGGCGCGTTCAGGAAGAGTTGGAGCAGTTGCGGCCGAAGGAATTGCTGTATGGGTCGGCGGCGCCGTTGTTTGAGAGTGCAGGAGCTTCCGGCAAAGACCAGCCGAGCTTCGCGCGGCCGGACAGCCGGGGGCGGCTGTCCCCACATAACCCAACTCCACGGGCGACGGGAGTTGCTTGCACCGAGACTCCACTCGATGACTGGATTTTTGCGCCGGATCATGCGCTGCCGCTCCTCGAGAACCATTTTGGAGTGCTGTCTCTGGAAGGTTTTGGTCTGTCCGGGCGGACGGCTGCCGCGGCCGCGGCAGGAGCAATCCTCTATTACGTGCGATCGACGCAGCGTGGGTCGCTGGATCACGTCGACCGCATCGGGTGGTATGAACGGCAGACTTGCCTGGTGCTCGATGCCGTGACCGTTCGCAATCTGGAATTGATTGAGCCGCTGTTTGCGGGCACCGATGCGGGCGTCACATTGTTTCGCTCGATGGATGCCGCGGTGACGCCCATGGGTAAGCGGTTGCTGCGTGCCTGGCTCCTGCGGCCGTCGCTCGATTTAGGCGAAATTCATGCGCGGCTCGACGCCGTGGAAGCGGGGGTCAAGGAAACTGTCGCACGAGAGGAATTGCGACGGGCGCTCGAGGGCGTACTGGACCTGGAGAGACTGTTGAGCCGGATCACGCTGGAGACGGCGAATCCGCGGGATGTGCTGGCGCTGGCAGCGTCGCTGAGGAAAATTCCCGCGGTCCGGGCTGCACTGGCACGGCTTCCAGCAGATCGGCTGAAGAAGCTACATGGCTCGCTCGACGAACTGGGGGACGTGCGGGAGCGCATTGAGAAGAGCATCGTTCCCGAGCCGCCTTTAAGTTTCGCCGATGGTGGGGTCATCGCGCCGGGCGTCGATCGCGACCTGGACGAACTGCGGGAACTCTCGCGCAACAGCAAGCAGGTTCTGGCGCAGATCGAGCAGCGCGAGCGCGGGCGTACCGGGATTTCATCGCTGAAGGTGAAGTTCAATTCCATTTTTGGCTACTACATTGAAGTTTCGAAGCCTAACCTGCATCTCGTCCCGCAGGACTATGAGCGAAAGCAGACGCTGGTTGGCGCCGAGCGCTTTACAACACCTGAGCTAAAAGAGTACGAAGCCAAGATTCTCGATGCGCAGGAAAAGATTGTCGAGATCGAGCGGCGGTTGTTTACGGAGTTGCGGACTGCGATTGCGGCTGAGGCCAAGCGGATCCGGCAGGCTGCGCTGGCTCTGGCTGAGGTTGATTTGCTGGCGTCGCTGGCGCACGTCGCCACGCTGCGGAATTTCTGCCGGCCGGACTTCGTAGAATCTGCCGACGGGAGTGAGATCGAAATCGTGGAAGGCCGCCATGCGGTGATTGAGCAGCAGGAAATGGCAGGCGGCAGCGAGCGGTTCGTGCCTAACGATCTCTATTTGAACGGCACTACGCACAACATCATGCTGCTGACTGGGCCGAACATGGGAGGCAAATCGACTTACCTGCGGCAGACGGCGCTGATTGTGATTCTGGCGCAGATGGGATCGTTTGTCCCGGCGCGTTCGGCTCGACTGAGCGTGGTGGACCGCGTATTTACGCGCATTGGGGCTAGCGACAATCTGGCGCGCGGGCGATCGACGTTCATGGTTGAGATGACGGAGACGGCGGCCATTCTGCATACGGCAACGGCTCGATCACTCATACTGCTGGACGAAGTAGGCCGGGGCACGTCGACATACGATGGACTGGCGATTGCGTGGGCCGCGGTCGAGTATCTGCACGGGCGAGTGCGGGCGAAGACGTTGTTCGCGACGCATTATTTCGAACTCACCGAGTTGGCCGAGCAACTTTCGGGCGTCAAGAATTATCACGTCTCGGTGAAAGAGACGGGTGGCGGGATTGTATTCCTACGAAAGGTCGAGCCCGGGGCGGCAGACCGCAGTTAT
This sequence comes from uncultured Acidobacteriaceae bacterium, assembly GCA_963832015.1. GTDB lineage: Bacteria > Acidobacteriota > Terriglobia > Terriglobales > Acidobacteriaceae > Sulfotelmatobacter. The sequence goes on from CAWHSR010000041.1 coordinate 121,265, forward strand.
GGGATCGAAGTAGCCAAGCTGGCGGGGCTGCCAAACGAGGTCGTGCTGCGGGCGCGGGAGGTGCTGGCTGAACATGAGTTCGCGGAGCAGCAAGCGACAGCTCATCTTTCGCCGGGGGCATCGCCTCCGCCCACTCAGTTGACGATTTTTACGCCGTTGTCGCAGCCGGTGCTCGAGAAGCTGCGGGAAGTGGATTTGAACCGGCTGACGCCGCTGGAAGCTTTGAATTTACTGGCGCAACTAAAGAAAGAGATTTAACCACAGAGGACACTGAGGACAGGAAGTCCTCTCAGCACATGACGGCTCTTCGCAAGACTCGACGCATCGAACAGATTGGACAATTACTGATCGTCGGCTTCGACGGCACGGAGATGACGCGCCGTGTCCGTTCCCTGCTCACGCGGCTACAACCGGCTGGCATCATTCTGTTCGCGCGGAATATTCAGAGTCCTGAGCAGACGTGGCGACTGGTGCGGGATTGTCAGAAGTGCGTTGCGACTCCGCTATTTGCTTGCGTCGATCTGGAGGGGGGGGCGGTTGACCGCTTTCGCGATGTGCTGGGCGCGACTCCTGCAGCAGAGGATGTTTTCGCGACTGGAGATTGCAGACTTTATCGCAAGCATGGCGAAATCATCGGCGCGAACTGCCGCGCTCTGGGGTTCAATGTGGATTTCGCGCCCGTGCTGGATCTGGCATTGGAGGCGTCACAAAGTGTGATGGGATCGCGGGCCGTGTCGTCGGACCCGCTCGAAGCCACGACTTACGCTCGGGAATTTCTCGCGGGGCTGCGAGATGCCAAAGTTCTGGGATGCGGCAAGCACTTTCCCGGACTGGGGGAGGGCAAGCTGGATAGCCATCACGAACTGCCAGTGATTGAAAAACCGCTGAAACAACTTTGGGCTGAGGACCTGCTTCCCTACCGGATGCTCCGCCGACAATTGCCGCTGGTGATGATTTCGCACGCGGCCTATCCGCAGGTTACGCGCGATCAGACTCCGGCGTCGCTTTCGAGTGTTTGGATCACTGATATTCTTCGCAAGCGCATGGGTTACCGTAATGTGATCGTGTCGGATGATCTGGAAATGGGCGGGGTCTTGTCAGCAGCGCCGATCGGCGAGGCGGCCGTCGGGTTCGTCCGGGCGGGCGGCGACTTGTGCCTGCTCTGCCATCGGGAGGATTACATTCTTCAGGCGTATGAAGCCTTGGTCAAGACGTCGGAACGAGATTCAAAATTCTCTCGGCGTGTGGCGGAGTCAGCGCGGCGGGTAGCGGCGTTCAAGAAGAAGTCCGCAAAGACTCTACGTCGGCCGGCAGCCCCTACGAGAGCCACGGTCGAGAAGTTGACGCGGCGCTTGTGGGAATTCGGCGAGCGAGTGCGGCTGGAACCTTTTAGCCGGAAGGCGGACAAGCGGCGGGCGCGCCGATGAGCGAGAAGACGATGGTTGTGGCCGGTGTGATGAGCGGGACGTCCGCGGATGGGATTAACGTTGCGCTGGTGCGACTCGGCGATTCTGGCTCACATGAGATGTCTACAAGGCCGACCGGCAGTCGCGGGCGGGGGCGCCCGCGCCACATATTCACGCTTCTCGGACATGCGGAATATTCCTACCCTGCGAAGGTGCGGGCCGCAGTGCTTGCGGCGATGAATTCGAAACAGGCCAGCGTGGCGAATCTCGCGCGGCTTAACTTTCTGTTGGGCGAGTTGTACGCTGACGCGGTGCTGGCGACACAGCGGCATTGTCGTGTGAAAGCTGATCTGGTCGGCTGCCACGGGCAGACTCTTTACCATCAAGGCGACGCTCAGACATTTCTGGGCCGCAAGGTGGTTGCGACCTGGCAGACGGGAGAGGCTGCGTTAATTGCGGCGCGGGTAGGGGTTCCGGTCGTATCGGATTTTCGTCCCGCAGACATGGCCGCTGGCGGCAAGGGAGCGCCGCTCGTCCCTTATCTGGACTATCTTCTTTTCCGCGGCCCCACGGTAGGACGCATTGTACAAAACATCGGCGGCATCGCGAACCTCACGGCAATTCCTGCGGCCGCCGATGCGAGTCGCGTGCTCGCGTTCGACACCGGGCCGGGCAACATGGTGATCGACGCGGTCACCGATGCGCTATGCGGGCGGGCGTTTGATCGCGGGGGAAAGATTGCGGCCTCAGGAATGGTGCTGGAGCATGCTCTGAGGAAAGCCTTGAACCGCAGTTTTTTTCGTACAGCACCTCCAAAAACTGCGGGCCGCGAGGAATTTGGGCGGGAGTTTGTGCTTGAGTTCTTGCACGCTTGCGGACGCGCTCGCAAGGAAGACGTTGTGGCGACGGCCACCGCTCTGACGGCGAGGTCTATCGTCGAGGCAGTGCGGCGATTCGTCGTCAAACAATCGGGGCGGTCCACGAAAACCTCCTTTCGCGAGCTGATTGTCTCGGGAGGTGGTGCGAAAAACGCCACTCTCGTCGCCATGCTGGCAGATAGCCTCACGGCGCTGGGAATCGAGTTGCGATTCTCCGACGAGTTCGGCTTGCCTTCGGAAGCCAAAGAGGCTGTGGCATTCGCGGTGCTGGCCTACGAAACGTGGAACCGGCGGCCTTCGAATGTGCCGTCGGCCACGGGCGCGAAACGGGCGGCGGTGCTGGGGAAGATCTCGTATGCGTAGGCCCGTCCGATGGGCGTGCGCTCTGCTCGGGTCGCTAGCGTTGTTACAGCTTTTTTCCTGCTCGTCCAGACCTGATCCCAACACGCTGGTCATGGTCATCGAGTCGAGCCCGACGAACCTCGATCCGCGTGTGGGAATCGATGCGTATTCGGAACGGATCGACAACCTGATCTTCGACGATCTGTTGTCGCGCGGGGAGGACCTGAATGTAGCTCCGGGCCTGGCGGATCGCTGGGACATTCCCGATGCGCTTACCTACATTTTTTATCTGCACAAGGGCGTTAAGTTTCACGACGGGCGTCCGCTGACGTCGCGTGATGTGAAGTGGACTTTCGACTCCCTGCTGCAGGGAAAGATTCGCAGCACCAAGGCGGCGGTGTACCGTTTCGTGGATCGCGTTGAGGCTCCAGACGAATACACGGTTGTCTTCCGAATGAAGGAACCCTTTGCGACACTGCTGTGGAATCTGTCGGACGGCGCCATGGGAATTGTTCCGTACGGCAGCGGCGACGAAGTGACGCAACACCCGATCGGGTCGGGGCCATTCAAATTCGTGAGCGCCGAAACCGACCGGGAGATCATCGTCGAGCGCAACGACGACTACTGGGGCGAGCATGCCAAACTGGCGCGTGTGCGCTTCGCGGTTGTGCCCGATGAGACGACTCGGGCGCTCGAATTGCGCAAAGGCAGCGCCGATGTCGCCATCAATTCACTCACGCCCGACGACGTATATACCCTGTCGACCGATCCCAATCTGTTGGTGGAGCGCGGATCCGGAACTCGGCTGGCGTATATGGGATTCAACCTGCGTGATCCTATTCTGAAGGATGCGCGAGTGCGACAGGCGATCGCTTACGCACTCGACCGCGGGCCGATGATCGAATACTTATGGCGGGGAGAGGCACAACCGGCGCGCAGCGTGCTGCCTCCGCAGAGTTGGGCGTATGACGGAGATGTGCCACCCTACAATCACGACATCGCCAAGGCGAATCAGTTGCTGGATGCGGCGGGTTATCCGGCGGTGAACGGCGTGCGCTTCCACATCGCGATGAAGACGTCGACCGACGAGAATACGCGCCTGATGGTGGCGGTGATGCAGCAGCAGTTGCGCGAGGCGGGAATCGTGCTGGACATCCGCGGCTTCGAGTTCGCCACATTTTTCTCGGACGTGCAGCACGGTGCGTTTCAGATGTATTCCTTGCGCTGGATCGGCGGCAATGAAGATCCCGACATTTTCGAATACGCATTTCACTCGGCAAAATTTCCGCCGAATGGTGCGAACCGAGGTTATTATTCGAATCCCAAGATCGATGCTTTAATCGACAAGGCGCGGCGCGAGATCGATCCTAATGTGCGTAAGCCGCTGTATGCCGAGGTGCAACGCATTTTGGCGGACGAACTGCCCTACATCGATCTTTGGTACTTCGACAATGTTCTTGTGCACACCCGCCGGGTACGGAATCTGAAACTGAATCCTGCCGGAAACTACGATTTCCTGCGCACGGCGGAAATGGAATCCCGAAACTGAAGCGAGAACAATTCCTGCACATTTTTTTCGTTGCACACTTCCGCGATGAGCGCATAATCGGCAAGAGCGATCTTCGCGAAGGAGCCCCGTGGAAAGTGGCGCCGTTAAATACGTTTGTTCCTTCGCGATCGGCCTTGGCTTGCTGTGCGCTGTTCCGGTGATGGCTCAGCAGTCTGGCGATATTCCTGACGTTCCCTCCCAATCCAAACTCGACATGACGACCGCGTCGCAGCTGCGGCCTCAACTGATGGCCCTGAGTTCACCCGGATCAGGGCGCTACGGCACGGCCCGCCTCGTTTTCGACCAACTGATCGCGCAGGTTCGCGATCCCTATCACGGCAAGATCGAGTGGCAGTTACGCATTGTCGACGACAACCAACTGAACGCATACTCGTCGCCCGATGGAAGCGTATACGTGGAAAGCGGACTGGCGAGCCTGGCGGGTTCGAGCGCCGGACTGTGGGCGGCAATCCTGTCGCATGAGATTGCACACGTCGTGCGCCGCGACTGGGCTCGACGATCCGTCTACCAGAAATACCTGGAGCACGGCGGCGGTGCCTCCATCGTGCTGGGTGATCCCAGTCTGCCTTCGGTCTCATGGGAGAGGTCGGAGAAGGCCAGCGCAGATATGGGCCGCTTTGGCCGGCAGATGGAACTCGAAGCCGACCGGGAAGGTCTTATGATGATGGCGCATGCGGGCTACCATCCAGACTTCGTCCCCGCGTTGCATCACCTGTTGCATGCTCGGGGTATGGGTGCAAACAAGCGATCGATGTACGCCATGCATCCGTGCTGGGAAGAGCGCGATCGGGAGTTGACCCATGCGTACCTGGAAGCAAGCATCGAATTCGCACGTCAGTGGCCGGAGTGGTATGCCTCGCCGGGAGGAAATCCGCCGGTGGTTGTGTTTGCCGACGAGCCTTCGGTCCGAAAGACGCCCGGGAAAGAATGGCAAATCCAGATTCCTATGCGGTGTCAGAACCTGGCCGGCGCGGTCGAGGTAGTTTTGGGCTCCGGTCCGGCGCCGCGGGTGGTAGCTATGCCGGATCAGCCTGAATCAGACGGCGAGGCGGACCCGAATCTCCGGCAATTGACGGGTTGCACTTCCCCGAAGACAACCATCACATTCGCTCTCGGGGATGCGGCCTTCCGCCAGAAACCGGGCAGGCAGTGGACGGACATCTATGTTCTAGACTCGTGGGGATCAGTTCTCGCACGAACTGAACTTCCCAAGCTGCCGCACTGATCGTTATCCAGAACACACACCTTCAAGGGTGATCGCCGCGCACGTGTTACCATCAAAATTCAGCTCAAACTCATGCGAATTCTTTTTATTGGGGACATTTTCGGGCGGCCGGGACGCCACATTGTCAAAGACAAGCTGCCGGGAATCGTCCGCGACCACGCAATCAATCTCATCATCGCGAATGGGGAGAATTCCGCGGCGGGCTTCGGCATTACTCCGGCCTTGGCCGAAGAGCTCTTCGAGCTGAACATCGATGTGATCACCACCGGAAACCACGTCTGGGATAAGCGCGAGATCGTCGATTATTTTCAGATGGTTGAGGGCAATGGACACGGGCCGGCGCGGCGGGTGCTGCGTCCGGCCAACTATCCTGCGGACATGCCGGGATCCGGCCTGTATGAGGGAATGAAGGGAAAGGTTCCCTACGCGGTCATTAACCTGCAGGGGCGGGTGTTTATGGCCTCGAACGACGATCCCTTCCGCACTGTGGACAAGCTTTTGCAGAAGATTCAGGCCAAGGTGATCCTGGTGGATATCCACGCAGAGGCGACCTCGGAAAAGATTTCGATGGGGTGGTATCTGGACGGGCGCGTCACTGCCGTAGTCGGGACGCACACCCATGTGCCGACGGCAGACGAGCGGGTTTTGCCCAACGGAACCGCTTACGTCACCGATGTCGGCATGACCGGGCCCTACGACGGCGTGATCGGGGTGAAGAAGGAACTGGTGGTGGGGAAGTTCTTGAATGGAATGCCGGTACGGTTTGAACCCGCCACGGGCGATGCGCGTCTCTGCGCGGTGGTGATCGATTGTGATGAGGACACGGGCAAGGCCCGCACCATCGAACGCCTCATGCTGTCCTAGTCCACGTTTGCGATCACTGAGAATGCAAGGCCGGCGCAATCCCCCGTTCTACCCCGGTAAGGTATCCGGGAACCCCCACAGCCGTTGAATCCGAAGGTACTACGTCCTATTGGCCTGTGCCCTTCCTGGAGAAAGCACGCTAGAATCACGATACATGCGGCGAATAGCCTTCAAGATGGCGGCAGGACTTGTGGCGGCGGGACTCTTGGCCGCGATTCTTGGCACGCCTGCATTTGCCACGGGAGACGACGCGTCGGCCGCTCCACCAATCTCGTGCGGAAACGGGATTCCGGGTGGAGTGAACTGCATCGCTTCGAGGAAAGAACTGAAGGAAGCACGGAACGCCTTCCGCGAAGGCGTGAAGCTGCAAGATCACCGGCAACTGGAAGAAGCCTTCACGAAGTTCGACACGGCGTCTCGTCTGGCACCACAGGATGTGCAGTTTCTGACTGCGCGCGAAGTGGTGAAAGCACGACTGGTGTTCGAGCACGTCCAGCGTGGCAACATTTTGATGTTGGAAGATGCGCGTGCCCGGGCTGCGGCTGAATTTAGTGCGGCTCTTGATCTCGACCCAGACAACCAGTTCGCTCGGGAACGACTGGCCGACGCATCCCGCCAGGCGGCGCCGGCACTGCCGCGAGCCTTGCCCGTTCGAATCGCGGACTCCGGCGAAATTCATCTCGAACCCAAAGAGGGCCGGGCAACATTCCATTACAACGGAGAAGTTCGCGGCCTGCTTTCCGAGTTGGCCGCGGCATACGGAGTAACCGCGCAGTTTGACGACTCGGTGCAGGCCCGGCAAGTTCGGTTCAACGTCGATGACGTGGACTTTTTCACGGCGTTGAAACTGGTGTGCCAGGTGAGCAAGACAATGTGGGCGGCACTCGACTCGCACCAGATGCTGATCGCCGCCGACAACGCCGAGAATCACAAGCAATTTGACCGCATGTCGCTGCGGACTTTCATCCTGCCACCCCACTCCACACCGCAGGAGTCAACCGACCTGGTAAACACGATGCGGAGCATGTTCGACCTGAAGTTTGTGAGCTCAGGACAGAGCTCGGACACGGTGGAAGTGCGCGGGCCGCAGCCCATGCTGGAAGCGTGTTCCAGGTTGATGGAGCAACTCAGCAACGAGCGGCCGCAGGTGATGCTCGATATTCAGGTGTATCAGATCAACCACCAGCTCACGCGCAATATTGGAGTGCATATTCCCAACACCTTCAACTTGTACAACATTCCGGCGGCCGCGCTGGCGGGTCTTGGTGGGGCCAGTATTTCGGATCTGATCAACCAGTTGATCGCATCGGGCGGCATTAATCAGGTGGGGAGCACGGCTCTTTCAGGACTTTTGGCGCAACTTGGGGGACAGGGCAATTCCATTTTCAGCCAGCCGCTGGCTACGTTCGGCGGCGGCCTCACATTTATGGGACTGAGTCTCGACCAATTGTCCGCGGCGCTGTCGCTCAACGAATCGTGGGTGAGCAGCCTGGAGAACATGAGGATGCGCGCCAGCCAGGGCAACGATGCTACGTTCCACCTCGGCACGAAGTATCCAATTCTCAATGCCAGCTACGCGCCCATTTTTAATTCTGCCGCTATTTCAGCGGTTCTGGGGAACCAGACCTATGTTCCGCCCTTTCCTTCCGTCAGCTATGAAGATCTGGGGTTGAACCTGAAGGCCAAGCCGACGATCCACGGCGATGGGTCGGTCAGCCTGCAACTCGAACTGGAAGTACGTTCGCTCACCGGGCAATCGAGTAACGGAGTTCCAGTCATCTCAAACCGCGAATACAAGGGAAGCATCAACCTCAAGGATGGCGAACCGGCGGTCGTGGCCGGCCAGGTATCACAGACCGACACACTGTCCATGAGCGGAATCCCGGGACTCGGATTCTTGCCGGGATTGAATCAGGCGATGGTGACCAACACGAAGCAATCGGACTACGACGAACTCATGGTCGTCATCACGCCGCATGTATTGGCCAACGTTGACTGGAGCGGCAGAGAAATTTGGATCAGCCAAAGGTAGCTTCGGGGCTGACCCTACGTTCTGAAAGCACGTGCCACTCTCGCGCATCCGTGATAAAGCGTCGGGCCGATGGAAATCCTTTTGGGTCTGCTCCTGGTTGTAGTTGTGGTTCTTGCGGGGAGACTTGTGCTGCGCGGCTTCCGAGCTGGGCTTACGGAATCGTCGCTTGTGCGCACCGATCAACCGACGCCGGCGGCTAGCAGCACTTTCCAGAACATGCTTTTCCTCGAGACCCTGCAACAAACCCCTAGTATCGATTCCTCTGGCGATGATTCGCCTGCGGACACTCCTTCCGGAAGTGACACCTCGCCGTCAGACTGCTCACCACCGGATAGCCGCATTGGCTATTCGGATTCGCGAGGCGCGGGATCTGACGCGGGCAACACGGGCACCGATGGCGGCGGCTTTGGTGGAGATGCAGGCGACGCCTTCTAGCGCTGCCTCCCGAAGAGTCAAGCTGCTATTTTCCTTGCTTTGCGGCAAAATCCACCAGCGCCTTGTACACATCGGACATGCGCGGATCCAGGCTGCCGATTTTGCGTCCGTTAATGAAAAGCGTGGGGGTTCCGGTGACGTCGACGGACTTGCCCAAAGCGATCGAGGCTTCGACGTGAGCTTTGGTCTCCGGCTTGACGGCGCAGGCTGCAATCTCGGAGCCCTTGACGCCAACACCCTCAGCGAGGGCAGTTAACTTTTCGTCGGCATTTTCGGCAGTGATGTCGGACTGAGTCTCGTAGGTCTTGGCGACGAACTTCCAGAAGGCATCGTTGGAAGCACGACCCACGCAGTCGGCATAAGCCGCGCCTTTCGCCGCCCAGTTGTGCATCTCGAGCGGAAAGTTCTGAAACACGAACCGGGCGGTGGGCTCGGCGGTTACCAGCGCTTCAATCGTCGGCTGCGCAGCCTTGCAGGCGGGACACTGCAAATCGCCAAATTCGACGATGGTGACAGCCGCATCCTTCGGTCCCCGCTCAGGGCCGGTGATTCCCTTCTCCAGCTTTTGTTTTGCCGGATCGAACGGATGTGCGCCGAAAGGGATGATCTCGCCGACGAGAGCGTGCTGGCCGTCCTGGGCGACGTAGAACTTGGTTAACTGCTGGCCTTGCGGGCTCGCGAGTACAACGCTGACCTCCGCCAATTCGGGGATGGGAGAAGGCCGGATGCCGGAGATTTTCCAGCTGAGATCGGTTTGATAGCCAAATTGCTGGTGCAGAAAGGAATCAACAGTAGCTTCTGAAGGAAGGTCCGCAGTCGCGTGCGTTCCGAGTTGCGCCGCAGGTTTGGCGGGGGCGGGAGCTGACGCTGGTTTGGTTTGAGCCATGGCCAGACCGCCGGCCAACACAAGAATACAGACCGAGTTTAGAAGACTGCGCATTGGTTCCTTTCGCGTTTAGGTGTTGGCTTTAGGAAAGTGATCTATCAGGATACTTGAAAACCGTGTTTCAAGCTTCGGACTTGGCGGCGATCGGAAGACGGCGTCCGTAACCAAAGGCTTTCGGAGAAATCTTCAGACCGGGCGCAGCTTGTTGCCGTTTGTACTCAGCGCGATCGACCATGCGAATGACGCGCTTTACGACTTCGATGTCGAACCCATGGTCCGCTGCAATCTGCTCGGGGGGATGGGAATCCTCGACGTAGTCTTCGAGCACCGCGTCCAGAACCTCGTAGGGCGGAAGCGAGTCGCTGTCTTTCTGGTCGGGTCGCAATTCGGCGGAAGGCGGCTTCTCCAGCGTGGCCTGTGGAATGACCGGGCGCCGTGAATTTACATATTCACTGAGACGATACACCAGCGTTTTCGGCACGTCGGAGATAACCGCGAGGCCGCCCACCATGTCGCCATAAAGAGTGCAGTAGCCCACACCCAATTCGCTCTTATTACCGGTGGAAAGCACGATCGCGCCGAACTTATTCGACAAAGCCATCAGCATCGTACCGCGTGCGCGGGACTGTATGTTTTCCTCGGTCACGTCTTCTTTTTGTCCGGCAAACACATCTTGCAGCGTCTTGCGGTAAGCCTCGTAGGCGGGATTAATCGACAGCAATTCGAATCGGATCCGAAGATTCTTGGCCAGAGAGCGGGCATCGTCGATGGAACCCTGTGACGAGTAGGGGCCGGGCATACCCACTCCGATCACGTTTTCGGGACCAACGGCATCGGCAGCGACAACTGCCGTGAGAGCGGAATCGATGCCCCCGCTGAGCCCGATGATCGCTTTGCGAAATCCGCACTTCCGCATGTAGTCGCGCGTGCCCAGAACGAGCGCGGAGTAAACGCTGGCTTCGTCACCTGCCATCTGCTCGTGCATTTCGCCGGACAAGGTCTGCGCGTCGAAGAAAATGAGGTCTTCTTCGAAAGACCGTCCCTGAGCGATGATTTGCCCTTCTCGATTCAGCACCAGGCTGGAGCCGTCGAACACGAGACTGTCGTTGCCTCCGACCTGATTGACCAGCACGACCGGGACCTTGTGCTGGCGCGCGATGCTGGCCAGCATGTCGCGGCGAAGTTCGCGCTTGCCGATCCAGAAAGGAGACGCGGAAATATTCAGCACGAAGTTCCCGCCGGCATGAATCAAGGACTCGACAGGATCGACCGTATATAGCTGTTTGCGCCAGAAGCGCTTGTCGTTCCACGCATCTTCGCAGATGGTTAGCGCCATGCGATTGCCGCAAAACGAAAACAGATCCTGACTCTTGGCTGGAGCGAAGTTGCGCATCTCGTCGAAGACGTCGTAGGTGGGCAGCAACATTTTCGACTGGATAAAGGCGACCTTGCCATCCATAAGCAAGGCGGCTGAGTTCATGACGGCCTTGCCCGTGTCCGAGTGGGCCGGGGTGACCAGACCGCAGATCACGGCGATTCCCTGAGTCTCCGCGGCGACCCGCTCGACGGTTTCACGATTTCGGGCCACGAAAGAGGCGCGCTCCACCAGATCACGAGGAGGATAGCCGCACACCGACAGCTCCGGAAACAGAATCAGGCCGGCGCCGGAGGCTTGAGCGCGGCGGGCGAACTCGATGATCTTCTTAGAGTTGCCGAAGAAGTCTCCGACCGTGGGATTGATTTGACCCAGCGCAATCTTCACTCTTTTAGTGTAAAGCCGCGGACGATAAGCGCCTAGTTTCGCCGTGCATTCGCCTATACAAAAGGACAGTTCAACCCCGGATGCGTCGAAATTAAGTCGCTAAAATCTTGCAAAAAGGCGTAACATTAACGATTTGGCAGTCACTTTGGTACGAGGAGCCACGATGCCCCTGCAAGGAAGTCCCCTGCTAGCTCGATTTTTAACGTTTACCACACTCATTTTAACGTTTTCCCTCTCTGTTTCATTCGCGCAGTCCGCGGGCAATCACCCTTGGTCGAATTCCAGCCTCTCTCCCGACGAGCGCGCTTCGATGGTGGTCAAGGAGATGACCATCGATGAAAAGATCAACATGCTGCACGGAACAGGCATGCAAGGGCTCAGCCCCATGAGCCCCCTCGCCATTTCTTCTAACGGCGGCGCGGGGTATGTCCCTGGCATTCCACGCCTTGGGATTCCGGCTATCCAGATGTCGGACGCGGCTTATGGAGTGCGGAGCAGCGGAGAGAACGGACGTTACTCGACCGCGCTGCCCTCGGACGTGGCGGGAGCGGCGAGTTGGGATCTCGATGCGGCATACGAATACGGAGCGCTCATCGGCCGCGAGTTGCGCGCCCAAGGCTTCAACATGACGCTCGGTGGAGGCATCAATCTCACCCGCGAGCCCCGCAACGGGCGCACGTTTGAATACTTGGGTGAAGACCCCGTTTTGGCCGGAAAGATGGTGGGATCGGTGATGAAGGGACTGCAGGCGCAACACGTGCTTGGTGACATCAAGCACTACGCTCTCAACGATCAGGAAAGCGGCCGCAATGCTGTCAACATCACCATTGATAAACGGGCGGCACGCGAGAGCGACCTGCTGGCGTTCGAGATTGGATTACAGGATTCTGACGCCGCGGCGGTGATGTGCTCTTATAACCGCTTGGACGGCGTCTATGCCTGCGAGAACAAGTATCTGCTTACCGACGTCCTGAAGAAAGACTGGAACTTCAAAGGATTCGTGCTCTCCGATTGGGGCGGGACACATAGCACCGAGAAAGCTTCAGCGGCGGGAATGGATCACGAAGAGCCCGGCTGGATTTTCTATGGCGACGATTTCAAGAAGGCAGTCGAGTCGGGCAAAGTGCCGACGACGGAACTGGACGACCATGTGCATCGCATTCTGCGGGCGATGTTCGCCACGGGCGTGATCGACAATCCACCACAAAAGAGTGTGGTTGATGTAGTGAGTGGTTTCGAGGTGGCGCAGAAACTCGCCGAGCAGAGCACCGTGCTGCTGAAGAATGATCATGCGCTGCTTCCGCTCGATGCTTCGAAGATCCACAGCATCGCCGTGATCGGACCGCATGCGGATGTGGGAATGATTTCCGGCGGCGGTTCGGCGCAGGTCGATCCTCCGGGCGGAAACGCCATCATGCCTCCCGGTAAAGGGCAGACGCGCTGGCTCGAGAAGATCTGGTTTCCGACATCACCTCTGAGAGCGATTCGCGCGAAGGCGCCTGCTGCGAAGGTTCAGTTTGCCTCTGGTGCCGACCCCGCAGCGGCTGCGGCCCTGGCGAAGTCCGCCGACGTGGCCATCATCTTCGCCTACCAATGGGAGAGCGAAGGGATGGATCTCGAAAGCCTGTCTCTTCCCGAGCATCAGGATGATCTGATTGCTAAAGTCGCGGCGGCAAACCCGCATACCATCGTTGTCCTCGAGAGCGGCACTGCAGTGACGATGCCTTGGGTTGATCAGGTGGGCGGTATCCTCGAAGCTTGGTATGCCGGCAGCCGCGGAGCGGAGGCTGTGGCGAATGTCATTTTTGGGGACATAAACCCGAGCGCCAAGCTGCCAATGACTTTCCCCAAGACCGAAGCGGACCTGCCACATCCCACGCTCGTCAAACCGCCCAAGGTCACGGTGGACGCGGACCGGCAAGGCTGGAAGCGTATCGCTGCGGGATTGCCGTCATTCCCGGTCACCTACGACGAAGGCGTCAAGGTGGGATACAAGTGGTATGACGCGGAAAATAAGCCGGTACTGTTCCCCTTCGGCTACGGCTTGTCATACACAACGTATTCCTATTCGAATCTGAAGGTCACGCCGGGGAAGAATCCGCGGGTGACTTTTACCGTCACCAACACGGGCAACCGTGCGGGCGCAGAGGTAGCTGAGGTATACGCCTCGCTTCCGGCTGCAGCCGCGGAGCCTCCGAAACGTCTAGTGGGCTTCAGCAAGATCAAACTCAACGGCGGAGAGAGTAAGGAAGTGACGGTCGAGGTCGACCCGAAATATCTCTCCATCTTCAACGTGGAGCACAACAGCTGGCAGTTACTGCCAGGAGAGTACGGATTCATGGTGGGAGGCTCTTCGCAGAGTCTGCCGCTGAAGGAAACTGTCACTCTCAAATAAGACTGATCTTGTAGAACTTCATTGGCGGCGTGCAAGGACTCTAGGTGAGTTTCCTTGCCGCCGCTCTAACTTCTGAGATGACGCTGTCGATGTCTGCATCTTTCGTGCGGTGGTTCACGATGCACGCTCTCAGGCAGAACTTGCCGTGCAGAGAGGCGTTCGACAGGTAGACTCGTCCGCGGGCGACGATGCGCTTCAGCAGCGCGAGGTTCAAGTCGTTCAACTCTTCTTCTGACCGACCGCCACTTCCGCGATAACGGAAGCAAACGGCACTTAATTCCACCGGCGCGAGCAATTCGAGTTCAGATTCCCGCTCAATTGCTTTTGCCAGACGGACAGCCTGAGCTAGATCCTTTGCGATGGATCGTCGAAACGCACTGACACCGTGATAACGCAGCGACAGCCATAGCTTCAGGGCGCGAAACCTACGCGACAACTCGATCGACTCCTCGAAGAATACGAATCCTTCGATGGGACCGGCGCTGAGAGAGCGCGCGTAATCGCCGCTGTGCGAGAAGGCTTGCTGCGCGGCTTCCGGCGAACGATAGAGCAGGCAGCCGCAATCCAGCGGCTGATACAACCACTTGTGCGGGTCGAGAGAAATGGAGTCGGCAAGTTCCAGGCCGCTGAATTTTTCGCGGTCGGCGATTGCGGCCAGAGCACCATAGGCGCCGTCAATATGAAACCAGGCTCCGTGACGACGGGAGATTTCGGCAATTTGTGGAAACGGATCGATAGCGCCCGTGCTCACCGTTCCAGCCGAAGCCACGACGGCGATGGGCGTTCTCCCAGATGCCTTGTCCTCCAGGATGCGAGCCTCGAGTTGTGCGGGAATCATGCGGAAGGCGGCGTCGGTCGGTATTAGCCGCAGATGGTCGCGTCCGATTCCCAGCAGGGCGATGCTCTTGGGAATGGACATGTGAATTTCGCTGGAGGCGTAGACGACGGCGCCCGGCTCGATTCCTCTTTCATTGGCAGGTGCCCTGGACTCTCGAGCCATGGCCAATCCCATCAGGTTCGCAGAAGATCCGCCGCCCGTGAGATGGCCGCGAAATCCGGGACAGCCGATCGCTTGCGCCAGCCATGCCACGACCGTTTGTTCGATGATCATCGCTGCAGGTCCGGAGCGCCAGGCGGTCACGTTTTGATTGAGAACGCTGGCGAATAAATCAGCCACGGCGCCGACGGGCTCTCCTGAGCCCAGCACGTAGCCGAAGAAGCGGCCGTTTTGCACTCGAGACAGGCGCATCACTTCAGGCAATGCGTTCAGCGCGTCCTCGCCAATTCCATCTTCAGGCATGGGAGTGCGGAAGAGGCGGAGCGTCTCTTCGCCGTTAGTGGCGGGTGAGATCGGCTGTTCATCGATGTTTTCGAGATAGGAGGCGGCGAGTTGCGTGACGTGTTCAGCCAGGCGGCGGAATTGATCGGTGGAAATCTCCACTGGGTTCATAGGCACGTCAGTCGCCGCCCGCAGGGAACACCGTGTGTTTGGGCGCGGGCATGGGGGCTGAGCCCTTCTGATCCTGCCAGAGCACGCGGTTCAGGCGCGCCGCTCCGGCCGCGTCGGGACGCGAGAAATCCATTTTTTCGGAGAGCTTCGCACCCGGCGCTTCGCGTCGGTTGGTCTCGTAGATCAGGCCGTTTTTCAAATTACGGTAGTCCGCCTTATAGGCAGGTTGATCGCCGGCCCCGGAGAACAATTGACCCATCACCGGCGCGTAGGCATCGTTCTGGTTCATGGGCGGAAGGCCGAGCAGTGTCTCCATGGTATGGATCATGTTCACCGTGGTGTAGAAACGGTGCTCCACGTTGGGCTGCGCGGCTGTTCCGGGAGAGTATTTGCTGATGACGAATGCGATGGAGCGGTGCGCGTCCACGTGGTCGGCGCCATCCTGGGCATCGTCTTCCAGAACGAAGATCGCGGTATCGTCCCAATAGTCGCTGTTCGAAACCGCGGCCACCACGCGGCCGAGAGCGAGGTCGTTGTCGGCCACGGAGGCTGCCGGGCGCGGCAGGTTGGGACGCGTGCCGCCAGTGTGATCGTCGGGTAGGTACAACAGAACGAAGGACGGCAACTCGAACTCCGGTCCCTCATCCGCTTCGCGGGCGCGAACGTAGGCCTCGAACTCATTCATGAATTCGTCGGCACGGAGTTGGTCGGGATAGTCGGTATTAAAATCCGGATAAAGCGGGTCGAAATGGCCGCGCAAAACTGCTTTGGTCGGCTTGACTCCGCTGAACAACGGAACCGGCCACGGCCACGGACTGGGCCCGGCATGCGGGTCGCCGACGTTGGGCGCAAGCATGTCGCCGCGATGGACCTCCGTCCGCGGACAGAACGTTTGTTGTCCCGAAGGAGTTCCCTGCTTGGGGCTAGCCGCTTTGACCTTCTCGTTGCACCACTCGGCATTCACAAACTCGCCGTAATCACGAAAGCTGACATGGTTGCGCGCGAGGTTGTCCCAGAGGAAACCGGTGGAAGGATCGTCGACGTCGGGCTGATTGTGCTCCAGTGGAAATTCGTCGGCCACCTGACCCTGGAAATCGTAAGTGCGCTCTTTGCCGCGGTAGGCGATCTGCCAGGTCTTTTCGTTGTAGTCGGAGGTGATCGCTGCGGTGGACCAGAGATGGCCGTCGCCGGAGACTTCCCCGCTATCGTAGAAATTGTCGAGCACGCCGAACTGCAGAGCGAGTTTGTGCTCGTTGGGAGTGATGTCCTCGCCGTACATGGTGAGCTCGGGATCGCCATTACCAACTTGCTTATCGCCAATCTTCAGGTCGCCGAGAATCTGGTCGTAGGTGCGGTTTTCCTTGATGACATAGATCACGTGCTTGATGGGGTTTTGTCCGCCGGAAAAGGCGATCGTCCCAGGGTCGCTGTGCAGAAGGTTATCTCGTTCGACCATCTGCGTCAGTTGCGGAAGTTTTTCGAGAGTCGATGGAATGTTGAGGCGGGCGATGGAGCCCCGAAGAAGCGTGGGGATGTAGGGATGATCGTGGTGTTTGGTCTCATACGCCGTCTTGCCCATATCTTTATTCGCGCGAGAGCCTTCGCCTTTGGCCGTGGCAATGAGGAGGTCGTCGCCGTGAACGGCTAGGGCGCTGGGGTACCAGTCGGTGGGAATGAGACCCATCGGCTGCTGCGAGATCTGAACGTTCGAGGTGGCCACTGGCTGGGACAGATCGAAGACGGCAATTGCATCCAATGAAGAGTCCGCAGCGAACAAGAACTTGCCGTCAAATGACCGTGCCAGCGCCGTTGGATAACTGCCAGCATATTTTTGCCCGGGTGCCGTAGTGGAGAAGAAGTTAGAGACCTCGGCCGACGCTGTGGCGACCGCGGCCACCAAGTCGGAGTTGGAGAGAGCGACGTACAACGTTCCCTCATCCGGAGTGAGCAGCATTGCGGTGGGATGCGAACCGGGAGCCAGCGAGTCTTCCGGCGGGTTCAGCTTGATCCAGCGGGTAACCTTGCCGCTCGTCAGATCAAGCTCTGCCACCTGCGATGCATCCCACAAGCTGCACCAGGCGCGGCGGCCGTCGCTCGTAGCCACACAGGTATACGGGAACGAAGACGGCACCAGATCGCTGGTGCTGAGGTCGAAATTCTGTAGCGACTTCCCTGTCGCGGGATCGAGCAGCACAACGTTGTCTGAGAGATTGTCCGCGACCAGGAGCTTGTCATGGCCTCCTTCCGAAATGACCGCGATCCCAGCGGGGTATGGAATCGCCATATGAGGCGGCGCCTTCAGACCAACCGCGAGGTTCTTCCCGGTTGACAGCGGTTGCAACGCGATCGGAATGAACCGTTCAGGCGTGACCTTGCCTTCCATAAAGCTGTAGACCGCAATGCCATTGCCCGTGTTGCCAGCTTTCGCGCCGGTCGGGTCCGTCAACGAACCGACAGACGCGTATAGGTGCTTGCCGTCAGAACTAAAGGCCAGCCCAAGGAAGTAGCTCTGGTACGACATATCGTTCAGACGCGCGTCGGGATACTCGGCGATCTGGTTGCTCTTGAGATCGAGCACCGCGATGGATTGGTGGGCCCGCGTTTCCTGGGTGCCGTAGCCGTCGTTCAGCAGTGCGGCGAAGCGTCCGTCGGGACTCAGCACCATCGTCGCGGGAAAGCTGTTTGTGCTGCCAATGCGGCCGGGAGAAGGAGCCGTCAACATCTTGCTAGTGGGCAGCATGATGGGAGGACGATCGGCGGAAGGCGTTTGCGCAAAAACGACGGCGGTGCCCAGCAGGACAAAGATGGGAAGACAGAAGATGGAACGACTCACGGAACCTCCGCACGAAGAATGGTTTGGAAACGATGGAGGTGATGAGCGTAATTCAATCCGGTGGGTACGGTCAAAGCTGCTGCCAAGACAAAACCCAGTTCTCCGGTCGAGGGGCGGGCCCCTTGTCGAGCTTCGCTCGACGGACAGCCGAAGGCGGCTGTCCCCACACCTTACAGGCCCGAGGCTCTCGTCGGTAGCCTTTCCGACCCTGGGTTCTCCGAATCATCGGGATGGACGTTGTGCCGAACATCGGCGCCTTGCACCCAGAAGATGACGTCCTCGGCAATGTTGGTGGCGTGGTCGGCCACTCGTTCGAGATTGCGAGCCACGAGCAGCGCATCGAGAGCCTGGCGCACGACTTCCGGGTGATCATTCATAGTCTTGACCAACTGGATGAAGGCATCGTCGCGCATGCGGTCGATGACGCTGTCCATTTCGAGCACAGCCTGGGCCAACTCGGCTTTACCCTCAATAAATGACTCCAGCGCGCGCCGCACCATCGCGCTGACGGCCGCGCCCATGCGGGCAATATCGACCGGCAGATCTGCCGCGGGAAGCTCGACCATATCCATGACGCGCTCGGCGATGTTCACCGCCTGATCGCCCACGCGCTCGAGATCGGAATTGATCTTGGTGACGGCCAGAATGAAACGGAGGTCAACCGCCATGGGCTGCTGCATGGCAAGCAGGTCAAACGCGGCCTCATCGATTTCGCGCTCCGCCGTATTGATCAGGCTCTCGCCTTCGAGCACCATCTGGCAGCGCGTCAGGTCGCGCTCTACATACGCCTGGCGAGCGCGGTCCACCGCCTGCTCCGCGAGTCCTCCCATGCGAAGCAACCGTTGCCGCAGATCGTCGAGCCCTTGCTGAAAACGCGTGCGCATTCTACGAACCTTCCTTCGCTAGTCTGCTTTATCCGAATCGGCCGGTGATGTAGTCTTCCGTCTTCTTGTCGGATGGCTTGGTAAAAATCTTTTCTGTCTTATCGAACTCAATCAACTTACCCAGCAGGAAGAAGCCTGTGAACTCAGCGACACGTGCCGCCTGCTGCATGTTGTGCGTCACAATGACGATGGTATACCGCTCTTTGAGCTGGAAGATCAATTCTTCAATTTTTCCGGTTGAGATCGGATCGAGCGCAGAACATGGCTCGTCCATCAGGAGTACCTCAGGCTCGACCGCGAGAGCGCGTGCGATGCACAGGCGCTGTTGCTGACCGCCAGAGAGGCTGGCTCCTGATTTTTTGTGTACCTGGTCCTTCACCTCGGTCCATAGGGCGGCGGAATCGAGTGAACGCTCGACCACTTCGTCGAGCTTGCGGCGATCGCGAAATCCGTTCAACTTCAAGCCCGACGCCACGTTGTCATAAATCGACATAGTGGGAAACGGGTTCGCCTTCTGAAACACCATGCCGACGCGGCGGCGGAGTTGGGTCGCGGAAGTTCCGTTGTAGGCGTCAATCTCGCCGATGCGCACCCGGCCTTCGACGCGCGCCTCTGGAATCGTCTCGTGCATGCGGTTAATGCAGCGGATGAACGTCGACTTGCCGCATCCCGAGGGGCCGATGAGTGCGGTGGCATGGTTCGCCGCCACCTTCAGATTAATGTCGTACAACGCCTGGCCTTTGCCGTACCAGGCATTCAACTTCTCGACCTGGATTCCAACTCCCATAGATTATGCCGCTCCAAAGGTGCCACGGCGCACGACATAGCGGACGGCGGCGACGGAAGTGACGATAAGCAGGATCAACACAAACGATCCGGCCCACGCCTGGCGATGCCAATCATCATAGGGTGAGTTGGCATAGGTATAGATCTGCAGCGGCAGCGCGGCCGTCGGCTGATCGTAACGGAGACTCCAGAACGTATTGCCGAGAGCGGTAAAGAGCAAGGGGGCAGTTTCACCCGCCACTCGGGCAAAGGCCAGCATAATTCCGGTGATGACACCCGAGGTCGCGGTGCGAAGGGTGATCGACAGAGTCGTCCGCCAGCGCGGTACGCCCAGTCCATACGCCGCTTCGCGCAGTGCCTGAGGCACCAGCAGAAGCATCTCTTCGGTGGTTCGGCAGATGGTCGGAACCATCATAATCGCCAATGCCACGCCGCCCGCAAGAGCGGAGAAACCGCGACCGCGGACCAGGATCGCCCAAGCAACGATGCCAATAACGATGGAGGGCACACCATTTAGCACGTCGGCGGTGAACCGGATCGCACTGCCGAAGCGATTCCGTCCAAACTCTGCAAGAAAAATACCGGCGCCGACGCCGAAGGGGACTCCGATGATGCTGGCGATTCCGAGAATCAACATGGATCCCACGATCGCGTTGGCCATGCCGCCGCCGGCTTCTCCCACGGGCTTGGGAGTTTGGGTCAAGAACGCCAAGTTAATGGAGCCCAGGCCGCGATACACGAGGTAGCCGAAGATCGCAACCAAGGGAGCCAGCACAAGCACGACGGTCAGGATCGCTACGCCGGTCATGAGGTGATCGGTCGCGCGACGGCGCCAACTGATCGACGCCATGGCTGGTTGCGCGGAAGGGCTTGCGGAAATTTCAGGCATGTCCCCTCGCAGGCTGGCCACGGGTCACGCTCCAAACCAGGAACTGTGCCAGCGCATTCACAATAATGGTGACCAGGAACAGGGCCAGACCAATCTCAACCAACGCCGAGAGATAGACGTCGCCGGTAGCCTCACTGAACTCATTGGCGAGCACGCTGGCCATGGTGTATCCGGGAGCGAACAAAGACTTCGCGATCTCCGGACGGTTGCCGATCACCATGGTAACGGCCATGGTTTCTCCGAGCGCGCGGCCTAGTCCCAGAATGACTCCGCCAACGATTCCGGCGCGGGCGTTGCGCAGCACACCCATGCGGATCATCTCCCAGCGCGTTGCGCCCAAGGCCAGTACGCCCTCGCGCTGATGCTGCGGGACAACCATGAGCACTTCGCGCGTAATGGAAGAAATAATGGGAATGATCATGATGGCCAGAATGATTCCGGCCGCGAGCATGCCGATTCCGTAGGGAGCGCCTTCAAAGAGGCCTGTCCAGCCCAAGGTCTTCGATAGAAAGGGCTCGACGTATCCACTCAAAAGCGGGACCAGGATAAACATCGCCCACAATCCGTAGATCACGCTCGGAATCGCGGCGAGCAGTTCGACGAAGAAAGACAGAGGAGCACGCAGAGCCTTGGGACACATCTCCGTGGTGAAGACGGCGACTCCGACCGCCAGGGGAACAGCAATGACGAGGGCTACCAGAGACGAAACCAGCGTCCCGTAGATGAATGGCAGCGCGCCGAACTGCTCGCTAACCGGGTTCCAATCGCTACCACCGAAGAATTTGAAACCAAATGCATGCCAGGAGAGGCTCGAGCCTGAAACCAGTTCGTAGATGATCAGAACCAACACGCCAAGGACAGCCAAGGCACACGCGGTCATAGCGGACTTGAAAATGCGGTCAGGAACCTCGCCGCTGGAAGCTTGCAGCAAGGGCGCAGCCTCAACCACCGATGCGGGTGTAACTTTCGTCCCTTCAACGGGTTGCGGTCCTGGCATATCAGGCCGTGGGAAAGCAGGGTTGGCCATTCCGCTCAACCGTAGCAGAGACGTGTTACAAAGGTGTTAAAATGAGGAAGGCTTTTTCCGCTGGTGTGGAACCATGAGTCAGCCGCTGAATTCTTGAGTTGCTGCTGTCCGTAAGATCAAACTTTGCATTCGTGCGGTATTGTTCTATCCTCCCCGCTGCCAGGAACTGTTTCTTTATGTCGATTGCGCCCGAATCTAGCCAACTTCTGTTTCGCAAGACGGAACGGGCTTTGCTCAAGCTTTCCGCAGCGCAAGATGCGGAGAGCGTCCACGGCTTCCGCACCACCAGTCGGCGACTGCAGACCTTGCTAGAGGAACTGATTCCTGATCGGGATCGCAATGAAAGAAAGCTCCTGAAAACGTTGGACAGGATTCGCAAGCGTGCGGGCAAGGTGCGCGATCTCGATGTACAACTTGCCGCTCTGCGCAGTCTGAAAGTTCCGCAAGAACCGCGCCGGAAAACGCAACTCACGCATGGCTTGATTGAACTTCGCACGAAACATGAGAAAAAGCTTCGGAAGATGTTGAATAAAGAAACAATCCGACAGACCAGCAAGCGGCTGAGACGAGCGTCCAGAGAAGTCGCATTGGAAGCCAGCCGTGATCCCCTAAATGTTGCGCGAACCATGGTGGCTAGGGTAGTGCGCCCAGCTGGCCCGGTGACGGAAGATGTGCTGCATCGGTACCGTATCGCGGTAAAGCGGGCTCGCTATGCAGCCGAATTTGCGCGCAAATCTGTCGAGGCGGCACAATTTATCGCTCAGTTGAAGCGACTGCAGGATGCGGTGGGCAATTGGCACGACTGGCTCACTCTGACTCAGACCGCCACCAAGCGGCTGGGCGATGTGAATCAATCGTCGCTGGTAGCGGCGCTCCACAACGTGACGGGAGGCAAGTTTCGCCAGGCCGTTGCCGCATTACGACGTCCCCTACGATCCAAACTGCGCCGACGCCTGTGTCGGTTGTGCGGGAGCAATCGCGCAAGCCTGGCACCAAGACTCCTACGATAGTGGCGCGCATCGAGACTGCCGCTTAGCTTTCTCTCGCTAGCCTGACCATTCTCTCCAAACATCGGTGACGATCCTGCCGCGTCCGTGTACACTGTGAGGCTTCCCCATGCCCACGTTTGCCGCGGTCGATATCGGCTCGAACTCCGTCCGGCTCAAGATTGCACGCCTGCAAGCCGGACGCCTGCGTGCGCTCCACGAAGACCGAGAAGTGACGCGACTCGGCGAGGGGGTCTTTGGTTCCGGATTCCTTACTCCTGATTCGATGGCCGAGACGGTGAAGGTCCTGAGGCGCTTCCATCGCGCCACGCAGCAGATTGTCACCGACAGCGTACGCGTTGTTGCGACCAGCGCACTTCGGGATGCGCGCAATTCTCAGGCCTTCTTGGAATGGGTACGGTCGGCGACCGGCTGGCGAGTGGAGATCATATCCGGCGTGGAAGAGGCGCGACTGATCCACCTGGGACTGGTCTCCAGCCCGCGGGTAGACCGCTCACCGACATTGCTGATGGATTTGGGCGGCGGCAGCTGTGAACTCACCGTTACGCGAGGTGGGCATATTCGCGATGCGGTGAGCCTGCCTCTTGGCGCAGTTCGTCTGACCAATGAATTTCTGCGCCATGATCCTACCCGGAAGGGTGAACTGAAGCGGCTTCGCGGATTCGTGACTCGCGAAGTCAACCGCATCACCGATCGGATTGCGAGCGCGAAGGTAAAGAATGTAATCGCGACGTCGGGCACGGCGGCGGCGCTGGCGGCGGTAGCGAGTCACCTGCGGCGCGGCGTGAACCGGCAGCGGTCCGTCGTCACGCGCGCGGAAATGACGCGCATCGCCAAGCGCCTGGCGCGCCTGCCCGTGGCAGAGCGCCGCAAGATTGAAGGTATTGGCCCGCGGCGTGCGGAAATCATCGTGGCCGGCGCCACTGTCTATCACGAACTGCTCGACCGTCTCCACCTCAAGAGCTTCCGCTATTCGCCGCTTGGGTTACGTGACGGAATTCTGGCCCAGATGGCTGCGGACTATGATCGCAGCACGCGCTCCGGGCGGCAGATCGAATCGGAACGGTGGGAATCGATCCTGAAAGCAGTTGACCATTATCATGTCGACCGTAAGCACGCCTTAGACGTGCGCGACGCCGCCAGCCAGTTATTTACCGGATTGCGCTCCCTCCACCGGCTGCCGCCTGAGTATGGAGAGTGGCTCTCAGCAGCCGCGATGCTTTATGAAGTGGGCGACTACGTGAACCGGAACGGACATCACCGCCATACGCATTACATCATTTCTAATTCCGAGATTCTGGGATACACGCCACAGCAGCGGCGCCTCATTGCAGCGATTGCGCGCTATCTGGGAAAGTCTCGACCCACGATGGAGGACGGCCCCATGAAGGTGGTCGATCCCAATGATCGTGCCAACGTGCAGAAGGCGATCCTTTTGATGCGGCTGGCACGCGCCCTCAACCTGGGTCGCAGCCGAGCCGTCGAGAAAGTGCGCATCGGAGTTCGCGCCGCCGAAGTGAAGTTAACGCTGGTTCCACGGCGACGCATGGGAGTCGATCTGGAGCTCTGGGCGATCGAGAAAGAGTGCGATTATTTCCGGGAAGTATTCGGGCGTGAACTTTCTACAGCTGTGTCGTAAAGGGTGCGCAAAACCTTCGGCGTGACGCACCATTGGAGAGTGCCGGAACTGCGCCGCATTTCCACCTTGGCCACCGCGCCCTTCTTCAGTTCGAGCGAGGCTTCGCAACCGGAATCGCTGATGACTGCTCCCAAGAACTGACTCAGGTTCGGATTATGTCCCACCACCATAATGGCTTCCTGGCGGGCATATTTTTCGAGGAGCTTGCGGAAGTCGGCGAGTCCAGCTTCAGGGCGCAATCCCGTCTCGGTCTGTAATTTTCCTTCGTAGCCCAGTTCGTTGCCTACCAGCGAGGCGGTCTGAGTGCAGCGTTTTAAGGGACTGGAGACGATGGCATCCACCTGACAGTCAAGCGCGGCCATTGCGCGCCCGATGTAGCCACACTGTTCAATACCCTCTTTGTCGAGGGCGCGTTTCTCGTCCTTTTTCGGATTGGCAAAGTGCTCACCGGCGCTGGCGTGCCGCAGAAAATAGAGGATCATCGGAGGTTATCGTTCCCTTCCTGCTAACACTTTACGCTTTCTCGATGCCGGTGGCACCGGGAGCATAGCTGGAGACTTCCCTTCCGCGACCCCGATCAGAAAATCCTGCGCGCTGAACGCGGCCGAACCCGTTGGAGGACGGCGGTTGCGCGTGCCGTGCAACGGCTGCCACGCTCGAATATAGGTCGCGTCCGGCAGCAGGATGCGTGCCTTGCGGTTGTCGGCCAGGTACGCATCGAGAATTTCGTGCCGCACGCGCTCCCGCAACATTTCATCGCGCAGCGGCACTAGCACTTCGACGCGTTCGTATAGATTGCGTGGCATCCAGTCGGCGCTGCCGATATAAATCTCTTCGTCGCCCCCATTGGCGAAATAAAAGATCCGGCTGTGTTCGAGGAAGCGGCCCACAATGCTGCGAACCCGGATGTTGTCGCTCACGCCCCGCACTCCGGGACGAAGGGCGCAAATGCCCCGCACCAGCAAATCGATCTGTACTCCCGCTTGAGAAGCGCGGTAGAGCGCCTGGACGACCGTCTTGTCGAGCAAGGCATTCATCTTGGCGATGATGCGAGCCTCTTTTCCCTGCCGCGCGTGCTCCGCCTCGCGCTCGATGAGCGCAATGACTTTTTCCGCCAAATCGAGGGGCGCCACCAGCAACGGGTCGTAGCTGGGATTTTCCGCGTAGGCCGTCAGGAAGCTGAAAACGTCGTGTACGGCGCGCGTGATCTCAGGATTGGCGGTGAAAAGACTCAGGTCGGTATAAATCCGCGCGGTGGTGGCGTTGTAATTTCCTGTGCCGATGTGAGCATAACTACGGGTAGCCCCATCAGGATCACGACGCACCAGCAACGAAAGCTTGCAGTGCGTCTTGAGCCCGACCAGACCGTGGAAGACTTGAACTCCGGCGTCCTCCAGATCGCGTGCCCAGCGTATGTTCGAGGCCTCATCAAAACGCGCCTTCAACTCCACAACCGCCGTAACTTCCTTGCGTGTCGCAGCATCCATGAGCGAAGGGACAATCAGGGAATGCTCGCTCGTCCGGTATAGAGTTTGCTTGATGGAAAGAACGTTCTCATCCCTGGCGGCCGACTCAATAAACGAAATTACCGCGTCGTACGAATCGTAAGGATGGTGCAGCAGAATGTCGTGTCCGCGCAGTTCCTCGAACAAGTCCTTCGACTTTGAGGTCAAGCGCAATTCGCGCGGAGAAAACGACCTATACTTGAGATCGGGACGCTTCACCTGCTCGTAGACGTTGAACAGGCGTGAAAGATTGACGGGACCGTTCACCGGAAACACCTGCCACGGATCCAGTTCGAACACCGTGCGCAATCGATCGATGATCTCAGGATCGGCGTCGGCTTCAATCTCCATCCGCACGGCGTCGCCTTTGCGGCGGTTATGCAGCTCGGCGCGCACGGACTCTAGCAGGCTGCGGGCCTCTTCTTCCGCCAGATACAGATTGCTGTTTCGGGTTACCCGGAACGGAGCGGAAGAGACAACGTCGTAGCCGTGATACATCCGGACAGCGTGGTGCGCGACCAGATCCGCCAGGAAAATAAAGTCCGCGGTGCCCTCCGAGGGCAGGCGGACGAGCCGCGGCAAAGCCCTCGGGACCGACACTACGCCCGTGTAAGTCAGCGCTGAACGCCTCCGGCGCCGCAAGAGGAAGCCCAGGCACAACGCCTTGTTAATGACGCGCGGAAACGGGTGTGCCGGGTCCACCGTCACCGGCGTCAAGAGCGGGTCTAGTTCCTTCTCACAATATTCGTCGACGAAGCGCAATGCCTCGGAGTCCAGTTCGTGCAGTCCCAGCACGCGAATTCCGTTCTCGGAGAGTGCGGGACGCAGGCGGGCATTCCAGCAGTCGTACTGGTCGTCGACGAATTCGTGCGTCAGTTTGTTGAGCACATCTCGTTTTTCGGTGAGCGTCAGGCCGTCGGGACCGGCCTCGTTGTAGCCGTCTTCGATCTGCTGCATCATGGCGGCCACACGAACTTCGAAGAACTCGTCCAGATTGCTGGCCGAGATGGAGAGGAACTTCAGTCGCTCCAGGAGCGGATTGCCCTCGTCATCGGCCTCCTCGAGCACACGGCGGTTGAATGCGAGCCAGGAAGTGTCGCGATTGAGGAAGTACTGTGGATTGTCGAGCGAAATACGAGCCATGGTTGACGCACTTAACGGCTGATTCTTGCGATTCGTTCCTGCTGGTCCAAATCCACCCGATACGATCCGCGCAAACCAGGGGAACCCTAGTATAAAGCATTCGATTGGACAGAGTGTGGCGTCGAATCGAGACGGGTACCGCAGACTCTTCAGAATCAAAAGCAGCACCCGGACAGTGTTTGTTCTGTCCGGGTGCCAAAGTGTGTGCTCTGCTACAGATACCAGCCTGCGTTACGGCAGGTAGTACCGGAACGATGTAAAGATCATGTTGTCGATCCCGTGCGGCTCGTTGGGCGAGGAGGAACCCGACCAGGCGTTGCGGGTCACATACGAATACTGTGGACCAAACTGAATTCGGCCCCGGTTCACTTTCTCCTTCGAGCCGTCATACAGCTTGTACCAGAAACCAGCTGTTCCCTCGATCAGAACGCGGGTATCGCCAGTGCAGTTCGCCAGCCCGCCGGGTAGGAATCCGCCTGCGCCCGGCCCAGTCTCAGTAAAGCAACCGGTGTTGTTGAAATGCGGTGATCCATAGCCGACGTACTTATTGGTAACCGGATCATAGCTGGCAGCACGACTGGCGTACTCCGCGCCAGCGTTCAGATAGATATCGATCTTCGGCCCGTGCCACTCGAGAGTGGTCAGTCCCTGCAAGCTCTTAATCAGATCAATCGTCCCGTTGGAACGCACGGAGGCGTCGGCTAGACCGCTCGCTCCATAGCGGCCGATTCCGCTTCCGCCGAGACCATGCAATCCGAAGTCGAGTCGTTTCTTGTCGAACGACCAGCGGGCATTGGCACCGATCCCGCCGCCACTCGTGGAACTGTCAAACGCGCCCGACGCATTGGGGCCTGTACCAGTACCGCAGGGAGTGGTCGAGGCGACGTCTTCGCAGGGAAAGACACGGTCGCGGAAATTGCTATAGATACCGAAAATTTCGTAGTGGCCGAAACCAGGTTCGAAGGCCAGCTTCGCGATAATGTCGGGTGAAGGATTGAAGGAGTAGTTGGCTGCATTGGTACAAGTGGTCACGGGTGAGCCGGCGCTGTTATTGGCTGTCGTGCAGGTCGTGATGGCGCCGTTGTAAACGCCGCCGTTCGCACCGGCCGAGCCGAACAGAAAATTCGAGGCGTTATTGTGGGAGGTGATCGTCTCTTGCGAGTTTTCCACCGCAACAGCGAACCAGACCTTGTTTCCAAAATTCTTCGACACACGGAAGCCATACTGCCGCGCCCAACTGAAGCCCGCGGTGTACGCCGCATCGATGGTCATTGGCAACGCTTCGGAACGATTGTCCGTGCCATGCTTGGTTTCTGTCGCCAGGCTCCACATCTGTCCGGCGGTCACAGACCAGCCATTGTCAAATGCCGCCTGACCCCAGATTTGGCGCTGGCGAAGAGTGTAACTGTTGCTTTGGTTGTTATTCGAAGTGACGCCGGCCGAGAGGAAGTCTGACTCGTAGTAGCCAGAAAGCTTCACACTCTTAAGGCGTCCCTCTGCCAGCATGGAAATTCTCGACTGGCGTCCAGAACCGAAGAACTCAGCCATCCTGTTGGCCGAGGCGCCCGGCATGGTCACAGAGTTGAAGGGGGTATTGACGTCCGCGGCAAGAGCACGCGAGCGCCACGTAGTTTCTGCCGCCAGGAAGCCGCCGGGAGTAATGGTGATTCCCTTCACGTGAATCGCAGTTGGAGGCTCCGAAATGCTCTTCTGCGTTTCCTGAATGCTGACGACCGTGCTGGTCATGTTGGTCTTCAGGTCGGTAACGTCGCCTTTGAGTTCGGTAACCGCCTGCTGATCCTTGTTGGATTGCGCCTGCACCGCATCCGCCTTGTTTGCGGCGTCGGAAGCGGCGGTCTGCGCCTGCTGCACGGCTTGATCCTTGCGGTTCAGTGCATCCACGAGTTGCTGAATTTGTTTTTGCTGCTGGGCCAGAGCGGCCTGCTGGGCGGCGATTGCGTCCTTCAGCGACTGCACATCTGCTGCGGTCACGGCAGCCGTCTTCCTAGGTTTGGGCGGGGTGCTGGTTTGCGCGACCAGTCCTGACGCCAGAAAAAGAATGGCACACACCTTCGACGCAGACTTCATTGTTCTCTCCTTTTGGTCCTGCGGTGAATGAGATTTTCCGTGACTGCGGCTTCTACCTGACCTGCTTGATCGCCTCTTTCACCTTTGCCGCAACATTATCCGGCAAGGGCGCATAGGACAACGAGGAAGTCATCTTCTGGCCATCCGAAACCATCCAGCTGAGAAAGTCGGCCAACATTTTACCCTTGGCCGCATCTTTGGATTGCGCCGGAATCAGCAGCCAGGTAAAGCTGGAAATCGGATAGGCATCCTTGCCGGGCGCATTTGTAATCGAGACACGGAAATCTGCCGGCATCTTCGGAGCCGAGGCGGCGGCTGCCGTTACGCTATCCAAAGACGCTTTGACGAACACGCCTGCTGAATTTCGCACGCTACCGTAAGGGATATTGTTCTGCACGGCATAGATCAGTTCCACGTAACCGATCGAGCCAGCCATCTGACGAAGTGATCCGGCGACGCCCTCGTTGCCTTTTTGCCCCAACCCAACCGGCCATTTCACCGAGGTATCGCTGCCGACCTGGCTCTTCCACTCCGGACTGACCTTGGAAAGGTAGTCGGTCCAGATGAAAGTGGTGCCGCTGCCGTCGGAACGATGCACCACGATGATGTCCTTGTCGGGGAAATTGACTCCTGGATTTGCCGAGGTGATTGCCTTGTCATTCCACTTGGAAATCTTGCCCAGGAAAATTCCCGCGAGCGCTTCAGGCGTGAATTTCACATCCCCCGTGACACCGGGGATGTTGTACGCAGGCACGTCCGCGCCCAACACGGTTGGAAGATTCAATATCTTCGTCTTGACTTCCGACAGTTGCTTGTCGGTCATGGGCATATCGCTGGCGCCGAAGTCGACGGTGCCCGAAGTCACTTGCCGGATTCCGCCACCGCTGCCGATGGACTGATAGTTGATCTGTACGTCGGAATGCACCTTATGGTATTCACTGAACCACTTCGAGTAGATGGGATAAGGGAAGGTAGCGCCGGCTCCAACGAGCGTGGTCTGCCCCACTACCGGCACGGCCAGAAGGACACACACCAAGAGCACGATTTTGCGCATCACCAGATGACTCCTCCTTAGGATTTAATATGTCCCCGTTCTATCGGCACAGTGTTACAGGATGGTTACAAACGGGTGAATTTCTGATGAATGGGCCGAGGATGAGATTACCTCAAGCTGAGAAACGAAGAAGCCGTTCGAATACTTGCGACTTGCGCTCGAGGTTAATGTGTTGATTGCAGGTGCGCGATTTCCCGCGGAAAGAGTGTGTTCGCAGGAAACTCGTGCTGCAATCCGGTCAGCAACTGCAGCGCTTGGGCTTTGTTCTTCTCGCGTACGTATGCAATCGACAGCAGGATCCGCGCAAAGGGAGCGAGATAGTGTCCATGCTCGGCCGTGGCTTGCAAGTCGGTGATCCCACCTTGCTTGTCGGAGGGCAAGCCGCCCATGCGAAGAATCCAGCGCACCGGGGCCGACATGCTCCCGATGATGTATTTGCTGAAACCCGTCGCCAGCAGCGCGTCGTAGCAATCGGGACAAACCGCGAGCAACTCCTGCGCTGAGGCGGAGGCTTGTTTGGTGTAATGCAGAGAGGCTACGTTGCGCTTTTCAATGAGAGCCGCGTAGTCGGCTTGGAGCCCTAAGGATAAGGTCTGGGCAAAGAGCGCATCGCGATCTTTCGGGTTCTCGGCCAATCGAGCATGGGAAAGACTTTCGGCGCGCCCAATCGCATCCATGAAGTGTTGGCGCAATGCGGGATCAGGGGTCAACTTCGGACGCCCGACGAAGGCGTCGTCATTCTCGTAGAACTGAGCCTCCAAAACGCCCAGGCGGTTGAATTCGGAAAACAGAAAGCCTGCCGCTTCGCTGACTGGGCCTATCGGGTCATCGGGATGCAGTTGTTGCCACGTTGCAAAATCCCTTTGAGCGCCGGCAAAGTCGAGATTGTAGAGCCCAAAGAATCCGCGGTCGAGGGGAGAGACCGCAGCACGTTGGGGCAGGTCCCCGGCTCTTGTGTTCAAGCACAGAGCGCAGCAGACCGTCAGGACTGCTACTATTCTCCACGCTCGTGCATCTAAAACGTCTTGGCCTTTCGTCTCGTGTATGTGGTCTATTATCGTCGTTCATCTGAGCTGGATTGCAATTTACTTTTCTCAAGGCCACCAACTAATTTGATGACGATTTTCGAAACCACGGTAGTCTCCCCTTGTAATCAGTTTGTCAATTCCAATCACAGTATTCCGAGTCTGAGGACGACCGTTCATGAGTGACTCCGCCACCCGCTATGCTCCCGGCTGGCCCGGGATTCCCCCGCGCTGGACCTCGAGCGCCAAAATGGGCTTCGGCACCGCCCTGAACCAGCACAGCAAAGTCTGGTTTACTCTGAGCCACGGCATCCTCAACGAAGTCTACTTCCCTCGAGTGGACCAAGCGTGTACGCGCGATATGGGTTTCATCGTGACGAACGGCCACGATTTTTTTTCCGAGGAGAAACGGCACTGCACCTTTGAAAACCGGCCGTTCGAGTCGGGCATTCCCGCGTATGAGTTGACCAACACGGAGAT
This sequence comes from uncultured Acidobacteriaceae bacterium, assembly GCA_963832015.1. Classification (GTDB taxonomy): domain Bacteria; phylum Acidobacteriota; class Terriglobia; order Terriglobales; family Acidobacteriaceae; genus Sulfotelmatobacter. The sequence continues at coordinate 152,870 of CAWHSR010000041.1, forward strand.
CAGTGGGCGCTATCGCATCCACAAGGAAATTCTCACCGACCCGTACCGCAACGTCGTTTTGCAGAAGGTACGTTTCGAGCCGTTACAAGGAACGCTTTCCGATTACCACCTTTACGCTTTGCTTTCCCCGCACCTGGCGAATTGCGGATACGGCAATACCGGCTGGATCGGCGACTACAAAGGCTACGCCATGTTTTTTGCCCAGCACGACGGAGTCACGCTGTCGTTCGCGTCCTCGGCTCCATGGAAAAAAACGTCGGTGGGATTCGTCGGGGCCTCCGATGGCTGGCAGGATCTGTCGCAACATTTTCAGATGGAGTGGGAGTACACGAGGGCGGAGAACGGCAATATTGCGTTCACTGGAGAGATCGATCTCGCAGCCTGCAACGGTGAGTTCGTTCTAGCGCTCGGCTTTGGGGCGATTTGGAGCGAGGCTGGACAGCAGGCCCGATCCACACTCTTCGAGGACTACGCCGAAACGCGCGAGCATTACGTTGCACAATGGCGAAACTGGCAAACCACGTTACTCAAGCTCGATGAGCCGTTGCGACAGAATGATCTATACCGTGCATCTACTGCCGTGATGCGAACCCACGAGTCGAAGGATTTTCTAGGCGGCATTATCGCCAGCCTTTCGATCCCGTGGGGTTTCAACAAGGGCGATGAAGATCTCGGCGGCTACCATCTGGTGTGGCCGCGCGACCTAGTCGAAACCGCCGGAGCGCTGCTGGCCGCCGGAGCGGTAACGGATGCGATACGCGTCCTGCGCTACCTCGAAACCACGCAGGAAGCCGCGGGCAACTGGGCGCAGAATCTTTGGCTCGACGGACGTGCCTACTGGGGTGGCGTCCAGATGGACGAGACCGCGTTCCCCATCCTGCTGATCGATCTACTGCGCCGCGAAGCACCCAAGGCACTGGGTAAGCTCGAGCGATGGTGGCCGATGGTGCGCAACGCGGTCAGCTTTATTCTTCGGAATGGTCCGGTGACACAACAGGATCGCTGGGAAGAAGACGGCGGCTACTCGCCGTTCACGTTGGCTGCTGAGATTTCCGCCCTGTTGGCTGGCGCCGATATCGCGGACCTGACTGGGCATGGCGAACAAGCCTCCATCATGCGCGATGTAGCCGACGCCTGGAACGACAACATCGAGCGCTGGGTCTACGCGACTGGCGGGGATCTGGCGCAGCAACTCGGCATTGAGGGCTACTACGTGCGCATTGCACCACCTGACACCGACGGCGCCGCATCGCCCACGCAAGGCTTTGTTCCCATCAAGAACCGCCCACCGGGTCAGGATGGCGAGCGCGCTTATCACATCATCAGCCCCGACGCGCTGGCACTGGTGCGCTTTGGCCTGCGCGCCGCCGATGATCCCCGCATTCTGAACACCCTGCGCGCAATCGACGCGCTACTCTCGGTCGAGTTGCCTCAGGGCCCTTGCTGGTACCGCTACAACGGCGACGGCTACGGCGAACACAAAGACGGATCGGCTTTCGACGGTACGGGCATCGGCCGTGCGTGGCCTCTGCTCGCCGGCGAACGAGCGCACTACGCGCTCGCCGGGGGACATCGCGATGAAGCCGAGGCACTGCTCACGGTGATCGAAAACTCCACCGCCGGAGCAAGCCGACTGATTCCCGAACAGGTCTGGGACGCCGCTGACATTCCTGCGCTCGAGCTTTTCCGTGGCAAACCCACGGGCTCAGCGTGCCCGCTAGTTTGGGCGCACTCTGAGTACGTCAAGCTGCGTCGCTCGATTCGCGACCGCAAGGTTTTCGACCAGCCTCCACAGACGGTGAAGCGCTATTTAGTAGATAAACATGTGCGGCAAATCTTCGGGTGGAGGTTTAATAACAAAACGCGTAGCGTGCCGCGGAACAAGACTCTACGCATTGTGCTTCTTACACCCGGCCGTGTGCATTGGAGCATTGACGGTTGGCAGACCGCACATGACACCGATGCGCGCGACAGCGGTCTTGGCATCCATACCCTCGACCTCCCGACCTCGTCCCTACTCGCTGGGGCGGAGGTGGTCTTCACATTTTTCTGGCCGCAGGAAAATCGTTGGGAAGGAACTGACTATACCGTCACCGTGGAGAAGGGCTGATTCGCGCCGCTTGAAGCAAGGACTCGGTTCGACGGCTCAGGCTTCGTCCACGCTGGTGTAACACAACTCGACGACCGTGCAGTCGTCGCTCAAAGGATTCCCGGCGCAGAATTCCGCCACCGACGAAAAAATTCCCTCGAGCGTGGGGGACTTGGCCGCAGCCGCCTCCAGCCGGAAGTCTTCATAAAAATCGCCCATCGCGTTTTCCGCCTCGGTGACACCGTCGGTTACGAGGATGAAGCGGTCGCCCGATTTCATCTGGCATTTCGCGCTCTCGAAGGTCGCATCGGCCAACAGACCCACTGGCACATTCCCATGGGGGGGACGAATCACCTCGCCGCCGCACACCAGAAGAGGCTGCACGTGGCCGCAATTTACGTATTCCAGTTCGCCATCGCGCCGCAGCCGCACCAGCAGCACAGTCGCGTATTTTTCGCCGACGAGCTTCTCGGTGAAGAAGCGGTTCACGGCCGACACTACATCGAGCAGAGGCACGCCTGCGCTCAAGTGCGAATAAATCATTCCCTGCAGCGTCGAAGCCAACAGCGCAGCAGAAACTCCCTTGCCGCTGACATCCGCTAATACCACCGCCAGGCCTTCTTTCGTGTTCACTGCGTCAAAGAAGTCTCCACCAATTTCTTTACAAGAGAGATTCTTTCCGCGGAGCTTGGCAAATGGAACTTCAGGGATCTTCACCTGCATCAGCCGCTGCTGGATGCTGGCCGCGATGCTCAACTCCTGCTGGTAGCGGCGGGATTCTTCTTCGGCCTGCACCAGCCGTGCGTTCTCAATGAGCGATGCCGCTTCCGTCGCGATCACGTGCAAAATATCGCGGCCCACCCCAGCAATGTCGCGCGAGGCGAAGCGCGAGTCGACGTACAGAACTCCCATGGCCTCGGCGGAGGAGGCGGCATGCAGCGGAGTCTGCGCGTCACGCGTCGACTGCACCACCATCTTGCGCAAGGGTATGCACACGACGGTGCGAAGATCATAGGCCACAACGCTCTGCCGACCCGCCAAATCGAGCGACTGGCTGGTATCGGTCTCCAGGAATTCGGAATTCGACCTCAGGGATTCTTCCAGAATCGAGTGGGAAATCGTTTTGTCGTCGAGCAACGGCTCTTTCTTGGAGTTGCGCCCGGCGGCCAGTCGAAGTTTTCCTTCTTCGTCTTTAAGAAAAACATAAGCCCGTTCGGCCCGCGTCAGTTGCAGCGTGACGTCGAGCATGGTCATCAGGATTTCGTCGAGTACGCCCGCGGTGTTCAGCTTGCGGGCCGCTTCCAGAAACAGCGTGAGCTTTTCCAGGTCGGTGGCTTCCTGCTTAATCTGGATTCCGGAAATCTGGCTGAGAAATTCCCTCGCGGTGTTGGAAGTGGCATGGGCAGGATTGAATAGGATATACGCCGAATCGCGCGCCCCGAACTCCAGGCGGTCGCCGCGCTCCAGTTTCTGGCGCTGGATGCGTTCTCCGTTGACGAACGTGCCGTGCTTGCTGCCCAGATCGACGAGGAAGAATTCCTGCCCGTCCTGCATGATCTGCGCGTGGTCGCGCGAGACCCGCGGGTCCGCGATCACCAAATCTTTATCGACTTTCCGTCCGACCGTGAACGGCGTGCGGTTCAGGACGATATTCTTCTGTTCGCTACCCTGCACAAACACAAGGGCGGGAAACACGCCGGAGCCGGAACTGCTATGACTGATTGCGCCAAGGGCCATGAATGGTCGTTTCGCGTGCCGTTCGCCTTCGCCAGCGACGACTGAGGGCGCGCATTGCAGGGCTTATCCCTGCTGCAACAGACTACTCTGCGGGTGTGTTGTCCCGCAAGGTACGGGCTCGGCTCCCCCAGCAATTGTGCAGGGCCAAGCCGAACAAGAACACAGGCAGCATAAAGTTGGAATAGAACGGCATAGGCCAGACCCGTTCTCTGATGGCGGGAGTCAACCAGACGTACGCAAGACTCAGTCCCACTGTGGCGATCCAGGGCCACACTAGCAAGACTCCGCCGACGAGGCGAGCCAGCCGGATCGCCGGGAGAATGGGGTCGTGAGCGGCCTCACTCATGAACAATGCCAGTATTGCCGGAACCAGCAGCACCTGGTTGTATGGAGCAAACATCGGAACGATCAGCACGGTAAGAGCGAGCGCGAGTGCAAAAACTCGTCCAAATGCCTGATTCGTAGATGGTTCTTTGCGCACCGGCCAGATACACACTGCGCAAAGAATCACACTGGACGCCTCCAAGATTCTCCCCATGATGGAACCGAACAAGACAGCCAACACTGACTGGTTCTGCGTGTAATGGTGATACTGCCGAATCGCCTCGACGAACATGCGCAACCATCCCGGCAAGAGTAGTTGCGAGCCGCCCACGAGAAGCAGCATGACCAACCCAAACCCAAATACGAATCGCCGCCGCGAGCGCCAGTCACTCGCTGCCCAGAACAAGAGCCAAAGAACCAGTGGCCACGCCAGTTGCGGCTTGATCGTCGCCAGTGCCAACAGAGCTCCGGCTAAGAGAAGCCAGCCGCCGGCCAGGCATGCTCCACAAGCTGCCAACAAACCCGCGACCAGCAATGTGAGTTGCTGCAACTTAATCCCTTGCACCATGGGCAACCAGCCAAGCATCAGAGCGCTAAAGATCGCCGCGGTTCCAAGCGATGGCTTCCAGCGCAGAACCGAGAGCCAGAGCAAAATGCTTCCCGCCGCCAACGCTACTAAGAACCAGCGGAACCAGATCTGTACCGTATCGAAGGGCAGCTTCACCGTTGGCGCCAGCAGAAAAACGACATAAGCCGGATACGCAAATCCCTGCTGATCTTTGGGATCGTTGGGGAGGGCCGGGTCTAGAGGCCTTCCGTAGTATCCCTGCTGAATTTCCCGAGTGATCTCCGCGCTGTAAGGGTTGCGCCCATGAAGCAGCAGTTCGCGCGCTCCCAGCCACCGAGGGTAGAGGTCCGATAGATTGCCGCGTGGCCGGCTGTGCGCGGCCGCCTCGGCGATCTGTTGCGGTCGGAGAATCCGATTGACGTAGAACCACGTGCTCGCCGAGGCTAAGACGGCTAGCACAAATCCAAGAATAAATAATGGGCGCCGCGGCACAGTGGAATGCTTTCTCTCAGCCATCCAACAACGAATCCAGATTCACGCTTCATGTTACAACTGTGTGGGCACGATCTATCTCATGCGCTGGCGCATCGTAGTCTCGGCCGCAATCGGCTTTGCCTCGGGTGCATTGTGCTGGTTCCTGATGAAGCATTTCCATCAGGACGCCGCCGACTTCCGCTGGGCGTTACATCTGGCGCATCGCCTGCTCGCCAAACAAAACCCGTACGATACGCCGTTCGAACAGTATCCCCTGACCGCCGCGCTGTGGGCACTTCCCTTTGTTCGCTTGCAGCCCGAGTTGGCCGCCGGACTCTTCTGGGGAATCAGTTCTTCCCTGCTGGCGTTCGGGCTCACTCGCCACGGCTATACCAGGCTCCTCATTTTCTTGGCATATCCGTATTGGGCCGGCATTCTCACGGTGCAGTGGTCTCCCATCATCGCAGCCAGCGCATTCTTTCCGTTGTTGCTTCCTGCCACGATGGCCAAACCGCAAGTCGGACTGCCCGTTTTCCTGACACGCCTGAGCCGTCGCGGCACTGTTCGCCTGCTTCCTTGTGATATTGGTGAGCCTTGCCGTTATGCCCAACTGGCCGTTGCTTTGGTATCGACAGCTGGGCAACTACGAGCACTTCTTCCCGATCCTCGTTTTTCCCGGACCGCTTCTCCTGCTCACGCTGCTTCGGTACCGCGATCGCGATGCGCAACTGCTTTTCGCGTCCGCACTCATGCCGCAGCGCTGGTTTTTTGACAGCTTCATCCTGTGGCTGATTCCGCAATCGCGCCGCGAAATTGTCTGGACCGTCTTTTTCAGTTGGGGAGCAGGCATCTGGCGCTGGTATCACATCCCCTCGAGTTTCGTCGAAGTTGGTCGTTACACTGTGATCTTCCTCTATTTGCCAATGCTGGTGGTCGTGCTTCTCAGGAAACTAGAGGGCAAGACTCGCGTCACAGATTCTAAGGGGAGGATGGCTGCTGCGTGACGGTCTCTGCACCCTTACCGCCATGGAAAAATCGACGGACAAACCCAATGAGACCACCCTATTGGCACTACTGGATCGGCCTGCTGCTGTGTCTGGCGCTCGTCCCGGTTCTGCGAAGCCAGGGTCTGCCACTCGAATTTGATTGGATCACGCTCGGAATCGCATTCTGGTTTCTTCTGACGGCGGAGTCCATCTTCGTCGCCATACTATTGTCTGCTGATCGGCCTGCCTAAAGAGCAAGTAGCGGGGCCATTCCTGACGCGCTGTCGTCAGAACCCGCTTCGAATTGTGGCTTTGCTTTTCTTCTTCGCCATTCTGGGCTGGCTCACAAGCTGGCCGAAAGCCCTGGTGGTGGGCGTCGATGTCGTCGCTCTGCTTGAACTCCACGACCGGCAAGGCGCAAAAGGGCTTCGGAACGCCGCGGCTTCCGTGCTCGCACCCGCCGCCTATCTGTTCTTCGGATTTCTGATGGTCCTGGCGTATAACTGCGCCATCGTATCCGTGCGCTTCAACTTTGCGACGGATCCTGCCTTCGCAGCCATCGATCGCTGGCTGTTGCTGGGACATTCGGTTTCGGAATTTGCCCACTGGTCGGTCCAGACCTTTTCGATTGCCTTTTTCAGGGTTCTGGAGTTCGTCTACTTTGGAATGTTTCCCCAGATTGGAGCGGCCCTGATCCTTCTCGCCCTCTGCGATGGGCGAACGGAAGCCTTGCCAGTTCGTAGGGGCGATCCTTGTGTCCTACTACCTCGCGCTCGCCATGTTCTACATCTGGCCCTCCCAAGGGCCTTACTACCTGTGCCCCACACATTTCTCACGATTCCCAGCAAGTCTGCAGGTTTACAACTTGCAAAAGACGTTGATCCGTGACGCAACTCGCTCTCTGGCAGCATCGGCCAATTTCTCGCATTTCCACCGATTACTTCATCGCCTTTCCGTGCATGCACATCGCGCAGCCAATGGTCGTAATCTGGTTCTTGCGGCGCTGGCGGCGGATCGCGCTGGCACTCGCCGTCTACGACCTGTTGCTGATCGCCGCCGTGCTAATGCTCGAACAACACTATGTGATCGATATCATTGCCGGCTTCCTGGTGGCTGGACTCGCCATCGCAATCAACGGCGGCCCGTTTCAGCGCAGCAACATCGAGCCTGTCACGATTCAGCGCAGGGGCACGGCGTGAAGGACGCTTCATCGATCACGAGGCAGGGCTGGTGGTTGTTCCTTAGCCTTCTCGCCGCCGGGAGCATGGCCTTTTACGTGACGGCGATCTGGGGTGCAAATCAGCCGCCCGGCTTCTCCGACCTCTATGCCGGATGGTGGGGAGCCCACGAACTGCTGCTCCACGGCCGCAACCCGTATTCCACGGCCGTGGCGCACGAAATACAAACCGTGATTTACGGGGCTCCGCTCGCGCCCGATACGCAAGATCCCTCTGGCATCGGAGGAGGATTCGCTTATCCCCTGTATGCTGCGATCTTTTTGTGGCCCTTGGTCAACTTATCATTTTCTGCCGTACAAATAGTCTTCATTGCTGTCTCAATCCTCGGCACCCTGATCAGCCTTGCGATCTGGTTGAGACTCATCCACTTCGTCTGGTCCCCCATCCTCTGGCTCACTCTGGGTACACTCACCATAGGAAGCTTTCCCGCTTTGCAGGGAATGAAGCTGCAAAATCCAAGCCTGATAGCTGCCTCTTGCATTGCGATTGCATTTTTTCTGCTTTCTTATGAGCGGTTCGTGCTCGCGGGAGCAGTGTTCGCGCTTGCAACTTTTAAGCCACAATTCATGATCCTTCTGGTTCCATGGCTTGCCGTATGGAGCACAGGCGACTGGCGACGACGAAGGCCAATGGCCTGGGGCTTTCTTGCCACCATGGGCCTGCTGGCAGCGGTCAGTGAATGGCTATTGCCGGGCTGGATACGTAGTTTCTTGAAAGTAGTTCGCGCTTATCGCCACTATACCTACGGTCACTCCTTGCTCGACGTTTGGTTCACGCCCACATATGGGCCGGTGATTGCCACATTTGTTTTCCTGGCGGTCCTTGTCGTCGGCGGCAGGCTCAGGTCGAAGGGGATAGACTCCCGACAGTTTCTACAGGTCACGAGTCTGGTAATGGCTGCAACCGTGGTCGTGATCCCGACCCTTGCACCTCACGCCCAACTTTTGTTGTTACCCGGCGTACTGTGCTTGTATCGTGATCGGACTTTGCTCGCGGCGTCCAGTACGCTCAAACGGCTCGTTCTGGCGGCTACGTGGTGCTTGCTGGGTTGGCCGTGGATCACAGCATTCAGCCTTCTCCTAGCGGCGACGCTGCACCCCACTCACGAATTAACGCACTATTGGGAAGTACCTCTCGTTACCAGTCCCCTCCTGCCGCTGGTGGTACTCATGGGCTTAGGATGCCTATTAACCGCTACTTCAGGTCGTTTGGGCGCCCATCCGGAGGTAACAGTTTTTCCGGCGAATATGTAAGAAAATACCTGTTTTCCGTCACTGTGCAAGGTATGATTACCGTGAGTTGGGTGGGAAATCTTTCGCGGATCGGGTCTCATGAAGTTGCGAACGGTGTTCCCGCTCGGTCGCACAAAAAACCGAAATTCAAGGAGCAGTCTATGGGACTTGCACGCAGACTCTGGTGCGAACAGGAAGGACAGGATATCGCTGAATATGCTGTCATGCTGGCTGTAATCCTCGTCATCGTCGTCGGAACCGTCCGGCTCATCGGATCCAACGCAAACACCGTGTTCTCCTCAGTCGCCAGTTCTATCCAGTAGCGCATACGAGCAGAACTACCGAGTAAGAGTGCTGATCCCCGGGAAGGGGCCAACGGCAAGAGTCTCGGTTTTCAAGGAGCAGCATGAACCGCACACGCTTGTTGATGATCGGAGTTCTGGCACTCGCACTTGGCTTCTTTGCAAGTGTGTATGTCTACAGAAACTTGCAGTCGGGGACGCACTCCAGCGCCGATGCCGGGGTCGATGTGATTGTGGCGGCCGATGATCTGCAGGTGGGCGCGAAAGTAGAAGAACGCGATATCAGGATTATTAAGATTCCCGGCGCCGATCTGCCTCCGACTGCGCCCCGCAGACGCGCAGACGTGATCGGCCACGGTGTCATCATCCCCATTGCCAAGGGCGAATTCATTCTGCCCAACCGGCTGGCCGGCGAGAATGCCGGGTCCGGCCTTCCTGCGCTGATCCCTCCGGGCATGCGCGCTGTTTCGGTGCGAGTCAACGAGGTCGTGTCTGTGGCTGGATTCGTGACGCCGGGAACCCGCGTTGATGTCCTGCTGACGGGCACCCCGGGCGGCGCCGGCGAGCAACAGACAACAACTGTTTTGCAGAACGTCGCGGTGCTCGCCTCAGGCCACACTCTGGAGCGAACCTCCACGGGTGAGGCCCAGAACACAGCCGTGATCACGCTTCTGGTTTCGCCGGACGATGCCCAGCGCCTCACGCTCGCAAGTTCCGAGGGACACATCCAACTCGCCCTGCGCAATCCGCTCGACACCAAACAAGACGAGGTAGCCTCCTCAAATTCAAGAGGCCTCTACCGGGGAGCCGCGGCGGCGCCGCCGACGACGACGGTCGTTCATCACGCTACGGTGACAAAGAAAGTCACACCGCCACCACCGCCAGGATCCACGGGGATCAGTATTGAGGTCTATCAGGGCGATAAACCGAAGCAAGAGGTCAAATTCCCAGACGAGAACTCCGAGGCCAAGTGACCGGAATATCTTCGACTCTGCAAACAGCCTTCATGCACACCACTAAGTTTCCTCTCAGGGAGAGGAACCTGAAAATGAGAGTTCGCACGAGGTTGCTTGGGGCTTCGCTGTTGGCCGTTGCCTTCTCGGTTCCCGCGTCCTCCGCAATTTTGCAGCAGGCCGATACTCCAGTTCAGCCGCCGAGCCAGGCGCCGAACAACACACAGACCACGACCCTGCCGGCGCAATCGCAACAGCCTCAAGGATCGGCACCGCTGCGCGTCATGGTGGGTAAGTCTCTGCTGATTAATACGACAGAACGCCTCAAGCGTGTGTCTGTCACCGACCCGGCCATCGCCTATCCCCAGGTGATCACGCCCACCCAGATTTTGGTTCACGGGAAAACTCCGGGGGAAGTTTCGTTGCTAATCTGGGACGAACTGGAGCGTTCGCGCAGCTTCGACCTTCGCGTCGATGTGGACGTCAGCGCCTGTGCTGACGAAGAGCGCCGCGTATTCCCTGACGAGCAGATCACTGTTACTCCCTCTCGCGCCGCCATTGTCCTCTCCGGACACGTTTCCACGGAAGACGTCTCCAAGCGCGCCGGAGAACTCGCCAGCGCCTACTCCCCGAAAGTCGTGAACGTACTGACCTTCGGGCCGGTCGGGTCTCAGGAAGTTCTGCTGCAGGTAAAGTTCGCCGAAGTCGACCGCACGGCCCTCACTCAATTGGGGATCAACTTTATTTCTACGGGGGCAGCAAACACCATCGGCACCATAACCACGGGACAGTACGGCGCCTTCGGACCTCAGACGTTGACGCCGGGTACCTCTTCCGGCGGCACAGGCACAACGACGCCCGCGACGACCATCAACAACGTCCTCAATCTTTTCCTATTTCGGCCCGATATTAATTTCGGCGCGGTCATCGAGGCCCTTGAGAATAAGAGTCTCCTGCAGATTCTCGCTGAACCCAATCTGATTGCAGTCAACGGCAAGGAGGCTAGCTTCCTCGCTGGGGGCCAGTTTCCGTTTCCCATCGTGCAGCCGGGCGCCGGCTTTACCGCGGTAACGATTTCGTTCAAAGATTTCGGGGTACATTTGCAGTTCACCCCGGTCATCATGCCCAACGGAAATATCCATTTGAAGGTAGCGCCGGAAGTCAGCACCCTGGACTTCTCGAATGCGCTGACGATCTCGGGATTCACTGTGCCTGCCCTGAGCACGCGCAAAGCCGAGACTGAATTCGAGTTGCAGGACGGACAGAGCTTTGTGATTGCAGGCCTCATCGATAACCGGGTGACGGACATCTGGAACAAGATTCCCGGCATTGGCGACATCCCGATCCTGGGGAATTTGTTTCGCAGCAAGAGTTTGCAGAAAAGTAATTCGGAACTGATGGTCTTGTGCACGGTGCGCCGTATTTCTCCCACGATGGAACCGCCCCCGCTGCCCAAGAATCCGAAGCCGTTTATTGATGACGGCAAGTTCGACAAAGGCAAGTAGGCGGCAAGCTAGCCGAATGACGTTGCTATAGAGTTTGAAGCCGCAGCAGGGTGTTATGCCAGAACTGTCAGTCGTCATCGTCGCCACCGACAACGAGCAGCGCGCCGTAATGCAGGTGCTCGTCGATGGGACCAGTGTGGCGCGCACGGTCCACACTTGCGCAAGTTTCCCGGTCGCTGCTTCCGATCCTGTCACACGGCGGGTCCGCACCGCCAATCCCGATGTGACTCTGGTCGATATTCCGGCAGACAATCCGCAACAGGCGCTGCGAGCCATTGAACTTCTGCACCAGGAAATGCCCGAGGGTGCAATTTTCGCCATCGGCAATCTGAATCAGCCCCAGATCATCGTCAATGCCATGCGAGCTGGGGCCCGCGAATTCATTGAGCGCCCCACCAACACGACCGACCTTCTAGAAGCCTTCGTGCGCCTCACGACGGCGCAGCGCCGAGGACGGCAGGAAGGAATTCGGGGCAAAGTCTTTTCGGTGATCAACGCGAAGGGGGGCAACGGCGCTACGACCGTCGCGGTCAATTTGGCGCTGGCTCTGCAGTCCGCCTCCGGACAAACGGCACTCGTCGATCTGGCGCCGCTCGGCCACGCCGCACTGCACATGAACCTCAAGCCGGTTTTCAATGTTGCGGACGCGACTCGCAATCTTCACCGCATGGACGCTTCCCTGCTCGAAAGCTTCATGACGCGTCACAGCGGAGGTTTGCAATTGCTGGCCGGAACCAATGTGCCGGCAGCCGTGGATCCTTCGACGGCAGAGTTTGTCCGTCTGTTCGATATGTTAGTGACGCACTATCGGTATGTGGTAGTCGACGCGTCGTCACGTTTCGACGCAGCCAGCCGCCTGATCGCTAGTCTTTCCGAGACCGTTCTGCTGGTTGCCTGCAGCGACGTGGCTTCGCTGTGGAGCGCTGCCCGCGTGCAGCAGTATTTGGGAGAAACCGGGAGCCGTGAACGCGTACGCCTGGTGTTGAATCGCTTCCGCAAAGTGCCGGGCTTCAGCGAAGCCGACGCCGAAGCGGCGGTCGGCGCGAAACTGCTGTGGCGAATCCCAAACCAGTATTTCGCAGTCTCTGGCGCGATCGACCGCGGGACGCCGGTGATGGACCAGAGAAATTCCGAAATCGCCCGCTGTTTCGCTGGACTGGCACAAGAGTTGACGCGCAATGACGCCGACGTCAAACGGGCCGCGTGGTCGTTGTTCAAGTCGGTTTAGGCATTTCGGTTAAGAATTAGAGATTCGAATTTAGGAACCCATGGCAAATCTTCAATCGTTCGAGCGCACTGATTACCAGCAGGTAAAAGCCGACCTGCATCGCAAGATCCTCGATCGCCTCGACCTGGAAAAGCTAGGCAAAGCTACCGGCGATTCGGCACGCGACGAAGTGCTGGTGGTGATTCGAAGTGCGGTCAACGGCGAGGTTGTGCCTCTTAGCTTTGCCGAGCGCGAACGCCTCTCCCGCGAAATCCTCGACGAGATTTTTGGTCTGGGCCCTCTCGAACCGCTGCTCAAAGATCCTACCGTCTCCGACATTCTGGTCAACCGTTTCGACCGAGTCTATGTGGAGCGTGCTGGCAAGCTCGAACGGACGACCCTGTCCTTCAAAGATAACTCGCATCTCATGCAGATCATTGAGCGAATCGTTTCGCGAATCGGACGTCGCGTCGACGAATCCTCTCCCATGGTCGACGCCCGCCTCGCAGATGGATCGCGCGTCAACGCCATCATCCCGCCGCTAGCCATTGACGGGCCTTCGCTCTCCATCCGCCGCTTTGGACGCGAGCCGGTCACCGCGCGCCAGATGATTGAGAATCTGACCCTCACCGAGTCGATGCTTGAGCTGCTCTCGGCCATGGTCAAGGGCCGCCTGAATATTCTGGTGTCCGGCGGAACTGGCGCCGGCAAGACGACACTGCTGAACGTGCTGTCTGGCTACATTCCGAACTCAGACCGCATCGTCACCATCGAAGACGCCGCCGAACTACAGCTAAAGCAGGAGCATGTGGTCCGCCTGGAAACTCGCCCGCCGAACATCGAAGGCAAGGGCGCGGTACGGCAGCGACAACTCGTAATCAACAGCCTGCGTATGCGCCCTGACCGCATTGTGGTCGGCGAGGTCCGCGGCGAAGAAGCGTTCGACATGTTGCAGGCCATGAACACGGGCCACGAAGGATCGCTGACCACGGTACACGCCAACTCTCCGCGCGACGCCATGGCGCGCGTGGAGAACATGGTGTCGATGGCGAATCTGAACATTCCGGAGCGAGCTGTGCGCCACCAGATCGCGTCCGCGGTGCATGCCGTCGTTCAGATTGCGCGCCTTTCCGACGGCACCCGCAAGGTCACCACCGTGTCGGAGATTACTGGCATGGACGGAGACCTTATCGGCATGCAGGATATTTTCAGCTTCGACCGCACCGGCACCGATGAGAGCGGCAAGGTTCGCGGCGTATTCCGGGCAACCGGCCTGCACCCGCAATTTGCCGACCGCTTAGCCACCTCCGGAGCACGGCTCCGGCCGGCGCTGTTCGAGTCGAGAACGGAGGTCTAGGGACGAATATGCCGGCAGGTCTGATTGCTCTTCTGGTGTTCGTGGTGGTCGCGCTCCTGGCGTTCGGCATGGGCTCGATTCTCGACCAGCGGAACGCGCGCGCCCGGTTGATTAAGGAACGTCTGTCCAACGAGCGCAAGGCGCCTGAACTCGCCCCTGACGAAGAACTCGCCCTCCTCCGGGATGAACAACTCAGCCAGATTCCTGCTTTGGATGAACTGCTGCGGCGGTCCGAGCGCGTCAACGACATCCAAAAGATGCTGGCACAGGCGGGAATGGCCACGCGCGCCGGGAATTTTCTCGGAATTTCGATTCTTGCCGGTGTGGTTGCCACATTCCTGGCTTATGCGCTGAGTAAGCGGGTCGAAGTCGCGTGGGTAGCGATGCTGCTTGGGTTCGTGCTTCCCTATTCCTATGCTTCGTATCGACGCAACAAGCGCTTCGAGAAGTTCGAGGAACTTTTCCCGGAAGCCATCGACACCCTGGCGCGTGCCGTCCGGGCCGGACACGCGTTCACGACCGCGCTCGAGATGATTACCGACGAAGTCGCCGAACCCGTCTCCAGTGAGTTCCGCCAGCTTTATGAAGAGCAGAAATTCGGCATGCCGGTCCGCGATGCTCTTTTCAATCTGACCGAACGTATGCCGCTGGTTGACGTGAAATTTTTCGTGACCGCGGTGATGCTGCAGCGCGAAACCGGCGGCAACCTGGCCGAGATCCTGGACAATCTTTCTTACGTCATCCGCGAACGGTTTAAGATTCAGCGTCAGGTGCGCGTCTATACCGCTCAAGGGCGTCTGACGATGGCCTTGCTGATGGGCATGCCACCCATCATCGTCGCTCTGATGCTTGTTCTGAATCCGGCTTTCATCCGCCCATTGTTTTCTGACCCGATCGGACACACGCTGCTGGTCGCCGGGATTACGCTGCAAACCATTGGATATTTCGTGATCCGCAAGATTATCCGGATTCAGGTATAGCTATGCTGCCTCTGATCTTGGTCGTCGTTGTATTCGTCACCGTCGTGATGGCGGTGTTCGCCTTTGGAGCTGCGGTGGTGACTCCCAGTTCGATGCTAGGCGCTCGACTGCGAGCTCTCGGAAGCCAGCAGCAACCGGTCGCGAACAAGCCCGCCATGCGGGAGCGTATTGAGCAGGCGCTCGATCCGATCAGCAAGGCTATCCCGCTTTCGCCATCGGATGTGTCCCGCACGCGCGCGTGGCTCATCCAGGCCGGCTTTCGCGATGCGATCGACGTCAACTATTATTTCGGCGCGCGCCTTCTGATGGCCGGAGTCGGGTTTGCAGGCGTGGTCCTATTTTCCGGTTTCGATAACCTTTTCCTGCTCGTCGGCATTCCTGGTCTCGGATTTTTTCTTCCGCGCTTCATTTTGAAGAGAATGATTAAAGACCGGCAACACCGCATTCGCGTTGGCCTACCGGATGCACTCGACCTCACGGTAATTTGCGTGGAAGCCGGCCTGGCCCTCGACCAGGCTCTAACCCGCGTGGGCCAGGATCTGCACCATGCCCACCCGGATTTAAGCGAAGAGTTTCACTTGGTGAACCTCGAGATGCGGGCTGGCAAGCCCAGGGCGGAAGCCCTACGTAACCTCGTGGACCGCACTGGAGTTGACGATATCCGTTCGCTGGTTGGTACACTGATTCAAACGGATCGCTTCGGCACTAGCGTGGCCCAGGCTCTTCGCGTGCATTCCGACTCGCTCCGCACCGAACGCCGGCAACGAGCCGAAGAACAAGCTGCAAAAACCACTATTAAGATGGTCCCCCCACTGGTGATATTTGTTCTGCCTTCGATCATGTTTGTAACGATCGGTCCGGCCATCATTGAATTGTTCCGGCAGCTCGGGCCGATTTCCGGCGGCCGGTAGAGGGCGGCGCAGACCGCGAGACAGAACTGGGGAGCATTGGCAATGGCGGTTTTTTCCTCACAGGGACAGGCCTTCAATCAGACCCGCCAGGCCTATCTCGCCACCGCGCTGGCTGTGGCCGACACGCATTGGAGCCGTTTGCGAGGACTGCTGGGACTTCGCTCCGGTGACTTCCGTAATGGTTCCGGCCTCTGGATTGTCCCCTGCCACGGCGTTCATACTCTGGGGATGGGCTTCCCGATCGACGTGGTTTATCTGGATCGGGTAATGACTGTCATTCACATTCAGCATGACTTGCAGCCCTGGCGATTTGCGCCGGTCCGAACGCAAGCGGCGTCCGTGTTGGAACTACCGCGCAGCACAGCGGCGGAAACCAGAACCGCGGTCGGCGATAAAATTGAGATAACGATCAAGAAGGATGGTGGAGTTCCGCCCTCGTGAGTGAAACTCTCCAACTCGAAGAGACTGTAGAACTTCACGACACGCCCAAGCTGCTGGTGGAGTGGTCGCCGCCCTGGCGCGAGTTTGTCGGCTCCATCCGGCCCGCCATGGGGCGCTCGGAGCGTCGTCTAGCTGGAGAGGCCCCCTTCGGACTCTTCCCGTTGCGCATCATGGTGCCTGCCTATTTGCTGGAGGCGTTTTTTATTTTCGCGGGGATCGCGATCCAGGTCAAGATCGCGCAGATGCGACCGTTCGTAGTACCTAGGCTTTCGCAGCACGATGTTATCTATTACAGCGGTGACGAATTGCCTCGCACCGAGGATCTCGGCGGCGCTCAGGCCGGAACGGCTGGCCGCGCCGGTGGCGATGAAGCGCACCATCGTACCCAGACCATCAAGATTGCCCGTGGCGGATCTCTGGTCCCGAAGGTCGTGGACGCGCCGAACCTTAAGCTTCCTGCTTCGAGTGACGCGGTAGCGAACTTGCTGGCCATCAGGCCGAATCCGGGGCCTCCGCCTTCGGAAGGCTTGCGCTCGAACCGTAGCACGCCGAATCTCGCGGCCGCGCCGGTCGCTCCGCCCCCGAATGCCATCCGCGATTTCACGCGCAACGGAGTTCAACTCGACGCGGTGATCGCTCCGGCGCCATCAGTGTCAGCCGACCGGACACTCACCGCGCCCAATCTTAGCGCGGTCCTGATTCCTCCGGCGCCCAACGTCGCGAGTGAGCATAAACTGGTTGCGCCAGCCCTGGCGCCAGCCATCGTTCCTCCAGCACCTAGCGTCTCCCGCGACAGTGCCCGCACTGCACCCGCTCTGAATGCGTCAGTAGTCGGGCCCGCTCCGAGCGTCTCGCGCGCGCAGGCACGATCGACTCCTGCCTTGGCAGCCAACGTGATTCCGCCCGCTCCTGGCGGTGTGAACCGGGAGACTGCGAGTACGCCGGTGCAAATGCATAACATGGCGGTGATCCCGCCACCCGTGTCGGCTCCAGAGCGGGCTGGCACTCGAAACCCGAAGCTGACTCTACAGGCACCGTCCGTCGTCGCACCGCCTCCGTCAGCTGACGTTTCGCAAGACCAGCACCGCCTCGCCAGCGGCACCATTCCGGATCCCTCGAAAGCCGTGGTGCCACCGCCTCCGACGCAATCGGCTGGCGGATCTTTCATGAGCGGTCTGATGGGTAAGATCTTTGGTGCGACCGAGGTCGTGCCACCGCCTCCGGCCGCGCAAGCAAACACGCCGACTCGCGGTACCGGAACTTCACTCACCGCTAGCGTCGTCGCGCCTCCACCCACTGTCAGCGCGGGGGCGACTAGTGGGAATCCTCACGGCACACGCAACGGCATGGCGACGTCCCTTGGCACGAACGTGGTTGCTCCACCGCCTTCCGTAGGTGTGTCCGGTGGCACTGGTACACGATCTCGAGAGACAGCTTCTGGACCCACGCTCGGAGCGCCCAGCGTTGTTCCGCCGCCGCCCTCACTCTCTGGAGTTGGCGGCGGTACGGGTACCACCGGTGGTGGCGCGGGAATTCCCGCCGGCACATTACTCGCCAACAGCATCGTGCCTCCGCCGCCCTCTGTCGGCGGAGGATCCGGAGCGACCGGTTCCGGCTTGGGCCGCAAAGGCACCGGTCTCGGGACACCACTCGACGTTGGGACCGGCCCGGCTCCTGCCAACAACGGAGGGAGCGGAGCTAACGCAGGCGCCGTTATTACTACTCAGCCGGGTTCTAAATTAGGTTTGCCCAGCGGTGGAACTGGTGCGCTTGCGATGTCTCCCTCGGGCGGAGATAAGCCGGGCCTCGGAGGTGCGGGCGGAGGCACGAGCATTGGCCGTGGAAACGGACCCGGCAGCGGCCTGAACGGCGCAGGCACGGGCGCAGGCAAGTCCGACTCGGGGCACGGTTCTGATCCAGCAACGCACGGCGGCATCTCTCCCTCCCCCGGTTCAGGAGGCGCAGGAAACGCGCCTTCTGGCACTCCCGCAGTCCGTGGCGTCGATATCAGCGGAGGTACCGGCCAGGTAAACCTCCCAGCCTTCGGCTCAGATCCGGCTGGCAGCGAGCCTCAAGCGCCCGGACACTCCTCGGTCAAGCAGCGGCAGGCGTTGGATGTCGACATCGTCGCTACCGCAAGTTCGGGCGGAGCCTTCGAGCCTTACAAGAACCTGTTGCACGGCGAGAAGCACACCATCTATCCAGAGACCTCCAGTTCGTTGGGCACCGCTGTGATGGAATACGCAGAGGTCACAGAATCGGGGCGAGGAGCTTTTTCTCCGCCACAATCCATACGCACCAATGTCCCCGAGGGCTTGCCGCGAGCGCGCATGGTGGTGACTTGTACTTTGGACACCTCCGGGAACTTGAAAAATGTGCGAGTCCTTGAAGCTGGGCCCGCGGACATGACTGCGAAAATACTGGCTGCTCTACACAGTTGGAAGTTCCAACCCGCAATGCGCGGCAACCAGCCAGTGGAAGTCATCGCCATCCTAGGCTTCGGTATCGACACCAACGACCGATTCTAGCGCGAAGTAAAACGTCCGACTCCATCTACTATTCGCACATCGACTGATCCTTCCGCTCATTTCTGCCGATATCCCTGAAAGGGCGATGCCGCGCCTTTGGGGAGCGCAAATGGATTTTGACGAAGCCGTCAGCACACCCAGCAAGTGGAAGCGAAAGCTGCGCCATACGTGGCCAAGCATGACAGCAGCCCGCGTCCGGCAGACGTCAGTCTCGACCACAAATGTGTGTTGGGCCAATGGATCTATAGCGAAGGCGCGACTTACTCGTCGCTCCCGGATTTCACCAAGCTGAAGTATGAACACGCCCGGTTCCACGCGGTCGCTGCGGAACTGGTAAGAGAGCGAATGCCGGGGAATCCATCAGCAGCGAGATGGCGCCGTGTTCCAATAGCGCGTTCTCAACCGCTTCCGCGGGCATCGTGATCGCGATCATGGCCATGAAGAAACGCTTGTCGGGCTAAACTCGAGGCGCGCACTCGACCGATTTATTTCGCGCTTCGCATAGCCTTGCGCCGCGACGGCGGAATCACGCCCTTCTCCGGACGCTCCTTCTCGATTGGATCCGACAGCTTGTGCAGCGGCCTGTCTCCGGCCGACGACAACTGCCGCCCCGCGGCCTTCGCGGTCAGCCCTTGGCCCGTGTACATCGCCTCGCTGAAACTCGTTCCCGTAAGCGGCGATGCCACCGCGAAGACTCCGTGCGGTACACCATTGGTGAAGACGGTGGCAATGTAATCCCCCACCATCAACCCGTTCTGCGAATTGGCAAGCCAGTTCAGAAGCATCGGCCCGGTGAGGGGGACCGGAGTATTCCACGTCGAGCCCCCGTTCGCCGAGGAAATGTAGCCCACGTAAAGCTGGCACGTCGACACGGTGCAAGTGCTCTGCGAATAGTAGTAATAGTGAAGCCCTACATGTGCCGAGGCGCCCGAGGTCGCAGGATCGATGCCAATCCCCGGAATAAAATGATCCACCGTGCTGGAAGTATCGTCGATGGGAATTCGCGTGACCCGACCCCAGGTCACCCCGTCAGTCGAAGTGCTGTAAACCAGATCGTTGGTGGAGCACTTGGAGCGAAACCGGCAATCCTGCCAAACCGTCCAGACTGTTCCCGCACCGTCGACTGCCGCCGAGGGCAGCGGTCCACTGCGAATGCCTCCCGCGCCGGCGTGAAACTGTATGCTCGAAATGGGTACTGACGCGGTCCAACTCAGGCCGCCATCGTTCGAACTGAACGCCGACATCACGCTCGTCTCAATCGGAACGACCACCGTCCCATTCGGCTGCACGAGCGGCTGGCCGCCGATCCCCTGCGCCAGATCGGCTGTAAGCAATGGGGACGCCCACGTTAACCCTCCGTCCGTGGAGGTGCTCATCAGGATTTCACCCTTGTTCAAGGGATCGTCCCATTCCAGATAGCAGTTTCCGTAATGCGGGCTGCTCGCCCAGCTATCGCATACAATCCAATTCTTGTCGGAGCTTGCTGATGCCGTGTCGGCGCTGATCGGATTCTGCCACGTCAGCCCGTCGGTGGACCGGCTCACGACCACAGCCGGCGTCTGGGAAGTATTCGAAATTGACAGTGACGCAATCATCCACACCTCATGCTTCGCGTCGTAGGCCACGGCCGGATCGCTGGCTGCGTCGTACGGACCTGTCCCCTCACCCGTCGTAAGGCCCGGCAGGAATCCATGACTCCAGGTGGTTCCCCCATCCGTGGAGGTCGCCCATCCGATGTTGGTCCCACCACCGGGGACGATGCGTCCGGTCTGAAACGCCGCCACCAGGGTGTTGCCGTTCGCCAGCATATGCGGCTCAACTTCGGTCGCCTGCTGACCTGGCGCCACCGTATAGGGATCGGAACTGACCTGCGTGAGATTGGGCCCCACGGGATTCCCGGGCGTGAATGAGGAAGTAAGGGTCGACGAAGATCCCGAACAGCCGGCGAGTGCGAGCGTAAAGGCAAAGATGGCACAGATAGCCCATCCGCCAGAACAAGGCCTTAATTGCTTAATCATGTAATCGGATCGTGCGGTGCGGTGGGAAGCTTCCAGGACCATCTCATCATCTTCGGAATCGGGCGTATGCGCAACGGAATTCACTGAATCGGAGCACGATCCGCATCATGCAGGTTAGGTCCGGTCTTCATAAACACGATCGACAGATCATCGGAATAGAGCGGTTTCCATCCCGGCGTTTCACTGATGACGGTGGCAAGCGCCGCGTTCCTGGGCAGCAGCAGGCAAGAAACGCCGTGCAATTTGAGGAACTGATCCCAGCCCGGTTCCACATGAATCATCTGGAGATAAAGCCGGAGGAACTGTTCGCCGTAGAAGTCATGCCGATCGTCGATTACAACCCCGTAGGAAGAATATCGCCGGTAAATCAGATATCCGCCCCAGTAATCCGGACTGAGAAGCGGAGCGTTTACACGACTCTGTTGGAGATAGTTCACGGCCTCGACCGGCACGCGCTTTGGGTCGAAGTGCGCATCCATCCACTGGCTTGAGCCGACTCGCCCGCCGTGGGCAGCGATCAGAAGGACCGCCGCAGCCGCGCAGATTGGCCAAAGGTGACCACGTTGTTGCCCATCGACCGCACTCATTCTTTGCACGAATTTCCAGGACTTAATTGAAGGCAGCAGCGGCCCGACGATCAGGACCAGCAGAATGGATGAGACGGGGATATTCCGCGAGGCATACAGTCCGGCATAGACTGCAAACAGCAGCAATAGAATTTCGCTAAGTTTTAGCTTGCGGGCATGTGTCGCCAGAGCCGCGATGGCGATGAGCAATAGCGCGAGAAAGCATTTCTGCGCGATGCCGTGAAAGTTGGGCGACTGGAACTCCTCGATGTGATCCATCAGGAAACGGTTTGAAAGGTAGGAATAAATGTGTGCGTGCAGCTTCCATCCGTACGGATTGACGAAGCTGGCCGCGATCGAGAGCGGGCCCACGACGGTTAGCTGGCGCACGCGTTGACCGGACGCGATTTTTTCGAGCGAGTCCTCGAGCAGATTCTCCTTCGTCGTAAGCCATGCCCAGAGTGACCCTAGCCAATAAATCCCCAGCAGCACAAACCCGAGGAGAAACCCACCATGCACATTGACCCACAGCACCATCGACAGCGGCAGGGCCCATAGCCATCGAGCGCGTTGACGCTGCAGTCCTTCCCTCTCTGTGGAATCGAGAATCCAGAACCAGGCGAGAACGAAGAGCCAACTAAACACATGCGGACGCGCTAGAAAGTGAATCATCGATGCCGACATCCCCAGTAGCGTGAGGACTAACGCAAGCAACAGATTCGTCCCACGCGCCACTGCCAACCGAAACGTCCAGGCAAAGACTGTAGCGATCACCACGGCGGTGAACCACACCACGCCATTCAACCCACACCATGCTTCCAACTTCCCCACGGCGATGTCGTACAGCCACTCCCAAGCGAACCACGGTTGCCCGAGCGCAAGCGAAGAAGAGAACGGATCGAATCGCGGGACTGCGTGCGCGGCGAGAATCTGCTGGCCGTTGCGGATGTGCCAGCCAATGCCTGCATCGCCGAGCAACTTGATGGAAAGCGGCGTAAACACGAGCGCGCCCAGCAGCCCGATAAAGATCAGGTCAGCAATTGATGGCATGACCCACCGGAGCCACCCAGGATGAGAGCGTACTTCAGGCGTCCGCGGCGAAGAACTTCTGGAACCATCTGCCATTGCGGTGAATCTTATAGTTGTGGAGCGATAACGACAAGATGACGAGCAAGGCGACACCTCGGGTCGTAATCGTAGGCGCCGGCTTTGGCGGCTTGAACGCCGCGCAGGCCTTGGCCAAGGCGCCAGTAAAGATCACGGTCATCGACCGCAAGAATTTTCATACGTTCCAGCCGCTGCTATACCAGGTGGCCACCGCGGGCCTCTCGCCGGGAGAGATTGCGGCGCCGATCCGCTCCATTCTCCGCTCGCACAAGAACATTGAAGTGCTGATGGCGGAAGTGACTGGATTCGATCTGGATCGCCGCATTGTCGAAACGTCAGATACCGCCGTCCCTTATGACTACCTGATCGTCGCCGCAGGCGCGACCCACTCTTATTTCGGACACGACAACTGGGAGCCTTACGCTCCCGGCCTCAAGACAATTGAAGACGCGCTCGAAATCCGCCGTCGAGTACTGCTTGCGTTCGAATTAGCGGAACGGCACGCTGCCGCCGGCGAAACCGCGATGCCCCTCAACTTTGTGGTGGTGGGCGGCGGGCCCACTGGAGTCGAACTCGCCGGAACCCTCGCTGAAATCTCCCGCCATGCGCTGGCCCATGAATTCCGTTCGATCGACCCCGCGCGCACGCACATCCTGCTGATCGAAGGAGGCCCTCGCGTGCTTCCCGCTTATGCGGAAGATTTGTCGCGCAGCGCGCAAGAGCAACTCCATCGTCTGGGAGTCGAAGTCCGCACCTCGACCGTCGTGACGCAGATTGAGCCCGGCGCAGTCTATGCCGGAGCCACTCGTCTGCCCGCGACGGTGGTGCTATGGGCAGCCGGAGTATCCGCCTCTTCGCTGGGGAAGTCCCTTGGCGCTCCCGTGGATCGGGCAGGACGTGTGCTGGTGCAGCCCGACCTTAGTTTGCCTGGCCACCCGGAAGTATTCGTGATCGGCGATCTCGCGGCGCTCAAAGACGAGCAGGGCAAGTTGCTACCCGGCGTGGCTCCGGTTGCGATGCAAGAGGGCACGTTCGTCGCGAAACTCATTCGTGCAGAACTGGGCCGTGCGAGTGCCCCACCCTTCTCGCGTTCTTGGCGAGAGGGTGGCGATTTTGACCTGCGCCCGAAGTTTCACTATTGGGACAAGGGCAGCCTAGCCACCATCGGCCGCTCAGCAGCGGTCGCCGAGTTCGGCCGCATCCACATCTCCGGCTTCATCGCGTGGCTGTCATGGCTGTTCGTTCACATTTTTTTCCTTATCGGCTTCCGCAATCGTTTGTTGGTCTTCATCCAATGGGCGTGGTCATACGTCACCTACGAACGCGGCGCGCGCCTGATCACAGGAAGCACCTACCTGCCCGGATGGACTCCCGAGCAACCTGCCCCGGCCGACACGGCGCAGCCCGCGCAGCAAGAAATTCACGTCGGTCCCGCCAAATAAGAGGGACAATAGAGGCATTGTCATCCTGAGCAAAGCGAAGGACCTATGCAATCCTCGTCGATCACAAGAAACTCGAAGCTGCGCCCGATCATCAGCCTTATCGCGATCGTTCTCTTCGCCTTCCCTGCACCCGCCGAGATCCTGAAGGTCGTCGTCAATGACACGATCCAACCCATCAGCGAGGAATACATTGCTCGCGCCATCGACGAAGCCCATCGCCGCGGAGATCAAGCCGTATTGATCGAGATCAATACGCCCGGAGGCCTCGTTAGTTCGACGAGGGGGATCATCGAAAAGATCTCTTCCTCCTCCGTGCCGGTGATCGTCTACGTGACGCCTACTGGCGGTCACGCCGGTTCTGCCGGAATATTCATCCTCGAATCTGCGGATGTCGCCGCCATGGCTCCGGGAACGGCTGCGGGAGCCGCTCATCCCGTCACCCTGATTGGTCCGGTCCAGGTCAAACCGGACGATGAGATGAACCGTAAGATCGAGAACGACGCCGCCGCCCTCATGCGGTCTGTCGCGTCTAAGCGCGGAAGAAATATCGAGAGTGCGGAGAGTGCCGTACGAGAGTCGAAATCGTTCACTGAGCAGGAGGCTCTCGCAGGACACCTGATCGACTACGTCGCATCGAGTCCCGAAGACCTCTTCCGTCAAATGCAGGGAAAAACGTTCAGACGGTTCGACGGAGCAACGGCCTCACTGAACCTCACCGGACAGCCGATCGTTCCTTTTGACATGACTCTCAAGGAGCATATCCTCGACGACCTCATGGATCCGAACGTAGCCTTTTTGCTTCTCGCGATCGGAGCGCTTGCTCTTTACGTCGAATTCAACCATCCCGGCGCAGTCATCCCTGGCACCGTCGGCGTCGTCTTCATACTACTTGCCGCCTTCGCTCTTAATTTTCTTCCGACACGCTTTGCCGCGCTTGGACTGATTCTGGGAGCATTCGCTCTGTTCGCGGCCGAGGCGAAGTTCGCCACACACGGAGTCGCCACGATTGGAGGCATCGCCTTGCTTACACTGGGTGGCTTGCTTCTGGTGGATTCGCCCATTCCTGAAATGCGCGTGCATTTGCTGACTGCGCTCGCGGTCAGCATCCCGCTCGGCCTGATCACCGCCTTCTTGATGACGATCGCGCTCAAAGCGCGACGCAACAAAGTGGTCACCGGGGCCCAGGGACTAGTCGGCGAAATGGGAGTGGCGCAAACCGCCCTCTCGCCGCAGGGTAAAGTTTTTGTTCACGGCGAACTCTGGGATGCGGTCGCCTCCTCTACCTTGCCTCCGGGGCAAATGGTGATTGTGCGGAGCATCGACGGCCTGACGCTCCAAGTCGATCCGCTCGTGGCCACTCCGCCACCCGCTACTCCTGCGCCAGCAATTCTCTGAATGAGTCAACAACCATGTGGGGACCGCCGCCTTCGGCTGTCCCGCCAGGGCGGGAGCCGGCGAAACCGAGGGGAACGCGGAGAACAAACAAATCCGAGCCCTCCGAGTCTCTAGCCTACTTCAAGTTAAACAGCGCATTCACATGCGCAGTGACCGTCACCATCTGCGGGGTGAACTCTTCGGTCGGTGCCGGAGGCGCTGCATTGGCCATCGCGCTCATGGCACGAGCCACGCGCGGCACGGGGAAGTGGGAGTTTTCAAACGTGTCGATCGAAGCGTAGGAAAGCTCTCCCACCAATCGGCCCGCCGCGCGAGCAAGGGTGTCAGCGGAGTTGCGCGCCCGGCGGTAAGCATCTTCCACCGCTTTATTCTTGGCATCGTCGATATTCTCAAGCATGTAGTTCAGAGTCTGGGTCTCGCTGACATTGGCGTCGGCAAGTTGCTGTGTGATAGGCCCGACCTTCGTAAAATCCTTCAGCTTCAGCATGACGTCGGTCGTCACCCGGTATCCAATCACTCTCTGCTTCGGCTTCCACTCATAAGCGGGCTGCACGGAAAGAAATCCAATGTTCGCGGCCTTGGGATCGATTCCGTTGTTGTGCAGCACCTGCCGCACCTGCTCTATGTTCTTCGACGCATGCTGAAAAGCTGCCTGAGACGTGTCTTCCTGCACTGATACGTTGAATTGAATCTGAGCGGTGTCTGGGGCAGATTCGAACTTGCCGTCAGCGCCCACGTAGAGCGTGTTCGCCTGTGCGCTAACCGCGGGATGCTCCTGGCAATACGCTGCAATGGCGGAGAGGAGAAGAAGTGCACCCCATGCGAATTTCATGGCGACCCTCTGGCAGGATTATCCCACCGGGCCAGCGGTCCCAACAATCCAGGCTCCGACAATCTAGCGCGACGGCACTCCCAGATTGCGATCCAAGCGGATCTCGAGCGCAGTCCCCTTGTCCAGCACCAGGTCGTGTCCCGCTTCAAACGCCGACATGGCTCCGGCGGCGGCGCCGCTACCTGCACCCGTCGCAGCGCCCCGCTTTCCGCCAGTCTTTTCGCCTTGCGCCGCGCCTTCGCCCGCCCCCACCACGATCGCTTCGGCAATCTGCTCTTTGGTCATGCCTTGGCGGCCGATTTCTCCCTCTTCACCAATTTGTCGCAGTCCATGCTCGCCAGGGACTCCAGTCACTGTGGCAATCAGCGGCACCCATCCGTGAGCGGTTTCAATCTCTTCGAAACTCAAGATGATGCGCGTCCGCAGCCCGGGTTCGACCGCACTGACGTGTCCTTTGATCTTTCTTCCTGAGTCGATGGTCTGTCCGTTCGCCGCGACGAGAGGCTCCGCTAAGCGGGCACGAAAATGATCGCCGGCTTTCACGGTTCGGGTATCAAGCCGATCCGCCAGCTGGATCAAAAAGACCGTGCCTTGCGGCACGATATTGGCTGGTGCTAGAGAAGCGTCCTGTGCAACCACCGGAATGCAGGACAGACAGAACAGCAAGGCCGCCATAGCAAAGTGTGTGCGTAGCGTGCGAATGGACATGGCAATCTCCCCAGGCTTGGAATTCTATGCGATTGGATGGGAGAAACGGCGAAATTGATGCCTAGGAATAGAGATACAGAGAAACACAAAAACACTGCTCTATGTGTGTCCGCTGACCGGTCCGGCGACCGCCAGAAGGTCAACTTGCAGCCCCGTAGTGTGGAACCCCTCAATCGTCGTAGCAGGACGTTTTCCCGACGCCGGCAGAATGCCCACCGCGCGGTTCTTGCCTGCCTGTTTCGCCTGGTGGAGACCGCGGTCGGCCAAAGTGAGGACTTCTTCGTAGCTGATCTCCCGTGGCTTGTCGAGAAACCATGGGAACGCGGCCCATCCTAGCGAACACGTTCGGTACATGCTTTCTCCCGATCCGGCCAAGATGAACGGCGTGTCCGCCACGGCCGACAGAACGCGTTGCGCGAGCAATTCGGCTTCGGCGCGATCCGTGTAGCGCGATACGATCAGGAATTCTTCTCCGCCCCAGCGCACCAGGACGTCCGAGTGGCGAATGGACGAACTGAGGCGATGCGCCATCTCGACCAGAACCTTGTCGCCAACGTCGTGTCCATACTGGTCGTTGACTTCCTTGAAATTGTCGGCATCGATCAAATAGAAAACCAGATCGCGGGTGTGCGGATCACGCCCATCGGCGTGCGAGCGTAGAGTCTGGCTCACATCCGATTCGATGGTCGCCGAGAAAAAGCGACGGTTGCGCAATCCGGTCATGGGATCCGTGAGGGATGCTTCCTCCAGCACGAGATTGGTGCGCCGCAACTCCTGATTCAACCGGCGATGCTGGATGAACAGAAGAAGCGCCATCAGAAACATGGTCGTCAGCGTCACCAGCACGCGGAAATCGGCGACTTGGTGCGGAAGGTGCGGATCGAGCAGCGCGTAGAGCGCAATGATGGGCAGCGAAAGCACCGCCATCATCGCCAAATTCGCCATCCAACCACCATACGATTCGTCGGCCGCCGTTTCCGGCGTCGGCAACAAACCTGGTCCCAGAAGAGCTACAGCGGTGAAGACAGCAAACGAACCCGAGTACGGAATGTCATACCAACTGCCGGGAAAATAGAGGTTCTTCTCAAGGGCGTCGTTGAGAACATAGAACCAGACGCCATTGAAAATGAATGCGCCACACAGACACGCGTAGAAAGTCTTCCAACGCCCCGAACTTTCACGCCAAAATGCCAGTAGCACACCGACGATGAGGATGGTTTCGGCGGTAGAGAGCACATCGTAGTTTCGGTTATAGGCCCACTCATTGGGCGAGATGTACTGCCAGCATATGATGAACGACACGTAGAGGTAGAGCCACCAAAGCAGCAGCAAGAAAAAGTCCAATGCGCCCAGCCTCGCGCTGCGCTCCGAAGGCTGGCGGTGCGGCCGGAGCAGCAACCCCGCCATCATCGGCGCTCCCGCTAGAAACAGCAGGGCGTCCGCCGGATACATGCTGGGCATCTTTCTGTGCAGGATCAGGTCAAACGTAAGCCAAACCATCTGGTCACTGAACCACAACGCCCAGCCCACGGCCTGCAGCACCCAGAACCAACGCACACGGCCCTTGCTGCCGACCCCCCCGAAAGCAAAGGCGAAAAGGGCGAGGAGCATCAGCAACCCACTGACGATATCGCTGATCGCGACTCTAGCCGGGCCCGGGGCAAAGAACAGGCAACCCGCCGTGAGCACGAGAGTAAGTGCCAAGGCAGCCCCGAAGAGAAATTTTGATTGATTACGGCCGTTCAACGGTATCCACCTTCGCGAACGGATTTAGCCTTTCGCCCCTGCGGAATGCGCCACGCGGTAGATCTGATTGTGAATTTCGTTGCGCAGATCGTCCCAAATATTATCGGGCATTTCGAGAAACACGTTCACCACCTCGGGATCAAACTGCCGGCCCGACCACTTCCCGATCTCATCCCGTGCCGCCTGCAGCGTCTGCGCCGCCCGGTAAATGCGATCGGAGGTAATCGCATCCAGCGTGTCCGCTACGGAGAAGATGCGCGCACCCAGCGGAATCTGCTCTCCTTTCAGGCCGCGCGGATATCCCGTGCCATCGAAGCGTTCCTGGTGCGAGTACACAATGTCGGCTGCCTCGGCGAGAAATGGGATCTTCTTGACGATCTGATAGCCGTGGTAGGCATGCTCCTTCATGATCATCATTTCGTCGGGCTCAAGCTTGCCCGGCTTATTCAGAATCTTGTCCGGAATAGCTATCTTTCCAATGTCGTGCAGGAACGCCCCCCGCGCGATCGTATTGATTTGTTCGCGAGGCAGGCCCATGGCGCGGGCGATTGCGATGGTAAACGCAGTGACGCGTTTCGAGTGGCCTTCGGTCTCGCGATCTTTCAAGTCCAGCGCGTCGCCCAAGGTCTCAAGCGTGATGTCGTAGGAACGCTCCAGGTTTGCCATCGCCGCTTGCAGTTGATCGGTGCGCGCCTTGACCAGCGACTCCAGATTCGTCTGATACGTCCGGTTCTCAACTTTCAGGCGCCGGTTCTCTAGCGCACGGCTGACCGTATTGAGCAGTTGCTCGCGCTCGAACGGCTTTAAGAGATAGTCGTAGGCTCCGTTTCGGATGGCGGCCAGCGCCACCGATATGTCGTGCACGGCGGTAACCATCACGACCGGCATGTCGGGATACTTTTCCTTCGTGCGCTCCAGCAGGCCAATGCCGTCCAGGTCCGCCATCATCAGGTCCGAGAGCATCAATTCAAACTCTTCTCCTGAAGTCAGGACCGAGAGGGCTTCCATACCGGAAGCCGCCTGTTTACAGGCATATCCGGCAGTTCCGAGCATCGAGGCGACGATTTCCCGAATCGGTTCTTCGTCGTCAACCACAAGAATGCGATCTGGCATGGGATTTACACGAAAGTCTATCGGCGATTGTAACTCAGCCGCGAGATGCCGAAAGTAATCAGTCAGGTCCCGAAAATCGCTCCAGAATCACGCGGCGCGTGATATTCAAAAGCAAGGAAGACGTACGTCCGCAAAGCATGAGCGCATCCCTGTTATCGATTTGGAATACGGCCGCCAGACTTGGCTTGGCCCGCCCCACGCCGGCAGAACTGGCGCTGCTCATCCTGCTGGGCGCATCTCTGCTGGCGCTCCGCGCCTTCCGCGAGAACTATTTCAAGCTTTGGATATTGGGTTGGGCGGCCCTTGTCGGTTCTCGCTTGGCCGAGCACTGTTTCGCGGCGAAAATACCCGCACCGTTCGATTTGGTCGCGGTGCAGGCAACCTTCATGCTCGCCGTGGGATTGCTGGCGGGCGCGGTTCTGGTTTACACCCGCAGTCGCGATCTCATCCTTCCCTTGACCGTGATCACGCCCGTTCTGTTTGGGTTCGCCGGCGTCAGAATCCTTTTGTGGCCCGATTCCCTGCCTTTGCGCGTGGCCGTGGAAGTTGGATTCCGCATCATTCTACTCACGGCATCGATCGCTCTGCTGCACGCGCGCCGTGGTCGCTGGGAACCCTCGGCATGGCTGTTGGCTCTGGCCTTGCCCTTCCTTCATCTTTCCTGGTCGCCTTTTACCGATCACGTACCCGCGGAGGTTTTCCTCGTTGCGGAAATCACGCTTTGCCTGAGCATGCTGCTCTTGGTGATCGAGGAATCGCGGACCCGCACGCGACGCTTGAACGCCGTTCAGGCCATCACCGCCAGCATCGCCAGCGCTCAACAGTACGGGAACGTGGTTCAGTGCGCCGTGGAACAATTGCAGCAGCTGATTCCAGTGAAAGCGGCATGGTTCCGATTGCTCGAAGGCGGGCACTTGGTGGCAACGCACGCTGTAGGACTCTCCGCAGATTTCCTGCGCGACGCCGGATTCGCTGAAATCAACGACGACATTCAGAAATTGCTCGCTCAACCTGCCCCGCTGGTCACCACTCGAAACGCAGCTGGTCCCGAACCCGAAGCATGTCTGGCGACTGAGAAGATTCGCGATCTCGTCATCGTCCCTGTCATCGGGAATAAATCGCCCGTCGGACTACTTCTGCTGGGGAGTTCCGGGAGCCGCGAGTGGACTCCGGAAGAGCTCGAATTTCTCCGCTCCTGCGCCAAGCAACTTGCCGTTGCGGTCGAAAACTTCCGTCTGCTCGAACAGGTACTGCGTTCGCAACGCCAGTGGATCAATACCTTCGACTCCATCCACGACATCATCCTGGCGCACGACGCCGATTACCGCATTATCAAAGCGAATCAGGTTCTTCTGGAACAGCTCGGCCAAGCGGCCGCAGATGTAGTCGGCAGTTCCTGCGATTCCGCCTTGCCTCACACCTACGGAGAATGGACGGGCTGTCCGTATTGCGCCCTTGGGGGAGACGAAGAATTCACCGAAGGCGCCGACCCTTGTTTCGGCGGCTATTCCGTCGTTTCCACTTCTTCCTATACTGAGCAAGGCAGCCCGCAAAAAGGGACGATTCACGTCGTCCGCGACATTACTGACCGCCGTTCCGCGGAAGAGAAATACCGCCTCCTGTTTGAGCAAGTGCAGGAAGGCGTCTACGTCGCCAACCCTGCCGGCCAACTCATCGACTGCAACGACGCCTTCGTGCATATGCTCGGCTACAGCAAGCGCGAAGAATTGCTGGTCCTGAATCTGGATTCTGAAATCTGTGTCGATCCCAAGCAGCGCGAAGCCTTCCGCATGGAAATCGAAGGCCAGAACTACGTCAGGAATTTCGACGTTACCCTGCGCCGCAAGGACGGCACCCTGCTTCTGGCAGTCGAGAGCAGCTTCGCCACGCGCAATGCCTCCGGCGACATCGAACGCTATCAGGGCTTCGTGCTCGACATGACCGAGAAGCGCCGCGCCGAAGATGAGATGCGCCGCCGCAACCGGGAGTTGAACGCGCTGAACGCTATGGCAGTGGTGGCCGCGCAATCTTTCGATCTCGACGAAATTCTCAACCTGACGTTGCGCCAGGTGGTTACTCTATTTGGTGCCGAAAGCGGAACCGTCTATCTCTCCGACAGCGATACCACGACCTATCGCCGGCGCGCTGCCTGGGGTCCGCGCAGCCGCGACAAGATGCGCACCGCCGAGGTTTGCTTTACTGATGGCTTTGGCGATCTGGTGATGCGCTCGCGCACCGAAGTGATCACGGCGGAATATCTGCCGCACCTGCCGCCCATGGTTGCGGAATTTGTGCGCTCTGATATCGATCGTTCCTGGATCTGGGTCCTGTTCTGGGGCAAGGACGCTCCTGTCGGCATCATGGGCTTGTGCAACCATCTGGGATATGAATACTCCAGCAACGACGAAAATCTGATGGTGGCGATCAGCCGGCAACTCGCCACGACGATCGAAAAGGTCCGTCTCTACGAAGAAACCTGCCGCGCCTACGAAGACCTGCGCAAGACCCAGGAACAGCTGCTGCAGAGCGAAAAAATGTCGGCCGTCGGACAGTTGATTGCCGGCGTGGCCCACGAGCTCAATAACCCGCTCACAGCGATTCTCGGCTACGCCCAGCTTCTCGAAACCGAGGGCCTCAACACTCGCGCCCAGGACTACGTTGGCAAATTATTCAAGCAGGCGCAGCGAACACACCGTGTCGTCCAGAACCTTCTATCCTTCGCTCGCCAGCGAAAACCGCAGCGGGATGAAGTCGACATTCGCAAGATCCTTGACGAGACCCTGGCTCTCCGCGATTACGACCTCAAGATCAACAACATCAAGGTCGAGCGCGACGTTCCTTCGGAACCTGCCCTGGTCGTTGCCGATCCGCATCAGATCGAACAGGTATTCCTGAATATCATCAACAACGCGGTCGATGCCATTCTTGAGACCGGGCGAACCGGCAAGCTCAAAATTGGTATCTCTAGCGTTGCTGGACATATTTGCACTCAGTTCACCGACGACGGCGCCGGAATCAAAGATGCCAAGCGCATCTTCGATCCCTTCTACACCACCAAGAGTGTGGGCAAAGGCACCGGACTCGGACTCAGCATCTGCTACGGCATCGTCAAGGAGCATGGCGGAGACATCACCGCCAACAATGCTCCGGAGGGCGGCGCCGTCATCGAAGTACGGTTGCCCGCGGTTGCATCAACCAATATGGAGCCCGAAGCTCCAAAAGCAGCACTCCGTCTGCACGAAGGCGCAATCCACGGCCGCGTGCTGCTGGTCGAGGAAGAGGAAGCCGTCCTCGAATTTGAGCGCGACGTGCTTGCGGGCGCAGGAGCCACTGTCATAACGGCCAAGACCAGCCAGGATGTGAAGACCCGCCTGCTGTCCGAGCCCTTTGACGCCATCATCATGAACGGCAAGATGCCCGGACAATGGAGCGCGAAAGAGTCCTACCAGTGGCTGAAAGAAAACTGCGCTGGAATGGACGCTCACCTCATGTTCACCTACTCGAACGGGCC
Organism: uncultured Acidobacteriaceae bacterium; assembly: GCA_963832015.1. Taxonomy (GTDB): domain Bacteria; phylum Acidobacteriota; class Terriglobia; order Terriglobales; family Acidobacteriaceae; genus Sulfotelmatobacter. The sequence goes on from CAWHSR010000041.1 coordinate 186,140, forward strand.
CAGCGACGAAAGAGCCTTCTTGCAAGAGAACGATATCCAATACTTGGTAAAGCCCTTCGAAGTCGCAGAACTCATCACCCAGGCCCGGCGCCTTCTGCAAAAAGCCCAGGCCGCCGGGGCCGGTTCCGACTAGCCTTCCTCCTCCAAACACCCGTAATTGCCAAGTTTTCCTCTGCCCCGGTTGCGGTAGACTAACCCTACCGAACCCATGTCCCAATTCGTCCACCTGCACCTGCACACAGACTATTCAATGCTCGACGGCGCCTGTGACGTCGAAAAACTCTGCAACCGTGTAAAAGAGCTGGGGATGCCCGCCGTGGCCATGACCGATCACGGCAATATCTTTGGCGCAGTCCACTTCGTCAACGCTGCCAAGCACGCCGGCGTGAAGCCGATCGTTGGCTGCGAACTCTACATCTGCAAAAAAGACGACCACCGCGCCGCGCCCGAAGGCGACTCCTACAACCACCTGCTGGTGCTTGCCGAGAACGAGGAAGGCTACCGCAACCTGGTCAAGATCACCTCTGAGGCTTCCCTGCACGGCTTCTATTACAAGCCTCGCGTGAGCAAGAAGTTTCTCGCCGAGCACTCCCGCGGCCTGATTGGCCTCTCTGGATGCCTCAAGGGCGAAGTCGCCGAGCGCCTGACCGAGGGGAATTACGACGCCGCGCGCGTCGCTGCCGGCACGTACGCGGACATTTTCGGCAAAGAGAACTTCTATCTCGAGATTCAAGATCAGGGCCTGGAGATGGAGCACCGCATCCACCCCGGCCTCTTCCAGCTTGAAAAAGATCTCGGCCTCCCGCTGGTCGCCACTAACGACAGCCACTACCTCTGCGAAGACGACGCTCATGCGCAGGACGTTATGTTGTGCATCCAGACCGGCAAGTCGATTCACGACACGGCGCGCATGAAGTTCGACGGTAATCAGTTCTTCGTCAAGAACCACGACGAGATGGCCCGTGTTTTCAAGGATTCGCCCGACGTACTGACCCGCACGCTCGCGATTGCCGACCGTTGCAGCTTGCGGCTGGAGAAAGTCGCGAATCCGTTTCCGCAATTCGAGGTTCCTCCCGGCTACACCATTGACAGCTACTTCGTCCACGTAACCCGCGAGGGCTTCGCCCGCCGCCTCGAGACTCTGCGTCCGCTGCACGGACAAGGCAAGCTGAAGCACTCCATCACCGACTACGAACAGCGCCTGGAACGCGAACTTGGCATCATTCAGCAGATGCAGTTCCCGGGATATTTCCTGATCGTCTGGGACTTCATCCGCTACGCGAAAGACCACGGCATCCCCGTAGGTCCGGGCCGCGGATCAGCCGCGGGTTCGCTCGTCTCCTACGCACTAGGTATCACTGACATCGACCCGCTGCAGCATGAACTGCTCTTCGAGCGCTTCCTGAATCCTGAGCGCGTGTCCATGCCCGATATCGACATTGATTTCTGCATGAACCGCCGTGGCGAGGTTATCCAGTACGTCACGCAGAAGTACGGCCGTGACAACGTCGCGCAGATCATCACCTTCGGCACCATGGCCGCGAAGGCCGCCATCAAAGACGTTGGCCGCGCCATGGACATTCCTTACGCCGACGTCGACCGCATCGCCAAGATGGTCCCGACCCAGCTCAACATCACGCTGGAGCAGGCCATCGAAGATTCCGCGCAACTGCGCGAGGCGATCGAAAAAGACGGCCAGATCCGCGAACTTTTCGAAACCGCCAAGAAGCTGGAAGGCATGGTCCGCAACTCCGGCGTACACGCAGCCGGAGTCGTGATCTCGCCCCGCCCGCTCACCGACCTCGTTCCGCTGCACCGCACCAAGAACGACGAAATCGTGACCGCCTTCGACATGGTCGCCATCGAAAAGATGGGCCTGTTGAAGATGGACTTCCTTGGCCTGACCACGCTCACGATTCTGACCGACGCGCTGAAACTTATCGAGCAGACGCGCGGAACCAAGATCACGCTTGAGCAGATTCCCCTACAAGACCACGAAACCTATGAAAAGGTCTTCCACAAGGGCCTAACTTCAGGCGTGTTCCAGTTTGAATCGAACGGCATGCGCGATGTGCTGCGCAAGTACCAGCCGAATTCGATCGAGGACCTTACGGCCCTGAACGCGCTCTACCGGCCGGGCCCGATCCAGGGGGGCATGATCGATGATTTTGTCGACCGCAAGCACGGCCGCAAGAAAGTCGAATACGAACTTCCCGAGTTGAAGGAAATCCTGCAGGAGACGCTGGGCGTGATCGTGTATCAGGAACAGGTGATGCAGATCGCCAATCGTCTGGCGGGATACTCCCTGGGTGAGGCCGACCTCCTCCGCCGCGCCATGGGCAAGAAAAAGGCCGAGGAAATGGCGCAGCAACGTGAGCGCTTCGTCGAAGGCGCCGCACGGCAGAAATATCCGCCGAAGAAGATCGAAAAGATCTTTGATCTCATGGCGCAGTTCGCCGGATACGGCTTCAACAAATCGCACTCCGCCGCCTACGCTCTGCTGGCCTATCACACGGCGTATTTGAAGACGCACTATCCCGTTGAGTTTATGGCGGCCCTGTTGACCTCCGTCACCGGATCAACCGACGACGTCGTCAAGTACATTAACGAATGTCGCGAGATGGGCATCGCCGTGGAAGCTCCCGACATCAACGTCTCCGACGCCAACTTCACGCCGCACGGTGAGTCCATCCGCTTCGGTCTCGCCGCAGTAAAGAACGTCGGCGGCAATGCGATCGAATCGATCGTGGCCGCGCGCAAGAAACTCGGTCGCTTCAAATCTATCTTTGAATTCTGCGAGAACGTCGATCTCCGCTTGCTCAACAAACGCGTTCTGGAATCGCTAATCAAAAGTGGTGCCATGGACTCCATGGGCCGACGCGCGCAGCTCATGGCCGTGCTCGACAAATCGATGGAACAGGCGCAGAAAGCCCAGCGCGACTCCGAATCGGGCCAGCATGGCCTGTTTGGAGTCTTCCAGCAGGAAGACGTGGAATCGCACAACGACAAATTGCCCAACGCTCCCGATTGGGATGAGCACACGCGCCTCAGCGCTGAGAAAGAAATCCTCGGCTTCTTCATCAGCGGGCATCCGCTACAGAAGTATAAAGACAAGTTGACCGACCTGCGGGCGCTCAGCATTGAAGAACTTGCCGCCATGACCAAATCCACCGGCAAGGACGAAACCATCGTGACCGCCGGCATCATCGGCAACGTACGCGTGCTCAAATCCAAACGCGGCGACTTCTACGCCCAGGCCACGCTCGAAGACATGTCCGGCTCGATCGATATGATCGTCTTCCCCGAGGCCTACAAGCGCATCGGCGAAAAAGTGAAACTTGAGGTTCCAGTCCTTGTGAAGGCCGGGGTCCGCATCGAAGAAGGCGCCAATCCCAAGATCACCGCGGCGGAAATCCAACCTCTCGAAGAAGCCAAAGTCCCGCTGCCGCGCGCGATTCGCATCCGCATCCCGCTCGAGAACTCCGCGGAAGCCACCGTCGACAATCTGCACACCCTCTTTCTCGAGCGTAGAGGCGACGCCAAAGTGTTGTTTGACGTGGAGCGCCAGGGCGATTTCATGGTGGTGATGGAGGCGGAGGGCTATAATGTCATCCCGGACCGCAATTTCATCGCCCGCGTCGAACAGTTGTGTGGGCGGGGCAGTGTCCGCATCATCGCCTGAACCCACGCATGACACCGACCGAAAAAGCGCAGCAGGAACTGGAGCAGATTGAGCGTCAGGTCGCCGATCTCGAGTCTCCGGGCGCCGACGATGCCACTCGCCGCCAAATTGCCAAACTGCAGGAGCGCATCGAGACGCTGAGGCAGGAAATGAACGCGCCTCCCACGGCATGGCAGAAGACCGAACTAGCGCGGCATCCGCAGCGTCCCCAATCGCTCGATTACATCGAGCGCATCTTCACCGATTTCAGCGAAGTTCACGGCGACCGAGGCTTTGGCGACGACGCGGCCATCATTTGTGGTATGGCCCGCTTCCACGGGGACGAAGTCCTCATCGTTGCCACCCAAAAGGGACGCGACATGAAGCAACGCGTCCACCGGAATTTCGGCACGCCCCATCCAGAGGGTTACCGCAAAGCCATCCGGACGATGCAGCTTGCGGAAAAGTTTCGCCGCCCCATCTTCACCCTGATCGACACAGACGGTGCCTATCCCGGCATCCATGCTGAAGAGCGCGGACAAGCCGAAGCCATCGCCTATAACCTCCGCGAGATGGCCCGACTCGAAGTCCCCATCATTGCGACGGTGATCGGCGTCGGCGGCAGCGGCGGAGCGCTGGCCATCGCCGTCGCTGACCGTGTGCTGATGATGGAGAACTCCATCTATTCGGTCATCTCTCCCGAAGGCTGCGCGGCCATTATGTGGCGTGATGCATCCAAGAAAGAACTCGCTGCCGAAGCGATGCGCATCACCGCCACCGATCTCAGCGAACTCGGCTGCATCGACGACATCGTTCCCGAGCCGGAAGGCGGAGCGCACCGCGACCACGAAGCAGCCGCCAATCTGCTCGACGCCAGCCTGCAGAAGCACTATTTCGAATTGCAGAAAACTCCCCCTGCCGAATTGCTCGTGTCACGATATAATAAGTTTAGGAACATTGCCCAGTTCTACGAGACCGAATCCTGAGTCCGCGAACTTCTCTCTCGTTTCAAAACAGGTTCCTCCGGGCCACAGGCGGGCATTTTGCCGGGACGCAGCGCTGCTGCCGCATTTATAATGATGTGTTTCCTCCTCTGCAATCCACAAATCACGGGCAACTGGGTTCAGCCCGTTAACTGAAGGAAGGTGTAGGGATGGCCACTACGGATGTCGTGCCCCGGGAATCCGCCGGAGGCCCCGGGCACAAGCGCATCGTCAACGACATGAGCATTCAGGTCGCGACGGTCAATGGTTCCGGCTCTCAGAGTTCAAACACTGTTCTGTTGCGCAGCATTTTCCAGATGGGCGTACCGGTCTCCGGCAAGAACATGTTCCCCTCGAACATTGCGGGACTGCCGACCTGGTATACGATCCGCGCCAACAAGAACGGCTACATCGGCCGCAAGAAGGAAATCGATTTCCTAGTCGCCATGAATCCCGAGACGGCGCAGGAAGACACGATGTCCCTGGCTCCCGGCGCCGCGGTCCTCTACGACGAACCGCTCGCTCTGCACAAACTGCGTGATGATCTCATCTTTTACTCCGTTCCCTACGACAAGCTTGTCGCCGCTGTGTGTCCGGAAGCCAAGCTGCGCAAGCTCGTCAAGAACATGGTGTACGTGGGCGTTGTCGCCAGCCTGCTCACCATCGACATGGCTGAGGTCGAAAAGGCAATCCGCAAGCAGTTCGCCAAGAAAGTGAAAGCCGCCAATCTGAATCTCGCCGCCGCCCAAGCGGGTTTCGAATACGCCAAAACGAATCTGCAAAAGCGCGGTGCCTTCTACATCGAGCGGATGAACGCCACTGCCGGCAAGATCATCATCGACGGCAACTCGGCCGCCGCCCTCGGCTGCATGTTCGCCGGATGCACCGTCGTTACCTGGTACCCGATCACGCCGTCGTCGTCGCTCGTGGAGACGATGATCGAGTACATGAAGGAATACCGCATCGGTCCGGATGGCAGAGCGACCTTCGCCATCGTGCAGGCCGAAGACGAACTGGCCGCGATCGGTATGGTCATCGGCGCCGGCTGGGCGGGCGCCCGCAGCATGACCGCGACCGCTGGTCCCGGCATCTCGTTGATGTCGGAGTTCGCTGGACTCGCCTATTACGTCGAAGTTCCCGGCGTCATCTGGGACATTCAGCGTGTAGGCCCCTCCACCGGCCTCCCGACGCGTACTTCGCAAGGCGATATTCTCTCCACCGCATTCCTCTCCCACGGCGATACCAAGAACATCATGCTGTTCCCTTGCTCCGTGACCGAGTGCTTCAGCATGGCGCCGGAAGCATTCAACCTCGCCGAGCAGTTCCAGACGCTAGTCTTTGTCATGTCCGATCTCGATCTCGGCATGAACAACTGGATGTCCGATCCCTTCGAATATCCCACCACGCCCATCAAGCGCGGCAAGGTGCTCGGCAAAGAAGATCTCGACCGCCTCGGTGGATTCGCGCGTTACAAAGACGTCGACGGAGACGGCATTGGCTACCGCACTCTGCCAGGAACAATTCATCCGGCAGCGGCCTATTTCGCTCGCGGCAGCGGCCACAACGAGAAAGCTCAATACAGCGAGCGCGCCGACGACTTCGAAAACAACATGGAGCGTCTGAACCGCAAGTTCGAAACCGCGCGCTCCTTCGTTCCGCGCCCCGAAATCACCAAGGGCAACAACGCGAAAATCGGAATCATCGGCTACGGCACCTCACACTGGGGCATCACCGAGAGCCGCGACCAGCTTCGCGATGAATACGCTATCGAGACCGACTACCTGCGGCTCCGTGCGTATCCCTTTACGCGCGAGGTGCATGAATTCGTCGAGCAGCACGACCGCGTTTACCTGGTCGAACAGAACCGCGACGCGCAAATGCTCACGTTGCTCAAGCTCGATCTCAAGCCCGAGCTGACGACGCGCCTGCGCAGCATCGCCCACATCACTGGACTGCCGCTCGACGCGCGGTCCATCACCGACGAACTGACCAGCATGGAGGGTAAATAGATGGCCACAACTCCCGTTGAGCCCGGAACAGCCGCGCCCGGGCCGAAAACCAACCGCATCGGCCTCACCGTCATGGACTACAAGGGCGGCAAGACCACGCTGTGCGCCGGATGCGGCCACAACGCTATCTCCGAGCGCATCATCGAATCCATGTATGAGATGGGGGTGCAGCCTGAATTGCTCATCAAGCCCAGCGGCATCGGCTGCTCCTCGAAGACTCCCGCCTACTTCATGAACCGCTCGCACAGCTTCAACGCCGTCCATGGCCGCATGCCCTCGGTCGCCACCGGAGCCCTGCTGGCGAATCGCAAGCTGGTGTGCATCGGAGTGAGCGGCGACGGCGATACCGCTTCAATCGGCATCGGGCAGTTCATCCACCTGATGCGGCGCAATCTGCCGATCATCTACATCATCGAAGATAACGGCGTCTACGGTCTTACCAAGGGCCAGTTCTCAGCCACCGCAGATCTGGGATCGAAGTTGAAGACGGGCGTAGTCAACGATCTTCCGCCCATCGATACTTGCGCTTTGGCGATTCAACTCGGCGCTACGCTGGTTGGCCGCTCCTTCTCCGGCGATAAGCGCCAACTCAGCGCCATGCTGAAGGCCGCGATTGCTCACAACGGTACCGTCATGCTGGACGTGGTCTCGCCCTGCGTCACCTTCAACGATCACGAGGGTTCGACCAAGTCTTACAAATATGTGAAGGAGCACGAAGAGACTCTGCAGGACGTCAGCTTTGTCCCGCACTTCGAAGACATCGCGGTGGAATATGATCCTGGCTCAACCGTCGAAGTCACCATGCACGACGGTTCCCGCCTGCATCTGCGCAAGCTGGAAGAAGACTATGACCCGACCGACAAGATTCGCGCCATCACCCGTCTCACCGAAGCGCACGACAAGGGCGAAGTGCTGACGGGGGTTTTCTACGTGAATCCCAAGGCTCCCAGCTTTATCGACATGCTGAATGTCGTCGATCAACCGCTGGCCACTCTGCCCGATTCCATGACTCGTCCGGGCAAGGAAGTGCTGGACGCAGTGATGGAAGAATTGCGCTAGGAGCAGATACACGCCGAAAGGAAAAGGCCCTCTCGAAAGAGAGGGCTTTCCACTTTGACTCCTCGGCCGGCCGTTCTACGCAGTTTTTCGTTCCGGCTCGCCGCTGTGTTCTGGATTCTGCCCAGGTTCGGGAAAATCGGAGTCCGCATCCTTTAGCATCGCATCTTGATCGCGATGCCCTAACTGTCCCTGCAGTCCTGCATTACCATCGATTTTGTGATCCTCGGTTTCCGTGGCCCCTTTGGCGGCATCCTGATCGTGGGTGCTTTGTTCCATGATTCCACCTCAGACAATAATTTCGACGAAACCAGTCTAGTCCTGTAGCTTTCCGAAAAATATAGTTATAAAGTAGGAGAAGTTCGCCGGAGAGAGGGTATATGAAACGGTGGTTTTCAGTACTGCTGCTGTGCCTCTTGTCGACCGGGTTCGCTGTTGCCTCGACGCCTCAGGCGACGCTCACCCCGGTGAAGTGGTGGGGCCACCAGCGCCACGACCCGCGCGTGCAGCAACACCATGCCCACAAGGCCGGCAAGCATCATACGCCCAAAAGAGCCCACCATCACAGCGCCTAGGCGCTCAGGCCCCCCAACGGCCGATTCGCAGGCTCGTCCCTCATCGTTGAGAAAATTACCTTCCGGTGGTCGCGACTCCCAGCTTCCGCAGCCGGTCCCGTGCCTGCAGCGCTTCCGGCGAATGCGGATAACGCTGAATTACTCGGCGCAAGTCACTGACTCCGTCATCCTGTTTGCCCAGTTCAATCAGAGCGAAGCCCTTCTTCAGCTGCGCCGATGCCGCTTTGTTCCCGCCGGGAAAGTTCTGCAAGACGGCGTCATAGCTCTGCGCCGCCTGCTGGTAGTTGCCCTGCCGGAATTGAATTTCCCCGAGATAGAAATACGCGTTTCCCGCTAGATCGGTGTTGGGATAAAACTTGATGTAGTCCGAGAACTCCTGCAGCGCCAGATCGTTCTTGCCGCCGTTGTAATCGCGCAGGCCGTTGTTGTAGAGCACATCCGGCGGCGGGGCGTTCTTTGCGGCGTCGGCCGCGGCGAGCTGCGTAGCCTGTTGGGCGCCGAGACTCTGCTGCGTAGATTGCATGTCTTCGAGCTGCTTGCTCACCTTGGCTAAGCGCGCCTTGAGTTCATCCATGGTGTCGTTGAGCGCCTGGATCTGACCCGAAAGCTGATCGATCTTGCCGCCCGAGTCGCCCTGTTGTTTCGCGAGCGTCTGCTGCAACGCGTTGAGGGCGTTCGCAACTTTGTTGACGGCGTCGGTGTCCTGCTCGACCAGGTTCTTCATGACCCCCATGCGCTCGTCGAAGCTGCGCTGCATGGCCGTCATTTGCTCCTGCAGTTGTTGCACCTGGGTTTGCAGTTGCACCATTTCCTTACTCACGCCCCAAGCCGGAGCCACTCCTAGCCAGAGCATCAGCACTACTGCGAAAAATGAGGAAACGCGATGTGATTTCATAGAGATTCCCTGAAACTGCCGCTACGTTAGATGCCTTGATTGTCCCACAGGCTGGGATGATTCCGCACACAAAGGGCTACCCGGAACCGGGAACCTCAATGGGAACATCGCGAGCGCACACGAGTGGCCGATTCCATGCAAGAAGAGACGGGAGACGCCAATCGGCGTCCCCCGGCCGGTTTCTACTTCTGATAAACCAAATGGCCACGGCGGTTCTGCTGCCAGCAAGCTTCATTGCTTTCAGTGCAGAACGGTTTTTCCTTGCCGTAGCTGATAGTCTTGATCCGGCTGGCGTTGACGCCCGCCGCGGTCAGCGCGTTCTTCACCGCGCTGGCACGCTGGTCGCCCAGGGCCAAGTTGTACTCGGTCGAGCCGCGCTCGTCGCAGTGTCCTTCAATCGTGAAAGTAATATTGTTATGTTGACTGAGGAACTGCGCGTCCGCTTGCACCGAAGCTTGCTGATCGCCGCGGATGTCGGCCTTGTCGTAGTCGAAGTAGACATCCTTCACACTTTGACTAAACAGATCCTGGTCCGTGACGGATGTCGTCGGTGGCGGCGGTGGTGCCGCTGCCGGAGTCACCGTGAGCCGCGCGGTGGCTTCCTGCGTTCCACCCGATCCCTTGGCCGTCAGGTGATAGGTCGTCGAGTCCGTCGGCGCGACGCTTTGCGAGCCATTCGGCTGCACCGCGCCAATGCCGTCGATCGATACATCTGTGGCATTGCTCGTCTGCCAAGTTAGCGAGGCCGACTGTCCCGCCTGAATGGAATTCGGAGTCACCGCAATCGATGCAGTCGGCGAGGGTGGTGGCGGCGGAGGTGGTGGCGGGGGCGGAACCGCTTTCTTTCCGCAGGCGCCAAGCGCCAGTAGAGCGCTGAGGGCAACGATTAACAGAAACCACTTCATGCTTTGATACTTCACTATTCTTCCTCCCTACGACCCGGAAAGCTTGCCTCCCAGGTCAGACGAAGCGTATTTACTATTTCCAACTCCAATTGGGCTGGCTGTTGTGTCCTGTAAATGTCAGTTGCTGCGCTTTGCTCCCGTCAGCCAGCATCGTCCAGATCTGAAGACTGCCCGATCGGTTCGATTGAAAAACGATGTGCCGGTTATCCGGTGACCACGACGGAAAATCGTTCCGCCCGCCGTCGTGCGTAAGCTGCACCCACTGCTTGCTGGCGATGTCCATCAAGTACAAATCCGAGGATCCCGGTTCCCCGGGCCCATATTTCCGCACCCAGGCAAACGACAGAAACTGCCCGTTGGGCGCCCAGTTCGGCGAAACCGCGTAACCCTGATCGGTCATCCGTTGCTGGTTCGTGCCGTCGGCTCCCATCGTATAAATCTGCGGCAGCCCTGTACGCCCGCTGACAAACGCGATCTGCGCGTTCGTCTTTCGATTCCACACAGGAGAAACGTCTGGCCCCTTGGCCGTCGTCAAGCGATGTAAATTCCCGCCCGAAGCATCCGACACATAAATTTCCGGCTCGCCGCCACGCGACGACGAGAACGCCAGATTCGTTCCGTCTCCCGACCACGCCGGTGACAAATTCGTTCCGCCCATGTGCGGAAAACCTACCGCCCGGTTCAGTTCGAGCGAGTACATCATGATTTCCCAGCCGGTCTTTGTCAGGCTGCTGAACGCGATGCGTGACCCGTCGGGCGACACCCTCGGCGACAATGAAATCGAGCCCAGATGCGTAACCTGATGTTGATTCGAGCCATCGTAATCCATCGCCCAGATTTCCTTGTGCCCCGTCCGATCGCTGACAAAGTAGATCTGCGTCTCGGCAATGCCGACGATGCCTCCGCCCAGCCGAAAAATGATTTCGTCGGCAAACTTGTGGGCCATCATCCGTGCCGCTGCATCACTTGACGTGTCGGTGTATTGCTTGCCCAGAACCTGGGGCGACTGTGTGTTCTTCACGTCGTACAGCCAGCCCTGAACCGTCAGCTTCCCGCTCGCCACCCCCAAGCTCCCGAATGCCAGCATCGCCGCATTCGGAGGAGGCGCATTCCACGCCAGAAAATTGACGTCCGGAGGCTGTCCCGGGACCTGCAAGGGATAGAAACTCTTCGACACCAGTTCAACCACACCGGAAACGTCGAGATCGTTCCACAGCGTGTCGTTGAAAGTCTTGAGCAGCGCGGTGTTCTGCGGATCGCCAGTCGACGGCTTGAAATCCGGCACCGCCAACCGCACCTTCTCCACGCCGAGGCTCGTGCCCGTCTTCACCCAATCCTGAGCGAGCAGTGCGGAAGACAGAGCGCCGCAAATGAGAACGAACGCGAACGCCGGGCCGCGGAAACTTCTTGGCCATCGTCGGAAAGTGGGTCTAGCGCTTTCGTCCATCCGTGTGGGGGTAAAACATACTCCGTACGACAATATCGTATAACGATATGTATTGCTTTGCAAGGCTTCTTCCCTCTTACACTCTCTCCGCATTGTGCCTCCATTTGGAAGCACAGACCGAATCGGAAGTGCTTGATAGTTACTCGAATGGTTCACTTCTTGTAATCGAACCAGTACTCCACCGAAATCTTCCCACCGGAGTAATCTGGCGGCAACGGACCGAAAGTATCAATGCGCTGGAGTGCCCGCACCGCCGAAATATCCAGCGAAGGTACGCCGCTCGATTGCTCCACCTGCACGTTCATGGGGTGGCCATCCCGCGCCACATCGAACGTGATGTACACCCGCGCGGCCGAGTTGATTCTCGGATCGACTTCATACTTCAGCCAGTTCTCCGAAACCTTTTGCTGGATCACGTGCACGTACCACGCGTACTTTGTCCCGAAATCCCCGCCGCCTCCGGTGATGCCAAATCCGCCCTTGGCGCCGGCTGCGCTGAACGTTCCGTACGGACCGCTGACCGGGCCGCCCTCTCCAAACGCCACCTGATTGCTTTCTTCCTCGGGCGGGGCCTGCGGTTTCTCCTTGGATGCCGTCTCCTGCTTCTTCTTCGGCTTTATTTTCGCGTTCTTGCCCTGAATGTCGATCGCATCCGGCGCCTTCTCTTCGATCTTCGGCTGCGACTGTGTGATGCCCTTTGACTCATTGGCCAGCACATTCTGCGTCTGCGCGGGACTCGCCGGCAGCGGGACCGTGCTTACCAGCGTCGCGCCGATCGCCTCTCCGCCTCCACCCGCGCCCCACGTGTCGCCATTCGTCCGGTAGACAACCGCCGAGTAGATCAGCAACGCCACCGTGACGCCCACGTGCAACCCAGCCGACCACGCCAGCGCGCGGCCCCAGCGTTCATGCTCGAAATAGATATCAGCGTTTGCTGCCATTTTGCTCGAGTGGTTGCGTCACGATGCTGACATTGGTGATGCCAGACTGCTTCACGGCGTCCATCACCGTGGCGAAGGCGCCAAAAGGAACATTTTCATCAGCCCGCACAAACACGGCCTGGTTGCGCGGATCGCGAATCTTCTGCCGCAACTTTGCCCCAATCTCATTGATGTTGATCGCGTCGTTGCCAAGAAAGACGCGCTGATCTTTATTGATGGTGATCACCATGCGCTCTTCCGTGATCTGCTTCACCGTCCGCGTTTTCGGCACACTGACGTCAATCCCCGACTGCAGCACCGGCGCCGTCACCATAAAGATGATGAGCAGCACCAGCACCACGTCCACCAGCGGAGTGATATTGATATCGGCGAGAGCCGTTTGCGTGCGTCCGTTGGAGGTCGTGAACGCCATCAGCGCCTCACTTCTGCGACCGGAGCCTGCGCCTGGCTGTGCTCCACCGCATTGAGCACTTCGAGGGCAAAGTCGTCGCTGCGCGAGGCAAACTCGCGGATTGACGCGCCGATCAGGTTGTAAGCGATCACAGCGGGTATCGCGGCCGCCAATCCCGCAGCCGTCGTAATGAGAGCCTCTGAGATGCCGGGTGCCACCGCCCGCAACGTTGCCGCGCCCGCCGTCCCCAGTCCGTGAAACGCATCAATGATGCCCCACACCGTGCCAAACAGCCCGACAAAGGGAGTCACCGCGGCCGTAATCGCGAGCCATGGCACATTCCGTTCGAGCCGCGTGATCTCTTCCGAGGCCCCAATCTGCATCCCACGCTGAATCGAGAGCAAATTCCGAATCGTGCCCGAAGTCTGGGCCTGCCGTTTGTACTCCTCGTACCCACCTTCGAATACGCCGACCAGCGGGCTGGGCTTGAATTGCTCCGCCACGGCGGCAATATCCTGTAGCCGCTGCGCTTTGCGAAACGCGCGCACGAAGCGACCGCTCTGCATGCGCGCCCGGCGCAGCAAGCTCCATTTGGTCAGGATGATTGACCAGGAAATCAGGCTAAACGCCAGCAGACCCAGCAAAACCAGCTTGGCCACCGCGCCACTGTTGGAAATCATGTCGACGATTTCGCCGCCGACGAACGCTGCTGGCAAGGGGAAGAATTGCATCGCGTTTAGAAAAATGCCTCTCTTGAGTATAGATGAATCATGACCTGCACCCGCCCGTATGTACCCAATCCGGCAATGAAATCTTTGGATTGACGCCTACACTCTCAGTGACTCGTTCGTGGATCGTTATTCGTGAGCGCGAACGAGATCGCCATCGAATCGAAATAGGGCGAATCCAGCGGCGTGAAGTGCATATCCTTGACTTGGACCACCATGTAGAAATCTTCTACTTTCATGATCCGCTTGGCTCGAATCGGCACCGGGGCGGACTGCTTCGGATTCAGCCAAAACAGATTGTTCCTCGCCTCCTCAGATGGCGTCTGCTCCGCCATCAGAACGTTGCGATAGAAGCTGTGCCGCAAATCCCTGAGCGTGAAATTCCAGGAAGTCACCTTGTCGTCGCCTCCCGGCATCAGCGGCGCGATGGTCAGTTCATAGCAATCCTTTCCCTGCGCATCCTTGACGCGTTCTTGGTACGTCGCATTCTCCGGCGTGAGTTTAAGGTCGAACCCCTCCTCGGTAATGCGAGTCGAACCGTGCCGAAAACTTTCTACATAAACGACCGGCGGACTACTTTGGCTGAATACTGGCACCGTGATAAAAAACACGGCAAGAAGACCAAGCACTAAGCGATTCATCGGCGGTTGACCTCTTCCATGGTTCGAACACCAGAAGGTGTTGGGACCGACTCCGCATTCATTTTTCGCAACCAGTCGCATAGGGCCCGCGCAGCACGGTTGCTGTTCCTTGCCAGCCGCAGCACTCGCGGCCACAACCACGGCCGCAAGGCAGCAAACCATGCAAACCGTCCTTCCAGAAACTGTCCGTTGGAAGCGACAAAGCGCTCCGTTGAAGGAAACCTGAAATCGAATTCGTCGGATATCACTTTCACCACCGCGAATTCCACCCCTCGCACTTCCGCCGCGCGGGCGACCGCAGCCGCTTCCATGTCCACCGCCTGCGCCCCAAACGAGTCTCGCAGACTCGCCTTCTGCTCCGGACTCGCCACCGACCCGAAGCTGACCAGCACGCCTTCCCCGCGATTCAGATTCACGCTGCTGCCATCACCTGCATTCACGACTCGTCGTGGCCGTACGATGCTCCCTACTCTCAGCCCCGGATCCAGCGCCCCCGCAAAGCCCACCGAATAAATCAACTTCGGCATGTACATCGCGATCACCGCGTCCGCCGCCCGCCGCGCCGCCTCCGCTCCAATGCCGCCGCATACCAGAACGAAATCATCCTTCTCAAAAAAACGGAAGCGCCTTCCGTTGACGTCCTTTTCGCTGACCCGCCACTCCCGCACCAACGGGTGCACCTCGCGTTCCAGCGCCGCGACGATCGCCACTCTAGACATATCCGTTGCCCCGGAACCACTCCACCGCCCGCCGCAGCGCTCCTTCAACTGGAACAATCCGCCACCCCAGCTCGCGCTCGGCCTTACCCGAACTCGCGAACATCTTCTTCTTGCCCATGCGCACTGTGTCAACAGTCGCCCGCGGTTCCCGCTTCAGTAGTCTTCCGGTAAAAGCTTCGTCGATCACCCCGGTCGCAAACGCGAAAAAATATGGCAGCTTGATCTTCGGCGAAGGCAGCCCGGTGATCCGACCCAGAGCATCCAGAATCTGTTTCAGCGTAAGATCTTCTCCGCCCAGAATATAGCGCTCACCCGACTTCCCTTTTTCCAAAGCCGCAATGTGCCCCCGCGCGCACTCCCTCACATCAACCAGGTTTAATCCCGTTTCCACATAGGCAGGAAACTTGCGCTTGAGGAAGTCGAGCACAATCCGCCCGGTCGGCGTCGGCTTCACATCCTGCTCCCCCACCGGCGTCGTCGGATTCACCGTCACCACCTGCATCCCGCTGCGCCCGGCCTGTAGCGCCACCTGCTCTGCCATAAACTTCGAGCGCTTGTAGTGGCCGATCATGTCGGCCAGCGACACCGGAGAATCCTCATCCGCCGGCTGTCCGCTGCTGGTGAACCCCATAGTCGCAACGCTCGAGGTGTACACCACGCGCCGCACGCCATTCTTCCGCGCCGCTTCCAGAATCGCCCGCGTTCCCTCGACGTTGGACCGGTACATCTCCTCTGGATCGCGCACCCAGAGCCGGTAATCCGCCGCGACGTGAAACACGGTATTGCAACCCGCCATCGCTTTTTCGAGGGACGCAGCGTCGCGCAGATCCCCGGTAGCCGTCTCGGCCTTCAGACCTTCCAGGTTGCGCAGATTGCTCGTAGGCCGCACCAGCAGCCGCAGGTCAGCACCTTGATCGCCAAGAACGCGAGCGACGTGGGAACCCAGAAATCCAGTGGCGCCGGTTACAAAAGCAAGCATTCGCCCTCAGCATTCAGCACTCAGCCCAACTTGTCAACGCCTGCATGGAGCTACCACAAAACACGTAGCCCCGGACGCATTCGTCCGGGGCCGTTTGTACCGACTCGCTGGGCGGACGAATGCGTCCGCCGCTACGCGATTTGACTGCTCTTCTCCATAATCTTCGCGTACGTCGTCAGCGCGAGCAGCGGGAAATAATCCCGGTAGAGGTGATACATCAAGTAAAACACACGCGGGAATCCGGTGCCCGTAAAGAAGGGCTCATCCCACGATCCGTCGGTCCTCTGTGTGCGCAGCAAGTAAGCAATGCCGCGCGCCACCGAGTCGCTGCGAATGTCGTTGGCTGCTAGCAATCCGAGAATCGCCCAAGCGGTTTGCGAAGGCGTGCTCTCACCTTGCCCGCGCAAACTCGGATCATCGTAAGACCCCACGGTTTCGCCCCAACCGCCATCGGCGTTCTGCACCATGCGGAGCCATTCGGCCGCCTGCTGCACGCAAGGCTCGTGCAGGTCCATCCCTATCGCTTCCAGCCCGCGCAACACCAGCGCCGTGCCGTAGATGTAGTTGACGCCCCAGCGACCGAACCAGCTTCCGTCCGGCTCCTGCTCGTTACGGATAAAAGTAATCGCGCGCTTTACCGCCGGATGATTCTTGTCATACCCGTAGGTCGCCAGCATCTCAAGAATCCGCCCGGTGATATCCACGGTTGGCGGATCGAGCATGGCGTTGTGATCGGCAAATGGGATGTACTGGAACACCATCTTGTCGTTGTCTTTATCAAACGACGCCCACCCGCCGTTCTTGCACTGCATCGAGAAGATCCAGTCAATCGCGCGCTGCACCGACTCCCGCTGGTAGCGGCCGTTAGGATGCTCCACCCGGCTCAGCCCCAGGCAAACCATCGCGCTATCATCGACATCCGGATAAAACTCGTTGTTAAACTCGAAGTACCATCCACCCGGCTTTCCCGCCTTGTTCTTGACCTGCCAGTCTCCCACATTCCGCACTTGCTTCTGCAAAATCCAGTCGGCGCACTTCACCATCCGCGGATCATTCGCCGGAACTCCGGCCTCACCCAGGGCAAATAGCGCGTACGCCGTATCCCAAACCGGAGACATGCAAGGCTGCATGCGGAAGGTGTCTTCCTCCTCAATCCCTAGCTTCTCAAACTCGTCCATCGCGCGAATCACCTGCGGATCGTCCAGCGAATATCCCAGGCAGCGCAGCGCAATGATCGCGTTCATCATCGACGGATAGATCGCCCCCAACCCGTCGCTCATCTCGAAGCGTGCCAGCATCCATTTTTCCGCGCTCTTCAACGCAACCGACCGCAACGGCCGCACATGGACGCGTTCCAGCCAGTGCGTCATGCGATCGAGCACCAAAAAGAAGTTCCGCCACGACACCAACTTCTTCGCCCAATGCAGGTGCATGCGCGACTTCTGCATCCCGCCCACAAACAATTCCTCCACGCCCATCTCGCGCGGAATCTTCTTGAATGGCTTCTTGGCATAGCAGATCGACAGCGGCACCAGAATGGCCCGCGACCACGAAGAAATTTCGTAGATATTGAACCAGAACCAGTTGGGAAACAGGACGATCTCCGGAGGAATCGCCGGAACCGCGTCGTAGTCATACTGCCCGAAGAAACACAGATAGATCTTGGTAAATGTATTGACTTCAGTGACTCCGCCCATCTCCAGAATCTTCTTGCGGGCGCGCTCCATCGCCGGATGATCGGCCGTATACCCCGCCAGTTTCAGCCCGAAGTACGCCTTCACCGAAGCGCTGATGTTCGACGGCCCAGCCGCATAAATACTCCAGCCGCCGTCTTCATTCTGATGCTGCAGAATCCAGTTCGCGCACTTCTGGAACCGCTCTTGGTTGCCTGTTCCCAGCAGCGTGTGCAGCAGAATATAATCCGACTCGAGCGTGGTGTCTGCTTCAAGTTCCCCGCACCAATATCCTTCCTCGTGCTGCTGCGAGAACAGCCACTTCCGCGCAGCCGCAATCGCGGCACCCACACGAGCGCCCAAACCTTCAATTTTTCCGAAGCGAAGCTGGGGATTCGAACCTATGGCAGAAGTGGAGGATAAATGAGCATCGGGGGAGTCAATATTCATCGATTGGCGGCTCCATTAATCCGCGGTTGCGTTGGCCGGAGCGGCAGCGATCGCCTCCACAATCTCCGGCGGAAGCCCGAAGCGCACGTTCTCCGGCATCACTTCGAGTTCCTGCATGTTGTCGAACCCTTTGTTACGCAAAAACGTCACCGTCTCTTCGACCAGATGTTCGGGTGCCGAGGCCCCGGCCGTCAGGGCAATCGTCTTCACACCCTTCAACCATTCCGCCTCAATGTCATTGCAGCTATCGATAAGGTGCGCATTCGTGCCCAGGTTGCGAGCCACCTCGACCAGTCGGTTCGAGTTCGAACTATTTTCCGATCCCACCACCAGCAGCAAATCGGCCTCAGACGCCACCTGCTTCACTGCAACTTGCCGGTTCTCGGTCGCGTAGCAAATATCCTGCGCCGCCGGCCCCTTGATGTTCGGGAACTTCTGCTTCAGAGCCGCAATAATGTCTTTGGTCTCATCCAGACTGAGCGTCGTCTGCGTCAAATACGCCACGCGGTTCGGATCCGGCACCTTGAGCGATTTCACCTGCTCGGGCGATCCCACAACCTGGGTCACGAGCGGAGCCTCGCCCAGCGTCCCAATCACTTCATCGTGGTCCTTGTGGCCGATCAGAATGAGCGAAAATCCTTCCTTGGCGAACTTCACCGCCTCCACGTGCACCTTGGTCACCAGCGGACAAGTCGCATCAATCACGCGCAGCCCGCGCTTCGCGCTGTGTTCCCGCACGTCCGGCGAAACTCCATGCGCGCTGTAGATGATGCGCTCGCCGTTCGGGACTTCGTCTTCGCTGTCGACGAAAATCGCGCCTTTGCCGCGCAGTTCCTCGACCACAAAGCTGTTGTGAACGATCTCCTTGCGCACATAAATCGGCGGCCCAAACGCCTCCAGAGCAATGCGGACCACATCAATCGCCCGCACCACCCCCGCGCAGAACCCCCTCGGCTTGAGCAGCAATAAAGTCTTTCCGTCAGTTTTCGCTAGAAGTCCAGACACGATGAAGTCCCGCTCCTCAAATCCCCAGCGCCCTGTCCCGGTTGTCATTCCGGAAAACTTTCCGGTTGTCATTCCGAGCGAAGCGAGGAATCTGCTCTCAGTCTTTAGATGCAAGAACTGCCACCAAACCCGTACGTTTAGGGTACACGATCCCCATTGTGGCGATACTAATAAACTACCGGAAAGTGCCGGGATGGTCAACGTAAGCCACAGAAAGCGCTGGGATTAGCACCGAATGGGGAAATCTGAGGCCTGAACAGAGAGGGGCTATCCAATCGCCTGGCGCGACCGATGACATTTTCTTTTGGAATCCTCCACCGGAGGATCAATTCCGAATGCGTCAGGCCGCCAGTTGCGCCGCCCGTCGAGACTTGAGATCCGTAAGAGTGATTTCCAGAATTTCACCCGGCGCGTCGGTGGCCGCCACCCGCAGCAGCAGCCCAGCCTTCTGATAAAACTCAATCAGAGGCGCAGTGCTACGATCGTAAGCTTCCAGCCGCACCTGGATTGATTCCAGCCGGTCGTCCTCTCGCAGAAACAGAGTTCCATCACAGTGATCGCACCGCCCGGCGACTTTTGGAGGCCGTTCGCGTCACATGGAACACGGCCTTGCATTTCTCGCAAGTCCGGCGGCCACCCAGCCGGGAGACGATTTCGCTAGTCGATAGTTCGTAGTTCACCACCGCTGTGAGCGCGAGCTTCTCGCTATCCAGCAACTGCTTCAGCGACTCAGCCTGCCCCAGCGTGCGCGGAAACCCGTCGAGGATGAATCCTCCCCTACACCGGAGGCAGCCCGCCCGCTCCCGCACCATCTCCCAAACCGTCGCATCGGGCACCAGCGCGCCTCGGCGCATGTATCCGAGGGCCTCCTTCATGGCCGGGCTCTGCTCACATTCGCCCCCTCTTCCGGCGGCGCGGAAAACATCGCCGGTCGAAAGGTGGCAGGCCCCCAGCCTGCGGTTCAATAGGTCTGCCTGCGTACCCTTGCCGACTCCCGGCGCTCCCAATAGGACAAGCCGCCACGGAGTTGGCCCATTGGCTGCCGCTGTCTCGCATTGAGCCGAGGGCCCCTGCAGCCATGCCACCCGATCCTTCGCACTTTGTGAGCTCATCCTTCTGCCTATATCGGATGGACCTCGGCTTCTCAATGACGCCAATCACAGAGGACTCGTCCCTGAATCACATTTTCCACCCCGACAGCCTCTTTATCTCAGCATGGCCCCCTCGTGCTACTACCCCCCACACCGTGGCCATTGTGACCGGGGTCGATCTGACGCAACATATTAATGTCATCGCGCAGACTTCCAGGTCAGCGAAATGTTAGAGATCAAGAACAGACCGACGGTAGGCAACTCGCAGGATCGAGAGACCCCTTCGAATCCCCAGCGCCGCCGCCTTCTGTTCGCGCTTGTTATCCTGGTCGTCGCGCTCGTCGCAGTGGTCCTAAAAGATCAGCAGTTCTGGTTCGGTTCGGATGAATCCACGCTGGAAACCGACGGACCCGCGATTACCGCAACCACCAAGACTGTAGCCACGCCGGTTCCCGCAGCTCCCGCACAGGCGAAGTCCAACGCAAAGGCTCGCATCCCCGCAGCCAAGACTGTCCCTCAGCCCAAGCCCGCGGACGCGCCCGCCGTCAGCACCAACCGCACGGTGCTGCCTCCGCTGGATGTTGAGGTAATCGCCGGCGACGCGCACAGCAGAATTCATCCCGGCACCAACGCCGCCAAGGTGGAAATTCCCCAGCAGGTGATGGAACAATCGAGTCTTGCGGCAGCCACCAACGCAGCCGAGCACGAGCGCATGTCCGTCGAAGCCCGCGCGACCGCGACCTACCCGGCGCTGGCGCAGCACATGAATGTTCAGGGATCGGTTGTGTTGCAAGCCGTGATTGGCACCGACGGCGTGATTCAGAATCTCCGCGTTCTGAGCGGACCCGCCATTCTCTCCGCGGCAGCCCAGCAAGCGGTGCGCGAGTGGCGATTCAAGCCGGTCCTACAAGACGGCCAGCCCGTCGAAACTAAGGCCAAGATCACCGTCAACTTCACCATCAAGGTAGCCGACGGCGCTGTCAATACCACCCTGGCCGACAGCCGCGCCTCCGACCAACTGATCATCACACGCTAGCGCGAGTCATCTCCACAACACGAAGGAACTCCGCCTCAGCCATTCGCCTTAATCATCTGCTCGGCATGTTTGCGTGAAGTCTCGGTCAGCTTCGCCCCACTGAGCATCCGCGCCACTTCCTCTGTCCGCTGCTCGCCGATTACCACGCGAATGCTCGTGCGCGTGCGCCCGCCGGATTCCTTTTTCTCGATGACATAGTGATGATCGCCAAATGTGGCAATCTGCGGCAAATGCGTCACGCACAAAACCTGATTCGATCGCGCCAGCGACTTCAATTTTTTTCCCACCGCCTCCGCCGCCCTGCCGCCAATGCCAGTATCAATCTCATCAAACACAAGAGTCCGTTGGGTGCCCCGTCCTTGTCGCCTTTTTTGCGACAGCGCCTGCCCTGCGCGGGGCGAAAGGGTGGGGGTTTTGACTTTCTCGCGCGCACCCGCCTCCACGCTCGCTTTCAGCGCCAGCATTACCCGCGCCAGCTCTCCACCTGACGCGATGTGCTCCAACTGTCGCAGAGGCTCTCCCGGATTCGTCGAGATCATGTACACCACCTGATCGATCCCCGACACACTCCAGTTCCCTTCCTCTTCCGAACTCGTCATCTCGATCCGAAACGCCGACTTCATCGCCAGATCGTTGATCTCCGCTTCGACCAACTTCTCCAGCCGTCGCGCCGCTTCCGCGCGCTTCTTCGATAGCACCCGCGCCGCCCTCAGATACTCCCCAGCCGCCTTCGCCAGTTCCGCCCGCAATCCCCGCAAGATCTCGTCTTTGTTCTCCACCTCTGACAATTTCCGCGAGACGTCGGCGCCGAACTGAATCACCTCATCCAGCGTCGGCCCGTACTTACGCTTCAGCCGGTCCAGCAGAGCCAGCCGGTCCTCCACCTGCGCCAGGTGTTCGGGCGAAGCATGAATCCCTCCCGCATAGTCGCGCACGGTCCCGCCCACATCTTCCACGCTGATGCGCGCCGTTTCCAGCGCCGCCAGCGCCTCCTGGAATTTCGGCTCGTAGCGAACCAACTCCTCTACCTGCTTCTGTGCCGCCCTGAGCGACGACGCTGTCGAGCCGTTCCCCTCGTACAGCAGATCAAACGCGTTCATCGCCGCGTTATAAATCTTCTCGGCGTTCGCGAGCACACGCTTCTCGCCCTCCAGTCGCTCGTCCTCTCCACTCTGCAGCCGACCTTGTTCGATCTCGCGCTTCTGGAAAATCCAAAGATCGACCAGCCGCAGCCGGTCCTGCTCTCCCCGCTCCAGTTCCTCGATACGCGTGCGAATTTCTCTCCACGCCGCGAACCCCGTCTCTAATGATTCCAGTTGGCTCCCAGCAAACGCATCCAGCAATTCCAGCCGCGCGGGCCCGTCGAAAGACAGCATGGATTCGTTCTGGGCATGGATGGTCGCCAAATGCGGCGCCAGCGACCGCAAGACGGCGACGGTCGCCGGCTGATTGTTCACGAACACGCGCCCCTTGCCTCCGGCTGCAATTTCACGCCGCAAGATCAGCGACCCGTCGTCGGATTCGTCCAGCCCATTCGCTTCCAGAATTCCCGCCAACGGCTTCTCCGCCGCACCCTCCGCCTCAAACACAGCCGACACCACAGCCCGCTGCGTACCCGTCCGAATCACGTCGCTCGACGCTTTGTCGCCCAATAACAGCGCCAGTGCATCCACCAGGATCGACTTCCCCGCCCCCGTCTCGCCGGTCAGCAGGTTCAACCCGTGACCGAACCCCACCACCAGATTGTCGATCACCGCATAGTTTTCGAGCCGCATTTCAATTAGCACAAGTCAATCCCCGAAGTTTTGCGCAGCATAGCACGAATGTCGTGAATCGCACCGTAACGCCGAAGAGTAGCGAAGAGTAGCGCCGGCATCCTACTGGCTGTCTCGGGAGCTTGCCGAAGCGCTACTTGCCCTAGACCGGTCTCGAACCTCGGCCGCTATCCGTACGCCACCGCACCAAGCCCCCAACCCGTTACCAATGGTCTCCCCCATCCCATTGATTTGAAACGAACCCGGGCCCAACATCATCTAAAATAGGTCGATGGCCATTGCCGGACAGCTCTCGATCGAAGCCTCTTCGTATTCGATCCCAGCAACCATGCAGGCTGCGGTTTACCGCGGCGTGAACGACGTCCGCTTCGAAACCGTCCCCGTCCCCAAAATCGGTCCCGGCGAAATGCTCGTCCGCGTCCACTCCTGTGGCGTATGCGGCACCGACCTGAAAAAGATTTCCACAGGCTCCCACTCCGCCCCTCGCATCTTTGGACACGAAACCGCGGGCGTTGTCGCCGCGGTAGGCGAGGGCGTTCAGACGTACCGTCCCGGTGACCGGGTGATGGTCTTCCACCACATTCCTTGCCGCCTGTGTTTCTATTGCCAGAACAAGACGTTCGCCCAGTGCGCCACCTACAAGAAAGTCGGATGCACCGCCGGATTCGAGCCATCTGGCGGGGGTTTTGCCGAATACGTCCGAGTCATGGACTGGATCGTCGAGCACGGCACCGTTCGCATCCCCGACGGCGTGTCCTTCGAGCAGGCCTGCTTCGTCGAACCGGTGAACACCTGTATGAAGGGGATCGAGGCTCTGCGTCTCCGCCGCGGTGAAACCGTCCTGGCCATCGGTCAAGGTCCCATTGGCATCATATTGAGTGTCCTAGCCAAGCAGATGGGCGCCACCTTAATTACTTCCGATTTGTATCCGGAGAGGCTTAGAATAGGATCAAGTTTCGGGTTAGAGCTTACAATTGATGCATCGCAGGCAAGTGTAGTTGAGCGTGTCCGCGAGTTGACTGAGGGACGTGGCGCCGATGCGGTAATTCTCGCGGTTGGCGGCAATTCCCTAATTCGCACCGCGATGGATGCGGCCCGTCCCGGTGGCCGGGTGTTACTGTTTGCGCAAACGCAGCACGGAGAGGCATTGATCGATCCTGCAGCCATCTGTGTCGATGAGAAAACCTTGCTCGGGTCCTATAGTGCGTCGGTCGACTTGCAGGATGAGTCGGTCCGTTTTGTCATGAACCGTGTGATGGATCTGGAACGGTTGGTCAGCCATCGCTTTCCGCTCTCTGAGGGCCCGCAAGCCTTGGATCTGGCCGCCCATCCGCAACCTGCGTCAATGAAGATCATGATTCAGCCCGGCAGTACGTGGCTTGGATAAGCTTTGCCGTAAGTGGCTTAGTTGGTTTTGTGGAAGGGCGCGGCCTTCAGCCGTGCGGTTTTGGTGGAAGGGCACAACTTTAGTCGTGCCGTTAAGGGCAACAATTTCAGCGGGGCTTTAGCCCCTGTGGTCGCGGTAATCGGAAGGAAGCCAGCAGTGAACGGAAAAATGACCGCCGCCGTCTTGTACGGCAAAGAAGACCTTAAGATTGAAAAAGTCCCCATCCCTCGTGTGGGTGACGGCGAGGTTCTGGTCAAAGTCCAAGTCGCATTGACCTGCGGCACTGATCTCAAAGTGTATCAGCGCGGCTACCACGCCCGCATGATCGTTCCCCCCGCCCTGTTCGGCCATGAATTGGCCGGAGTCATCGAGGAAGTCGGCGCCGGGGTCAACGGCTTCAAGAAGGGCATGCGCGTCGTCGCCCTGAACTCCGCGCCCTGCCAGATGTGCTTCTATTGCTCCAAGCATCAGGAGAACCTCTGCGAAGATCTGCTCTTTAACAACGGCGCCTACGCTGAGTACATTCGTGTTCCCCGCCGGATCGTGGAAGCCAACATGCTGATCATTCCGCCCAATGTCAGCGTTGAAGAGGCGGCCATGACCGAGCCTCTGGCGTGCGTCCTGCGCGGATTGCATGAAACTGGCGTCGAAATCGGCGACACCGTCACGATCCTTGGTGGGGGCCCCATCGGACTGATGTTCGTTCAAGTCGCGCGTGCTATTGGCTGCAACGTGATCTCCGTCGTCAAGCGTGATGGTCAGGTCGAGGCCGCCAAACATATGGGCGCGCACGAAATTATTCAGACCACCAAAGTAACCAACGTCGTCGATGCCGTCCGCGCTCTGTCTCCGCAGAAGCGGGGTTGCGACGTCGTCATCGAAGCCGTGGGCAAACCGGAAGCGTGGGAGTGGGCCGTCGACATGGTCCGCAAAGGCGGCACCGTCAACTTCTTCGGCGGATGTGCAAGCGGAACTAAAGTGCAGCTCGAAACTAACCGCCTGCACTACTCGGAAATCACGCTGAAAGCCACGTTCCACCACACGCCGGAAACGGTTCGCCGGGCCTTCGGACTGATCGCGGCCAAGAAAATTCGCCCCACCGATTACATCACCGGGGAGGCGCCATTGTCGCGCCTGCAGCAGGTTCTCCGCCACATGCTAAACCGCGGGGGCGACATCAAAACCGCAATCATCCCCGGCCACTGACTTGGCAAGGCTGGGAAGGGCTCGACTTCAGTCGTGCCAACCAGGGTTCAAAAGATTTGTCATCCTGAGCGAAGTAAATGGTTCGCGAAGGCGAACCATTCACGCAGTCGAAGGATCCCTACCCGGCAAGTAGCAGACGGTAGCGCGGGATCGTGGAAGAATACTGAATTGTCATCCGTGCAAGAACATCCCGTCACCACGCCCGCCGCCCTCGGCTGGTCCCGCCTGCCCGCGCACTACGCCATCCCCGCGACGGCACCCACGCTCTCCGGCGCTCGCGAATACTGCGCCCGCCTGGCTCGCACGCACTACGAAAATTTCTCCGTCGCCAGCTGGTTCCTGCCCCGCCGCCTGCGCCAGCATTTCTTTAATGTCTACGCCTACTGCCGAATTTCCGACGATTTGGGCGATGAAGTGGGCGACACCGCTGCCTCCCTCGAACTTCTGGATCAGTGGCAGCACGAACTCGACGCCTGCTACCAAGGCACCCCGAAACATCCAGTGTTTGTGGCCCTCGCCGAGACTGTGCGTCAGTTCGACATTCCCAAGCACGAGTTCGCTGACCTGCTCATCGCCTTCCGCCAGGATCAAACCGTCACTCGCTTCGCAACCTTCGACGACGTGCTGGCCTACTGCAAATATTCCGCGAACCCGGTCGGCCATCTCGTCCTCTACCTCTGCGGATATCGCGACCCTGAGCGTCAACAACTTTCCGACTTCACCTGCACCGCCCTGCAACTCGCCAACTTCTGGCAAGACGTCAGTACTGACAACGCCAAGGGACGCATCTATCTTCCGCTCGAAGACCTTCACCTCTTCAACGTGACCGAAGATGAAATCTCGCGCGACCAGAACACTCCGGCCTTCTGCTCCATGATGAAGTTCGAGGTCGAGCGTGCCCGCGAATGGTTCCGCAAAGGCCTGCCCTTGATCGGCAAAGTCGATCGCGAGTTGGCCATCGATCTTGATCTCTTCAGCCGCGGGGGAGAGGAAATTCTCAACGCCATCGAGAAGCAACACTACGCCGTTCTCGGAAATCGCCCGTCTATCTCGAAGGCCCGTAAGCTCGCTCTGGTCGCGCGTGCCGCTATGGGCAAACTTTTTGGCGGCGGAGCACAACAATGAGCGCCGGAACGCAGCCGGTTCCCCTTCCATGGACGCCGGCTCCGCCGCAACTGGTGATGGCGTATTCCGTCTGCAAGGGCATTACCCGCACCGCGGCCAAGAATTTCTACTACGCGTTCCTCGTCCTGCCGCGTCGCAAGCGCGAAGCCCTCTGCGCCGTCTACTCCTTCATGCGCCGTTGCGATGACATCGCCGACGACGCCGCACTCAGTCTTCCCGACCGCCGCCAGAAGCTCGACATCTGGCTCGACGCTCTGCACCGCGCTCAACAAGGTGAGCCCACTGACGATGCCATCCTGCTCGCTCTGACCGACGCCCAACGCCGTTTCTCCATTCCAGCGGGATTGCTTGACGAACTCGCACTCGGCACTGCCATGGACGTGGAGGAAGAGGAAGCTTCTGCACAAACCACCAACGCTCCGGGCCTCTCCATTCAGTACAAGACTTTCGAAGACCTTCGCCTCTACTGCTATCGCGTCGCCTCCGTCGTCGGCCTGGTCTGCATCCACATTTTCGGATACCGCGATCCCGCGGCCGAGCCCCTCGCCGAGCGCTGCGGTCTCGCCTTCCAGCTCACCAACATTATTCGGGATGTCAAAGAAGACGCCGGCATGGGGCGCATCTACCTCCCGGAAGAAGACCTTGCGAAGTTCAATCTCGCCGCCTCGGAACTGCTCGGCACGCCTGATCCCACGCGCTTTCGCCCTCTGCTCGCGCTCGAAGCCGACCGGGCCCGCGAGTTCTACGCTTCCGGCGAAGAATTGCTACCGTACATCTCCGAAGACAGCCAGCCCGCGCTGTGGGTCCTAGTGACCATTTACCGCCGCTTGCTCGAGAGAATCGCCGAAAAACAATACGACGTATTCACCGCCAAAGTCGTCTTAAGCACCTCAGAAAAGCTGCGCATCCTCGGGAAAGGTTTCTTCAAGCGCATCCTGTGACGCCGATTCCCTTGTCATTCCGACCGCAGCGGAGCGAAAGCGAGCACAGTGGAGGAGCCCTCTATTGAGCGCGGTGCCCCATCCTTCTTTCGCGTTCTTTGCGAAAGAGGGTGGGGATTTTGACTCGACTAAGACTCCCAACTAAGCATGCCCTCCACTCCCCAACCGACAGTAGCCATCGCCGGAGGCGGTCTCGCCGGACTCGCCGCCGCCTGCGCCCTGTCCGACAAAGGATTCCGCGTCACGCTCTTCGAGAAGCGTCCGTTCCTCGGCGGACGCGCTTCCTCGTGGGAACATCCCGGCACAGGCGAAGTCGTCGACAACTGCCAGCACGTTCTGTTTCGCGTCTGCACCAATCTGCTGGAGTTTTACAACCGCATCGGCGTGGCCGACCAAATCCGCTGGTACGACCAGATGACCTTCATCGAGCCCGGCGGGCGCACTTCCGTGATGAAGTCTTCCCCGCTTCCCGCGCCTCTGCACACCGCGCCGTCCTTCCTGAAATTCTCGTTCCTGAGCCCGGCCGACAAGCTCGCGATCTCGCGCGCCCTGATTCCTCTCACACTGGCTCATCAACGCGACACCGGGCAATCGTTCCAGCACTGGCTCAATCAACACGGACAAACCAGGCGGGCGATAGAGCGCTTCTGGCGGCCGATCCTGATCAGTGCGCTTAGCGAGGAGCTCGACCTGATCTCCATATCCGCCGCCGCACAAGTGGTCCGCGAGTCCATGAAGTCCCCCGCCGCCCGCGAAATGGGAGTGCCCACCGTCCCGCTCACTGACCTCTATAACAACGCCGGAGACTACATTCGCGCCCGCGGTGGCGAACTGCATTTCCGTCAACCAATCGAAGGATTCACTGCCGACGCGGCGCACGTCCAGGTGCAACTCCGAAACCGTGAAGAAAATCTACAGAACGAGGGAGCCCCACCCTTGTCCCTGCGTGGTTTGCAGGGACAGGGTGGGGACTTTGACTTCCTGATCCTCGCACTTCCGTTCGATGCCCTCGACCGCGTCCTTCCGGACTCCCCCGATTCCGCCACGCTTCGCGAGAAACTCACCCACTTCGAAACTGCGCCCATCACCGGCATTCATCTCTGGTTCGATCGCCAGATCTCCGACCTCGACCACGCAGTCCTACTCGACCGGACCATCCAGTGGATGTTCCACAAATCCCGTCTGCAGCCGATTCGTACGCAAGCCACCGACGGAACGCCGTCTGGCAGTTACATCGAACTCGTCGTCAGTTCCTCCAAGTCTCTGATCGACCAATCCCGCTCCGAAATCGTCGACCTCGCTCTCGCCGAGGTCCACGAATTCTTCCCCGCCGCTCGCGAAGCCAACCTCGTAAAGTCCGCCGTGATTAAAGAAGTGAACGCGACCTACTCTCCGCGCCCCGGCATCGACTCCCACCGCCCCACCTCCGCCACTGCCTGGTCGCGCGTGTTCCTCGCTGGCGACTGGACCGCCACCGGATGGCCCGCCACCATGGAAGGCGCCGTCCGCAGCGGATACCTCGCCGCCGAAGCCCTAGCCCGCGCCGCCGGACTCACCAACCAGCACTTCCTATTCCCCGACCTCCCCGCAACCGGCTTAATGCGCTTATTCCGCTAGCTTCGTGTGGGTCCGGTCCTGTGGGTGAGGGTCTTATGTGGGTCCGGGCCTCAGACCCTGACAGCGAGCAGCGCCCGGCTGCCCCTTTTCAGGTGCCGAGCCCATCTTGGGAATCGTTGCCTTCATGCCCACGAAGACCTCGAACTCCGCGCCTTCATCCTGAGCCTCCCGTAACTAAACTCCGCTACTCTCCCGCCGATGAGATTTGCATGGACGGCCCTATCATCGAACCGAGGACAGCTTTGTGGGCAGTGGCCGAGGTCCTTTGGCAAGACCCGGCCGGGGCCTTTAACCGCGCTCCCGGCACCCTCGAAGACACGTCGCCGTCCGGCGCCTGCATCCGCCTCAAGAGCTCCCATCGCAGTGGGCGCAAGGGTAACAGTGAAGTGGCACCGCGAACACTTTTCCGCAGTGGCCAGAAACTGCCGCAGCGATGGACGAGAATTCCTTCTGGGCGTTCGGCGCGAGCTAGCCGCGCGCCAGGTCGAACCCGGCGCGCCGCCCAACGAAAACCGCAGTGAAAGCCGCCTAGAGCATGAGGAACCTGCGCCGCAGCCAGACCTCGCACCCAAACGAGCGTCCCTGAGTTCCGTTGGATCGATGGTCATCCAGAGCTCTCCTGCATCTCAGAGCGCCCCGAACCTGACCCCTAACCCCCGCGTTCTGACTGAACCGGCTCCGGCGCATACCGCTCTCCTGCGCGCTCGCATGGCGGCCAATGAGTCGTCTGCTGTCGCGTCCATCCGTACTATTACCACTGGTGAAGTCACCTATCAGACCGCGTATCCGACAGTTGGTTATTCTCCGGCCCTGGTGAACCTGGGCGGCGCGTTGAATATTGCCTGCGTTCCCAGCTCCACCACAGCTTGCTTGATTGATTCCGTGTTGGCTAACAACGGCAACCCGGCAGCCCAGCGGCAAGAGCGGCTACTCGTTCACCACGGGCACTGGCACGATCGTGGGTGGCGTCAACTCCGGCTACACCGTGAAAGCCGTTCCGCTCTCGGTCAACCAGACGGGCATTCGCGGCTTCTGCGCTGAGGAAGATGCAGTGGTTCGCGTCGACCCGGCCGGTGCTTGCTCCAACACCGAAGCGGGCATCCTGGTCTTCAACCCACTCAACCAGTAACTGTCAGCCCGGCGAATACCTGGGGAGGGTATCCGCAAAAAAGGCAGCGAGCTCAGGCTCGCTGCCTTTTTATTTTTTCCGCGACCGCCGCGCCCAACTCTCCAAATCGCCATTGCTAACCAGACGGGAGTCAGTTTAGTCTAACTCGGTAACCGAGAGGAGACTGCTTGAGTAAACCTTCCGACCTGGTTCAGGGAACTCTGGACATGCTGATCCTGAAAATACTGGCGCTGGAGCCCGTCAATGGCTGGGCCGTTAGCCAGCGTCTGAAACAAATGTCGAGTGATGTATTAGGGGTTAGCGATGGCTCTCTCTACCCGGCACTGCACAAGCTGGAACATCGGGGTTGGATTACCTCTCAGTGGAAACCAAGTGGAAACAATCGGCGAGCGAAGTTTTATTCGCTGACCCGCCTCGGGCGGAAGCAACTCGAAAAAGAGGCGGCCGACTGGAACCGCCTCTCTGCCGCCATCTCCGGAATAGTCAAGCTCAAGGAGGCTTGAGATGCCGATCGAACAATGGGTCTATACCCTTCCAATGCGTTTGCGCGCGTTTTTTCGCCGTAAACAAGTGGATCAGGAACTAGAAGACGAGCTTAGGGACCACCTCGAGCAGCAGATCCAGGAGAACCTTGCCGCAGGCATTGCGCCCGAGGAAGCACGCTACTCGGCACTGCGCGCACTGGGCGGGGTGACACAGATCGAGCAACAGTGCCGGGACGCGCGCGGCGGACACATCATGGAAGACCTGGTTCAGGATTTGCGCTACGGGTTTCGCCAACTGTTCCGCAGCCGCGGCTTTTCTTTTCTGGCGATCCTATGTCTGACCTTGGGAATCGGCGCCAATACTGCGGTATTGAGTTGGATTGAAGGGATCCTATTCCGTCCGTATCCGGCGGTAGCCCACCAGGAAAGGCTGCTCGCCTTAGCCGGAACGTCGCGCGGCGAGACCGGTCCGACATTGATTTCGTGGCCAGACTTTCTTGATTTGCAGAGGAGTTGCACCCTTTGCGACGCGTTCTTCGTGAGCAAGATTACGGGCAGTACCCTAAACATCGGTGACCGCGCTGAAATCACGACGGGCAGCATCGTCTCCGCAAATTATTTTGACGCAATCGGCGTTCATCCCGTGCTGGGTCGTGGCTTCGAGCCTGACGAAGATATCGGCAGTAACGCTCACCCCGTCGCCGTCATCAGCTATCAGCTTTGGCGAAGCCGCTTCAAGAGCGATCCACAAATCATCGGCAAAACACAACGGCTCAATAATCTTCCGCACACCATCATCGGCGTCGCGCCGGAGGGGTTTTATGGAACGTTCGTAGGCTGGACGATGAATTTCTGGGTGCCGGCATCCATGGAAGAAAACTTCGAAAGCGGCGGATATAAACTCCAGGACCGCGGAGCCCGTTGGATTGAATCCTATGTACGGCTCAAGGCGGGCGTTACTCGCACACAAGCCCAGCAAGAAGTCTCGGCAATCGCGGCACGCCTGGAAAACAACTACTCCGCCACGAACCGTGGGCGCGGCATCAGCCTTTGGCCATTGTGGCAAACCCCTTTCAACAACGCCGGCACTTTGCTTCCTACCCTCGAGATCATGTTGGCGGTTGGGGCTTTTGTCCTTCTCATCGCCTGCGCGAATGTGGGCAACCTGCTGCTTGTCAGGTCATTCGCCCGTCGCCACGAAATGACGATTCGGCTCGCTATCGGGGCCAGCCGCAATCGTTTATTGAAACAACTTCTTACAGAGGGCTTGATCCTTTCAGCGCTCGGCACGGCTGGCGGACTCCTGGTTGCGTACTGGTGTCGGCACGCACTCGTGCTGCTGTTCCCGGCACGCTCCGGATTGGCGATGTACTTGCCAGGGGAAATCGACTGGCGTGTGATGTCGCTGAGTGCTGGGATATGCCTGATCACCACGCTTATTGTTGGATTCGTCCCTGCGTTTCAAACGCGCGGTATCGAACTTGCTGGTGCTATGAAGTCGGGGTCCTCGGGTGTGGTCGGGGCCAGGGGAAGAACATGGGTACGCTCGGGCCTCGTCGCCTTCCAGGTTTGTCTGAGCTTTGTTCTCGTGGTTGGTGCGGCACTGCTGCTGCAAAGCTTGCAAAAGATTCGAACTGCGAGCCCAGGTTTCTCCACCACGAATGTGGTGGAGACCGGGGTGTCGTTGATCTCTGCTGGATACGATGAGCCGCACGCCAAAACGTTTCAGGAGGAACTGCTTACACGCCTTCGAGCACTATCTGGCGTGGAGTCCGTCGCCTTCGCGCGCGTAACCCCACTGGGCTATGGAACCTACTCTTCCTCGCCTATTGCGGTTGACGGTTACCAACCTCCAGTGGACGAGAAACCTACTGTCGACTACAACCAGGTCAGTCCTGACTACTTCGCCACTTTGGGTATCCCTCTGATCTCCGGACGCGAATTCAAGCACGCCGATGACGAAAACGCAGCGTCAGTAGCCATCGTGAATCAGACTATGGCGGCGCGATATTGGCCGAATCAGAATCCCATCGATCGGCGCCTTCAGGTAAAGGGCCGTTGGGTGCGCGTCATCGGTGTAGCCGCAGACTCGAAGTACGAGAGCATGCGCGAGAGACCAAAGCCGTTTTTCTATGTGCCGTTACTGCAGGATTTCGTAAGGGGGCCAGCTTTGTATATCCGCTCAACTCAGCCTCTGCAGAGCATTTCGGCCGCGCTGCTCCGCGAAGTGCACGCACTGGATCCTGACCTTGCCCTATACGAGGTGATTACGCTGCAGGAACAGGTTGATCGATCAACCTCGCCGCAACTCGTGGCCGTAACCTTGGTTTCGATCTTAGGAGGCTTGGCGCTTCTCCTCGCTGCCGTCGGCCTTTATGGTGTGATGTCTTATGCCGTAGCGCAGGCCAACCGCGAACTTGGGCTGCGCATGGCTCTTGGCGCTGGCGCAGCCGATCTGTTTCGTCGGGTCATTTCGCGCGGTTTGAGATTAACGGCGGTCGGCGTCCTCTGCGGCGCGATTGTAGGACTTGTATTGACGCGATTATTCGGAAAGCTTCTCTACGATGTCGGTCCAAACGACCCGCTGGCATTCGCATCGGCAGTCGTGGTAATGACGATTGCCTCAGTCGCAGCTTGTCTCCTGCCGGCCTGGCGCGCCACCCGTACCGACCCAGCCCGAGTGCTGCGAGATTGAGGCTGACGTGGGCCAGGTTCGTGGCACTTCCCACAATGTTTTTGGAATGCCCGAGTAACTTGGGAGAAACCCACAAGCGGCAGACCGAAGGGTACGCGTATAGAGTGGCCTACCCCGCCAGGAGCGACACTCCAGCCGCGACCAGCAAGGCAGCAATCCATCGGCGGCGATCCACTCTTTCATGCAGAAAGATTTTAGCCGCGAACGCGTTGCCAATGAATGTGAGAGACGCGGCCGCGGGAGCAACCAGGCTTACGTCTCCCCACGACAACGCGAACAGCAGACTGAAGAACGCCACTGTCATGGCCGTCAGGCCGAGAAAAAAGTTTGGATTGCCCAGGATGCGGGAGACCACCGTCCACAGTCCCGAACGATGCCACAACGCGTGCACATCACCCACCTGCTTCATCGCGCGAGCCAGCAGGATGTCTCCCACGACCGACGCCAAGACGATGACCAGAATTCCGCCCCAGGTGTATGCGCTCTTCATCGCTGGACTCCACCTGAAACGACCTCTTCGGCGGAAGCCCCATTTCTCGCCGTTTCTTTTCCGGCGAGAAGTGCGGACTCCGGATGCTCGTCCGCGGTCAGCGCAGGACCTCCGGCAACGAATCCGACTCCTCCGGAGATCAGCGCGATACCGAGCCAGCGCATCGGACTTACGTCTTCATGCAGAGCAAACTTCGCCACCAGCGCCAGCAAAACGTATCCCAGCGAAGTGGCGGGCAAAACGTAAGTAAGGTCCGCCCAGGAGAGGGCGTTCATGTAGGAAGCAAAAAACGCCATCAGTAGCAAGATGCCCACTGCGACCCACGGATTTCGCACCGCTAGGATTACGCCCTGCAGATGATGGAGGGAGATGTTGCCGGCCTGCTTCATCCCGTGCGAGAGCATGGAATCACCAGCCGCCGCGAACACGGTGACTCCAGCCAGCACCAGATACTTGCGAAAAGTCACTTGGGCTCAGGTGTCAAGGTTTCAGAGTTTCAAGGTTTCAAAGACGCCAATGATTCAAGATCATAAATCCTTGAAACCTTGAAACGTGAAACTTCGAAACCTGTTGCTACGCTTTTACCGGCTCGGCTGCCGCTGCCTCTGCATGATGCTTCTTCACCATCTTGTTGCGCGCCGACCGCAGCTTCAAGAAGCTCTTCGCCTCTTTGTACAGCCGCTTGCGGTCGTTGCTGTCAAAGACCGCTTTTCTCAAGATGCGATAAACGGCTTTCGGACGGAAATAATATTCGTCGTAGAACCGGTGCACGGCCGACATGATGTCATCCGCGGGCAGCCCCGGATATTGAATCTGGGCCAACTGATGTCCGCCCTCGTCCACCATCTTGTTGTCGCCGACCATGAATCCATTGCTCACTGCGTAATCGTAGAGTTCCGTTCCCGGATACGCGTGCGCAACCGAAACCTGAATGGTCTCGACGTCGAGTTCCTTGGCAAACGCGATGGTGTTGTTAATTGTTTCGTGCGTCTCCCCAGGCAGGCCCATGATGAAGTCGCCATGAATCACCAGCCCCAGTTTGTGGCAGTCCTTGGTGAACTGCCGGGCGCGTTCAATGGTCGCGCCTTTCTTGATGTTCTTCAGGATCTGCTGGTCTCCCGACTCATACCCGACGATCAGCAGCCGGCATCCCGCGTCTTTCATCGCCTTCAGGGTTTCGAAGTCGGTCGTCACGCGCGATGTGCAGGACCACGTCAGCCCCAGCGGCTTCAGCTTGGCGCAGAGTTCGATCGTGCGCGCCTTCTGAATGTTGAAGGTGTCGTCGTCGAAGAAAAATTCCTTCACTTCCGGCCACATCTCTTTGGCCTTCGCCATCTCACGAGCAACATCGTCGGCGGAGCGCTTGCGCCACGGATGTCCGCTCAGCGTCTGCGGCCACAAACAGAACGTGCATTGCGCCGGGCAGCCACGGGTGGTGTAGAGCGACACATACGGGTTCAGCAAAAACGGAACGTTGTAATTCTTCACGTCAAGATCGCGCTTGTAGACTTCCGTCACGTGCGGCAGTTCGTCCAGATTCTGAATCTGCGGGGCGTCGGGGTTGTGCACGACCTTCCCGTCTTTCAGGAACGACACCCCCGGAATATCGGCCAGCGGCTTGCCCTTGGCGTAATCCGTCACTGAGTAGTCAAATTCCTTGCGGCAAATGAAATCGATCTCCACGCAATCCCGCAGAGACTTTTCCGGCAGCACCGTCACGTGCGGTCCCACAAAGGCAATCTTGATCTCCGGATTCGCCTTCTTGATCGCCCGCGCCAGCAGGATGTCGCCCGGAAACCCCGGCGTCGACGTAAACAGCACCAGAAACTCATATTCCTTGGCGATGTTGATGGTCTCTTCGCCCGATACATGATGCGACGGCGCGTCCAGCAACCGCGCCCCCTCCAGCATCCCCGCCGGATAAGCTAGCCATACGGGATACCAGAAACTTTCGATTTCGCGGGTGGCGGGCCAACGCGAGCCGGCGCCTCCGTCGAAGTTTTCAAACGATGGGGGATTCAGAAAAAGTGTTTTTAGAGGCATAGTGGGTATTCTTTAATTCTAGCATTCAGACAGGGATATTCCCGGTTCGACCCCGTGTTTCTGGAGGTTCCCGTTAACCCCTAGTACATGACCTAAGCGCTTGATTCCAATGTACTAGCCCCGCGACGAAAAAGGAATGTCGATAGGGCGAATGCACTGTTGGATGCAGTGAAAGGGGGAAATGATGCGGTGAGTGGGGTGGACGAAATCGACGCGAGAGGAACTATTGGGCTTCGCCGCTGGCCGGAACCCTGAATGTCAGACCTCGGTCGTCGTTGGCTTTCGTAGTGGCGGGCAGATCCAAGTCTGACAATGGAATCTTTTGGGTGTGCTGCGGAGCGAAGGTCCAAAGAGTCTGGCCAATGATCGCGTAGTTCTTGACTTCCTGTTTATGCTGGTCGTGGAAAACCAGAACCGTGTCCGGCAGGACTGGCGTACCCGCTGCTTCGCCCCGCTCCGGAAGGGGGGCTGGATCAGAACGTGCGTAAATATCCTGATCGCCATCGGCCTGTTCCTGTTGCAGCATGCGCTGCTCTTCGAGGCTTTGCTGGTTCATCTGGTTGGCCATGGCACGATCACGCTCGTAGCCTTCGTCGAAGGAAGATCCCGAATCCCACCACCACGGATCGTAGTATCCCGAGTATGCCCATGGATACCCGAAGCCGCGACAGGGGAAACCAAAACAGTTATTCCGGAATCCGAAAGTGTGAACATGGATGAAATCCATTGTTGTGGAATCCATTATGGAGAAACGGCTGATTCGAGAAGCCGCGATTGGAAAACGCAGGACCGTGCGTGAAGCCGCGCGAAATCATTGGGCTGGAGCGCATGCCGCTGGAGACATGGCCGCCACCCATGTGACCGCCGCCGCTGACGCCTCCGCCGTGGCTGCCACTGAAACCTGCATGTCCGCCGAAGCCGCCGTGACCTCCGCCGTGCTGAGCCCACAGGGGTACTGCCAGGAAAAGCGCGAACGCCGAGATGGCGATCAGGCGGCGCATAAGCAAAGTATACGCCCGATCAGCGGGATGACTTTGTCAAATTTTGTCTAAGCTTCGGACTCTCGGCGGTCTTCAGTTCTGATCCCCGGCTCCGTGCTTCTCTTTGCACAACTTGCAGTAGGTTGCAGGCAGACTATTGTCGACGCGGTGCTTCACTGACGGCAAAGTCCTTAGATAAGCGAAGATCGCCTTCAGATCCTCATCGGTGAGGTCCTTGAATTCGCCGAAGGGCATGATGGAGTTCAGCTTGCGGGCACCGACGTATCCGGTGCGAAGTGCGGTAATGAAAGTGCCTTCGCTGAAATATCCGATGCCGGAAGCATCCGGCGTAAGGTTGGGGCTGGTGGCCTCGCCCCAAGGTCCGACCAGGCGCTCTCCGCCAGCATAACCCAGATTGTCGTTCACATTGTGGCAGCCGCAGCCAAGGTGGGCCAGGTATTTCCCGCGGGCGACACCGTTCGATGAATCAGGGCCCTGGACCGCTTCGACCACTGGTTCGGCGGCACTGCGGACGAGGTAATTCACCGGAAAGTTGATGTGGGTTGGAGGCAGCGGATTTCGCACGGGCGGTACCGACCGCAGGTAGACGACCACCGAGGCTAAGTCTTCGTCGGAGAGAGTTTTGTATAGGCTATACGGCATCACGGGAAACAGAATGGTATCGTCGTGCTTGACGCCTTCGCGGATAGCGCGAGCAATCTGGTCGTCGGTCCAGCCGGCGCTGCCGGTCTCCGGATCGGAAGTCAGATTCGGGGCGACGAGTGTGCCGGGAAAATCGGCGAAGGTCAGCGCCTGGCCCACGAGTTCCCTGCCGAGTAGCATTGGGGCGCCGTGCTGGGTCCAGTCTCTGGGAGTATGGCAACTCTCGCAGCCGAGAAGTGATTGCGTGAGATAGCGTCCGCGGGCCAGTCGCTCTGGCGTGCGCTCAAATTGGCGGTTGGTAAGAGCGCGCTTTTTGGGGCCGATGAATGGCCTCCATCCGATGGTGAACGTAATGCCGAGGGCTGCCACAACGCAGAGCACACCCCCAATGATGAGCAGAATTCTGCCGAGCTTTTTCATTTTGCGGAATGGATTCCCAGCACGGTTTTTAGCACGCCCCACGCGCGCGCCACATGATACGGGGCGAATCAAGATAGATCAATATGATTCAGCCGGATCTGATTCAGCCGGATCGTACCGGCCTTCCGGGTGCTCGGGGTGGAAACGGCCCTAACCAGAAGCGGCGGTAGTACGTTAACAATGTTGTCGTGACGCAACCCAACTTCAGTCCGTCCGGAGCGCTTTCATCGGATCGATGGATGCTGCTCGGTGTGCAGGCAAGAACGAGGCTGCTAAAGCCAGGATCAAAACGAACACTGCGGCCAGCGTCAGGACCAGCGGATCAAACGGACTTACTCCGAAGAGAAGCGCCTGCATAATCTGCGAAGCGGCGGCGGCGACCAGCAATCCAACAACGCAGCCCACGATTGCGAGTTTAGCTGCGGAACTGAAGACCAACCTCAAAATTCCGGACCGTTGCGACCCCAAGGCAATGCGAATGGCCATTTCCTGCACGCGCAAAGCCGCGGAGAATGCAATTACGCTGTAGATGCCCAGCGCCGCGAGCAACACCGCTGCCCCGGCGAAAGCCGAGATCAGTATCGTGTTGAAGCGGCGCGGCGCTTCGCTATCGGAGACCGCCTGCTCCATCGTCTGGACCTGGGAGAGCGGCAGTTGTGCATCCATGGAGCGCACCACTTCGCGAAGGGCGTTGGTCATCTGACCAGGGTCCATGGCCGTGCGTAGGGCGACGTAGCCATTATTGCCATTCAGATCCTCGGGCGAGCCAATCGGGCCCACAGACTTTTCAAACTGTTCGACCGGCTGGTACCACTCTTCCTTCGCCGGAACGTCGGGCGACGTCTCCTTCACATCGGCCACTTCCCCAACAATGGTCAGCCATGGCGTTTGCACCTCCGGCGTTCCCAGGCGAATGCGCTTTCCGAGCGGATCGGCGCCGGGCCAGTAGTGCTGTGCAAGCTTGCGGTTGACGATCGCGACCAGTTGCGTCTCCGACGTGTCGGCCGGACTGAAGAACCTGCCGCTCAGCAGTGGGACTCCCATTGCTTGCAGATAATTCCCGTGCACCGCGATAAATGTGGCGAGGTTCATATTGGCGCCTTTGGGAGCGACATAACCCTCGGCGACGAAAGTGCTGTTGCTAAAGTTGCCCGCCGCTGGCAGGAAGGAAGTAATCCCCGCAGACGTGACGCCCGGAAGTTGCTCCAGCCGGCGAATCAGTTCGTGATTGAATCCATCGACCGCCGCTTGCGTCCCGTACTGCACACGCGGCAAGGAGTACGCAGCCGTCAAAATGTGGTCCGGACGGAAGCCGAGATCGACCGCACGCATCTTTTCGAAACTACGCAGCAATAAACCAGAAGCGACCAGAAGCACAAGAGCAATGGCGATCTCGCCGATGACCAGCGCAGAACGCAGGCGCGCATGGCCGCCGCCGGCGGAGCCGGAACGTCCCCCTTCCTTGAGAGTGTCATTCACGCTGGTGCGCAATGCGGCGAAGGCCGGAGCCAGACCGCAAACCACGCCGGTACTGATCGCCAGAGCAATCGCGAACGCAACGACTTGCCAGTCGAGGCCGATCTCGTTGATGCGGGGCAGCGTTTCGGGCAACCAGCTCACGCCGACGCGCAGCGCCACGGCGGCCAGGGCCAAACCGAGCAGGCCTCCGGTCACACTCAACACCAGGCTCTCGAGAATGGTTTGCCGCAGCAACACCGTGGC
The DNA here is from genome assembly GCA_963832015.1 of uncultured Acidobacteriaceae bacterium. Lineage (GTDB taxonomy): Bacteria > Acidobacteriota > Terriglobia > Terriglobales > Acidobacteriaceae > Sulfotelmatobacter. The sequence continues at coordinate 226,003 of CAWHSR010000041.1, forward strand.
GCGTGCTCCCAGAGCCAGGCGCACGGCGATCTCACGGCGACGGCGGATGGCACGAACCAGCAACAGCCCGGCGAGGTTGGCACAGGCAATCAGCAGCACCACAACAATCGCTAGAAATAATGTGCGCACCAACTGCCGCGCCTGCTCTACGGTTTCTTCGCGTAACGAGCGCACCACGGCGTGGATGTGCAGACTCGACATGAATGGCGGATAGCTGCGCATGGTCTCCTCCGCCACGCGCTGAGCATCGCCTTCCGCTTGCGCCGCGGTGACCCCAGGTTTAAGGCGTCCGACCATGTTGAAATTCCACCCTGCGGCCCCAGATTGTCCGAGTTCCTGTTCCCGGAAGCTCATGGGAATCCACAACTCGCTGCTGTTCATGTGTCCCGGCACCAGCGGGAACTCAAAGTTGCGTGGCATCACACCGATCACTTCATAGGGCTTGCGGTCCAACAGAATCTTGGTTCCGAGCACGCGTGGATCGCCGTGCAGGCGCTCTTGCCAGAGCGAGTAGCTGACTACGGCTACTTGCTCCTTTTTGTCGTCTTCCTGCTGCGTGAAAAGGCGCCCCATCAGGGGCTGAACTTGCAGGGCAGGAAGCACTCCGCCTGAGAGCCGGGCTGCCGTCACCTGCGCCGGATCTCCAATGCCGGACAGTTCGTAACCCGTTTGCGTGTATCCGCCCAGACTCTCGAAGCTATGCGTGTCGCGCGTGTAGGCCTGAATGTCCGGAGCCGTCACCCCCGCCTCGCCATTCCCTCCTACGTCCGCGCCTTGCAAAATGTCGGAGAGTTGCACAAGCCCGTCGGATTGCGGAAACGGCAGCGGCCGGAGCAGCACGCCTTCGACGATGGAGAAGATCGCCGTGGTGGCGCCGACTCCTAGGGTGAGCATCAGCACCGCCGTGGCCGTAAAGCCCGGCGACTTCAACAGATGGCGGACAGTGATCCGGAGGTCATGGAAAGACATAGGCATCCCCGTGAACGAATGAGTTATCGCTTCGACAGCACCTGACCGTCCAAATGCCGGATTTGCCTAAGTGATTGTTTGCTCGATGTCTAGGGAATGGAACCTGGATGAATCGTCTGCGAAAACGTCCGGATTTCGAAAGGTGATGTCCGCGAGTGGACACCGGCTCCCCCAGCGGGTGATGGACAGACTTTGGGCAGCAGTCTGGACTTTCACCCTTCAAACTGCGCGAAGACGGGGCACCCACGGTCTTGCTGATGGCAAGGGAGGTCAAAACCGCGAGTCGTCCTACTTCTTTTTCTTTCCCTTGGCTGGCTTCGGTGCCGGTTTATGAACGGGCTTCGGCACAGGTTTTGCAGGTTTATGCGCAGGCGCGGCAGCCTTCGATTTTTCGGGAGCTTTGCTTGCCGCCTTCGCAGGTGGCGCTGCGAGCGGCGCTGGTGGTGCGACCGCAGCCGCGGCCTTGCCCTTCTTCCCTTTTGGACCGGGCTTGCCGGATGCTGCCACAGCGGCGGGTGCTTCCGCAGCGGCCTTCGCGGCACGCCCGCGCCGAGGTGCCGGCGGTGGTGGTGGTGGCGGTGGAGCAAATGGCTTCAGGAATTTCAATGTCTCAGTGCGCGAGCGCAGCTTGCCGTCGAGCAACAGCATGAAGACGTCGTGTGCCAACTTCGGATACACCGGCAATTGCGGCGTGATCAGCAACTCCGTCATCTCGGGCAACGGAAGCTTCTGCTGCACCTGACGCCACTTGGTCAGGTAATTCTTGATCTTCTGCTCGACCGACTGCTGCTTGGCCGTCACCGCCAGGAACAACACCATCTCCGGGCGCGCTGACGACAGCAACTGCCAGGTGCGCGAGGGCGTCGCCGCCTCTTTTCCCATCAACCGCTTCGCCAGTTCCTTGGCGTGATCTTCGATATCCCGCCAGGCCTCGACCAGATCCTTGCGCGGAATCATCTTCTGAATGTCCGTCACATCCTTATCGGAAAAGTGGGACGTCAGAAAGTACATCACGGCTGGGCCAGCATCGGGAGCGTATCCCAGATCGACCATCTGCTGTCGCGTTTTCATCAGTTGCGTGATGCCGTTGGTGTCAACCTTGGCGACGGTCCAGTGATCATGCAGGATCGTGAGCCAGCCTTCCTTCTCGAGCATCTTCACGACATGCAGCGGATCGTCTTCGTGCGCCAGCGCCGCGATCTCGTGCCCGATCGACGAGCGCAGAATGTGGTCGATGTACTTGCCTTCCTTGGCCGCGTCGTAGCGAGCCTGCGTGCGATCTTCCAGCAGCCAGTGGAAGCGCGCAGCAAAGCGCGTCGCGCGGATGAGGCGCGAAGGATCTTCCAAAAAAGAATAGTTATGCAGAATACGGATGACCTTCAGCTCAATATCCGCAACGCCGTTGAAGGGATCGAGCAGCAGCCCGCGCGATCCTTCATTCAGGGAGAGCGCCATGGCGTTGACCGTGAAGTCGCGTCGGCGCAGGTCTTCGTGAATCGTAGCCGGCGTCACGATTGGAGGCTTGCCTGTCTTCTCGAAGCGCTCCGTGCGCGCCATGCTGATCTCGGCGCGGGCGTTGCCCGGCAGCGAGATGAAGATCGTCCGCATGTCCTCTTCGATCGCGGTGATTTTGGCACCGGCTTTCTCCAGATCTTTTTGGAGCTTGAGAGGATTGCCCTGGACGGTGAAATCGAGGTCGCGGATAGTAAATCCGCTGATGATGTCTCGGATCGCGCCGCCGGTGAGATAAAGATTCATGCCCGCGGCGCGGGCTACGTCTTGCACGAGGCCGACGCCCCTCAGTTGGTCCGGCGTCAACCGGATTTCCATCGTGTAAATGTAATCAGCCATTCGCTTTCAAGCGGCGGTCGGGACCCTTTTTCGGGCACGATTCAAGCTGAAATCGCGACCGGGGGAGGGCCGGACGAGCCCAACTTTCCACAAGATTTCCACAGCCTCGGGGACCACACCATCCGGCCCCTCAGCCACCCGGATGCAAGTGGCTTAATCCAAAGTACTTATGCGAAGTGGAAACTTTGCGGCAAGCTAAAGAAAATAACACAACGTTTACATTTTGGCTACTGCCAAGGCGGATTCCAGTCATTTGCGGCGAAAAAGTGCGAGAATCAACTCGGCGACCGGCAAGAATGTCGTGGGACAGCGGCGCTTTATCATCGCGTCACGTGCCCCACAAATTGGGCTTCACCCAGCTAGGACCGGAGATTGCAGCGCAAATAATGCCCTCAACCCACAAGAAGGTGATCGTCCGCAAGATGGACCGGGATTCCGTCTCCGGTTACGTCTCGCCGGCCCAGTTCGTCCACGAGGGAAAACTCGAACTCCTCAATACTGCAGGCACCGTCATCACCATGGACCTGCGCGAGATCAAGGGCGTGTATTTTGTGCGCGAGTTCGGAGACTCGGAGTCGCTGACCCGCAAGACCTTCACCTCGCGTCCTCGCTCGGAGGGCCTATGGGTGCGTCTGCGGTTCAAAGACAGCGAGATTCTCGAAGGCCTGATGCCCGCCGACCTCACCCAGACCACACCCGAAGGATTTCTGGTCAATCCGCCCGACCAGCGATCGAACACGCAGCGCATCTTCGTACCGCGCACCGCGCTGGAGTCGTTAACTGTGCTGGCCGTAATCGGCGCCACACGTCGCCAGCGGCACGGCGGGCCACAGGATCAGCGGCAAGTACCGATGTTCGAAGAGTAAAGCGACCGGCCAACCGAAGCTTGTTTTTTCTGTCTAGTTCTCTCAGTTCACCGGCGTGAGCAGGAACGCGTGGTTATAACCGCGCTTGAGGCCGTAACCGGTGATCTGGCCCACGTTGTTGATGGCGTTGGCGTTGATCAGCACCCATCCAGAACCTGCTGGGATGAGCGAATTCAGATCCCGCATCCCTCCCTTAGTCGTCCACACCATCGCGTGCGCGGCGTTGTTCGACAGGTTGCCATAGCCAACAACCACGTTCGAATCGTTAATGCCGAATGCGACGCTGTAATTGCCTCCCGCGAGCACGCCCAGATCCTGAATCTTGTCCGAAGTGTTCCACAGCACAGCGTGCCAATGTCCCTTCGTGCTCGTGCCGTCGGATTGCCCGACGATCACTCCTGCGGTGTTGATCGCATTGGCCATACTGGTCACGCCGCCCGTCAGGGTGCCGAGATCCTTCATCGTGGAGCCGTTCCATAGAAACCCATGCGACTTGAACGGCGGACCGTAGCCGAACACCGACTCTCCCACGATGTAGCCGTTGTCGTTGATCGCTAGCCCGGCAGTGAAAATCGCCTTCGACAAGGCGCCCAGATTGTTGATCTTTTTATTCGTCCACTTAGTAGCATTTACCGCTCCGCTGCTGAGAAAAGAATCACCGGCGACCTCTCCCGCGGAGTTGATCTGAAAAGCCGCGCTGGAAGAGCCTCCCGAGAGCGTGCCCAGATTCGAAATGGATGCGGTCGATGACCACTGTACCGCTTTGAAATTCGTCGCGATCTGACCTTTGACGTTGGAATAGCCCACGACGATTCCGGAATCATTCACGCCGATCGCGCCGCTGACGGTTGCTCCAGAAAGCGTCCCAAGATTTTTCATCCCGCCGCTCCTGGTCCAGGAGAACGCGTGCTGGCCCGCAACCAGTCCAGTGCACGGATAGCCTTCAGGATTCTTGATATCTGAACAACCTACGACCTCGCCGAGGTTGTTGATCGAAAACCCGCTACTTTCGTTGTCGCCCTTGAGCACACCGATGTCGGTGATGGTGTAGGTCTGAGCGCCAGCCCAAGTTGTTCCCAAAAGAATCGCCAGCAATGCTTTCGCGAACCTGCCTGTCATGAAACACCCCCAGATTTGGTTTGATGTCTTGTGAGTATGCCACTAGAGACAGATGAGGAAACAGTCACTAGTACAGGTCATCGACGGGATTGTCAGCGAGGGCTCGGTGCTACACGGAAGTCGCATGAAATGCGTTGAAATCGGGCAAGAGTTGATGTAGGGTGTGAAGTCCACACAGGCCATGAGCCTGCCAAAGAGGCGAGTCGGCCCCTTCCTTCCTCTGCCGACCGGTCTCAGGTGGATGCCGTCTATTTCGATATCACAGGTGCCCGCCATGCAAGCGATCCCGGTGTCGCGTCCCAGTTTTGTATCTACCGCAACCCGTGCAGTTTTTGCCGCAATCCTTCTCTCCGCCCTGATGTTTTGCTTGCCGATGCAGGGGCAGGCAGAGGCGCAGCCAGCGGCTGTTCGCCCGCTGATCACCCAGACTCTTGACGAGTCGCAGCTAACAACCCTGAGGGGCAACACGCATCCCCTGGCGCGACCACAGTTCGACCTCGGAAGCGCTCCGGCGAATCTGCCCATGCAGCGTATGTTGCTCGTACTGAAGCGCGGACCCGATCAGGAGACCGCGCTGCGGAAACTGCTCGACGACCAGCAGGACAAGGCGTTCCCGAACTACCACCAGTGGCTGACGCCGGAACAATACGGCCAGCAGTTCGGTCCCACCGACACCGACCTGCAGACGATTACCGCATGGCTGCAGTCGCACGGATTCCAGGTAGGGTCAACCAAAGGACGAACCGTGCTGGAGTTCTCCGGCACGGCGGGTCAGGTGCAGGAGGCGTTTCACACGACGATGCACAAATACATCGTCAACGGCGAGCAGCACTGGGCCAACGCCAGCGATCCGCAGATTCCGACGGCGCTGACCTCGGCGGTGGCAGGAATTCGATTCCTTGAATAACTTTCGCAAGAAGGCCATGAACATGTATGGTCGGCAAGTTGGAGAACGAGATCCAAAAACCGGGAAAATTCGTCCCACACATCCGCAGCTTACCTTCCCCTCCGGAGGCTTAGAACAACACGGTTTCCGATTACGCAGCAACTGTCTGGGCCATATGACTTTGCCACGATCTACGACGTGCTTCCCCTGTGGAATGTGGGCATCGATGGCACAGGAGCTAACGATCGCAATTGTCGGGGGAGACCAACATCAGCTGACAGATGTCGAAGCATTTCTGGTACGCTGTTTGGATTGCCGTTCCCGCGAATAAGCTGAACATCATCTTGAATGGACCTGGATCCTGGCATCAAGGGGGACGAACCAGAGGCCGACATCGACGTGCAGTGGTCGGGTGCGGTGGCGAACGGCAAGCGACCATCGATTTTGTGACTTCGGCATCGACGGAGACGACTTACGGAGACTGATCTCTCGGCGGTCTACATCGTCGACAACAATCTAGCCCCGGTGATGAGCGAGAGCTATGGCGAGTGTGAATTGGACTCGGCACAGCGGGCAATCAGTTCTACGGCACACTGTGGCAACAGGCTGCTGCGCAAGGCATCAGCGTTCTTATATCGTCCGGGCGACGGCGGCTCGGCCGGGATGCGACAATCGCTGCGCCGCCCCCTGCACCAACTCAGTACGGATTGCAGGTAAGCGGCTACGCTTCGACGCCTTACAACGCTGCGGTGGGCGGGACGGACTTCAACGAATCACAACACTTGGTCGCTACTGGAACTCAACGAACAACTCCACAACCCAGGAATCGCGCGAAGGGATACATTCCGGAGACCACATGGAACGACTCCTGCACCAATGGCATCTGGAATCATCGCTGGGCTGGGGCACCAACCGCCGAAACAGATCTGCAAAACGGCAGTCTCGGAGACCCGCTCTCGGAAGGCGGCAGCGGCGGACCAAGCAAATGCGTGGTGAACGGTCAGACCGTTGGCAGTTGCGCGCGGGGATACGCGCAGTCCTTCCTGGCAAAGCGGCGCGGGAGTGCCTACCGATCAAGTTCGTGACATTCCTGACGTCTCGCTGTTTGCCAGCAATGGATTCATGGGTAACTCGTATCTCGTTTGTCAGCAGGATAAACCGGTGTTATGCACTTAAACAATTTTCTGGGCTACGGTGGCACGTCAGTGCCTCACCCGCATTCGCCGGAATCATGTCGTTGGTGAACCAGAAGACCGGAAACCGCAGGGACGCCAAGCTTCATCCTGTACAAGCTCGTGACCAAGGAAGCCGAATGCTTTTCACGATATGCCTTCCGGGTCGACCATCGCGAGTCCGTGCTATAACGGCAGTCCCAACTGCACGATTACTATAGGAGGCGATGCCTACGGGGTTCTCTCCGGTTATAGCACTGCCACAGGCTATGATTTGGCAACGGGTCTAGGGTCGGTGGACGCCAATAATCTGGTGAGCAACTGGACGATGGTGACGTTTGCCGCCACGACGACCGCTCTGCAGTTGAACTCCGGCAATACTGTCAACGTGAAGCACGGGACTGCGGTCGCTAGTAGCGGCGAAGACCTGGGCCTCGGCCACACGGGCAAGCTTCCCTCTCGCGGCACCGGGGATTGGAACCAGTACCGGACACGCGATCGATAGGTTTCCGCTCAGCGGCGGATCGACTCCGGGGGCAACAACGAGCATGCTGCCCGGCGGAACCTACAGCGTCATCGCGCACTATGCGGGCGATCGGAAATACGGCGGCAGCTATTCCAGTCCAGTCAGCGTCACTGTCAGCAAGGAGAACAGCCAGCCCCAGAGCTTTTCTAGTCACGTTCGACAGTAGCGGACGAGTGGTGAACCGCTGACACGACGACGGCACAATACGGGTCGCCGTATGTATTGCGGGTGAACGTGGAGAATTCCGCGGGACAGGTCTGCAAACCAATCGCTCCTAGTGCGCACCGCATGCCCATCGGGCAGCGTTACGTTGACAAACAGCGGGACAACACTCGACGCCGGAACCTACACCCTCAACAGCTACGGATACACCGAGGATTTAGCAGTTCAACTCCCAGGCGGAACGAATTCGGTGCAGACTGCGTACGCGGGAGATAACAGCTTCAATGCGAGTACGGGGACGAATGCGATCAGCGATTACCCCCGCGAGCAGTACAACGGCCAGCCATCTCTGTGCTGCGTAAGCGTGGGACAGTCGGGAAACATGTCATATATCTGTGAACACCACGAGTTCCGGAGCCGCGCCCTCGGGTACAGTCACGTTCTATGCCAACGGCAAAGCACTCACGGGAACAACGTCGTACACTCTGGGCAACGGAGGACAGGGGTATCCGGCCCACACTGATGTTGGTTTCACGAGTCGATACGAATGCGTTTCCATCGCCGGGAAGCGTACTCGATCACTGCGACCTATAATGGCGATCCGAATTACAGCAGTTCCAGCTTCTGCGGCGACCGCCGTCACGGTTTTGTATGCAACGCCAAATGTGATCGTGACGCCGACACAGCAAACGGTATCTTACGGAGCGACCGCGACCATCACCGCCTTGGTGGACACCACGAACAAAACGATGTACCCCACAGGAACAATAACCTTTGCCGACGCATATACCGGAGCGACCGTATCCGGACCCACGACATGCACGAACGTAACGGATAAGAGCGGAAATTTCTCGTGCCAGGCGGTCGGGACGTTTACAGTGACGTCCAGTGATCCAATCAATGTGAATTACAGCGGCGATGCGAATTATCCTCAGTCGGGTACGTCGGCCTCTATCAACATGCCCGACTTCACAATCAACCCCCAGAGCAACGTTTCGGTGACAGCCGGTCAAACACAGAACGTGACCATCACCATGCAAGCCTGGAATGGATTTACCGGCGCAGTCGGAAACTTTGCATGCTCTGGATTGCCTGCAGAAGTGACGTGCACCTTCAGCCCCACACAAGTTACGCTCGGCAGCAGCGGAAATGCCTCCACAACACTGACCGTTACCACGGCTGCCATGGGACAGTCGCGCCGCCGGATGGCGAGTGCGCATCGAGCCTTGGGCTGGGGGACGATGGAGGCTTTCGTTTTGCTGCTGGGCGCTTGTTTCGTTGGAATTCCAACATCGCGGCGCAGGCGCGAAATGGCGACCATCGTGGTGCTGGTAGCCGGGCTGATAGTCCTGCCGAGTTGCGGAGGTGGCAGCGGGGGTGGAGGTGGCAACGGTGGCGGAGGTGGCGGCGGGACGTCGAACCCTATTCCTTCGATTTCTTCGTTAACTCCGGCCCAGGTCGCCGCAGGATCACAAATCCAGAATCTGTATATCAACGGATCAAATTTCTTGGGTTCCGCGACTGTGACTTATAACGGAACTCAGCACAATAGTTCGTTCCAGAGCCCGACGCAGATACAGATTGCTCTTGCGCCCAGGCGATGTAGCCAGTGCCGGTCAGTACCCAGTGGTAGTAACGAATCCGAGCTCCTGGCGGAGGAGCTTCGGCTCCAATGAACTTCGCGGTCGTGAGCGGCACTCCAACTGGAAGCTTCAACATTACACTGACCGCCAGCAGCGGACCGATTACGCACAGCACAACCATGATCATGAACGTGCAGTAGGAAGCCTGGTTCGAACCTCTGAGGGTATCCTCGGAGGTCCGGCTTACCCGGTCGAGTGCGACACGCCACTGGTGTACGATTCATTCGTACACCACATTGCCATGAAACTTTCCGCCATCGCCTCTGCTCTGAATGCACACCTCGAAAACGGTTCCCCCGACGCGGAAATCACCGGCCTCAACGGCATTGAACACGCTGGGCCCGGAGAACTCACCTTCGTCTCGAATCCCAAGTATTCGGCCGCCGCGCGGACTACCAAGGCTTCCGCCGTCATCGTAGGTGAGAACTTCCCTGCCATTCCTGCCGCGACGTTGCGGGCGAAGGATCCGTATCTGACATTCGCGCGGGCGCTTGAGCTGTTTCATCAGCCGGTGCGGTATGCGCCCGGAGTGCATCCCACCGCGGTCGTTGATGCTACCACGCGCATCGGAGCAAATGCGCACATCGGTCCGTTTGTGGTCATCGACGAGGACGTTGAGATCGGCGCGAATGCGGTGCTGCTTGCGCATGTCGTCATTTATCGTGGAGTGAAGATCGGGGACAACTTCTTCGCGCATGCGCACTCTGTGGTGCGCGAGAACTGCCGGATCGGCAACAATGTGCTTCTGCAGAACGGCGTCGTGATTGGGGCGGATGGGTTCGGGTTTGCGAAGACGGCCGAGGGACACTGGCACAAGATTCCGCAGCCGGCGCCCGTCGTGATCGAAGACGATGTGGAAGTGCAGGCGAATTCGTGCATCGACCGCGCCAGCGTCGGCGAAACCCATATCGGACGCGGGGTGAAGGTCGACAATCTGGTACAGGTGGGGCACGGATCGCACGTGGGCGAAGACGCGCTGCTGTGCGCGCAGGTTGGGCTCGCGGGATCGTCGGAGATTGGGAATCGCGTGATTCTCACGGGTCAGGTCGGCGTGGTGGGTCACTGCAAGGTCGGGGACGATGCGATTGTGACGCCGCAGAGCGGGGTGGCAGGCGATATCGCTGCTGGCGCGCTGGTCAGCGGGGCGCCGGCCGTCGATCACAAATTGTGGCTGAAGTATTCGGCGATCCTGCCTCGATTGCCTGAGATCGCCCGGGCGGTGCGGGCTAAGAAAACCTCAGAGTAACCACAGAGGACACTGAGGACTCAGAGGAACGCCTAGGCGTAGGCTGGTCCGCCTTGCTGCTTCTCTGCCTTCGGATAGGCATCGGACGCGGGTTGGCGAAGTTCTTCTGGCAGGCCGCTGTCGATCGCGGCGCGGACTTTTTCCATCAGGCACTCACGGCTGCCGAAATCCTTGGGCTCAATGGGCGGATGGAAAATCACTTTCACCAATCCCGGCTTGATCGCGAATCTTGCTTTCGGCATGGTGTAGTGCGTGCCCACGATGGTGATGGGGATTACGGGAACTCCGCACTCGACCGCCATGTAGAACGGGCCTTTCTTGAAGGGGAGCAGCTTGCCGTCGAACGAGCGCTTGCCTTCGACGTAGATGGTCATGTTGAGGCCTTGCTCGACGACTGATTTTGCGGCGCGCACGGCTTCGATGCCGGCATCGCGATTGCCGCGGTCGACGGGCACCATCGATCCCATGCGCATGGCGCGGCCGAGGATCGGGACTTTGAACAATTCCTTCTTCACCATCACCGACGTGCGCTTGGGAATCAGCGGGATTTGGATCGGTGGATCGAGATTCGAGACGTGATTTGTCATGAAGATGTAGCTGCGCGCGTGGTCGAACTGATCGAGTCCGATGGTCTGGACGCGCACGCCGGTGATCCACACGCCGGCCCAGGCGCCCCACATGAAGAGGCGGTATAAGACCCGGACGTCGCCCATGATGAAGCTCGCGGGAAAGCCGATGATGGCCGCCACGGGAGCGGCCAGTGCCCAGAAGATCAGCATGATGATCGTGCGGATCATTTTTGGTTCGCCCCCGCCGCTGCAGCCCCGGTTGGTGCGGCTTCCGCGTTTGCCTCAGGCGCGCCTTGCGCTTCGCCTTTCAGCCAGGCACTGCGGCGCGCGCGTTGTGCAACGGTAACCTGGTCGAGGTCCTTTACTTCGTATGAGATTTCCTCGCGGCTGCCAATCTTCCATTTCAATTCGCGCTCAGCCCCGCGGCGCGATCGAACCTTCACCGCGAGCGTGTCACCGGGATTCATCCGCAACAACTCCTGGCGGGATTCCTGACCGGCGGGCTTGCCTTGAAATTCAGTAATCGTGTCGCCAACTTGGAGGCCAGCATGCTCGGCGTCACTGCCGGGGGTGACGGCAGCGACCGACATGGGGCCATCAAAATTACGGGAGGCGATGAAACCCGCGTCAGGCACGGTGTTTGGGATAGCAACGGCCCGCAGGCCGACCGAGCGCAGGAAATCATCCCACGGGATCTCTTCGGTTCCGGCTACGTACTTCGCGAAGAACGCAGAGAGGTTGGCGTGGCTGACGGCTTCAGCGGCTTCGCGAACGCCTTCGGAGTCGTTGAAGAAGCGGCCCTTCTGCGCGTAGTTCGCGTTCATCCATTGCAGGACTTCGCGCAGGGACGCCTGCCCGTGACTGGCGTCGCGCACCGCGAGGTCAAGCATCACGCCCAGTAGTTCGCCCTTGTTGTAGTACGAGATGCTGCGTTCGGGACGGCGGTAATAACCGTTGCCCTCGAGCCAGGCGTCGAGGCTTGATTCTTCTGCCGATTGCGTCAGGTGCGCCGGGCGGCGCTCGAGTTCGGCGATTTCCTGGCCGAGCCGAGAGAGATATAGCTGCTCATCGAGCAGTCCGGCGCGCAACTGAATGGTGCCTTCGGCGGTGCTGGTGACGCCTTCGCTGAACCATAGGGCGCGAGTGTAATTCTCTTTGGTGTAGTCCACGGGCTCGAGCGTCTGCGGACGGATGCGTTTGACGTTCCAGAGGTGGAAAAATTCGTGCGCGGTGACGCTGGTGAAAGAGTCCAGCGATTGCTTCATCACGTCGGCATTGAGTTCGATGGCGGTGGAGTAAGCGTGCTCCATACCTCCGCCTGCGGGCCCGTGGGGGAAGTGATACAGGAACGTGTAAGTGTCGAAGGGACGGTCGTTCATCCAACTGGTGGCCGCGGCGACGATCTTGTGGAGCGCGGCGACTATCTTGGCCATGTCGTAGTCGGCGGGATCAGCGTCGATGATGACACGGAAGTGGCCGCCGGCTTCGTCGAAGTCGGACTCCTGAAAGGCTCCAATCTCGACGGGAGAGTCGACCAGGCGGTCGTAATTCGTGGCGCTGTACTCGTCGCCGGAGGATGACGATGAAGTTAGAGGAGTGGCGATGTGCCAGCCTTCGTGGAATGTGGCTGAAGCGCACGTTCTGCGGGGCTGAGCGGGCATCGACCGGATACATCAGAATCTGTGCCAAGTTGAGGAAGGCATGATGAGGGTTTACCTGCGCGCCGAACGGGCCGGGCGAATCGACGTAGATTTGATATTCGACAATCGCTCCGCCCTCTGCACCTTGAATCTGCCAGCGGCTCTTGTCGAGTTCGTGCACGGCAAGCGACTTACCGGAGCGGTCTTTCGCACGGACCCAGTTCACGTACTGGGCGAAGTCGCGGACCTGATACAGCGCGTTCCACACGGGAAGCTGGAGTTCACGCTGTGCGCCACCTGGGGGCAGGACGATCTGGACTTCGACGAGATGCTGTTCGGGCGAGGAGAGCGCGATTGTGTAACCGACCGATGGCGATAGTTGCGCGATCGAGATGGATGACAGAGCGAGAATTGCGATCCAAAGCATCCCGAAGAAGCCGAAGCACCGAACTCTGCAAAAGAGTCTCATCGGTTCCCTGCGAGCTCGCGCAGACGAGCCGGAAGTTTCTCGTAAATTCCACCGAAGCCGCCGTTAGAAAGAATCGCTACGACGTCGCCGCTGCGCATTTCGGGAGCGATGGTTTGCACGATTGCATCCGCATCCGCGAGAAGCCGCGTGCGGCGGCCGTTTCGCTCGACCTCGGCGGCGAGCGCGGGCAACTCGAGGCGTTCGTTTTCCGGGACGGCTTCCGAGCGGAACACGCCGGCGACGATGACTTCGTCGGCCTGCGCCAAACTGTGGGCCAGATCCGTCTGCAAAACGCGGCGGCGCAAGGTGTTCGAACGGGGCTCGAGAATCGCCCACAGTCGCGCGCCCGGATAGCGTGAGCGCAACGCTTTCAGCGTTCCGGCGATGGCCGTGGGATGATGGGCGAAGTCGTCGATGATGGTGATGCCGTTCACCTGCGCCTTCACTTCGAGGCGGCGCTTCACGCTCTTGAACGTTTTCAGCGCGACAGCAATTGCCTCTTGCGAAATTCCGCAGGACGCTGCGAGCGCCGCCGCCGCCGTCGCATTCCAGACGTTGTACTCCCCCGCCAGCGGAAATTCGAGGTCGGCCCATGGCTGGCTATCGTGCAGGACGGTCCATGCGGTGCGCGCGGGTTCGAAGCGGAGGTTCGTTACCTTCCAGTTTGCACGCGAGCCAGCGCCGTAGCGTTCCACGGGGCAGAACGCTTTGGCCAAACAGCGCTCCAGGCTTGGGCTTTCGGCCGCCCCAGCGGCAACTCCGTCAAAGGCCACGATTCGTCCGCGCCGCGGGATCAGGTTCACCAGGCGCTTGAATGCGGTCTCGACGGCGTCGAGATCGTTGTAAATGTCGGCGTGATCGAACTCGACCGACGTCAGAATCACCGAGTCGGGAAAGTAGTGCAGAAACTTCGGTCCCTTGTCGAAGAAGGCGGTGTCGTATTCGTCGCCTTCGAGAATGAAGTGCTTGCCGGAGCCGAGATGAAAGCTGGAACCGAAATTTTCGGCAATGCCGCCGATAAGAAACGACGGATCGAGCCCGGCGGAATGGAAGATCCAGGCCAGCATGGAAGTCGTCGTGGTCTTGCCATGAGTTCCGGCGACGACCAGGACTTCCTTGCCGCGAAGGAATTCGTCATGCAGCAATTGCGGCAAAGAGCAGAACGGAATGCGTTGGTCGAGGAGATGCTCCAGTTCCACGTTGCCGCGCGACATTGCGTTGCCGACAACGACGAGATCGGGCCGCGGGTCGAGGTTCTTGGCGCCAAATGGCTGCGCCACCGGAATTCCGAGTTCGCGCAGGAAGTCTGACATCGGGGGATAGGCAGCCGCGTCGGAGCCCGTGACGTGAAATCCGCGATGCTTCAGCATGCCGGCCAGCGAGGCCATGGCCGTGCCGCATATGCCGATCAGGTGAATGTGCTTTTTATCGTTCATCTCGTTTGTAATTGATCTCGACCGGCGCTTCAGGGCCTGACCGCGGACTCCAATATTCTCAGGGCCACCTGACCACTTCGTACTGTCAGTTTTGCCTGCACTCCGAATGGTAATGTGATGTTGCCCGATGTGACGTGGCCCGAAGTTAAGCCGAAAACGACGGGAACTCCCAGGTCGCCAACAATTCGCGCGACGACTTCCTGCAGAGTGTAACCCTGATTCGCGGTCTGCACGCAATCGAGCATTTCTCCGAAGACAATGCCGCGGACCTCATCGAGACAACCGGCGAGTTTGAGTTGCATCAGCATGCGGTCGACCTGATAGGGCTTGGCCGCAAGATCTTCGAGGAACAGAATCGTATCGGCTGTTTTGATTTCGTAGAGTGTACCGAGCGATGCAACCAGGATCGATAGACATCCGCCATATAAGACTCCCTCGCCTTCGCCATCGGCCAGGCCGCTAACATCCGCGCCCATAGGCACATCCCACGATGCCGACTTCGAAACGGCAGCTTGCCAGGAGGGCAGGTCGACGCCGTCCTCGTGAAGCCAGTCCTTAGCGACCATCGGGCCGTGGAAAGTAATGAAGCCTGCGACATCGTGAAAGTAGGTCAAAAGCGTAGTGATGTCGCTGTAGCCAACGAAAACCTTGGGATGCGACCTGATCTTTTCGAGATCCAGCGCTTGCAGGAGATAGTTGGCGCCGTAACCACCGCGTGCGCATACGATCGCGCGGACGTCGTCGCGGACAAACATTTCTTCCAACTCGCGCGCCCTGCGCTCCACAGACCCGGCAAAATAAAGATCCTGTTGCAGGATCGAATCGAAATAGAACGGACGGTAGCCCGCGCGCTGCAATGCCTCACAGCCAGCTTCCAAGTCAGCTCGCTTCACATTGCTGGCGGGCGCGACGATGCCGACAGTATCTCCAGGGCGAAGGGCAGGTGGTTTGACGGGTTGAAGATCGGATGAAGACATAGGTTCTAAGCTGTTGCTACTGGCGAAGCAGCCTCATCAGCAGATCAACTCAAGAAGAACTCTCCACGGCACAACAGGCGCGCTGGACCGCGCAGAAAAACTTTACTCCCGTTGGTGCGGACCGTCTGGGTGCCGCCGGACGCTTGGACCTTGACTGGCGAAACCGCCCGGCCCGTTGCCATCGCCGCCACTGCCGCGGCACACGAACCTGTGCCGGAAGATTGCGTTTCGCCAACCCCTCGCTCAAAGAAGCGCGCCCTCACATCGAATCTGCTGTCGACGGCGACCAGTTCAATATTCACGCCTTGAGGAAAGCGCGGGTTGCGCTGGATTTCCGCCGCTTGCGCCTGCCAACTGGTGGCAAACTCAGGAACAAAAGTGACAAAGTGCGGGTTGCCCATTGACACAGGAACCCCGCGCACTTCCCCGCCGGCCACCTTCAAGACGACTTCGTTTTCGACCACGGCTTCACCCATCTCGATTTCAAATTCATATTCGGAGTCTAAGCGGGAGGTCAGCTGGCAGATCTTCATCCCTGCCCCGGTCAGAATCGAAATCCGTTCTTTGCCGAGCTGCGCGCAAACGTACGCTGCCACACACCGTGTGCCATTGCCCGAAATTTCAGCCGCGGAGCCATCGGCGTTGACTAAACGTATTTCCACATCGGCGGTGAAATGAGGAATCATCCACTCCACGCCGTCGGCACCCACGCCGTTGTGCCGGTCACAGATCCGGCGCGTGAAACCCGCGACATCCTGCGGAGCCAGGGTACCGTCGATCAACAGAAAATCGTTGCCGCAGGCACTGGCTTTTACGAATGGAATCGTGCGGACGCTAGGCTTCACTCGTGGTCCACCCGGCCGAGAGAAGTCACACTTCCTAGCACAGTCGAAGCTTTTAATTGCTGGAGTAGTTGCTTCTGCTCGTAACTGCAGCCCTCAACGTCAAACTGGAGGCGGACGTGCTGGCCCGTGTTCCCGGAGAGTGTGTTCTGCATCATTCGGTGATGACTTTCGAGAATGCGGTTGACCTCGTTGCTAATTTCTTCGACGCTGGCGCCAGTCACTTCATAACTCGACATCAGCAGCTTGATGTTGAATGTCTCCTCAAAATGGCCCAGGGCGAACAGCGCCAGGATCACCAGCCCCGTCGCGAACATCGCTGTCAAGTACAGGCCGCCACCCGCGGCCATTCCTACCGAGGCAACGACAAACAGCGTGGCCGCCGTGGTTAGGCCGGTGGTTAGACCGCGCATGTGCAGGATGGAACCCGCACCGATGAAGCCGATACCGGGAATAATTTGCGCCGCAATTCTGGCGGAGTCCGAAGGTACGCCCGCCAGCCTCTGAGAGAGCAACGTGAACATAGCCGCGCCGAAACAGATGAACATGTTGGTGCGCAGACCCGCCGCGCGATGCCTGAACTCGCGCTCCAGACCGATGAGACCGCCAAGGATGGCTGCCAGGATGAGCCGTGAGATCGAGCTGCCAACGATTCCGCTCGCCATCTCCCCGCGCAGCAAATCGACGAAATGTTGCCAGTTCATGGAGTCTTGTGCCTGCCCGAAGCAGGCTTCCGATGGCCGGATTCTATCATCCGATTCGCATGCCTCAGCGTTACCTCAGTGATTACCGCGCGCGGTAGAGGATGGCTCGCGCTTGCCCGGTCACGTGAATCTCGACGAGCTCAGGAAGATGACGGTCGTGCACCGCTTGCCACACACTGTCGCCTTCGGAAGCGACCACGTAATCGGCATAGCGCGCCGGATCGGCGAGGGCATGTTCCCAGAGGCCTTGGGGATCGACCGGTTGCCTCCAGGTGCGGTGATTGCCTTCGTTGATGACGTGCTCGAGCGGGATTCCGGCCTTCTGCACTGCGCCGACGTGATCTCCCAAGTACATGAGCAGAGTGGAATTGGGCGGCAGTTTTTCGAGCCAGGTTGCGAGTTGGGCTTCAAGTTGATTCCGGGTGCGCATGTTGATCTGGGCTTCCATCAGAGAGACCGGCCCGGCGCGCCAGATTGAGGCGTAACTCACGGCCACCAGAGCGAGCAGGGCTAGCACGCACGCGAAGCGCAATCGCGGCGTCCAACGCTCGGCGCGCACCGCTAGATAGACGAGGATCGCAAGCGCCGCCGAGAGCGCCGGAAGCAACTGCAATCCGTAACGCACGTTGTAGTGGGTAAATGGCCACCACGCTGGGATGAATATCGGAACCCCGCCGTACGCCACCGAGACAGCGTAAAAGGGCAAAGGGACAAGCAGAAAGAGCAGCGGCAGTCCTGCGGCGGAGGGCAACGATGCGCCCTGGCTCGATTTGCCGCAATAGCTCAGCACCGCGCCCACTACGCCCGCGATGGCGAGTAAAATCCAAGTCCGCTGCAGCCACTCATTCTCCGCCACGTTCGCTTCGGCGGATTTCAGAAAATACATTTCTGCCAACAGAAGATTACCGCTGCCCGGATGACCTGGATTGCCGGCGCCCTGCGTCCTGCGTTCGATCGCCTTCGCGGAATATGGGCCGTTGGCGAATTCGAGCGGATTGCGATAGACGATCCCGTTATACGCGAGCCAGAGCGCGGGGGCGGCAGCTGCGATCAAGACGAACTTCGCTGCGGCGGCTCGCGGAACTCGGAACATAGACGCCGCTCCTGCCGCCTCGTTGCCTAAGAGGAAACTCATCAGGACGACTGCCATTGCCGTCGCCACGGCAAGAAACCATCCGTCATACCGTGTCAAGCAGGCCGCGGCGAGACAGAGACCGCACTTCGTTAGGGCCTTTGCGTCTCCGCGTACGAATTCACTGAAATAGACGACCACCCAGAGGAAGAGCGCGAGATAGAGCGCCTCGCCCATGGCGGTGGTCTGCATGTAAATCAGGTTCGGGTTCGCTGCATACACAAACGCTGCGGTCCACGCGGCTACTCGAGCGGCACCGTCTGGTTCAAGACCGCGGGAGAGAGCGCCCCGAACCAGACGGAACATCCCGATCACGCCGAAAACATACGCCACCATCGAAGGGATCGAACCACCCACGCCACGCCGCCACATTTCGTTGGAGAGCAGGAAAGGAATCATCAGCAAATGCGGCAGCGGGAGCCACACGGTTCCCAACTGCAGCAGGCCCGGAGTTTTCGAGTCGAAGACGCGGCGCGCGATGTTCATGTGCGCGATGGCGTCTCCGTAGAGCAGAACATCGCCGTGCTGGAAGTAGTACAGAAACGAAACTACAGAGACGCAGGTAGCAAGCCAGGCCAGCAGCCTGACCTCGGAATCCCAAGGGGAACTCGCGGGCGCATTCTTTATTTTCTTGGGCACGAACGATTGTTCCCGAGACGACCGGGCCTCCGCAGGCAGACTACTCGAGGTGGGTCAGTTCGCGAAAGATCTGAAAGCGCGCATCGATCTCTTCCCGGGTCAACGATTGCAGACGCTCGGTGCCGAAACGCTCGACGGCGAACGAGCCCATGACGCCGCCGTAGAACAGAGCCCGCTTCAGGACGTCTCGGCTCAACTCTTTTTGCGATGCGAGGTAGCCCATGAATCCCCCGGCGAACGAGTCGCCGGCACCAGTCGGATCTTTCACCTCTTCGATGGGCAGAGCGGGGGCACGAAACGGATGATGCCCGATGCCGAACGCCCCATCGCGAAAGAAGATCGTGGCGCCATATTCTCCGTGCTTGATGACCAGGGCCTGCGGGCCCATGGCCAGCACCTTGTTCGCGGCTCGCGGCAGGTTGGTTTCGTTGGCAAGCATTTTCGCCTCGGTGTCATTGATCAGCAGCACGTTTACGAGCTTCAGGGTTTCAGTGAGTTCCTTGAGCGAGCCCTTGATCCAG
This sequence comes from uncultured Acidobacteriaceae bacterium, assembly GCA_963832015.1. Classification (GTDB taxonomy): domain Bacteria; phylum Acidobacteriota; class Terriglobia; order Terriglobales; family Acidobacteriaceae; genus Sulfotelmatobacter. Next base: position 245,372 of record CAWHSR010000041.1, read on the forward strand.
TAATTCATGGTGTCGCATCCGGTCAGGTGAACGCCGTGCATCTTGCGTCGCACGTCGGCCTGCAAGGTCGGCTGGATATTCGCCAGGAACAGGAACTCGGTGTCCTCGTACTCCTTCGGGATGCGGGGCTGAAAGGTCTCAAAAACATTCAGGTCGGTGAAATTTGTCCTGGCTTCGTTGAGGTTGTCGGTATAGGAACCGCCCCAGCGGAAAGTCTTGCCTGTGGCGCGTTCGAGGCCGCGCGTGTCGATGCCGTGCTGGTGGAACACCTGCTCCTGCTCAGGGCCAAAGTCTTCGCCGACCACGGCCACGACGCGCACCTTGGTGAAATAACTAGCCGCCAGCGAGAAGTAGGTGGCCGCGCCACCGAGAATGTTCTTGACGCTGCCCGAAGGCGAGGTGACGTCGTCAAATGCAACCGAACCGACTACAAGAATGCTCATCCCAGAATCCTGTCTTTAGGAATCAATCGCAATTCGTAGGCTGTATACCAGCCGTCTATTTCACATACTTGCCGAGAATCAGCTTCAGCTTCTTCTTGGTCGCCGCGGGAATCTTCTTGCGATCGGTCAGTATCGCGTGAGCTAGCGCCGATCCGCATTTGCACGACCTGTCGCGCGGCATCGCGGCCACTGTCTCACGGACAACTTTTGCGGCGTTCTCCGCGTTCTTGACGAGCACCGCAATAATCTGATCGACGGTGACCGAATCATGATGCGGATGCCAGCAATCGTAGTCGGTCACCATGGCAACTGTGACGTAACAAACCTCCGCCTCACGTGCCAGCTTAGCTTCCTGCAAGTTGGTCATGCCGATCACGTCCATGCCCAGGCCACGATAAACGTTCGATTCCGCTTTGGTAGAGAACTGGGGACCTTCCATGCAGAGATACGTTCCGCCATGCTTGCCGACAACGCCGACTTTGTTGCAGGCAGATTCAACTACACGAGCAAGTTCTCCACAGACGGGTTCGGCGAAGGCGATGTGTGCGACCACCCCGTCACCGAAAAAAGTGTCGACGCGATGGCGAGTGCGATCGAAGAATTGATCGGGGATGACGAAGTCGAGCGGCTTGTGCTCTTCCTTCAGCGATCCGACGGCGGAGATAGAAACGATACGCTCGACCCCGAGTTGCTTGAAGCCGTGAATGTTGGCTCGGAAATTCAGTTCGCTGGGCAGAATGCGATGGCCGCGGGCATGGCGCGCCAGAAACGCGACTTTGCGGCCCTCGAGCATGCCGCACACATAGGCGTCAGAAGGGGCGCCGAACGGCGTCTTCACGCGCACTTCTTTCACTTTGGTCAGTCCCGGCATGGAATACAGCCCGCTGCCGCCGATAATTCCGATTTCCGCCTGTGCCAATCCGCCTCCAGAACACTTGCGCGCGCGCAAGCAAACCCGTGATTATACAGTACGAGAATCTCCGGAATGCGCCGGGATCTCGGTTGGCGACAGGCGCTACAATTCGGAACATGAGGATTTGCATCGCGGCCTTGCCATTGTTCTTGCTGTCAGGTTTGATTCGAGCGCAGGACAAACCCGCACTGCAATCGGTACCGACCTCGGTCACAGTCCCAGCAGCCATCGATCACAACCGCGTCGTGATCAACGCCGAGGTGCAACTGCCTGACGGCTCGAGTCAGCGAGTTCATGTTTGGGTGGACAACGGCAACCCTGATCTTTCCATGTCACGCCGGCTTGCCACTCTGCTAGGGCTCGCGGTTCACTGCGACGATCATGAATGCTCCTCTCCTCCGCCGCGAGACATCGAAGTGGGCGGGATGAAGATCCCCTTCGCGGGCGTCAAGGAGGCGAAGATTCCGCTCAAGCCCGTGAATGCAGCTGAGGTGCTGGCTCCCGGCATGAACGCGGAGATCAATTTGCCGTCGAGCATCCTGCGCCACTATGACGTGCTCGTCGACTTCCCCGGGCACAAGTTTTGCATCGGAGCGCCGGGCACAATTCACTTTCGGGGACCAAGTGGAAAAGTGCAGATTAACGCGGAGAACGGGCTGATCCAGGTTCCCAGTCAGATCGAAAACAAGAAATATAATCTCGCTCTCGACTTGGGCGCATCGATCAGTTTTCTCTCGGACGAATTGTTCGACAAGCTGGCGACCGTTCATCCGGACTGGCCACACATGACGGGCGCCGTGGGCTCGGCCAACATGTGGGGACTCGACGAAGAGCCGAAATGGAAGGTGATGCGCTTGGACCGCCTGCAGTTTGGGCCTCTCTTCCTCGCCAACCTGCCGGTCGTCGATTTCCCAAAGGACAGAATGGATTACTTTGCCAAGCGCGCAGGCGTTCCTACCGCTGGCCTGATAGGCTCAAACGCGTTGCTTAACTATCGTGTGGGGCTCGACTACGCCCACTCGACGGCCTATTTCGAGTTTGGCCGAACGTTCAGTTTCCCTGACTTCGATGTCATCGGGCTGACGTTGCGCCCCGAGGATGACGGTCGATTCACGATCCTCGGCATCGCGGATCTCGACGGAGCGCCTTCAGTGCCCCAGGGGCCGGACGGAATCCAAGTGGGCGATCAACTGGTTGCGATTGGGGGCATTCCGGTGAGAGGGGCGACGATGGGACAGGTGTGGGCCGGGCTCGGCGGAACACCCGGGCAAGAGCGCACCTTAACCATTGAGCGCGCGGGGAAGCAATTCACGGTGGCCGCGAAGGTCCAGCATTTTCTGGCTGAATTGCCTGACGAGAGAGACAGAAAGAAAAAGAAGTGATGAACGTCGTCACTTCGCCGGCGGAGTTGCTCCGAACACTTCCTTCTCCAGCGTTAACGTCGTGGTCGCGTCCAGGCTCTCGCTGACGAATACCGTGTCGCCCTGCTCCTCGATCACGACGGGGCCGTCTTCCGTGGTCCAAGTGTGGCGGCCTTTCAGCAGATCGACTTTAGAATCGTCGTTCTGCTTGGTCGCTTGAGTTGGAGCGGGATCGCTCCCCTCTTCCAATTTCTTGTAGCGCTGTTTCAGCGACTGAGCGTAGATCCCAGCAAATTCCGCGGCCTTGTCGGCACTCGACCAGCGCGACACGTACAACAGACCGAGAGGCGCAGGCGGGACGACGTCAGAGTGAGGATCTGCCTTGGGCTTCGCCGCGTAATAATATCCGCCACGCCACTCCGGATACAGCCGCTTCGACAGGGGCTTCCCTGCATATTGCTCGATCAACACAGCCACGTCGAACTCGCCCATCGCGCCGATATCGAACTTCTGGTAATCCTTGAAATCGTGCTTGAAGTCGGGCACGTGCATGGGCTCGATCTTTTCGCCGGATAAATACGTCTCCGGTTCCATGATCTGGCGCGTGGTGTGCGGAGGATTCTGAAGCACGCCGGCGAACGCCTTCTCCTTGCCGCTCTTTCGCATCACCTTCACCACGAATTCCATGCCATAACTGTAGGGGAACGTGAGCGACTCCTTCATGAAGATGGGCGCTTCGTTGAAGACCTTGGTGCCGGGCGTGCCCGTGAGAGTCTCTTCGACCATCGCATCGACCAGAACCGGAGAATCCGTAATCGAGTGGCCGGTCGGGGCGATGGCATACTGAAACAACATGGCTTGGGCCTGGCCTTCGATGACGGCTTCGCGAGCGTTGTCCATTTCGTCGTTTTCGATGTCGGCGGGCGTGGGGTCTTTTCTTATTTCACCTAAATCCTTCTCGCCTCGCTTCATCCATTTCTGCAGGCCGACCGCCTGATCCTGAAGCGCGTGCGTCAACTCATGCGCCATCACGGGTTCCTGCTCTTCCATGGGCACCCAGTCGAGCAGGTTGACGGTTTTAGTTTTGGGATCGTAGTATCCGGCGACTTCTTCACGCAAGAGCGCGACCAGAAAGGTTTCCAGGTTGAAGTCGCGTGGAAGCAGGCCGAATTTTTTCAGCACGAGTTCCGAGCGGCGCAGGCGCTTGGTGTCCTCGTCGTTCATGTGCTTGGTGAGGAAGGATACGACTTCATCGCGGCTGGTCAGTTTGCGTTTGATTTCTTTCCTGATGGGCAGGCCGGTCTGCTTGCTGTCGAATTCCAGAATCTCGTCGACGGAGTGGAAGAGTTCCTCAGCTTGACGGGGAGTGATCTTGACTTCGGGTGGTTCTTCTTTCGGAGGAGCGGGTTTGGGTTCTTCCTGTGTGGCGGAGGGTTGCGTCGGCTGGGAATTTTGGTCTTGCGGCTTGTTTGTAGGCTGCGCATCTTGCGTGTACGCGAGGGCCGGCCCCCACATCGCCGCAGCCAGTACAACCGCGGAAAGCAACCGAAGAATCGCCGAGGAACGCCCTTCAGCTTTATTCATTGAGATTGAGTCTATACGTTTCCGTATACTTTTCCCTCATGACTGCCGGCAAATCTGTCAATCTCTGGGCTTCGACCGACCATGCGCGCGATTATCTCGAACGCGCGGACTCGATTTCCCATCGTAGTGAGGGGGAGTCGGCCCTGCTCGAATTCGTTCCGGCAACAACTCGGCGGATTCTCGACCTCGGCACAGGCGACGGACGCCTGCTGGCTCTCGTTCGACAAGAATTTGTCCGGCAGGGGCAGCCTGACATCGAGGCTGTAGCTGTCGATTTCTCTCCCGCGATGTTGGATGCAGTTCGCAAGCGATTTGCCGGGGAACCGTCCGTCAGCGTGGTTGCTCACAACATGGACGAACCCTTGCCCGCGCTGGGCAGGTTCGATGCCGTGATCTCCAGCTTTGCGATTCATCATTTGGTCCACGAACGCAAGCGGGCGCTCTATGCAGAGACTTACGGGCTGCTAAACCCGGGCGGCGTATTCTGCAACCTCGAGCACGTGGCCTCGCCGACTCCGCGTCTGCACAAGGAGTTTCTGGAACGGATCGGATTTACGGTCGAGACCGAAGATCCATCCAACAAGCTGTTAGATGTCGAAACCCAGCTGGGATGGTTGCGAGATATCGGGTTTGAGGATGTGGATTGCGCGTGGAAGTGGCGGGAGTTGGCGCTGATGGTAGGCCGACGGTCGTAGAATGTGTCATCCTGAGCGATGCATTGGTGTCCGAAGGACAGGCCAATGCGTAGTCGAAGGATCCCTACCCTGAACCGGACTGACGGCGCATCATGGAATTCTGACAATGGCTTCGGAACGATTCCCGTTCAGATAAGCGGCACTCGCACTATAGGGATCCTTCGCTGCGCAAGCCGATTCGCCTTCGCTAATCGGCTTGCTTCGCTCAGGATGACAAACTATGTGTGGCTGACTTGGTTGGCGACCCATTCTCCTGCTTCCTTCGTCCCTAGCTTGCCGCCGATGTCCTGCGTAGTCTTCTTCTGGCGGACCGCTTCGAGCACGGCCGCTTCAATCTTCGCCGCTTCCGTCGCCATCCCCAGATGAGCAAGCATCATCGCTGAGGTCAGAATCGCGCCAAAAGGATTTGCCATATTCTTGCCCGCCATGGGCGGGGCCGAGCCGTGAACCGGCTCGAACATCGACGTACGGCCTGGATGAATGTTGCCGCTGGCGGCCATCCCCAGCCCACCCTGCAGGCCCGCCGCCAAGTCGGTGATGATGTCGCCGAACATGTTGTTGGTGACGATGACATCGAACTGGCGCGGGTCGCGGACCATCTGCATGCACAGCGCGTCGACGTACATGTGCTGCGCGGAGATCTGCGGATACTCGCCGCTGACCTCCTTGAACACGCGCTGCCACAGGCCTCCGGCGTGGGTCATGGCGTTCGACTTATCGCACATCAGGACCTTGTTGCGGGGTGAGCCGTCGAGCTTGGTGTGGCGCTCGCAATATTGGAAGGCGTAGCGGATGATGCGCTCGACGCCTTTCCGCGTGTTGATGTCTTCCTGGGTAGCGATCTCGTCGGGCGTGCCCTGCTTGAAGACTCCGCCAGCGTCTGTGTAGACGCCTTCCGTGTTTTCGCGGAGCACGACGAAGTCCACGTCATTGGGTTCGACTCCCTTCAGCGGACACAACGCCGCATCGAGCAGGCGGACCGGACGCACGTTGGCGTAGAGGTCCATCTTGAAGCGCATGCCGAGCAGAATCTCCTTGGCATGGATGTTGGTCTTGACTCGCGGATCGCCGAAGGCGCCAACCAGGATCGCGTCGAAGTCGCGGCCGAGCATGGCGAAGCCATCGGGCGGCACTGTCAACTGATCGCGCAGATAGCGATCGGCGCCCCAGTCGAAATCGGTCAGCCCAAGCTCGGCGCCCGAGGCTTGAATGACCTTCACCGCCTGGGGAATTACTTCCTGGCCGATGCCGTCTCCGGGGATGACGGCGATGCGCTTTGTCTTAGGTCCTGGGGCTTGCTCTATTGAGTCCACGGCAGGAAAGTTAACACAATCGCTATAATCGAACTACCGGTATGGGACTTACAGCACTCCAGGCTCATGGCGAGGGATTAGGCGCGGCGGGCGTCGGCGAGTATCGCGGCGCGACCACGGCGGCACGCTTCGGGGACCCGCAGGCAGAGTTTGACGCGCTGCGCAGCGGTTGTGGCGTCTACGACCTCGGATTCCGGCCCAAGATCTCGCTCACGGGCAGCGATCGCGTGCGCTGGTTGAACGGGATGGTCACGAACAACATCCGCGACCTGGCCGTGGGCCATGGCGTCTACGCATTTCTGTTGAACCCACAGGGGCACATTCTCGGCGATCTCTATGCTTACAATCGTGGGGAGTCTATCACCGTCGACACCGACTCCGGGCAGGCGGAGAAGATTCTCGCGACCTTCGACCACTACATCATCATGGACGACGTTGAAGTCACGAATTTCAGCGAGCAATTGACTGCGCTGGGGATTGCCGGACTGAAAGCGCGCGAGGTGTCTGGCGGCGGCCGGATTCGCGATTCCTGAGATGCAGGCCTTTGCAGGTGCGAATCCGTCGATATGGCAAGGTACGGAGTGTGCTCTGGTGCGCGGTGAGGACGCAGAACACTTCTCCTATGAGATCTGGGTAGCGCCCGCCAGCGTGAAGCATCTTTGGGATGCCTTACGGGCTGCCGGCGCTACGCCCGTGGGTTCTGAAGCGGTGGAGTTGCGTCGCATCGTCTTGGGAATCCCGCGGTACGGTGTGGACATCCGCGCGCGCGACCTGCCGCAGGAGACTGAACAGGCGCGCGCTTTGAACTTCAACAAGGGATGCTACGTTGGACAGGAGATCGTGGAGCGCATTCGCTCGCGCGGCGCGGTGCATCGCATGTTCACCGGATTTGTCGCCGATGGCGCCGAGCCGATCGTGGCTGGAACCAAGGTCGTTGCGGGCGAAAAAGAAGTAGGAGAAGTTACCAGCGTCGCTTCCCTGCGATTCACCGGCCACAACAAGAGTGTCGCGCTGGGATACATTCGGCGTGAACTGGGTGTGCCTGGCCGTGCAGTAATGCTTGGCGCCGCGAAGGCCACGGTAGCGCAGCTGCCGGTCGCGGACAACCTGCTGTTACAGGACGAGAATTCGCTGGCACAACGTCCCGCTTAAAAAACTTTTTGACTGCACCGGTTGCAGAATCGCAAAGAGCGCAGAGAACATCTGGCACTCTGATTGAGGAAAGGGTCTATGGCTGAAAAGAAACACGAACAATCTGGGTTTAAGGTAACAGACCGTCGGCTGTTCACTTCGGAGGGCGAGTTGCGCACCGAAGTCGCCGAGGAAGTCGAAGTACCGAAAGCGGCTGCGCCCCCGGTAGCCCAAGCGGCATCGCCCGCGGAAAAGACTCCGGCGCAGGTGGCAGTAGACGCCGACGGAGTAGATACCGGCGCGACGTCGGATCGTGAAATGCCGCCGCCGCCCACCAGCGCCGAGCAGGAGGCGCAAGCCGCCGCCTACAAACAGTCGGCGAAGGATCTCGATACTCAGGTCGAGCTGAGCGGACATTCCGCCAAGGATTTCGAGATCACTTTCGAGCGCTTCCTGGCCTCGCTCTACATGACATCGATGATGCAGCTGGGATTGATGCGTCAACAGGGTGGGCAACCGCAAGTCGACATCATCGGCGCGCGGCAGACTATCGACACACTGAGCCTGATCGCGGAAAAGACCAAGGGCAACCTCACCGCGGCGGAAGAGAATTTCCTGCAGAACAGCCTGTACGAACTGCGCATGGCCTACGTCGAAGTAACCAATGCACTGGCGCGGCCGCCGCAGGCGGGACCTGCCACCGGAACCATCGGAAGATGAAAGCGACTCTGACCGTGTTGGGCAGTGGGACTTCGATGGGCGTCCCCACGCTGGGATGCGATTGCGCCGTCTGCCATTCGGCCGATCCGCGCGACCGGCGGACGCGGCCTTCCATCATGCTGGAGTACGACGACAAAGTGGTGCTCATCGATACCACTCCAGACTTTTACGCGCAGGCCGTGCGCGAGAACATCACGCGGGTCGACGCTGTGCTTTACACTCACACGCACGCCGACCACATTCTCGGAATCGACGACCTGCGTCCTCTCAGCTACCGCCATAAGCCGAACAAGTTGCCTCTTTACGCGCGGCCCGACGCTGCGGCGTTTCTGCGCAAGATGTTCAGCTACATCTTCGACGCCGACTACAAGTTTGGCGGCCTTCCCCTGCTGGAACTGAAACCAATTGATGGGCCGGTCGACATTTTTGGAGTGCAATTCGAACCGGTGATTCTGATTCATGGCGAAGCGCAGATTTATGGCTACCGGTTCGGCTCGGGCGCATATCTCACCGACCACAGCGAAATTCCAGAGTCGTCGCTGCATCAACTGGAAGGGCTCGACATTCTGTTTCTGGACGCGCTGCGGCACAAGCCCCATCCCACTCATTCGACGGTGAAAAATTCGCTGGCGATCGTCGACCGGTTGAAACCGAAGCGGGCGTTCTTCACGCACATTTGCCACGATCTGGCGCACGAGGCGACAAACGCTTCCCTGCCGCGGCACGTGCGCTTGTCGCATGATGGGATGAAACTGGAGTTTGAGATTTGAGTTATGTGGCGCGGGCGCCCTCGCCCGCGTGCTGTCGTACGCACAATTGCGGATGCGAAGATTCGGAAACATTGTGGGGATTCCCAAGTTTGACGCCTGCGCGGGCGGGGGTGCCCGCGCCACGTAAATCATGCAGGTCTTTCGCAAACTCGACGACGTGCCCGCTGACTTCGGCCCTGCGTTGGTCAGCGTGGGCAACTTTGACGGAGTACACAGGGCGCACGCGCACGTGCTGCGGGAGATTGTTTCTCGGGCGCGGGCCAGCGGAGCCAAGGCCGTCGCGGTGACTTTTGAACCGCATCCCACGCGGATTCTGCGCCCTGAAGCCGGGTTGAAACTGCTGACCCCCACCGCCGAAAAACTGCGCTGGCTCGAAGGCACCGGAATCGACGCCGTCCTGCTGTTGCCATTTGGACGCGATCTTTCACTAATGACGCCACGACAGTTTGCCGAGCGCATTCTGAAGAAGAAGCTGCACGCCCGCGAGGTGCACGAAGGCTTCAACTTCCGCTTCGGACATAAGGCCGCGGGCGACATGAACCTGCTGGCGGAGTTCGGGCGCGAGATGGGATTCGAGGTCAAGGTTTATCCCGAGATGACCTTACGCGGCGAAACCGTGTCGAGCAGTCAGATTCGCAAACTGGTGGCTGCGGGACGCGTTAGCCGGGCGCGGCATCTGCTGGCACGTCCGTTCTGCATTCTGGGCACGCCCGGCCGCGGGCGCGGCTATGGATCGAAGTATACCGTGCCCACCATCAATCTGGCGCGATACGAAGAACAGGTGCCCAAAGACGGCGTCTACATCACCTGGACGCGGGTGGGCACCGAGCGCTTTGATTCGGTCACGAATGTGGGCAATCGCCCGACCTTCGGCGCGGAGTCATTCGCGATCGAAACGCACCTGCTGAACTTCCATACGATTGAACTGCTGCCGGACACGGAAGTGGAGATCTGCTTTCTCGATCGTCTACGGGACGAAATCAAATTTCCGTCCGTCGAAGCTCTGCGCGAACAGATTGCGCGCGACGTGAAGAAGGCGCGTCGTTATTTTCATTTGCTGCGACGGGCCAGCGGACAGGCTTACGCCTCAACCTAGTGAGGCAAATAGCCAAGCTCCATGGGAAGTTTGCCGTCGACGTGCACAACGTTGACACTGTTGTCGATGGAGTGCACCTCGACGAAACCGATCGCTCCCGGCTCGGTCTGCATCTCTTTGAGAACGTCGGCGTCACTGTTCACAAACAGGATCGAATCTTTGTGCGCACTGATAAAGCTCTTCCACTCCGGGGCAGACATCTTGTTCAGGCGCTCCAGAGTCTCGGCCTCGCCAGCAGAATCTTTGTGCAGCACGAGGACGATGTTCTTCCCGTCGGGCCACTTTTTGATTTCTCCGCGAATAATCTTTGCTAGGTGCGCGGAGGTGAGGTTTTCGACTGCATTGTCCTTGTTGACGACCACCGCGGTGTGATGCGCGAAACAAGGTGTAAGGCACGCAGAAAAAAATGCGAGCAAGTAAATCGCGGAGCGGATTCTCATCACCTGCACCTCAAAAATGTCTTTTGGGGATACTCCAAGCCTAGCGAACTATCCCCAGGCGTGTTGTCAAGAAAAGGTAAACCGCCGCACCGAAGTAACTAGTAGTAACCGTGAGAGTCGGACTGCGGCTAGCCCGCCACGAGGCGCTTTGAACGGCTCTTCTGAAAGCTCGCCTGTATTTAAAACTCAAGCTGAGCCTCCGCCGACGGGCCCTCCGCGTGCCAGCTGCCACGCGTTAGTCAAGCGGGCCTATGACGGCGAAACGGGCCTTGGCGTTCTACTCAATCGGATCGATCACAACCGATTGCTGTCCCGCTGTGCCCCGTCCCGGCAACTGCACGATCACAATTGCCGACAACACCAATACAATCCCTAGTGTCTGCACGGGGCGTAGGCCTTCTCCTAAGAACGCTGCGGCCAGCAGAATCGAGAATACCGGCTCCAGGCAACTGGCGATGATGGCGCGCGTCGGCTCGAGATGCTGCAAGCCTAGGAAGTAAAGCGAGAACGATCCCAGCACCGAAATCATGGAGAAGACGAACAGAAATCCCCATTGTGCGGGCGCGTAGTGTACGGCCACCACTTTCCACGGAGGATTCACGAAAAGCCAGAACACTGCAGCCGAAGTCAGCGTCCAGACGAGAACGCGCCAACGGTCGTAGCGGGCCAGCAGCCGGTGTCCGCCGACGTTGTAGAAGGCGAACGAGAACGATGCCAGTAGCGCGGCAAGGAATCCGAAAGACTCGAGATGAAGCGCCGCTGCCGATTTCCCTCCGACGATTCCTATTGTCAGGGCGATGCCGGCGATGGCCACGCCCACAGCGGCTACTTTCTGCAAGGAGAGTTTTTGCTGCCGGCGAGCGATCACGTACAGCAGCACCCACACCGGCGCGGTATATTGCACGATGATGGCGATGGCGACGCTCGTCTTCTGAATCGCCACGTAATAAAAGTAATTCGATGCGGCCACCCCGAACATTCCAAGCACCAGGCATTGGATGAGATCGGGCGTCGGCAGTTTGATCCCTTGCCAGCCGCGCCGACCCACGAGGAGTGGAAGCAACACGAGCAGCGAGAACGACGTCCGCGTTTGCGACAGGATGAGCGGGTCAATGGGATGCGCAGCTTCCCCGCTCAGGGCCAACTTGCCAGTAAAAACGGCGCGGCCGAGCATGGCGGAAACTCCCCACAGAAAGGCCGCGGCCCCGATGAAGAAGTATCCACGCAGGGGATGAAGAATGCTTCGGCTGGGAGTAGCAGAGTTCAGGATTCAGTCACCGAATCCGATGATGGAGCGGGATCGAGCAACTGGTCAAGGCGTACGGGATCAAAACCGACAATCACTTCCGTCGTTTCTCCGGAGATGATCACCAGCGTTGGAGTCTCGGTGCTGTCGAGTTGCTCGGTCATTTCGCGACGGGCTTCGTGGTCGGTGCTGATATCGCGCTCTTCGAAGGCGACTTCTTTGGCCTCGAGTAACATCCTCATCAGTTCGCAGGAAAGGCAACCGGGCTGGGTGAAAAACAGGATGCGGACGGGCGGCATTTATTCCACCACTTCGATCTTCGACGTGATCTTGGCCGTTTTTTCCAGCATGGCCGAGACCGAACAATATTTTTCTTTCGAGAGTCGGACCGCATCTTCCACCGCCTTACGCGAGACCTTGCCGAAGATGCGGTAAACCAGGTTAATCTCGTTATACACCGCCGGGTAGCCCGACGCACGCTCTCCACTGGCGCTCACCTCCAAGCGGGTGAATGGCTCCCGTTTCTTGCGCAGGATGCCGACCACATCCGAAGCAGTGCATCCGCAGAGCGCGATGAGCACTAGCTCCATTGGTGTGCTTGCGGTCTTCTCCGGCGCCGTGTCCATCACAATGGCGTGATGTGAACTGGCCTCGCCGATGTACCGCTCATTGTCAGTCCAGATTGCTTTGGCGGTAATCATTGTCCTGCTATCTCCGGTTGTCCGTGCTCGGCTCAGGGTGAATCAAAACGCGGAATAGTTCTGGCGCATCCTGCTTGAAACGGATTTCTAACTCCGTCTGTATGTCATGCACCCGCGCCAGCGAAAGATCATCCGACAAAGTACAATGGCACGAGAGGTACATGCGCCCGCGCACCCGCTTGATGATGAACTCGTGAACGTCGAGCACCTCTGGAAATTGCGCGGCTACGGCTTTCAGTCGGTGTTCGAGTTCCGCGTCGCTGAAGACCTCTTCTGGCTTTTCAATAGTGGCGGGCTCGCTCTCGATGTGCGTAAGAATGTCGGAAATCTCAGGGACATCGCGGCGCATGTCCGCCTCGAGTTCTGTGACTTGATCATGTGCGTTCTTGAGCGACATACGCTCATCGAGTTCGATGTGCTGTTCGACGTGAAGTTGGCCGGCGACATCCTGCACGCTGATGTCATGCACGTTGAGATTCTTGTGCGTGGCGACGGCGCGAATGCGGTCGAAGATGTTCTCCGAACCTTGCGCACGCGGAAGCGGCTGCACCGTAACGTCGGCGTCGGGAAGAATCTTGCGCACCGCCTCGGTCACGGAAGTGGCTAACTGGCCGGAGCGCTGGAAAGTCACAGTGCGCGCGAGACCTACAGCGAGATCGGCGAAATACCGATTTCCTGCCCGGCGGATGCGGATGCGATCGACTTCGAGAACACCGTCAACGTGCAGCACTGCGTCGTAGATCTTGGATCGCACTCCCGGCGGCGCGGCATCAAGCAGAGCATCGACGGTGCGGCGGGCCAGGCGCCAACTCACCGAAACTACAACACCGGCCACGAACAGAGCAGCGATGGGATCGGAATCACGCAGCCAATCCACACGATAGGCGCGGCCGATAAGAACGAGCGCCAGCCCGAGCACCACCACTCCAGCAGACCATATGTCGGTGGAAAAATGCAGCGCGTCTGCTTCCAGAGCCTGGCTGTCATACTTAATGGCGATCCGGCCCAGTGCGCGCGAACGCCACCAGTCCACTCCCATCGAGAACAGCATTACGGCAAACGCAGCGATGGAGGGCTCGATTTCAATGCGGCGGAAGAACAGGCGCTCAGCCGCTTCGTAGATGATCCAGGCGCAGGTCAGCAACAGCAGGCCGGTTTCGACAAATGCCGAGAAGTTTTCAACCTTGCCGTGACCGTATTGATGATCGGCGTCGGCCGGCTTGTCCGAAACGCCCACCGAAAAAAACGTGAGCAGCGACGCGATCAGGTCGAGCCCGGAGTGCGCCGCTTCCGAAAGAATACCCAGGCTTCCTGTGCTGAATCCGACCACAATCTTGAGGCCAGTAATCATCACTGCGGCCAGAACGGAGTTCCCCGCCGCCGCGCGCTTCTCGGTGCGCATCAAATCATGCGAGGAAAGGGCCGGGCTTCCCGACATGCAGAAATTATCGCCGCTGTGAGCCGAAAGCGCCAAGCAAATCGCTACCCCAATCTCCCGGCGCGCAGCGTCTGCGAGAATAATCTTCGGCAAGCCCACAGCGTTTGGGTACACGGGGAAAAACGGCCGCTTGTGCTAGGATTTGATACTTGGCATTTTCAACTTTCTGATGGACCAATTCTGGAGGAAATCAGTTATGGGCAAGAGTTGGCTGATGTGTGTTTTATTGGGGACGCTGGCCTGGGGACAAGCCGCCCCGAGCGCCCCTCCCCCGCCGCAACCGGCCCAGGCGCCGGTGGATACTTCTGCCTCAGTTCCAGCAGACGCCGCGGTGATCACGGTGATCGGAGTATGTCCGCCGCAGCCCAAGCCTGCTGCGGCCACGGCCGCAGCCGCAAAACCCGCCACCACCGCGAAGACCCCGACCGCGAAAACTCCGCCAGCCGACTGCAAAACGGTCATCACCAAGGCCCAGTTCGAAAAGCTCGCCAGTGCCGTGGCCCCAAGTCTCACGCCGCAGGTCAAGAAGCAGCTCGCCGGCGTATTGCCAGGCGTCATCGGAATGTCCAGTGAAGCCAAGAAGGAAGGCTTGGACAAGACCGAGCAGTTCAAGCAGACAGTTGAATTGGCTAAGATGCAGATTCTGACCACCGAACTGCGGCGCAAGATTCAGGAGGACGCAGCGAAAATTTCGCCCGCTGACATCGAGGCGTATTACAAGGAACACCTCGACACATTCGAACAGTTCAATCTCGATCGTTTGTTCGTGCCTCGCACCAAGCAGCCCGATGCTGAGTCCAGAGAAGAAGTGCAGACAGACGAAAAGCTGAGCGACGAAGCGAAGAAGGACAAGGAAGCCCAGGAGAAGGCAAAGGCCGACGAAGCCGTGCAGGCCATGAGCACGCTGGCGGAGAGCTTACGGGCACGGGCTGCGGCCGGAGAGGATATCGTCAAATTGCAGAAAGAGGCGTTCGAAGCGGCTGGCATGAAGATCGAATCTCCGACAACAAATCTGCCCAACGTGCGCCGCACCGCGCTATCACCGGCCCACGCTGCAGTGTTCGACTTGAAGCCGGGTGAGGTTTCGCAAGTAATCAGTGATGCCGGTGGGCACTATATTTATAAATTGAATCGCAAAGACCATCTCACCCTCGAACAGGCAACGAACGAGATCCGCAGTAAATTGCAAAACGATCGCACGCGCGAAATGATGGAGAAAGTGAACAACTCGTTCAAGGTGCAAACGAACGACGCATACTTTGGTCCGGGCGGAGTAGGCGCGGCGCCGCCTCCGCGGCTGCCGCGACCGATGCCAATGCCTCAGACTCAGCCGGGTCCAGGTGGAATTGGCACGACTCCACCTGCGGCTCAATCGCAAACACCACCTCCCGCTGCGAAACCGAACTGATGGCGAAACCTGTCGTTGTCGTGACCGGTGTGTCGGGCAACCTGGGTTCCAGGCTTCTGCCGCTGCTGGGAAGTTATTCGGTGATTGGAGTGGACGTGAGTCCGCCCCGCACCGACTCCGAGTTGCAGTTTGAGAGCCTGGACCTGGGCCAGGAATCGTCCACCCGGACGTTATACGAACTGCTGCGCGATACCCACGCCTACGCGGTCATTCACCTGGCATTCGTGATTGATCCCGTGCGAACCGGCGTCGTCGATGTCGAGCGCATGTGGCAGATCAATGTAGCGGGCACGGCGCGCGTAATGGAAGCCGTCACCGAAGCCAATCGCACGACCGACGACGGAGTCAAGCAGTTCATCTTTCCCAGCAGCGTCTCTGCATATGGATCGAATCTGTCGGCGCCGGCAACCGAAGAATCGGTGCTGGCGGCGCATACCCTGCCCTACGCGATTCACAAGAAGCAGTCGGATGAAGTGGTACAAACTCGCTCCCACGCCTTGCGGGGGTGCAGCGCTTACATCCTGCGGCCGCATATTTTTGCGGGAGCGAGCGTCGAGAATTATCTGATGGGAGCGTTTCGCGGCACGCCCAACGGCAAAAGCGCGCGGGCCGAAAAGATGCGCCAAGAAGGCAAGCGATTGCCGTGCATGTTTCCCCGCGGCCAGCAATATCTCGACAACAAGATTCAATTCATCCACGTCGACGACATGGCTAGGCTGATCCGGCACATCCTGCAGCGAGAGCCCGAGACGCAACGCCTGACCGTGCTCAACGTCGCCGGTCGCGGCGAGCCTCTAACCTTCGGACGCTGCGTCGAAATGGCCCAGGCAAAGCTGGTGCGTGTCCCCGGCAAATGGGCCATGCGCCAAGTGCTGAAGTTTCTCTGGAAGCACAAGATCTCAGCCATCCCGCCCGAGGCGGTGCCTTACATGACGGGCGAATACATCATGAACACAGACCGGCTGCGCCGGTTCCTCGGGCCGGAGTACGAGCATGTGGTCCGCTACACCATCACCGACGCGTTTGCCGACAGTTTCAAGCCGGCAGAAGCGAAGTAGTCCCCGCATTCCGTCGCTCAACATCTTCGCTGGCTCAGCGCTGGACGCCATTCGCTGGCTTCGCCTCTCCGCCATATACCGGAGGCTCTCCCAGGCTTCCTTTTGGCGGCAGATGACGAATGTAGAGCACTAACTGCCAAATCTCCTCATCGCGAAACACACCTTTCGCGGCGGGCATTCCCGAAGGAGAGAGTCCGTTCTGAGTGATGCGGTGCAACCGCCCGTCGGTGTAGGCCTGCACGGACGCTGAATTCAGCGGAGGAACCGGCGGAGCCATCCTCTCAGCGAACGGGACACCCGTGTTCTGGCCGTCGAGTCCGTGACAAACCATGCGGTAGGAAGTAAAGTTGCGTTGCCCTGCGTGAATATTTTCTTCGCTGGCGGGAAGAGGGTTCGGGTCGGAACGGCCACCGACGGTAATCCGGCGCTTCGCCCCGTCCATGATTTTGGTTTCAAAGGTGCCCGGAGCGCGCACCTCACAGCCTCCAAGAAACAAGATCCCGAGCGCGATCGCCGGTGAGCCTGAACTTGCTCAGAATTGCGGAAGAACCCACTCTCGGCACGGCTATTCCACCACGATTGTCATGTTCATCTTGCCGTGGTTTGCGCCGCAGAAGTGGTCGCAAATCGTCGTAAACGTACCCTGGGGGGTCACGGTAACTTCTTTTGTTTCACCCGCCGGAATCTCCTCATCAAGTTTGAGCGGGCGGAGGAAAAAGCCGTGCGTCACGTCCTCGCTGTGCAAACTGAGCTTTACGGTTTTCCCCTTCTTCAGCATGATCTTCTCAGGACTGAAGGCGAAACGCTTGCCAGTGATTTCGACGACGGGAATACCATCAGCGTGAGCACGCTTGGTTCCCCTCAGGGCCAGCAACCCTGAGATGCATAGTGCAGTGATGAATGCCGCCTGCGTTCGTTTTGCTCGAAACATAAGTCCTCTCTTTGTCTGTGTTATTTGTCTGCGTTGGTGGCTAAGCCATCTAAACCTTCGGATTTCTCAAAAGCTGCTGAACGCCGTTGATCCCTCGGAACTCGCGAGCGGTGAGTTCTATATCCTCGACCGAGAGCGTCTGTGAGCCGGGCTGTGGTTCCCCGTTGAAAGCAACCGTGCGAATGCCGAGGTTCTTGAAAGGATGATCCTTGTCGAACGGGACCGGCTTCCGCGGACCAGGAACTCCAGTTGGATCGGGAAAGGCAAAGATCAGAGAGCGCGCAGCGTAGTGGTGAACCTTCCCGGTTTCGTGTTCGTCGTCGCGGTGGATGTGACCGGACAGCACCGTTACGTAGTCGAAGTCGGCCAGAACGTTCATGACATCGTCGCCGTCGCTGGTGAACCACTCCCAGTCGGGACGAAGATCAAAGAGCGGACGATGGGCAAAGATCACAATCGGCGCGGATTTTGAACAGCGCGCAAGATCCTTCTTGAGCCACGCGAGTTGCTCGGTGCCGACTTCCGGCTTGGCGCGTAGACGTTGTCGAGCGCGACAAAATGCACGCCGCGATGGTCGAATGAATAATGACTCTCGCCAAAGAATTCGCGGTACAGCGCTCCTCCGTCGAGCCCCGCATTGTGCTCTCCCGGCACATGCTTAATGAGCGGCACATTCATCTTTTTTTAAATTTCCTGAAACTGCTTCATGCGCTGCGCGTGAACATCCTTGTCCTCGGTGTCATGGGTCAGATCGCCGGTGAACAAAATGAGATCCGGGCGCTGGGGCAGCCCATTAACCATCTCGACTGCTCGCTCGAAGGCACGCGTGCCTAGAGGGTCCGGCGGCCCATTAAATCCGACGTGCGCGTCGCTGAGTTGGACGAAGGAAAAACGGTACAACCTTCTCGCCATTGACGCGGCCCAGAGCGGAAAACATGTCGCCGGCCTCTCCCTTAGCGAGAGCCGCGGGGTAGGCTGAATACCACACACCAATGCCGAGCGAGGTGCCGGCAATTTTGAGAAATGATCGTCGGTCGGACTGTTTCATGAATTCTCCTCTCACCGCGCTTGCTGTGAGAGAAAACAGAGAACCAGCGCGATTATTCCTACAAGGGGGCCAAATATATTTTCTGGCGGATGTGGGAATAAAACGAGCGATCTGGCAGTTATGCTATGAAGGTGCCGGATCAACCCTTGGCCAACGCGACCTTTGCAGACCTGGCCATGCCGTTGTTCGACCAGCTTTACAACTTCGCGCGCTGGCTGACACAGGACACGGCAGAAGCGGAGGATCTCGTGCAGGAGACCTACGCCAAGGCGCTGCGCGGGTTTTCGTCATTCCAGGCAGGCACAAATTTCCGAGCATGGATGTACCGGATCCTGCGAAATTCATTCCTGAGCTCGCGAACGGGGCTCAAGGTCACGCTGGCAATTGACGAAGGCGCTGACGAGAGTTTACTGCCCTCGGAAAGCAACACACCGGAGAGCATCCTCATCTCGCAGGCGACGCGCGATGTAGTGCAGCAGGCGCTGGCCGACTTGCCCGTACCTTTTCGCGAGATCTTGTTGTTGTGCGAGGTGGAAGAGATGTCATATCAGGAGATCGCGGAAACACTGGCCATTCCCATCGGCACGGTGATGTCACGCTTGTTTCGCGCGAGGAAAGCATTACGCGATCTGCTGCTGAAGAAGAACCAGGGAGGCCGGCATGGCTTGTGAGCAATGGCGCGGCAAACTCGATGCGTACGTCGATGGCGAACTCGAATCCGCTGAGGCCAACACGCTGGGGACGCATCTACGAGGCTGCGCTCCATGTGCCGTCGCCACACTCGAACGCGTGCAACTGAAGCGCTCCGTGCAGGTCGCCGGTCAGCGCTATGTAGCCAGCACCGAACTGCGGAATCGGATCACAAAAATTATTGCCGAGAAGCCGCGCAGGGGCTCCGGCTGGCTGTGGATTTTGGCGGTGCCGGCCCTCTCCGTGCTCATCCTCTCGGTCGCATTGAATTGGTACGTCGGGCGCGAAACTGCGCGCCGTCAACGCGTGTACAGCGAACTGGCCGACCTGCACGTCGCCGCGTTAGCCAGCGCGACGCCGGTCGACGTCGTCTCGACCGACCGTCATACGGTGAAGCCGTGGTTTCAAGGGAAGATTCCGTTTACCTTCAATCTGCCGGACTTGCAAGGATCGGAGTTCACGCTGCTCGGAGGGCGAGTCACCTATCTCGCCCAAACGCCCGGGGCACATCTGATATACCAGATCCGCAAGCACGAGGTTTCAGTTTTCATCTTTCAGGATCCTGGAGAGGAAACAGCAGGCTTGCCCTCGGGATCGGTACGTGCCGCATCGTTCAATGCAGAGAACTGGACACAAGGTGGATTGCGCTACTTCGTGGTCGGAGATGTCGGTCCGGATGACATTCAGGCTCTTAGTAAATTGCTAAAGAATACGGGATAGTTTGCCCGGTCTGGCTGCGCGGCAGCAACTATACCTTCCCGCGATACAGTCCGGCTATGCCAAACGTGTAAGGGGTCCACGTCGCTTCGGCAAATCCAGCGCGCTTCATCCTCGCCAGCATTTCTTCCGGTGGCGGAAATCGCTCGACTGAGGCTGGGAGGTAAGCATAGGGCCCACGGACACCGGAGATCAAAGTCCCGACTCGCGGTAGAACTTTTTTGAAATAGATGCGGTAGAGCGCGCCCATCGCACCGTCAGGCTCGCCGAAATCGAGGATGCCGCATTCTCCGCCGGGACGCAGCACACGAACAATCTCCCGCAGTCCGGCATCATAGTCGGCGAGATTACGAAAGCCGAATGCCGACGTCACCAGATCGAAATGCGCGCTCGGAAACGGAAGGCTGAGCGCGTCCGCTTCGATCCATCCCGGCGCTGATCCGTTTGGCGCAGCCGACGACTTGGCCGTCGCGCGCTGCAACATTGCGTGGGAGAAATCGACACCCGCAATCTTAGGAGACGACTTCCCAGCCTGCCGCCGCAAGGCGAACGTCATGTCGCCCGTTCCGCAACACAGGTCGAGAATGCGGGCATCGGAGCGCCCCACAATGGTCCGGAAAACACGAGCAGTACGCCGCCACCACATGTGGTCGATATTGAACGACAACACGTGGTTCAGCAGGTCGTAACGCGGCGCGATCGAAGTGAACATCTCGCGGACCGCCCTCGCGGCCGACTGCTGGTCACCGGCGCCTTCCGGCGCGGCGCCAACCACGGTAGATTTGCTGACCCCTTGCAACGTGGCGACCTACTTCTGCTTCTTCTTCAGCTGGGCAGTAATGCCTTCAATCTGCTTCACATGGTTCGTGTCGTGGCCAGCGAACATGCGCACGATGTGCGTGATGGTTTCCTTGCCGCGCTCGACGTGCATGCCGAAGTTATCCCAGGTTTCGCGCGGAAGAGCTTGCAGCATCGTAAGGTTGTTCTCGCGAAGCACCCGGAAGACTTCCAGCGACTGTTTCGCATCGCGTTTGCCATATTGAAACAGCGAAGCCCACACGTCTTGATCAAAGGGCTGAATCGCGGTTTCGTTCGCGCCGGCGATCAGCCGCATGCGCCAACTGCCAACAATCTCCGCGTCGGCCAAATGGGCTACGATTTGCGCAATCGACCACTTCCCCGGCTCCGGCTTCCACTTCAGCTGTTTCGGAGTCAGCCCCCGAATCAATTTCTTTAGCTTTCCTGGGGTTGCTTTCTGAACCTTGATTGCGTCTTCGCCCTCGACGTTCGACAAGATCCGCTGAATATACTGCTGCGCTGTCTCCTGCATCTTCTTCTCCTTCTACTTCCCCCAAACCCAGCCGCCACGCGAAAGGCGCCGCAACTCTTCGACCGCATCGACCACCGCACTCGCGGGCACATCGCTGGCCACTTCCACCTTGCCGATTTCGCGCGGAAGAATGAAGTGCACCACACCGTTTTGCGTCTTCTTGTCCGACTGCAGCCGAGCCAGAATCTTGCGGGAACTCACATTCACCTCCGGCAAGCGCCCCAGGCTCAAAACCGCGTCGGCGATGCGGCCCGCAGTCACGCTATCGGTACGGCCCACACTGAGAGCAATGTTGGTCGCGGCGATCATGCCCCAGGCAACAGCTTCCCCGTGCAACAGCCGCCGGTAGCCGGTTTCGGCTTCGAGCGCGTGGCCAATCGTGTGGCCCAGATTCAGAACTCGGCGCAAGCCGTCCTCTCGCTCATCCGCGGAAACGACTTCCGCTTTTAGTTTTACCGATTGCGCAATCAGCCACTCCAGTTCGACCGGA
The DNA here is from genome assembly GCA_963832015.1 of uncultured Acidobacteriaceae bacterium. Lineage (GTDB taxonomy): Bacteria > Acidobacteriota > Terriglobia > Terriglobales > Acidobacteriaceae > Sulfotelmatobacter. The sequence continues at coordinate 266,895 of CAWHSR010000041.1, forward strand.
TCGCGCTTTAATATCATCTTCGCCCGATTCTGCTCAAAGCGCAGAAACAGCTCGATGTTTCCGATGATGCCGCACTTCAGCGCCTCGTAAAGTCCGGCGCGAAACTCGCGATCAGGCAACGTCTTCAGCACCGTAGGATCGATTAGCACCACCCGAGGATGATGGAATGTTCCTACCATGTTCTTGCCGGCAACCAGATTAACTCCTGTCTTCCCGCCGATCGACGCATCGACTTGGGCAAGCACGGTCGTAGGAATCTGCACGAACTCAACCCCGCGCATATACAGCGAGGCCAGCAACCCGCTGACGTCGCCCACCACGCCGCCCCCAAGAGCAATGACCACGGCCTTGCGGTCGGCACCGAGACGCACTAATTTGTCGGCGAGTCCCTCTACGGTCGTGAGGCGCTTGGTGGGCTCGCCGTCGGGCATCGGAATCACCTGCGGTGTGAACCCAGCGGCCTTCAAAGAGCTAACCAGCTTACCCCCCCAGCGCTTGCGCACCGGAGGAACGGTGACGACAAAGATGCGGCTCGCCTGCGGCAACAGTTCGCTCAGCACCGAGCCCGCTCGGGAGAGCAGGCCATTCTCAATCCAGGCCTGATAAGGCCGCGGGAGTACGTGGATAGTCGCTTGCGGCATGCGGTTCCATGATAGCGTATGCGCTCGCTGAACTGCCTTCGTGCACATCGCCCGATTTCTGTCGAAGAGGTCTTATCCGTGCGCGCACTTATCAGTCTTTGCTGGTTCCAGGAAACACCACCGAGATTGCGATCGACGTCAGCAGCACTCCGGCCACGACCGCTAGCGTTACCGTGATCGGTACCCGGTAATAATCCGCGGTGAGCATCTTTAATCCCACCATAATCAGCACCACCGCCAGCCCATAGTGCAGAAAGCGAAACGCCTTCATGAGCCGGGAGATGGCGAAGTACATGGAGCGCAATCCCAAGATCGCGAACACGTTCGACGTATAGACCACGAAGGCGTTCAGCGTAATGGCGAGGATCGCTGGGATGGAATCGACGGCAAACAAAATGTCGGTGGTCTCAATCACGATTAATACCGCCAACAGCGGCGTCGCATAGAGGCGCTTGTCCGGCGCGGTCCGAACGAAGAATCGGCCCCCTTGATAATCGTTGGTCACGGGAATCCAGCGGCGGAGCGCTTTTACGACGGGATTGGCGGAAGGGTCGATCTTGTGATCTCCCATCACGCAGAAGCGGATGCCGCTGTAAATCAGAAGACTGCCGAAGATGTAGAGCACCCAATGGAAACGGGAGATCAAACCCACCCCGGCGCCGATAAAAATGCCGCGCATGATCAGCGCGCCCACTACGCCCCAGAATAGAACACGATGCTGTTGCTGGTCCGGGACCGCAAAATAGTTGAACACCATCAAGAAGACGAACAGATTGTCGACGCTGAGCGTAAGCTCCAAAACGTAACCGGTGACGAATTCCAGCGCGATCTGGTGGCCCAGCCAGAAGTACAGAAGGATCGCGAACCCGGCAGCCAGCGCCACATACATGACGGTCCAGCCGAGCGACTCGCGGAAACTGACCACGTGACCGGGGCGGTGGAAGACACGCAGGTCCAGCACCAACATGCCCAGCGCGAAAACGTTGAACAGAATCCAGAAATAGAACAATTTGGAGTTCCTGGCGGCTTATCGCATCAGCTATTTCTGTCTTCCCCGCCGGCCGCTGACCCACTCATCCCAAATCCCGAACGCCTTGAACATCTCGACGCTGTTGGTGTCGCGCATGGTTTGCTCGATCTGATCGTGAGTGAGGCGCGGCCCAATCCTGGTCGGCAGATCCGCCAACTCGACACTCAGAGCGGCGGCCTCCGCCACGTGCTTTTTTAACTGGGAAAAGTCGACCTTGTCGTAGGTGTCGGAAATGGCGTGGTAGTTCTCCAGATAGTTGGCCTCTTGCTGATCGGCGACAAACGTCGGCACGCCCTCAAGCATGAAGTCAAAATGGTCGGTCCCCCACTCCATGGTGGTCTTCAGTTCTTTCACGTCAAATTGAGCCAGTGGTGTGATCAGTCCCTTCGCAGCGTAGTAAAAATCTTTGCGGCCGCCGATGGAGAAACCAGTGGTCTTCCCCGTGCCCGAGTCGTAGATGATGACTCCCGCAGCCTTGTCGAGTTCGACGCGATGGCTGTAGGCATAGAGGCGGGAACCGATCAGTCCCTGTTCTTCGCCCGAGAAAAGAATGAAGCGGATGGTGCGTCGCGGCTTCACGCCTGAGGCCTTAATAGCTCTCAGCGCGTCAACGACCAACGCGGCGTTGCAACCGTTATCCAGAGCGCCTGTTCCCAATTCCCACGAATCCAAATGCGCGCCCAGGATTACGAATTCATCCGGATTGTCGCTACCGCGGATCTCTGCCACGACATTGGCAGCCTTGATTGGCCCGCCAATCAGATTAGGAATCGAAAGGTCGGCCCACACTAAATTTCCCGCCGCTAACAGCCGCGCGATCCGCTCGCCGTCCTCCCTCGCGACAATCACCATCGGAAGCTTGTCGATTTCACCGGCAGACGCATTCGTGTGCCGGTAGAGAATGTCGTGTTCACGCGTAGCCATGAAGGCAACCGCCTTGGCTTTCCCTTTCACGGCAAGGTCAATCACCGGCGGAGCATTCTCATACTCGGCAAACAGATCGTCCCAAGTCTTCAGAACCACGGTGTGAACCAGAACGATCTTTCCGCTAACATCGCCCGCCTTCGCGAAATCGGCGGCCGTGCCTGCGCCCACATCGACCATCGGGATATGCTTCACCGCGGCTAGCGCAGGAGCCCAAGCGACAGAAACCGCCCGCACTCGGAACGGCGACAGCACAGTTCCCCCGCCTACCTTCGAGGCATCAACCTGGTACGCCGTGGTCGCATTCATCTCGGTCGCGCCTTCGGCCCATGAATTCGGAATCGTGAATCCCTCGGTATGAACGCTGTCTGCTCCAGCGGCCGTGAATGCCTGCACTCCCCACGCCACGGCGTGTTGCATGCCCAGCGTTCCCGGAACACGCCCACCGATCTCATCGGTTAAGCGATGCAGGTTGTTCTCCAGCGGCGAAGGCTGAAGCGCCGCTTGAATTACCTGATTGACTTCGCTGGTATCGGCTGGGGTCGTTGCGGCTAGGCAGGTGAAGCTGAACACGCAGGCACAGAACAGGGTCTTCACAATTTGCATATGGGGTGCATTAGAAATGAAATTCTGCAAAAGCGCAAAACAACCGACGTCCGCTCACTTCGGCGGCAACAGCTCCATCTTGTCGAGGATGCGCACCGTTTCGAGGATCACGATGCCGCTGATCTCCAGGCTCTTGGTGCTGAGTTTATCGACCGTGTCCTGCACCGTGTGATGGAAGACGTTGTTGTATCCATAATTGATGTCGATGATGTCGGCGCAGGGCACGCCGATGCTCATGAACGGCAAGTGATCGTCAGAAACCGTGTTGGTGCGTGCGAAGAAATGCGACTGGTAGCCCGCGCGCGTGGCCGCTTCATAAACCACGCTCTCCAGCCACGGAGTGGAGTTTGTGTCGCGGTCAATGTCGAGATCGGCGTCGCCGATCATGTCGGCCAGCAGGAATGCTTTAATCTGCTTGGCGGTACCATCCTGCTGCCATTTTTTCGCAAGATGCCGCGTGCCGTAAACGCTGTCGGTGTCGGACCACGTCTTCACCGCCTCCTCGGCGTCCGTCCACACCAGCCAGACGCCGTAGCCGTCGCGCTTCTTGCCTCGCAGTTGGTTGGCGAATTCCAGCAGAAGGGCGCTGGTGGCGGCGCCGTCGTTGGCTCCGATGAACGATGTATTCCGCAGCGGATAGTTCGTGTCGTAGTGGCTGGCGATCACGATGACACCGTCTTGGGTGCCCGGGTATTTCGCGATAATGTTGCGCACCGGAAATTTACCTTCCACCGTATCCGCAGTGAACGCATCGTCCTCGACCGTGTCGCCTTTCAGATGCGAGGTGATATAGTCCTCGACCTTTTTATGATTGGCGCTGCCGATCGGGCGCGGGCCCAATGCGACGATCTCTTTCACGTATTGCATGGTGCGGTCTGCGTTGAATGGCGGCAGTGGTCCGCTATCGGACGGCAACGAGAGTGCTGGCAGAGGCGCATCTGCTGCGCTGATGGCAGGCGCTTTCTGATCTTTGTCTTTCTCCTGCGCGGCGTCCTTGCTCGGGTTACAGGCCAAAGCTGCCAGCGCGATGGCTGCCAGCAAAACGCATAAGGGGGATTTAGCTCCGCTCGATGATTTCGCTCCACTCATCTACGCCTGTTCCTCTTTCGGCTGGTCCTTCTTGGGATACACCATATAAGCCACTCCGATGCTCAGACCGTACAACACCAGCATGGGAGCAGCAAAAACGCACATATTTACGATGTCAGGAGTGGGAGTAACGATAGCCGCAATAATGAAAATCACCAGAATCGAATAGCGGAAGTTCTTGACCATGAAACTCGGGCTCATAATGCCCATCAACGCCAGAAAGAAAACCAGAATCGGCATCTCGAAAATCAGCCCCATGCCGAGAACAATGCTCAGGAAAAGCTGGGTGTACTCCCCGATGGTGATCATCGGCTGGAACTGCTTTCCGAAACCGATCAGAAAATCGAGCGCGCGCGGGTACACGATCTTGAAACCGAAGTATCCGCCCGACAGGAATAGAAATATGGTCGACACCATGAACGGGACGACGTACTTCTTCTCGTTGCGGTACAGTCCCGGAGAAATAAACATCCACAACTGATAGAGCACGAAGGGTGAAGTCAGGAACAAACCGGCCAGTGCCGCAACCTTCAAGTAAAGATTGAAGGGATCGGTGGGATTCAAATAGCCCAGATGCTCCGGCAGCTGGTGCTTGTGCAGCACACCGATAATGGGTCGCTGCATGACGTCGTAGATGCGCTCGACCTTCCACCAGCAGATGCCGAAGCCGACTCCGACCGCGATGATGGAATAGACGACGCGCTTCCGCAACTCCTCGAGGTGATCGAGGAATCCCATGACCGGCATGGCCTCTTTCGTTGCGCTGTCGCCGCTGCTTCCCGCGGCTCCGATTTCAGACATGCGATTCCTGCGAACTGGCGGATGTTACGTCTTCAGGATGGGCGGCGGCTTCGGTGGCGGGCGTGGAACTCGCGGCCTCTGAAGCAAAGAGGGGCTCGTCCTCGGAAGCCGCTAACGTGGCCGGCACTTCGGGCGCGGGAGTTTCGGTAGTGCTGGCAGCGCTGGGCGCGGGATGCAATGTGCGGCTGGTGGCGCCGTCCGGAGGAGTGCTGGGAGGAAGAATGCTCGGCTTCTCCACCTCCAAATGAGCGATTTCCTGCTCAATCTGCGCCTTGAACTCATTGGAGGCGCGCTTGAACTCGTTCATGTACTTGCCAACCTGGCGTGCGATCTCCGGCAACTTCTTGGGCCCGAAGATAATGAGCGCCAAAAAGAAAAGGAAGACCGTCTCGGAAAAGCTCATGCGCTTCATCATACTGCCGGAGCTGGAAAAGCGGCAATCATTGCGAGACCATCCGGAGACAACTTTCTCAGAGCCGTCGCGAGAGCTTATGATGTTGCGGCCATGCAATTCTGGTTTGCACGCGGCAGCGAAGTCTCCATCCGCGAACAATTGGTCACACAGGTCGTCCTCGGCATATTGAGCGACGACCTGACTCCCGGCCAGCGCCTGCCCAGCACGCGCGACCTCGCGCGGCGCTTTCACTTGCATCCCAACACGATCAGCGCGGGATACCGCCACCTCGAGCGCGATCGCTGGGTCGAGTTCCGCCGCGGCAGTGGCGTCTACGTTCGAGCTCGCAAGCCGGAGGTCTCGCCCACGCCGGCGCTGGCGCTCGATCAAATGATTGCCCGGCTCTTCCGCTCGGCGCGCAAGCTGGGGGTAACATTACCCGTGCTACGAGTGCGCATGCGCCAGTGGCTCGAACTGCAACCTCCCGATCATTTTCTTCTGATTGAGCCCGACGATGAGTTACGCCGAATCCTGGCCGCCGAGATCGCTCGCGCCGTCACCTTCCCGGTAGAGTCCTGCGTGCCGCAGGATTGTCCCAAGGCGCCCGTTGGCGGAATTCCCGTGGTCTTGCCGAATCGCGAAGCCACGGCGCGCCAGTTACTGCCGGCCGGCACGGAATTGATCATGTTGCAGGTGCGCTCGGTGCCGGCTTCACTCGCTGGATACCTGCCCGCTCCGTCAGGTGCTCTAGTCGGCGTGGCCTCGCGCTGGCCCGAGTTCCTGAAAGTGGCGCGCGCGGTGTTGAGCGCCGCGGGATTCCATCCGGACAGCCTCGTCTTCCGCGACGCCCGCGAGCCCAACTGGCAGCGTGGCCTCAAGCAGACCGCCGCGGTCGTCTGCGATCTTCTAACCGCCGCGGAGCTTCCCGCGGGATGCCGCGCAATTCCCTTCCCACTGCTGTCGGAAGCATCCATCGCGGAACTGCAGCGTTACGAGGCGTTTATTAACCAGCCCATCGAATCTTTGTAGAACTCTCCAAGGAGACACCCGTGAAGGAATTGCTATCCGAAACAGCGGTCCGCGCGGCACGTTATATCGCCGCCATCACTGACCGCAAAGTGGTGCCGAGCCCGGAGGATATTGCACGTCTCGATGCGCTCGGCGGACCGTTGCCGGAAAATCCCTGCGAGCCCGCTGACGTTCTGGCTTTGCTCGACGACATCGGCTCACCCGCAACCGTCGCAACCTCAGGCGGCCGCTATTTTGGATTTGTGGTAGGCGGCACTCTCCCAGCAACGCTGGCGACAAACTGGCTGGCAACCGCCTGGGACCAGAATGCGGCGATGCAAGTCATGTCTCCGGTGGGAGCGAAAGTCGAAGAGATTGTCCGCGATTGGACCCTGGATCTGCTGGGCTTGCCTGCCACCAGCGGAGTCGGCTTCGTTACGTGCACCACCATGGCGAATTTTTCAGGGCTGGCCGCGGCGCGGTCGGCCTTGCTCCAACGCGTCGGCTGGAATGTTGAAGAAGACGGAATGTTCGAAGCTCCGCCGATTCGCGTGGTCGTCGGCCAGGAGGTTCACGTTTCGGTCCTGAAGGCTCTAAGCATGGGGGGCCTCGGCCGTTCCCGCGTGATTAAGGTACCTGCCGACGCACAGGGACGCATGCGCGCCGACGCCCTGCCGGTTCTCGACGAGCACACCATCGTCTGCATTCAAGCTGGCAACGTCAACACGGGGGCATTCGATCCCGCAAAAGAAATTTGCGCGCGGGCTCAGCAGGCTGGAGCATGGGTCCACGTCGACGGAGCGTTCGGATTATGGAGCGCCGTCTCGCCGCAATACGCGCCGCTGCTTGACGGAGTAAGCGACGCCGATTCATGGGCGATCGATTGTCACAAATGGTTGAACGTTCCCTACGACTCTGGATTGGTCGTAGTGCGCGATCCCGAGCACTTGCGTCGAGCAATGTCTGCGGGCAGCGCGGCCTATCTGACGCAGAGTGCTGGACGCGAGCCCTGGCAGTACACGCCGGACTCTTCGCGGCGCGCCCGCGGTATCGAACTGTGGGCCGCGATGCGATCCCTCGGCCGCCGCGGATTGCGGGAGATGATCGAGCGCAATTGCCGCCAGGCAAAACTCTTCGCCCAGCGTCTGCGCGCTGCCGGTTTCGCCGTGCTGAACGACGTCGTCCTGAATCAGGTGTTAGTTTTCTTCGGTAGCCCCGAGCAGGCCCGCCGCGTCATTGCCGAGATCCAAGCCGACGGCACCTGCTGGTGCGGAGGCACGGTCTGGCAGGGACAGACAGCCATGCGAATCTCCGTCTCCTGTTGGGCCACGACTGACGAAGATGTCGAGCGCAGCGCCGCCACGATGATCAGGATCGCAAAGTCGGTTCAAACGGGATCATAACCTTCATGTGACACTTGAGAAACTGCCCCAAAACGCTGCTCCCAGCGGGGCCCTGCGGCTTACGCTATCCTTGGCAACATTCTAAGGAGGAGCAGCATGAAGCGATTCCCGCAGTTCTATTTTCTTCTGCTTTTGTCGTTATCCGCTTTTGCCATCGACGAAGGCCATGCGCGGTATGTCGGCGGCACCGTGCAGGGCGTACCCGCCGGAGTCATCGGGCATCTCGATACCACCTCGGCCACATCTCTCATCTTCGAACAGTCCGGAAACAAAGTGGGGATTCCTTACGCCTTCATCGATTCGTACGAATACTCCAAAGCCGTAACGCGACATCTGGGAGTGCTGCCCGCGATCGCGGTTGGGTTGGTCAAGATGCGCCGCCATAGCCACTACTTCAGCATCTCCTACCGCACCGAAACCGGAGGGCCTGCGCAGATCGTCATCCTTGAAGTATCGAAGGACATGCCCCGCATTCTCCGAGCCATCCTGCGGACTCGCGCCCCTCAGGCCTGTGTCAACCGCAAGGATGCTCCTCAAGAACCCAAGCCGAAGGCCGCCATGGACGACCACCCGCTCTTTCCCGCCGAGGCTCCCTAGATTGTGCGATTTGCTCAGGAGCAAGGAACCCCAGAGCTCCCCAGCCGCATCAAATAAGGAGGTCAGTTTCTTCAGGGTTACCATAGTGACAATCCCGGTCCGGGCGAGTCTAAGCTGGTGATATACTGACGGATATTCAGCGGTAGCTGGGGTGAAAGCAGCCCTCAACGAAGGAAATTCAAGATGGCCCGTAGTTCACGCCGATCACTCTTCCTTGTAGTTTTTTTCCTGCTCGCCTGCGGATTCCTGGGCATTCTGTTTGCCCAGCGTTCCGGCCAGCAGTCGTCCATGACCGGCGACTCCGAGGTCAAGGATAGCCTCAAGCAATTCACCGACGTGTACGCGCTCGTTGAAGATAACTACGCCGAGCCGGTGAACCCGGACAAAGCCATCTACAACGGGGCGATCCCGGGCATGCTACACGCCCTCGATCCGCACTCCAATTTCTTCGATCCCAAGTCGTACGCGCTGATGCGCGAAGACCAGCGCGGCAAGTACTACGGCGTGGGCATGACCGTCGGACCGCGCAATAACAAAGTGATCGTGATCTATCCCTTCACCGGCACGCCCGCCTACAAGGCCGGCATTCACCCGGGTGACGTCATCATCGCGGTCGATGGCAAGTCGACCGAGAACATGAGCACCACCGACGTTGCCGACCTGTTGAAGGGCCCCAAGGGCACCACGGTTCACATCAGCATCTCGCGTGATGGCGTTGAGAAGCCGATGGAATTCACGCTCGTCCGCGACGAGATTCCCCGCTACAGCGTCGACGTACATTTCCTGATCAAGCCCGGCATCGGATACATGCATGTGAACGGCTTCAACGAGACGACAGAGCATGAAGTCTCCGACGCGCTCGATTCCTTCGGCGACTTGAAGGGACTGATCCTCGACCTGCGCGGCAATCCTGGCGGATTGCTGAGCGAAGGTGTCGGCGTCGCTGACAAGTTCCTGAAGAAGGGACAGCTCATCGTCTCTCATCACGGCCGCGCATCCGCCGAAAAGCGCTACATCGCGCAGCACGGCAACGGCGGCAAAGACTATCCCATCGTTGTTCTGGTGAACCGGCTGACCGCCTCCGCGGCAGAGATCGTTTCCGGCGCCATTCAAGATCACGACCGAGGCCTGATCGCTGGTGAAGTCACGTTCGGCAAGGGTCTGGTGCAGACGGTCTATCCGCTATCGGAAAACACTGGTCTCGCCCTGACCACCGCTCATTACTACACGCCGAGCGGACGCCTCATCCAGCGCGACTACAGCAACATCTCCCTGTACGACTACTACTACAACCGCGAAAGCTCCGAGGGTTCCAACACCGCCAACCGCGAAGTGAAGCTCACCGACAGCGGCCGCACAGTCTACGGGGGCGGCGGAATCACTCCCGACGTCAACATTCCTCCGATAAAGAGCAATCACTTCCAGGACACGCTGCTGCAGCACTACGCGTTCTTCAACTTCGCCAAGCGCTACGTGGTCGATCACCATCCCAGCAAGAGCTTTGAAGTCGAGGACGCGGTCCTGCAGGAGTTCCGCAAGTCACTGGACGAGGCCAACATCGCTTACACGCAGGCCGATCTGCTCGACAATAACGACTGGATCAAGTCGAGCATCAAGTCTGAGATCTTCGTCGACGCCTTCGGGCAGGACGAAGGCATGAAGGTTCGCGCCGAGTCCGATCCGGAAGTGGTCAAGGGCCTTGAGCTGCTGCCCCAAGCAAAAGCTCTGGCCGACAATGCCCGGAAGGTCATCGCCGAGCACAATGCGGCCCCGACATTCAACCGGCAGTAAGGGCAATCGTTTTGCGAAAGGCCCGGACGCGTTCCGGGCCTTTTATTTTGTTCGGGCAGAGCGGCGCGAGTCCGGAAAAGGGCATCCAGACCTTCATTGACTTCGCCTCCCTGCTATGTGAGAATCCGCGCAAGAGGCTTGCTTTTGCGGGCGTAATGGCGAAGGCGGCGAGAGCCGGCGGTCCCTCCGCGCTGGCGATTTCTGAACCGTCACAAAATGGATCTTTTTCAATATCATGATTTTCAATATGACGGGAACGGCGCGGGAATGCGACTCGCATGGCTGCGCCGCCTGAGGCACGTTTGAAACCAGTCATTCTGGCAGGCGCGGTGGCTCTCGCGTTGATCGCAGGCTGGACGGACCTGCGCAGCCGCCGCATCCCGAACTGGCTGACCGTGCCGGGTTTGGTGATCGGAGTGATTGCCAACACAGTCCTCGGAGGCTGGAGCGGCCTGAAGACTTCCCTGCTGGGCGCGCTCATCGGCCTGGCGTTGCTGCTGCCCTTCGTCCTGCTGCGCAGCCTGGGGGCGGGCGATTGGAAGCTGGCCGGCGCACTAGGTTCCTTCACGGGCCCGGCCCTGTTGACAGATCTGCTGATCGCCTCGGTTTTCGTCGCCGGACTCATGGCGGTAGCCTTGATCATTTACAAAGGACGCATTCGTCAAACGTTGCGCAACATCGGCCATATCCTGGTCTCGCTGGTGACTTTCCGATTGCCCGGAACCCAGGTATCGCTGGATAATCCGGAGTCGTTGAAAGTTCCCTACGGAGTGGCGCTTGCGTTCACGGTGGTGCTTTATGGGATTCTCCGAAAAGCCGGAGTGGTGGGCTAGCATGCTGAACTCCCTGCGATCAGCGATACAAAGGCTGGGCGCCGAAGTCCGCGGTGCCGAGATCGCAGAAGCCGCCGCCGTCCTGCCCTTGATGTTCATGATGCTGCTAGGAATCTTCTGGTTCGGACAAGCCTTCAGCATCTACGGCGCAATCACCCGCGCCGCCCAAGAAGGCGCCCGCGCCGGGGCAGCACCTTATTGCACCACTTGTTCCAGCCCAAACTCCGTCGCGACAAATGCAGTCAATGCAGTCAACAACGACCTACTTGTATCCAAACTCGATCCCACGAAAATACAAGCGCCGTCTCCAACCCCAACATTCAACGCTTGTTCCGTAGTCACGGGAGGCTCGACTTCCTGTGCGACCGTGTCTGGTTCCAATGTCTGTGTGCAAGGCCCCGTCCAGTTATCGTCAACCACCACTGGTGGCACCGGAGTCTGTGGCATGTCGGTGACTTTTCAGTATCCATTTCAGTTCTGGCTTCCGTTTACCTCGCTGAACAAACAGCGAATCTTGTTGACCGCCTCGGCTCGCATGCGCATGGAGACTCAATGATCCGTTCGTTCTCATCTCTGGAGTTCAACCAGTGGCCTCGCGCGGCCTCTGATGGCGGGACGATCATGCTGCACAGTTAGTGGAGTTTGCCGTTGCTTTGCCGCTGTTGGTGTTGTTTGTGGTTGGCATTTTCGACTTCAGCTATGCGTTTACCATTAAACAAAAATTAACGAACGCGGCGCGTGATGGAGCCCGCGTAGCCGCAGCCGATCCGGCAAGCGACCTGCAATCACCCGCGACGACTCCGGCCTCCGTCCTCGACGCATTTCAAGACATCGACAACTATTTGGTCGCCAATAAGCTCAACGACTGCGGTATCAGCAGCTCCGCGCCGACTTCGGCGGGCCCCCTCACTTGGAAGTACACCGCGACCACAGGCTGCCCTCCCGGAGGCCTGGTCATCATCATCAATCGCGGGTATTACTTTCCCTCAACCGGCGCCACTCTCCCATCTGTGAACTGCACGCCGCAGAACCCCGGCTCGGGAACCGCTGTCATCAGCACTTGCGTGACCATTGAGTATGGTTACGCCTGGCGGTTCGGCCGGGCCGCGAGCCTTCTGGGCGCCAGATCGACGCTGCCCAACGCGATTACCGTCACTGCTGTGGCCATGAACGAGAACTGAAGAGCGTTATGAAATCGCCCGCAATTCGAAGATCTTCGCGCACCTTCCCTTCTCGACGCCATGAGCGCGGCGTCACCATGGTGCTGGTCGCGCTGGCTCTGGTCGCGATCATTGCAATGGCGGCTCTGTCCATTGACGTCATCACACTTTATCTGGCACGAGAGGAAGCACAGCGAACCGCTGACACGGCCGCGCTGGCGGCGGCCCGGGTCCTATCGATTTCGGGTCTGACCGGCGACCCGAACAACTCGTCACTTTCATGGCAGGCAATTTGCGGTTCGCCGAACTACCCAGCTACTCAAGTGGCCACCTCGGTGGTGCAGCAGAATGCAGTTGGAGGTGCCTCCATACCGACGGCCTCGGTCACTGTCACATACTCCGTGACAAGTGGGGGTACTACGACTTCGAACACGGACTGTTCCTTACTACCCGCCGCGTTTGGCGTTAACCCAGTGGTCACCGTAGTAGTGCAGCGAGCAGGGCTCCCCACCTTTTTCTCCCGTATGTGGGGAAACGCCGGGAATAATTTGAGCGCGACCGCGACCGCTGAGGCTTTCAATCCCTCGAATTCGGGAAGTGTGAGTCAGGACACCATCATCCCGGTGCGCCCGCGATGCTTAAAACCGTGGCTTGTACCAAATCTGGATCCGCTGAATCCTGCCGGCCCAAACAGCAATGGGTTTTATTGCAATCAGGGTGGGGCCAATGGCCCTGGCGCTTGCACGTCGTTGGTGAGCACCGCCGACGGATCGATTACTCACGCGGGAATCTCCCTCAACGGCAGCAGCTCTAATGGAGTCATTGGCGAGACATTCTGGCTGTCGCCTGATTGCGTCCACACGGGATCGGCGTGTACCTTGCGTTCAGCCCCAGCCCCCCCGGGGCCAACTTCGTCCGGGCTGGGTTCGTGCAGGGGCCTCCGAACTTGCAGTTCGTCCCCGGGGCGGATCCCCCGGCGACTCCCGTCGCTGTGCCTTCGTGGGCAGCCGGCATGGATCTTTATGAACAGGCGATTGCGGGATGCGACCAGTCGACGGTCTACCAGTGCAGCGTTCAGAGCACGGTGGAATTGGATGGGGGGAGGGGGAATATTGACTTCGAGACCGCTGACGCGGTGCTGCCCCTCATTCGTGCAGCTGATTTGAACATGTTGAACGACGGCCAGGATTCGATCAACAATACCGCGTATCCATTCCAGATTCTTGCCGGGACCGCTAACCCGCTCTCTGCACTGGCCGGCAACCCCGGCAGCGCGGTCACAAGCAGTACTTCCGTCGTCTCCCTGCCCATCTACGACTCCACCAACACGATTGCTCGCAGTGGAACAAGCCCGGTCACCATTGTAGGATTCCTGCAGGCGTTTATTAACCAGGTCGATCAATATGGCAACGTAAGCGTGACCATCCTGAACGTGGCCGGTTGCGGCAATGGGACTGGGACCCCTGTCCGTTCTTCTCCCGTCACCGGCTCCTCTCCGGTGCCGATCCGGCTGATCACGCCTCCCTAGACGCAGCCCTGCCTTCGCTTTCCTGCTGATGTTCTCAAACCAAACGAGTTTATTGGTTCGGCGTGTTCTCGTCGGCCGGCGCATTTCCATCCGGCGGCTGCGGAACCTGCGTAGGCGCAGGGGCTCGATTCCCCGGCTGCAGGTTCGTGATTGAGGGTTCGCGATCCTCGGAATCATCGGCGTTCTGCACCTGCACGGGAGCAAGCGGCATAAACGCGCCGTCTGGGCGCGCGCTAAGGATCACCCGATCCAGGCGCTGCGGATTGTCCACCGCACTCAGAATCAGAAAATTAAATCTGGATCCATTCAGCAGTCGTGCCAGAACTTCCGGTGCGGACCCGGGCGCAATGTCGGCCACTACTTTTTCCTGCTCGGCTCCAGCGGCGATCGAAACCTCGGCGCCAGTCCGCTGCTGCACCGCGTACAGCACCTCCGACAGCGTCGCCTTGTTGGCCCTGATCCCCAACAATCCATTGCGATACGTAACGTCGAGCGGCGGCGGCTCCTCAGCTGGCACAACACTGATGGGTTCCGCGCTGGTCGTGTAATTGGCGGTCACCAGGCTGGGGTGCGTCGCTGCTTGCGAAGGATAATTCCCGGCAGAAACGTCGACCCCGCCGCCCATGACCTTGATCATGACCGTTCGGCCATACGGAAAAACCTGGTACGACTGCGCGCTCTTCAGATCGACTACGACGCGTGTAATGGGGGGCTTCGATTGAAACAGGCCGATCCGCAAGCTCTTCACTTGCCCGCGATCAACCGACTGGCTGCGCAACTCGCTGCTGGGAACCGCGTTGGCAAAGTCGATCACCAGGCGATCAGGCCCGGTCAGCACCAGAGTTTGCGGGACGATCCGCTCGCTGGCCTGCACTTCAATCTCGACAGCGTCCTTGCTGCCGAGCACCTTCACCGAGCGCACCGAAGTCTGTGCCAGCATGAATGACACGGCCAACGGCGCACAGAGCCCGGCCAGTAGTAGCCGACTCCTGATCATTCGCGAAAAACTGTGCATGAATGCCTGCGCCTGGATTGTCTTTTGAGAGTTCTAGCGCGATTGTAGCAGCGATTACCAGGCGCGGAGCTTACGTAGGTACTAGAACTACAGGTTCAGGCTAGTGTGTCAGCGGCTTCAGAATCTCCCCCAAAATGTCGGGCTGTTCCGAAACCCGCTCCAGGTGCGGATTCTTCTCCCCGTCTCGATAAGCAACGGAATAAATCTTGAAAAACTGCGCATTCTCCACCAGCAACTCGATCGGCTGGCCATTCCCCTGCGCGGCTTTCAGCGCCGCACGCAGTACCGGCGTCGACCACTTCCGGCCGTTCACGGCCACCAGTTTCATGCCCGGCCCTAGCCCTGACCGGTACGCCGGCGATCCCACGATCACGTCGTCGAGTTTGCCATCTTCACCCGCCGTGAATCCCAGCGAGTAAGCGAAGTCGCCGAACTTGGCCAGCTTTTCCTCCGCCGCGGTAAACAAATTCGGCTTGTCGTTGTACACCAGCTTCCATCCGCCCCTCTCAATGCCGCCGAGCGGAGCGTGCGTGCTAGTGGCGGCGACGCGCTCGCGCAAGAGTCCAGCCCAATCGTAGGGCGCAACTTCATTCAGCCCCCGCACCACATCATCGAACGTATACGAAACCACTTTCGGTGCACCGCTCTCCCCGCCGTGGAACTTCCTGCAAAAATCGTTCAGCGACCGCTGCCCGTGGCTCTGCTGCCGGATGATTGCATCCACCTCCAGCCAGATCAGCTCACCCTCAGGATAGTAGTCCAGGCCTCGCCGCCAGTTCTGCCATTGCGATCCCATCATGCGCAGAGTTTGCACCGAGCGCGCGGTGTCTTCGAGAGGCCTCCACGTGCGTCCGGCGCGATGATCGAGTGCTGCAGCAGTTCCGGCCAGCGCCTCCCGGTACTGCTCGTCCGTCCACAACCCGCTACGCGCCGCCAGCACTGTGCCGAGGTACTGCGTGAGTCCCTCATAGACCCACAGCAGATCCCCGATCATCGGCTCCTGGTAATTGGGAGTAGCAAGCCCCGCGGGACGCCGGTACTTTCCATTCCACGAATGGGTGAACTCGTGCGGCACTAGGTCGGCGTACAGCATGTGCAGATCTGGATCGAGCAGCGCGCGCTCCGCTTCGACGCTGTCGTTCGATTCGTGATGTTCGAGCCCATGTCCGCCCACCTGATCGCTCAACGTCAGCAGAAAGTGATACTGGCGGTAGTGGCGCGCTCCAAACAGAGCTCCCGTCTCCGCAACCAGCTTCTGGTACGCAGCGACGTCCTTGGAGGTCATCACCAGATCAGGTTCAGCGTCTGCGACGAGATCCATCACATGGACCGGCGTATCTCCCGATTTTGTCACTTCAATTTTCCGGTAGTGCGCCCCTGCGATCATCGGCGAATCGATCAGCGTCGTCAGCGAGACGGGCGCGAACTCCACTTCGTCTCCGTCAGAACGCGCCACCGGCAGCGCTGTCCCGAATCTCCATCCAGCTGGCAGCGTGACCGAAGGCGTGAAACTCACATCGTCCGACTTCGCACCCTGCGGATACAGCAGTACCGCGTTCCAGTTCAAGTCGAGAATATTGCTCGATGCCGCTGGCCCCCCGCCTCCCGCGCTATCGAGCGTAGTGATCGCATCCAGAGAAACATCGAGTGTGTCCACGCCAGCGGGAACGTTGACGTGAAACTCGTACATATCAATGTTGTCACGCTGCCACGCCAGCGCGTGGCCGGCAGCCTCCATGTGAATTCCAGTCAGCGCGCCGATCGGCCCGCTGGGACGGTGATTCCCAGGAATCCATTTGGGAAACACGAGCCGCATTTCACCTGCGTGGGCCGGAATCTGCAAGTGCGCGTGGTAGATGTTGCGGGGAGCGTCGACTAAATCAATGTGCAGCCGGATGGATTGAGCGGAAAGACTCGGAGCCACAACTAAGAGCACAGAAAACAATGCACGCAAATGACTGCACCAGCGCAGACCCCCAGAACTCACTCGATCCCCTCCTCTACAAAGCAGCGCCAGAAGGCTATCGAAAGACACCAAGTCAACGCAAGAGGAGACGAATTAGAAGCTGACGAACTAGAAACGATGAGTGAAGCTCGACGCAGCCTAGGTTCGGATAATTCTGTGGCGGCTCTTCCACCAAATCGCAGCCAGTCCGGAGAGTACCAGCACCCACGTGCTAGGCTCAGGCACTTCGCCTCCTCCGCCTTCGCTGGTGCCGCAGGGATTTCCCTTCTTTTTAGTGCTGGTCGGCGCACCGCCGGTGCCGCTGTTTTTCTTCTTCCCAACGCCGCAAACGCTGGGCAACAGCGGCGGAGAGATCGGAACCCACGTTCCATTGCCGAACGGGTCAAATAGTCCCAACGGCGGAGCCGGTCCGAATCCCACCAACGGCGGTCGGTTTAATGCGGATTCGAAAGGAATTGGGGGCCCTGCAACCGCTGTGCCCATCGCAGGTTGAATCGGCTCGTCGAACTTTGCGGCCGGCGGCTCAGACGAGGAAGTTGCCTGCTGCGGAACTTCCTCCACGCGATTCCCGCAGCGCGAGCGCGCGGTGATCTTGCCATCCGTGATCAGGGCTTCACCAGTTTTGAGCGAAACTCGATGCCGACTCCAGAAAACTTTGTTTCCAATTCGATACGAAACGAAAACGAGACGCGGCCGATCCACTTGCTTGACCCGGGCATGATCGAAATCAAATCCCGCATAGTGAGCTTTGACCACCGGGTCATGTTCCGCCGCCCATTTCAGTTCGCGACCGTCCCGTACTCCGCCCGGCACGATCGAATATGGATACACCGGACGTCGCTCCATCTGACGCAACGACTCCTGTTGCGTGAGCAAGAGAATGTGTTGGCTGGATGCGACCGCCTGACGGCTTGGCCCGACTGACTTGGATGAATGGAAGAAAGATGGAATCTGCGGCGCAACGAAGGCAAACCCAATCGCGAGACCCGCGCAGAACACGGTCAACAGAACCCGTCGAATTTTGCGATTTTGACGATGGCGGCTCGTGCGGCGCCGCCGGATCACCCTCTGGACACTCCCCACTTCCGGTTGACTCGACAACTTCTACCTACCTTTGCGACCGGCCTCCTGGGACTCTGGAACGAACGGTCGCTTGGCTGCATCCATGAGTGCAGTTCGAGGACCATCGGCGGCCGCTCAACCCTCACAAAATGCAGGAGATATGATTAATGATTGCGGAACATGCTAGCAGACAGCGCAGGCCTTTGCACAACTATGTTCGCAACGTCGTGCCCAGCCAATAAACTGTCTATCCTGCACTCAGCAACGTTGCTCTGTATCTTAGTTATCGAAGGTCACTTCGGTAATACCACTGATGGGCCATCCCCTAAAAATTCAATCGTTGGTACTCTGCTGTGGGTTCCGGAAATTCTGAGCCGTTAATTCCGGAAATTCTGAGCCGTTGGGCTTTGGCCGGCGAAACCTCCTCTAAGTTTAAATGACGTGTCCGACCTGAGGGTCCGTCGAGGTGGACAAAGCGTCCGCGCTCGAGGACTCGATCGAGGATGGCATCTGCCAGGTCTTCGTCGTGCAGCACCTTGCCCCACTCCGTGAGCGCCTTGTTGGTGGTGAAGATCATCGGCCGTTTTCTGAGATGGCGATCATTGACCACATGGAACAAAACATTGGCAGCGTCGGGGCCATAACTTAGATAACCGATCTCGTCAATCACGAGGACATGAGGACGAGTGTAGGCTGACAACGATTGGTGTAACAGACCTTTGGCACTAGCGTTGGACAGATCCTCAATGAGTTCGGCGGCGGTGGTGCAAAGGGTGTCGAAGCCATTCTGGATGGCGCGATAGCCAATGGCCACGGCGAGATGAGTTTTGCCGCGGCCGGCCTTGCCGTAAAGGATCAGGGAGCGGCCCTCGGTGACGAAGTCCGGACCCAGATAGGAACCGAGCAGCGATTGCCGGAGAGTCGATTGCAAAGTGAAGTCGAACTCATCGATGGTTTTGAAGAACGGAAAGTGAGCCTGGCGGGTACAGCGCTGCAGGCGGGTTTGCTTGCGGTGGGCCACTTCTTCGGCCAGCAGAAGGGCGAGAAAGTCGCGATAGGTCCAGTTTTCTTTTTCGGCTCGATCCGCGACCTCCTGGTAGATGCGGCGTGTGTGCGCCAGGTTGAGACGTCGGAACAGAGGCTCGAGCTGGCCATCGGAAAGTTTCGGGATGGCCAACACGGGTATGGGCTGGGATGGCTTCTTGGTCATAGCATTCTCCTTCGGTGTATGTTCGGCTCTGTACCCGCGGTGAATAGAAGGGCCGTGGAAAAAGCCGTTCCGTGGAAAAGTCCAAAAGCAGGACTTTCCCACTGCACTTGAACATCCCGCAACCGCAGCGGGATGTTCACTTTTCCCACCGCCCCGGCTACGGCGGTGAGTTTTTCCGGTGAACTTCCAGAAAACATTGCGCCAGGATCGTCTAGGAACGACGATCGCCTCCTCGGTCGATCCCTAGCATCCCCCCATGGGGTGTTGTTTCTTCGCCTCCGAAGGTACGGGCGCACACCCAGCTTCCTCGATCTTGCGGTCTCGGTGTTCACTGCACCGCCTCCGGAAAGTTCAGCCCGGGTGCGAGAGATCTCTCCACGTAGAACGCACCGAACACTTGATCCTGGAGACCGGCTTCCAGGGCTCGCCGCAGAACCTCGGGACCATGACTCTGCAGGATCGCGTGCAGTCGATCCACATCCTCGTACCACTGCCGCGGCCGACGATGCACAATCTCGGTGAGATAGCGAATGGCAGGCTCCCCCAACTCCAGCAACTGCTGCCGCTTCAGATAGCGCTGGCCGCGTTTCCCGGATACCGCCGCGACCAAAGCCGCGCGATGCTCGGCCAGCGAAGACCCTTCATGCGCCACGAATTTCCGAGGATGCACCGCTTCATACCGACCGGCCACGATGCGTACTCGTTGCCCATACAAGTACAACGTGGCCGGCATACTGATCGCCTCCGGCGGCATCGAGTAGGAGTGGCCATCGTGCAGCACCGTTCCCGTCGGACCCACATAGACCGGAATGCGTAGGGCCAGTTCTTCCGGCTGCACTTTCAGGGGACGAAGGCGAGGTTTCTCTTCTGCCCAGCGCACCGCGGGAATCACGCCGGTCGCACGGCAAGGACGCTGCTGATTCACCTCCTCATGCCACCCCTGCAGTTGCAGTCGAAGATCTTGCGCATCGTGAAACCGCCGCACCTTGAAGAACGAAGACTTGACGAAACCGACCAGGTTCTCCACGCTTCCTTTTTGCTGCGCTCGATACGGCCAGCACAGCTCGACCCCCACTCCCATCTCCAGCGTGGCGTAGGCAAAGACCGGATTCCATTCCGTCACCTCCCCATTTTTCCGCCACTTGAGGGCGACCGTCTTCGGCCGATCGAAGACGCACTGCAAAGGAGCCCCACCCCAGCTGGCCAGATGCTCGGCCAAGGTTCGTACCAAACTCTCGACTGCTTCATCCCGGACCAGACTGACGCACATGAAACGCGAGTACTTCAGACGCGAAGCGAAAAAATGGATGCGTTGGCTCGCGCCATCGACGAACTGCACTTCGATTTGTCCAAAATCATGCTGACTGAACTCCCCGGGCAGACCCTCGAAACGAACCAGCGGCTTCGCCTGCTTCGGACGGAGCGAGGCCACCAGCGCGTACAGGGCAGTCTTGCCTCCCTCATAGCCTGCTTCCCGCACTCGCCGCAGAATCTCCAGCGACGCTAGATCGGGTGCATGCTGCAAAATCTCCAGGATCGGTTTCCGGAAACTCGTCACCGTGCTGGGCCGGCCGACCTGTCGTTGGGCGCGTTCCGCCGCATCATCGACATGCTTCACCGGTCCCTCTTGCGCGATGCGCTTCACCGAGCATAGGGACACTCCCGTCAGCCGGGCCACCTCCGTCTTACCGTGGCCCGCCTTCAATAAAATCTCCACTTCGTGACGCTTGAGCATGCTCAACATCCTCCTCTCCCTCCGCCTCCACTGGTCCAAGGACCGGCAGAGGCACAAGGAGAAGTTCTACCGCTTTTGACTATTACTGGATGGCTCAGAATTTCCGGAATTAGGTGGGTCAGATTTTCCGGAACTCACAACTGCGGTTGGCCGTCAACTTTCCGTAAGCAAAGTTTTTCGCCGACCCTAAACGGCGTCCCCCAGAAGCTAGCCCCCCAAAAAAAGGTCTTCAGCGGATTTCCCCCGACAGAAGCAAGTTCGCCGTAGTAAAAGAATCGACTTTCTCCAGCTGTACCCTTTGAACGCACTCGCGCCGCTCAGCGTCATGCTGTGCGGCGTTTTTTTTGCGTGCGTCGGTCGCGGATAAACTCACATAGGTGGTTCACTCAATCGAATAGTCGATCTTAATTCCGCGCTTCTCCACTTCATCCAGGAACAGATCCGCCGGAACATCGCGCTCCTGCAAGACTCCGCCGCGCTTGTCGATGGCTCCCGACGCCAGCATCTGCACTACGATCGACGCCGGGAAGGCGGTGGTGCGCATCATCGCACTCATATCCGTTTTCGGGTCGTAATGGTCCACCATGGTGAAGGAAGCCACACGTCCCTTGAGGCGCCCGCCGAGTAGTCCACGCACGCCTGCCCGATTCACCGACTCATGAGCTTCGAGCCGCATGAGGCAAACATCCGGCCCCTTCGAGGCAAACTTGCCCGCGAAGATCTTCGACATCATGGCCCGCGGCGCGATCTCTGCTTTGCCGAATTTCATCTTCTCGCCGGAGAACAGTCCCAACTCCTTAAGCTCGCAGAGCAGATCATAGTGCCCCGGATAGCGCAACGTTTTTTCGAAGCACTCACCGACCCGCCCTTCGAAGGTCTCAGGCAACGTCGAGGTGCCACCGGAAGTGTGGAACGCCACCAGCGGCGAGAATCCCGCAATATGAAAATCTTCCGGCTCGGTCAGCGGATCGATGGTCGTCAGCTTTCCTTTGCGCAGAATGCGCACCGGCTCCACATATTCGTTGATCAGTCCTTCGACGGAAAATACCAGCTGATAGTGGAAGGGCGGCGTCGGCCGCGCCGGCAACCCGCCGACATACAGCCGCAGAGCATCGGCCTGCCCTCCCAGCCGGCGCACCAGTTCCCCACCCAGAATCGACGCCATCCCCGGAGACAACCCGCAATCCGGTGCGATCCCTACACCGCGACTCTCCGCCTTCTTCGATAGCGCCAACTCCTGCCGCACGACCGTGTTGTTGCCTCCCAGATCGGCGAAGTGGCAGCGCGCCTCAACTGCCGCGCGCGCCAATCCGAGATTCAGGAAGAACGGCACCGCCGACAGCGCAGCGTCGTGCCCACGCATCACCTTCGCCGCGGCTTTCTCATTGCTGGCATCGAGCAGCACGGCTCGAACCTTCCTGCTGCCGGTAATCCGATTCACCCGCGCCGCTACCTCGCGCACGCGCTTGGAATCGCTATCGGCCAGTGTTACGGAATCCACTTCGGGCGTGCGCGACATATCAAATGCCGCCGCCGAACCCATCATGCCG
This sequence comes from uncultured Acidobacteriaceae bacterium, assembly GCA_963832015.1. Classification (GTDB taxonomy): domain Bacteria; phylum Acidobacteriota; class Terriglobia; order Terriglobales; family Acidobacteriaceae; genus Sulfotelmatobacter. The sequence goes on from CAWHSR010000041.1 coordinate 289,238, forward strand.
GAACCAATCACTAGAAGTTTCACCGGAATCCCTTTCGAAGAATTCTGCTCGCTGGGCTCCGAGACACACGCGACGAATCGCGTAAGATGCGTCCGCAGAACGGATCTCAAGAAACCTGGGGTTATAGGAGAGTCGATCCCGTAAAGATGAACGGCTCAGAAGGCAGTGGGATTGTGAGGACTAGAGTCCGGAGGGCGCCAACCGTTCACAGACGTAACGCCGAAGATCAAGCTTGAGAAGGCTCACAGAAAAGAATATCACGCGCCTATCTTTTTTTCCGTTTTCCCGGTTGACGTTGCGACACCTCCGTGCTCGGCCAACAGCCATGAGCCTGCCTCCCGCACCAAATCTGGTCCTTTGCTTGCACGTTTGAAATTGCTTCGATGAAGCATCGGGCCGTGATGATTAAGAAATCCTTAAATACAAGCCAAGACGCGTTACTCACGTTCATTTCGGCGCGCGTCGATATGAAGTTGTACGTCCGCGATCCGCACGTGCCAAATTCCGTTTCATCTTCTGTTCAGGAGATCCAGGTTTGCCGACAGCTTTGATTGAGGGCGAAGCGCAATGCGTCATCCGGATTGAAAGCGACGTTGACATTGCGAGTGCCGCAGAACTGAAATCCATGATGATCGCCGCGATTTCGTCGGGAAAAGAAGTGAAGGTCGATCTGGAGGGCGCGTCCGATCTCGACGTCACTGCGGTGCAGTTGCTGTGGTCCGCGGCCCGCGACGCCGGCAAGGCGGGCTCGTCGTTCGTTGCGGTGCATGTCCCCGAGATCGTCCGCTGTGCCGTGCGCGAAATGGGACTGCCGGACTCTCTTGCAGAAACGGCGGTGACGAGCACGGTCGCTTCGGTTTCGTCGTCGACCAGGTGCTCGGCGACCGCCGGACCGTGATCAAGAATCTGGGACGGCTTTACCGCAACGTCCAGGTGGTGTCGGGCGCGACCATCCTCGGGGATGGAACGGTGGCGTTAATCCTCGACTTGCATCGCCTGGCACAAAACGTGATCCGCAGCAGTTCTATCAATCCACGCTCTCAAGTCCGCGCCCCGTGGCCGCAGGGGATGATGTGAGGCGAAGAGACGGTGCTGACCAACAAGTTCAAATTCAAGGGAGATGAAGTCATGGCAAGCGCAACCGCAGTTGGCAAACAGAAGGTTCACCGTGCCACGGGCGACGGGCAAGAGAAGAGGACCCACGCGAAAGGCACACCACAGAATGACAGCACGCAACTGCTGCTGGTTTCGCAGGAGATTATGCGGCTAGTAGAGGCTTCGCAGGAAGGCCGCCTGGCCGAAAGGGCCCGGGCGGAACAATTTGAAGGAGTCCAACGCGAGATGATGCAGGGCGTGAACGCCATGCTCGACGCGATTCTGCTGCCCATCGGAGAAGGCAACCGCATCCTCGCACAAATCTCCGCCGGCAGGATCGACGAACTCATCGCCCAGACCTACAAAGGCGACCACGAATTTATGCGATGCCTATGTCTTCAGGCCCGTCGACATCGCGCAACTCCTCACCCAGCTGAAATCGATGCAACTGGTTCCCTAGCCGAGGTTGCCAAGGCTCCCCGGAAGATCGCGGTTTTCGTTCTTTTCGAAGATTAATACTGGCGGCTTCCAAAGCGGTAGACAATGCTCGTGGCCAGGCGCAGATTATTTTGACCGTGAATCGCTCCCGCCGTATCTCCAAACGAAGTGTACTGATAGTCGCCTTGAATGCGAATGCCAAGTGGTCCGAAGAGCGACTGTTCGAGTCCTCCACCCACGGCGTACGATGGACGCGCAACCCACCCATTCAGGTAAGAACTCCCACTCACCGGCACCGCACTCTCCACCCGGCAGGCTCCCACTAGTCCGTGAATGAAGATCGCGGACTTGGAGAACACCGCAGGATAGAACACCGGGCCGGCCAGTAAGCTGAGGATATTGGCGCTCTGTCCTGTGCCAAATACGCTTCCCTTTCTGGCGTACAGTGCATCGACCGTTACTCCCCATCGCGAGTTGAAATTAACCAGGCCGCTCCCATTCAGGCCGGCGAGCCCAACCCGTTGGGAAGGTAGGTCCATGCTGAAGTAGGTGTAGCCGACACTCGCCTCAAGCGAGGGGACCGTCGCCCCTGCCGTGCTGGGCTGCAAGCGATCTTGCGCCATCAGCGGCGCGACCAATAGCAACAAGCAGACGAAGATTTTCCGCATGGATTCAAACTCCGGTGGTGGTCCGGCCCTCACGCTTGCCCTAGTTGCTCGCGATGAAGTGCCCCAGTGCCGTTAACCGCGACCCACCAACAATCTGGGTTAGAGCCTAGATCGAGTTTCTTGTGGTTTCTAGGTTACCTTGGTCGCTTTGGGCTCGTACCTTGGGGCCAGACCGTTACTGCGGATCCGACGGGGCAGAGCGGCCTGGACGTGCCAGCCATCGGTCGAATGCGTTATTCTTGATGCTATGGATCACCTTGCAGTGCTTCGCGAAAAGATTGAGAACATCCGCGCCGAGATCGCTCAGATCCAAGCGTTAAACGAACAGTATCGACGTACCGGCCGCAATGACCCGCAGGCCCAGGTGGCTCACAGTGAAAGGCAAGAACGCCTGCAGGCGATTCAACAGGAACTCGCCCAGCTCGCCGGTCTTGGCCGCCGAGTTCTCTCGATCGAACAAAGGAAAGCAGAGCACCGCTCACGGATGAATCTGGTTAAAGAGGTCTCATAGCCAATTGAAGTTTGGTGGAGCTAGTCGGGATCGAACCGACGACCTCATCGTTGCGAACGATGGCGTCCGCCAACTTATCTCTCTTTCCTGCCTATACTTAGCAGCCGACTACGGTCCATTACGGTCCAATTCGAACCGGCTCGCGGGGAGTTGCCTCAAGCTTCCATTGCGCTGGTCCCAGAAACTTTCTTGGTCTCTTCTCCGCATGTTGGCCTGCGGCATATTGGCCCTTGCCGTGACGGGGCTGGGGTTATTTCACGTCCACATTGTAAAAATGGACATCCTCAGAGAATGGCGGTACCAGAAATTATTTTCTTGGGCGGAAAGCCGAAGTAAACCCTCGTGAAATAAATTTCGTCTCCGCTAGTTCCACCCAGGAGTTCGATCAAGGCGTAGCAGAAGATTCAGACTTGCCGTTTTAGGGTTTTCTCTACCCTCTCTCCTGATTCAAAATATATGCATCCGATAACGAGCACATACCCCGCCGGAAGAGTGAAATTCACCGACCAAGAACTGGCCGAGCGAGCGTTTCTTACCGCTCAGGTCGAAGGCAACAAAGTCGTCTATTCCATCATATTGACCAACGCAAGAAACCCGCTCAGTCATGAAGAAGTTGAAGCTCATTTCGAGGGCGAGCTTTCAAAGCGGTCGCCGAAATCGAATTGAACCTAATTCTATTTTTGATTTGTCAAGGAGGAAGTGTTTACCGACTGCTAAACATCCTTGATACCATTTGAGGCCTCATCCTCAGAAACGGCAGGTTCGGCAAGTTCCATCTTCTCGAGTGACCGTTGAAGCATGAGCAGCTCTTCTCGCATCTGCTCGATGCGATCGATGATCTTTCCAAACTTTAAAGAGGGTCGTTGGCTTTAGCCATGATACGCAGAACGCTACGCTTCTCGGGCGGAACAGTTGGCCCTCTGGCGTACACAACCTTCCCCTCTTTCCCGATGTTCAAATTTCGGAGCAATACCGGGCGGCAGGCGCTAGAATGGCTGTCTAGTTGGCCTGTAACGACTCATCGTTGGCGCAACATGAATGGTCCGCCGCAGAACTGCAGGAAGAATCGGTTGCGACGAGAACTGCTGCGAAACGGCACCACTATCCATTTCCGACGGGTGCAATTAGAAGTGCGAGTCAAGGGTCTGGGCGAGCCAGGCAGCAGGGGGAGTAATCTTGTAGACTCTCCCCCGTGATTGGGCTGAAGATTCCCCTCCGAATGGCATAAATAGACATGGGTCAATCCAGCGCAAGGAGCATCCATGGCTGAACGTTTTTCCGACATCGAGAAACCATTCGTAGCCAACCAACCCAGCTTGGAGGAAAGGCTGAAGGAATACCCGGAGCTGAAAGGCAAGATCGAGGCCATGCTGGCGATTATCGAGAACGCGGGCGGGGATGTGGAGAAAGCGGCCGAAGCGGAGAGGCGGATTATCGAGGAATTGCGGCAGATGGGGAGCGAGGTTTTCCACAGTTGGGCCCGCCGTCAGCAGCAGAAAAAAGAAGCGGAGTACGACTCCAAGCCGGGCGTAAATCGGAAGGAAAAAAAAGCTCTACTGGTACACCCGGCTGGGGACCATCGAAATAGAAGAACAGATCTACACCCAAGGTCGGCGGGGGCGGGAGATGCGACCCTTTTGCGAATCGGCGGAAGTGGAGTGCCGTGGGTATTCCTTAGCCCTGCAGCGAACCATGACGGATTTTGGGGCCGATGGTGCCTTTGGCGGAGCCGCGGTCAAGCTCAAAGAACATTATGGGATTGAGGTTCCCGTGAGCGCCATCCGTGGGTTTACGGAGGAACATGGAGAGGCGATGCGGGCGCAAGAGAAGCAGAAAAGGGATTGGCCCGATAGTGCGGGAGTGCGCGTGCTCATTACCGAAATGGACGGCAGCATGCTACCGGTGGTGGAAGTGGCCGAGCCGACGGGAGCAGCGCCGGTGGATCGGAGAAAGACCCGGCAGGTGAGCTGGAAGGAAGCCCGTCTGGCTCTGGCTCATGAACCGGGTTCGGTGACTCCCATTTTTGGCGCGACCCTGGGAAGCGTGGAGCAAGCCGGAGAGCGGCTGGCGGTCTGCGCCCAGGAGGCGGGAGCGGGCAGCCGGACCAGGATCCATGGGGTGGGGGATGGGGCGGTCTGGATTACCGAGCAGATGGAGGCGCAGTTTGGCAGCCAAGTGCAGTATCTGGTCGATTTCTATCACCTGTGCGACTACCTTTCGGCGGCCGGAGACCGGATCGGGGGAAACGATAAACCGGCCTGGATGGAGGAGAAGAAGAACTGGCTGAAAGACAATCGCTGGAAAGATGTTCTCGAAGCGCTGCGGCCGTTCTTAGAACCGGCCCAACTCCCCGACTCCGAGGCTCCGGTTCGTGCCTGCTTTCGCTATATCTCCAACCACTCGAATTTTTTGGATTATCAAGGCGCCCTGGCCGCGGGATTGCCCATCGGTTCAGGCGAGATTGAGAGTGGCCACCGCTATGTGTTCCAGAACCGGCTCAAGATCTCCGGCGCCTGGTGGAAGATGGAAAATCTAAGAAAGATGATCGCTCTACGGGTCTTACGAGCCAACGGAGGTTGGGAAGATTACTGGAGCAACGTGCATCAGCAAGCGGCATAACTGACTCGCACTTTTAATTGCACCCATTTCCGACTTGACAAGACTCCGATTCGGTATAGTGTGGTAACTAGAGCGAATAACGCTTTCTCCTCTTTCAGATCCCCTGAACTAAGGCAGCCCATCTGAAGTTCTCTCCTCTTAGTCGCACAAAACCCAGGAGGCCGACATGTTTGCTCGTCACGTTACCATGCACCTGAAACCCAATACCCGTGCGGAGTTTACCCAGACGATCGAGAACGAGGTTCTTCCCGTGCTTCGGAAACAGCACGGCTTCCAAGACGAAATCGTATTCGTGGCCCCCGGATCCGGAACGTATGGAATTGCTATCAGTCTTTGGGACAAGAAAGAGGACGCTGACGCCTATCTCAGCGGCAGCTATCCAGAAGTGCTGAAGGCTCTGGCGAAAGTGGTCGAAGGTACTCCGGAGGTCCGAAACTTTGAGGTGGCCCACTCGACCCTGCAAAAGAAACCCGCTGCTCTCGTAGCGGCCTGAAGCAAACAAGCAGGCAGGCTTTCGCGTTCGTTGGGGGGGCGGCCGATCCCGGCCCCCTTTCGAAAGAGACACCAAGAAGAGTCGTAGTTCAGATCTTTCTGGTGACGCCCCCTCTTCTCGAGCAGTAACCCTGCTTTCCGAAATGCCCGCCTCCAGAAGGGTCGGAGGTGATCTTGTGCCCCAGCAATCGCCGATTTCCTTTCAAATGGGCACGAAAAACGTGCTCATCATCGATGGCAACGAAGCGATGCAGACGCTGCGCGCCCACGTCCTGAGAAGCCGCGGAGTTCACGTGCACACAGCCAAAAGCGTCAAGGAAGCAGAGTTGCTTTGGATTCCTGATTTTTTCGATTTGGTACTGCTGGACGTGCGCCAGAGATCCAAAGATGCAGTGGAATTCTGGAGAACGATTCGGCGCCAGCATCCAGGACAGCGGATCAGGTTCCTAGTTGGCCCCCCAACGTACTTGTCGGCTACCTGCGCCGACGAGGTCGTTCCCCGGAAGGTTGCTGAAGACTGGGTGCAGGGGCCAGGACTCCTGCATGTCGCATGAGGCCTTACAGACCGATAGCAGCCAGATGGAGACAATAAATCAAGGAGAAAAGTCCCATGAAACCGGAGCTTTTGACCAAAAGAGATGCAGCTATCACGACTCATGAGGGGAGCGTGCGCGCTCGCGCTTACGAGCTGTACGAGGTGCGCGGCAGAATAGATGGCCATGCGGAGGAAGACTGGCTTCAGGCAGAAGGCGAAGTAGCAGGAAGCAACGAACGAAAAGCTGTCCGAGCCTCAACCTCAGAGATCACCGTGAAAATCGTTGGTGAAGCCTGACGGGTTGGACGACCACGTGGTGAGAGCGAGGCTCAAAACCACCGGAGGTAAGCCATGACTAACATCTACGTCGGTAACTTAGATTTTTCCACTCACGAGGACCAGCTTCAGACATTATTCGCGGCGTACGGAGCCGTTAAAACAGTGACGGCCGTCACGGATCGCGACACAGGTCAACCGCGGGGATTTGCGTTCGTCGAGATGACGAATGCTAGGGAGGCGAAAGATGCTATTCGTACCCTGAACGGTTCGGTCCACAACGGGCGCGCCCTGATTGTCAACGAAGGCCGGCCTAAGCTCTACTGCAGTGGCGAACGCGAGTCACTTCCCAGTCGGGAACACCGGCGCCATCGTATCTAATGGTTGGAGAGACGATGTTGTTGGCTGTTCCTACGCAAGCATTCGGGAGAATTCGACACACGTTCAGACCGGCTTGCCAAGCGAAACATGGGGGGAATTATGAATACAGGCAGCTCTAAAATCTCCGGACGGCGGAGCATGGAGGAATTTGTATAAGGCTGCGCTCTTTGAGGTTGACAAGGCCAGACTCCCGGAACGCATTGCGCAAGCAGAGAAAGCGCTTGCACTAAGGGCGCGGGAGTTGTTTCACGTAGCCGGAGACAACATCGAAGAGGAAGAAGCTCTGGATGACACGATGTACGCCTTGCATGCTCTGCGGAACACATCGCAAACCAGCCAGGGTATGCCGCATCGCAGAGAGGCTGCCTAGGTCAACTCGCAGGTGCTGCGCCATCACCTTTCCTGGGCTGTCCCTGCCCGCACGTCTGGCCTGCGGCGTTATTCGTGCACGTTGTCGAGAAATAATCTGAGCTTGCCGGAGCGTAAAGCCGGAGACAGAACAAGAGTGGGGAAAGAGCTTAGGATGGCAGCATGACGGTTGCGGGAGGCATCTATGAAACGCACACTCGTTGTGTTCGTGTTGGCCGCAATGGCCATTGCTTTCGCGCAGGACAACAAGAACCCGGTCACGTCGGTGGTTAAGGAGATTCTGCCGCGCCAGCAGAAAAACCTTGTAGCGGCCGCGGAAGAGATGCCGGCCGACAAGTTTGGGTTCAAGCCAACGCCAGAGCAGATGACGTTCGGCAACCTTGTCCTGCACATCATCCAATCGAACAGTTACCTCTGCGCTAAGATTGGAGAAGTTCCCGAGGCAAAAACGTCCGGCCTGAAAGGAACCGACGGGAAGGACAGGCTCGTAGCCGCGCTCAGAGCGAGTTTTGATTTCTGTAGCGCGGCCCTAGGCAAGGTGGACGATTCCAAACTTGGAGACACGGTGGAACTCTTTGGTGGCCGCGAGGGACCGCGAGCTTTCGCCCTCATCGCCCTGACAAATGATTGGGCCGACCACTACAGCGCGGCTGCCATGTACCTGCGCCTGAACGGATTGTTGCCGCCAACGGCACAGGGAAAGAAGTGAACCCCGCACCGACCAGTTTTAGGCGCCCATACGAGCGGACTGCGGGCGCTTTTGATGTTGTCTCATGGCATTCATCGTAAGCCAATGGATTGTGCTGTGAGATGGTTGGAGGTTGACTTCACGAGCGACGTTTTACCCCGTGTCGTACCGTTGCTCGCATCCCTTTGCCTCTTCCGCGTACTACAGGAGGCCCTACACAATGCTGTAAAGCACAGCGGGGCCGACATTCAATGTGCAATTGAAAAGGAACACGGGATGAGATTCATCTTACGGTGAGTGATTGCGGTTCGGGTTTTAGCCCCGAAACGGCAACCCACTCCCTAAAGTACTTGACAACGCCGGCATTGTAAGAGAGGCCTGATAACGGAAGTTATGGCGCAACTATTTTTCGGAACGCAAAAAGAAGCCGCCCAGACATCGGGCGGCTTGCTTTGTCGAGAATATTCGTTTCCGGTGTGGCAACCTTTGCAGGCGAGAATTAGCGGGGCCGCGATCGCGGAGCCCGCTGAATCCTGGAATCTTTTACAGCTTCATTGTCCGCCGCTCCGCCGGTCCCGCAGTCGTTGCGTAGTTCGTTTGGAGCCCCGTCCGGTGGAGTGCTCGTTGTGTTGTCGATGCAGGGGATGGCGCTCAGATATTCGTATATGGCCTCGATGTCGCGATCGCTCATGTGCGAAAACGTCGGCCATGTTGATAGCGTCAACTGACGCAGAGGGGGGTTATATTCCGCCCAGTTTGCCGACGGTGTGTAGGATAGCGCAATAGTTTCATCTTGACGCTCGCTCACGCCGGGGGACAAAATACCATCCCAGACTGCTAGCCACACTGTATGCCAGCTTTGTCGCAACAGCTAAAAGAGGATGGTATCCGGGAAAGGCCCACGTCCTGTGGGTAAATCTTCATTACACATCCCGAGAGGGGGTCAAGAAAAATGAATCTCAAAAAGTGCTTTGAGGTCCTTGTGTTCGCGACCTTGGTCGCGGTTGGTTCCGCGTCGGCCGCCTGCTCCAACGGCACTCTTAATGGGGTGTGGGGATTTTGGGCAGGCGCCGCGGTCGGTCAGTTCACAGCCGATGGCAAGGGGAACATCACCGCCGGGTCGGAGACCGTGAGCAGCAACGGAACGATCTCGACGCAGACCTTCACCGGTACCTATTCGGTTGCGACGAGTTGTACCGGCCACCTCACCATCAACATCACTCGTGGCGGGAGCGTAACCGCCAACTTTGTTCTTGACCAAATGAACAAGGGCGTCCAGATCATCGACACCGTTTCAGGCCTGAACGGTTCGGGCATTGGCGCGGCAAAGGGAACTGTTACCTGCGGTTTAACGGGACAAAAGGTGACCTTCGCCGCGCTTCTGTTCGGGAAATACCCGAGCACAAATACGAAGGTGGACTATGTTGTCCAGTTCATTCTGGACGGTCTCGGACACGTCTCCGGCTCGGGAACCTTCGACGTGGGCGGGACGATCACCTCGACTCCGATTTCAGGCACGTATACGGAAAGTAGCAACTGCACAGGAAAGACAGCAATCAAGGCGGGAACGAGCACGTTGAATTTCAACTTCGTTGTCGTCGCCGCCGGGAAGGAAGCTTTCGTGATCCAAACCAACAGCGGAACTGCAATAGCCGGCTTCATGCAGCAGTAAGTGTCCGCAAGACCCTGACGTATCTGGAGCAACTGGACGCGTGGGGTGTTGGCGGGCCGCCAACAAGGGAACATCATGCGGAGGCGACTTGCCTCAGAAAGACGGCGCATTCCACTTTGGAAACGCGGGGAATAGAGAGTGAACCGATGCGAACTGAACATCCTTCACGTTCGCAACTGTAAGGCAAACAGCGAGCGTGGTCACTTCGACAATAGTAAGGGTGTCGCCGATTGGCAGAGGAATATTCTCCTCGAAGGTCGGTTCTTACCCCGCTGCACGCATCAAACCGCTGGCCGAACGCAAACGCTAGCGTGGACCGTAGTGCCTTTTCCAGGTTGCGAATTGACCGAAAATGTTCCGTTCACGAGTCTTACGCGCTGCTCCATTCTGGTCAGACCAAGCCCTCGGCCTCTCCTTGCCTCTTCGAGGTCAAAACCAGCGCCGGAGTCGCTAACCGTAAGATGAATCTGATCGTCCTCCCACAATTGCACGAGGAACTTCTGCACCCCGCTGTGCTTCACCCCGTTATGCAACGCTTCCTGTAGAACCCGGAAGAGGCAAATTGAAACTTCGGGCTGCACAAGACTGGGGCGACCGTGGCTCCTGAAGTCAATCTCCACTATCTTCCGCTCCCCGAACTCTTCGCAGAAGATTTTCATAACCGCAACGATGCCGAGATACTCCAGTCTGGGAGAGTACAATTCGTGCGCCGAAGCTTTGACATCGGTCAATATCTCCAAGGTCTGCTTCCGTGCTGCGCCCATGCGGTCGAGAAGTTCAACAGCCCGATGGGGGAGATCATTCTCGAGTTGTTCGACCGCAATCGCCAGCAAAGCAAGACGCTGACCGATGTCTTCGTGAAGGTCTTTCGCGATCCGGTTTCGTTCCCGTTCTTCTGCCTCAATTACTCTGCGGTTCATGCAGGAAAGGGCTTCTTCAGCGAGCTTGCGCTCGGTGATGTCCTGCAAAATACAAGCGACTCGATCGACGCCTCCGGGACCCTCAATGGGGAAGTTCGAAATCAGCAAGTCCCTTTCGCCAAGCTTGGGATACGTGTATCGCATCTCGTATCTGACGACTTTACCTCGGAAACACTCATCCAACTTCTCCTTAACGACCGTCTCAAAGACCGCCTCGTTCAATACTTCTGGGACTAGGCACCCCACGACTTGTTCTTTCGTCATGTTCTGCTGGCTGAGAAACTTACGATTCGCGATCAAGTAGCGGTATTCTCGGTCCACAACCGCCATCATCTCCTCCGAGCCTTCCACCGCCTTCTCGTATTCTCGCAGCTTTTCCTCCGCCAACTTACGTTCGGTGATATCGAGCGACACGCCGAGCATTCGCTCGGGGTCACCGTTCCTTGCATAGTAGAACTTGCCTCGCGCCGCCAGCCAGCGAACTGTCCCATCTGGCTTTACGATGCGAAACTCTGCCGCGTACAGCTCCCGGTTTTGCCGTGCATCCGCGATTGCTTCCGAGACTCCAGTTTGGTCGAGCGGATGTACATAACGAAGGAAATCCCCCCTAGTTGTCACGTAAGGATCGGAAGCGATTCCGAAGATCGTTTGAAGGTCGCCGAACCAAAGATTCCGTCCGCGCTTGATGTCAAAGTCCCACCCTACCGATGCGCTTGCTTCCATTGCCAGACGTAGCCTGTCGTTGGCCAAACCAAAATGGAAATCCAGTTCGCGTCTGGCAAGGTATTCCTTTATATAGGCGGCACTCGCCAGACACACAATCGCGGCGATTGCGACAAGCACACGGAGCGTACGCAGACCAGTGCTCTCAATCCGCGAGAAAAGCTCCCACACAATCGGGATAGAAATCATCACAACCGCGACCATTGCCCACACCGACCCTTGTGACCTTTGGCTACTATCAGATTGGGTTGTTCTGGATTTCGCTCCCGGCACCTGCCCTGCGCGTAGCGGTATCCACACAAACCAGCAAACAGAAGCCGTCAGTCCCAGACCATACAGCTTGCCGTTGACGTAGCCTCCCGAGTCAATTGCAAGGTTGGCGACTGCGGAGCTTAAGGCGTACAGGGTGGACGCGCCCAACAGATGACGATAGATTGACTTCCATGGAGCTTGCCCGTGAAGGGTCGAAATACCCACAGCCAAGACCAGTGCCAGATTTTCTAACAGGTAAAGGATGTCAAAGCGCTGGGCGTAGCTAGAAGACGTGGCGTTCGGCGTGAGCAAGTACTGGTGCGGAAAAACAATGTAACCATAAAGAAAGCCCCAGAAAAGCAATAACAGAAGTGTGTTCAAGACCGCACGGTATGGCTTGCGATCGAATACGTTCCGCTGTGGGAGGGTTGCCACGGCTGCCATGAGAGGTACGAGGTGCAAGAACAGAACCGGATCAGCGATGGAATTATCTGGCGCGTCCATATGCCGACCAATCTCGTAGTACAGCTTAAGACCCTGATTTAGCGCCCAGAGGCCATAGGCAATTGCGAGGAGCAACCAGAACGGACGGCTCCCAAGTGTTTGCCGTATTCCGTTGCGGAAAGCAAAACCAGTCGCTAACAGCAGGAGGAGGAAGTAACTGATCCCGCTGTATGAAACCAGGAAGGAGCCCGGCTTTACGGCGAGTGAAAGGACGGCTTTGATCACTACAATTCCGATTAGCGCCGTCGGCCAAGAAGAAAATCTTAACTTCATTCCGAGATTCGACGAGAATGGTTTCGTCATGATTCCTGAAGACCGCTAATCAAACCGCCGATCAAATGCGAAAACGAAGCCAGTTTAGATTCGTTTCCCCGCGCGGCCCGCATGGAATCGCAGCTTAAACTCAACGGATGCGTCAGAGGCTGACATGCGACAACGACTGTACGCTTTTCCGAGCACGTGACTTTCCGAGGTTCAGCTTCAGTACCACCCATAGCACGAGCAGCAGCACCCCGGAGGATGTACGCGCCAAGCCGATCCGGCGGGCCGACATTTCTACTTGCTGCGTCCGTGCAAGATGAAGTCGCCGTTCTTGAAACCGGATTCCATTTCCCATGCGTACTCGGGGTAGTCCCTCTTCGCTCCGTGCATCGCCTCACGAATATTGTTCTGGCTCATCGCGGTTGCTTGCTGGGGACTGGGAACAAGCCGAAACGAGAGAGACTCGCTCCTAGCGGCAACCCCTTTTTGCAACCATACATCCATGAAGTAATTCTCTCACCAACGTCAAGGTCGGAAGTGAACTGAACTACTACGACCGATTATTCCTTGCGAACAATTGCCGCAAGGTACGCCGATCCCGATCGAGGAGACGTCGCGAGAAGAACTGGCGAGGCAGCAGGATCGACTCGGTGCGCGGCAACAGGGATCTTTAGTTTCTTTCGCCGTGCCTTGGGCGAACTGAACGCCAGTCAGGAAGTCGGGACCGATTTTCCATTAGCTCTGCCAGTTTACCCAATCCCACCGATCAACTTTGACAGTTCCAAAAGGTGCGCCGCGATGGTGTCATCTCTCTGTGTGTGATGGGTTTGAGGGCGTAACACATTGGCCTATCAGTGCCGCTAGCTGGCACGCAAGAGCCATTCACGAAGTTTGGCACGGGGACTAGGTTGGAAGTGAGCAGCACTTGGGGGAGGGCTGCTCAAACTAAGCGTCTGTGACTCGAAAGAGTTTCAGGCGCTTTTTGTTTTTTCGTCGCCTGTCATTCCCTTTACTCACGACCAAAATCCAATGAGATGGGGATGTTTCGTCAACTACAGCATGATGGGGGAGGCATCTCTTTCGGATATCAGGTACTTTGTATATCACCTTCCTGATTGCGGTGCGATGTTCACTGAAATTCTTCGCAGAGCGACACCTGAAAGATATCGCTTAGCTGTCTCCTAGCTTCCTCGGTGCTGTTGGGCAACGACGGGCCAATCGGTCTGATGCAAGAATTACCACTCATGAAGAACGACAGACTCACGTCTACTACCGTTCGCTTCTCGGACTCGGACCTGCACCTCATTGACTGCCTGCAAGAAAAGCTCGGACTCGGTATGATTCACATCATTCGGCTTGCGATTAGGCGCTTGGCTGAGATTGAGAATCTACCGTCTTCCGTTCCTAGAAAGCGTTAGGACCACGCAATGTGTTCCACGATCATCCCCCACGCCCCCCGTCCTCGGTTCATCCTAGGATATGCTTCCTGATCGGCTCGTGATGCAGAAGAGGTGATCGACGAAAATGACAACTCCCCTTTCGGATGACGCAATGGACTCGGTGGATAAGATCGCACCAAGACACCTGTTCGAGGCAAGGATTGAGATTCTTGTTCAGCGCGACAGCACGAAAACTAGCCTGCAGGGTTGGGCTCGCAATCTTAGCGAAAGCGGTCTGAAGGCGTTCGTTGCCGAAGCTCTCGTACTAGGTGAGTCCGTAACACTCGACATCCCGCTGCCGGACTGCAGCAAACTGGTGATCCCGGCAAAAGTTGTTCGCGCACTGGGAACAGAGTACGGATTTCAGTTTACGGCGCTTAGCGCTGACCAACGCCAGCAGATTCGCGCGACGCTGAAAGGACGCCCAGCGATCCCCTACCGCGGCGCGGCACAATGATCTGCGCCGTAGCTGCCTGCCGCCGGGCCTCCCTCCTAGATGACGCTTCGGCTAGCTCCGACCCGCACCCGTCTGCCGGGCTGTGGTGGAAAAGAGTTCGATGCGGTTCCTTCCGTTCTTCTTGGCCGCATACATGCTGACATCGGCTTCGTGAAGAAGATCCGACACCGAGTGATCGCGGCGCGGGGAAGCTACGGTGACTCCCATGCTGACAGTGGCAGAGGTTGTGCCAGAGGGAGTCGAAACCTGATCTTTCGCGACCAGGTTACGAATCTCGTCGGCGCGGCGGGCGCCGGTGGTCAGCTCGCAGCCAGGTAGAATGATGAGGAACTCCTCGCCGCCGTATCGACCTACGACATCGTAGGGGCGCAAGTCTGACTTCAACCTGCGGGCCACTTCTTTCAAAACCTCGTCCCCTGCGGCATGACCGAGGGAATCGTTGATACGCTTGAAGTGATCGATGTCGGCCATGATGATCGTGGCCGGCGTCCCTTCGCGTCCGCTGCGCGAAAGCTCTCTCTCAATAGCTGCCAATATTTCTGAGCGGTTCAACAGGCTGGTCAGGAAATCGTGAGTTGCAGCGAAACACAGAGATTGCTGAAGTTCCAGAATCCTCTTGCCCGCCATGATTCGGGCGCGCAATTCCGAAGGATCTACGGGCTTGGCCAGATAGTCATCGGCACCGGCTTCCATGGCGAGCAGGAGATCCTGCTTCCGGTTCTTGGCCGTCAGCATTACGGTGTAGATGTACGTTGCTCTCGTTCCATTTGTTCTGATGCGGCGGCATACATCGATGCCGTCGAGACCAGGCAACATCCAATCGAGCAGAACCAAGTTGGGAGGCTCGGGACCTTCCAGGACCTTGACCGCTTCTGTGCCGCTTCCGACGGCGAGGAAGTCGAGTCCCCAGTCGGTTAAGTAACCGCCAATCCTGCGTCGTTCGATATGGGAATCTTCAACCAACAAGATTTTCATAAAATCCACGCTCTCGATGTTGGCAGTACCGTGACGGCGTCGCAAGATCACGAGGCGAGAACGAAAGGCTGTGTACTTCCGAGGGGTGTCCTGTCAGTTGACACCAGGCCATAGCGCTTGTTGAGGGGTTTTGAGCGTAATAGAGATGTTTCGCCATTTGACTCGGCTTTCTGGCGGGAGGAGAATCACCGTGGTTCCCAGGTCTCTTCCTTCACGCGAAGAACTTGCCGAAGCTCTCCTGCACGTCCAGAGTTTTGGACGCATCGCAGAACTAAGGAGCGCCATCTTGGCCTTCTACACTAGAATCCACGAGGAACATTGGCTGCGCGATAAGCTTGAGGAAGGCAGAATTGTCATTCTCGAAGACGAATCCATGTGGGAGATTCATCCATCGGATCGGCAGACAACCAAGCGCTGGCTGCGAATTTCGACGATCAACGTGAAGCACATTGAGATCAACGTCAAGCACGCTGAGAAAGAAGGGTATCCCTATCTCCTTTCGAACAGGACCGAAGGAGAGTATGCGCGGGCCGACTATCTCCGCGATTCTGCCCGGATGAGCATCCCGCCCGAAGCGGCCTAATCCAGAGCCACAGAACCAAGATCACTGAGTGAAATGGGTATTACGTCAATTACTCTGCACGGAATGAACCGCGCTACGGTCGTGAAAGAGAGCGAAGCACCAACTGTTATTCTGGGGTGAGAATGCCCAGAAAGTGTTTGTTCTGCCAAAATCCAGTTGATAGCGTGTAGCATGTTTGGTCCGGCTGGATTCTAGAAGACCTTAAACGTGTGGAGCCCATACACATTAAGTTCGGAAAAACCTTCGCCAAATGGGTAGACCGGTTTGCCAGTGACTCCGCCGGAACCCAGACCGGCCAGACCCGAATCGTGAGTTGTGATCGCCTGGTTTCGAGAACTATCTATCCTATTTGGGGTCTGCCAATCAACGAGTTGTACACGTCAGGCCCTTGCCGTCCATTGATCCGATATTGCCCGGTGCTGACGGTCTAGGAGAATCCCGGGGATTGGAAATGGCTCGATAGAACTCGACATTCACAAGACACCTTATCAGCCGGAGTATTGCGCGACTACTCCAAAGTGTTGCGTATCGTGGTCAGAGCCTTCTGCAGATTCGACAACGAGCTACTAACCGCCGCTTTTCTGACGATAGAACCTTTCAAACCAGTCAGGCCCACTTGCTCAGAGCCCATAGCCTTGATCAGGTAAAAACCGGGTTCGCCGGAGTTCTCGCCTGCGCGCACGCAGAAGGAAAGGTCAAGCGCCGTTTCGAACTCCGGTCCTTCCCCATTCGAAGCCGCGGCTCGAAGCGAAGACGCAATACGTCTGGCCGGTCAACTGCAGATTCTGTCACCGCTGTATCGCGAGGCTTTGCTGCTGAGGTTTCAAGAAGACCTGTCTCTTCCGGAGATCGCTCAGGTTTTGGGTGCCCCTGTGACAACGGTGACGTCCAGAATCTATCGCGGTCTTGCAGCACTGAGATCCGCATTTGAGGAAAGAGGTGATTCGCCTGGAGTGTGACAAGAGAGTTCGCGAGCTTATCGACAGGTCTTTTGTAGAAGAGGTTTCAGAGGGCGAAAGACAGCTCATCCATGACCACATCCGCGACTGTGATGGCTGCAAGCGCTACGTCGAGCTAACTGCGCGTACGATTCGGGGGTTGCGGGAATTCACCTTTACCAGTGAACCAGATTCGAATGCCCAGGTCCGTGAGATTCTTGCGCATCACACCGGGACAATGCGACAGCACAACGTGCAATTCAAGATCTGGGCTGCATTTGCTGTAGCACTCTCGATGTCATTTGTCGGATCGGCACTCGTGTACCAGATGGCCAAGCGCCTGGCGGTCCCAATGCATTTTGACACTGCTCAAGTCCAGGCAGGCGTGCTCGTCTTTTGGCTGCTGCCATCTTTTTGCTCGGCCTTATGTCTGCTCGCGGCGCCTGGTGAGAATAGAGGCATTGCATGACACAGCAATCGGCGTTGCTTTTGATACCGTTCTTGGGCGGACTTGCAGTTGCGGCTGTCTTATTGGGAACCGCAACGCGGAATATTCTACCCAGGTCTGCAATGGCCATCGCAGCACTGGCGATCCCGATTGGGTAGTCTATTTTGCTTCCAGCCAGGGCCGTTCCCTACTTGCTTCCAAAGGATTTCTCAGTACTATGCCGGAAGCGCTTTGGTTTGGCTTAACGTTTGGCGTCTTCACCGCGGCTTTTTTCCTTGCCCTCGGATATATCTATGGGGACGCAAAAAGGCGCCAAATGCCTGCTTGGGCCTGGGTGATTGCTGCTTTCCTCAAACCCAATTTGATTGGATTCATCCTTTATTTTCTGTTCCGAGGGCCTCTCCTTGGGCCTTGCAGTTCCTGTGGCAAGCCTATTCGAGGGGGAGAAGCATTCTGCTCACACTGCGGATGCTCGCAGGGTTCCAGTATCGGACGCATCGCAGCTGACACTCGCGAAAAGGGGTATAAACTTTCCCCGGGTCTCAAAAATTTAAACCCCCCTTTAACAGCGCTCTTCCGTTAAAAAAGGTCACTTTTCGGGGGAAAAAAGTGCTCACAATCTGAAGTAAAAAGGTGGTAATAACCTTGGCATCAGACAAAACGGAGGACGGTATGAAGCGTGAGCGCGCCTTGCAGGTCGTGTTGGTGTTGGTGGGCTTGTTTTATTCCTTTTGGGGCTATCTCCTGTTCGACGCTCTGTGGCACTCTAGCTGGCTTAACGGGCATAACGATGTCTTGCCGATGTTCCTGAGCCTTAACACAGCGCTCGGGCCCTGTCTGTTGCTGGCCGTTAAGCAGCCGGCCAAGCATCGCTTGATGATCGCCTATGGGGCGTGGTCAAGCCTTGCCCATGGGTTCACGATGACAATCCAATCGGCGGAGGCCGCGGCGCACGGGATGCACAGGCAGGATAGTCCCCAGGACATTGTGATCTTTGTCGCGATTGGAGTCGCGCTGCTTGCACTCCTCCCGGCAAAACAAGCATCACCGGCCGGCGCGCCTATCAGTGAGCCGCGCTTTGCCGAACGCTAGGGAAACCTTCCACCGCCGCGCGTGTACCGGCGGCGATTCGCTTCGTTGAATATATGCTTGGCCTTGCCGCTGTGTTAATTCTGCATTGTCGGCATAACCGGCTAATCTCTTCCCATTTTTATTGTGTGTAGAATACTGTGCCGTTCGGTGCCGATCTTGCCGTCTTTCTGCTGAGCAGACCACGCGCCGCTTCGGCTTGAATTACAAGTGGCTTGTTCACCGCGACTGCCGTGCGTTATAGGTACAGGTCGTCAGAGCTCGAACTCGACCGTTAAACAAACCCTGGCACGCATCAATTCCCGATCGGCTATTCAGTCGGACCGGCAATCCCCCCGCCTGAAGTGAACAGACCAACTGAAGGAGAATATTCCTACTCGCTATCTAAGACCACTCCGAACCGAACCTCTGACATGCGATTCAGAGACATTGGCCGGTTAAGAACGGCCAACCGGGAGCAATCCGTTTCATCCATCACGCCGCCCGCTGGCGGCGATTCTTCCGCTGTTCCTTCGCCGCGTCCAACTTCCGATCCCGCTCGGCTTGAATCTCCTGCTGATGCCCGGCGAGCATGTCCTTCGGCGTCACGTAACCGATCGCGCTGTGCAGCCGGAGATAGTTGTATCGGTCCACATACTGTTGAATCAGGCGTTTTGCATCTTCCAGCGACAGCGGCGTCCCGGGTCGAATGCATTCGCTTTTCAGCGACTTGTGCCAACGTTCCAGCTTGCCATTCGATTGCGGGTAGTTAGGCGAGGTTCGTACGTGCGTCATGCCCGAGATGCGAATGAACCTGATGCAGCAGTCTCCGCACCTGTGCTTCGTTTCGGTAGACTCTCTCCCACTCGGCGATAGGAATTTCCTTTGTCCGGTCGCCACCCCCGAGCCGCGCAAGTCGGTCCTGAAGCACTCTCGCCGAATGCTTGAATAGATACTCACATTCGGCGCGTTCTGCGCGAATATCGAAGCGCACTTGCTGCTGATGAAGTGCCCAATCCATGACTGGCCTAGCATGTGGGAGTGTGAGTCCAGAAGTCCAGCGACCTTACGCAAATTGCTTCTATCGATTTTACCCCAATGAGCGCAATCGAGATATTTCAACAGTCACGCCTGTTATCGACAGTTATCTGGCTAAGAGGCGATTCCGTCATCCTTGGCCGACGGCTCAGGGACCCACCTGTTGCTCTAGTACCTCGGTCACTTTCGAACCCGCACGCACACCGCTAGCATTCTCTTTGAGACCTCGGGCTGTTAGGGAGGCCGCGGAAATGGGAGCAAAATCAGGCGGGGAGATGGTCCGGAAGTCGGAGTGGCCTGCGAGAATCCTTCGCTCGACCGGAAACAGCCGGCTTCACTCTCTGAGTACGCGGAGTCGCGCCAATCGCGGTGACCTCTATGAAAAAGTCGCTATTGTTTTTCATCATATCGATCATTTGCGTGCTCACCCTGCGTTATTTTCGTCCCGATTTCTCCTGGTTCGCAGAGGCTTTCGCGGACGATTCCAGCAACATCGCCGACATGAATCAGCCCATGCCACACGCCGTCTTGCCAGCAGCCGATGAAAGCTGGGTGGACATGGAAAGTTACAAAGGAAAAGTTGTTCTCATCAGCTTCTGGACTACGTGGTGCCCGGCATGCCGCGACGAGATGCCGGAACTCATCAAGCTGCAACAGAAGCTCGGATCAAAAGGATTCACGGTCGTCGCCGTCTCGGTTGACGATAAAGGCGAGGAATCCGTCGAGACTTTCGTTCAAACAGAGCATTTTCCCGTTGATGGCTCCTCCGCGACCATTAACTTCCCCGTCCTACTAGGCAATGAGGAGATCGCGCAAAAATTAGGCTTTGAAGGCGGACTTCCGGCGAGTGTCCTCGTAACACGCGACGCCAAAGAAGTGAAAATCATTCGCGGACCGTTCAACGTCCAAGAAGTTTCAAAGGCCATCAAGCACTTGCTCTAGTATTTTTTGCCTATCCTAAAAACAACCCTCGGGCTCCACTGACGGGTACCGGAGACCTCCTTAGCTGAGGACAGTCGAGGTCTGATCAATCGTCAGGACGAGCGTTTCGAGACGGTTTCCAGGCCGGGAGAGCCTGTGGAAACGATTAGGAGCAACGACGCGCAACAGGCGTGGACTTCTTCTCCTCGGTGACAACGGCGTTGGAAGCCCTCATCCACACAGGGACGAATCATAGTACGCGGCATTTCCTCAAAAGAGTCCCACTCCTCGCAGTCGAGGTTGGTGCGAACGCATTGACTGAGGCGGAGGCAAAGCTGGCATGGAACTTTCGATCTCGGCTGACTCACGGAGATAGCTTCCTCGAAGGGATGCCGACGGCCGACATTTCGCTTTACGACAAGCTGGAGGAAACACTGCGGCTGGCGATCTTGAAGGCATTTCTTGAACCTGCATTCGCAAGCGTATTCACAGACGACGACCGCATTGCCAAACAATGGCCAGCATGAAGAACGACTGTCTTGAACATGAGATGCTAGCAGTCTCGCTCTTGACGGGGTTCTAAGGCCGATGTCGTCTTTGAAAAGAAGTCAGATTTTGAAAGTCCAGCGGGAAACGGGTCCCATGCTCCGACTGTTCTCGCCTCGGGATGGAAGCCTAAAGTGCGGCACTCCCGGCACGCAAGCGAGGCCAATGAGGTAACCGCGAATACTAAGAGGATTCCGAAGGACTCAGGGGTTGGAACTTTCGGACTTCTGTGACCAAACGCTCCCCTACTTCACACTTCGTCAAAAATCCACTTGCACCCGCCGATAGTGCCTCCCCAAGAGCATCTTGCCCGCTCACCACGACGATCTGAATGCTCGGCATCTCTCGCTTTATGATCCGGGTGGCCTCTAAGCCATTCATGGTGGGCCTCGTGATGTCCATCAGAATTACGTCGGGCAGATAGCCCCTTGCTTTGGTCACTGCGTCCGCACCATCCGATCCTTCGCAGACCACCTCAATGTCCGGGTACGTCTTGAGAAGCCCACAGGTGCTTCGCCGAACCATTTCGTCGTCATCCACAACCATGATTCTGAGCAAGATTTTATCCCCACGATCTAAGCCTGAACTATCTGGACCACGGCTCGATGGGGATCACTGATGCAAGGGTGTTTCCAAAAAGGTCGTCTTGCAGGATTCGGGTAGTCGTTGTGGAATCAGCGGGATAACCCGGATGGCGGACCAAGGAGTGCTGAGGACTTGGGTGTAATGCCCCTATGGAGGTCGCCAAAACACTCTCTCGCTCAGATAGTCGATGATAGGCTTCTGCATGCCGCCGGCTAGTCGTTCGGTTTTTGTGAGAGCCCGCTGTAGTGATGGACCGAAACGCCACTTCAGGCTCAGATGCTCTACCCGCAACCGCTAAAGAGTGCGATAACGTCGCGCAAGGTTTGACGGTGCCGTGGCGGTGACAGGGCGCACAATCCCGAATGACGAAGGTCACTTCATGCGTCTAGCCAACGCGATAACCTGCTTCCATTGGCATGTTTCATTAAGTCGAGTAGAGAGTTGGCTATGCCCTGCACATCATGCGAGTCGCACAATCAAGCGGAATTTACTGCCGAGATGAACCTTCATTTTCCAGGCTTGAGTAGCATCGACAATCCGGCGGTCTTAGTGTTCCCGAAGGTTTCCGTTTGCTTGGATTGCGGCTTTTCGAGATTTACGATTCCAGAAGCCGAGTTGCAGAAGCTGAAAGGGAACGAACGATCTACGGCTGCTTGATAGCCACTGGCGGTTGGCTTTCGTCAGTAAAATACTGACCGGAAAATCCACCGCTAATAAACTGCTTGCCGTCACACAGAAGAGCCTTTTGTTTCTCCAACAGAGGCGTAGACTTGGCACATGGACGATTGTTCAATCGCAGGGCGTACTGACAAACTGCGTCGAGAGATTGGACTGATCCAGCAAGAGGAGCGACACTACCGCATTACCAGAAGCCATTCACTAGCTGAGAATGCAGAGCATGAGAAGCGGGAGTTTCGACTCCTTGCGATCCGTGCGGAACTGAGAAGTCTAGTCGAGAAAGCAAAGCAGCAATCAAGCCACGGATCAGTCTGGTACAGTTGACTTTTTCCCAACCAAAACGCCGATGCGGAACACCTTTCGATTTTAAACTTCGTCTGTCCCGTACAGCAGTATCTCCAGCATCGCTGACGCATTCAGGGAAGCCTAAACTAGCGGGACTCCCCCGTTCGTAGCCGCGCTAGGAGATGACTCGATGCGACGAGGACACTCGTAACGGAAATCTCCACCGATGTAGTCGCCACCGATGCTGGCGGCATTTCTTTTGCTCTCTGATGCGTGGCTTGCTGGAAAAAGAGTACGCATCATTAGCAGTTCCTCCCGTTCTCTTTCACATCGAAGGAAATCTTTTTCTCCTCCGCCCTCCCACCCTCCGAGTCGCCGCTTGGGTTGATCACTAAGTCCGACCGGATGCACTGTGGTTTCGCAACGAAATGGTCGTGGAGCCTCGTTTCACTTGGGCCTCGTAGATGGAATAAAAGATGCAGGGCTGGTGCTGGAATGATCACGGACACTTGGAGCGAAAGATGAAAACGGGACACTGGTTAGTCATGTTAGGTTCGGACGGGGGACAAGTCAATGAAAGCGATGGGCTTGGTGGTGGCTCAAAGGATAGTTGGTGAAAAATCCGCATTACGCTCAGAACCCCTCAATGAGCGATGTGGCCTGGTCACATCAGTTATCGGCAACCATCAAGCGACGAGGCAGAACTTCCCCCCTTTACTGCAGCTTCGCGTACTCCGCCTTAGCCTGCTTCAGGATGGGGATGTCGGGATCGGCGTCTTTCCAGATCGTGAGGAAGTCTTTGTAGGCTGCGAGAGCACAGACGCGAGCGGCGTCGGCGTCCGCGCCCTGCGATGTTTTCGCCTTCAGAGCATTGGCACGAGCGACTCCCAGATGCGCTAGCGCTCCCGTCCAGCAGTTCCAGACGATGCCGCTGTGGTCGAGAATCTTCTGAAACTCCGCGGCAGCGGCACCGCCCTGTCCGGCTGCCAAGTATGCCTCTCCGCGCACATACACGTGATATAGGCAGGAAATGTTTACAACAAACGCAATTTGCCCTAACTCGATGTGTGAAGCAGCTTGCAGCGCACTTAGAGCGCTGGCAGGATTCTTTTTCTCTAGCGCCAACTGAGCCTGAATCGCGGGTAGCCATAGCGACTGCATCTGGGTGTCCAGTGGGAAGCGTTTCCCTAACTCTTGCGCCGATGATTCGGATCGCGCTGTGTCGCCCGCCATAGCAAACGCAAGCGTAACTTCACTCGCGACGCCCACACTCGTTGGAGCCAGCTTCAAAGCCTCTGCTGCTGACTGCCGCGCTTGCGCAGCGTTGCCGTAGGCCGCTTCCCGCAGAGCAGCATTCGCCTGCCATATTGCGCCGGTTTCTTTGCTGTCAACCCGGACGGCGGTGTCCACGGCAAGCTTGGTCAGTCCCCGCGCCTTGGCAAGATGGCCCGCGTACGCCTCGGTGTCAGATTCAAGCTCGACTCCGACGTTCTCATACTCGGGCTTGCTCGCAAACCACTGTTGCTGTTCCGCCATCATCGCGGAGTCCGCTCCGAGAAAGGCAAGACCATAAAGAGCATTGTGGAACACCCCATCATCGAGTTTTCGAGCCTGCGTTTCGTGGATTATCTTCTGCGCCTCGTCGAACCGCTGCAGGGCAAGTGTGTAATTGGCAAGATTGCCGTACACATACCGTCGATCCGGTGCAAGGAGCAAGGACTGCCGCGTGATCTCGGTGGCTTTCTCGTACTGCCCCTGTTCGCCGTAGACAGTACCCAAATTGCCGTACTCCCTGTACTCCCGTGGATAGCTCTCGATCTCCTCCTCGAAGGTTCGTGCTGCTTTGTCCAGTTCCCCCGTTACGATCTGATAGTAGGCGGCAGTGATCCCCAGCTTTTCCCGCTCGCTGGTGTGTTTCCGCAACTGAAATGCCTTGGTGAAGTACTCACTTGCGCGCCCTACCTCGCTGAGACTGTAGTAGTCGCCGCCGAGAGCCGCATAGCCCATGGCAAAATTCGGATCGAGCTCGATGGCCCGTTGATGGTACGGAAGAGCTGCGGCGGTGCTTTTCTCCCTTTGGGCCTTTGTGCCTAGGCTGTATGCTTTCAAAGCATCCAGCGAAGGCGTAGTTATCTCTGCGAGCGAAACGTCGAACTTCTGCACCGTAGCAAGTGATTCGCCCAACTCTCCGCGCAGCTTCGAGGCTGCCTCGCCCAGCGTATTCAGCACTTTCTCCTTGGCGGATGCCGTGACCAGTTCCTGCGCAAGTGTGTCATCGTTTCCGCAATTCACCGCTTTCAACCCCAGCACATATTCGCTGCCCAGAGCGTCGATCGATCCAGCGATGTAGGCTTGGCTGCCCGCTCGCAGGCAAAGGTCGCGGGCCACCTCAGGTGTGAGTTTCGTATTGGTCGGGCGAGTCATCAGTTGCAAGGTCTTGGCGACATCGCTGTCCGAGAGCACATTCAGGAAGGGCGATTGCCGGAGGGAGACGTTGAGCGCCGTCTTCAACGTGTCGTCGAACACCGCGTCGCCCGTGCTGTTGGCGAAATCAGCGAGAACAATCGTGTCTTTATCTGTAAGGTGCTTGCGTTGCTGATGCGATCGATAGTAGAGTCCGCCCGCCGCAAGCAAGCTGACAAACAGGATCGGAACCGCAAACCTCCAAAGCCTCACAACCCGAGCCCCAGATGTTCCTGACATCGCCGACACGCCCGGGCTTGCAGCCGAACGACGGCCGCTTTCGGAGTCACGCTTTAGCCGCTCTAAATCCGCGCGCATGTCGGCCGCGTGTTGATAGCGCAGATCTCGATCTTTCACCAATGCCTTGTTGATGACCCGCTCAAGCTCGGCGGGCACGTCGGGATTCAGCCGCACAGCAGCTACGGGAGTGCGTTCCAGAATAGAGTTGAAGATCAACGCCGAAGTGTCGGCCCGGAATGGCAGCACCCCAGTACACATTTCGTACAGCACCACCCCGAATGAGAACAGGTCGGTCCGAGTGTCGAGCTCCTTCCCACGAACTTGCTCGGGAGACATGTACGCCACGGTGCCCAGCGCACTGCCGGGACTCGTAAGATGTTCCTCGCTCTCGATGGTTGAGGCGCTCATGGCAACGCTTTCCAGATTGATGGTGACTTTCGCGAGCCCGAAATCGAGAATCTTCGCCTGACCTCGATTCGTGACGAAGATGTTCTCGGGCTTGATGTCTCGGTGGACGATGCCCTTCGAGTGGGCAGCGTCGAACGCATCCGCAATCTGGATTCCCAGGTCGAGCACCGCCTCGGTCTCCATCAGCTTGCCAGCAATCCGATGCCGGAGCGATTGCCCTTCGAGCAACTCCATCGCTATGAAGGTTCGCCCAACGGCCTCGTCAATCTCGTAGATCGTGCAGATGTTCGGGTGGTTTAAAGAGGACGCAGCTTTGGCCTCCCGCCGGAAGCGGCTGAGGGCGTGTACGTCGTTGGCGAGTTCATCGGGCAGGAACTTCAGGGCGACGTGGCGGCCGAGCTTGACGTCTTCCGCCTCATACACCACACCCATCCCCCCGCCGCCGATCTTGCTAAGGATGCGGTAATGCGAGATCGTCTGCCCTACGGGTTGGGAGGGCGTGGACACTGGCTAGACATGTTAGGTGGGGGCCGACCGGAAGGTCAACGTACAACACAGCAACGCCTTATTGGCGATAAATCATGGCGCTCATTGATGGGTTCTTCCAAAAACGGGGTGCAATCCGCCACAAGCATGGGCACCGAAGGAAAACCGCGAAAGCAACTCGGTAAGCGCGGCGGAACGCGGACGTATCGCGGCGAACGAAAGAGGCTCTCAAAAAGTTTGCTTAGCGTACTCCGCCGTTATGATGCCGCCGCCGCTTTCTTGCGGCGCCAGATCGTCGCACGGGATGCACCCGACAAGTCCTTCAGCCGCGGGCGTCCCAGACGCTTACCTTTCCTTCGGACTCGCTCCAGACCCGCCTTGGTTCGCTCGCTGATCCTGATCCGCTCCTGCTGCGCGACCGCCGCGAGAATTCCGATGATTGCTTCTCCAAAGACGCCAAGCGAATCAACGTACTGCTCGGTGTAGCTTTTGAAGTTGATCCCGAGATCGCTCAGGCGTCGCAAGTACTGAAGAGTGGCGAACGTCCCCTCGCGTGTGAGTCGATCAAGGCTCCAGAACAGCAGGCATTGGAAGCGATGCAGCTCTGCATCCTTCCACATCGCCTGAAACCCCGGTCGCTTCCCGTTCTTAGCGCTCAGTTCGTCCGTGTGCTCCGAGACCACCTTCCAGCCCTCCTGCCGCGCGAACTCGCGCAGTTGCAGAAGCTGGTTGAGTGGATCCTGGCCCTTGTCGTCTGTGGAGACCCGGGCATAGATGGCAACCCGCATGGCTTGTTTCATAAAGGTCATCCCTTTTGGCCTGGCTAAGTCCTTTGTTTGTAGAGCGAATAAGGGATGACTTCATTGTATCATAAAGGTTCGTTTATGCAACATTCTGCGAATGACTCTTCGCTCCTGCCGCGATATGCGCACGCCCTCCGACTCCCGCGATTGGTTGGAATTTGATTAGCATTTTTCCTTCGCCTGGCCAGGAATCGAGCCGTAATCAATCGGGTAAGACAAACATTTCACCCTGCGCAATACCGGTTCGCCATCGCTGCCCCTGCCGCTTATCTGCCCGGTCACCGCAAACACAAGCCGACCCCGAATCTGTTCCCACAAGATTTCAAGGCAACGAGGGTGGTCGAGGCTGACCGAGTCATCGGGATTCAGAATTGCCGGGCACACTGAGACGCCAGCCTCCAACTTACCGGTGCGGCCATTGCGACTCCTGCCATTCCAGAGACCCCAGCGTCCGAGGCGAATGAACACGTGCTTGGGCCGCGTGCGCGGCCGGACGAATTTTGGCAGATCAAGCCAAAGCCCCGGCATTCGTGCGTTTCTCCTTTCCGGTACTATCGCCTCGTGGCCAGAAGATGCAAGCTAGTCCTCGTCGTCAAATCCCACGAGCCTTTCGTAGGCCCTCACGACCGCCCTCTTCGCCGATGCCGACGACTTGTAACACTCGCCGACGCTGCGTTGGACCACATCGTCGGGCCGGATTTCGGACGGCACATTGACCCAGGCGTCCCAGCCCTGGATCGCTATCTTTTTCACCAGGCCGATTTCACATTGGTGGTATTCGTTGAACTTTTCTGCGTTGTGAATATTCCAGATCATTCGGTTCCTCCATGGCTGATGTTTGACTGCTCCGTTTCACTTTCGAGTGCCGCGATCCTTCCCTCCATCGCGGCGCAGGACTTGGCCAGAAGATGGACGGCCACGACGAACCCGTCCACCATGTGGCGCGCGTCGCTGTTCAGCGCTCCAGCATTCAGAAGCACACCACACACTTCGGTTGATCGGCCCAAGTTCCCGAACTCCATCCAGTGCTCAATGGCGGGTTCGGCGTTTTTCAGATGCCGGAGCACGTGCTCCAGCTTCATTCCCATGTCCATTGTTTTCTCCTCCAACTCCCTAGTGATGGTGGTGGCACGAATAGATGAAGTCACGAACGTTCCTCCTCGATTCCCTTCTGGTATGCGGTTGTACAGAGAGGCAAACTCCGGCAACCATCTGCTGAATTGTTTGGGACCAGTTTGGGACAGAATGGAACTACAGTAGGGTTGTAAGTGATTGAAAACTTGGTGGAGCTAGTCGGGATCGAACCGACGACCTCATCGTTGCGAACGATGCGCTCTCCCAGCTGAGCTATAGCCCCTTGTGTGGGTTGGGTTTGTCGACTGCTTGAGTATTTTATCAGCGATCCGGAATCGGCACCAACCGCCGCCCGCTTTGTACCAGATTCCGCCAAGTACCCGGTGGTCACCCTTCGCAAAATCCTCTTGACGAAGTCCCGCCCTCTACGTCTAACTAACATTAAGAGGCGTCCGGCAATCCGGTCGCCGCGGGGACTCTTCCTGATGTTTGCGCAACTCAATCCCGCGATCGCGCGCCGGCAGCGCTGGCTCCGCATGGGTTCGCTCGCGTTCCACGCCCTCGTGCTGGCTTGGCTGTTGCACACACCTGACCCTCAGCTGCTAACTGCGGTTTCGGTCGCCTCCGGTCAGAATGGCAAGTCCATCACGCGTCTCTACTGGCCCAGCAAATCTCCCGACGACAGCAGCCGGAGTTCCGCCGATACCGCCACCGAGCGCTACCGTCACCAGCGACTGAGCCATCAGAAGTTAACCTGGAAGTCTCCCGCTCAACCTCCGAAACCCACGGCGCCACAAAATACACTAGCTCGGACCAACGCCGAAGACACCTCCCAAACCCAGACGCTTTCCGCACTCGGTCGCGGCGCGCAGGCCGGCTCACCTTACGGAACGCTCGTCGGCGGACCCTTCTTCGGCAACGAAGTTCGTCCAGCTTTGCCCATCGCGACTTCCGACCCAGTGGTCTACCCGTGGCAATTGCCCAACTCCCCCGGCAACGAAGTTATCGAGATCACCATCGACGAGCGCGGGGAGATCGTCCGCAAGACTGTACTCGCCAGCCTCGGCCCCGACATTGATGCCAAGTGTCTTGCCGCGTTGGAAAACTGGCGCTTCCATCCCGCGACGCGTAATGGCGCTCCGATCCCGTCCAAGCAGGACGCGATTTTCCCCTTCAAGGCGCGCGGCTAGAAAAGCTCTCAGTCGCGCCCATTTTGCCCTCGCTAGCGTCTGCCACGCTATTTTAGCCACAGCTGCGTTCCAGATTTCGTCCCGCCGAGATAAGCCCGGGGGACGGCCCGGCGCGATCGGATTTTCATTGACATCATACTATGTATTGCATAGTATGATGCCGTGAAGCACACGACGGCCATGGCGGTATCCGAGAGCGCGGAAAAATGGGAGATCCAGCTCCGCAAAGGTTCGTTGGAACTCGCCATCCTCGCTTCGCTCTGGGATGGCAGGCTCTACGGCCTCGAAATCCTTCGCCATCTCGAGAACAGTTCAGACTTGGTGGTTGTCGAAGGCACGGTCTATCCCCTGCTCAGCCGCCTGCGCTCGCTCGGCCTGGTCGCATCCGAGTGGGTGGAGTCCGATTCTGGACATCCGCGCAAGTATTATCGTCTCACCCTCGCGGGGCGCCAGCGCGCTCTGGAGATGGCTCGCGTCTGGGCCCAGTTTTCCGCCAGCATGACGAGCCTTCTCGCACCCTTGAAAGAAGAATTGAGGAAGGAGAATCCATGACCGACCCCGAAACCCAAAAGACCATCGACACCTATCTCGCGGCTCTGCGCAAGCAACTGCGCGAACTCATGGAAGAGGACGCCACCGATATCGTCGAGGAAATTCGCGGCCATATCCTCGACAAAACTTCCAGCGGCGGCTCCCCAGAGAAAGTCTCCGCCACTCTCGCGGCCCTTGGCACGCCCGAAGAACTCGCCAGCCGCTACCGCACCGAGGAGTTGCTCCGGCGCGCCCAACTCACGCGTTCGCCGCTGGTCAGCCTGCGCAGCCTGCTGCACTGGGCCACTCTCAGCTTCACGGGCATTGTGGTATTCATCGTCTCCGTATTCGGCTATGCCTTGGGAGGCGCGCTCGTCATCTTCGCAATCCTCAAAGCGACCTTCCCGCGAGCCACTGGATTGTGGAAGGCCGTCTCTCCCGATGGCACATGGGGACTCAATCTGTCGTTTTCAAGCGGGACGCCCCCGCCGGGCCAGGAGCTTCTCGGCTGGTGGGTGCTTCCCATCGGATTGCTTCTCGGGACGGGGCTGTTGCTCCTGACCTTCCGCTTCGGGACCTGGAGCATTCGCAAATTCTGGCGTCCGCGTGCGGGGCAGCAGCCAGACGGGCAGATAACTCTGTCTTCTGTTGGTGGGATCTAGCTCTGTGCAACGACAAAAATCGAAACCGATGGCTCTGCGCGCACGTGGACCAGAAGCTCTCAGACCCATCGCTGCCGCTATAATGAAGTGGTGAGCAAGAATGAAATCCAGCAGGTAGCTTCCGCGGATTTTCCAACCCGCTGGGGCAAATTCCGCATCTACGGCTTTCGCGGACACTTCGGTTCCGATGGCAATCGCCGCATCGAAGAGGCTGTTGCCCTGGTAATGGGCGATGTCAAAACCACCCCGCCCCTCGTACGCGTTCATTCCCAGTGCCTGACCGGCGACGTCTTCCATTCCCTGCGCTGCGATTGCCGTCAGCAACTCGAGCTCTCGCTTTCGATGATCACCGAGGAAGGCGCCGGCATCCTGATCTACGAACAGCAGGAAGGCCGCGGCATCGGGCTGATGGCCAAACTGCAAGCCTACGAATTGCAGGACGCGGGACTCGACACCGTCGAAGCCAACGAACGCCTCGGCTTCAAGAACGACTATCGCGACTACACTCTCCCCGCCGAGATGCTCAAGGCGTTGGGAGTCACGCGCGTGCGCCTGCTGTCAAACAATCCTGAAAAAGTTGAGGCCCTCGAGCACGCCGGAGTCCACGTGGTCGAGCGCGTCCCTTGCGAAGTCGTTCCCAGCCCGCACGCCGAGGAGTATCTCAAAACCAAAAAAGAGAAACTCGGGCATCTGTTCACTTCGAGCTAGATGCGACTCCCGCCCAGACTTGCATTGTGTCTCGCCCTGATCGGCGCGGCATCCATGCTCTACTACCACCAGAAACTCTTCATGCCGAGCGTCGTCGCGGCGCGCACAGCTCAAGGCCTGCGCAACGACTATTCGTTCGGCAACGACTTCTACCAAATCTGGCTCACTTCACGGGAATTGCTGCAGCACAGAAGCGATCCCTACAGTCCGGAAATCACCCGCGAAATCCAGATGGGACTCTACGGCCATCCTTTGGATCCACCCCGTCCCGGCGACCCGGTCGACCGTCGCATCTTTCCCTACCCCGCATTCACGGATCTACTGTTCTGGCCTGCGGCAGACTTTCCCTTCGCACTCCTGTGCATCGTCGTCGTGGGTGTCCTTGCCCTTTTGACAGTTGCGAGCGTGCCCCTGTGGGCGCGCGCATTCGAATGGCAACTCAGCCCGATCGCACTTACCGTAATTCTTCTTTTGACGTTGTGCAGCTATCCCGCGCTCGAAGCCTTGTATGCAGCGCAATTAGGAGTACTCGTGGCGTTTCTGTTGGCCGCCGCCATGGTCGCGCTCCAGCGCCAGCGATTCCTACTCGCAGGAATTCTCATGGCGATCACCACGATAAAGCCACAAGTAACCGTGCTGGCGGTCGTCTATCTTTTGATTTGGAGCGTTCAAGAATGGCGTATACGCCGCCGCTTCTGGATCGGATTCTTCTCGACCCTGCTGCTTCTGGTCGGAGCGTCGCTGGCAGTGCTGCCGAATTGGATCCAGTCCTGGATTCACACCATCCTCGCGTACCGTCACTACAACCCGCCCCCGCTGGTCACGCAGGTTCTCACCTCATCCCTCGGACCACGCCTGGCTGGTCCGGCAACGTTCTTGCTGACTACCGCTGCCATCGTGATCGCAATCGCCCTGGCATGGCGCAATCGCGCCGCCGCATACGGTTCATTCGCG
This sequence comes from uncultured Acidobacteriaceae bacterium, assembly GCA_963832015.1. GTDB lineage: Bacteria > Acidobacteriota > Terriglobia > Terriglobales > Acidobacteriaceae > Sulfotelmatobacter. The sequence goes on from CAWHSR010000041.1 coordinate 321,122, forward strand.
TTCTGGTTCACCCTGGCTCTCTTACTCTGCATAACAACCATCGTCATCCTTCCCGGGCAGGCGGTTTATGATCACCTCATTCTGCTCCCGGGAATCTTGCTCCTGGCGCGTTACTTGGAATGCGCTTCGCAGCGCCGGACCCGCGCCTCGCGCTCTACAGTCCGCAGGCATCCTCGTTCTTGTTTGGCCCTGGATCGCTGCTTTCGGGCTGACCCTACTGCATCCGTGGCTTGCACCCACAACGTTCAACTCCACCGCGATTCTCTCGCTGCCTCTTCGCACCGCTGCATCTTTTCCCTTCGTGGTTTTGATCCTACTTGTCTGGGCCCAGCGAATCATCTCCGCGAAGAATCCAGCAGTTGTTTGAGCAATCTCTTATTCTTGGCGGGTAAATACCGCAACGCCGATGCGGCCAGAGCCACATAGACCTCGCGCGCAGCGCCTGAGGCACCCAGCACGCCCAGATGCCGCTTCACTGTACCCACGTCGCCCCGGACGATCGGTCCGCTGAACGCCCCTGCAGCGCCGAAAGAGGCATAGTTGGCCAGCGTCTGCAGTAGAATCGGAATCATTCTCTGCCGCGCCTCTTTTCGTCTCATTCCTGCCGCAATCGCAACCTGTTCGGTAGTAGCCAGAAGCGCGGTGAACAAGGGGGACGCAAACGTTCCCCACGCATGATAGGCAGCCTTGTCTTTCCTTCGAATCGAATACGCGAGCCCTCCCAAGTCCTGAACCACGCGACGTGCCACGCGAACCGCGCCCGCATCCCCCTCGATCGCAAACGGAACTCCTGCGAGCGAGGGCCGGGACCGCCGCACAAACGTCATCAGCGGATGCACCGACGCCACCGCCGCTCCCCGCCTGCGCAACGCCGCCAGTTCATCGCTGCCAAACGCGCCGCTGGAGTGCACCGCGACTCGTCCCTTCCAATCGATCGTCGGCGCGAGCAACTCTGCCGCCGAGGCGATCGCGGCATCCGGCACGCAGAACCAAACCAATCGTGCCTCGACACCCGACAGATCCGTCACCGCACTAGCACCCACCTGCTGAGCCAACCTCTGCGCCTTTCGCAACGACGCCCCGCGAGACCGCGCAATCACAACCTCAATCGCATACCCCACCTGCTGCAGTGAGCGGGCAAGCGCTGCCCCCAGATTCCCCGCCCCCACAATCGCAACTCGCAGCTTCCCTGTCATGCCCGGCAGCATAGCAGAAGCGGCTTTCGGCTTCCGGCTTCCGGCTTTCGGCCAATTCCACCAATGTCGCAGCAGAGCGCCCTCCGGAAGCCGGACACCGAAACCCGGAAGCCTTTATATTGTTCCCATGCCGAAATCCACCCGCAAAGTCCGCCTCATCTCCTCCCGCACCGTCTACCGCGGCCCGGTGTTCACTGTGTCCACCGACCACGTGAAGGAACCCGGCGGCGTTGAGGTTCGCCGCGACATCATCCGTCATTCCGGCTCCGTCGTGGTCCTCGCCGTGGACGATTCCACCTCCACTCCTCGCGTGCTTCTCGAACGACAGTACCGCCACGCCGCGTCTGACTACTTATGGGAGATTCCCGCCGGCCGCATCGATCCCGGCGAAAACGAACTGGCGGCCGCCAAGCGTGAACTGCTCGAAGAAACCGGATACACCGCCGCCAAATGGCATCGCATTCTCAAGTTCTACGCTAGCCCCGGGTTCGTCGCCGAGACCATGGCAGTCTTCCTGGCCACCGGCCTGCACGCCGGCGAGGCTCAACCGGAAGAAGACGAGATCATCTACAAGCGCATGGTGGCGCTTCCGACCGCTGTTCGCATGGTCCTCAACGGCACGATCCGCGATGCCAAGACCATCTCCTCGGTTCTGTGGCTCGACCACACTGCCCGTGCCGCCGGGACAAAGATGCGACGCCCCCGCAAGTAAGTCCGAAAGCAGTGACTTGCTGCCCCGGCGATCTGCGCCCGGCTCATTCGCGTCTGATTTTTTCCGCTTCACACTCTCTTGACAGCCTACCTCTGGCGCTCCAAAATGCATCCTATTGCGGGTATTTGACTGTGGGCACGTCCCTGGGTCCCCCCAAATACAAGGACGTGCGGAAAGTGGGGGGTATACGTGGAACGTCTGAAAGGAACCGTCAAGTGGTTCAATAACGCAAAAGGGTACGGGTTCATTGGGCGCGCGGATGGACCAGACGTATTTGTTCACTACAGCGCGATCAGTTCTGAGGGATACAAGAGCCTGCAGGAAGGCGACCCGGTGGAGTTCGAAATCACCGAGGGCCAGAAAGGCCCGCAGGCAGCGAACGTAACCAAAGCTGCTTCGTAAAAGTCCCACCGTTGTTGTCAGATGCAATGGGGCAGATGTGTACCTTTAGGCAAACACTTCGCCGCCATTGCGTTTAATGTGCGCATGGGCTCACACCCCGCCCCGCCTCTGGCTCTCCCGTCCAACTTTGGTTACTCTTACCTTTGCCCCGGTTTGATCAAACATGGACAACAAGGCCATCGCTAACATTCTCTATGAGACTGCCGACCTGCTCGAGATCGACGGTCAGGATTCCTTCCGCATCCGCTCCTACCGCAACGCCGCGCAGGCCATCGAGAATCATTCGCAATCAATCAAGGAACTCATCGCCGACCCTAAACAAATCCTCGCCATACCTGGCATCGGCAAGAGTATGCTCCGCAACCTGCAGGAACTCTTCACCGACGGCAAACTCTCGATTCAGGCTGAACTGCTGGAGAAGTATCACCCGTCAATGCTGCAGTTGCTCAAGATTCAAGGTCTCGGCCCAAAGACTATCGCGCTCATCTGGAGCGCCTACAAAATCAGCGACGTCGATGGCGTCGAGAAACTCGCGCGTGAAGGAAAGATCCGCGAACTGCCGCGCATGGGCGAGAAGCACGAAGCCAAGCTGCTCAAGGCCATCGAGGACTACCGCCGCATCAGCGGCCGCTTCCTCATCGACGCTGGCGAGACCGAGGCCGAAAAGCTCATCGAGTACCTCAAGAAATACGCGGGCATCGACAAGATTACGCCTGCCGGTTCCCTGCGCCGTGGCCGCGAAACTGTCGGCGATCTCGACATCCTCGTCACCGGCACAGCCTGCACCACCGAAGAAGGACGCCAGAAGGCCATCGCCTACGTCGCCCAATATCCTCCGCTCATGGACGTCATCGCCAGTGGCGACAACAAAATCAGCTTCCACGTGCGCAACGGCATGCAGGTCGACGTACGCCTTCTCCCGCCGGAATCTTTCGGCGCGGCCATGCAGTACTTCACCGGATCGAAAGCCCACAACGTCGCCCTCCGCCAGCGCGCTCTCAAGATGGGATACACCTTGAACGAGTACAGTCTCGCCACCCTCGACGGCGAGAAGCCAGTCGCGGGAAAGACTGAAGAGGAGATCTACGCGAAACTTAAGCTCGACTACATCCCGCCAGAGATGCGCGAGAACCTCGGCGAAATCGATCTCGCCAAAGATCACGCCCTGCCCAGCTTGATTACCCAGGACGATCTGCAGGGCGACGTCCACATGCACACCGTCGAAACCGACGGCAAAAACACCATCGAAGAGATGGCCGAGGCTGCCAAAGCGCGCGGCTATAAATACATGGCCATCACCGACCACTCCAAGAACCTGGCCTTCGCCAACGGGCTCGACGACAATCGCGCCGTCGAGCACATCGCGCGCATTCGCGCCGCGGGCAACAAGATGGAAGGCATCACGATCTTTGCCGGCATCGAAGTCGACATCCTCGCCGACGGCGATCTCGATCTTTCCGACGACGTGCTCGCGCAAATGGACATCGTCATCGCCAGCGTGCACTCTGTCTTCAATCAGGATTCCGCGAAAATGACCGACCGACTGCTCAAGGCCATCGAGAATCCGAACACCTCGCTCATCGGACATCCCACCGGCCGCATCCAACTTCGCCGCGACGCCTATCCCTTCGACATGCACACCGTGCTGACCGCGGCCGCGAAGCACAAGGTTGCGATGGAACTTAATTCCTATCCCGACCGCCTCGACCTGAACGATGTGCACTTGCGCCAAGCCAAACAGCGAGGCGTGAAGATCGTGATCAACACCGACTCCCACCACACCTCGCACATGGAAAAAATCCGCTACGGCATCCTGCAAGCGAGACGAGCCTGGCTAACCAAAGACGACGTCCTGAACACGCTCCCGCCCCAACAATTCGCAAAAGCCATGAAGCACGCCTGGTGACCCATGCAGTAATGAGTATGTGGGACAGCCGCCCTCGGCTGTCCGGCAAGCGAAGCTCGGCCCGCGGAAACATCCCATCATTCCACTGTGTCGTACACCTACAAATTCCAATTTGTCGCACACGTACAGTTGCGCTAACCCGTGGAAGAGCGGCGCTTCAGCGCCGCGTCAGAAACGATAAAGAGTCCGGGCTTTAGCCCCTGGCCGCGCACTGCGCTCGCCACAATTGTTTCCTTTCTTTTTTTCCACTTGTAAACATTTCTCCTTCCCAAACGTCATACGTGCAATCGTTGCAAGGCTTATGTGGGGACAGCCGCCTTCGGCTGTCCGGCCGAGCGAAGCTCGGCCGCCGGAGGCGCAGGCGGAGCGTGCAGCCAAGCTACGAAGTCAGCGCTCACTACGTCAGAACAGAAGACCAACAAAATCGACAATTCCTTCCCTGAAGGGTAAGAGCACCCGGGAATGTCCACTTCGATTGCGCGGGGAAGTTCTGTCCTAAATAACGCGCGGCACGGCGCGCCCAAACACTTTCCTCCCAGGAGAAGCAGCCATGGTGTGCCCCGTAACCCTAATCGCATCGCTCCTGAATAATTCCCTTCCCTTGAATCAAGTTCGCAGGCACTACCTCGCGAGGGCACTCCTTTCCGCGATCCTACTTCTCCACTTCCCGCCTCTTGTCTCCGCCCAGCAACCACCGCAGACTGCGTCGCCCATCGCAGCCACCCTCGACTCGGCCACCATCAAACCCAGCGACTCGCACGCTCAGGGACATCAATTTCGAGTCACCGGACATCATTTTGACGCCACGAACACATCTTTACTCGATCTCATCTCGTTCGCCTACGGGCTTCATGCCACGCAGATCGTCGGTGCTCCAGACTGGGTCCATACCGAAAAATTCAATTTGACGCTTCAAGCCGATATTGAAGTCCAAATGGACGAAACGCTCTGGATCAGAATGTTGCAGGACTACCTCACTGAAGGTTTCAAGCTCAGCTTTCACCGCGAGACAAAGGATCTCCCCGTCTATGTGCTGGCAATCGACCGGCCGGCTCCTAGACTTTCAACCAGCAAACGAGATCCTAATTCGCTTCCCGAACTCTCGATAACACTGGGCACCAAAAACGCCGCCAACGCAAATCTGGCTGTCATCTCCGCCACGAACGCAACCATGGCCGACCTCGCCAGCGTCCTGCAGCGCGTTGTCCTGGAATGGCCCGTCGTAGATCAAACTGGAATCGCAGGAAGGTACGACTTCGCTCTGACTTGGACTCCCGACGGTGCCCAGTTCGGCGACGCGCGCGCCAGGACTTCTCTCATCGACCGCCCGGACCCGCCACCTTTTCTACCTACCGCTCTGCGACAGCAAGTCGGTTTGACACTCGACCTGCTTGACTCCCCGTCGCAGGTACTGGTCATCGACTACGTTGAAAGACCAACCGCGAATTTGACCCGGCGGGTACGGCTTCAAGACGGCAGGCTTCCGGGACGGATCGGGTACCCGTGGCGCCGCCCTCCCTGGCTTGCTTTTTCCACAGACATAAATCCATTTCTTGTGACGAACGACCTTTACTGAGGAAACAGAACGCACAAACTCGCCTCATGCGCGCGATTTCCACAAGCGTGGCCCTTCGAAACACGCTTCGTGACTTTCTACCCTGCTACCAAGGGTGGGACGCGAGTTCTGATCATCGCGATGGAGCACAAGGCTAGTTTGCCTTGGAGTCCTCTCGCAGAGCCGAACGAATCGCTCCGAACACCTGATGGCCTCGAGGAAACACCTTTCGAAAGGACTTCTAAGCGGCGGCTAAGTGCTGTCTAGCGGAAAAACGGTCTATCCCGATCAGGACCCTTGCGGTGTAAAAATCCCAGTTTGCCTCGATGAGCGTATCTTCAGGACTATTCGTTCTGAGAGCCTCCAACAAACCAATGAAATCCAACGAGCTGACGACTGTTCCTCTTGTACACGCTATGCACTCGTCGAAGATCATAGGATCGTGCGGATCGACACGCAGTAACCGAGCCATTGCTTTCATCATAGCCTCTTTGGCACCGCGTTCCGTCAGAGTTGCTAATAACAGCTTCCAACCCTCGTAACAATTGGGGGTCAGCCTCAAGCATTCCTCAGCAGCATCCCTTGAACTCTCCAGGTGGCCTATTTCAACGACGTTGTCGCTGAGTATCATGATTTACCTCAAGAACTAGAGGATCCAAAACTCCTTTCGACGTATGATGTGGCGTAGAATCGTCGCCAGTACTCGCGAACTTACGGCACAAACCTATGCCCGATCAGACTCCCGTTCCGCCGCCCCCGAATCCGCCAGCGCCTCCGGCTCCGCCTGCTGGGCCCACGATCAACATCGGTGAAGAATACGGCACGGCGAAGAAAAATCTGCCGCCCGCCAAGATTGTCCTGATCGCCATTGGCGCAGTGGTCGTGGTGGTGCTGATCGCTTCGTTCGTGAAGCGCGCCAAGCCGCAAGCTTCCGGATCCCTCGACAATGTGACCGCCGTAGAGATTCCCGGCCAAGGTTCGACCATGGTCGCCCTGACCTTCACCATCCATAACAATAGCGACAAGATGCTCTACGTCCGCACCGTTGAGGGCTCAATCAAAGCTCCCAGCGGCGAGTCTACGGCCGAGGCCGTCTCGGCCGTAGATTTCGACCGCTACTTTCAAGCGTTCCCCGCACTGAAAGTCGGGACACAGGCTGCGCTTTCGCCGGAGGCCAAGGTTCAGCCCGGTGAGACGACGGCGCGAACCATCATCGTTGTGTTTCCCATAACCCTGGACGCCTTCAACCAGCGCACGTCAACCAGCGTCGTTGTCTGGCCCTACAACGAAACCGTGCCGGTCACGATGAAGAAGTGACCGACCAACAATCAAAGGCACGAGAGGTTGTAGTTGGAGAGGTTTCCTTGGTGAACCTTCGTGTCCTTCGTGGTGATCGCGCGATCGCTTGCGCAAATTCAACAGGATGGTTTCCTATAACTGCATGAAGATCTCGCGGTGTTCTGCCTGCTCCATCGCTCTGTTCCTTGCCCTCATTCTCTTCAGCCTGCTCGCCTCCGCTGCGCCAGCGGATCATTCTGGCAAGTACCTTTTCTATGTCGGCACGTACACCGAGGAAGGCAGCAAGAGCAAAGGCATCTATGCCTTCCGTTATGACGCGGCGACCTCCGAGATCACTCCGCTAGGCCTTGCCGCGGAGACGACAAATCCATCGTGGGTCACGCTCCATCCGAACGGGCGATTTCTCTATGCCGTGAACGAAGTCGGCAACTACAAGGGGCCGAATAGTGGAGGGGTGAGCGCCTTCTCCGTCGATCGCGCCACAGGCAAGCTGACCTTCCTGAACGAGGTCGCGTCGCGCGGCGCCGATCCCTGTTACGTCACCGTCGACCAGACCGGCAAATATGTGTTGGTGGCGAACTACACCGGAGGCAGCATCGCAGCCTTCCCAATCCTCGCGGATGGAAAACTGGGCGAAGCGTCGGCGTTCGTGCAGCACACCGGAAAAGGCACGAACCCCGAGCGGCAAGAGGGCCCGCACGCCCACTCCATCGATCTCTCCCCCGACAACCGCTTCGCCATGGTCGACGATCTCGGTCTCGACGAGTTGCTGGTCTACAAGTTCGACAGCACCAAGGGAACGCTCACCCCGAACAGTCCCCCGTTCGCCAAACTCGAAGCCGGAGCTGGCCCGCGCCACTTCGTCCTGCGCCCCGACGGCAAGTTCGCCTACGTAATCGCCGAGATGGGGCACACGGTCACGGTATTTTCGAACGACGCGCCGAACGGAAAGCTGCAACCCATACAAACAATCACAACCCTGCCCAAGGATTTCACCGGCCGCAACGACGATGCTGAGATCCGCGTTCATCCCTCCGGCAAGTTTCTCTACGCCTCCAACCGCGGCGACGACAGCATCGCCATCTATGCAATCGACCAGACCAAGGGAACGCTGACACAGATAGCGATCACGCACACCGGAGGCAAAGAGCCCCGCAACTTCGAGATCGATCCCACCGGCACGCTCCTGTTTGCTGCCAACCAGAAGTCAGACAACATCGTCGTCTTTCGAATCGATCAGAAGACCGGCCAACTCACGTCCACGGGAAAGGTCCTCGAAGTTGGCTCACCGGTGTGCCTAAAGTTCCTCGCTGTGGAGTAGGGCATATGAATCCGTTGGCCCTTCTCTCGGCGAGTCCGTCGCCAAGCGCTGCGGTGTCTAATACTTGAATGTGGCGGATGATTCTCCGTCTCTGCGTCCTGCTGGTTGTCAGCGTCGCGGCGGCACAGGGGCAGTCGATCGGCAAGACAGAACAGGCGGCCCTGCAGCGCGCGAAGAGCGCGCTCGTCTCATCGCTGGACAGTTCGCTCCCGAAGGTCAGCCTCGAGTTCTTCCTGAACTACGAAAGCGGCGGCGCAGATATCCGCTGGGAAGTGAACGACTGCGGGGAACAGACAGGCAATCCGGCGACGGATCGCGGCACTGACTCTCCCATGTGCGTCGAGGCCGACTTCACGAAAGACCGGACCGACGTGACCGTTATGGTCTCGGTCGGAACTTTCCAGAAAGGACCGTCAGGCAAACCCGCGCTATTCGGTGTGACCGTCCATGGCCCAAGCGGCAGAGTCCATTCCCTACGACTGGGAGATCTGCCCAAGGAACTGCATCGTCCGGCACCGCGGATGCCGCGAGATCTGCCGCTCCCTGCTACTACTTCTTCTGTATGAATCTGCGCCGCACCAAGTGAGTATTCGCGTCCGGCTTGATCTCGTCGTACTTCAGGCAGGAGATCGACCCATCGACTTCAAGCACTGCCAGCGCGACCTGCTCGCAACTGTTGATGCCGTGCTCGCGCAAGGCGCGGTGCAACTCGTCCATGCTGACGCGTTCGCGGGCCATGTGCGATTCAATCACCTTTCCGTCGTGGATGAGCAGCGAAGGCTCGCCCTGAATCAAGCGGCGAAGCCGGCGGTTCGAACCGGAAACAGCGGCCACTCCGTAGTTCAACACCAGCAAAGTGCAGGCCGCGACCACTCCGCCCAGCAGCGATGTGTCGGGCCCGGTCATCGCATTCTGCACGGAGTTCGAGAGCAGGAGCAGCAGCGTGAGGTCGAATGGGGTCATCTGTCCGACCTCACGCTTGCCGCTTAAACGCACACCAATCAGCACCAGCAAATAGATGACGCCAGTGCGCAACACAATCTGCAGCAGCACGGAACCGCCAGGGAAGAACGCTCCGCTCATGCTGGCTTAACCATACTAATTCGCCGTCACCGGCACCGGAGCACCCTTCGGCGTGCTCAGGTATCCCGTGGCCTTGTTCTTGTCCACGGTCCACACGACCAACTCAAACAGCATGTGATCGCGGCCCGAGTAGAACTGAATCGGCTCGGAGACGTTGCGATCCTTCTTCTCGATCGTCCTGTCGTCGGAGGTCACGTTCATGGTGAACTTGCCCTTCTTCACATCGGCCTTCTTCAGTTGCAGGCTGACGGTCGAGACTGGCTGCGGCTTGGCGCCCTTGAGCAGCGTGAACTCGTAGTAGTTGCGGTCGCCCTTGTGCTTCAGGATCTCGAGATCCCCCGCGGTGTGAGCGATCAATCCGCTTTGCACGCCGAGGTCGCCAATCGTGCTCTGCAGTTTGGCTTTGGTGGCTTCGAGATCGGCCTTGGTCGAAGCAACGTCGGTCTTCACACCACCCACGTCACTCTTCACTCCCGTAATCTCTCCGCTCACCTCGCTGATCTGCGCCTTCTGTTCCTTCTCCAGGCGGCTCTCGGCGGCCTTTTGCTGCGCCCTCAACTCGGCCACGCGCTGGGCAAGTTCCTGCTTGGTCAGTCCGACCTTCTCACGCAGGGCGTCACCTTGGGATTCCTCGGTCTGCATGCGATTCGTCAGTTCTTTGACCTGCGCCTGACTTTTGCCGAGGTCGTCCTGCAGGGCACTCACTTGCTTTTGGGTGGTGTAGTGGGCATATCCGGAAACCGCCACAAACGCCACCGCCAGAATAGTCAGAATCCACTTTCCAGCATTCGACTGATGTTCTATCTGATCACCTTCATCGGCCATACACTCTTCCTCCTCAGGAAGTTCAAGAATGGATTGCAGGGATACGTTAATTGTTCAGCAGGATCACTACAGTGTCAATTGGCTCGCGGTATGCGCTATCGCCGCAGAGCCAATGCCTCCCGCAGAGCCCGCTCAGGATCGCGCCGGATCAGCGCAGCCTCCGGACCCAGCTTTTTCTCTAGCTGCCTACGAGCCGCAACCAGCGGCTCCGACACCGACGAATCGGGAAGCGACTTCGTCAGATTCTCTGCTTTCAATAGGGACGCATAGGCGAGACGCGCCGGAAAGCCCGTTTCGTCTAGGAACCGGCCGTAGGCCAACCAGTCCTGCGCGCTCGCATTGTTATCGCCATCCGACTGGTCGAGCTTCAGCGCGTGCTGGTAGAGGCGCAAGGCATCATCCACTTTGCCGGTCCTGGCTTGCAATTCCGCCTCATTCACGTCCGCCAGACTCTCGAACTTGGGCTGGCTGGTCTGGACGGCAAGCGCTTCGGCTAAGCGGTACGACTGAACAGCCAGTCCTAGTTGCGAGGAACGCGTCTGGCAATCCGCCAGGCGCAACACAATGGCGATGACACGATCGGGCGTCGGACGATCTTTTGCAGGCTGTCGCGCCAGTGTTCCCAGAAATGATGCGTAGTGCGAAGCCGCGGCTTGTGCTTTGCCTTCACGATCCAATTCGTCGGCAAGATACAAATGCACCAGCGACTGATGCGGGTCCACGGCCAGGGCTTGATTCCAACTTGCCAGAGCCTGATCGCCATGGCCACTCTGCACGGCCAGCAGCCCGCGGTCAACGAGCAGATTGGCATCCTTGGGCGCGTATTTGAGCGAAGATTCGGTCAGAGTATAGGCTTCGTCATAGCGATTCTGATCGATAAGCAGCCGCAACAATCCCTGGCGCGCTGCCGGATCGGACGGATTGGCTTGCACCGCCCGCCTCCATGCCGCTTCCGCCTGTTGCAGTTCTCCATCTTCCGTTTCTTTGCGCGCAAGCCGCATCTGCAACGAGCTGTCAAACCCATCGAGCTTTGCCGCACGTTGCAAATCGTGCAAGTCGTCGGTGTTTAGAGCAAGGTAATAACGAACCTGATCGACACTTCCCCACGCCAGCAGCAACAGCACCGCGCCCACCCGCACTCTTCGTGCTCCCGCGGTGCTTCCGCCCAGCCATTGCATGGCCGCCGCAAGGGAACCGCCGGCCTCGGTGGCAGCGTCGGAGATCTTGTCGCGCGAGTTGAGCAGCAGAGACGCAATGCGACCGTCGCGCAACTTCCAGATGGCGCCATCCAGAATGAAGTGATGAATGTTGACTAGCGCGGTAAAGATCAGGAAGCTGGACGCAAAATCATGATGGAAGGCTTTGCTCGCCAACCACGGTCCCGGGACGAATAAGGCGATTCCCCCGGTGACCAGCACACCGAAATAGGCCAGCGGCCGCCAGTTGCGTCCGGGCTTGCTCTCGCCCGCAGCTTCGCGCCGCGCGTAATAACTCGTGATCCACAGATACTGAGCGGAATGCATCACGGCCAACACGCCGGAGCTATAACGGCTTTGCGGAATCTGCAAACCCTTGATCAGCGAGATGGCCGCCGGTAGCAGGAACCATAGGAACTGCGAAGAGAAAAGCGTCAGAGACGGAATCAACTTCCGCCATCCGGTGGCGCGCGCCAGCCGCGAGAGCCCATAAACAGACAGGATGACAAACGCAGCACCGAGAACAATTTGCTCCCAGCGACTGACTGCGACGGGAATTCCGAGCGAGATGAATAGAGAATCCGTCGACGGACCAGTGTGGAATCCGAGAAACAGAATCAGGTACGACGCGATGAACGCACCGTAAAGAGCGCGGCGCGTGTTCTTGTCGGGATCGGCTCCGGCCCGGCGCGCGAACATCATGAATAGCCCGTAATTCTGCCCGCTGTAGTGCCAAGGGCTCCACGTCAGGTAGATGGTGAAGATCCAGGGCAGCAGCCGCAGCCAGAAGTGCGACAGCAGCAGAGTCCCCAACATCAGCGCGGTGATATGTACGGTGAAGATGCGGTACTTCTGAAAATCTTCCGCACGATGGTAGGCGCGATAGATGGTCGCCATGTAATGCGGATAATTGAAGAAGAGGGCCAGCGCATAAAACGCAATCGCCCAAGTCTGCGCGCTTGAAGCCACCGCAAAATACGACAACAGCAAGAGCGGAGCTGACCACGCGCCGCAGCCGACGATCAGGTCGAGCCACGGGCCGTAAATCCATGGCGCGGCCGGCGACTGGCTCCTCGATTGGCTGGGTCTTCCCATAAGCGACGGCCACAGGACTTGCACTGCGCGGCACTCCTTGTGCCGCCGTGCTTACTGGCTTGTGTGGCTTGACGAAATTATAGGGGCGCAAACCACGATCGAGGGTGCATTGGTGGGTGCATTGCCGGTAACGAAAGTAACGAGCGCGTAACAGGCTTGGACGGCACTGGCGATGCTGGATGCGCCCGAGCAAGGGCGCGCCACATCGCTAGCGCCACGTTCCCTTATTCAAATTTCCAGCGGGTGGACTTGGTTTGGAAGTGTTTTTCCCAGAGGGCGAAGACGACTTTCGGGCGTACTCCGAACACCGGTTCCATCATCGACAGGATGTCGTCCTTCATCGAAGACATGTCGAAATTGTATTTCGGCTTGTACTTCGCAAGGAATTTGCGGCGGGCCGCAACGTCGGCGATTTCTGCGACGCCTTCGACAATGACCGCCTCGTTTGCCAGCTCGGTGCAGACCACGCAGTTCGGATTACGTGCCAGGTTGCGGGCCTTCTGCGACTGGCTGCCGGTGCTGAACAGCAAACGTCCGTCTTGCCATAGACCCCAGACGACCATAGTATGCGGTGAGCCGTCGGGCTTGACCGTGGTGATCCAATAGTTGTGCGACTTCTTCAGGCGTTGCTCGACCCACGACCAGGGCAGCAGTCCCTTGGTGCCTTCTGGGAAACCGTAGCCGGGGGCTTGCGGACGGCTAGATTTAGGAGTGCTGCGAAGTCGTCTGATTTTTTTCGCTGGCATTAACGCCCCCCATAATCAACCACAGAGGACACGGAGGACACTGAGGTTAACCTCCGGGTTTCGCTCATTCTCTACTACAGGTTCTTCTTCGTCCACTGGTCGATGCGGTCAAGAGCCTGCTGCAGGTTCTCAAGCGAATTGGCGACGCTAAAGCGCAGGTAGCCTTCGCCATACTCACCGAAGGCCGTGCCAGAGAGTGCGGCCACTCCGGCCTGCTCCAGAAGCGCTTCGGCCAGCGCTTTCGACTTCCATCCTGTCTGCTTAATGTTGGGGAAGACGTAGAAGGCGCCCTTGGGCTTGCGGCAGGAGAAGCCTTTGATCTTATTCAGTCCTGCAACGAATACATCGCGCCGGCGTTGGAATTGGTCTCGCATGTGGTCGACGGAACTCTGATCGCCGCGAATCGCTTCGATGCCCGCAACCTGGGTGAAGCTCGCGGTACAGGAGTTGGAATTGGTCATCAGGCGGGTCATATGCGCGGCCAGGTCGGGACGCATCACGCCGTAACCCATGCGCCATCCAGTCATCGCATAGGTCTTCGAGAAGCCGTCGAGCAGGATGGTGCGCTCCTGCATTCCGGGCACCGACATGATGGAGAAGTGCTGACCTCCATCGAAGAGCAGGCGGCTGTAGATTTCGTCGGAAAGGACCATCACGTTGCGGTCGCCGATTATCTTGGCGATCTGTTCGATGTCGCGGCGCTCGAGAACACCGCCGGTAGGGTTCTGGGGTGAATTGAGGATGATCAGCCGGGTGCGGTCGTTGATCAGCGACGCCAGTTCATTCACATCGAGTGAGAAGTCGCGTTCTTCGCGCAACTGGATCGGGACGGCGCGTCCGCCCACGTAGTGAATCATCGACTCGTAAATCGGAAAGCCGGGATTGGGGTAGATGACTTCATCCCCCTCATCAATGAGCGACAGGATCGTGAAGAAAATAATAGGCTTGCCGCCGGGGACGATGACCACTTCGTCGCTGGTCACTTTCACGCCGCGGGTGCGGCTGACGTATTCGGCTAGCGCCTGGCGCAATTCCGGGAGCCCGGCAGAGGGGCCGTAGTGGGTCCATCCTTTGCGCATCGCGTCAACACCGGCTTCGATCACATTCGCAGGCGTGTCGAAGTCGGGCTCGCCGATCTCGAGGTGAATAATGCTCTTGCCCTGCCGCTCGAGCGCGCGTGCTTTGTTCAGAACCTCGAAGGCGGTCTCGGTTCCGAGCCGCGACATGCGGCGGGCTAGATGCAATTCGTATTGGGTGGTTTCCGCCATGATGAGAAAACTCCTGAAGAAGCCAAACGGCACATTATACGCCCGTGAATTGACCTGTATTGCTTACTCTGACGAGGAACTCGCGGGGACAACATCATCCTCGTCGGCCGCGACGATCGTGCCTTGATGGTAGAGGATGCGCCAGCCTCTGACGTGTTCAGATTGTGGCGCAACGAGTGAGACGCGGACCCTGTCTCAGCGTGTACGTCAGCAGGTATGTGTCTGGACTCAGGGGCAAAGGCCATGGCCATGGCTTTGCCAGGCTACCGACGCCGCGTCCACGGGATCACTCAAGGTGCAGAGGATGAACTCCCGGCTGTAGCGGCGGCCCGACGCTCCCACCTCCCAATAATGGGGAGCAAGCACGCTTTCGTAGTCAGCCAGGGTTGTCCCGAACTCCGGAGTGTGGAAGATGGGTTCGCGGCGGCGAAGCTCCTCGAGGACGCCGAGCAAGTCGGCTTCAACGTAGGTGGATATCCTGTCACTTGTCATATCGAGATTATTTTATGATTGGGCGCAGGCGGCTGGCGGGCAAAAGTAAGTCTACGAAGCGCGCCTGCATAAACGAAGGATTAATGCGGAGGAATTCATGAGTTCCTATCTGAATGAACTCTATGCACATCAGGAATGGGCCGATGCGGAACACTGGCGGGCGATTGATGCGTATCCCGCAGCGTTGGCCGATAAGGCAATCCGCGAGCGGCTGCTGCATATTCATCAGGTGCAGCATGGGTTCTTGTGGGTGACCAGTCTGCAGCGCTGGGGCTTCGCGTTCAAGAAACTGGAAGACTTCCCTTCCATGGCGGATCTGAAAGCATATGCTCGGCAAGGCCTCACTGAGTTTGGCGTGTTATTGAAGAAGACGGATCAGGGTCGGATGGAAGAAATCATTGAAGTGCCGTGGTTTAAACCGCCCGCCAAGATCAGCGTGCGGCAAGCGCTGACGCAGGCTGCGATGCATAGTCACTATCATCGCGGGCAGAATGCGACCCGGCTGCGGGAACTGGGCGGCGTGCCTCCCATGACGGACTTCATTGTATGGCTGAAGGACGGGCAACCATCGGCGCGGTGGAGTTGACGCGGGAAGACCCGGTCGAGCTGCGCTCGAAGGACAGCCGAAGGCGGCTGTCCCCAGATCAACACAACTTATTCCGAGACGCTGTGCTCTTCGCTTTGGGCGCGCAGGACGCGGTCAACGGAGTACGGGGCGCGGCGGCTGGGTTCGTGATAGTGGCGGACCTGCATTTCACCCAGCAACCCGATCGCTAGAAGATTGAGGCCACCGATGAGCAGGCCTAGTGCCGCCATCATCAGCGGGCCATGTTCAGCCATCACCGGGACGTGGCGCAGGAATTTTTCCAAGCCAAGCCACAGCACGAGGGCGCTGCCCCCGAAGATGCTCATCATCCCGAAGGTGCCAAAAAAGTGCAGCGGGCGCGACAAGTAGCGCAGCAGAAAACGGATCGTAAGCAGATCGAAGAACACGCGGAAGGTGCGTGTGATGCCGTAATGCGAAACGCCGCGTTCGCGGTTCACATTGCGGATGGGCACTTCGCAGATAGTGGCGCCATGCCACGAGGCCAGCGCTGGAATAAAGCGGTGCAGTTCGCCGTAGAGCGGCACCTGCTCGAGAATGTCGCGCCGGTAGGCCTTAAATGTGGTGCCGAAATCGTGAATGTCGACGCCGCTGATCTTGGCCATCATCCAGTTGGCGATGCGCGAAGGAATGCGGCGCATCCAGAAATTGTCGACGCGCACTTTGCGCCAGCCGCTCACGATGTCGTAGCCGGCAGCAATCTTTTCCAGGAACAACGGAATATCGTTAGGATCGTGCTGCAGATCGCCGTCCATGGCGATGATGTACTCTCCGCGGGCGTGGTCGAAGCCGGCGGCAAGCCCCGCGGTCTGGCCGAAATTGCGGCGCAACTTGACCACCGTCACGCGGCTGTCGACAGCTGCGATTTCGCGCAGCATGGCGAAGGTGTGGTCGGCGGAGCCATCGTCCACGAGCACGATTTCGAAGGTTTCGCCGTGCGCCTCCATTACCGCTTTCAGGCGGTCGTAGAGGTCGGTGACGTTCTCTTGCTCGTTATGCAGCGGGACGACGATAGAGTACTTGGGCACGGTCTTTTTATTATAAACGGAAAAGCGGTTCTCGGCTCTCGTTCGCGGTTCTCAGTTGGGTACCTTTGGTCGAGGGCGACGACGTCCAATGGGAGGCCGCATCCTGAGAGGAGGAAAGATCGAAAATCCCCACTTCTCGCGCAAAAAGGGCGCGAGAAATGGGGCACCAGGGCGTCACTTCAGCCTTGATCTTTGAGCTTGAGCTTGGATTTATTTTCTTCCATGAAGGCTTTAATCTCGTCGGCAGCGCCGAGCAGGCGGTTCCACTGCTCATAGTACAGAGTGACGGGAAAACGGCCGAGGCCGTAGACGCTGACTCCGCCTTTTTCGCCGACTTTAAAAATGAGGTCTCCGCTACGCTTCTTGGTTTCGACTTCTTTTTCCAGCTGAGATAGCTTCGCTTTCAGTTCTTCGTAGGTGGGTTCTGACATGGTTTCCTCGCATTTGTATGAGTGCGCTATGAACAGGCTTCCCTGTTTACGACTTGGTTTCAACACCTTGCCGGGAATTCTACCGGCGCGCCCGGTCGGTCAGGACGGGCACTCCTTCTATAGTAACTTGCCCGGCGTTGCGTGGGGGTGGATAACCTTTATATGCTTAACAGAGTCTAATCCCAAAGCGGGAAGGCTCTATCTGGGGTTCGTGATGCGTTTGTGGGGAAGTACGTGGAAACGGTGGTCGACTTGGCTGTGCCTGTCCCTAATGTTATGGACAGTCGCGGCGGAGTCTACCCATAATCACCCCACCCGCGCTGAATCGGCTTCCTGCTCGATTTGCGTGGTGGCGCACAGCGCCAGCCCTGCCGTAAGTTCCGTCCACACCGGTCCAGTATTTGCCGCGATCGGTTTGCTGCGAGAAGAAGATGTCATCGCGAAAACCCGGTTCGATTTTGCTGACCGGGGCATTCGCGGTCCGCCTGCCCTGTAGGGATCCCCACAAATTGATGGTACCGGCTGAACGTTGAAACGTTCAGGCTGGGCCTATTCCCTATTGATCTTCTCTTCCTTATCCGGAGGGCACTATGCCTATTCTTCATCCGTGGCGCGTGGCCGCCATTTTTGCCGTCATTTTTTCAACTACCGCAGTCTGGACCCAGTCGACCGGAAATTCTGGTTCGATCAGTGGCAGCGTGGTGGACCCCACAGGCGCCGTTGTGGCGAAGGCCAAGGTGGAAATCCGCAACCCGGTCAGCGGCCTAGACCGCAGTACAACTACGGACGCGGCTGGGAAATTTCTGTTTACCAACATTCCCTTCAACAATTATCACCTAGCGGTAACGGCGGAGGGCTTCTCCGCCTACGTGCAAGACGTGGAGCCGCGTTCGGCTGTGCCGGTCAACGTCGCCATCAAACTGCAAGTCGCGACTTCGACCACACAAGTAACGGTCGAGGCGGAAGGGGGAGACCTGGTCGAAAACGACTCGACGTCGCACACCGATGTGGACAAGAGCTTGTTCGACCGGCTTCCTTTGGAAAGCGCGTCTTCGTCGCTGAGTTCGCTGGTCACGCTGGCGACGCCCGGAGTAGCGGCGGATTCGAATGGCTTGTTCCACGGCCTGGGGGATCACGCGGAAAACTCATTTTCTGTCGACGATCAGCCGATTACCGACCAGCAGAGCAAAGTATTTTCCAACCAGGTTCCCTTGGACTCCGTGCAGTCTCTGGAAGTGATCGCGGGCGCGCCACCTGCGGAATACGGGGGGAAAACGAGCTTGATCATCAACGTCACGACCCGCTCCGGCCAGGGGATGACAACGCCTCATGGAGCTGTTACCGCCTCCTATGGCAGCTTTGGAACATCCAATCTCGGATTCAATCTCGGTTATGGCGGCCAGAAGTGGGGGAACTTTATTTCGGCGAACGGGCTGAACAGCGGACGCTTTCTCGATCCTCCGGAATTTGCCGTCATGCACGACAAAGGCAACGAAGAGAATTTGTTCGATCGCGTGGACTACCAGCTCTCGACGGCAAACTCGTTTCATTTGAATTTCGGTTACTCCCGGTCGTGGTTTGAGAATCCCAACTCGTTCGATCAGCAGTTTCACGACGTCAATGGGATTCAACTCACGGATCCGGTGACCGGGAATCCTCTGGGAGCGACGGATCAGGTTTCGCAGATCAAGACCTTCAACATTGCTCCGACCTGGACGCGTCTGCTCAGTTCGACCTCTGTGTTTACGCTTGGAGCCTTCGTGCGGCGCGACCAGTACAACTACTATCCGAGTGGGAATGCGTTTGACGATTTCTCTCCCGACTTGCAGGGCGAGACTGTTTCGCAGAATCGTCAGCTTACAAATGCAGGACTGCGGACCAATGTGTCGTACGTGAAGGGGATTCATAACTTGAAGGTGGGAGCCACGTACGAGCAGACGTTTCTGGATGAAGCGGACGGCATCGGCATCGTGGATCCAGGCTTAGTAGCGGGAATCGCTCCGTCGTGTCTGACTGTGACGGGGCAACCCATTCCGGGTACGCCTTGCGCGGTTCTGGCGCCGCACGACTTGACCGGTGGCGGCGGACTCTACGCCAGAGGAAGCCTGTTTTCGTTCAATGGTCACACCGACGTGAAAGAACTGGCACTGTACGCACAGGATTCGATCACAATTAAGAACTGGTCGTTTAACCTGGGATTACGAGGCGATGTCTATGACGGGCTCTCACAGGCACGGCAAGCGGAACCCCGGCTGGGAGTTGCGTACAACATCAAGAAGACGAACACCGTGCTGCGCGTGTCGTATGCGCGGACGCTGGAGAGTCCATTCAACGAAAACCTCGTGATTGCCAGCACCGGTTGTGGCATTCCATTTCTAGCGGCGCTGGTGCCGCCGCCGGGCGTTCCCTGTGTTACGGGGCCGATCACTCCGGGCTTTCGCAACGAATTTCACGCTGGATTGCAGCAGGCGTTCGGACGCTACCTGGTGATCAGCGGCGATTACATCTGGAAGTACACCCACAACGGCTACGACTTCGGGACCGTGGGCAGCACTCCGATTACGTTTCCGATTGAATGGCACAACGCGAAGATTCCTGGATTTGCTTTGCGGGTGAGTGTGCCGAATTACCGCGGGTTCTCGGCTCAGGTGGTGATGTCGAGCGTGGCTGCGCGGTTTTTCCTGCCGCAGGTCGCGGGGTTGCCGATTATTCCTCCGGCAACGGGGGTGTTCCGCATCGATCATGACGAAGTGTTTAACCAAACGACGCACCTGCAGTACCAGCCGTGGAAAACCGGACCGTGGTTCGGATTCAACTGGCGATACGACAGTGGGCTGGTGGCAGGGGCCACACCTTGCTTCAATCCGCTGACGGCAACGTGTGCGGGTTCGTCGACGTCGCTGGGTGGCCAACCCGCGATCAACTTGATTAATACAATCTCGGGCGCTCCGCTGACTGCCGATCAGGAATTTCAGGCGGGGTTCACTTGCAACGGCCTGCGGGCCACTCCGACGCAGGCTCTCCCGAGTCCGTGCCTGGCTTCGCAGTTTGGGTCGTCGTTGATTCGAGTGCCTGCACCTAACACTGAAAATGACGACCACAACCCGCAGCGCATTGCCCCGAGAAGTCTTTTTGATCTTTCCCTGGGGCATGACAATCTCTTTCACGGCGACAAGTACAAGTGGAGTGCGCAGCTGACCGTCATCAACCTGACGAACAAGTATGCGCTTTACAATTTTCTCTCGACGTTCAGCGGAACGCATTACGTGACGCCGCGAACCCTGACGGCGGAGTTGGGATTCCACTTCTAGCACTGGCTGCAAACGACCTAAAAGGCGGCTCGGTGCGAGCCGCCTTTTTTCGCCACTACGCGTTAAGCTTTGTAAACGAATGTAAAACAATGCCGAGCCGGGGAAAACCACCGCCCGGATTGGTAGAATAAAAGAAATCGCCACTCCAATCTTCGCATCTAGTCTCTGTGGGGAGATCATTGTTTATTAAGTTCGCCGCTAAACTCACGGCCTGCCTTGCGCTCGTCAGCCTGGGTGCATCGCTGAGTGCCGCGCAGCAGGCCACGCCGCCGTCGGGCTCCGATTCATCGTCACAAGCACCGCCGCAGGCCCCAGCGACCAGCCAGTCCCCCGCTTCCGGGCAGCAGCCTTCCCCCGACAAAACGAAAAAAGATTCTGCCCCCGACACCAAGAACGCAGGCACGTCGAACGATCGCCTGTTCTACACCTTGCCGAATTTCCTGAGCTTGCAGAATGCGGGCAAGGTTCCGCCGCTGACTGCCAAGCAAAAATTCGCGGTCGTGGCGCGGGGTACGTTCGATCCAGTGCAATTTCCGTGGTGGGGCCTGCTGGCGGGCATCAACCAGGCGGACAACGCCGAACCCGCCTACGGCCAAGGTGCAGCGGGTTATGGCAAGCGATACGCAACCACCGCCGCGGACGGCATCATCGAAAACTTTATGACCGCAGCGGTTTTTCCTTCCCTGCTGCATCAGGATCCCCGCTTCTTCCAGTCCGGTCAGGGTGGGTTTGTGCGCAGGACCGGTTATGCGGTCAGCCGGATCTTCGTCACCCGCACAGATTCCGGACACTCGCAGTTCAACTACTCTGAGATTGTTGGTAGCGCTACGGCGGCTGCTGTTTCCACCTACAGCTACCATCCAAAGAGTACCTACGTCAGCACGCCGACGAATCCGCACATGTTTATTCCCTCCGACCGAACCTTGGAGAATACGGCCAAGGTGTGGGGGACGCAGGTCGGCCTCGACACTTTCACCATCTTTCTCAAAGAGTTCTGGCCAGACATTCACCGCAAATTGTCGCGCAAGCATAAAAGCAACGCCGTCGCAGCACCGCCTCCGGCTCCAGAGCACCTTTAACGAAGAGTTACAAACGGGCCCAATCACGCTTCTGTGATTTCAATCACAGCGCGTGCGGCAGCGTCTCCATAATATTTCCCCAGTTGTCGAGCTGTGTCGAAGCCCCAGCTCGGCCTCGGACCGCCGGATGGGGAGATGCTCATGAAATGGATGCCGGTGATGGTTGCCGCCGCTGTGCTTGCGGTCGGACTGTATGCCAGCGGCCCGCAATCCTCGGTCAGCACAATCGTCGTGGACTATCCGTCGGAGGGATCGCTTTTCCCGCCTGACATTATCGCGCCCACGTTCCAGTGGCGCGATGCGGAAGCGGCGGCGACCGCTTGGCGGATTGACGTTACGTTCGCCGACCGCGCGCACCCTTTTAAGCTGTGGTCGCAGGGCGAGAAGATGAAGCTCGGTGAACTCGACACAAGCCTTGTCGGCTACGTGCCGCCCACCCTGACGCTCGAGCAAGCAGCGGACCACATCTGGAAGCCGGATCCGAAGACTTGGGCCGAGATCAAGAAGCATTCAGTCAAAGGTCCCGCGACAGTGACCTTTACCGGCTTTCGCAGCGAGAATGCGGGCGAGCCGGTTTCGCAGGGCCAAGTCCGGATCCAGACTTCGACCGATCCGGTCGGCGCACCCATCTTCTATCGCGACGTTCCGCTCATTCCAAGTCCGCCGGACGAGGGCGAGCGCGGGGTGATCAAGCCGCTGCCGGATTCTGTGCTTCCTAAAATCAAGTGGCGCCTGCGCTATGTTTCCGGCACCCAGAATAAGGTGGTGATGGAAGGCCTGTCGACTTGTGCGAATTGTCACTCGATCGCGCGCGACGGTAAGACTCTCGGGATCGATGTAGATGGCCCGCAGAACGATAAAGGCCTGTATGGTCTGATCCCAATTCACAAAGTCAGCTCGATCAGCAACGACTACATCATCCGCTGGAGCGCGTTCAGCGACAAACTGGCGCAGAAGCGCTACGGCTTCATGTCGCAGGTTTCGCCAGATGGAAAGTATGTGATCACCTCGATTGACGTACCGGGTGGACACGGTCCGCGGGTCGTTGACCGGCTCTACAACGGCTTTTACACGGACTACGGATTCGGCCAGGTGTTCTTTCCAACGAGAGGAGTGCTGGCGTGGTACAGCAAAGAAACCGGCACGCTACATGTTCTGCCCGGAGCGGACGATCCGAATTTTGTGCAGACCAGCGCGTTCTGGAGTCCGGACGGCAAATATCTGGTGTACTCGCGAGGCGTCGCGAAGGATCCGTATGAAACGGGGCATCCACGGGCACTCTACGCCAACGATCCCAACGAAACCCAGATGCAGTACGACCTGTACAAGATCCCGTTCAACGACGGCAAAGGCGGGAAAGCGGAGAGGCTCATCGGCGGCTCGGAAAACGGGATGAGCAACAACTTTCCGAAGGTATCTCCCGACGGCAAGTGGATCGTGTTCGTACGCAACAAGAATGGCCTCCTGATGCGGCCCGACAGCCACCTGTACATCGTGCCCTTTGCGGGGGGAAAAGAGCGCCTCCTGAACTGCAATCTGAAAACGATGAACTCGTGGCACAGCTGGTCGCCGAATGGACGCTGGCTGGTGTTCTCGTCGAAGACTCCGTCGCTTTACACTCAGATGTATCTTACGCACATCGACGAGAATGGGAACGACACACCCGCCGTTCTGATCGAACACGCGACGGAATCAAACCGTGCGGTGAACATTCCTGAGTTCATGAATATCGCACCCGGTGGGCTGGAGAAGATCGACGCTCCGGCGACGGAGTTCTATCGCCTGTTCGATGTCGCGGTGCAGTTGGCGGACAAGAAACAGTATGATGCCGCCGTGCCGGCGTGGAAGCAGGCTCTGGCGTTGGCGCCAGAAGATCCGCGGGGACACAACAACCTGGGCGTGGCACTGGTCGCGACGGGCAAGTACGACGAAGCGATTGTGGAGTACCGGAAATCGCTCGAACTCAATCCCTCAAGTTCACAGACTCACAACAATCTAGGAAGCGCACTGGCGGAGGCGGGACGCGTGGATGAAGCGCTCCCTGAATTCGAAAAAGCGGTTGAATTGAATCCGGACAACGGTGCCGCGCGCGTCAATCTAGGAAATGCTCTGGCCGCCAAGGGTGGGCACCTGGACGAAGCGATCCAACAATTGAACAAAGGGATCGAGATGCAACCGGAGTCGGCAAGTGCGCAGAACGGGCTGGGTGTGGCATTAGCCCGCGCCGGAAGGCTCGACGATGCCGCAGTACACATGGAGAAAGCTGTGACTCTCGCCCCGCAGGCGGCCGACTATCGCTATAACTTCGGTCGAGTGCTTGCGGCGAAAGGGGATCTCCCGGCGGCGGTGGTGCAGTTCGAGGAAGCGGCGAAGCTGTCGGCCATGCAGGAGCCGGTGATTCTCGAAATGCTGGCGGCGACCTACTCCGATACGGGGCGCTACGCGGAAGCCGTAAGTACGGCACGGCGAGCTTTGGAATTGGCGATCCGGCAACAGAACGACGCCCTGGCAATGAGGTTGAAGGCAAGTCTGGCGCGGTATGAGGGGCTGGCGCGCATCGGGACGGCACCGACGGCGACGCCGTAGGGATCTGCCTACGAGTCCAATTCAAACGATATCGATAGATACAGAGCCCGCGCGAGCAGTGCTGTCCCCGCGGGACTCAAATTCCATTCTCCCGAACCTACTCAGGACTTCCGTCCTGGGCTTTCGCATCCCGCCGCACCGCGGCTGGAGTCAGGTGCTTGGTGCAACCACTTCTGCGAAATCTATTTCTCGCACCTGCACTCTACATCATTCGCTTGGGCTCGAATGCCCGGTCGACTACCAGTTCAGGATGCAGGCGGCGGAAGGTTTCGGCCACGTGGCAGTTCCAGCAGACTGGCTGCTGCGTCGCAAAGACGTCGGGAAGCTGTTCTGGGCGGAATTCCCTCCACTCGGACGTCTTGCAGTCCGGGCCGAGCACCGCCGGAGCGTGATCGAGGTGCTGGAGCGCTCCGATCGGCTTGTGGCAGAACGCGCAGCTCTTCCCGTCATACCATTGCGAAACGATATTCCAGACCAGGCAGTTGGCCGGACCGACCTCAATTTGGCTCAGGCATTCCTGACCGCAGTCCTGGCGCTCGGGCCAGCGGGAACACTCTTTCAAGCGCAACGTAGTCTCGGACAGGAAAGCACCGATGGCAGCTTCTCCGGCAGCCACGTCAACCGCGGCCGCCTTCTGGGTTTCAGGGCAGGTAATCAGATGCTTTCCACGGTAGCGGAAGAAGGCGCGCATTCCAGGGATCGCGCGGAAGACGAACAGGCCAGCCGCAAACACAACGACAACCAAGGTAATGAACTGTGTGACCGTCATGGATCACCTCCAGGAAAGCAGCCGTCAGCGATCAGCTTTCAGCCCGCCGCACAGGCCTGACGCGACCGAGTCGGGGCATTTACAGGATGAGCGCCGAAGGGCGATTCAGCGGTGTCTTGCGTCACCGGAAAATGTGATCATGATCACGACGTACGAGACAATCCAGTCGCCGGCGCGGAACGGGTGTCGGCCACTGGTGCTTGATACGCTTCGAATCCTTATGCGGCCCAGCGGATGTTCTCTTTCACCCCATGGATGATCGTGGCGGGCAACTGCAGCACACGCGCCTGCAGTGTGCGCTTAGAGCGCACTTGAATCGCAATCCCACCGTCGCTGGGGAACGGGTCGGACAACACATCGAACTCTTCACCGTAAATCCTGATATTTTGCGACGCGGCGTACCCGAACTGCCGGATGCGTGCACAAACCTCGGAGCTCGGGAGACTGCCTTGGCAGGTGGTCACTTCATCCTCGCTTCCGGGAGAAAAAGAAAAGATCTTCCATCGAATGTAGCCATTCAACATCATTGGCTCGCCCTCCGCCGTGACCCCGATCACCGCTGAAGGCTATGGCGTTAAACCATTCAATAGCCACGACATAGCACTCTCACTTCCCCGTCGTTTGGCATAGAGTAGAAGCGATTTGCACCGGGCGGTGCGCTCAGTGCGCGGCGTGCGACGAGCGCAACTGCATCTTCACCGCGACTGAGAGGCGGCGAATGCCTTCGTGAATCTGCTCGGGCGGACAGTAGGAGAAGTTCAGACGCATGTGGCGTCCACCCTCGTGGCCGTTGTTGGCATAGAAGGGACCGCCGGGCACGAAGGCGACATTTTCGGCCAGCGCCGCCGTCAGCAGCGTTTGCGAATCGTTGCCTTCCGGCATGCTCACCCACAGGAATAGGCCACCCTGGGGATGCGTCCAAGTGACTTCGTGCGGGAAATATTCGTGCAGAGCGTTGAGCATGACATCGCGGCGTTCACGATAAACCTGGCGAATCAGCTTGACGTGATGGTCGAGGAACCCGTCACGCGCAACTTCGTGGGCGACGTATTGGTTGAACGTAGAGGTGTGCAGGTCGGCGGCCTGTTTCAGTTGCACCAGCTTGCTGATCACGTCTTCAGGGGCGACGATCCACGCCAGGCGAATTCCGGGGGCCAGCGTTTTTGAGAACGTACTCAGGTAAATGACGTTGCCCAGAGTAAATCCGTTGTCGCGGCGCAGGTTCTCGCGGTCGAGCACCACCAATGGGGCGATGTGCTCGCCTTCGTACCGCAATTGGCCGTAGGGATCGTCTTCAATAATAGGGATGCCATACTTGTCTGCAAGCAGGATGAGTTGGTGACGGCGCCCCTCCGACAACGTGACTCCCGCCGGGTTCTGGAAGTTCGGGAGCACGTACATGAATTTGGGCCCGGCGCGGAGGCTGGGATCGAGTTGCTCCGTAAGCAGTCCATCGTCATCGACCGCGACAGAAACATATTGCGCGCCGTAGACGTTGAACGCCTGCAGAGCGCCGAGGTAGGTGGGCGCTTCGACCAGGACGCGGTCTCCGCGATTGATGAGCAGCTTACCGATCAGATCAAGAGCCTGCTGGGAGCCGGACGTAATGAGGACGTTCTCGGCGCTGGCGACGATGCCATAACGTGCCAGGTTGCGCGCGATCATTTCGCGCAAGGGTTGGTAGCCCTCAGTAGCGGCGTATTGCAGCGCCTCCGAACCGTGCTCGCTGAGAACTTTATGGCAAGCTTCTTCGAAACGCTTGACCGGGAATACGTCAGGAGCGGGCAGCCCGCCGCCGAAGGAAATGATTTCGGGCTTTTGCGTGACCTTCAGTAGTTCCCGGATGGCGGAGCTTTTCACTCCCAGCGTGCGTTGCGCGTACCGCGACTTCCAGAGCGTGGACATGCGCGAATGCCTCCTCGCAGAGAAGGTTTCAAAGTTTCAAGGTTTCAATGTTTCAAAGCGCGTCGGGTTTGTCTTTGAAACCTTCGAAACCTCGAAACTTTGAAACCTTTCTTCTTCCATCTTAATCTTCGCCAACCAACTCTGGTTCGACCGACACGTGCACATGCGGGTGCGCGTAAGTATCGTTTTCTTGCGCGTCGACGACGGCGATGGCTGCCACATTCACAACGACCTCGACCGTCGCCGAACGTTGCAGCACGTGGACCGGACGGCTCATGCCCATAAGAATGGGACCGATCAGTTCACCTCCACCGATCTTCGCCACCAGCTTGGTCGCAATGTTGGCGGACGCGAGGTCGGGGAAAATCAGTACGTTGGCGCCGCCGCCCTTTAGCGTGCTGAAGGGATACTGTTCTTCGATGATGTCGGGAGACAGTGCCTCGTCAGCCATGATCTCACCATCGACGATCAGGGTCGGGTCGGCGAACCTGATCAGCTCCACCGCCTTGCGCACCTTGGTGCAAATGGGGTGGTCGACGCCACCGAAACTGGAGAACGAAAGCATGGCAACGCGCGGGATGAGATCAAAGCGGCGCGCCATGTGGGCCGTGCACAGCGCAATCTCAACCAAATCTTCCGCGGTGGGCTCGATGTTCACACTCGCGTCGGCCAAGAAAAAGACTTCTCCTTTGCGGGTGATGACGGCATAGCAACCTGAGACGCGATGCAACCCCTCGCGCATGCGCACGATCTGCAGCGCAGGGCGAATCGTATCAGGGAAATGCTGCGTCACCCCGGAAACGAGCGCGTCGGCATCGCCCATGCGCACCATCATTGAACCAAAGACGTTGCGGTTGTTGATCAACGTGTGAGCTTCGTGCAGGGTGACTCCGCGGCGTTGCCGCAGGCGAAACAGCTCAAGGATGTAATTCTCGCGATGATCCGAGGTTGCCGGATCTACTATCTTCATGCCTTCCAGATCCACACCGAGTTCCTGCGCCCGGCTCTGGATCTTGGCCGGCTCGCCAAGAAGAATCGGATGTCCGATTTGCTCTTCGACCAGCACGCGACAGGCGCGCAGTATTTTTTCGTTGTCACCTTCGGGGAAGACCACCTGTTTAGGATTGGCCTGCGCTTTGTGAATCATCGTGCGCGAGACTTCGTAGGCCTTCCCTAGCCGGCGCTCGAGCTGCGCGCGATAGGTTCTGAGATTGACGGGTTCCTGCGCGACACCGCTCCGCATGGCGGCTTCGGCGACAGCGGAAGCCTCCCACATCAGCACGCGCGGATCGAACGGCTTCGGAATGAGATACTCGCGGCCGAACTGCAGACGGGCTACACCGTAGGCACGGCATACGGAATCCGGCACATCTTCCTTGGCCAGATCGGCCAGCGCATGCGTGGCGGCCAGCTTCATTTCTTCGTTGATAGCCGTGGCGCGCACGTCGAGCGCTCCGCGGAAAATGAACGGAAATCCGAGAACGTTGTTGACCTGGTTAGGATAGTCGGAGCGCCCCGTAGCAATGATCACGTCAGGACGGGCCGCCTTGGCTTCTTCGTAGGTAATTTCCGGATCGGGATTTGCCATGGCGAAGACGATTGGATCAGGCGCCATGGAGCGGATCATCTCCTGGTTGATCGCGCCCTTCACCGAGAGCCCGGCGAAAACATCTGCGCCCACCAACGCTTCCGCCAGCGTGCGCAGCGGCGTGTCTTGCACGAACCGATCTTTGTACTTGTTCATGCCAGTCTTGCGACCTTTGTAGACGACGCCCTTGGTGTCGCAGAGGATAATGTTCTCGCGCTTCACACCCAACTGCACATAGTGCTCGGCACAGGCAATGCCGGCGGCTCCGGCGCCGTTGAAAACGATGCGCACTCGGCTGACGGCTTTGCCCACGACTTCGAGAGCATTCAACAGCGCTGCGCCCGAGATGATTGCCGTCCCATGCTGGTCATCGTGGAAGACGGGAATCTTCATCGTCTTGCGCAGTTCTTCCTCGATCTGGAAGCAATCGGGAGCTTTGATGTCTTCGAGATTGATGCCGCCAAACGTAGGCTCGAGCAACTGGCAGAGCTTGATGATTTCTTCAGGATTTTTACTGTTGACTTCAATGTCGAACACATCGACATCTGCAAAGCGCTTGAACAAGACAGCTTTACCCTCCATGACGGGCTTGCCGGCGAGAGCGCCGATGTCGCCCAGTCCGAGCACGGCAGTGCCGTTGCTCAGGACCGCGACCAGATTGCCGCGTCCGGTGTACTTAAAGGCGTCCTGCGGATTCTTCTGGATTTCGAGACAGGGCTCGGCAACGCCGGGTGTGTAGGCGAGGCTGAGATCGCGCTGCGTGCGGCAGGGCTTGGTCGGTGTGACTTCAATTTTCCCTGGGCGCTCCCCATTGTGATAATCGAGGGCCTGCTGCTTACTGATCAACATGATTTCCTCCATGCGTCCGCGGGAGCAAACTGCGGCCATTCCAGGCTACCCACACTCTTGGGTATATGCCCGGGGTGGTTGACAGGCTGTGATTGCGATCACATTTCGTGGTGAGCGTAGAGTTGTCGGCCCGACTCCGGCTCCTGTCTGCTTCGGGTTGAGTTGCGGAGAAGTCGTTCCGCATCACGGGCCCCGCGCCCCAGACCAGTGACATGACCTACTCTTTCGGGCTCCTCTTCCACATGGGTACGCAGGGATTCCAGCTATGCACGTCTTTCTGGAAATCCCGCCCCGCTTGGGGGGCCCCGACGCTGGTGAGGTCCTCCACCGGAGACTTGAGAAGTTCGGCAATATAGAGTTCGACCTGTTCGCGCAGGCGAGGGCTCTTCAAAGCCTCGCGGAGTTCGGTTTTTTCAATATGGGTGAATCCGCCGCATAGCGGACATTTCACAACATCGTCATTCACCATTACTGGCCTCACGATCGGGGAATGTCGCGGGCGTGCCGCTCTGCACCGTACCCGCGGCTCCATTAGAGGATGGCGACGGTTCTGGGGCAGTGACAAGGGTCGCTGGGGAGGGTGACGGGACTCACAGAGGCTGGATGGCGCAGCAGAATCCGACGTGTGCCGCACAACGAACCACCAACACACCCCAACGAACAGGCTCACAGACACCGAAGCGTTTCAGCGTACACCTCGCGGATCTCCAAGCATTCTGGGATCGATCACAGCTACGCTGCCACTGATCCGTTTGTGCATGCTTGCCGCCAAAAGTGCTCGGTGGAACCCCATGTTCTGCCTTGCCGGATCTCCTTTCAGCCGTATCGATTCAACAGTTTGAGCGTCGCCGCCGAGGGCCACTCAAATGCAGGAGTTAAACCGAGTGAGCATCTTCTCCTCTTTCAGGTTCCTGAAACTAAGTCAGCCCATCTGAAGTTCTCTCCCCTTAGCAACTACAACCTTTAGGAGGTTGACAATGTTTGCACGCAATATCTCTATCCATCTGAAATCCAACGCGCTCTCCGAATACACGCGCGTATTTGAAAAAGACGTCCTTCCTTTACTTCGCAAACAGAATGGTTTTAAGGACGAAATCACTTTCGTAGGTCCCGGCCGAGTTGATGTGACCGTAATCAGTCTGTGGGAAGAAAGACGTGATGCCGATACGTACAACACTAATACCTATCCGGGAGTGTTGAAGACCTTGGCGAGATTCATCGACGGCACACCCCAGGTTCACACCTCTGCCGTCGTCAGCTCCACCTTCCACAAGAATGCCGTTGCCGTACCAGCGTAGATGCACGGTGCGTCTTTTGGCAGGAGGAGGCGGCTTGGTGCCGCCTTCTCGGATGGCCAGACGGCATGCACTTGATCGCGCCAAAACGCTCTCACGCGGAATCTATGACCAACGGCCGAAGAAGAAAAAGGAAACCACATCAGACCGAGATCAGCGGAAAACAAAACTCGATCAGGTCCGCTCTGGGAGGAACTTGAGCATAGCGAAACGCAGATTTAGGATCCTCAAACGGGAGAAGAATATTCCTGTGCTTGGAGTGTGTGAATCTTGCAATGCCGAGTTCACGGCAGATCCCGGAACTATAGTCCGACCTCAGGATGCACACGCCTTCATACAAAAACAGTTCATCGTGCACAAATGCAAGCAGCTGGACGCCAGCCAATACGGGGTGCACAGCGTGAGCAAATGCACCGGAATCACACTGAGCACATCTCCTGTCTGGGGCGCGTAAAACCAGAGCAAATGATCAATCCAATGACAGACCTAAACGCTTACACTGACGAGGAACTGGAGCAGGAGATGGCTCGTGTGCTCGCACAGGCTCGTGGGGAAGTGCTGAACGACGCTGAAGTGCGGAAATTTTGGCAGCTCAACGAAGAGATTCTGCGGCGGCGCGCGGCATCAGGAAACGCCGCATAATGGGTTGAATTGTTAACCGATGCAATCAGGCCAGCGCTCATGGATCCGTTAATGCGTCGAATGCGACTCGGCAACGCTTTAGAGTCCCGGCGATTTGACTTAATCGAAAGTCGCGCGGGACGTCGTTCACTATGGCATGAATTCGGCGGCAAGTGTGCGGGCAGAACGCCCTCCCCACAGTCGGCGAAGCCTGCCCTGAGCGCAGCCGAACGGACGCCGATGCTACTGGCGGTGTCAATGACTCGACGCACTCGATTCCGTGATTAGACCTGGAGGTTGTCCGAAAGTAATCCCGTCAACGTTTACGCCGCTTCCCTTTCCCTGCTAACATCATTGGTTTACAACTCAACGCTCAACCAAACCTGATCACGCCTTCATAAATCTAACGGAGGAATCATGGCAATCAAAGTTGGCATCAATGGCTTCGGAAGAATTGGCCGCAACGTTTTGCGCGCTTCGCTGAAAGACCCGAACCTGGACTTCGTCGCGGTCAACGACCTGACGGATCCCAAAACGCTGGCCCATCTTCTGAAGTATGACTCGGTTCTGGGCAACCTTCCGAATCAGGTTTCGGCCGGGCCCGACAGCATTACCGTCGACGGCAAGACCATCAAGGTTTTCAAAGAGAAAGATCCGGCCGCTCTGCCCTGGGAGTCCGTGGGCGCGCAGGTTGTGATCGAGTCAACCGGGCGCTTCACCGATGCCAACGACGCCAAGAAGCATATGCGCGGTCCGGTAAAGAAGGTCATCATCTCGGCTCCAGCGAAGAATGAAGACATCACGCTGGTGCTGGGTGTGAATCACGAGAAATACGACGGCTCGAAGCACCACGTGATTTCGAATGCTTCGTGCACCACCAATTGCCTAGCTCCTGTTGCCAAAGTCATTCAAGACGAATTCAAGATCGTCTGCGGGACCATGACGACCATTCATTCCTATACCAACGACCAGGTCATTCTCGACTTTCCGCACAAGGATCTGCGGAGGGCGCGTGCCGCCGCAATCAACATGATTCCGACTTCAACCGGGGCAGCGAAGGCCTTGAAACTGGTCATTCCGGAACTCGGCGGCAAGATCGACGGATTCTCGATGCGCGTGCCGACGCCCAACGTTTCGGTGGTCGACTTCGTGGTATGGGTCGAGAAAAAGACGACCAAGGAAGAAGTAAATGCGGCGCTGAAGAAAGCGACCGAGTCGGGACCGCTGAAGGGATATCTCGGCTACGAAGAACACGAACTGGTGTCGTCGGACTTCAAGGGCGACCCGCGTTCTTCGATTGTGGATTCGCCCTGTACCATGGTGGTCGGCGGTAACTGCGTGAAGGTGATCTCCTGGTACGACAACGAGTGGGGATACTCCTGCCGCGTGCGCGACCTGATCAACTACATCGCCAGTAAGGGCCTGTAAGACCGTAGCGCCGCCGTCCCGGCGGCGCTATTTTTTTCCTGTGGCGCGGGCGCCCTCGCCGGCGTGTACACAGCACAAAAGAGGGCCGCGCGGGCGAGGGCGCCCGCGCCACATATACAATCGCCTGCAAGTAAAGGACGACCAGCCATGTCCAAGCTTTCCATTCGTGATCTGCCGCTCAATGGGAACCGGATTTTCATGCGCGTCGACTTCAACGTGCCGCTCGAAGACGGGCGCGTCATGGACGATACCCGCATCCGCGAAACCCTGCCCACCATCGAATACGCTCTGCGCCATGGAGCGCGCCTGATCCTCGCGTCGCACCTTGGACGTCCCAAGGGCAAACCCAATCCCAAGATGAGCCTGAAGCCGGTGGCCGAGCGACTCCGCATGCTGCTCGACAAGGAACTGGCGCGCGGTGAAAATGTCGGCTTCTGCCCCGAGTGTGTCGGTCCGGAGGCTGAGGAAGTCGCGACCCAACTAGAGAAGGGCCAGACGCTTTTGCTCGAGAACCTGCGCTTCCATGCGGAAGAAGAAGGCAACGACGAGAAGTTCGCGCGGCAACTGGCGAACCTCGCGGAGTACTACGTCAACGACGCCTTCGGTACCGCGCATCGAGCGCACGCATCCACCGTCGGGATGACCAAGTTCGCGAAACAGTCCGCCGCCGGGTTGCTGATGGAAAAGGAACTCAAGTATCTCGGCAAGGCGCTGGAACATCCTGAGGAACCGTTCGTGGCGATCCTGGGCGGCGCCAAGGTCAGCGACAAGATCGGCGTGATCGAGAACCTGATGAAGAAGGTCCAGGTGCTGATCATCGGCGGCGGAATGGCCTACACCTTCCTCAAGGCGCAGGGGCACGAGATTGGGAAGTCCCTGCTCGAAGCCGATAAAGTTGACCTCGCCAAGCACTTGCTGGCGGACGCCAAGAAACGAAATGTGAAGTTCCTGTTGCCGATCGATCACGTGGTCGCGCTGAAGCCCGAGGCCAATGCCGTGATCCAGCAGATTGGCGAAGGCCAGCCCATCCCGGCGGACAAGATGGCGCTCGACATCGGACCCAAGACCATCGAATTGTTCTCGGAGGAAATCTCGACCGCGCGAACGATTGTGTGGAACGGGCCGATGGGCGTGTTCGAAGTCCCCGGATTCTCGCGCGGGACCTTCAAGATCGCCCATGCGGTGGCCGACAATGGCGGAGCAATTTCAATTGTGGGCGGCGGCGATTCAGTCGCGGCCGTGCATGCCGCCAACGTCGCTGACAAGATCACGCACATCTCTACTGGAGGTGGTGCATCGCTGGAATTCCTGGAAGGAAAGAAACTGCCCGGAGTCGAGGCTCTCACGGATAAGAAGTGACGGACAAGAAGTGACATTCCCGGATAGTCTCGCACACGGCTTCACGATTCGGCTGCTGCTGGAGGGCGGCAAGGCGGTCGAGATTCACGGCCCTGCCAACATCACCGAGGAAACCACCGACGCGATTGTGAATGCCGCAAATTCATCGCTATTGGGCGGCGGCGGAGTCGATGGTGCGATTCATAAGGCTGGAGGGCCAGCGATTCTCGCCGAATGCCGTCAAATCGTCAGCAAAATTGGAACTCTGCCCGTCGGACATGCAGTCATTACCACGGGCGGACAGCTGGCAGTCAAACATGTCATCCACACCGTGGGTCCGATCTATCGCGGCGGCGACCATGGCGAAGCCGAAACGCTGGCCGGTTGTCATCATGAGTCCGTGCGGCTGGCCGACAAGCATGCCCTCACCTCCTTGTCGTTTCCAGCGATCTCGACGGGCGCATATGGCTATCCGGTGACGGACGCCGCGCCGATCGCGATTTCTGCCACAATCGAGGCTCTGGCAACCACAAAGCACCTGACGAAATGTCGATTCGTACTCTTTGATACCTCAACCGTGCGCGCCTACCAGCGTGCCGCGGAAACACTTCATCGTTCAAACGCCACTTCCCCATTCCGAATTGAAAAGGCTCACTCATGAGAAGAAAAGTACTGGCTGCCAATTGGAAGATGTACAAGACGCCCGACGAAACCCGAGATTATTTTCGCGACTTCTTGCCCCTCGTGGCGGGCCATGACCGCGACGAGATTGTGGTCTGCCCCCCTTACACCGATGTGGCGGCCGCTCTGGAAGAAGCCCACGGTTCCAATGTCGCCGTCGGTGTGCAGAATGTCCACTGGAAGGCTGACGGCGCTTACACGGGCGAGATCTCCGCGCCAATGTTGTTGTGTCTGGGCGTAACCCACGTGATCATCGGCCACTCCGAGCGGCGCCAGTATTTTGGCGAGACCGACGACACGGTGAACCTGCGGTTGAAAACCGCCTTGGAGTCAGGGCTCACACCGATCTGTTGCGTGGGAGAGGTACTGCAGGAGCGCGAGGCCGGACTCACTGACGACGTTCTGCGCCGCCAGTGCGTACGGGCGTTTCACGCCATCTCAGCGAAGAAGGCGGCGAAGTTGATTGTTGCCTACGAGCCGGTGTGGGCGATCGGCACGGGCAAGACCGCGACGCCCGAAATGGCGGCCGAAGCGCATGCCGTGATCCGTCGCGAAGCGACTGAAGTTTTCGGCGAAGAATTTGCCGGGCAGTTGCGCATCCTGTACGGCGGATCGGTAAAACCGGACAATGCAAAAGCCCTCATGTCGCAACAGGAAATTGATGGAGCGCTGGTGGGTGGGGCGTCGCTCGATCCGAAGTCGTTCGCAGCCATTGTGAAGTACTAAGAAGTGAGCCGGCGAGTCCCGCCCGAGACTCGCCGTGTTTTCGTTCCCCAGGTTGAACGTCTGCTCATCACCAGTGTGAAGTGATCCTGGTCACTGCAAGACCTGCACCTGAAGACTAGATTTTCAATCACAGAGCCACGCAAGTGGGCCCCTCAAAGTTGTTCTTTCCATGCAGTGAGGAGGTCGTATGCAACTGACGAAGCTTCGCGAATTTCTCGACTCCCGCCACATCAAATACCTTGTAATTTCTCACTCCCTTGCCTACACCGCGCAGGGGATCGCGGCCCTGACGCATCTGTCGGGCAAGAAACTGGCGAAAACGGTGATGGTCAAAATTGACGGCATCCTGGCGATGGCTGTCGTCCCCGCTCCTGCCCACGTCGATCTCGACCGCCTGCGAGCGCTGACGGGCGCGCGCGTAGTCGAACTCGCCACCGAGCGTGAGTTCAAAGACGCCTTCCCCGATTGCGAGACGGGCGCGATGCCTCCGTTTGGCAATCTCTATGACATGTACGTCTACGCCGATGCGAGTCTGGCCGAAAACGAGGACATCACATTCACCGCGGGCACACATCGCGAGCTGGTTCGCATGAGTTGGGACGACATGGAGCGACTGGTGAACCCGATGGTCGCCGACCTGACTCATCACCACCCGGCAGTGGTCGCGGCATAGAACGGCGGTCTCCGAGAGAATCAGAAAGCAGTGCGGGAGAGCCTGCCTTCGCCCCGAAGGGACGCGTTCTCTCCTCACACGTTCTCTCCTCACATTGACAATTCGACCATCCGACAGGCAAACTACCGCATTCGCTGGGAATCGCCTCCGGTGAGCGGCTGCTGCGGATTTGAAGCATTATCGCCGTCCAAGCCGTATAATCACTGTTCACTTCGTCTATGGCCATGACCGAGCAACGGGTCTCGTACACGCTCGACTCCTCATTGGAGACGATCGACAATGCGGAGGAGAAGGCGACACGGATCGCTACAGAACTCGGT
The DNA here is from genome assembly GCA_963832015.1 of uncultured Acidobacteriaceae bacterium. Taxonomy (GTDB): domain Bacteria; phylum Acidobacteriota; class Terriglobia; order Terriglobales; family Acidobacteriaceae; genus Sulfotelmatobacter. The sequence goes on from CAWHSR010000041.1 coordinate 357,450, forward strand.
TTTCCCGACGAAGAGATCATGCAGATTTCCATGGCCGTGCGCGAAGCCGCGGTCAATGCGGTTTTGCACGGCAATGCATATGCCCCGGACAAGAAAGTAATCCTGGTTTTTGAGCGCACGGGCGGCGACCTGATCATCACGATTCGCGATCAGGGCCGCGGGATGGATCTGAGCAAGATTCCCAATCCTTTGGCGCCCGAGAATTTGCTCAAGACCTCGGGGCGCGGAATTTTTCTTATGCGCTCGTTTATGGATGTGGTCGAAATCCGGCCCACCGAATCGGGCACCGAACTCAAATTAATCAAGCACGTCCACGGGCCAACCGCGGGCGGCAAGGAGGCTTCCCAGTGAGCATGAAGGTTGGTAGTCGGCAGGTGGATGGAGTCGTGATCGTGGATTGCAGCGGTCGCATCACCCTTGGCGAAGGCAGCGTCATTCTCCGCGACACAGTGCGCGACCTGCTCTCCAAGGGCAACAAGAAAATCGTTCTGAACCTTCAGGACGTCAACTACATTGACAGCTCCGGAATCGGTGAACTGGTCAGCGCCTTCACCACGACGAAGAATCAGGGCGGCGAACTGAAACTCCTGAACCTGACCAAGAAGGTGAATGACCTGCTTCAGATCACCAAGCTATACACCGTGTTCGACGTGAAAGACGACGAAGCGTCGGCGGTCAAGTCGTTCAAGTAATCGTCGGCCAGAAATTGTTGCGGGTGCCCCATTTCTCGCGTCCGGTGCGAGAAGTGGGGACTTTGCAAGTTTCATTCTGGGACACTCCGCGTCATTTTTTCTTCCTCGTCACAGACTCCTGCCTGCGTCGTTCCTAAAATCAAAGCATGTCGCGATTCAGCCCTAGCCCAGTATCGGCACATGTGGGGACAGCCGCCATCGGCTGTCCGGCCGGGCAACGCCCGGCAGCGCGCTCCACAGCCCTGGCTCGAACATGGGCTCCGGTCGCGGTTTTGATCCTCCTGTTCATCCCCCCTGCCTCTATGCCTCCGATTGCATCCCCTTTCACGACGCGGGACAGCACGTCGGCGAAACCAAATGCGTCACCGGAAAGGTGCTGAGGATCAAGGTCGGCGCCAAGGGCGTTCACTTCCTTGACTTCTGTGAGGATCAGATGGCCTGCCCTTTCACGGTGGTGGTCTTTGCGTCAGGCCTGAAGGATGTCGGCGACGTCCGCCGCCTGGATCGCCAAGGTGGCGATGGCGCGGAGACTGGCTATCGCTCTCTATTGGATGTGGCGCAAGGGATGGAATTACGAGCAGTCAAGAGAGTTCGGTTCGCACGCGGGCCAGCTCGGAACAGGCATGGTGTGCAGTAGAACACCGAGCAATTGATTGAGCAGCCCGCTCCTCTTCATCGAGGAGTTCGAAGTAGTAATCATGATCGAAGTTGTGACCGAAGAGATGCATGGGTCGGACCGAGTTCTGACCTGAACTGATTACGAGCGAGCCTTGGTTGGTATGGCACTTATTTCTACGAGAGCGAAATGGCGCTCATCTCTGAGTGGATGCAGCAGTGTGGGGAAATAGTACTTGACAACGCCGGCATTGTAAGAGAGGCCCTGTTCTCGACAGTTATGCTGACGGTCCTGGTTTGTTGGCTAGGCTGGCTGGTCCGTGCCGCTGGTCCACATCCAAACAGACCCTTGGTACGTCTCGGGCCATGCGAAGAGACAGCACGGGAATTTTTCGACTGGAGCAATCCAGCGAGAGGAGTATTGGTGCTCGATCAGCCAAGGTCCGATTCGATCCGCAGCCTTTTTGTGATGAATTTCAGCGGCGATGAGGGGACGTTGCGTAGAGAAAAGGCGATCACCGCCGCGCAGAACGTCGTATTCGCCGCCTTCTACATCAATTTTGACCAACTGCGGTGCAGGTCCGCCGCTCGCGACGAAATCGTCCAACGTAACTGCTGGTACATCAATCAACTGTCCGCGTCCGAGAACGGGGCGTTCGTCCATCTCGACGCCGCCATGTGCCCTCTTCTCTCCTCCGCTCCGAAAGGGGATCCCATTGGAGGAATAGGACCACACTGCGGAAGAAACGATTCGAAGAGTTCCTGCTAGATAATTGCGGTCTCGGTTTTCCCTCAACGTTTCCGCGTTCCGGGGGTCAGCTTCGAATGCGACCACTTGTCCGTTTGGACCCACGAGACGTGCAACTCCCAGCGCAATACTTCCCACGTGGGCTCCGATGTCATAGACCACCATTCCCTGAAGGACCACCGCACGCAGTGCATCTTGCAAAGTCGGTTCGTGCTCTCCCCGCCAAAGTCGGGCGTCATCTTGAAGATTCAGCCACATCCACAGCCCTTGCGACATTCCTGACCGAACCTGAACCCACACCGGTTTGCTGGGCAACAGAACCTTAAGCAGGCGCTTGGCCGGGCGCTTCACACCGGGGATTCGGCGCAATATTTTCACTATCTTGAGTTCTCGAATGCCAAGATAGGTACGACACGTCAGACCATTAAGGTCCATCAACTTCGACCTTCAATTCCCTGAGAAATTGTATCGGCTCAGCTAGTGTCTTGGTCAAGTGTTGTAACATCTCCACTCAGAACCCCTCAGTGAGCGTTATGGCCTGCTTACGATAGTTACGGGAAGAAACTCGGGAACACGGGCTCAACCTTGGCTGTCTAACCCAGTATGAGGGTGATTGCCATTGCGATCGTACTTCTTTGCCCAATCAGTGCTCTCTACGGCCAGACTAGGTCTGCCTCTCCGAAGCTGTCCCGCAAAGTGGCGTTCTTCTCGGTCAAACAACAGAACTTGATTGATGCAATCCTGTCCTTCGGAGCGCAGGAGCATCTCCCGATCGGGATTGACTACATCGACAAAGCGGCGTTTCAACAACGAATGAACCTCGAATTTCGGGAACGCAGCGTGCGGGAAATATTGGACGCTCTGACTCACCCGCTTGGTTACCGCTGGTCCATGGTGGGAGCAGTGGTTTCGGTCACACACGATGGCGCACTAGTGGGAAAGTGGAATCTGCTGAACACTCGCATACCACAATTCCGGATTGGGGAGACGAGCATGCACGAAGCCAGCCTTGCTCTTAGTCTCCACCTGTATTTCGTCCTGAATCCGAAAAGTGGTGGAATCGCAGGGGATTCTCCGGGGGGCAATCTGGCTTTCCGTGTTGGACCCTTTGATTTGAAGAACGCCACTGTTAGGGACATCCTCAACCAGATTGTTTCGCAGCACAGCAATGGCGCTTGGATCGTGCAGCAACCGCCGTGGACGATGGGGAAAGACCTTGGGTACCGGCTATGGAAGGTGCTGGAGTACGACCGGACGGATGCCGAATACAGCCGGGAACTACAGGTCCGGGGCTTGGGTCTGCAAGCCCGCTAAAGATCCATCCGTGATCGGCGATTTGGGCCAGTAGGCACGAATGTAGAGCGAGAAGTCGTCTTTGGGTGCCGGAAGCCAATTGGATTCTTTATCTGCTCCCGGCGAAATGCTATGGACGCAAAGCGCGAGACAGCCGTCTGCGCCAAACTTCAGTTGCTTGCTCTTTGTGCCAAGCGAATAGCGATTCAGTTTGTTCGGCTCAAACAAGTGTTCCTTGTTGTAGCGTCAGCGACCAGAATCCATTGACCGGTGGCAACTCGTTCTTAGGAAAAGTCACCGTGTACTCATGTAAGCCGTTGAGACGCTCACCAGATGAGTCGTAGTCTGTGTCGATGTAGCGGGTTTCCTGGGGGCGTTGTCATACATGTTCGACTTTGCCGTGGCTGCACGGGAAAGGTAGTCCGTACCCCCGTTCGCTTCGTTGGGTGGCGAGGTCCAGCCATTGCCAATGGGCCGTCCGTTATTGTGGAAATGAAACAATGGCGCAATCAACTCGTTCTCGGCAGCAATCGCCGACTGTGTAAGCACTTCTTTGATCTTTGGGTCTTGGGCACCTGCGTCGAGCAGTGATTGGAACATTTTGTACAGCGATTCTTCGCCTGCCAGCGGTGGAATTTCCTTCAATGTCCTTGGAAGCTGGTCGAAGAATTTTTCTGGCTCGACCCATTTGGTCTCCCCGCCGCCGCCAGCTGGCGCAGGAAAGGTGGGACTCTCCTTCCAGTTTTTCGTCTTCATCTTGCCGTCGAACTCGCTTAGAGGATAGACCACGATTTGACTGAGTATTGATTGGACCTCTGCTTTGTCCTCCGGTGTGTCGTCCTGGAACGTACGCGGGAGAACAGCTTCAAGATCAGTCGGAGAATGAAAGACAGCGTTAATACCGGCCGGCACTTCTCCCCTCCAGTTTGGTCCTACGAGTAAATAGAAACCCGGTTTAGTTCCATATTGTTTGCCGATTTGTGCGAAGGAGTCCGTGCGGGCATCAACGATCTGATAGGTGAAGAACCGTTCGCCGAAGTCCGGAACCTGAACGATGACAGGCTTGCTGTCGAGCCTTTGGAACCCAGCGCCGTACACTGTGTCCTGATTGGGACAAGTGACAAAACGTTCTTCCTCCTTGATGTAGTCGGTCAGCATGGAAACGTAGCCGGGAGGGGATACCGGAACGATCCCCCCGAGTCGCCCTGGTTCAGGAAGTTTCTCGAGGGCCAAAGCGCGATTCGAACTGTTCACAAGTGGCCATCCCCACAAGTACGCGAGACGGGCAATGGTCTGTACGTATTCTTTTGTCATGACAGTTCCGGGCGGTGTGAACCCGCAGATTTTGTCGGTGGCTTTGGGGCGGACTGTGGCAGAGAGCACTCCTTTTTCGGAAGGTATGAGACTCCGAGACATGAAGGTCCCAATTAGAAGGCATGGTTGTTTTGGGGAGAACTGTCAGAAGTGATAGCGGAGACAGTTGGGTATTCGACTTGATAGTTGGCGAAAAATCGCCATTGCACTCATTGAGAATCACGGAGTGTAATCGCCCACCCGTGGTAATCCTTCAACCTGGGAAAGGAGTGGGCCTGGGTGCTCGGGAGCAATGACGTTGACCCGCTGGGGAAGATAGCCTTCTACTAGGCTCGACCTTTTTTCTCTGCCCGCTGAGGGGGTGCGTGCCAAACTTTGGATTGATTGAGGAGTCCCTCATTTTGGAACGACCCAGAATCCTGCTTGTTGATGACACGCCCGAAATTCTTGCGCTTTGCACTGAAATATTACAACCACACTACGAAATCGTGGGCACTGCCCCGGACGGAGAATCCGCCATCGCTGCGTTTGAAACGACTACTCCTGATGTGGTGGTGTTGGACATTTCAATGCCTAGGCTCGACGGCATTGAAGTAGCGAGACGTCTTCGGAGTTCTGGCAGCCGCGCAGCGATCGTCATCTTGAGTGGAGACGTGGAATTCATGATGGCGGCACTGAAAGCGGGCGGTTCTGGCTTTGTCGCCAAAAGGCTGATTGGTTCCGACCTGCGGGTTGCCATCAGAGAAGCCTTGGCAGGGCGAATCTTTCTGTCGAGTCCGGCATGAAAGTGCAGTAGTTGCCGATGGTTGGGTGAAGTCGAGGGGTGGCGCGACGGTTTAGGTGCAGCCTAGCCGAGACCGGCCCTTTCGTTTGCCGGTGCCTCATTAGCGTAGGACCCGGCCTGTGGTCGGGGCAAAGCGGGAAGGAACTTGTGTTGGCCAAGGCATTTTCTGCATTCTGAGACGGAGCGACAGGCAACGGAAGTAGGCCGTTATGGCAGTGGTGTGTGGTTTGAACGCCGATCATTAGCGTGGCCCCAAGTTCCGTGCGCAGAGCAGTGGTTAACAGTTGGGCCTGCCCCACTGATTCCGTTTGGAAGAGTATCTTCGATGGCGCAGCTGGGCGGTTGCTGGCAGCTCAGAAAGCGAGCAACCAGGGAAAAAGACAGGGAGCGGTAATTTGCAACCGCGGGACGCGAAGCCCAAGCGGCGGAGACGAAACAAAGGGATGGGTTTGGAAGATCGGCCGGTGTTAGAGCCGAATGCAGCCGGAATCGACGTTGGGGCAGGCGAAATGTTGGTCGCTGTACCTCCAGGGCGGGACGAGAATCCGGTGCGGGGGTTGGCCACCTTCCCGGAAGATCTGGAGCGCTTAAGCGATGGGCTCGAGCAGTGTGGAGTAACCACGGTGGCTCTGGAATCCACTGGGGGGTATTGGATTCCACGGTTCGAGATTCTCGAACCCCGAGGCATCCCTCCCTGTTTGGTAAATGCCCGCCCTAGGAAGAACGTACCCGGACGGCGCACCGACTGGCACGAGTGCCAATGGTTACAGTTCCTGCACTCCGTGGGATCACTACGGGCTGCCTTTCGGCCCGGACCGGACATCTGCGCCGTGCGGACCCTGCTGCGGCACCGGAACGAATTGGTCGCGGCGGCCAGCCAACCCGTGCAGCACATGCACAAGGCGCTGACGCAAATGAACCTGCAAATCCATCATGTCATCAGGGACATTACCGGGTTGACGGGCCGGGCCATGGTGAACGCCATCCTGGCTGGAGAACGGGACGGCGCAGAGCTCGCCCAGCTGCGGGATCCACACATCAAAGCCCACGCCGACACCATGCGAAAATCGCCGCAAGGCAACTGGTTTCCACACCCCCGCTTATCGAACCGGACAGGCGGAGTTACCGCATCCGGCTCTCGGAAAAGACTCACGATGGTATGTGTGACGCCATCTGCAACTCCTGAACACACCTCGGGGTGGCTAGACTTATCGTCAATCCCCATGCTCCTACGCCGCTTCTTGCGTCCGTCTTTAACTGAGGTCCCTTCCCTCCACCGGAGTTGCCCGGCTTCCTCGGTACTACGGACCTCTCCGCCACCCCACACGGCCGGCCTAGCTCTCGCGAGTTGCCGGTTGATCCCTCTTGTTATCACCGCTGGGGCTTCCCGTGTTGCGTCTGGTCCCCTGTGTCTGCATGCTGTCGCCACTACCCCGGCAGGTCCGAGAGCCCAAATCGCTCGTTACTAATCTCTCGACGTCGGCCTTCCCCAAATTTCGGGTGGGTCGGCTCCTGCATTATCAGTTTCGAGGCCTGCTCAGCGTTCACTCGGGTTACAACCTGCAGACTCGTCGAGTCGCCTTATGCGACCCTTTCCACCGGAGACTTCAGCGGCTTTGTTGCCTCCGCCGCTGCTCCGATTGCTACCGGGCGGAGCGATCCAGTTCTCGGGCGGCTTCATCCCGGTGTGGACCAGCGCCTTTCACGGCGCACTGTAATGGGCCTGACTACGTCAGTTGAAATTGGCATCGCGACAGATGACGAAACGGGAAGCAACCCGTTAACGAAGATCAGAGAATCTTGAGCCGGAGTTTCGAGTGCTCTTGCTCACCGTGGGCATAGTTCGAGGCAAAGGGTCCGGCTCATAAACCTACCTCGTCGGCGGGCGAGCAATTTTCAAATGGCCGTGCGCCCTCCGTCGACCGCGAGTTTTGCGCCGTGAATGAAACTGGAACGATCCGTCGCCAGGAAAACGATGGCCTCCGCAATCTCGTCTGCCATAGCTGGACGGCCCGCCGGCGCCTGAGCGGCTAGCTGCTCGAGGCCCTTCCCCATTGCGTCCGTGCCTTCCGTGCGCGTAGGTCCAGGGCTCACGGCATTGACGCGGACACCACTCGGGCCATATTCAGCCGCCCACGCTTTGGTCAGGAGATTGATGGCTGCCTTGCTCGACCCATAGAGGCTCATGCCGGATGCTCCGAAATCGGCAACCATGGTCGATACATTCACGATTGCGCCTTTGCCTCTCTTCGCCATCAGCGGAGCAAGTTCCGCAACCAGGAAGTACGGCGCCTTGACGTTGAGCGAATACACACTGTCGAACGCTTCCTCCGTCATTTCATGAGTTGGACCGAACGGGAAGACCCCCGCGTTGTTGATCAAAATATCGACTTGGCCGTTTCCGAGTTCGACCGCTCTTCTCGCCAGTGCGCGCGCGCTTGACGCATTCTGCAGGTCAGAAGGAATAAAATCTGCTTTGCCCCCTACGGCGCGGATTTCGGCAACCGTCTTCTCGCCACGCTCCACATTGCGGCCAACCACCAGGACATGGATACCAAGCTGCGCCAGTTTATTAGCCGCCGCCCGGCCAATACCGCTCGTTCCTCCTGTAATAAGTGCTGTCGAGCCATTGATACTCATTTGTGATTCCCCTTTCAGTTTTGGTCCTGAAGACGATTGTTTAAGAGATATTGATGCCGGTCTCGGACATTCGAACCGGAATCGTTCTGAACGCGGAACCGATAGATACCTCGCGGGGAGCTTCCGCGAATGACATATCAGCACGAGATGTTGGCGAAAAATCGCATAGCACTCAAACCCCTCAATGCATTATGAAAAAGCGCCCCCCTGCAGAAGGTCGAGGCCGGATGTGGCGCCGCCTGCGCTGCGCTGCGCTGTGCAGGGCTTCGCTCCGCACGGCGGCGCTTGGGGAGTAACTGCTGTGGTGTACGCGATGGGAAGAACTGCAGAAGGACATAGGCAAATCGGCTGGAGAATGGCATTTTAACCTTGAGGGGAAGATAGCCGTTAGCACGAATACTCTCCCCCCCAAGGAGGCAACTCAAATGAGTTACGACGTCAAATATATCGGAATGGACGTGCACAAGGAAGCGATTGTGATCGCGGTCCTGAATGAGAGCGGGAAACTGGTGATGGAGTCCGTGATCGAAACCAAAGCCAGCAGCATTCTGCAGTTTCTCCACGGTCTACGGGGCGAGCTGCATGTGACCTGGGAAGAAGGCACCTGGGCAGCCTGGCTGTATGATCTGCTGCAGCCGCACGTACCGCACATTGTGGTCTGCAATCCGCGGCGCAATGCCTTGTTAAAGGAGGGCAGCAAGAGCGACAAGGTGGATGCGCAGAAGCTGGCCAACTTGTTACGCACCGGGATGCTGCGACCGGTCTACCACGGGGAAAATGGGTTACGGACGCTACGCGAGTTGGGGCGCAGTTATCAGACCATCGGCAAAGATTTGACGCGCGTGATGAATCGCCTGAAAGCACTGTATCGCGGCTGGGGCATTCCTTGTGGCGGCACCCAGGTCTATGCTGCACGCGCTCGGGAGGAATGGCTAAACAAGCTCCCACAAGCCGGGGTGCGCCGCCGTGCCGAGCTGCTCTATCAACAGCTGGATGGATTGCAGGCCTTGCGGCGCGAGGTGCGACCCGAGTTTTTGGCGGAGAGCCGGAAACATAAAGCTGCGAAACTGCTGCGCCAGATTCCCTGCATCGGTCCGATACGAGCCGCCCGTTTGATCGGGCTGATGCAAACCCCGCACCGGTTCCGCAGCAAGCGGCAACTCTGGACCTACAGCGGCCTGGGCATTGAGACCCACGACAGTGCGCAATACCGCTTGGTGAGCGGACAAGTGCAACGCTCCAAGAAACCCCAGCAGGTTCGTGGGCTGAATCGAAACCATAACCATGAGAGGAAAGAGATCTTCAAGAGCGCGGCCACCCGGGCCAGCTGTGGCAGGGGACCGTTCCACGATTTCTACACGAGTTTGCTAGCCAAGGGGATGAAGCCGGAGATGGCGCGTCTGACACTGGCGCGCAAGATTGCGGCCATTACCTTAACACTTTGGAAAAAGGAGGAACGTTTCGACGTCGAACCACTGAAGACGCAAGCAGCTTGAGCATCGAATAGAACCCAGGTGATCTCCCAAGGTTTTCATGCCTCGGTGGTAGCCCATCGGTTCTTGCGATGCTCCGGTTCGAGGGAGAGTATCCATTCGCTCATTCAGGCACTCTGTGTGCGGTAGTCCAGCACCGAGTCTCCGGCTCAATCCTATGCCCCCTCGGATAACCGAAAAAAGCTATAGGCCTCGAGCCTCACATAGGATCATGGTTGGCACTTAAGCCAACGATTAGCTTGCGTAGCTTCGGAACCGAACGGCGTCGTGCGCCACTGACTTCATGAAACCGTCGAGTTGGGACAAGCAACTGGGGTTGGCTTTGCCACGGGAAAATGCGGCGAGCCAAAGCGACCAAACCAATAACCCCTCTAAGAATGAGGTGAGGAATGAGGTGGGGCTGGATGCAAGTCACCACACCCGCATCTCTCAGAGGGGCGGGGAGAAGATTTTTTCCTTGACATCCCTTTTCATAGGATGAGCGATATGGCCTGGTTTCGTCAGCTATCCACCGTTGCTTGCTGCCAGCCTAGCCAGAGCGCCTTTTCCGTTCTGAGAGCGCGATTTCGCGTAACTCATTCGCGCATTCTTCAAGCCGCTCGTTTACAAGAACATACTCGTACCTGCGGTAATTCTCCATTTCATGGCTGGCTAGTGCCAATCGGCGTTGGATGATCTCTTCCGCGTCCAACCCACGACTCCGAAGCCGCCATTCCAATTCGTGGGGGTCTGGTGGCAGCACGAAGATGCTAACCGTATCAGGAATCTTCTCTCTAACTTGTGACGCTCCTTGAACGTCTACGTCAAGCAACAGATCGTGTCCATGTTCTGTAGCTTGGTCGGGAAAGCGGCGGGCAGTCCCATAACAGTTGCCGAAAACGTCCGCGTGTTCAATAAATTCGCCTGCAGCGACCATGCGTTCAAACTCCTCGCGTGAGACGAAGAAGTATCCATGGCCGCCCCGCTCACTTCCCCGAGGCGGACGTGTTGTATACGAAACGGAGAAATCCAGACCTGAGACGAGCCGCAGCAACAATGCAACGAGGCTAGACTTGCCAGACCCGGATGGACCCGAAATGATGAAGACTGTGATCATTGCCGCTCTGGTCGCTTTGGAGGCGGATTTTACAGGTGGGTGGGCGGGAGCACAAGAATCGCAAAGTTAACATCGACCCATCCGACAGTTGTTGCAAAATCTTAGACCCCTATCGACAAGTGCGCCGGCGGTGAGCTTCCGCGTGGACCCGAGAGTTTCCCGCCGGGGCACTTGCGATAGGGGGATTTGTACGAAGCCGCTGGCGCGGCGGACGCGGGGGAGCTATGGGTTTTGTATGCGCGATTCGCGATTTGTTCGTCGCAGGGTTGGGTTGAGCGGACTGGTAAGAGATGGCGGCGAGAGTGTTGGTGGGTCGGAGGAGGCGAACCGGTGCGGGTAATTTAGGAAAGTAAGTGGTGGATTGAGGTGGAGTTCGGTGAGTAGAGACACTACGACTGTCGGAGCAGAAGCTCGGGCTGTGGAAAGCGGCATGGTTGGATGATTAGGAAGAGTCAAGGAGTGCGCTCCTGGTGGAGAGTTGCCAAGCCGTAGTGACAGAGAATCTTTCGAGGATAAGCATGGGAGTGGAACAGTTTGGACAGCGGAAACAAGTGGGCTCAGTGGGGGAAGAAGTGACGGCTGCGGGCGTGTGCGGCGTGGGATAGTCGGCGAGCAGGCGCTGACAGAGGGGGAGGAAAGTGGCGCGCCGTCGATTGGCCAGGAACCCGAAAGAGCGAATGCGAACAAAACCGCGGGGCAGGACGTGGAGCAGGAAGCGGCGCAGGAACTCTTGCGAACCGAGTGTCATCATTCTCTTCTTATTAGCGTGGGCATAATCCTTCCAGCGGAAAGGAACCTGGTCATGCTGGAAAGCCACGAGGCGATGATTGGTAATGGCTACACGATGGGTATAGCGGGCGAGATAGCCGAGCACATGATGGGGACCGCCGAAGGGGGGCTTGGCGTAGACGACCCAGTTCTGACGGAACAAGGGGCGCAGGAAGGAGCGGAAGGCCTTTTCGTTTTCGAGCGGCTTGAGAGATCCGGCGAAGGTGAGTTGGTGTTGCTGGAAGCGATGTTTTAGACCGGCAACGAACTTGCCGCGGAAGACGCGACTGAGAACGTGGACGGGGAGGAAGAAGGGATAGCGGGGATGAATCCACCGGGTGCCGTCGGGCGAGAGGCCACCGGCAGGAATGACGCAGTGGACGTGCGGATGAGCCAGTAGATTTTGCCCCCAGGTATGGAGGACGGAGAGGAAGCCGATGTCAGCTCCCAGGTGGCGAGGATCTCGGGCTACCTCGAGCAGGGTCTCCGCGCTGGCGCGGAACAAGAGGTCATAGAGGACCTTCTTGTTCTGCAGCGCCAGTGGGGAGAGTTGGTGAGGCAGAGTGAAGACAACATGGACGTAGGCGACGGGCAGCAGTTCACTCTGCCGAGCCAGGATCCACTTGTCGCGAGCAGCGCTCTGACACTTTGGGCAATGGCGATCGCGGCAACTGTTATAAGAGGTGGTGCGATAGCCACAGCGCGGGCACTGATCGCGATGCCCACCGAGTGCCGCCGTGCGGCAGCGAGCGATGGCGCGCAGTACTTTCCGATGGGCCCAATGGATCCAACGGAAGTTACTGTGGATGAAGCGATCGCCTTGGGCGCGAACGATATCGGCCACCTCGAGGAGGGGCCGAGTCATTTTTTCTTAAGCCTCCGGGATCGTTGAACGTCATCCGGGTTGGAGATCTGCAGTTGGTCGAGTGGATTGGGAATGGCCTGCAGATGCTTGGTTGAAAGATGCAGGTAGACCAGAGTGTGCTCCAGTCGGGAATGCCCGAGTAAGACCTGAATGGTGCGCAGGTCAGCGCCGGCCTCGAGCAGGTGGGAAGCACAGCTGTGGCGTAGAGAGTGTGGCGAAATGGGTTGGGAGATGCCGGCAGCTTGAGCGGCTTGGCGGCAGGCTAACCAAACGGAGTTGGCGCTGATGGGCACGTCGGCGCGCACGCTGTTCACGGTACCGGGAAAGAGATAAGAGGTGGGCTGCATCCAGCGCCAGTAGACGCGCAGAGTCTCCAGCAGCTTGGGGCTCAAAGGAACCTCTCGGTCGCGGCCGCCCTTGCCTTGGTGAATGCGAATCATCATGCGCTGACTGTCGATGTCGCGCACCTTCAGCCGGCAGAGTTCGGCCCGGCGCATGGCGGTGGAATATAAGGTCATGAGCAGGGTGCGGTGATAGAGATTGCGGGCCGAGTCGATGAGTCGAGCCACCTGCTCCGGGCTGAGCACGGTGGGCAATCGCTTGTGGGCTTTCGGAAACGGAATGTACTCGGCGAGAAAATGCCGATGCAGTGTCTTGATGAACAAGAAGCGCAACGCGGACACATACTGACTGACCGTGGCAGGAGCCAACTTCTTGGGCTTGGAACAGATGCGCCTGATACTACCGGATTTGCTCGGGCCCGAGCTTGTCCGGCGGCTGGTGAAAATACGTCGCGAACTCGCGGACGATTCGGACGTAGGTTTTTGCGGTACGATGGGAGTAATTACGACGCTGGAGTTCCTCCAGCATCTTTTGGCGTAGTTGGGTCACAGGGACCTCCTTTTCTGCGACCCCAACTTACTTCAATCCCTTACCAACTGCCGATCCTCGAACACGCGGTAGCGTCCGCCGCGCCAGCGGCTTCGTACAAATCGCCATTACATTCATCTTTCCTTTACTGACAGATGCACTGGATGCGAACCGAACCGAAAGCAGTCGAAATTTGAGTGTAATGGCCTTCGTTTCGCCAGTTATGATCTGGGGTGTAGGCGTCCATGCAAAGTGCCGGGGTAAAGCGTGCTGATTCCGCCCTTACTGTTGCTAAACCTGTTCGTTGTCATCGTCATGCTCTCGATCGGGCTGCGTGTCAGCAGCGGAGAGCTAGTTGATATCCTGCGCCAGCGCGCCCTGTTTGTCCGTACCCTGCTCGCGAATTGCCTTCTCATACCGACCATAGGCTTCCTGCTGGTTCGTATCTTCCCGCTAACACCCGATGCCAGTGTCGGCATCCTGCTGCTGGCCGCGATACCGGGAACGCCGATCGCACTGCAATTTACGCGGATGGCCAAAACGCGGCTGGCCTTCGCTGCCGCCATGATCTTCGTACTCTCGCTGGTGAGCATCGCCATGACTCCGCTGGCCATCGAGTTGATGCCGGCGACGGCGCAGCGCAATCATCGGCCGATGCTGCTCTTGGTGACGAGCATTGCGGTGTACATTGCGCTGCCATTGTGCGCCGGTTTGTGGGCGGCGGGCCGCGCACCGAAAATTGCCCCCAGGCTGGTATTGCCGCTGGGCGTTCTGGCCTCGATTGTCTTCATTTTTCTTATGTGGGAGACGCGCCTGGCGCGCCGTGAAGCCTTTAATGCAATCCGCGGCGGCGGGACCATCCTAGCGATGCTCTTGTTGCTGCTTCTATCCATGTTGATTGGCTGGCTGGTCGGCGGCCCCGATCGCGAGTCACGCCGAGTGCTGGCGACCTCCACCGGCATGCGCAGCGTTATTGTCGTGCTCTACGTGGCGCGATACTGCTTTCCCAGCACTAACATCTACATGATCCCGATTGTCTATCTATCGCTGATGGTGCCCACGAACTTGCTGTTCAACCTGGCGTTCACCGCATGGGCACAAACTGCGGCCAGCGGCAGAGACGTAGGGCGGCCGAGCGACTGACAGATCCCCTGCGAGAGCTTGCTGTCGTAACATCGCCATAGCACTCATCTTCCGACCAGTTTCAAACGTTCCAGACGTGAAGCGAAGGAAAAAACTCGAAGTTTGAGTGCCAAGAGGCTGGTTACAACAACCTCAACAATTCGTTGTTTGCACGAGAGCAAGGTCAGCTCCCACTATGGCCGAGCTTGCTTCGTGGCACGGTCAATGAGCAGGATGTATGAATTTTCGCGCAACCGGTCGAATACAATCCGGCTGCCATCGGAAGTGATATCGAAGGTCCGCATTGCGGCGGGATTGCTAAGTCGGGTCAAACGCTGTGAGCGCATCGTGCCGAGGTCAAGCAGCCAGAAATCCTGAACGGCGCTTGTACTGCCGAGCATGTAGACCAACCCAGTGCCATCTGGCAGGAACCGCACTCGTTCACCGTCGCGCTGCAGGTTGATTTCGGGCAGCTTCGCGGGTTTTCCATCCGCATGTATTGCCAGCAGGGGCATGAGCGTAAATACCTGCGTTCCGCAATATACGATCAGGTCCCCGCGCGGAGACCACACCGGATCCAGGAACGGTCCGCTTGCGATCCGTACTGGCGAGCCGCCGTCGGCGGGCAATTTGAACAAACCCGCTCCCTCGCGGTCGCTGCCAGCAGTGACAATCCATTTGCCGTCGGGAGACCAGGACGCCGTGCCGCGAACATCGACGTCGCTCGAAAGGGGGCGGAGTCGCGTTCCATCCGCGGCGATAACGTGCATCTGCCGCTTCCCGTCCCGCTTCAGAGCAAACGCAAGATTGTTCCCATCCGCTGAGACGGCTGGAGGCGACTGGAGCGCACCGTCCGAACCCTTCCAGATCTCCAGCGCTTGTCCCTCGCGATAGCTCCACAGTCCGTCAGCCCCGTCACGCGAGGACAAATAGAACAACGATCCGCCTCCGAAACGCGGCGCCTGGGCACGCAATGTGGGTAAGGGGAAGGCTTCAACCTCCTTTTCTTCGACAACGCGACGGGCAATTGGAACGCTCCACAAGTTGACTCGAGGGTTCATCACGCTCGCGGCAAGACGCCGGCCATCCGCCGCGCCCGCCAGAGCGGTGTATTGCTCCAGACCCGAACTCACACGCTGCGAAGTTCGGGTCTCCAGATCAAACGCCCACAGCCACGGGCCAGCTCCGTTTTGGTCGTGCGCCACGAACAGAACCGTTCGGTCGTCTATCGGAGTCGGGTATGCGATATCGGAATTGATACGAGTGAGCTGTTCCGGTTGTCCACCGTCCGGTGAGATGCACCACAGGTCCATCTCACGAGTGGCTGGCCGACCGCGCACAAAATAGATCCACCGCCCGTCCTTCGACCAGACCTGAAAGTGGTTGTGCACTCCAGGCTCGCTTTTCAGGATCTGACGTTCATCGGCTCCGTTGTGATCCGCGACGAATGTAGGGTCGCCCGCGTCCCACGTGTGAAATACCAGCCGCTTGCCGTCGAGCGACCAGGCAACCTCGGCAGCGTGTTCATCCAGGAAATTGTGTGGAGCTCCGCTCACCAGCGGGAACAAACTCAGCCTTCTGCCTTCCATTCCCGAGCTCCATACCTCCGATCCATCCCCTGAGAATCCGATCGCGCGAAGGGGCCCGCGCACATCTCCGATCCGACCCTGTGTGAGGTTTGCGAGACCGCCGCCGCTGGCTTGAATGAGCCAGATGTCGAACGCACCGCTCCGGTTCGAGATGAAGGCGACGAATTTCCCGTCGGGAGAGATGGCAGGATTCGTTTCCGCTCCTTCGAAGTCAGTGAGCCGTGCGAAATGCGCATCGGCGAGCGGATTCTGCAGCGTAGGCCGGAACCGGTTGCCGAAAAACCACACGCCCAATCCCGCCAACAGGATCGCCGCAAGCGCCCCTAGCATCCAGCCGTAGCGCCTCGACACAGTCCCTGCGGAGCGCAATGGAGCACTCCGGGCGCGAGTGGACCCATCGCTTGCCGATTGCGCGGACGGTAGTGCGCCGTCCGTGGAGTCCGACGGCGAAGCCGTCAGGTGACTTGAACTGGAGTCGCGCCCGAGCCGTTCGAGATCGGCGCGCATCTCAGCGGCAGTTTGGCATCGGAACTTCGGTTCCTTTTCCAGCGCCTTGTTGATGAGTTCTTGCAGCCGCGGTGGCAAATCTGGATTAAGCCGCACGGGCGGCACAGGGGTACGATTCAGAATGCCATCGACGATCACCCCCGAGGTGTTGCCACGAAAGGGCAACGCCCCAGTTGCCATCTCGTAAAGCACGACGCCGAAAGAAAATAGGTCAGTGCGATGATCGAGCTCCTTGCCCCGCACTTGCTCTGGCGACATATAGGCAACTGTGCCCAGAGCTGCGCCGGGGCTGGTCAAGATCTCGTTCTCAATGCTTTCTGTCCGTTCCCCGCCAACCTGGCTTGCAGAACTCACGTTCGGATTGATCTTCGCAAGTCCAAAATCCAGGATCTTGGCATGCCCTCGCTTTGTAATAAAGATATTCGCGGGCTTGATGTCGCGATGCACGATTCCCTGGCCGTGCGCCGCATCAAGCCCCTCCGCTATTTCGGCCGCGAGAGGGAGCAGCGCCTCGGTTTCCAACGCACGGCCCGCGATCCGATGTTTCAACGTCATTCCGTCCAGAAATTCCATGACGAGGAATAGATGGCCGTCCTGTTCACCAATTTCATGGATGGTGCAGATATTGGGATGATTCAGAGCTGAGGCGGCCCGTGCCTCGCGCTGGAAGCGGGTCAAAGCTTGGGGGTCTTTTGCCACGTCGTCGGGCAGAAATTTCAGGGCCACAAATCGGTGCAAGGTTGTGTCCTCGGCCTTGTACACCACACCCATCCCGCCGCCACCAAGCTTCTCGGTAATGCGGTAGTGCGAGATTGTCCGGCCGATCACTGGCGCTGAATGTTACGTGGGCAGGAGGGGCAAGTCAATGAAAGCTGGGGATTTGGGGGATTTGGCGGTGGCTCAAAGGGATAGTTGACGATAAATCCCCATTTACGCTCATCTTCCGACCAATTTCGAGCGCTCCAGATGTGACCTGAATCGAAAGAAGTCGAAATTTGAGCGCTATGGCCTTGGTTGCGTCAACTGATGTGCGGACTCCCGAGTAGAATGTCTCCCGAGCACCTGCGAGGCCGGCCATGGCAAGAATGTCCGCAAAGAGAAAATCGAATCCCCGCAAAAAAGCGAAGAAATCCCCGCCAAGGAAGGCGAAGAAGGCCCTCCGTCAGGTGAAAACAGTACCTGCGCCACAGCGAGCAGCGGAGGTCGGTGGCGAGAAGCTGACCTTTAACCATGCAATGGTCTATGCTGCGGACGTGCGACGCGCGCTGGGCTTTTATCGCGACCTGCTGGGATTCAAACTCGTGGACGAATTCCGCCACGAAGATATACTCGTGTATGCGCGGCTGCGCGCGCCTGGAGGCGACGGCACGCTCGCGCTGCACTTGGCGGGGCCGGGGACGCCGCTTGCCAGTGATGGCGTGCGGTTGTACTTCGAGATTCGCGAAGTTGACGACTTCTGCCGCAAACTACAGACCAAGGGCTTCTACATTACGCAGATGCCACGCATGATGCCATGGGGTTGGCGTCACGCCTATCTGAACGATCCCGATGGCCACGAGATCAGCATCTACTGGGCCGGGGAGAACCGCATGAAGAAGACCGTCATGCGCGCGGCAAGGGAAGTTGAGCAGGCATCTTCCGCGAAAGGGCGATGACGGTCGCCCCCGTATTCGGCGCCTATCGTCCCTCACGATGAACCGGACCCCGGGTTAATGCATTATGAAAAAGCGCATTATGAAAAAGCACCCCGCTTCAGCAGGTCGAAGCCGGATGAGGCGCCCCCTCCGTTGCGCTGCGCTGTGCAGGGCTTCGCTTCGCTACGACGGCGCTCGAGAGTAACTGGAGTAGTGTGGTCGGTGGAAAAGGACTACAGGAGAGCCTAGTCAAATTAGCTGGAGAATGGCATTTTACCTTGAGGGAAAGACAAGCGTTAGCACAAATGATCTTCCCCCAAGGAGGCAACTCCAATGAGTCACAACGTTAAATATATCGGAATGGACGTGCACAAGGAAGCCACTGTGATCGCCCGTGCTGAATGAGAGCGGGAAAATGGTGATGGAGTCGGTCATCGAAACCAAAGCCAGCAGCATTCTGCAGTTTCTCCACGGTCTACGGGGCGAGCTACATGTGACCTGGGAGGAAGGCACCTGGGCGGCCTGGCTGGACCTGGGTATTTAGATCGAACCCCAACTTGCACCGGGCCCTGAAGCGGCCCATTCAGAGTGCGGATAGAAGCATGGCAATGGGGGGTGGCGTCGGCCAGAGTTTTCCCGGAGGACTTGGTTCGAAGCAAATCCAGAATGTTCTGTGACCGAAACAAAACGATGATGATGCAGAATTCCAGAACGGTGAGGCGGAGTGTGGATGCCAACGAGCAAGCTCGAGCAAGAGCCAAAACCATTCCACTAAGGAACGAAGCTCAACTGAACTGCGTTTCGCTTCGTTCCCAGCTCGATTATGAAGTGACTGGCGGGGCTGTCAAGGGTCAAGATGAACGCCCCTTCCGGGCGCCCTTGACAGCCCCGCCAGTCACCACCGGGTCGATGCAGCACGGAAGAGAACTCGCATTAGGCGGACTGAATACGCGGAAAACAGACAAAAGCGGGGGTGCTGTGGGTCGACCGAGTTGCCAATCGTCGCTCCTGAGCGATCCTAACGCGAAATTTTCTGCGGAAATGTGTGCAAGCCACAAAGAACAAGAAAAGTGAGGTGGGCCGCCACGTCGGCCTTGACTTTTATGACCTTCTCATAGAAGAAGCGCTCACTGACTGATTCTGTGATACTCGTCACCGAGATCGGCCAGATCGAAGGCTACGGTTCAGCCCCATATGAAAGGCGCCGTTTACACCAAAACCAAAACCGGAAAGGTTCTTGAAATAAAGGACCTCGAACAGCCGGTTCCGAAGAACAACGAAGTCGTCATACGGGTTCGCGCCGCTTCCGTCAATCCTCTGGACTGGCGCATGAAGAGCCATCGGCCCGGCGTCGATGTCGCTGGCGAGGTAGCAGCGGTCGGAGCAGCTGTGACGCAGTTCAAGCCCGGTGATGCCGTGTTCGGCCTCTGCAAAGGGGCCTTTGCCGAATACGCCTGTGCACATGAAGCCAAGTTAGTCAGGAAACCGGAATGCCTGAGCTTCGACCAAGCGGCTGCGGTGCCAGTTGCTGGGCTTACCGCGTTGCAGGGGCTTCGCGACAAAGGACACCTTGAGCCAGGTCAGAAGGTCTTGATTAACGGCGCGGCGGGAGGAATCGGCACCTTTGCCGTGCAGATTGCGAAGTCGTTTGGAGCTATCGTAACTGGCGTGTGCAGCACGAAGAATGTCGAGTTGCTGCGCTCGCTCGGGGCCGACCGGATCATTGACTATACCCGCGATGACTTCACTCAGGACAGCGAAAGTTACGACCTGCTTCTCGATAACGTGGGGAACCGCACATTGTCAGCGATGAGGCGCGTTCTGGGTCCGAATGGGAAGTGTGTCATGGCGGGAGCGCCTAAAGAACTCTGGGCCGTGCTTACCCGATTGCTAAAAGCATTCGCTTGGTCGCCGTTCATCAGGCAGAAGTTCACATTCTTCATTGCAAAAATGAATCGAGACGACATGGCCACCCTTTGCGGACTTATCAACGCCGGAAAACTCACACCCGAGATCGACCGACGCTATCCGCTGGATGAAGCCGCCCACGCCCTCGCCTACGCGGAAGAAGGACATGCCCGGGCGAAAATCGTCATCGCGTTTCAATAGAGCACGCAGACGCCGACGCCCGTCAGGCGCGCCTCAGCTTGATTGTTGCAACATCTCCATTAGGGTTCAAAACCCCTCAATGAGCGAACGAGCGAAAGGCCTGATAGCGTGAGTTGAGGCATATCTTCGTGCCGAACCCGCCCATCGAGTGCGATACAAAAGAATGGAATGCCGTTGAAAAGTTTGTATGTAAACCACTGCCATACGGTTTTCACCTTATCGACTAGGGGACGGACGTTTGACATTTTCATTTCATGCAATTCGGGCGGCGCGTGGAAGATAGAATCCGCGACCTTCTCAGGCAGGCACTTGCTACTTACCACCCTGCCCCGTCTGTCCTTTCAGAGCTTCAAACTGCAATCCATGAATATCGCGCCCTGAAGGCATCGGGGCGGCATCTTTGCGGGCAGCGGAGCGACGATTTAACGGTAGTGCGCAATGCCCTAAGCATTGGCACCCTCGGACAACAGACCCATTAGCGCATGGGTTGACGAAACATCCCCATTACGCTCATTATGCTGCCGCAGGGGTTGTGAGTGCTATGGCCTGGTTTCGACAGTTACAAACCAATGTCGCTATACTCGCGTTGAATGCACATGCCACGATGCCGGCTGGGGTTCGACGAAGAAACAAAGCTGAGGCTTAAGGCCGACTACGCAGAGCGCGGCAGGGGGCCGATAAGGCAGGAGAATTGCCAGTGCGGCCGCCTTGTCGTCGCCGAGAGCATCGGTGGCGTGTGGCTGCCCAGGCCGCATTACCCGCCGAGCCCCTACAAAAGCGGCAAGAGGATGAACCCCTCCGATCAAGGTCCTTGAGGTTGGCGAAACATCCCCATAGCACTCAAAATGCCCGATTGGGGCGAACAGACGGCGCAAGCTTGTGCTATGGCCTGTCTTCGTCAGTTGCGCCGCCGATGCTTGCCGGATGCCCCATCTTTACAATAAAAGCGAATAGCTTCGCTTCTGATACCAGAAGGTCGTATTGCGTCTCGTTTCCGGGCATAAGCCCCTTCGCGTAGCAAATGTGCTGTTTTTCGTACACGCGTTTGCGAACAGGAAGAACGACTTCATGTTAGGCCCCCTCGCAACGGATGCGGAGGTCGTGTCAATCATGAAACGAGACCTGCTGGCGGAAGCCGCGGCTCACTACGATTCAGGCTTGATGGACTATGAAGTCATTGAAAATTGCTAGCCTGTCGTCGAAATTGCCGCAATGGAGCCGCAGGCTATCGAGAAGGCTCCCTAGCCGGGCACAAAAAATGGCGATATACTCGCTGCTGCTTCTGGCCACACGAAGGGGAGAGTTACGTCATGATCAAGAAGTTGGGCGTAGTTTTGGCCGTTGTAGCTATCACTGTCGCGGTGAGCTCGCGTTTTGCGGTTCGCGTGCTGGGGGAAGCGAGCGAGCATGTGCTCATCACAGGGAACATCGACGAGAACCGGCTGGTGACGCTGGTCGGAAACACTCGTCCCGAAGCTAGAGCAGCGAACGATCGTGGCCGCGAGCCCGACAGCTTTGCCGTGAACCACATGCTTCTGCAGCTGAAGCGCGATCCCCAGGTCGAACGCGAGTTCGAGAAATTCATCGAGTCGCTGACCGACAAGGCGTCTCCCAACTTCCGCCACTGGATCTCCGCCGAAGAGCAGGGCGCGAGATACGGTGTGGCACAGGCTGACATTGACGCGATCACGGGCTGGCTGGGATCGCACGGCTTCACCGTCGGTCACGTATATCCCAATCGTATGGTGATTGACTTCTCCGGCAGCGCAGGCCAGATCCGCGAGGCTTTCCACACTGAGATTCACGAACTCGAGCTCAAGGGCAAACAACATTTCGCGAACATGAGCGATGCGAAGATTCCGGCCGCGCTCGCGCCGGCGATCGAAGGCGTCGTCTCCATGCACAACTTCAAGCCCCACCCGATGAACCAACCACGCACCAACTTCACCTTCGCTGGATGCGGGGGGGACTGCTTCGCCCTGGTCCCGGCGGACCTCCAGAAAATCTACAACGTCTCGCCCTTGCTGAAGGCGGGGATCACCGGCAAAGGCCAGACCGTAGTGGCCGTCGGAGACAGCAATGTCTTCGGCAGCGATTTGTCGACCTTCCGGACCAAGTTCGGCCTCACGACCTTCGGCGGAACATTTACCGCGATACATCCCAACAGCGCCGGAAACTGCACGAATCCCGGCACCAACGGCGACGACATCGAATCGAATCTCGATGTTCAAATGATCACGGCGATGGCGCCCGGCGCGCACGTGGAAATGGCCTCCTGCGCCGACGGCAGTTCCTTCGCCACTTTCGGCGGCCTGATCGCGATCCAGAATCTGATCAGTGCAGGCAGCCCGCCGCCCATCATCAGCATGAGCTATGGCGTCTGTGAAGTGCTCAGCGGAGCGGCCGCCAACGCCGCCTTCAACAAGGCTTTTCAAACTGCCGCCGCGGCCGGCGTGTCCGTGTTCGTTTCCTCCGGCGACAACGCCGCTTCGGTCTGCGCCCGCGATTTCACCGGCGGCGACAGCATCGCTCTTCCTGGAATCGGCGTTACCGGATGGGGCGAGACGCCCTATAACGTTTCCGTGGGTGGAACCGATTTCGAGGATCTCTACAACGACGTCAAAGGTGGTCCTCCTCAGAGCACCTACTGGAACGCCAGCAACTCCTCCACCTTCGGATCGGCGAAATCCTACATCCCGGAAATTCCGTGGAACAATTCCTGCGCCGGCTTCCTGCTGTACGACGCAGAAGGTTTCTCCACCGCGTTTGGCCCCAACGGATTCTGCAACAGCAGTACCGGAGCAAATTTCCTGGGCACCGTCGGCGGCAGCGGAGGACCGAGCAACTGCGCCAAAGGAGCAGGGAACCCGAATTTCCTGTTCACAGAAAATACGACTTGCGCCGGCTATGCCAAACCTTCGTGGCAATCCGGAATCTTCGGCAACCCCGCGGATTCGGTCCGCGACGTTCCTGATCTCTCCTTGTTCGCCGCCAACGGCCTCTGGGGACACTTCATCATCATCTGCTACTCCGACGCCAGCTTCGGCGGCGTTCCTTGCACCGGCAGTCCAAGTGGCTGGGTCGGCGTCGGTGGAACCTCGGCGTCCTCGCCCGAGATGGCAGGCATTCAGGCACTGGTCAACCAGAAGTGGAACATTCGCGCCGGCAATCCCAACCCAACCTATTACAAGATTGCCAAAGCCGAATACGGCACCACCGGCAACTCGAGTTGCTTCTCCATCAACCAGACGCAGACGGTCTCCAAGTGCGTGTTCTACGACATTACCCAGGGCGACATCGACATCAATTGCCAGCACAATGGTAGCGTCTTCTCCGCCGATTGCTATCTGCCATCGGGCAGCAACGGCGAACTCAGCACGCAAAAAATCAGCAGTCTGAGCGTGAGGGCCGCCGGATCGGGATACGCCAGCGCTCCGACCTGCAAGATCGCCGGTCCCTCCAACAAGTCGAAGTACCTGTCGCCCACCAGCGCAGTTCTCTACGCGGGCGGAGTCACGGCGACCTGCACGGCGACCATCAACACCACTACTCACGTAGTCAGCGGCTTAATCCTGACCAACGCGGGCAGGGGATACACCGGAGTTCCGGTCTGCACCCTCTCCGGCGGTGGTGGCACGGGGGCGAGCTGCAAGGCCGTAATCAATCCCACGGTCTCAGCCAATTCCAATCAGCCCGCATTCGGCGCCACCCCCGGTTGGGACATGGCCACCGGCATCGGCAGCGTAAACGCCAACAACCTTGTGCAGAACACAGCCTGGTAGCTGCACAAACGAACTGTGCCACTCGAAAATCTGGAAAGACTGAGCGTTGAAGGCGTCGCGACATAGCTCGACGCGTGATCCGAGTAGCCGTGACCGCGTTGGTCGAGTGCCATAACTCGCCATTCGGGAGCAGTGCTTCAGCGAGTGGTGCAAAGCTCCATACCCTCGAGTCTTCTGGAAGACAGCACCGCGTATGCAGAAAATTGCAGTTGTGGATTCCTCGGCCACACGGAGTTATCGGAACTGCCACCTGGCAGGCAATCACTCCAACTGGTGAAACGGTGAAACATCGCTTTAACACTCATCCTACTGTCGGCGGGCCAAGAATGAACTGTCAGAGTTGACAGGAGGGTGACGCATGTTCGGGAGTAAAATAATAGCCGCTCGTAAGGGAGGCAAGCTAGTATGGGTTCTTCCCTGGCTCACCCCTATAGGCCTTTCTCTTTGATTCGCGTAGGCCTCATTGCAGCCCTGACCCCACTGATGTCCGGCTGGACCTGCGGTGCGTTATTCCTTAGCTGTCAAGGGGTAGGTCAATCCCAAGTTACTTCACTCTCGCCGGACACCATTCCAAGCGACGCGGAATCAGTTCTGCTGACAGTGGGCGGAAAAGGTTTTACTCCCCAATCGCAGGTCATGTGGAACGGAAACGCGTTGCAGACGACGTTCATCGACTCGCACGACCTCCAGACCACGGTCACTCAGCAGACCTTCGACTCCTTCGGTGGCTCAGTGGGGAACGATGTGCAGATTTCAGTGACGTCTCAATCATCGTTCGATGATTTGGGATGTCCAATAGTCGGGAACTCTGCCACGCTGATTCTAGTCATCAACTAGGGGGAAATCCTAGGACATCGTCGCCCGGTGAAGGCGAGCACGTGGTGCATTTCTTGAGCGGGTCCTTCGTCACCGACAACGCTCGCTTGAGATTGTTGGCGATAAATCCTCGTTACACTCATTGGGAGGTTCGTCGATGCCAAGATCCCTGTACATGGTCGTGGAGCGCTTCAAGAACAAAGACTCTGTCGCTGTCTATCGTCGATTTCGGGATAATGGGCGGCTGGCACCCGACGGCCTGCTGTACATCTCGAGTTGGGTTGATGACAAACTTGAGCGGTGCTATCAGCTGATGGAAACCCATGACCGCGCCCTGATCGATCTTTGGATGGCTAACTGGAGCGACCTCGTAGACTTCGAAGTACACCCGGTAATAACATCGAAGGAGGCGGCAGAAAAGATCGCGCCGCGACTATAGTTCATCGGCAGCACGACCTCGCGCGTTGTCGCCCAATGGTGAGCTGTGGACAGGATGCTCCTCTTTACCATGCGCGACAGTCTAGCAAACTCAGTTGGCGCAAAAACCCGATTACACTCAAAATGCCCGGAACAGGGATTCTGAGTGTAGTGGCCTGGTTTCGACAGTTATCGAAACGGAGCTACATGGATTTTTGGATGAAGCAAGTCTATTTCTTTACCGGAGGTGGGTAATTTTTCAGAAGCTTTTTTACTGCTTTTGCCAAGTTCTTCTGCTGCTTCTCGGGCTTGGCCTTCGGATCAATTGTTTTGCTCACCACTCCTCGCCAGACTATATCGTGAGCCGCCGAATCGTACATGTCTAAGTCCAACTGACCTTTATAAATTGTCGACGTCGACCCAGTGGTTGTGGTTGTACCCATCCCACCATACCAGCCGCCTCCCCACCCAGGCCCATAGCCATAACCAGCACCGCCATAACCTGTACTGTAGGAATTGAACTGCTTCTCTTGGCCAATAGCTGGCTGATACCCGATGTAAAGATTGGCATCGTCTCCCTCAACTTTGGTCAAACCTTTTGTAGCGAGTTCCGCATCCACTGCATCCTTGATTTGCTTATCCACTAAGTCGTTGACTTTGTCCGCGTCTTTGATCGGCACCCATTTGTACGTTTTGAATTTTGAGAAGTCGGCATTTTTGTCGAAGTTGTAACGGACATCCTGAGCAACGGAACTAGCCGCAAGCAGCAATGTGACAACTGAGAGAACAAATGAGAGAGCGAAGAATCTTTTCATATTCAATCTCCGAGCCAGACTGGCGAGCCCTTTCGTAATGAAGCGACTTCCTGGGTTGATGTAGGGAACAACAGAAGGTCCCTTTGATTCTGCTATTACGCTAACGCCTGAGGGGGACACGTCATACTGTCAGAATTGACAGCAAAGGTTTAAAAGCGCCGCGCGAGAAGGGTCAACTCTTGGTTCTTGGCGCAATATCGCTATAACACTCATGGACAGGTCCCGCACCATTTTGCGGCGCGAAGAATCCTGTGAACCTCTGCTCAGGACAGCAGCAGGTCGTCGAACGCACCAGGAGCGAGCTCGGCTAGCGAATGCGTTGCGAGGTTGGAGGGTAGGTGTTTGCGGTCGCGGGTTATGCCGATGCTTTTCATGCCGGCGGCGCGGGCGGCTTCGATGCCGTGCAGGGCGTCTTCGACGACGATACAGTGACTCGGCGGGACGTTGAGTTTGGCAGCGGCGACCAGGAAGACTTCCGGGTCGGGTTTGCCGCGCCGCACGTCTTCGGCGGAGACGATGGCTTCGAAGCAGTCGGCAGTGTGGAGGGCTTCAAGGATGGTTTCGACATTCTTGCGCGGGGCGGCAGAGGCGATGGCTTGGCTCCATCCTTGCTGGTGCAGACGGCGGACCCACTGGGAGGCACCGGGAAGCGGTTCGATGCCTCGCAGACGCACGTGCTGGCGATACAGGGCTTCTTTGGTGTCGCCGACGCGCTCAATGAGTCCGGGAGT
Organism: uncultured Acidobacteriaceae bacterium; assembly: GCA_963832015.1. GTDB lineage: Bacteria > Acidobacteriota > Terriglobia > Terriglobales > Acidobacteriaceae > Sulfotelmatobacter. Next base: position 384,150 of record CAWHSR010000041.1, read on the forward strand.
GGCTTCGACGCCGAGCCATTGGCGGAGGATGGAGTCGTTGCGCTGGCCGAAGCCGGCGAGGAACTGGTCGTGGGTGATGGGACGTCCTTCGTGAGCCATGGTGTCGCGCCAGGCCTGCCAGTGATAGTCGGCGGAGTCGACGAGGGTTCCGTCCATGTCCCACAGTACGGCGCGGGTGGCGGTCATCGTAGGTTTGATGTTAAAGCATTCAGAGCGATTCTTGTTGCCAGGATACGGGCTAAAAGGCGTGAAGCGAAAAGAGGAGATGAATGCAAAGGCCAGTTAGCGTCAAGAACGGGAAGAAATCCGTTCTATTTCTGCGTTCATAAAGGTAATGAAAACCTGAACTTGAAACGACTTCCTTTGGATGTGCGCCAGGCCTACTTCAATGCCGGTTTCACGCCGGCCTCGGTGAGCGCTGCCTCGATCTCCTTCCATGTCTGCTGTTCCGGGTGACTGCCATCGATGTCCACGATCTTAGCCTTGGGAAAATAGAACGGAATGGCATCCATCTCGCGATGGTAGTCCTTGATCCGCTGTTCGAGGATCTCCGGTCGATCAATCTGACGCCCCGCCGTGTTTGCTCTTTTGCGGATTGTGTCGTCCGGCACTTGTAGTCGCAGGGCAACGAGTTTCATCTTGGAACCCGCAAACATCTTGGCTAGATCTTCAGCCTGGACGAGCGTTGCGGGATAGCCATCGAGGGTGAGCCCGTGACTCAGGTCAGTAGTCTTCAATCGCTCCCGCAAGAATCGGCTCATAGCCGGGTCGTAGCGCATGTCGGCCAGCGAAGCTCCTTGGCCTCTCAGCTTGTCGAGTTCCACTGCGTTCTCGCGTATAAGATCCTCGATCGAGATACTTGGGATTCCATAAGTATGGACGATTTCTTCCGCGAAGGTGGTTTTTCCACTGAGCGGTGGTCCGATCAGGACGATAAGGGGCGCGGATGCAGCGGAAGGCGTCGTGGGACCTGCCGTCTGCGCGTACATACAGGCTAGCAGTAAAGGGATTATCGCAATAATTTGCAGCATGGAAGAATCCAATAGAAACAACGAAAACACCTTGCCTAAGGATTATTGTCATTGTTTACCGCGTCGAAACCCATGTAAATGCTGCTTATGACGCGGGCCTGTAGCCGAAAGTTGGCAATCGAGATACTCGAGTTGCAATTAAGCTGGACAAATTACCGCCAGTTTGCGCATGTTACCTGCGAGAGCAGGCGATGGCGTGGCCTAAGTCGTTCAATCCGGTTGTCGTAATCGAAGAACTGAAACGCAAGCTCGCTTCGATTCAGGAACAGGGACGGGGAACTCGTCGTGAGAATGAGCAGCTACGGAAAGAAAACGAGCAGTTACGGCAGCAGCGAGAGCAACTGGAGCAAGAGCGGGAACGGTTGCGCCAAGAGAACGAGAAGCTGAAGCGGCAACTGGAGGAAGCGCAGCGGGCCAGTAAGCGGCAGGCGGCACCGTTCTCCCGCGGTAGACGGAAACCGAACCCAAAACCGCCGGGGCGCAAATCCGGCACCGCTTATGGCCAGCGTCATCACAAACCCATTCCTGAGCAGGTCGATGAAGTGATCGCCGTTCCGCTCCCGCGGCAGTGTTGCTGTGGGGGCGCGCTGGAGGTGGAAAAAATCGTTTCGCAGTTTCAGCACGAGATCATGCGCCAGACGATCTGGCGGCGCTTCGACATTGCCATCGGCCGCTGCACGGTATGCCACCAACGAGTCCAGGGACGCGACCCGCGGCAGACCTCCGACGCCTTAGGCGCCGCGGCCGTGCAACTGGGGCCGGAAGCCTTAGCGCTGGGGGTCAAGATGAACAAGGCTTTGGGCATGCCTCATGCCGATGTGGCGGCGGTCCTGCAGGACGGCTTTGGCTTAGGGGTGAACCGCAGTACCATGTGCCGCGCCGTGGATCGGGTCGCTCAGCGCGGCCAAGCGACCTGGCATGCTCTGCGGGGCGCCGCCCGCCGCAGCATGGTAAACGCCGTCGATGAGACGGGCTGGAATGTGGAGGCACAACTGCGCTGGCTGTGGGTGGTAGTCAGCGAGCAGGTGACCTTCTGCGACATCTTGCCGGGGCGCAGCTTCGAACAGGCCGCTGCACTGTTGGGTGCGCTGGGTCCGCCCCAGTCAAATACTGTTAGCCCCAGTTCGTTCGCGGTATTCACGAGGAACGGAAGCACTTCTTGCACGCTGGAAAACACCATCCCAAGCACTGCCGCTCGGTGACTAAAATTGTTCCACAGCGGACCGTCGCTCCAGACACCGTCCTCATCGACACGGTCGTCTGGCAATGAACAGATGCAGGGGTAACGTGAAGTCAACCGGTCGTGCAAAGTCCTGAACACCTCTGGCACAGGACCCTTAGCATCAATAAGGGTATCGAGAGTACTCCATGCCGACTCATCGTCCAACGGCACCGGAGGAGTGCAGACCGCAACGTTGTAGCTCATCTGGATTCGGGATGGTACCGCCGTTTGCTCTCAGTTTGTCGCAAAATCCCCATTACCCTCAGAACCGGGTTTGACGCAAATGGCTGATTCTTTTCACGCATGCCTCCGTGCAGCGTCGGATGCGTAGAATAGAATTGCAGACTGTAGGAAATCGACAGACACAAGGGAGAGAGTGGTTATGGACACGCAGAGCGAGCGCAATCCCAAGTCAAATCCTGCCAAGGTAGAGGGACACATTCGCAGTGCTCAGCAAATTCTAAAGGCGCTGCAGGAGAAGATCGGAGAGCATCCAGAAATCGGCGCGGCCATTACGAAGCTGGAGATGGCGCTGAATGATCTGGCGATCCAGACTAGCGGCCTGCTGTAGACGACAGGATAGGGCGCAAGTTTTCAGCGGATAACTGGCGAAGTATCTCATATCATTGGCTCAGGCATCTGCAGCCAATTTCCAACACTCGGAGCGCGAGCACTCACACCATTCCCTTGCGCAACTCCCCCAGCGGATACTTCGTGCCACGCCAGACAATGCCGTCGTTCCACAACGTGAGAATCATCGAGCGCAGTAGCGTGTAGATGAACAGCGTCGTGCTGACCGGATGCAGCAGGAAATAATACGGCGGCACCTCGGAACGCCACGACATTCCGACGTAGACCGCAAACATCGAGACCAGGGCCACCGCATAAGGAATCCGCGCCCAGCCGTGAGCGAGAAGCACGCCAAGGAACGGACCGTAATTCAGGAACGCCAATCCGAACGCCGAGATCACGGTGCGCCACCATTGAAACGACAGCACCGCAAAGAAGTTCTTGGTCAAGTTGTTGACCACTCCCATCGCGCCCTTGGCCCAGCGGATCGAAATGAGATCTCCACCAAAGACGTTGCGCTGCGCGTAGCCCGCCTTCTTGACCACCTTTCCCAGTTTCATGTCGTCGAGAACTTCCATGCGAAGCGCTTCGTAAGTTCCGACGGAATCATAGACTCGGCGGCGCACCAGGTTAAATGCGCCCACGCCCATGTGATCGTCAGTGCTGGGATCGGCCACTTTCCAGGGACGATGTCCGAACAAGAACATCGTCTGGAAGAAAGCGATCATCATGTATTCGCCCGGCCGCTTCATGATCATGCGGGGAAACATCACCAGGTGATCGGCAGGCACGGACTCGGCGTATGCCAGCGCACGCCGTAAGGAGTCAGGCTTGAACAGCACATCGGCGTCGGTGAAAAGAAGCCAGTCGCCGGTGGCGTCGTTCGCAGCCGTCCACATGGCGTGCGTTTTTCCCAGCCAACCAGCAGGCAGTTCGCGGTGGTGCACCACGCGAAGTATCGGGTGCCCCACCCTTGTCGTGCTTTCTGCGACAGGGTGGGGATTTTGACTGTAACTCTCGGCGATGCGTTCCATGATCTCGCCCGTCCGGTCGGTCGACCGGTCGTTCACGGCGATCACTTCATAATTGTCGTAGTCGAGCACAAGCAGTGTGTTCAGCGCCTGCTCGATGGTCTCTTCTTCGTTGCGGGCGGGAACAATAATGGAGACGCGAGGATTGCCCGACGGCGAAACGGGATTTCGATCCCATTCCAGACGGGAAACATCGGCCACACTCGGCATGCCGAGAGCAGCATCCAAGATGCGGGAGAACCACGCCAGGGCCAGAATCGTTCCCGCAATCCAGTGAAAATAACCCATCAACTTGTCATCCTGAGGCGGGCGTCTTTTGCCCGCCGAAGAGCCTGCCCTGAGCTTGTCGAATGGATCTCAGCGAACTGCGCGAAGCAACCTGCCCTGAGCAAGCGAAGCGCGCCGAACGGGTGGCGTTCTTTGCGATGCATAAATCGCGCGTTCGGCCTTCTTCCTTAGTTCCCTGCCCCGGCGGACGCGCCGTCGAGCGCAACCCGCGGCGCAAATTTCATCCCATAGAACAGTATCGCAGAGGAAATCGCCATCGCGATCACCGGCAAAATAAACGCGGTTTGGAGAGAGCGCTTGTCAGCCACCCATCCCATCATTGTCGGCGAAGGCACGTCGCCCAAAATGTGGATGATGAAGATATTGACCGCCAGCGCGGTGGCGCGAATGTGTGCTCCAACGGAATTGATGACGGCTGCGTTGAGCGGGGCGGTGTTGAGCAGAAGAAAGAACGCAGCCACACCGATTGCGGGAATCATCAGTGGCCCTCTTACGAACAAAGCAACGATCATGACGGGCACGCCTAGCAGCATGCTCGCCGCCGAGACCAAGTAGTAGGAACTCTTCATCCGGCGCAACAGATAGTCGCCCAACCAACCGCCTATCAGCGATGCCAGGATGCCGTCAACGACGATAATGATGCCAAACGCGAAGTTGGCTGCCTCCAGCGTGTAGCCTCTCTCGCTGTACAGGAACTTCGGCATCCACACCTGGATTCCGCCGAGCGAAAAGGTCATCGCCGCCATTCCCAACGTCGACGTAAGAAACGGCGGATTCCGCACCAGCCCCAGAATCGTTCCGCGTTCCGGCGTCTCCTTCAGAGAATCGAACTGCCCGCGTTCCGGCTCCTTCAGAAACAAGACCACCAGCGCCAGCACGAATCCCGGAGCGGCCGCAACATAGAACGGAAAGCGCCAGCCATGGTGCGGAGCAAGATTTCCTCCCAACAAATATCCCGCCGCAGAGCCGACAGGAATCGCCAGATAAAATACGCCAAGAATTCGTCCGCGTATTCTCTCCGCGAAAAGATCAGCGACAAACGTTGGCGCGATGGTGACGAACGTCGCTTCGCCCACGCCCACCAGCGTGTGCCGGATCAGCAATTCAGTGTAAGTATGGGTTACCGCGGTGAGCAGTGTCAGGCCGCTCCAGAAGATCGCGCCCAGCACAATTATAAGTTTGCGCGAATAGCGGTCCGCCAGCGGCCCGACAAACGGCGCCGCAATCATGTAGAAACCGAGAAAAGCGCTGGTCAGGTATCCGATCTGCGCATTGGTGACCTGAAACTCCTTCTGCACCATCGGCTGCACCGCAAACAGCACGTTGCGATCCACATAATTGAGCAGATTGAGCGCCGTCAGGACAATCAAGGCGGTGCGGGGCTGGAGATCTCTCTGGGTCACGGGTCAGGCGAATATAGCACGACGCACTGCTTCAGCCTTGGCGTCCCTTGGGCCGCGGCCACTTCGCCACAATCGTCGTCGAAATCCCGCCCCGCGGACGAAACTCTCCCCGCACTTCCGCCCATATCGGCTTAGCCCACTTCACCACGTCCTCCAGAACCTGGTTGACGACGTTTTCCTGAAAGATTCCCAGATTCCGGTAGCACTGCAGATACTCCTTCAGCGACTTCAACTCCAGGCAGCTCTTGTCGGGCATGTAGCGGATCGCCAGCACTCCAAAATCCGGCAGCCCGGACTTCGGACACACCGAGGTGAACTCGGGATCGTCCACAATAATCTCGTATCCGGGAAACTGGTTGGGCCAGATCTCAATCTCTGGAAACTTCGCATCGAGGCCCGCAGCGGCGTGCTCGGGAGTATAGCGGGGCGATTTAGCCATAGAACTATTGTAGCGTTTGCCCGGATTCACTCGCAGCGACGCTGCACCCGAGCTCCTTCGGCCCGCATCCAATCAGATACGTGCTTGGAGTGTCCGACGGTATCTGCCGTGGCCGCTAGAATGGTAAATTAATACTTACAGTTATTCCTGCCGCAACCTGGAAAGACGACCGGTTGGTATCGACGAAAAATTCGAACACACTGTCCAGAGGACGGTGGATCTGGCTCGCGATTGCACTGCTGGCAGGTCTGGCGGTTCTGTATTCGTATCTTCACCAGACACCACTGAAAGTGCGTGTCGCCACGGTTCAGCGTGGCCCCATTCGCAGCCTGGTCTCCACCAACGGCAAGGTTGAGCCCATTCAGAATTTCGAAGCGCATGCTCCCATCCCAACCACGGTGAAACGGCTGTTTATCAAAGAAGGCGATCACGTTCGCAAGGGGCAGTTGCTGCTGCAACTCGACGATGCCGACATTCGCACACAGGCCGCTCGCGCCCAGGCTCAGGTGAAGGCCGCCCAGGCCGATCAATCCGCCCTCACCAAGGGAGGCACGCAAGAAGAAGTGCTGACCTTGAATGCGCAACTGGTGAAAGCCCGCAGCGCGCGCGATGCGGCCCAGCATAATCTCGAGGCACTGCGCCGCTTGCAACAGGATGGCGCAGCGTCTCCCGGTGAAGTTCGCCAGGCCGAAGACGCTCTGCAACGCGCTCAGGCCGACGTCACTCTAGCCGAGCAAAAACAGAAAGACCGGTATTCCAAACCAGAAGCGGCGAGAATCGAAGCCCAGGGGACCGAAGCGCAAGCTGCATATGACGCTGCCGAAGATGCTCTGCGCAGGTCCAGCGTGCGGGCCCCGTTCGACGGCACGGTCTATTCCCTTCCCGTGAAGCAGGGTGCGTTTGTGCCGGCCGGCGAATTGCTGCTGCAGGAAGCTGATCTTTCCAAGGTGATGGTCCGAGCATTCGTCGACGAACCGGATGTGGGCCGTCTCCAGGTCGGACAAAAAGTGGAGATTACCTGGGACGCGATCCTTGGGCGAACCTGGACCGGCACCGTTCTCACCGTGCCTTCCACCGTAAAGCTGCGCCTATCGAGAAATGTAGGTGAGACGACTTGCGTTGTCGACAACAAGGATCTCCGCCTGCTGCCGAACGTGAATGTCGGCGTGACTATCGTGGTGGCGGAACACAGCAATGTCCTCACGCTGCAGCGCGACGCCCTCCGCATCGACGAGAGCAAGCCTTACGTTTTCCGCATTGTCGACAAACACCTGAAGCGCCAAGCCATCGAGTTCTCGCTGCAGAATCTGACCCGTGTCGAGATCACCTCCGGCCTTTCCGAAGGAGACGAGGTAGCATTGCCGGCAGAAGACAAACCTCTCTTCGATGGCGCTGCCGTCAAGGTGGTTCCTTAGTTTTTGGCAGGCACGATTTCCATCGGATTTGGGCTAAACCACGCATGAAACTCCGAACCTTCTCCTCGTTGCTATTTTCGTTCGGGCTTTTACTTTCTGCACACGGGGCCACATCTCCGAAAGAACTCCTTGCCGCCGGGCGCGCGGACGACGCCATTCAGGCTTTGGAGCAGCAGGTCAAACAGTCCCCTACTGACGCCGAGAGCTATAACCTGCTGTGTCGTGCGTATTTCATGATTGAAGAGTGGGACCGCGGCATTACCGCTTGCGAGCGCGCGAGAAGCCTCGATCCACAGAAAAGCCTTTATTACCTCTGGCTTGGGCGGATCTACGGGGAGAAAGCGGGCCGGGCTGGAATCTCTTTCTCATCGCTCGGGTTGGCAAAGAAGGTCCGCACCTCATTTGAGCGGGCGGTGGAATTGGATCCAAAAAGTTGGGAAGCTCGTACCGATCTGGCGGAGTTCTACTTCGAGGCCCCGGGCATCGTGGGTGGCGGGAAGGATAAAGCCCGCCAGCAGGCCGATGCGCTGTTGCCGCTGAATCCCGGCATGGCCCACTGGGTGTTGGCCCGCATCGCTTCCAAGGAGAAAAATCCGGCCGAGGCCGAGCGCCAATATCGCGCCGCCATCATCACGAGTCACTCCGGAACTCGCGCCTGGCTCGATCTCGCCATCTTCTTGCGTCACGACAATCGTCTCGACGAAATGCAGGAAGCGCTTCATACGATGGAGTCCAGTCCGGTCGATCGTCCCGAGTCCCTCATGGACGGCACGCACCTTCTTCTGCAAACCGGCCGCGACTATCCCATGGCGGTGCGGCTCTGCCGGCGCTATCTTGAGGCTCCCGTCGAGGAGGGCCCCTCCTTCAAAGCACGCGACTATCTGGGCCAGCTACTGGAGAAGCTAGGAGACCGTCGCGCTGCTGCTGAGGAATTCCGGGCGGCCCTCGCCCTGTCTCACACCTACGCCCGCGCCCAGGAAGACTTGAAACGAGTGGAGCATTGAGTTTGCGGAGAATGCGCGATCTTGGAAGGACTGCGAATCTTCGCCGAGTTCATCCCTCGAAAAGCTCGCCCAGTTCCCCCATCCGACATTTAAAATCTCGCTGGCATCCAATTACCCATGAAATCATTTCCAGATCACTCTGAAAGGGACGCAATGACAACCTCGTGCCGTGGCGCGCGCACCGCAAAGTGGATTCTGGCCGTCCTGCTGCTACCAAGTTCTCTGCTGGCTGAACCCGTCTCGCTCAAGCGCGTGGTCGAACTCGCGCTGGCTCACGCCACTGGGGCGGGCATCGCCGCTGCCGACGAGTTGCAAGCCTCCGCGGCGTATCGCGAACTCCGTAGCAACTATATCCCGCAACTCTCCACCGGAGCGGGACTCGGGTATTCGTATGGTTTTCCCCTCGCGCTGGAGGGATCGGCGCCGGCTTTGTTCAACGTCAACGCGCAATCCGCGCTGCTGAATCCGGCGTTGCGCGATTTTGTGCGCGCCGCGAAAGCCGACTCCGCCGTCGCTTCCCTGAAGACCAAAGATGAGCGTAACCAGATCATCCAGGACGCTGCTTTGAGCTACGCCGAACTCGCCAAATGGGAACAGCGTTTGGTGAAACTGCAGGAAACCGAAGCGGACGCCAACAAGATGCAGGCTGCGGTTGCCGAGCGCGTGAAGGAAGGCGTCGACAGCGAACTTGACGGCAAGCGGGCCATGCTCTCAGCAGCACGAGTGCGGCTGCGCATCGCCGAAGCGCGGGGCGCCGCCGACGTGCTCCGCGAGCATATTTCGAAACTCACAGGGCTTCCCACGATGAACATTCAGGCGGATCCCGACTCGATCCCCGCGCCGCCCGCACTCGCACCAAACGAAGTGGCCGCTAACGATGCGGCCGCTTCCAGCCCTTCGGTAGAAGCGGCTGTGGAACATGCGCGTGCCCAATATCTGCGCGCCCAGGGAGAGCACAAATCGCTCTGGCCCAGCCTGGACTTCGCCGCGCAGTACGCCTTGCTCTCCAAGTTTAATAACTACCAGAACTACTACATTCCATCGAAGCCCTGCACCACGTCGCTCGGTGAATTCTTGTGTGTGACCAACCAGTTTCAGCAGAACAACGCAACGGTCGGCGTCAGTATCCGGTTTCCCCTGTTTAACGCGCCGCAACGTGCGCGTGCCAAGGCCGCCGATGCCGACGCCCTGAAGGCCACGAAGCAGGCGGAAGCTGCCAAGAATCAGGTCTCGGAGGAAACGCTGCGTCTGCAGCGTTCGGTCGCGCAGATGCAGGCCGCACGTGACGTGGCCCAACTGGAATATGAAATCGCCGAAAAGAATCTGACATCAGTTCATACCCGTATCGATGCCGGAACCGCTACGCTGCACGATCTCGATGATGCCCGGTCGCAAGCCAGCGAACGCTTCATCGCCCTCCAGGATGTGACGTTCGAACTGGAGCGCAGCCAACTTGGTGTGCTGCGCTCGACGGGAGAACTGGAGAAATGGGCGCTCGGAACGCACTAAGACACATCGGAGTGGGCCGACGTCAGTCGGGCCGTAGAGCGACACAGAACTTGGCGGCTTTACAGTTCGCTGGCAACTCGCGTTTGGGTGGCGCAGCGCCTCGAGCGCTGCGATAAGGCGTTTCTTTTCCATGAGGGCTTTAGCCGCCGAGCTACCCAGACCAAGTTTTTCTGCAAAACTGTTTACTCGCTTCGGGACTACAGACTCCCACGCAAGGTCTTTACCATCGCCCGAATCGCCTTCTCATTGCGCCGGTACCAGCGCCACTGACCCTTCTTGTTCGCCTCCACGAGTCCCGCCTTCGTCAGGATAGCCATGTGATGAGAAATCGTCGGCTGCGAAAGCCGGACACGTTCTTCAATGTCCCCGGCACAAAGACAGGGTCCGGTTTCAGCTTTCTGCGCCTTTGCCTCGGCCTCGCCTTCCTTCAGAGCCTTGAGGATTCTACGCCGGGTGGGGTCGGCAATGGCATGCAACGCGCGGTCGAGAGAAGATTCGTTCGATGACATGGACTCTCTACCAATAGCGCGGAAATCGATGGGTGTCAATGTAGCAATTGTTGATGTAGCAATTGTTGATCCGGTTCGTCTGCCGGACGGCATTCCTCAGTCGGGAACTATCTTGCGCGTTCTGGTGTCAACCACCTCAGGCGTTACGTTGTGGGTCGTCCTACGCGCCACCACGCTCTAATCTTGAAAGAGGGCTCTCGTTCGTTCGCGAGGCTGAGTCAGAATGAGCAGTTTTGATTTAGTTGGAACGTCCGCGCCGAAGCCATTTCCCAAATGGCTGCCACCGGCAGGGGGACTGCTTGCCGCTCTGCTGGTTGCCATTTTCGTAAACCGCTTACCGTTCGTACACACGCTCTCTCCGGCCGAAATCCTCGGCCTGGCAATCGAAAATGTCCTCGAAGTGTTTCTATTGAGCGCGGCGGTGGCATGGGGTCTTTCCGCGCTCCCCCCACGCCCGACCGGAGTCGATACACGCCGTCTCATCTTGCGAACCTCGCTCGACGCCCTCTGGCTCGCGCCACTCGCCCTTTTCCTCCGCGAGGAATCGATCTGGGCGATGCCGATGGCGGCCGTGTTCGTAACCAGGGCAGTGACATCGTTCCGGTCGCTCCAAGACGAGCCCGGGCCAATAGACCGCGAGGCCTCACCTCTCTTCCCTCTTCGAACTACATTCGGGGCGCCGCAGTCATCGACTTTCTGGCAGCAGGCCGCCGGAGCTTGCGCCACGCTGTGCGCGGAAGCGGCTGCAATCGCTGCGTTCGCCGGATATCCATTGTCTTCTGTTCTTCTTGTCGGAGTCGCTTCTGCCGTGTGGACGTGGTCCTTCACCAGGGGCGCGCAACCAAACGCCGGACAATCTTCCCCTCAATTCTCATTACGCCCCCTGTCGATGATTGCGCTTGCCATCGTGATCACGGCCGCCGGGCTCATCCGATACCTGCCACACTCCTTCAGGGTTCGAGGATTCGGTGTCCCCTCGCCGTATCACGCGCGGCAAGGATCTCCCCCAGGCGAAAAGGCCGAGCAGCTTGGTCGTCAAAAAAAGTTCGACCGCGCCGGTCTCGCTCGTGACGAAAGCGAATCCGGCATTGTCCTGTGGCCGGAAAACCTAACGCAAACTAAACTGGTCGCGCCTACCCCGGTATTCGGGAACGGTCTTTCGACCAACCATCTCAGCGCAAAACCTCTGGAAATTCCCTTTGATGGCGTTTACTGGTTCTTCAAAGCGCCCGACCTGCATCCGCCCAAGACTTCGCGTCAGGCGCACGGTAGCCCCGAGCTAGTGAATATTCGCTCCACGGACCGGCGGCCTCTCTCGATGGAAGCGCACGATCACCTCGGCAACATGCTAGATCTCGATTGCTGCAGCAGAATTCAGGTCGCGATTCGCAATGCGGACCATTACCCGGAGACGGTCTCGCTGGAACTCGTCCTGATCAATACGAGTGCGCCAGGAAAACCGTCTCAGTCCCTCGGCACATTGATGGTCAAATCGACCCGCCCGTGGAAACTCTTTGACGAGGCGGCTAAACCGGTCAGCGAAACGCTGAATTTCAGCATTCCCACTCATGCCTCCATTCGACGCTTCGATGAGGTGATGGTTGTATTTCGGCTGGATGCCGCCCGGGCAGACGCCGGACCGAAGATCGCGATCGATCGCTTCGTACTCGTGCCCCGCGGGCTGTAGGCGATCTACTTCTTCAGAATCGGACTATACCCGTCCGCAATTAACTTCGTCCGCATCGCCTCAGCATCTTTGACCTCCGAGAACGGACCCACCTGCACGCGGAACAGCTTGTCCGTCGCGACAGGAGCCGCGATCAGCGCCGGATACTGCTTCTTCTTCAGCGCGTCCACCAGCGAATCCGCATCTTCCTGTTTGCTGACCGCAGCTACCTGTACGAAATACGACGAGGCCGTCGGCAGAGTTGTCGTGGGATCCGGAGCATTCGGCGCGGCTTGTGCCGGAGCGGGATTCGCAGGGGCCGCCGCCGTGTCCGTCTTCGCGTCAGCGGCGGGGCTCAACTGTGGGTTGGCATCCTTTTGCTCCACCGCCTTGTAGAACGTCATTGGTGGCGTCGCCGGGGAACCGCTGTTCGCCTTGCTGCCGCCCGGAACGGTCTGTGGCAAAAGGGCCGCGCTGGCCGATGTAATCGCCGGCTCCGACTTGCGGCCGAGCGAATACCCTAACGCGAAGAACAACGCGCAGATCCCAACCAAACCAAAGAACAGGACCAGCAATTTGCCTGTTCCCAAGGTGATTTCTGTATCCTGTGATGAACCCATAGTTCCACTCCCGCCAGTCTTCGGCACACGACTGTTTCCCTACGCAGTCTTCGCTGGTACCGTGTCTCCTTTTCCTAACAGCTTTTGCAGGCCAGAGAAAAAGTCCACCGGAACCGGAAAGATGACCGTCGTATTTTTCTCGACGCCGATCTCGGTCAGAGTCTGCAAGTAGCGTAGTTGCACACTGACCGGCTCTGTGGCCAGCAAGTGCGCCGCGTCCACCAGCCTCTGCGCGGCCGAGAATTCACCCTCGGCGTGAATAATTTTCGACCGCTTCTCGCGCTCGGCCTCGGCCTGCTTGGCCATGGCGCGCAGCATCGACTCCGGCATGTCGACCTGTTTGACCTCGACATTGGTGACTTTCACGCCCCACGGCGAGGTATGCGTATCGAGAATGCTCTGCAACCGCAGATTGATCTTTTCACGATGCGATAGCAGTTCGTCCAGTTCCTGCTCGCCCAGCACCGATCGCAGTGTGGTCTGCGCGAATTGCGAAGTCTGGTACACGTAGTTGGAAACCTCGACCACTGCCTTGTTTGGATCGATGACGCGCAGGAAGATGACGGCGTTTACTTTCAGCGTGACGTTGTCGCGAGTAATGATGTCTTGCGGGGGAACTTCAAGGGCCTCCTGCCGCAACGAAACCCGCACGATGCGGTCGACCGGCGCGAACACCAAGGCGATGCCGGGTCCCTTGGCTGTCGATAGCAACCGGCCCAGGCGAAAGATGACGCCCCGCTCGTACTCGGCCAGAATCTTGATCGAACTGAGAACGTATATAACGACGATAACGATGACAATGGTTGTAAAGCCAAAACCGAAAGCTTCCACGGGAACCTCCACGAATCGGAACGCGAACAAACACTCCTACCGCGGATTGTATAGCAGCCAGCAGAAGCCGGCGCGCAATTCGCTAGCAGGAACGTTGCTGGGCTTGATGCGCCAGCCCTATCTTGGGAAATCAATCAGCTAAGGTCGGGATCAATTGCCTGGTCCATATAGATCCACAGCACGCGGGCCATCCACGTCAGCACCGGCGCCAGCGGCAGGAACAGGACAATTCCCGCGACTACGCTCTTCAGCAAGGGCCACCTGAGCACTTCCCACACCAGCGCCGCGAGCACGGCAATCACGCCCACGCCCAGCCCATAGCCGATGTACATCGCGCCCAGGAAGTAGCCGTCCTCCCGCTCGAACTTCAGCCCGCACGCAGGACAGCGCTCATACATCCGCGGAAACAGCCACACCGACTTGCGGAAGATCTTCCCGGTGCGGCAGCGAGGGCAGCGCTGTTCCAGAATGCCCCGCATCGCAGACACGTCCGCCCTCTGCATGGGCGAAGTCTAACAGGCAGTGTGGATCAGATTTTGGTTGCTTTTATGGCTCAGGACGGAATTTCTTCTGACGATAACCACTAAGGACATGCAGTTTCATGAAGGACGGTGCTCCCAGGGGTTTCCTTCGTAAACTTCGTGCCCTTCGTGGTTAAGTTTTGCGCGTCGCGGCCTACTGCGCCGCCCGCGCCACTTGAATCCGGCTGCCGTCCACCGGGATCGGCCGCTGAATCTCCATCTCGAGCGATGTCCCCACTTCCAGCTTCACTTCCGGACCATGCTTCAGCAACGCCCACGCTACGCCACCCGCTATTCCGGCGAGCCCACCATAGCGCGCGCCGTTGTAGCCTCCGGCGGCTGCTCCTGCGATCGTGCCAACCGTTCCCCCGACGGCCGCCCCCTTCGCCGCATCTTCTACCCTCTTGCTGGTGTCTTTGTCCGCCTGGATCGTGCCTTCTTTATCCTTTACGCTGTTGGTGTCATTCCCGGGAGTGTTCTCCACCGATGCCGGCAGCATCACGGTATAGCCGGTCGGATAGATCATCGACGTAAAGTGAATCAGAATTTCGGCGCGTTTCTTCGAGCGCCCCGCGGGCTCGGTATGCGTAATCTTTCCCTGGATATACGTCCCGGCCGGAATCACGATGCGGTCGTTCATCACAAAGGGAAACGCAGTCTCGGCATACACAGCATCGCCCTCGCGCGCATTCTTGGTGGAGATGGCCTGCTTCAGCAGGAGCGGAATCTTCGTGCCCGCCGGGATGACCACCGCATTCGGATTGGGCGCCTGCGCTGGCGCGGCCACAACTGGAGCGACGCTCTGTTCTTTCACCTGAGCAGCCGCGTTCGTTGGAGCTGCGACTGCGGTCTGACCGGGGGAATTCGATGGCTGCGCAATATCCACGGACCTCGCGGCATCAGCCGCCTGCCCCAGAGCCATCGCTGGCAACAGCAATACGATGAATAGTATTCGCATCCAATACCTCCCGAGACGAAGTCCCACCTCAAACCGATAAGGCAAAGGTTACCACGTCCAATGCGCTAGGATGCATCTTCGATTCGGTTAGCTGCCCAAGCCTCCTTACCTTGCCTCCCTGCATCCAACGGCCTATCATCGGGACGTATCCGAAAACGCGGAGGAACCTCATGCGCGTCTCAGGCCTTTGGAATCATCCGTTGCTGGTTGTGCTGTGCCTGTTCCTCAGCATCCCTCTCCTGTCCGCACAAAGCCAAGATAAGCGTCCAGCGGCTGAGCCGACAGAAAAACGACTTCAGGGGATTACCGCCAGGCCCTATCAAAAATGGCTGGAAGAAGACGTGCGCTACATCATCACCGACCAGGAGCGAGCCGACTTTAAAAGACTCACAACTGACGACCAACGCGACGACTTCATCGAGGACTTCTGGAACCGCCGCAATCCCACTCCACAGTCGTCCGAGAACCCTCTCAAAGAAGAGCACTACCGGCGGCTGGCCTATGCGAACACACACTTCGCTACGGGCCTTCCCGGATGGAAGACAGACCGCGGCCGTTTCTACATCATGTACGGGCCACCAGATTCCATCGACTCGAAATCCGCACTCGCCCCGCCGACCGAGACGTGGCACTACCTGTTTGTGGAAGGGATCGGACGGAACGTCGTCCTGACGTTTACAGATAAATGCGCCTGTGGGAAATATGAATTGTCGGGCGCGGATTCCGATTCCCGAGTTCCCAAAATCTACGACCCGCCAGTGCAATGACGCTGGCGAATCGGCTTACTTGTAGATCAGATATTTCTCGCGCACCTTCCCAAACTTCTCCAACCCCTCCTGCCACTCCTGCGCGATCCTCCGCGGATCCTGCCCCGCCACCAGCGCGTCAAACGCTGCCTGATTCACCAGCAACTCCGCCATGCGCTCGATCTTGAAATCTGCCGCGTATAGTTTGTGCAACGCAGCCGCCAACTCCGTCCCCAACTCCGGCGCATCAAACCCATTCCGATCCGTCAGCAGGATGTTCACTCCCGAGCACGTCTGCCCGCTATAAACACTCGTCGTCGGCGTGAACGTTACCGGAACGAAGCGGACGCCAGCGATCCCACGCGCGTTCAAGTAAGCCGCCAGTTCTTTGCTCTTGATCCACGGCGCGCCGACTAGCTCAAACGGAGTGTCCGTCCCGCGCCCCACCGACACATTGGTCCCCTCAATCAGAGCCACCCCCGGGTACAGCGCCGCCTCGGTCACGCTCCGCAAGTTCGGCGACGGATTCACCCACGCCAGCCCTGTCGAATCGAACCAGTCCCCGCGCTGCCACCCGTCCATCGGTACCACGGTAAGCTTCGCGTTGATGCCGCGCTCGACGTTGAACATCTTGGCCAGCTCGCCCATGGTCATGCCATGCCGCACCGGCACGGCCCAGTAATTCGTAAAGCTCTCGCGCCCCGCGTCGGCCACCGGACCCTGTACAAACGACCCCGTCACCGGATCCGGCCGGTCGAGTACGATCAGATCAATTCCCGCCTTCGCCGCCGCCTCCAGAAAATATCCCAGCGTGGTCTCGTACGTATAGAACCGCACTCCCGCATCCTGAATGTCGAACACCACCGCATCCAGATTCTTCAGCACATCTGCAGACGGCCGCCGCGCCGCATCCGTCCCGCCATACACGCTGTACACCGGAACTCCCGTCGCCGCGTCCTTGGAGTTATTGATGTCAGTCGTATCGAGCGTCCCGGTCACGCCATGCTCGGGACTGAAGATCGCGTCGAGTGACACCCCCGGCGACTTCGCCAGCACATCAATCGTGCGCATGCCCTGGGCATCGACCCCAGTCTGATTCGTCACCAGCCCGATACGCTTCTTTGCATCAGGAGACGCCCCCGCCGGCTTCAGCACATCGAACCCATGCTCTTCGAGCACATCAATCCCGTTCTTCACAGTCCCATTCCGCGAACTCATCCGGCGCGCCGCGCTAAACGCCTCGTTGTATCCGGTGATGCTCTTCCAGCGCCGCGCCTCCTGTTCCGACGGATTCAACGCCATCGCCGCCGCCACCTCCGTCGCCACCTTCGACCGCAGCCCGATCGCATTTCCCTTCCCGTGCGGATGCACCGAATTCGTCAGCAGAATAATGTACGTCTGCGTCGTCGAATCGATCCACATCGATGTCCCCGTAAACCCCGTGTGCCCGAATGACCCGACCGGAAGCAAGTCGCCGCGATTCGATGAAAACGGCGAATCAATATCCCACCCAAACCCGCGCAGCACCGGCGCCGAAGGCGGCTGCTCCGGCTGCGTCATCTTCTCAACCGTAACCGCCGACAGGATTCCATCTCCACCATTGAGCAGCGTCTGCGCAAACTTCGCCAGATCGTCCGCGGTTGAGAACAGTCCCGCATGCCCCGCCACTCCGCCCATCCGCCGCGCCCTGGGATCGTGTACTACCGCGCGCAGCATGTGCTGGTTCTCGTCATACTCCGTGGGTGCAATCCTCGCCCGCCACGTCGCCGGAGGCACAAATCGTGTATGCGTCATTTTGAGCGGGACAAAAATATGTCGCTCTGTGTAGGCCTCGAGCGTCTCGCCTGAGACCTTCTCAACCATCGCTCCCAACACAATGAAATTCGTGTCGCTGTAGACGAATCCCGACCCAGGCGCCTGCTGCGGCGTCTCTGCAAACGCCAGCCGGAACGCCGACTCCTTCGAATCGAAAGCCGGACTCAAATCGATATCCGGAGGCAGCCCCGAATAGTGCGTCAACAACTGCCGTACAGTAATGTCCTCTTTGCCGTTCTGCGCAAAGTCTGGCAGGTACTTCGCCACCGTATCGTTCATGCGCACTTTTCCCTGCTCGACGAGTTGCATCACCGCGGTCGTGGTCGCAACTACCTTGGTCAGCGACGCGAGATCGAACACCGTGTCGAGCGTCATCGGTTCACGCTGCGGCTCGAGCGCCCGGTTCCCATACGCCTTGCGATACACGACCGCCCCGTTGTGCCCAACCACCAGCACGGCACCCGGGATATTCCCATCAGCGATCGCCCGCTCGATGACAGAGTCGACCCCCGCGAGACGCGCCATCGCAGATGACGTCTTTGCCTTGGCGCTTATAGGAAGGCACGCCAGCGCAAACGCCGCAACGAGCGCGCACGCAATTCTGGAGAAATGCGAATGTGATTTCATGTTGAGGATGATCTCTTGACTGTACACAACTCCGCGACTCGGCTCAAGAAACTCAAGTAAGGTGTGCCCCCGATAGCGTGTGCCCCTGAGGCAGGTCGTCCACGGATTCACAATCCTCCGTGTCCTCTGCATCCTCTGTGGTAGACAGATTGGAGCCGTCTGTAAGACTTTACCGGTCGCGCCAACTCTGCTATAACCCGCTCAGGTCACGAATTTTCTCAAGAGCGTCCAAGCCCCTGAACAGTCCACTTCCGACCCTCGTCGCCGCTCTCGATAACCAGGATGAAGTCTTTTCTTCCGCGTTCTCAATTCTGCAGCACGCAATCGCAGCCCGCGCGTTCCCCGCCGCCTCGGTCGCGGTAACTCTTGCGGGCAAATTAGTCGCTCTGGAAGCCTTCGGCCATTTCACCTACGAAGCTGCGCAGGGTGCCCCACCCTTCTCGCGCAGTTTGCGAGAGGGTGGGGATTTTGATCTTGAGGTGTCTCCCGCGACTCTCTTTGACCTGGCCTCCGTTACAAAAGCCGTTGCCACCACCACGATGGCGATGATCCTCTACGAGCGCGGCCTGCTCGAGCTAGAAGCCCCTATAATCGGCGTCGTCCCGGAATTCATGGCCGACTCCTGTGGCGAACTCGACGCCCGACGCCGCGAAGTCACCTTCCGCATGCTCCTCGCCCACTCCGCAGGCTTGCCCGCTTATGAGAAATTGTTCCTTAAGCAGCACTCCCGCGACGACTTGCTGAGAGCCGCCTTCACCACTTCCCTTTCGACGGATCCCGGCACGCACGCCGAGTATAGCGACATCGGATTCATCGTTCTCGGCGCGGCCCTCGAACGCATTAGCGGGGAATCTTTCGACTCATTCTGCCAGCGCGGAATCTTCGGCCCGTTAGCAATGACCAGCACTACCTTCAATCCCCCAAAAGAATCACGCGCCAAAATTCCACCCACCGCAGACGAACGGACAGAGCAAGAATGTGGCGCGGGCGCCCCCGCCCGCAAGAGGCCGGTAGCCAAAGAAGTGCGGGGCGCCAGCGAAGCCGTCCGCAGCACCCTCCGCCAACGAATCATTCGAGGCGAGGTCCAAGACGAGAATGCGTCTGTCCTCGGCGGCGTAGCAGGACACGCCGGTCTCTTCTCCACCGCAGAAGACCTGGCCCGCTTCGCCCACGCCCTGCTCCATGGAGGCCTCCCCATCCTCCGCCCGGAAACCATCGCGCTCTTCACCCGCCGGGAGCCAGCACCACCCGGCACATCCCGCGCGCTCGGCTGGGACACACCCTCCACTCCCTCGCAGTCCGGAAAATATTTCGGAAACGGCTCCTTTGGACACTTGGGTTACACCGGCACGTCGCTGTGGATCGACCCCGATCGCCAACTCTCGATCACACTACTCACCAACCGCACCTGGCCCGACTGCGCCAATCAGGCCATCCGGCAGGTCCGCCCGAAATTCCACGATGCCGTGGTCGAAGCCCTCAACAAACCGACCTAATACCGAGTAACTCATTCGCGGCATACGAGTTCATCTCGTCACTGCCGTGTTCAACCTGCGAGGTAATAAAATGATCTGCTCTGCTCGTACCCCGAAAGGCGAACGACTTGACCCGAACCCGCAAAGTGAAATCTGATCTTCGCCGTCTTCCTACCGAACAGATTCTTCCCGCAGCCACCGATCTCGACCGCATGTCGTCGCTTGAAATCGTGACCCTCATCAACCGCGAAGACGCAACCGTGCCCGGGGCGGTCTGCCGCGCTCTGCCGCAGATCGCCCGCGCCATCGACGTCATTGTCGCCGGCCTCCGCCAGGGCGGTCGCCTCATCTACGTCGGTGCCGGAACCAGCGGCCGCCTTGGCGCTCTGGACGCTTCCGAGATCCCGCCCACCTTCAATACTGATCCGCGCATGGTGCAATACATCATGGCGGGAGGCGCCAAGGCCCTCGCGGCGTCGACCGAAGCCAGCGAAGACGACACCGCGCTCGCGATCGCCGAAATCAAGAAACGCAAGCCGGGCAAGCACGATATCGTCCTCGGCATCGCCACCAGCGGACGCACTCCGTTCACCATTGCCGCCGTGGAATACGGGCGCAGCCGCGGAGCCCGCACTATCGCCCTCACCTGCAATCGAAACTCCCCGCTCGAGCGCGCTTCCGATTTTGCCATCGTCACTGAAGTCGGCGCCGAAGTTCTCGCCGGATCCTCTCGCATGAAAGCCGGCACGGCCCACAAAATGGTTCTGAATATGATCTCGACCGGAGCCATGACTCGATTGGGCTACGTCTACGGCAACCTCATGGTTAACGTCTGGACCAAGAACGAGAAGCTCGTCCAGCGTGCGATTCGCATCCTGGAACAGGCGACTGGAGCCGATCACGAAGCTGCCCGGCATGCTCTTGAAACCGCCGGCAATCGAACCCCGGTCGCCGTCGTGATGCTCGCCTCCGGAGCGAGCCGCGCGCAAGCCGCCGCCGCTCTCAAGAAATCCAAAGGCCACGTGCGGCAAGCAATCGCAATGGCACAGAAATAGAGGCGCCCCTCACGTCCCGCTCTTGGCGAGAAGTGGCCTCGCTCTGTGTCCTCTGTGTCCTCGGTGGTTGACTTGCCTTCCTGTGCCCTCTGAATCAACAAGCAGCCCGCACATTCCCCGCTACAATATCCATGCCAAGGACTCATTCATGGATAAATTCGTAATCCGCGGCGGAGAGCCGCTCCTCGGCACCGTCCGCGTCAGCGGCGCAAAAAACGCTGCGCTCCCCTGCATGGCCGCCGCGCTCCTCACCGACCAACCCGTCATCCTCGAAAACGTTCCGCAGGTGCGCGACATCCAGACCACGCGCAACCTTCTCGCTGCGATGGGCGCCGAGGTCGAACTCGGCTACGGACGCGCGCAGCACCGCACCACTATCCACTGCGCCCAACTCAACGCTCCTGAGGCGTCCTACGAACTCGTTAAGACCATGCGTGCCTCCACGCTGGTCCTGGGCCCGCTCGTCGCTCGTTGTGGACACGCCCGCGTCTCACTTCCCGGCGGCTGTGCGATCGGCGCCCGCCCCATCGACCTTCATATCAAGGGACTCGAACGTCTCGGCGCCAAAATCACGCAAGACCACGGCTACGTCGAAGCCTCTACTACTCGTCTCAAAGGCGCAGAAATTGTCTTCGATAAGATCACCGTCACCGGCACCGAAGACCTGCTCATGGCTGCAACGCTTGCCGACGGCGAAACGATTCTGCAGAACTGTGCGCGCGAGCCCGAAGTCGCCGACCTCGCCGACTTGCTGAACAAAATGGGAGCCAAGATCGAAGGCGCCGGCACGCCTACGATCCGCGTGAAAGGTGTAAGCAAGCTGAAAGGCGCAAAGCACCGCATCATCCCCGACCGCATCGAAGCCGGCACTTTCATCATCGCCGGCGCCATGACCGGAGGCGACCTCAACATCGCCGGATGCGATCCCTCGCACCTGGGCGCACTCCTCAGCAAGCTTCACGAAGCCGGAGTCAAAACCAAGGCCACGGTCGACTCGGTGCGCGTGATGGGCGACAATCCATTCACCGCCGCCGACATGTCGACCGAAGAGCACCCCGGATTCCCCACCGACTGCCAGGCACAATTCATGGCGCTGACCACACAGGCCGAAGGCACCTCGATCATCACCGAAAATATTTTCGAGAACCGCTTCATGCACGCCCAGGAATTGGTCCGCATGGGTGCGAACATCAAGATTGAAGGCCGCCGCGCCGTTGTCCGCGGCAAGACTCCGCTGAGCGCTGCAGCCGTACTAGCCAGCGATCTGCGCGCCTCCGCGTCACTTGTGCTCGCCGCCCTGGTCGCCGACGGAGAAACCATCATCGACCGCGTCTACCACATCGACCGCGGATACGAACACATCGAAGAAAAGCTAAAAGGAGTCGGCGCCCAAATCCGCCGCATCGGCGAGATGTTCCCCAGGAAAGCCGCCGCCGTGAAGTAGACAATCGAAACACAGAGGACACGGGACACGGAGAAAAAAACAGGCGTCGAGACTCTGTGTCCTCCGTGGTTCCAGCCGTTCCTTGACCAGACTCCGAAGCCGGCGCTATCCCCGCGTCAGCCGCTCAATCAACTCCCGCTGCCGCGGATACCTCGCGACCAACTCCTCCCTCTTCCCCATTTCGAAATCGTCAAAATCAAATCCCGGGGCCACCGTGCATCCCACCACCGCAAACGCCTTCCAATCCGCCACATGCGAAGCAAACCAGCATCCCGCCGGCACCACAGCCTGCAAAACCTCTCCCGCGTCCGGATCGTTTCCCAACAGAATCGACGAATGCTCCCCCGAAGGCGAAATCACATGCACCGTTAGCGCTTCTCCCGCATAGAAGTGCCAAACTTCATCCGACCGCAGCCGGTGAAACGCGGAGAAGTTCTTGCCTTCGAGCAAAAAGTAAATCGCCGTCGACGCCACCCGCTCCCCCGTGAACCCCGCCGGCAGTGCCTCCCGCGCAATCACAAGCTCCGACCGATATGTCTGCCGAAAATACCCGCCCTCGGGGTGCGGTTCGAGCCGCAACTTCTCAATCCAATACGTGGCGTCCTTATCCAATTTTTCCTCTCCGGCTCCGAAACGTTTTCGCCCTGCCCCACACTATTCCGATTAGAGGTTACTTCAGATGTCCACCCGCGAGATCTACCGCATCCCTGAACTTCAGTTGCAAAGGTCCGCAGGCACAGGGAGCTACCTCCGCACGCAACCATATCGCTTCAAGCTTAAGGGGGAAACTTTCCGCACGGAACTACCCGCCCTTACCCACTTGCCAACCGCCGCCTGAAACGCGAGTGGAAACCCACCTGTCAGGTCTACCTGCCTCGTCGCGGGACGCCCCATCCTTGCATCCTCTGCAAGGGTGGGGAGATCTTCGAACCCGCCTTTGCCCCACCACTGCAGTGCAATTCTGACTCAAAAACCAAAAGGCACCGAAGATCACGGAGCGGTTTGCCCGGTGTCCTCGGTGCCTCTTCTGGCCAAAATCAAAGACCTATTTCACTAGGATCTTCGTGCCGCTGTCATCCAGTTTGCCCTGGACCCGGACGCGCTTGCCATCGAACTTCTTCACGTCGTCCTGGTGATCGATGTCATAGGTCTTGCCGGAATCGGTCTTCAGCACATACTTGTCGCCCGACTTCTGGACGGTTCCCGAGAAAACCTGGCTGTCACCAGCGCTCGGTGTGGTGCCCGACGGTTGCGCCGCATCCGGAGCCTGCGAGTTCGGGCTCTGCGCATCGGGAGTCTGCTGCGTAGCCGGCGGGTTATCCGGCGTAGGCGCAGGCTGCGTCTGCGGTGTCTGTTGTGTAGGCGGAGTGTCTGGCGTCGACGATGGCTGTGTGGTCTGCTGGTCCGTGGGCGTCGAAGGAGTCGTTTGCGCATTCAACGCACTGCCCCAGGAGATCAGGCCGAGGACGACTGCCACCGTGGCGAGAAACGAGAGAGACTGAATCTTGGTTTTCACTAAATCCTCCAGGAGCCAACCGGCTCAGGTGGATGAATAGCAAGCGCCCTGCCATCCCCTTGCAGTTTTTTTCACCCCCATCGCATCCGCATTGTATCTGCAAGCTTTAGCTGCACTTCTCAGGAGTACTCGGGGGCGCAAGTCAGCAATGTTTTCTCGACAGCTACAGGAGAATCTGTAGCCGAATCCACGTACCTCGTCGTCACTCAACCCGCTTCACTGAGCATAGTTTTCGCCGGCCGAGAAAGAAATGCACGCGAAGTTCATAAGAACTCGTCTCACAAATCGAAAGGGATGTTTCTTGGCCAGGAATCGTTTTGGTTAGGGATCGGTTTGGGTAGGGATGGGTTTGGGTAGGGCACGGCTTCAGCCGTGCCGAAACGGGCAGACAAAAGATGAGGGCTTTAGAGTGTGCGTGAGAACTAGATATTTAGCGATGCGGTGGAACAATTGGTGTCCGCTACTAGCCGCAAAGCGGCGAAAGATTACACCCCACGGCGTAAGCGGTGGGAAAAGTGGGACATCGAAAAGCCCCAGCGGGGCGAAAGACGGGTGTGTCAAGTCCTCTGTATTACTAATCCGTAAAGTGTTTGCGGTTTGCGAAGATTTTTTCATAGCGTCTATGCGGCCACGGCTGTTAGTTGAGCTGTTACAGGGGTGAGTTGGGCAACGGTGGATCGCAAGGCGCTGAGGATAGCTACAATCGTCTTGCGACCAGTGGAGGTGAGCTGGTAGCGGTGCGTGCCTTGGACTTTGGTGATCAGGGTGTGAGCCCGCAGCAGGCGGAGTTTGCGGCTGATCCAGGCAGAGCGACGGCGAATCTCCTGTTTGTCGTCGGTGGTCTGGGGAAAGAAGATGGCGCGGAGATCGCGATTACGAAAGCCGTTGATGGTGAACTCGCCGTGGTTGATGGCTGAGAGTAGTGTCCGGTCGTCGGCTAAGGGACGGAGAGCACGCACCCGGCGGCCGTGCCATTGCCGCGGTTGTTCCAGCCGCTGTAGCAGTTCGCCTAAGGTGGAGGAGTCATCGACGTTGGCAAAGGCGTCGAGATAGCGTGCCGCAGCTTTGTGGGAGAGCTGGGCCCGGCGGTGCAGGTCGGCGATCCCCGGCGCAGGCAACGCCAGCTGCGGGGCCCTTTACGGTCCCCTTCTTTGCGTCGGTAGACGCGGAAGTCATCGCCGTTATGGAAGGTAGCCTCAGCAGGCAGGACGCTGCCTTTCGCAGTATAGGCTTTGTCGTAGAGCTTCACGGAGTTGCCGTTGACGCTGTGCTTGACGCGTACTCCTTCGGCCCGGCGTTTGAAGTCACTGACCACTTCTCCGGAGAAGTTCTGGTGTAGCTGTCCGTTCAAGGTAATGGGTTTGCCTAGAAAACGCATGACATCAGGGCTGGAGAAAGTGGTCATGGCATGGTTGATCCAACGGGGATAGAAGCGCCGTAGGTCAGCGGCGTGATGGAAGACGACATCGAGGGCCCATTCGTGCTGGTAAGTGGACCAGTAATAGGAGATGGGGTGTTTACGGAAGATCTCGGCGTGAATGGGATTGAGCTGGCGAGCGATGCCGTTAAGCAGCTTAGGCCATTTGGTTTTGAGTTGCTTATCCATCAAGCGCTGGGCTGTGCTCCAGTCGGCAATCCAGGGAAAGCAGTTGTCCTGTTGCAGGTAGTCCAGACCGGCGGCTTGCATCTGTCGCGCCAGCCATTCCCGTCCGTTGAGGCAGATCTGAATGGAGAATGGGAACCAGGTTTGAATACGGGCATTGAGAAAGCCAAAAACAGGATGGATCTGGTAGTGGTAGAGGAACAGGCACTTGCGAGGGGATCGCTTCAATTCCAGTTTTTTCGTCAGGCGGTTGCGATGGATAGTGAAGGTCAAACAGGGTTCGAGACAGCTGAGCACGCATACCAGTCCGCTGCGCACCTTATCTTGGGCGAGGATATTGCGGGCGATGGTTTCTTTATCCATGTGGCTGGAGTTCAGATACCGCACGGGGCGTCCGGAAGCTTTCGCTTCAGCCAGGGAAGCTTCCTTGAGGCGTTCAGTGACCTTCTCCACATGGTCGCCAAAGTTCTTAAGGAGGACTTGGTTCGTCCAGAGATAGCTCATCATGCCGTCTGGATAACCGATGGAGCGCAGATGTCCGCGAAATACTAAGCGGTCAAATCCTGAGAGTGTGCCGGCGACTTTGTCCTGGTGTTTGGCGATAAACTCGTGCATGGGGCGTTCTCCTCCGTATCGTTCGTTGAGTTTGGCAACTTACAAATGATACGCAGACGGAGAACGCCTCTGAGCTTGTAGTCGGTCCTTAGATTCGCGAGGACTTTTATTTCGGGATATTTCGGGAGATTGCAGAACGATATCAGCGGCTAAAGCTGAAGCTGAGCACTGACAACTGAACGCTTGCCGAAGTGTTTTGGTTGCGGCTCCGCCGCGCTATGTAAACGACCTTGATTTTGTTCTTGGTTTTGGTTTTGGTTTTGGTTTTGGTTTTGGTTTTGGTTTTGGTTTTGGTTTTGGTTTTGGTTTTGGTTTTGGTTT
>CAWHSR010000042.1:0-30416 GCA_963832015.1 uncultured Acidobacteriaceae bacterium
CCTGCGGCGTGAGTGGAATCGAGAAAGTCCCGCAGCGCCGCGGGACGCATGCGGAAGCGCTCATCCACGGCAACGCGTACAACGGCATCGGTTCCCAGGCCCAACTGCGATGCGGCCTTCTCTACGGTGAAATGTGCAACCTCGGAGCAGAAAATACGGAGCCGGCGAGCCTCGGGGGGAAGGCCAGATTTTTGCGCAGACCAGTTCCAGTGCTTCTGAAGAAACGCGTCGCGTGCCAGCAGGAGTGCCATGTAATTCGACTGCGAGCCGCCGGTGGTGAACGTCCCGTCGGAAGTGGCGGGCAACCCAACTTCCGCACTCAACCAGCGAATCATCTTCTGCTCAACGACAGTGGCGATGGGGGCCTGGTCAAAGGAATCCATCGACTGGTTGAGTGCGCTGATCACAACCTCGGCAGCCAACGCGGCTAGCAGCGGCGGACAGTGCAGGTGGGCTGCGGTATAGGGATGGTTCACTGCGATAGAGTTTGAGACGACTGTGTGGAACGTGGCGGCTAATTTGTCGGAAGTCGCTCCTGCGTCAGGAAGAAAATCGGTGCTGATGAGGTCCGCCAGCGCGGTGGCGTTCTTTCCGGAAGAGGAAGCTTTTGGCAAAGACTGACAAACAATCCGAGCGGCTTCGGAGACAAGTCTCTGATACTGATCTTTGCCGTCCTGAGTGGGAGTCAAGAACTGAGATTCGAACAAGCGCGTCTTCCCTGGGGTTGGCTTAAGTTTTGCGCAATCCGAGAATGAGGGCAACGACGCCGCCGGCAAGAAGAACAATGCCGGCCGCAGGAGGCAGTTTATCGCTGCTTTCGGTTTGGACGCTGATTTTGGCGTCGCCGATCTTTACGCCATGATTCTCGCGGTGAGGAACGGGCACCACGAGCGACAACACTCCTAGTATCAGTAGCAAAATTCCGACGAGGGAAAGGGCTTTCATATTGAAACTCCGATCAGCCGAGTTGTGCTGGATGTCCGCGCTCCTTCAAGCCCGTCACGCGCGGACAACCGCACGTCAGTGATCCTATCATCTCGCGGCGCGCCGGGCGGGCTTCACTCCCACCGAGCTGGCCAGCCACTTGGCCGCGGCGCTTTCATTGCGGGGCCGCCGGGGCTATCATTGCGACCATGATGAACGCGAGAAAAATGCAGAGCTTCTTTGTCGCAGCAATCTTTTTATTCTGTGCCAGCGCCTGCTTCGCGCAATAGAACGAATCGTCGGCTCCGTTGGGGGACAAACTCAAGAAGGCTCTGGAGCAGTCCTCGCTGACCGGGGCGCATGCCAAGCCCTTCCACGTGAAAGTGCACTTGTCTGAGTCAAGCAATCCGGCTTCTCCATATCGTGCCGAGATTGAGGAGTCCTGGGTGTCGCCCCAGCAGTGGACTCGCGTGATTGAAACGCCCGACTTCAAGCAGACACTGATCGTCAGCGGGGACAAGAGCAGCGAGCAGATCACCGGCGACTATTATCCCCTGTGGTTGAGGGCCTTTGTGAACGGCCTATTTGATCCTGTCCCAAATGCAGACGTCTGGAAGAAACAGGACTCCAAGGTTACGCAGATGACGCTTCTGAACAGTCAACGCTCGGATGCATGCGCTCGAATGAAGTTCAAGCTTGGATCAGACAAGGTGAACAACGATGCATTTGCAAGTATCTGCTTCGACGACGCCGGGCATCTGAAGATGGTCGCATCGCCCGGCTACGGCATGGAATTTCACGACTACCAGAAATTCGGTGAGATGATGATCGCCCGGCGGTACCAATACGATCCCGAGCCCGGAACCGATCTCGTCGCGAACGTAGTTCTGTTAGAGGAACTAAAGCCGGATGCGGCACTCTTTACGGTTGAGCACGCAACTCCAGCGGAACAGAAGCTGCAGTCCATTCACGTCACGCAATCGACCATCGAGCAAGTCTCCGATAGCGAGCCGGCGATGGTCTGGCCCGTGGTGAAGAGTGGAAAAACGTCGGGCGTGCTCAGTATGTACATTTCCGTGGACCGGCAGGGACGGGTGCGTGAGGCGTATCCGCTGAACGCGGACAATGCAGGATTGCAGGATGCCGCGCGCGACCAGCTCTTGAAATGGAAGCTCAAGGCGATGGTGGTGAAGGGCGTGCCTGTGCAGGCGGAGTCTGGCATGACGTTCCGCTTCAATACCAAGCAGGCGGAAAATACAGGAATCCCCTCGCAAACCGTGGCTGATGACGCGGGTTCTGACGTCGCTCGCTCTGCTAGTCACTAGATTTAAAATCGCGACTCTCTTAAGGATATTTTTTCCTCAGGGCTAGCTCACAAATGAAGACTGACAAATTGGCGAAGACTTACCGTGTCGAGAGCGGCAAAAAGTTCCGTCTGAAAGACTTTGATCCAGCGGATACGGGACACTGGCGATCCAAGGAAAGCGCTACTGAGGCCTTGCAGGAGGGCATCGCCCGTACGGCGGATCTGCAGGGCAAGCTGTACGCACAGGACAGCTGGGCCCTGCTCCTGATATTTCAGGCGATGGATGCGGCTGGTAAAGACGGCATCATCAAACATGTGATGTCTGGAGTCAATCCGCAGGGCTGTCAGGTGTTTTCCTTTAAGGCGCCGTCAGACCTCGAACTGCAACACGATTTTCTGTGGCGCACGACGCGCGATTTGCCGGAGCGTGGACATATCGGCATCTTCAACAGGTCATACTACGAAGAGGTGCTGGTGGTGCGGGTTCATCCTGAAATTCTCAAAAGCCAAAAGACGCCGCCCTCGCTGGTGGGCAAGAATATTTGGGAGGAGCGTTTCGAGGATATCCGGAGCTTTGAGCGGCACATGGCGCGGAGCGGGACTGTGATTCGCAAGTTTTTTCTGAACGTTTCGAAGAAGGAGCAGAAGCGCCGCTTTCTGGAGCGACTGGACGAGCCCGAGAAGAACTGGAAGTTCTCGGCTGCCGACATTCGCGAACGTCGATGCTGGGACGATTATCAGAAGGCCTACGAAGACATGATCGCCAACACGGCGACCGAACACGCTCCGTGGTACGTCGTGCCCGCGGATAATAAATGGTTTACGCGGCTGGTCGTCTCGGCGGTGGTGGTGGAGACACTGGAGTCTCTCGACCTTGCGTACCCCAAGATGGAAGAGGCGAAGCTAAAAGAGTTGGAAGCCGCGAAGAAAATCCTGATCTCGAAAAAGTGATTGTGCGCCTGCGCGGCATGACTCGTACTCAGCCGTCATGGTCGGCGGGGCTGGTGGGAAATGCCGGCGGCCCTTTGCAGCCAGCCTGGGTTGAATTACCATAACCCAATTGTCCACTTCTTCCCGGAGATAACCTAAACATGGGCCCATCCGAATTTCGAGTGAACGCGTCGATCTTTTCTTCGTTGGCCATCGCTGTGATATTCGCAATCGGGATGGCAGTTCCCGCACACCCACAAGCCAAACCCGAACGGCAATCCAAGGCGGTGAAGCCGTCACCTACAACGCAGACTGCACAACCACCGGCTGATCCGGCGAAAGATTCCGACGCGGCCGAAAACTCCAAGCCCGAGGAGAAGGCTTTTAAAGGGATGAAGTACCGCATGATCGGGCCATTCCGCGGCGGGCGGTCGCTGACCGCGGCCGGAATTCCGGGGGATCCGACGACTTATTATTTCGGTGCTACAGGCGGCGGAGTCTGGAAGTCGACCGATGGCGCGATGACATGGTCGCCGGTCTTTGACAAAGAGGGAACGTCCGCGATCGGGAGCATCGCAGTGGCGAGTTCGAATCACAATGTCCTGTATGTCGGGACAGGCGAGGCCTGCATTCGCGGCAACATCTCGCACGGCGATGGCGTCTACAAATCACTGGACGGTGGCAAGACCTGGAAGAACGTGGGCTTGAAAGATTCGCGCGCGATCGGCAAGGTCATTATTAATCCGACCAATCCGGATGTCGCCTTTGTGGCGGCGCTGGGGCATCCCTACGGGCCCAACACCGAACGTGGCATCTTCCGAACAATCGACGGCGGAAAAACATGGGAGAAGGTTCTCTACAAAGACGAGAACACCGGCGGCATTGATGTAGCTTTCGATCCCCACAATCCAAACATTCTTTTTGCGGCGCTGTGGCAGGCACGGCGCACTTCGTGGAGCATGTCAAGCGGAGGTCCAGGCAGCGGCCTCTACCGCTCGAGCGATGGCGGTACGACATGGAAGCATATCGAGGAACACGGCCTGCCGAAGGGACCATACGGGAAGATCGGTGTGGCTGTGGCGGCGAACTCGGACCGCGTGTACGCGCTGATCGAGGCGCACAATCCGGATGGCGGACTTTATCGCTCGGATGACGGTGGCGAATCATGGCAGTTGGTGAATCCCGATCACAGCCTGTGGCAGCGCCCGTGGTA
Organism: uncultured Acidobacteriaceae bacterium; assembly: GCA_963832015.1. Taxonomy (GTDB): domain Bacteria; phylum Acidobacteriota; class Terriglobia; order Terriglobales; family Acidobacteriaceae; genus Sulfotelmatobacter. Next base: position 4,374 of record CAWHSR010000042.1, read on the forward strand.
CTACATGCACGTCATCGCCGATCCGCGCGACGAGAACGTTCTCTACATCATGAACGTCGAGTCCTACAAATCGACGGACGGTGGGCATCTGTTCAACAAGATTCGAGTGCCGCACGGCGATAACCACGGGCTCTGGATCGATCCGCAGAATACGCGCCGGATGATCGCCTCCAACGACGGCGGCGTGACGATAACGCTGGATGGCGGCAAGACGTGGAGCCTGCAGGACAACCAGCCGACCGCGCAGTTCTATCACGTCATCGCCGACTCGGCTACGCCGTATCGCGTGTATGGTCCGCAGCAAGATAGCGGTACGGTGGCCATCGTCAGCCGCAGCGACGACGGATCGATCAGCCACAGTGACTGGTACGACGTGGGCGGCGGCGAGGCGGGCTATATTGCGCCGGATCCCCGCGATCCGAGTATTGTTTACGCGGCGGATTATCAGGGAAACATAACGCGCTACGACCGGCACATTGGACAGGTGAAGGCGATCACCGAGCAGCCGGAACTATCCGATGCGCACGGGGCCGCGAACCTGGAGCATCGCTTCCAGTGGACCGCGCCCGTCATGCTCTCTCCGCACGATCCCAACACGCTGTACCACGCCGGCGAGCAGTTGTTTAAGACCACCGACGGAGGCGTCCACTGGCAGGCCATCAGTCCCGACCTGACGCGGAATGACAAGGAGAAGCAGAAAGTCTCAGGCGGAGACATTACGATCGACGACTCGGGCACAGAGTATTACGACACGATTTTCGCGCTGGCAGAGTCACCGCTCAAGAAAGGATTGCTTTGGGTCGGCACCGACGACGGCCTGATTCAGCTCACGCAGGATGAAGGCAAGACGTGGAGCAACGTCACTCCGAAGGATATGCCGGAGTGGGCGCGGATCAGCCTGATCGATGCTTCGCCGCATGATGCCGGAACTGCCTATGTGGCCGTCGATCGTCATCAATTCGACGATCTGCGTCCTTACATCTACAAGACTAGTGACTACGGCAAGAGTTGGACGAAGCTAACCCAGGGGATTCCGGACACGGCGTTTGTGCGTGCGGTGCGGGAAGATCCGAAGAAGCGGGGTCTGCTTTACGCAGGAACGGAAACTGGGGTGTATGTTTCGTTCAACGACGGCGCCAATTGGCGGCCCCTGAAGCTGAATCTGCCGACGACGCCCGTGCACGATCTGGTGATCAAAGACAATGATCTGGTCGTCGCTACCCACGGTCGAGCATTCTGGATTCTCGACGATATCTCTCCGCTGCGGCAGTACAGCGACGACATCGCGCAGAAAGATGCGTTCCTGTATACGCCACGGACGGCGTACCGGATTCAGGCAGGAGCGGGTGGCGAACGTCATCCTTCCAAGCGGACGGGGCAGAATCCGCCAGCTGGCGCGGTGATTTACTACTTCTTGAAGGACGCGCCGAAGGCTGACACCGAAGCGAAGATCGAGATTCTGGATGCTTCCGGCAAAATCATTCGGAAATATTCAAGCGCCGAGTACAACACGCTGGAAGAGCCACCCGATCCAGATGACAAAAAGCCGGAGAAGCAACTCAAACCGGATGCCGGGTTGAATCGATTCGTCTGGGATTTGCGCTACGAAGAAGCGCGTCACGTCCCCGGCTACTACCTGTGGGAATATGGCAGCGGAGCCCGAGGCCCGGTCGCTGTACCGGGTCACTACCAGGTTCGATTGACAGTGGGAGCACAAACGCAGACGGCGGCTTTCGATCTGAAACTGGATCCGCGGGTGCAGGTCAGCCAGGCCGATCTGGAGCAGCAATTCAACCTGCTGCTGCAGACTCGCGACGAATTGAGCCGAGTCTACGATGCGGTGAACCAAATCCAGGACGTGCGAGCACAGTTGTCAGGACTGAAGCGACGGCTGCCGGAAAACGCCAGTACGAAAACGATTGTCAGCGCAGCGGACGACCTGGAGAAGAAGCTCGTCGCGGTCCGCGAAGAGCTTATCAACCTGACCATCAGTGCCAATGAAGACTCGCTGGCGTATCCTCCGCAACTCGACGCGAAGTTGGCTTATCTTGCGATGGATGCCAGCACCGCTGACTCCGCGCCAACCGAAGCCGAACAAAAGCAGTTTGAGAAGCTGAAGCGGCAAAGCGGCGAGTTGATTGGGCGTTGGGAGGATTTGCAGCGCCGCGATCTAGTTACATTTCAGAAGCTTACGGTGGAAGGCAGCCTGTCGACCGTAGTGGTGCCGCCCCCAGGACGTGCCACGGACGAGGCGATTCCGGCGCACTGATCAACCGTGCAACCTGCACAGGCTGGGAAACGGGCAGGAATAACGGCCGTGTTTCCAGCCTGTTGTCTTTGCATGTTACTTCTATTACTTCCGTGCCACTTCGATGGCACTGTTGTGCCTTGTTCGCTCTAAGCCCTGTTGCTATTGTGCCGATAGAGGTTGTAGTTGCTTCCTCCCCTGAAGAATCACTGAGGTCGATTCGGATTGGGAGGTGTCCTATGCGAAAGATGCATCTGTTCTATGCGGCACTTGGCTTCGCGGTGGCCCGCTGGTTTTTTAAGCGGCAAGCGGTAGTCGACCCAGTCACACGGTTTCGGTCGCAGGGACTTCTGTAGAACGGCTTTCTCCGGGCTTGGGCGTGCGCCCCGTTGCGCCTCCATTTCGTCAAGCGCGCGCCCACTGCTTTCTTCCTGCTCCCGGAAGTAACTGTTACCAAGGTTTGCCCGTATCGTCCTGGTTTCTTCGATTCTCCATACAATTAGCTCAGGGCCTCTCTGGCGAGCGCTCTGGGCTTTCATGTTCTGGCTGCGAAAATCACGTCTGATCCTCGCGCTGCCCATGCTTCTGGCTGCCCTGATCCCCGTGCGGCTGGCTGCGCAGGATGATCCGACTGGCGATCCGAACGACACTCCCCTGGGAGACGTGGCCCGTACCTTGCGCAAGAAGACTCCGTCGTCGCAAAGCATTATTGATGATGACAATTTAACGAAGGTGATGGATCAGGCGGAAAGCCGCCACTCGCCGGGCTCAGCGCTCAGGTTCCTGATGGCGGGAGAGAGCAAAGGATTTCGTGTGAGCGCGCCGGATGTCACCTGCAGCCTCGCTTTCACGGCCAACGTGAAGTCGCTGCTCTCCAATCAATACGCGCAGATGGAATTGCCTCCGGGCGAATTGGCGAAGCTCGATGGACCAGCCACGATCGAAGGCGATGCGCTGATCGTTGCCATTTATAACCGAACGGACTGGCACGTCAGCGAGCTTGCGGTGGCTCTGACTGTCATCAAGAAGAACGTTGTTCTGGGTGGCGTGTCGATCGGCGATGCGGAGGCTGAGGTTCGACCCGAGAAGAAGCCCGATGTGACGATGATTTATCGAATGCGGGCGGCCTCGTCGCCATGGGAGACGACAGTCTTCAGTACTTCGCTCAAGACGCAGCTTGCTGCCGACGAGGAATGGCATTGGGCGATCGTGCAAGCAAGAGGTTATCCGCCCCAGACGTATTCGGGAAATGTGCCGCAGACAGCGGCGGAAACCAGCGGCCCGGCGGCGGTCCAGGCGATATCAGATCAGCCGATCTCCACTAAGTCGACGTTATCGCCGGCAGTGGCTGATCCGCAGAACACTCCCAAGATTTCACCAGCCGAGAATCCGCAGTAGGACTGAAACCGGCCCAGCTCGAAGCTCTTACTTTACGAATTGTCCATTCTGCACTTCGTATTCGATGCGGAAAGGTTTCTGCGTTTTGCGATCCTGCCAGCCTTCCTCCGCGATCAGGTTGTTGGCCTGCGCGAGGCGTTCGGAGGGCAGGGGATGGGAGCGGAAATATCCCTGCAGGCTTTGAATGGCAAGTTGCGTGAGTTCTTCCTCCGGACTGCGCGCATGAACGACGTATTCGCTGTGCAACTGGCTGAAGCGTTCGAACATGGTCACCGCCCCGTAGGGTGAGTAACCGCTCAGGACCGCCAGACGTATTCCTTCGCGGTCGGCTTCGAGTTCCTCATCTTTGTTATAGCCGGCTTCCCACACCTGAACCGGAATTTGCAGGATGGCACCCACGATGCCAAACTGCAGGTTGCGCAGGCGGGCTTCGATCTGCACACGTTCGGCGCAGTGGTAGTGGTCGATGTGTTCGACTTCGTGTCCAATCACGGCGGCGAGCTCGTCTTCGCTGGTCATCAGGTCGAGCATTCCCTCGCCGACATAAACCGGTCCTCCGGGAAGGGAGAAGGCGTTGATCATGCTCCGGTCGGGTACGAGGTGAAATGAATACGGCAAACGCCGGTGGGCGTTCGCGCTAACGGCGTTTCCCACTTGTTGCACATAGCTGTCGAGCGCCTGCTGTTCCGGGCTGAGTTTTTCGGTGGAGATGGAGTATCCGGCGGCCAGTTGTTTGCCGACGGCGATCTCCTCGGCATCGGGGAGGCGGGTGAGACGCATGGGTGCGCGGCTCAGATCGCGCTGGGCGTCGGCGGCCATGGCCACAATTGCGTTCGCGGACACCGGCGTGGGGTCGTGGCGGCGCTGGCTGAAATAGAGCCCTGCAACTCCGACGAGCAGCACAACCACGAACGCGGCAGCACGTTTCATAGGAATTGGCGAATCTTCTCGCTGTATTTGTTATACAGAAACGAAGCGGACACCATCGCGACACCGACAATCACGAACGTGATGTAGCGATCGCGCCAAGTCCAGGCTCCCGACCACATATCCAGCAGCAATATCTTGCCAAAGCTTGCGATTAGCAGCAGGAATCCAGTCAGCCGGAAGCTCCGTTCTTTAATCACGAAGGCGAAGATCATGATCGACAGCGCTTCAATACCCCACGCGACCGTGACCATGCCGGCTCGCATCTTGATGGCGAGCATAAGCGTCAGTAGAGCGACAGGCGCGAAGAACATGAATTGCTCAGGATGCCGCATCAACGCTCCGAACCACTTGTCGGAGAATTTGGCACGGTAGCGGTCCCGCCACTGGAATGCGAAGGGCAGGCATACCAGCAGGATGGCAATGGCAGAGCCCAGAACGAAGTATCGGCCGGTCCAGTCTCCGCCGGTGAAATAGCTCGCACCAAAAAGATTGTGCATCACCCCGCGTGTGCAGACACCTACAGTAAGCAGCAAGGACTGAATGAGGAAGAGCGGACGATCCAGCCAAACAGCGAGTCCGAACAGAATAAAGACCACGGCAGCCCACGCCGTGACCAGCCATTCGTTGGCGAACTGGAAGTAAAGAAGAGCCACGACCGTGCCCGTGCCGAGGTAGGCAAGCAGCATATCGAAGTGGAATCCACGGTCATCGCGTGCCGATTGTTCGTCCAACTGGAAGTAGACGAAAAATAAGATGAGGGTGATCGGCAGCACGGTATAGATCCGTGGTCCCCAGAATTCGCCAGGGTTTCCGGCGGTCAGGTTGGCAAAGAATATCCGTCCGAAAGAAGCGGCTAGCGCCAGATAAGCTTGGAACCTGAACTGCCGGACTTTTCGCCAGAGCCCATACTCGAAGAGAACCAGGCCGAAGACAGCCCAGCCCACGGCAATACTCAGCGACTCCAACTCGTACCACAGCAGCATCGAAACCAACGCTGATGCCGCCCACGAATAGATGTGATGGAATTCGCGCTCACGGAATTGTTCCGGCATGCGGATGAGCCGCGACATCGCATAAAAGATTACCGCGACGAGGGCCAGAGAGAGCAGCCGAACACTAATGCCATGCCAATGGTCGGTGGCGTACAGGTTCACAGTGACGCTGCGGGCCATGGTGAGAGCGGCGAGGGCATGGGCCTGCCATCGAAGATCCTCAAGCTCAAACCGGCGATCGACGAGCGCGAGCACAAGAGCAAATACAGCCCAGATCACTGCAAGCCATGCGTTGGGCGCTTCATGCCAGGCCAGGAACGCCAGCAGAGCCGTCGCAGCGAAGGTGTGCAGGTAAGCGACCGCCTTCCGGGATTCGGAGTCGGGCGTCGTCGATTGGCGCGACAAGAAATAGAGGCCCGCGGCCACGATTGCAATGGTAACCAATCGCAGTGAAACGCCCGGCCAGACCGATTGCTCCAGCTCAAGATTGAATGAGTAGGCGCGCACCAGCGCACACGCCGCCACCATATTGGCCTGCCACCCGAGTGGCCGGTAAATGATCCGGCGCATTACCAGCGCGAGGACAACTGCGAAGACGATCCAGGAGACGGCGATCCAAGGCGCGGGCACAGCTTCATTGAGCACCCAAACCATCAATCCTGTGCCCGCCGAACTGTACGCGATACGTCCAAAGCGTACGTGATCCTGATGCGGAACGTTGATTCGCCGGGCGATCCAATAAACTCCCACGACGACTGGCAATGCGGCAAACGCATGCAGCGGAATGTTGTGCCAGCGCTGGATGCCCGATGGCTCGGCACTCACAGCAGCAAGCGCCGCCAAAATTCCCAACAGATGCGCATGCCACGCCAGCACGGGATATCCGATCTGTTGGCCGATTTCCAAAAGCAGCACTGCGAAGGCAATCCCCGCCAGTGGCTGCCAGAGTTCAGGGACTTCGAAGTAGATGAGCGCGGTGATCAGTGCCGTGCCCGCGAAGGCGAACATCCCGCGGAAAAAACGTTGGTTAGAGTCATCCTCTCGAGTCGCTGCCCATTTTGCCGTGAGATAGAACGCTGCAGCGAGAATCGGCAACGTGATCAGGCGGTTCTGGACATGAGTGTACTGCGCAACGTCGCTGTGCAGGTTGACCACGCCGACGCGATACAGGGTCAATACACCGAGGACGCCGTATTGCACTTGTAGGTGGATCGATCGCAGCTTCTGGCCAAGTACGGCCAGAGTCAACATGACGCCAGCGAAGGCGAGAGCAGTCCAGTCGGCTGAGAACAATGCCCAGGACGCGGATGCCGCCGCGAAGCATCCCACATAGGAATGAGCGGTGAGCATCGGCGCGTCCGGAGGGTCCGTGAAGAACTGCCGCCAGCGCTGCCCCGCGAGCAGAGTGTTCAAGTAGAAGACGACGGCGCAGAGTGCGAACATGACTCCGACGTCGAGCACGACAGCGTCGCCGACTCGCCGGGCGACCATCAGTTGCTGAAAATCGATTCCGACCAGATGCAAGCCGACCAGCAAGCCTGCGAATAATCCCAGCCGGCGGAACACGACTTCACCGACCATCACGCCGGCGGCGAGAAACGCTTCGGCGCCGATCAGCCAGAGAATAGCAACATTGTTGCCGGAGTAGCGGAACGGCACTGAGCTGATCATCAGCGCCGCGCCCAGAACGCTCAGAACGACGAATGCCTCCCGGCGACGTTTGGTGATCGAAAGCTGTCCCAGGCTGAACTCGATCGCTCCAATGATCAGAAGCGCCCAGAACGCGAGCTTGGGCTGCACTGATTGGAACTTCATGGTTCCCAGCAGCAGCAATGTATTGAGCAGCGCGGCCGCAGTGGAAATATGTTCTTCGACCGGAGACTTCGTTTTGCGGACAATGTACGAAATGCGATAGGTGATCCAGTAGAACAAGAGGATCGCAGTGCTGGCGTGGTAGTCGGGAAATGCGTGCCCCTCGGCGCCGCCGGCGCCGAGCAGCCGGTACAGCCAGTACAAATGATTCCCGTAACTCGACAGGATGCCGAATACTTCGAGTTCGAACCATCCCATCTTGATAACGATGGCGACGAGTCCAACCGCGAGAATCACGCCGGCCGAGAGACTGTAGACGTCGTCATTGCTGAGCGCGACGGTACCGTAGGCCAGAAGAAACGCGATTCCTGTGACCACCTGCGAGCGGTAGCGCAGCGTGTGCACCACCATGGCGAGGGCCACGGCGAGCATCAAAATGAGATCAGCGCTCAGAGAACCCAGCACCTGCATCGCCGCCACGTGGTTCAGCGCATAGGTCGTCCAGAACAGGAGCGCCCATCCGCCACCAATCGCGGGATAAGAGAAGACGCGGTAGCGCTCGAGCTTCTCCAGAAAAACGCCGCCCCCGAGAAGCGCAAAAGAGATCACGTAACAGAGCGCGACTTTGCCCCAGGGACCGAGCTGGCCGAGTTCCTTGATGCCAAAGTAGGCGACGCCCAATACGATCAGAACGATGCCAATCTTGTTGAGCCAATTCCTGCCGAGGATTTCCTCGAGAGCAAACACCGACTTCATGCGCTCCTGGGAACTAGTCTTGGAAACAAACGTATCTGGCGCATGCGCAGCCGGTGCGGAAGCGCGAAACGCGGCATGCTGCGGGGGCGCAGTGATGCGAGCGGCTTGCTGAGTCTGTGTTGCCGGAACCGGAGGCTGCACCTTTGGGGTCGTAGGCGCCGTCGTCGGCGGAATTTGAATCCGCGAAAGCGGAGGCGGAGTTGTCTCTGCCGGAGGCCGTGGTGGAATCACCGGAGCCGGTACGACGGGTGCGACTGGTTTCGATTCAGCCGGGACCTTGGCTGCAATTGGCGGAGGAACAACAGCAGGCGGGACGCGCTGCGGTTTAGGCGGCCGTACGACTTCAGGAACTGGCGGCTTTGCTTCCTCTTTATCTCTCGAGGCAGCGACATCGAGAACACTTTCAACAGTTGGGACGGGAACCGGAGCCTGTGGGGGGCTCGCCTGAGCTGCGACCACCGGAGGAGCACTTACCGGTTCCGGAGCTTTCTGCTCAACTGGCGTAGCCGATACCTTGGCGGGCTCGGTCTGAACCGCCGAACGCACGGACTGCGGCGTTTCGTGAACAGGCTCTGCAATCGGAGGCGCAGTTGCGATCTGGCGCCTGAGCTCCAACAGTTCACGATGCAAAGCATCGTTCTGCTTGGTGTTCAGTTCGGCCAGATCCTGCAATTGTAAACGAAGTTTATTTTGTTTCCAGGCGCTGAGCCCGACTGCGGCCAGAGCGAACACGATACTAACTGTGGGCTCGCTCAAGGCTAATACCGCGATCACTACGAGAACGAGTTCCAGCATTGGCACTCCCCCGTATGTTCGTGATTCCGTAGCCTAAATACTAGAACGCGCAGGAGGCTCGGTCTTGCATTTCTTTCATTCTGCAAACTCCAAAGTTACTAACGTTCTGATCTGTGGTGACTGGATTTGAGGTCCCCTTCGTGACAATATGGGCACAACTCCAACCACAACAGGAGCTTGTGAGAGCACCTCTATGAGCCAAGGTACGGTTGTGCCTGAGGTTGAGACCGCTGCAAACGCGCCCACGGAAAGCGCGCCCGAGATAGTGGAGAACCGTGCTCGGCTGTGGCGACGCGGCTTCTGGTCGCTGGTCGTAACCCAGTTTCAGGGTGCGTTTAACGAAAACGGCTTGAAGAACCTGGTGGTCTTCCTCATCCTTGGGATGGCGATGCAGAAGGCCGATCGCGACCGGTTGGTGCTCGTCGTCGGCATGCTTTTCTCCGTTCCATTCATTTTGTTCTCGATGACGGGCGGCTTTCTCGCGGATCGCTTCAGCAAGCGCACCGTTACCATCGGCACCAAGTTATTGGAGATGGCCGTGATGGTGTTGGCCATCGCGGGACTGGGTTGGCAGAACCTGAATCTCGAAATGGCGGCAGTGTTTCTGGCAAGCACGCAGGCGGCGCTCTTCGGTCCCTCGAAGTATGGATTGCTGCCGGAATTGCTGCCCGAGCCGCTGCTCTCCTGGGGCAATGGCGTACTCGAACTCGGGACGTTTCTAGCAGTGATTGCCGGCGGCGTTTCCGGTGCATTCCTGGCGGACTTCTTCCAATCACATCAAGGTTGGTCGGGACTCATCTTCCTGGGACTGTCATGCGTTGGTCTGCTTTTCAGTCTGGGAATCACCAAAGTTCCGGCCGCCGATCCCACGAAGAAATTTCGAGCAAACCCGATCGGCGATCTATGGGTGCAGGGCAGCTTGATCCGCAAGGATCGCGTCCTCTGGCTTGCGGTGCTCGGCAACACATATTTCTGGTTTCTGGGTGCGCTGCTGACGGCGAACATTGTGTTCTATGGCAGCGATGTGCTGCACATCAGCCCGACGCGCACGGGAATACTTCAGGCCGCCGTTGCAATTGGGATCGGGCTGGGGAGCCTGGCTGCTGGATATCTCTCCAGCGGCAAGGTCGAATACGGATTGATTCCGCTAGGCTCGGTGGGCATGACCGTGTTCGGGATCTTTCTTTCGGGGCAGAATCTTTCGTTCGCGCAGGTGCTCGCACTGCTCGCTGCACTGGGATTCTCGGCTGGATTCTTTGCGGTTCCAGTCAACGCGCTGATTCAGCACCGTCCGGACGAAAAAGATAAGGGCGGCGTAATCGCGGCGGCGAACATGCTTTCATTTGTCGGCATTGGTGGTGCGGCGGGCATTTACTACGTCTTGCAGCACTATACCCACCTGTCTCCGCCCCACATTTTTCTTGCCGCCTCGCTGATGACCGTCGCGGCGACAGTGTACGTTCTGTACTTGCTGCCCGACGCGTTGCTGCGCCTCTTGCTGTGGATCGCGACTCATACTCTCTACCGAATTCATCTGCAAGGCCGCGACAATGTTCCGGCCAAAGGTGGAGCATTGCTGGTCCCGAATCACGTGTCGATGGTGGATGCCGTGTTGCTCATCGCTTCCATCGATCGTCCCATTCGCTTCCTGATGTTCAAAGGTTCCTACGATCATCCATTGGTAAAGCCGTTTGCCAAGATCATGGGTGTGATTCCGATCTCGTCGCAGCTGCGTCCCCGCGAGATGATTCAGTCGTTACGCACGGCGACCCAAGCCCTGAAGGATGGGGAAGTGGTGTGCATTTTCCCCGAAGGCCAGATGACGCGCATCGGACAGATGCTGCCGTTCCGCCGCGGCATGGAGCGCATTGTTAAGGGCGTGGATGTACCGATCATCCCAGTAAATCTCGGAGGTGTCTGGGGATCGATCTTCAGTTTCGAACGCGGAAAGTTTCTTTGGAAGATGCCGCGCCGGATTCCGTATCCCGTAACCGTGACGTTTGGAAAGCCGATGCCCGCGACAACCGGAGCGCAGGAAGTGCGTCAGGCGGTGCAGGAACTCGGCGCCGCGGCGTATCACTTCCGGAAGCGATACATGCGGACGCTGCATCGATCGTTTGTGCAAACCGCGCGGCGTCATCCGTTCCGCTTTGCCATGGCCGACGGGCGCACCCCGAAAGTCGGTTTTGGCAAGGCTCTTACCACTACTGTGTTTCTGACTCGCCGGCTTCGGTCTGTCTGGGAAGATCAAAAGATGGTTGGCATTTTACTGCCACCGTCGGTCCCTGGTGCGCTTATCAACATGGCCGCGCTGCTCATGGGGAAGGTTCCCGTCAATCTGAACTACACGGCCTCGAATGAAGTTTTAGCGTCGTGTGCCAAGCAGTGTGAACTGAAGACAGTGATCACGTCGAAGGCCTTTCTGGAACGCGTCCATCTTCAGGTAACGGCGCAAGCGATCATGCTGGAGGATGTTGCCGACAAGCCAGGTTCACTCGAGCGATTGAGCGCCGCTCTCATTTCCTGGTTCTTGCCCGTGCGACTCATCGAAAAGGCTGTCGGAGCAAACCGCAAGACGACTCTCGATGATATCGCCACGATCATCTTTTCCAGCGGTAGCACAGGCGACCCCAAGGGCGTCATACTCACGCACTACAACGTTGCCTCCAACGTCGAACAACTGAATCAGGTCTTCATGCTCGGTCGGAATGACAAGATTCTCGGCATCTTGCCGTTCTTTCATTCCTTCGGCTTCACCGGAACGCTTTGCCTGCCCACGACGATCGGGATGGGCGTCGTGTTCCATCCCAGCCCGCTCGAGTCGCGGGCCATTGGCGCGCTGGTCAGCCAATATGGCGTCACATTTCTGCTGGCGACGCCGACCTTCTTGCAGGCCTATATCCGGCGCTGCGAACCAGAAGATTTTGGCAGCTTGCAGTACGTGATGGCTGGCGCCGAGAAACTTCCGGAGCGTACGTCGATCGCCTTTGAGGACCGCTTCGGACTTCGCCCGTTAGAGGGCTACGGCTGCACCGAGTGCTCACCGGCCGTAACCGTAAACACGCGAGATTTCCGGGCCGCGCAGTTCCGCCAGGTGGGAGCCAAGCGCGCCAGCATCGGGCATCCTCTGCCGGGCATCAGCGTGAGGATCGTGAACCCTGAAACGTTTGATCCGCTGCCGCTAGGCGAGACAGGTCTGCTGCTAGTGCGCGGGCCCAACGTGATGCAGGGATACTTGAATCGTCCGGAAAAAACTGCCGAGGTCTTGCGCGACGGATGGTATAACACGGGCGACATTGCTGCGGTCGACGAGGACGGATTCATCCGCATCACCGATAGAATGAGCCGCTTCAGCAAGATCGGGGGCGAGATGGTGCCCCACATCAAAGTTGAAGACAAGCTGCACGAACTCAGCGGCGCCACCGAACAAACGTTCGCGGTAACAGCGATTCCCGACGAGAAGAAGGGTGAACGCCTGATCGTGTTGCATACGCTTCCCGAGGACAAGCTGGAAGCGTGCCTGGCGCTCCTCGCGAAGTCCGATCTGCCGGCTCTGTGGAAGCCGCGTCCCGATCAATTTGTGCACGTGGACGTGCTGCCTTATCTGGGCACAGGAAAGCTAGACCTGAGGCGCCTCAAAGAGATCGCGACCGAGGCGTCGGTGTGACTCAAGTCCCTTCAGTTCATCTTCGGGAGTAGTCCAACGCTATCGTCGCAACCATGTGATCCCACCGCCAAGCACGAGGATGAATAGCAGGCTCGCGATGGCGCCCACTGCGATCCATGAGGCACTGCGCCGTATGGGCTCGACCGGTTTCTCTTCACTGGTGGTCTCTCCCCTCAGCATGCTTGGCAAGCTGAGCAGGCCGGCATTCGCGCCCAATGTCGAGGGCAGGGCTGAGGCTACCACATAGAACAATCCAGCAGGATTGAGCAGGCCGGCGACTCCCGCCAGAATTCCGTCCGTGAAATAAGGCGTCCAGCACAGCGCGCGAAATCTTCGTGGAATCTCCGCATCGCCACGGAATTGCCGCAACTGGTCCCTTACCAACAGCACGGACAGATAGTAAGACGCCGCGCCCAAGAGCACGAGCCCCACCCGCCACATCCAATGGGGATGCAAATCCTGGATCACCGCCGCCCAGTCGCCGAAGTTGAAGACTCCGGAGAAGCAGAAATATCCGGTGCCTGTGAATAGATTTCCCGCTAGGGCCAGTACCAGAAAGTAACGAATCGCAGGCCGGTAGCGCTGAGCTCTTAGCAGGAAGAGCCAGAAGATCGCCGCGAAGACGAGATTGACCAGCGTGCCGCTGGCCGAGATCCATCGCGTTTCGATGTCGGATTGCAGAGCTACCGTGCTCATGGTTATGCTCCGGGCGCCGCTGAGCCCCGCGGTGACTCCGTGACCCAGACCCTCATGCAGGAGATCCTGAAGGATACATGCCAAGGCTGAAATGGCGATGATCGTAAGCTTGTCGTCTTTGGCGGAAGCGCCGCTGGCTGGCATACCGTTGCTTATAGTACCGCGGACAAGTCCAGTCCCGGCCCAAGCCGATTTCAGTGGAGGCCTCGGAGCAATCTTCGTCGAGCATGTTAGACTAACCACAAATTCCTGCAACTGAGGACATCCATGAAATTCGGCGTCATCATTTTCCCCGGTTCGAATTGCGATCACGATGCCTACTGGACGATTCAACACGTCGCCAAGCAGCCGGCCACGTTCCTGTGGCATGAATCGCACGATCTGGAGAACTGTGACGCGATCATTGTGCCTGGTGGTTTCGCCTATGGCGACTACCTGCGAACCGGTGCCATTGCCAAGTTTTCGCCGGTCATGGAGTCGGTTCGCAAGTTCGCTGACGGTGGTGGGTTGGTGCTCGGCATTTGTAATGGCTTTCAGATCCTCTGCGAGTCGGGCCTGCTTCCCGGCGCTCTGATGCGCAACGTCGGCCTCAAATACGTTTGCAAGCCCGTACAAGTACGCGTCGAGAATGTCGAGACGCCCTTCACGAATGCCTGCGCGAACGGGGAAGTATTGACCATCCCCATCGGCCACATGGAGGGCAACTATTTCTGTGATCCCACAACGCTGGAGGAGTTGCACCGGGGCAACCGGGTCGTGTTCCGCTATTCCTCTCCAGGGGGCGAAATCACCACTGCCGCGAATCCGAACGGGTCGTTGGATAACATCGCCGGCATCTGCAGCCCCGGGGGAAATGTCGTTGGCATGATGCCTCACCCCGAGCGCTCGGCGGAACCCGAGCTAGGCTGCACCGACGGGGTGAAGGTGTTTCAGTCGATGGTCGGCGCCATGGCTCAGCGGTAGCCCACTCAAACTGCGCCGCCGTTCGAAGAATTTTCTTGGCTATCAACAGGCTTCCGTTATATTGTCGTCACTTCTTCCCCTGTAGTACGGGTTCTCAAAACCTGGTTGTGTTTGCAAAAGCACACGCGGGGAGGCGTGTCTCTTATGACACCGAAGCAGATTCTGGATTCCTTTTCAGAAACGTTAATGTGGGACGAGCGCATTCTGAGCACACAAGAGCGCGCTCTGGTAGCGACGTTGCTGCAGCATGCGAAGGCTGCCACCAACGAAAATCCCGAGACGCAGAAAGCAGTCCGCGCAGTCATTGCCTCGGCTGTCGGTGAAACCGTTGCTCAGCGGGCTTTTGCAGCGCTGGGCGGAAGCATTGTCGAGCGCATCATGGAGAACAGCGCTGTGACGCTCTCAGACTCCGCTGGAGGGCGGACCGCCGACATTTATATCGGGCCCAGACCTCCGTTAGGCCCAGTTGGTCCGCAGACTCCAGGCGAGTCAGTGCATTCGATGTCGGAGCCGGATCCCCCGTCAGGTTCGCCGAAAGACCCGCAGCCGCCCAGCGTTCGGGCACCGCGTAAGGAGCCTCACAGGCCGGTGCCGCACCCCTCGAAAGAGCCACAACCGCCTGGTGCGCCGATGCGCACGCCGGGTGTTCCCTCGTCCCCAGGGCAGCCGGATCCGCCGTCGCACGGACCGGGACCGGGAGTCCGAGCGCCTCAAAAGGAGATGCCGACATCCCCGAGAGATCCACAGCCGCCGAGCGCAGTTCGAACTGCAGTCGTTTCTGAAACAGGTGCGGCCATAGCCGACAGGCCGCCTGTTTTATCCGCGCAGTGTGTGGTTCTGGATGAATTCCTGGCGCCCCAGGAACTTGAGGAACTCACCCGTTTCGCGCTGGAACACGAAGCCGACTTCAACGCCAGCGAAGTGGTTTCGCCACATGCAGACAGCGGTGTCGTCAATTATGAACACCGTCGGTCTCGCGTTTTGATGGATCTCGCTCAGCACCAGGACGTGATGCTGGAACGCATCAAGTCCGTTCTTCCGCAGGTTCTGGATCGGCTCGGCATGGAGCCATTCAACATCGCCGATGTGGAGATGCAAGCCACCGCTAGTAACGACGGAGACTTCTTCCACTTTCACAGCGATAACGGCAGCGAGCGGGTAGCCTCGCGTTATCTGACGTTTGTCTACTTTTTCCATCGCGAGCCTCGGCAATTCGAAGGCGGGGAACTGCGGATCCACGACTCATGCCTGAAAAATGGCGTTTACGTCAGTGAGGGCAGCTACCAATCGATCGTCCCGCAGCAGAACCAGATCGTGTTCTTCCCGTGTGAACTGCTGCACGAAATCACTCCGGTGAATTGCGGATCGCAGCGATTCGCCGACAGCCGCTTTACCCTAAACGGATGGCTTCGTCGCTAAACAACCCGGCGTGGGTGGAGTGGATGACAACCCTGATGGGAGGGCTGTCGCGGCATACGCTTACCGCGACACTCCCTCCCGATCGATTCCATTGCCTGCTGGATGAACTGCCGTTGCATTTGATCCCACAGCTAGGTTTCAAGACATCGCAGCATCTAGAGGGCGGGCGTCAGCCTCTTTTCCTGAATCCTGACTGCAGCTTGTGTGAAGAGGGGCAATTGCCAGACGAACTGGCGTCGCAGAGGGATCTGCTCTCAGGGTTTGCGATGCAGGGAGTCATTGCTTGGGTACGTAGTCCGGCCACGGCAAACCGGCTTCCTTTCTGGCTCGGGCCGCAGTTGGAAGAGGTTGTGCGAGGTGCGCGTCCCGATGAACCGATGCCATCGTCCTTGCCAGGCACGACGCGGCTTCTGCTGGCCGCAGCGAACATCCTGATTCCTCACGAACCAGACCAGACTGGCCAGCGCCATCGACAGCGCGAAGAAGCCACCCGGAAAGCGTCGTCAATGTTTCGCGAGAAGGGTTACGCACCGCTCGGGAATTTGATCCATCCATTTCATGTGGCTGCCTTACGCCGCTACTATCGCTACTTGATCCGCACCGGCGCGATCAAGCTCGGAGACGGCCAGAGCCCGCGCCGCTACGTGGCCTACAACGAGCCAGTGGCGCGCTTTTTCCATCGTGACATCGCGGCGGCCCTGAGCGCGGTGGCAGGAGAGCCGATCAAGCCATCTTACGTATATCTCGCCTCCTATTTGAGCGGAGCCGAACTGAAGAAACACACGGATCGGGAACAGTGTGAATTTAGCGTGACTCTGTGCCTGGACTTTTCTCCCGAGCCTGCGCTTGCCACTCCATGGCCGATCTGTCTGGATACTCCTGCTGGTACGGTTACGGTCTATCAGGCTCTAGGGGACGGGCTGGCTTACCGCGGAACGCGACTGCCGCATTACCGCCACGTTTTGAGCGAGGGGCAGACTTCGACTTCAATCTTTTTCCATTATGTCGCGGCAGATTTTTCGGGATCTTTGGATTAAGAAAGACTGGTTCACGCTGCTAGTGCAGCCCGGTGATCACATAGAGCACAGATAAAGCCTCGTTGTAGCTATACAGAAAGCGCTTTCCATCGCGGCTGATTACAATCGGTGCTACCGTGACCACGCCAGCCGGCGCTCCTGGCGTGAGTTCCTGCACTACGGTTTCCTTTCCCGTCGCAATCTCAACCTTCGAGATTTTGCTGGGGAGTTCGCCTATCCGGTATCCGTACAGCGCGGAGCCATCCTGCGACCACTGCACTGGATGGAAGCCGGTCGGTAGTCCGAGGGGTCGAGCGGGACCGCCTCCGGCGGGATAAATTGCCACTGCGGAACTCGGTCCGACGCCCACCACGAATCGGCTATCCGGTGACGACGGTCCGCACAGGATGCCGTCCGGGGTGACGGCTTTGGGTTTTGCACCGGCCAAGTCCAAGACGTAGCAACGGTTCGCATGACCTTGCTCATTGCCGTTAGCGGTGATCCGTTGCCCATCCGCAAGGAAGTGAGCGCCACCGTTATGAACGTGTTCCAGTCCGCTCAGATTCACTGTACGAGGCTCGCCAGCTCCGATCGGCAGCAGGGTCATGCGCTCGGGGTTGCCAGTGGAGACCGAGATCGCCCACTTTCCATCCGGTGAAAGACCGCCCGCGCTGCCATCGCCGAGACGAACCGGAAGCGAGCCATCCAACTTGCGCAGCGCTACAGCGTAACCGTGGCCCGGCGACCTCGCTGGAATCCTCAAACAGCACGAACTGACCATCGTGCGAAATATCCTTGGCGACGTTCCAGTCGTGCCAGGAAAGCTCCACATCCTGTTTGCTGCCCAAAGTGCCGAACGCCATCCCCAGGCGCTTAGAGTTCAGCGCAACCAGCACGCGGCCGTCGGGGGCGATATCCTCCAAGGTGATGCCCGTCGGCAAGTCCAACAGAGTGCGGATTTTGCCTGAAAGGGTCACGGCCATCAAATTCAGGGTGTTGCCTTTTTCGATGGCGCTGAACCATATTTCCTTTCCGTCCGGGCGCCACGCGACTCCACGCTCCGAGCTCCATCCATTCGAGAGAGTAAGAACATGACCCTCCAAGTCAGTCACGCACACCGACCCGCGATTGTCCCAGAGCCCTGGGTGATCCATGAATGCAATCTTGTCGCCTTGCGGAGAGAAACGAATGTTGCTGATCCATCCGCCGCTCTGGTAGAGCATCTTGCCGATCGGATACTCCAGACGGCTGTGGCCGTCCACGTAATGCACGACGGCGAGCCCGCCATTGGCGTTCCAGTCGGCCCAGCGTACATCTGGTAGCACCTCCCGGGGAGATCCTCCGGCCAGAGGCGCACGGGCCAGCATCCCGTCGAGAGTTTCCATTTGCCCGTCGTGTGTACCGTGAATCACCACGGCGAGTTCGTTGTCTCGTGAAACGGCCAACAGACTCGCGTCCGTCAAATCAATGGCCTGGGTCAGGAGTGAGTCTCCCATCGTGGAGAAAAGCTGCACCGGCTTGCCGTTCCAGGCAGCGCTATAAACGATGGACCGGCCCTCGGATGCAAAGCGCGCTGAGTACACCGTCCCTGACTCGAAAGTCAGGCGCTGGTAGGAGGGAGGCGCGGGCGGTTTGCTCAGTAACTGTATGAGCAGAAGAACCGCGGTCGCCACGGCCAGTGTCGCAGCGAGCGCCCAGGGAAAGGCGGACCTAATTCGAGTTACCCGCTTGGGCAACGGAATCGATTTGCCTGGCGAAGAACCAGAAAGAGTCTGCAACGCGAAAACCAGATCCTTGGCAGACTGGAAGCGGTTCTCGGGATCTTTCTCCAGACAATGCTTGACGATGTCCTGGTATCCGGTGGGGATGGCCGCCTCGTCCAAGTGGGCGGCTGAGGGTTCTTCTCGCAGGACGGCAGTCATTGTATCGACTTCGGTCTCGCCACGAAACGCGCGGCATCCCGCCATCATTTCGTAGAGAATCGCCCCGAAGCTGAAAAGGTCGCTGCGGTGATCTACGAGCTTGCCCCGCAGTTGCTCCGGCGACATGTAGGCGACCGTGCCGACGACCGCACCGTGCTTGGTCACTGTGGTCAGGTTTTCAATCGGCCGATTCTCTTCGGGGGGTATCTGCAGCTTGGCCACGCCGAAATCCAGAATTTTGACTCGTCCATCATTCGTTAGAAACAGATTCTCCGGCTTCAGATCGCGATGAACAATCAGACGGTCGTGAGCTGCAGTAAGCCCCTGCGCAATCTGCAGAGCGTAGTCTGCAGCCTCGCGCACCGGAATTGGACCTTCAGAGAGTCGCTGCCGCAGAGTCTTTCCCTCCAGCAGTTCCGAGACGATGTAGGGCGTGGTGCCCTCGAAGCCAACGTCATAAATCGCGAGAATGTTGGGATGATTCAGGGCGGCAGCGGCCCGAGCTTCTTGCTCGAAGCGGCGCAGGTGATCGGGATTTTCGCTGGAAGCCGGACGGATCAATTTTAAAGCAACATCGCGTCCGAGCCTCTCGTCGCGCGCGCGAAAGACTTCACCCATCCCTCCGGCGCCAATCTTTTCGAGGACCCGATAATGCCCGACCAACCTGCCATCCATGGTTGAATACGCACGCGCTCGAAGTGGCTCTGCTGTGACATGGCATGTTAGGTGTGCCAGGCGGAGACAGTCAAGACTACAGGAGGGAACTGGCGACGCGAAGCCCGAGGAACGCTAGGGGAGCCAAATCCGCTACAGTCCGGTCCAATGCCCATGGTATAATTGCAGTTCGCCTGCATACGAACCGAGGCAAATCCTGTGATCTCCTCTGAAGGCGAATCCTGCGCCATCCATAGCTCTTTAAAGAAGATATCTAGACACGAGGTCTAACCATGTCCGGCCACTCAAAATGGGCCACAATCAAGCACAAAAAGGGCGCGCTCGACGCCAAGCGCGGCAAGATTTTCACCCGTCTGATTAAGGAAATCAGCATTGCCGCGAAGAACGGCGGCGGCGATCCTGACTCCAACCCGCGCCTGCGCGGCGCCATCCTCGCGGCCAAAGCCGAGAACATGCCTGCCGACAACATCAAGCGGGCGATCCAGCGCGGTACGGGCGAATTGCCCGGCGCCACCTACGAAGAATTCTCGCTCGAGGGCTACGGACCAGGAGGGGCGGCGGTATTGCTCGACATCAACACCGACAACCGTAACCGCACGGTGAGCGAAATCCGTCACGTCTTCGGCAAGAACGGCGGCAACATGGCGGAAGCCGGCGCAGTTTCGTGGATGTTCCATAAGAAGGGTGACATCCTCGTTCCCAAGACTGCTGCGAAAGAAGACGACTTGATGAACATCGTCCTCGAATATGGCGGCGAAGACTTGAATGATGACGGCGACAACTGGGAAATCTTGACTGAGACTTCTGCCTATGAAGCCGTGCTGGAAGCAGTCAAGAAAGCCGGCATCGAGCCTGTATCCGCCAGCGTTGCCATGATTCCGCAGAACTACATCAAGCTGGAAGGCGCTGCGGCCAACACCATGATCCGTCTGATGGAAGCGTTCGAAGAACACGATGACGTGCAGAACGTGCATTCGAACTTCGACATCGATCAGAAGACCCTGGAAGAGGTTGCCGGATAGTTTCGCTGCAAGGTGAAGATCGTAGAGCCGCCCTTCATTTGGGCGGCTTTTATTCTTGGGTAGTCCATTTTTGTGTTGTGCATTCGGCGGACCGAAGTTTTCAACACGTTCGTGGAAAACACTGTGGAAAAGAACCAAAGTACCTTCGTAAGTGATACACCAAACGGATGCTTCAACAGTTTGCACTACTGCAAGTGCTGGCACTTTCGTGGTACGACTCGCGAGCAAATATTTCTTGAAAGTTAGACTCGACAAACTTCTAGTGGATCGAGGTCTGGCCGCTTCGCGCGAGCGGGCCCAGGCTCTCATTCTCGCAGCCAAGGTGCTGGTCGACGATCAGAAGGCTGAGAAAGCCGGTGCGCAAGTTTCTTCGGAGTGCGTTATCCGACTGCTCGGCGATGATCTCAAGTACGTCGGTCGCGGCGGACTCAAGCTGGAGCGCGCCCTCGATCACTGGAATATTGCCGTAACCGAGAAAGTCTGCCTCGATGTCGGTGCTTCTACCGGCGGATTCACGGATTGCATGCTGCAGCGCGGTGCCGCCCAAGTCATCGCCGTCGACACCGGGTATGGTCAGATGGACTTCAAACTGCGCCAGGATGCGCGGGTCCGGCTGCTGGAGAAGACCAACGCCCGCTACCTGAAGCGCGAAGACCTCGGCGTGACGGTGGATTTCATTGCGATGGATGTGTCGTTTATCTCCGTTACTTTAGTCCTTCCGGCCGTCATCGCGGCGGCATTTCCGGAATCTTCCGACCAACGCCGGGGACGGCAGATCGTCGTATTGGTAAAGCCTCAGTTCGAAGCGGGCAGGGAACACGTGGGCAAGGGCGGCATTGTGCGCGACGAATCGGCACAACTCGCAGCCGTGGAGAAAGTTAAGGCCGCCGTAAAAAGCCGTGGTGCAGACCAAACCGACGTGATCGAATCGCCCATCCTCGGGGCCGAAGGCAATCGCGAGTTCCTGCTCCATGCGTTGTTCTAACCCTCCGTGTCCT
Organism: uncultured Acidobacteriaceae bacterium; assembly: GCA_963832015.1. GTDB lineage: Bacteria > Acidobacteriota > Terriglobia > Terriglobales > Acidobacteriaceae > Sulfotelmatobacter. Next base: position 25,683 of record CAWHSR010000042.1, read on the forward strand.
CACTGTCCCCTGTGGTGAACTCCCGGAATTTCTGTACAATCTCCTTTTCCCTATGGCCAGCCCGCAAGCGTCTTCCCAGAAAACCGCAGCCATTATTGCCCGGCCCGATCGGCCAGAAGTCGCGCAGATTCTTCCCGGCCTGTTCAATTGGCTTACCGAGCATGGCTACAAAGTCATCGTGGACGAGGAAACAGCAGAATATACCAGCGGTCAGGAAGTCGTTCCACGAGCGGGGATGTCCTCGAAGGCTCTTGATCTTGTAGTTGTGCTCGGCGGCGATGGAACCTTGCTGTCAGCTGCGAGAGTCACGGCCGCGGTCGACGTTCCTCTGCTGGGCGTGAACCTCGGATCGCTCGGGTTCCTCACCGAAATTCCGCTGCCATCGCTCTACACCATGCTGGAAGCGATCGCGCAGGGGCGCGCCGCAGTCGAACATCGGTCGCTGATGCAGGTTCAGTTGCTGCGAGGCGATTCGGTGCGCGGCAGCTATCTGGTCTTCAATGATGCCGTGGTCAACAAAACCGCTCTCGCCCGCCTTAATACGTACGAGCTTCACATCGATAAGGCGTTCGTTGCCAGCTACCGCGCCGACGGCATGATCGTGGCCACGCCGACCGGCTCAACGGCATATTCCTTATCGGCGGGTGGACCCGTGCTCATGCCGACCGTCAATGCTTTCGTGATTACACCGGTTGCTCCGCATTCTCTGACGCACCGCCCGCTGGTCGTGCCTGATTCGGTGGAAATTGAGATCCTGCTGCGCAGTGAAGAGGAAGTTGCGTACTTGAGCCTTGACGGACAACCGGGCCTCGACCTGCGCGACGGGGACCGGGTCTGCTGTCGCCGCTCCGAGCATCACGTGAACCTGTTCCGCACCGGCGCGGACTTCTTCCACGTGCTTCGTACCAAACTGAAGTGGGGAGAACGGCAGGAATGAAGGGTTTAGTTAAACTCAGGGCCCAGGAACCTATCGTTCGGCGCGTAGTAGTTCCGACACTTTTTCCCGCCGCCGGATGATCTTCGCCGAGTTGCCACTCACCAATACTTCTGCCGGATGCGGGCGCGTGTTGTAGTTCGACGCCAGCACCATTCCATAGGCACCGGCATCCAGAATGGCCAGCAACTCGCCTTCTTCGACTACAGGCAACTCGCGGTCTCGCGCGAAAAAGTCCCCCGTCTCACACACCGGGCCGACGATGTCCGTAACTTCCGATTTCGCCTCCGGGTTCGCACTCCGCGTCACAGGAATGATTTCGTGATAGGCGCCGTAGAGTGCAGGCCGGATCAAATCGTTCATCGCGGCGTCCACCACCAGAAATCGTTTGCCATCATTCTGCTTGCGGTAAATCACTGAAGTCAGCAGAATGCCCGCCGGACCGATGATCGATCGCCCCGGTTCCAGCAGCAGGCGCACGTCCAGGCCGCGCAGGGGAGCTGCCAGCGATCGCGCATACGCAGCCACGTCTGCGGAAAATCCAAGAGCACTGGGCTTTTCGTAGGCAATCCCAAATCCACCGCCCGCGTCGACGTAATCGATGCTGTGGCCATCCGCACGGAGTTCGCGGACCAGGTCCGCAACCCGCGCCATTGACTCGCCGAAGGGCGCAGTATCCGTAATCTGCGAGCCAATGTGCACACTGACCCCGCGCACCTTGAGGTACCGAGTCCCCGAGGCCTTGGCATAGAGAGCCCGAGCCTCTCGGATAGGCACTCCAAATTTGTGCTTCCGCAGACCGGTGGAAATGTAAGGATGCGTTTCCGCTGCTACGTCGGGATTTACTCTCAGCGCCAGGGGCGCAGTCTTGCGCAGTCGCCCGGCGCACTCCGCCAGCGCCCATAACTCCGACTCGCTTTCGACATTGAAAAGCATGATCTCGGCCTTCAACGCCGCGGTCAGCTCTTCACGCGTCTTCCCCACGCCCGAGAACACGACCTTCTTCGCGGACTTGCGGTCTGCGACGAGCACGCGCTCCAGTTCTCCTCCCGAGACTACGTCGAACCCGCAGCCCTTCCTGGCCAACATTCGCAGAATGCTCAGGTTCGAGTTGGCTTTGACGGAGTAGCAAATCGTGTGCAACTGGTCCCGAAAGGCCGCGTCAAACGCCTCATAGCGCTCTTCAATCATGGCCGCTGAATAGATGTAGAGAGGCGTGCCGTATTGCTCGGCTAACTTCCGCAAAGAAACGCCCTCGCAGTGCAGGGCACACGATCCGCCGCGGCGCAGCATACCGCGTTTCGTTTCGCGATAGACAAATCCCGGAGGCCGCACTGCTGGACTCTGACGGCGCGAGCTCATTTCTTTTTTGGGGAGGCGTGCGCGCTGCCGTGCACCCGGATGGCGACGACCGTCTGGTCATCGAAAGTTTCCACGCCAGCGGAGTGCTCGGCCGCGGCCTTGAAGAGCGAATCCACTACGCAGTTCGCCGACTTTGAGGCACATTCGGCCACGATCTTCTCAACCCTGCCTCGCCCGAAGAGTTCACCTTTGCGGTTGCGAGCGTCAAGAATGCCGTCGCTGAAGAACACGAACATGTCGCCGGGCTTCATGCGGAACTTGAACTCGTCATAGTCGGCCTCGTCGAACAGGCCGAGGGGCAACCCGGTAGCCTCGATCACTTCATTCTTTCCCCCGTGCACAAAAATCGGGCGGGGAAGTCCGGAGTTCGCTACCGTCAGCGTGCGCTGCTCGTCGTCCCATACGGCGTAAATGATCGAGACAAACTGCGCCTCGATTCGTCGCTCGGCCAGCGACAGATTCACCGCCGAGAGCATTTCTGCCGACCCCGGTTCAATCGGAGCATGCGAGCGGATAATTCCGCTCACCAGTGCGGCATAAATGGCCGCAGGCGCTCCTTTACCGCTGACGTCGCCGATCGCGATGCCAAGCCGCGACATGGAATACGGAATAAAGTCGTACAAGTCGCCGCCGATGGCCCGGGCGGGAACGAACTTCGCAGCCACATCCAGATGTGCCATCTTCGGACTGCTCTGCGGCAGCAGGCGCCCCTGCAATTCCCGAGCCAGCGCCAGATCGCGCTCCAACCGGCGCTCCTGGCGCTCAATCTCTTCGTAGAGCCGAGCATTCTCGACGGCAATCGCAATCTGGGCTGCCAGAGTCGTCATCGTGCGCTTGTGGTCTTCGGTAAAGAAGCCCCGCCGCGTGTGCTCCAGATCGAGTACCCCAATAGCTTTGCCTTTATAGACGAGCGGAACCGCCAGTTCAGACCGCGTTTCAGGATTTGCCTCAACGTAGCGCGCATCCTTGGTAACGTCGGGCACGAGCACAGCCTGTTGGCTCGCGGCCGCAAGGCCCACCAGTCCACGTCCCAGCGGGATTTCGTGCTTCAGATGAATGTTCTCGTTGAACCGGAGGGAGAACCGGTGCTGCAGTTTCTCTCCGGCAGCATCCAGCAGAAGGATGCTGAACATCTGGTAGTCGATGAGCCGCCGCACCAGTTCCGCGATTCGGCCAAGCAACTCGTCCAAGTTCAGGATCGATGTCAGTTCGCGCGCAATCTCATTGAGCAACAGCAGAATCCGCGCCTGCTTGGTGGTGCGCGTGTAGAGTTGTGCGTTTTCGATGCCCGCCGCCATACGCGATGCCACCAGAGTCAGCACGCGGACATGTTCTTCGTTGAAGTAGCCGGGCTCGCGGGCTTCGATGTCGATGACCCCAATCACCCGGTTCTTGGTGATGAGCGGGATAGCGAGTTCCGAGTGCACGTTTGGAACCGCTTCGATGTACCGCGGATCTTTGGTCACATCGTCAATCAGGACGGCCTGTCGCAGCTGCGCCGCCTGCCCGGTAACGCCCTCGCCGACTTTGATTCGGCTGCGCTCCGCGAATTCTGGCGGATACCCAACCTGAAAGCGGAAGCGCAGTTCCTGGGACTTCTCGTTCAGCAACAGAATGGCAAAAATCTCGTAATCGATGACCTTACGCACGACTTCGGCGACGCGCCGTACGGTCGTATCCAGATCGAGCGACGTAGCCAAAACATCCGCTACGTCGAGCAACAGCGACTCGACCGGCAAGCGATCCGGTTTGGAAAGGACTGAACTCATTCGTTCGTATGATAGCAGCCGTGTTCCGTGATGCCCTTGAGTACGAAGGAACGTCGGCGTGAAAGGCGCATTGCGACTGAACTTGGGCGCATTGCTCGGGCCAGCCTATCCCCTGGGCACCACGCAGATGTCAGGGAGATTGCGGTATTTCTCCGCGTAGTCGAGCCCATACCCCACCACAAATTCGTCGGGAATCTTGAATCCGACGTAATCGCCCTCCAGCGGAAGTTTGCGTCGCGAGGGCTTGTCGAGCAACGCCGCGACTTTCAGTGACCGTGGTTGCCGCGCCAGCAGCATCTTTTTCAAATAGGTCATCGTGAGGCCTGTGTCGAGAATGTCTTCCACCAGGATGATGTTCTTGTCCTTGATCGACTGATCCACGTCTTTCAGCAGTCGGACTTCCCCCGTCGAATCCCACCCGCTCTTCAATTCGTTGGCGGGGCTGGGCCGATTCCCATAACTCGAGACACCAATGAAATCGAACGTGGAATCGAGCTCAACTTGCCTTGCCAGATCGGCCAGAAAGATCGCCGCACCTTTGAGCACGCCAACAAAGATCACGGCCTGACCCGCGAAGTCCTTCGTGATTTCCACGCCCAACTCGGCTACACGTTTAGCGATGTCCTGCCGCGAAATCAGCACCTTGAGTTCTGCCATGGCGTTTCATAT
>CAWHSR010000043.1:0-107911 GCA_963832015.1 uncultured Acidobacteriaceae bacterium
GTCTTACGTTTACGGTTACAGCCGGACGTTGTCGGATTTGTACCTGGTGCAGGGGTTGAAGTAGAGAGTGGCCGCCCGGCCATTTCAGTTTCGATTCGGAAACTCTTCCCAATCCAGTTACGATATATCTCAGCGTGAATAACACATATCTGCGGTCGCTTCTCGTCTGGTTCTTTGTGGCGTGCTTGGTAAATCTTGCCCATGCGGAATCCTATAAATATCTTCGTCTCGGAAATAAAGAGGATGTTCAAACCAAGCCTGTCGCTGGCATTGCGATGATGGGCGGCGGGGACGATCTGGACGAGGCGTTCCGCTGGCTGTGCAATAAGGGCAGCGGCGGAGATTTTCTGATTCTGCGCGCGCGTGGCGACGACGATTACAACTCGTACGTCAACGGACTGTGCAAAGTCAACTCAGTGGCGACGCTGATTATTCCCGATCGCGAAGCGGCAGAGGATCCAGCAGTCGCGAAGATTATTCGCAAGGCAGAGGTTGTGTTCATCGCGGGAGGAGATCAAGCGAACTACATTCGCGGATGGAAGGGAACTCCGGTCGAGAGTGCGATCAACGACAACATCGCAGCCGGGAAGCCGATTGGCGGGACCAGCGCGGGGCTGGCGATTGAGGGCGAGTTCGCATACAGCGCGACAGGGGATAAGCCGGACGATAAGAATCTGTCATCGGCGGATGTATTGACGGATCCTTATTTCGAACGAGTGACGCTGGCGCGAGAGTTTTTGAAGGTTCCGCATCTAGAGAATCTGATTACGGATTCGCATTTTGCCAGGCGCGATCGTATGGGGCGGTCGCTGGGATTCCTGGCGCGCATCATGAAGGATGGATGGAGTTCATCTCCGCGGGAAGTAGCGATTGATGAGATGTCGGCGGTGCTGGTCGAGGCGGATGGGAAGGCGCGTGTTGTGGGCACAGGGAGGGGCGCGTATTCTTGCGTCCGACACAGGCGCCTGAAGTCTGCGAGAAGGGCGTGCCACTGACGTTTCGAAGCGTCAGTGTTAACGCGTTCCTGCAGGTGGTCATTTTGATTTTCCCTCGTGGGCCGGCGACGGAGGGACTACGTACTGGCTCTCCGTGGAGCGAGGGAGGATTGAGAGTACGCAGGCGGGGAAGGGAATCTATTGAGGATGACCTTTCGCTACAAGACTGCGTCCGCAGCATTCGACGTGCGAGACCACGTCGTGTTTCGATACCCTTCTAGGCTCGCATGTTTCTTCCTCGCGGTAATTGTCTCTCTTAACTTTGGGGCAATCGCGCAGACAGCTACTGCTCCGGCCAAATCTCAATCGCGGCTGGCCCTGCGGCGTGGGCAGGAGGCGCTTAAGTCCGGCGACATCGTGCGGGCGCGCACGGAATTTGAGCAGGCGGTTCGGTTGGCTCCGAATGATGCGGAAGCGCAGTCGGCGCTGGGCTGGGTGCTGGCGCAGCAGGGTGAGACGGACGCGGCGGTTGCGCATCTTCGAGCGGCGATCAAGGCCAAACCTGGATTTGTGGAGGCACGCCTGACACTGATCGGCGTCCTGTCTCAGCAAGGAAAGGCTGCGGAGGCCGAAGAGGAAGCCCGCGCCGCGGTGAAGCTGGCGCCAGATAACGCCGAGGCTCACCGGATGCTGGCCCGAATCCTGAGCCAGCATCCGGGTGAGGAGCTTTGTCAGAGATGCGGCGCGCGGTGCAACTCGCTCCCGAACGCGCCGACTTGCAGGATGACCTCGGCAATCTTCTGGCGCAGCGGAATCAGTTTGCCGAAGCGGAAGCCGCGTTCAAAGAAGCATTGCGCTTACAACCGGATCTTGAGCAGGCGCACTTTCATCTGGGCGTAGTGCGTTTGCAGGCGCAGCAACTGGATGAGGCTGCCGAGGAACTCGGAAGGCGATCGAGTTGGCATCGCAGGATGCCGTGGCGCATTACTACCTGGCGAAAACGCTGACCGCGCAATCGAAGAATGCGCGATGCGCTGCAGGAATTGCGCAAGGCTGCGGCGTTGCGGCCCGACTGGTTTGAATTGCAGATTGACCTGGGCATTGCGTGCCAGCACGCTGCGGATGTCGACTGTGCAATTGGCGGCATTCGGCGAGGCGGTCAAGATGCGCCCACAGGATGCCGAGGCCTACAACGATCTCGGCCTGGCGCTCGTGCAAAAGGGCGATGCCGCGGCGGCGATTCCGAAATTTAAGACTGCGACGCAGTTGCGTCCGGAAGACGGCACTTTGCGCGGAAATCTGGCCATCGGGTACATGCAGCGGGCGGATTTTGATGCGGCCATCACGGAACTGGAAGCCGCGATCAAACTGGCGCCTGACAATGCGTCGCTGCACTACAACCTCGGCCTGGCTTACAAGTTGAAGGATCAACTCGACAAGGCCGTTCCCGAATTCCAGAACTGCGATCCGGTTGCAGCCGGACTTGGCGGATGCCCACTACACGCTCGGAGTTTTGTTCTGGCAACAAGGTGATTTCGATAAGGCGACTGGCGAACTGCAGAAGGCGGTTCAGGACCAGCCTAACTATGCAGAGGCGCATTACACGCTGGGCACGGTTTTCAAGCAGCAGGGAAAATTGTCGGAAGCTGCGGCGTCGTTGCGGGAAGCGATCCGGTTGCAGCCGGATTTTGCAGGGGCGCATACGACCCTGGCCGCGGTGCTGCGGCAGATTGGGCGATGCACAAGGCGCGGCCGAGGAAGCGAAGGCGGGAGCGAACATCGCCGCGTCGAGCAACAATCTGCAGTCCGCCACGTTCGCGACGAATTCAGGGAAGAGGCTGTTGGGAGCAGGAGATATGGATGGAGCGATCGCACAGTTCCGGTCGGCCATTAGTTCCGAGCCGAATTATGCAGCGGCGCATTATCAGCTCGGGTTGGCGTTGCAGCAGCAGGGTCAAAGGATGAAGCGAAGAAGGAATTTCAGAGGGCGGCGGAACTGGATCCGCATCTTGACGGCGCCCAGGAAGTAGGGCGGTTGGCGGGCCTTAGTTGCTCGCGGTCGCGAACGGCGACAGATCGGTGATCACGGGAACTCCGTGGGTCACTCTCACGTGAACAGTGCCTCAAACGGCTTCATCTCGCTGGCCCTCGAAACACCCAGGCGCTGCAGAAGTTCATTCAGAGAATCTTCCCGACAAACATACTCTGCCGCCGCTTGCGTGCCCACGGTAGTAGTTCCCGCCAGGATCAACATGGAGTGTGCTGGGTCCAAGCCCGGCTTCAGCGCGACGATGGCGTAGTCCTCGATGTCACCGATTGGCTGGTAGTGGCCAGGAAAACTCGGCTCCCCGGCTGCCGGATGCACGTTAATCACCGCCACGTCTCCCTTACGAGGCCCGGAATTCACGCGCTGAAAAACGAATTCCTGGGTTCCGGGATCTCAAGCAGAGTCAAATTTTCCGCAGGGGAGCCAACGAAGATCAGATCGTTATTCCTGACATCATCGAGGGAAAACAGCGCTCCGCGCTTGACGCGAAGCGGACGATTCAGGATGCCGAAAACCCGGTCAAGTTCGTGGATCGCCAGGACCTCGCCAACCCCGGTGTAGTGATCGAGGATGAAGGCTCGCGGATCGGAAGACGGGTTGAAGTAGCGCATATCCGTCTGCGGGCGTCCCACAAAGTTGGCGTTGCTGAAAATCACCCACGGTTGCTGCGGGCCGGTCAGGAAACGACTCCAGAAAATCTGATACGCGGCAGGAACAGGCTGGCCGTTGGTGGCCTGTGGTGCGCATGCGCTGCGACAGCAGGATGGCAGTGGTCGACAAAGACAACCGCGAGCAGAACGGAAAACGACCGCAACAGCGATCACCCACCCGCGCGTGAAGGGACGAGCTCTGCTTTTTTCTCGGTTCAAGAATGAGAGCGGGCACGGGCTGCGCTCCGGCCTTCGGAGTTCGCAGGTGGAACGTCAGCGCGTACGATCCTTTGGGGACCTCCACGAGGATGGGATCGTCCGGGCCCTCATGCGCGTAATACTCGGCCAGCTTGACGCGCAACCGTCCAGCTTGGACGCGGACTGTGGAGTCACTTTGGGGGTCGAATCCGGCAGGTCGGCCCAGGACCTCGGTGGCAATCTGGTACTCCTTGAGCGCGATTCCGGGGTGATCGAGCGAGTGCTCAGCCAGGTACCGCAGCAGTTTGCACAGGGATTCCGAGGTATGCAGGCTATGACTTTTAATAAGTTTATCTATTTGCTGGAAGCATTGCTCCCGACCAATAGCGAAAGTGTGCGTGACGGCCATATCACAGGGAGGTAACAGTCCCGCGTATCTTACTGCAGTCTTAACACTTTACTCCTGTAACGGTATCAAACCTAGTGAAACCTACTGTAGGTAGTAGTTTTGTACTACGACTGCACCCTGCGTAGTCAAGTCTCCCTCTGCATTTCCGGGGCACATCTGGTTGGCGCAACGTCTCAGGAGGAAGTTCATGAAAAGGTCAGCATGGGTTGCGGTAGCGACTGCTAAGTCTACTGTGCAGTCTGTGGGTGCCTAGCGCATTCGGTCAAGCCGTGTACGGCAGCATCCTGGGTACCGTAACCGATCCGTCCGGAGCGGCCGTGACTGGAGCCAAGGTCACGGTCACGAGCCAGACGAAGAATGTGTCGACCGTGGCGACGACGTAATGAGAGCGGCAACTACGCGGTAACGCACTTGATTCCAGACGTTTATACGGTCCGGATCGAAGGCACGGGATTCAAGAGCCTGGAATACAAGGATGTGCAAGTGTCGGCGGACACCGGCACGAAGATCGACGGCCAGTTCCAAGTTGGCTCGACCAGCGAGCAGGTCGAAGTAACCGCCGAAGCTCCACAACTCAAGACCGACCGCGAGGACGTGGCGGTCGAATTCACCTCCAAGCAACTCGAGGAACTGCCGATCTTTAACCGAAACTTCCAAAGTCTTGAGCTGCTCACGCCCGGAACCCAGAGTCATCGGCTGGAGCCACGCCGCCACCGAGAATCCGCAAGGCAGCAAGCAGATCTTCGTGAACGGCCAGCACTTCAGCGGCACTGGATACGAACTGGACGGCACGGACAATCAGGATGCCGATTCTTGGGCATCATCATCGTCAACCCGAGTCTGGACTCGGTGACTGAGACGAAGATGACGACGCAGAACTACGACGCCGAGTTCGGCAAGGCGATCGCCGGAATCTTGACCGCGCAGACCAAGTCAGGCAGCAACGAAATCCACGGCAGCGGATACTTCTATGACCTGGATCCGGTCAGGTCCCGCGGTGAATCCGTTCACCGGAAAGCCCCAGCCAAATAACTGGAAGCAGTATGGCGGCGCGGTGGGCGGACCCATCATCAAGAATAAGCTGTTCTTCTTCGCCAACTACGAGGGCACGCGGCGCACGCAGGGCAGCAGTTTCCTGGTGACGGTTCCGACCAATCTGGTTCGCCCGACTTGTCTGACGGCTCCGGTGCACGACCTGCGACCTTTCACGAATACCTGACTGCCGGTCTGAGCGGTGGCGCCGGCCAGGTGTACAACCCGTACGAGCCGCAGGGATCCCGCACGTTATACCCCAGCAACATGATTCCTCAGGCGGCGATGATGGCGGCGGATCCTACTTGCGCCTCGGGATGTACGCTTACTACGGCAGAAAAGATTCTTGCGTTGTTGCCGGCGCCGAATGCCCCCGGTACGTCAGCACGGCACGGTCGACAACTACTCTGCAAACGGGAGTGGCAGCTACAACGACTACCAGTACACGGGTCGAATCGACTACGCTGTAAACCAGAAGCTGAATGTTTTCGGCCGATATTCGCATGCGCACTTCACACTCACTGGCGCCCCGGTCTTTGGAGACGCAATCGGCGGGCCGGGTTTGGGCCCCATCGGGCTGGCCGGCAACTCGACGATCAATAACTACAGTCTGGCGACGGGCTTCGATTACACCTTAGCACCAGCCTGTTAACGGACTTCCGGTTCGGATGGTTCCGCTACAATCCGCACTCCACAAAGTTTGACGCGACTGCCGCAAGCGGCGACCGCGCTCGGACTTCCCGGCTTGAACACGTCCGACCCGACTACCGGCGGTCTGCCCGCCATGATCTTTGATCAGACGATCGGGCAAAACACGCTGGGCAACAACGGCATCGGCGAAGGTCTCGGCATCGGCCGCTGCAACTGCCCTCTGGTCGAGAAGGAGCAGGGCATCCAGTTCGTGAACAACTGGACGAAGATGTTGGGCAACCACCAGTTCAAGTTTGGCACCGACCTGCGGCATGCCAGCAACTTGCGCGTTCCCTCGGATCCAGAACCGGACCGGCGTCCTCAATTTTAATCACGCTGGCACATCCGACAACAACACGGGTGGCTTGGATCTGGCGACGTTCCTCTTCGCCGAAGTCACTTCCTTCAATCGATACGTCGGATCGACCGCGTGAACCCTCAGCAATGGAGGCGCAGAACCGGTACTTCTTCTACGGGCAGGATACCTGGCGCGTGACCCCGAAATTGACCGTGAATTACGGGCTGCGTTGGGAGTTCTACACCCCAGAATAGCGTCAACGGCAAGGGCAACGGTGGTTTCGCCGTGCAGCCCGAAGGAGTGATCCGGGTTGCGGGTTACGGCGGCATCAGCATGAACGGAAACACCGCCGACAATTGGAAGCAGTTCGCGCCGCGGCTTGGAGTCGCATATCAGATCAATCCCAAGACCGTCGTTCGCATGGGATACGGGCGCAGCTACGATATCGGTGTGTTCGGCTCGCTGTTCGGTCACACCGTCACGCAAAACCTGCCGGTGTCTGGCGAACGAGCAACTGAACTCGCCCACGAACGACAGCAAGACCGCTGCATTTAATTTCACGGGCCTGTTTGCCGGCATCAGGAGGCTATAACCCAGCGATTTGCGGCCCGATTCCGAACAGGTTCCTACGGTTCCGTCGAACGGAATTCTTCCGTTCTTTGGACCCTGCCCTCCGGGTTCGGTTTCGCCTTGTGAGGGCATCGTAGTGCCCGCAGCCGGCCCGACCAACTGGTGGCGCCTACGCTGGATGCGTGGAACGCCACCGTGCAGCGGCAGTTGACCAATAAACCAGTCTGGAAATCGCCTACGTGGCCAACCATGGGACACACGTCTTTAAGGGCAACGGTAATACCTACAACAGCAACCAGCCGACCGTGGTTGGCTTCCAGCCACCCAATTCGCCGACACCGGGTCTGAGCTTCAACGCTCGAGCGCCCTACAACAACGCCTTCACGACGGTGTATACCGATTCCGTGGTGGCGTACACAAACGGTGGTTTGCTGCTCCGGCACGGGATTCAACTACAACGGCAACGATGGCGTTAACTCTTATAAAGCGCTGCAGATCAAGGTGAACCAGCGGGCTGCGCAACGGCCTGACGCTGACGGCGTTCTGGACGTACTCGAGAGCCTACGACAACGACGGCAGCTACCAGCCGAATCTTAGCGAGGGCAATGGACGCGGAGGACTTCAACCGCGACAGCGTTTTCGTTGCCACCTCACTCTACGAACTGCCGATTGGGCGGGGCAAACACTTCATGGGCAACGTCAGCCGTGGCATGGACATGCTCGTGGGCGGATGGCAGTGGAACGCAACATTCACCATTGGGAAGCGGTCTTCCGTTCTCACCCAGCTATGCAAATTGCGGTCTGGACCGGGACACGGGACCGTGCCGTCCCAGTCTGCAAGGCTGCTTCCACACGGGTTCTGGCGGCTTCAACAACCAGACCACGATCGGTCAGTCTACTTCACTCCGGAGAGCACAGCGCTTTGCGACAGTCCGTATGTGAATCCGTCGACGCTGTGATTCCGGACTGTCCGAACTTCGTTACGCAAACCGGGCCGTTCACCGACCCTGGCATTGCCAGTTCGGAACGTCCGGCGCAATCAATTCACCGGACCGGGGAGTTGATGTCCGACATGTCACTCTTCAAGAATTTCACCATCACTGAGCGGGTCAGAGCTCAGTTCCAGGCGGAGTTCTTCAACATTTTCAATCACCCCGTCTATGCGAATCCGGGCAACACTTGCATTGACTGCTGCGGGCGCCGGCATCATCACCGGCTTGTATGGCGACAGCCAGATGCGGCAGATGCAACTGGGTTTCAGGGTGACCTTCTAGGCGCAGCCGTCAACCACGAACGCAATCTGGGGGAGCCAAAGGCTCCCCCAGATTTTCTGATACGAAATGTTTCCGCGTTCCTCCGTCGTATCCCGGGCCGCCGGGAAAGTTCTTCAGAACGAACACCGCCGGTAATGGAACGATGAAAAAGAAAGTCGTGGGCTTGGGGAAGTGCTCTGGGATCTTTTGCCGGAGCGGACGTGTCTTGGCGGGGCGCCGGCGAACTTTGCCTACATCACGACCCTGATGGGCGATCAGGGGATCGTAGCCAGCCGCGTTGGCGAGGATTCCCGGGGACTGGAAGCCCTGCGTCGCATGGAGGAACTGGGGCTCAACATCGATCACGTGCAGACCGACCGCAGCATCCAACGGGCACGGTGAAAGTCGAACTCGACGGCAAAGGGCTCGCGCGATTTGAGATTGCGCATCCGGTGGCGTGGGACTTTCTAGAGTGGACGCTGGATTGGCAGCACCTGGCTGAAAAGGCAGACGCGGTTTGTTTCGGATCGTTGGCGCAGCGGTCGGAGGAAAGCCGCGCCACCATTCGACATTTTCTTCGCGCCACGTCGCCGGCGCACGGTGAAAGTCTTCGACGTCAATCTCCGGCAGTCCTATTACTCGCAGGAAGTTCTTGCGGAATCGATGCAGGCTGGCGGACATCGTCAAGCTCAACGACGAGGAACTGCCGAAGATCATGAGCCTGAGCAAAGTTCCGCACAAGGATGAGTTATCGTCGGCGCAGTGGTTGATCCGTACGTACGATTTGAAACTGGTCTGCATCACCCGCGGCGGACACGGCAGTCTGTTGGTGCGCGGCCGGGAATCGAGCGAGCATCCCGGGTTTCGAGTCCGCGTGGCCGATACCGTGGGATCGGGAGACGCCTTTACCGCGGGGCTGGTGCACGAGTATCTGCACGGCGCGTCGCTGGATCTGATGAATGAAGTGGCGAATCTGGTTGGAGCGTGGGTGGCGAGCGAAGTGGGCGCCATGCCCGCACCCAAGCGCGGCGCGCTGGAGCATTCGCTGGCCGAGATTCGCTAACGGGCAAGCGCAGAAACTCGCAGGCTGTTGTATAGTTACGAAAGATTGTGTTTACTTTCGTATGCAACGGACCAGTGAGAGGGAACCATGAAGCGCATCGGGCGGCGGGTCAGACTTCCTCAGTTGTATTCCTTCGTTCTTGCAATCATGTTCGCCGGACTGGCCGGCGTGACTCTCAGTTGCAGCAAACCTCCGGCGCCGCCGAAGGCGCCGCCATCTCGGCCTTCCGACATCAAGGTGGAGGTGCGCGATGGAGGTCCCGTCGTGCTGACGACCAGCGCAGCGGAGTTTCAGATTCTTCCCTCCGGATTCCTGCAGGCAACGCTGTTGAAAGATGGCAAGCGGTTAACGCTGGACGAGCCCGAAGCGGGATCGTCTGGCGGCAGCGATTCCATCGTGCACGAGGGGAAAGAATTGGACTTCGTGCCGGATTTTTCCAAAGCGAAGGTCGTGGAAAGCATTGGCAAACTTGGCCGTGGGAAACGAGTGGAGATTCCGGCACGACCGCTGGCGCCGGCGGGAGTCGACATCGAGCGCCGTCTTGTCGTGGAAGTGTATGACGATTTTCCGAAAATTGCCCTGGTCAGTGCAGCGTACAAGAATGTCGGAACCAACGACTTTCAGATTGATCAGGTGCTGATGCAGCAGCACCGGTTTAATGCGAACGAGCAGGATGCGAAGGGGCGGCCCCATCCTTATGACATGTGGTCGTTTCAGGGATCGAGTTACGACTGGGGGAAAGATGATGTGCAACGGCTGACCCGGACTTCTTCCCAGCCGAATGCGATGGGCGAAGCGGTGAAAGGCGGCTACGGTGGCGGGATTCCGGTGGTCGCATTCTGGACTGCGTCGGTAGGCGAAGCGATCGGGCATGTAGAGACCCTGCCGTGGACGTTGTCAATGCCGGTGAAGGTGGAACCGGACGGGCGCGTGACGGCGAGCATGACGATTCCCGTAAATGCCGCGCTGAAACCGGGAGAGAGTTATTCCTCGCCACGGAGTTTTGTCGCGGTGTACAGCGGAGATTTCTACGAGCCTCTGCGCATGTGGTCGAGTGTGCTGCAGAAAGAAGGATGGGAAATTCCGAAGCCTTCGAACGAAGCTTACAACGTGAGTTGGTGCGGGTGGGGCTACGAGTTCAACGTAACGCCGGCGCAGATGCTGGGCACGGTGCCGAAACTGAAAGAGCTCGGGATCAAATGGGCGACGCTGGATGATCGCTGGTTCGATACCTATGGAGACTGGAATCCGCGGAAGGAGACGTTTCCCGGCGATTCCATCAAGCAGATGGTGGATGACTTTCACAAGCAGGGCATTCTTGCGCAGCTTTGGTGGTTGCCGCTGGGCGCGGAAGATGGTCAGGGCAGGTGGGAGTCGCACAAATATATCGTTTCGAAGGTGGCGCAGGAGCATCCCGACTGGTTCATCCTCGACAAGAATGGGAAGCATGCGCGCATGACGCGCGATCTGGCCACGCTGTGTCCGGCCGTGCCCGAAGTGCAGAGCTACTACAAGCAACTCACGGAGAAGTTCATTCGCGACTGGGGTTTTGACGGATCGAAGCTCGACAATATTTACAGCGTGCCAGCGTGCTACAACCCGGCGCATCATCACAAGTCGCCGCAGGATTCGGTGAACGCCATGGGCGAGGTGTACAAGACGATCTTTCAGACGACGCGCGCCATCAAGCCCGAGAGTGTGACGCAGGCGTGTCCGTGCGGGACGCCTCCGTCGCTCGCATGGCTGCCGTTTATCGATCAGGCGGTGACGGCCGATCCGGTGGGAGCAGTGCAGGTGCGGCGGCGTATCAAGATGTACAAGGCGCTGCTGGGGCCGGAAGCGGCGGTGTACGGAGATCATGTGGAACTGTCGGCGATGACGCCCGTCGGCAAGGGCAACTGGAGCGAGCACGGCAGCGACTTCGCCTCGACGCTCGGAACTGGCGGGGTGCCGGGGACGAAGTTTGTGTGGCCGGATCCGGGCCCGAAATTCAAGCCCGTAGCGCTGACTAACGAGAAGGATGCGCAATGGAAGAAGTGGATCGGCCTTTACAACGAGAAGATGCTGTCGAAGGGCGAGTTCCGCGATCTCTATGTCTATGGGTACGACGTGCCTGAGGCGTATGCCATCGCGAAGGACGGCAAGATGTACTACGCGTTTTTTGCGGAGAAAGAGAATGGCGCGTTCGACGGTGAAGTGGAACTGCGCGGGCTGAAGCCCGGGAGTTATCACGTAGTGGATTATGTGGACGGGAAAGATTTGGGTACGGTGCAGGCCGAGGCCGGGAAGGCTCCCAGGCTGAAGGCCGAGTTCAAAGAACACTTGTTGCTCGAAGTGAGCGCGCAGTAGCAGAATCTCATGTAGGGGAAACTCATGTGGAGGCGGCCGCCTCGGCCGTCCGGTCAGGGCGAGGCCCAACGGCGGGCTAGGATTTCCGAAAGAATCTGTCGCGATGCGCGGCGTCCCGGAAAGCTTCGGTGCCGCCGGGGCGCGTGGTCGAGAATGCGCCGGCTCTGTTTCCGCTGGCAAGGCACGTTGGCAGATCTGATCCTTTCACGTACTCGTGCAGAAAGCCGGCGTCGAAGCTGTCGCCCGCGCCGACGGTGTCGACTGCAACGACTTCTTGCGGCGGACTAGTGAAACGCTCATTGCCGCGTTGAGCGATCGCTCCTTTGCGCCCGACCTTCACTACGACGAGCGGCACGAGCTTGGAAAGCTTGTCAATCGCCGATTCCAAGTTCTCAGTACCGGCTGCTTTGCAGGCTTCGCGCTCGTTCGGCAGGAATATGTCGACGTACCGCAGAACCTCGTGCAGTCCGCCTTCCCAGCGGTCGTCAGGATCATCGTTGGTGTCGAGAGAAATCGTGAGGCCCTTTGCCTTCAGAGATCGAAAGAGTTCGGCGACTCGCGGACGCAGACTTCGCTGCAAGTAATACGACGAAAGATGAAAATGGCGCGAGTCAGCGAGGTAGTCTAAGTCCAAATCCTCCCAGCAAGTCTCTGCGATCGTCCCGGCATAAGTGAGAATGTTGCGCCACGCCTCGTGGTGCAGAATGACGGTGAGGCCCGTCGTGGTTGAACTGGAAACGCGGCGCACGCGCGACACATCGACTCCACCTTGTTGAAGGCGCTCGAGCGCAATTCGCCCGAGAGGATCGTCGCCGATGCGGGATTGAAATCCGACGCGACTGCCGAGCGCGGCCAGGTTGTGGGCCACAATTGCGGACGAAGAGCCGAGCGTGAGCATCATGCCGTCCGCAAGCAGTTCGCGTTCCGGCGGAAGCTGTTCGGGCAGGCCGTAAAGGATGAGGTCGAGATTTAATTCGCCGGCGATAGTGACGTCAAAGCGGGGCATGGGATTGAGTAGCGTGTGTCTCAGACGAGCGTGACTTCAATTCCAGCCTGCTTGAGCGCGCGCAGATCGGACTTGGGAACACCGCGGTCGGTAATGACTTCCTGCAGCGCCGATGGCGGAGCAATCAGCGACAGGCTGCGGCGGCCGAATTTGCTGGAGTCGCACACGGCCACGGTTTTCTTTGCAACTTCGACCATCACGCGGTTGACTTTCGCCTCCAGCAGATTGGGTGTGCTCAATCCGAAGTGAGTGTCGAATCCATCGACGCCCAGAAATAACAGATCGGCACTGAGGCGGCGCAGTGTTTCCTCGGCGATCGGACCGACCAGCGAAAAAGAATTCTTGCGTAGCGTGCCGCCGGTGAGGATCACTTCCACCGAAGTCCCCGATAGTTCTGCGGCTATGTTGACCGCGTTCGTGATGATCGTGAGGTTCTGGAAGCTACGCAACGCGCGCGCGATCGCCGTGGTTGTGGTGCCGGAATCGAGAATCAACACCTGTCCTTCCTTCACTTTCTCGACGGCGTTTTCTGCAATGCGCAGCTTCTCCTGGTGATGGAGCTTTTCTTTTTCGCGCAGCGTGGGATCTTCGAGCGCGCCCTCGCGCGACGGGAGCGCGCCTCCGTGCGTACGGTGGACGAGTCCGTGTGCGTGCAGGATTTCGAGATCCTTGCGAATCGTAACTTGTGAGGTTTCGAATTGGCGGGCGAGTTCTGTAACTAGAACTCTTCCGTGATGGGTTAACTGGTCGAGGATGGCGCGGCGACGTTCTTCGTTGAGCACGGGAATAGCTCGCGGCGAATTTGTAGTGCGTACGACGGTGCGTGCCGCTGTATTTCTTTTTATAGCGTTTGGTTTCGTTTGTCCACTGCAAAGGTTGACCATCGCGTTGGCGGAATTGCCTCTCCGTCTCTCGCGCCAGCCCCTGATCTCTCGCAGAAGCCGATCACAACTAACGCCGTAACTCTTCTTTTTGTGGGCAGTTGGGAACCATTGCGGGTGATAACCAACCCAATACCTGCCCCAATGTCCGATTGCTTCTAGGGGGTGGCTTTGCCGTAATCTCAGATTGGGACGAAACTGTGGCGGCTTTCGAAGAGCGTCCTCGCTTACGAAAACCGGAACAGGGGAGATGCACCTTGGCAGCTACGTTGAGAGACGAGACGTTGGTTCGATCGCAGGCCGTGGTCGCGCGCGTCGTGGGGGGAGAAACCCTGATCGTTCCGGTCCGCGCCAAGGTGGGCGATCTGGCGTCGATCTACAGCTTCAACGGCACCGGTTCGCTGATCTGGAAATTGCTGGGGTCGCCGCGCACCGTAGCGGAACTGGCAACGGCCGTCGCGCAAGCATATGAAGTCGAGCCGGCGCGAGCCGAGCAGGATGTGACGAGTTTTGTGAGTGAGATGAAAGCAGTTGGTCTGGTCGAGGTTCCACCGGCATCATTTGTCGCGATGGCCGGGGACTGAAGGACCAGTGGGGCGGGAAGGACTGGCAGCAGCGGGCGCCTGAGAGCGGCGTCCGCTGCTTTCAGACTTGTTGTCGAAGGGTGGAGGGGGATTGGAGCAGTTAAGTTACGGTGCGTTTAGTGCGGATCTGCACCGGCGCCAGGCTGGTGAACGTGTGCCTCTGCAGGTTTCGATTGAAGTGACGCGGCGCTGTCCTCTGGAGTGTCTGCACTGCTACAACAACCTGCCCATGGGCGACATGGAAGCCAAGCAGCGGGAGTTGAGCAAGGAGGAACACTTCCGGATGCTCGATGAACTGGTCGAGATGGGCTGCTTCTGGCTGCTCTACACCGGCGGCGAAATCTTCGCACGCAAAGACTTCCTCGAGATTTACACCTACGCCAAGAAAAAAGGATTTCTGATCACGCTGTTCACCAACGGCACGATCATCAATGAACAGATCGCGGATTATCTGGTGGAGTGGCCCCCGTTTGCCATCGAGATCACCCTCTACGGGCGCACGCGCGAAACGTATGAAGCGCTGACGGCGGTTCCGGGATCGTATGACCGCTGCCTGCGCGGGATCAAGCTGCTGAAGGAGCGCGGGCTGCCGCTGAAGTTGAAGACGGTGGCGACCAGCATCAATAAGCATGAAGTTGTTGCTATGCGGCGCTTCGCGGAAGAGGAGCTGGGTGTGGAGTTCAAGATGGACGGACAAGTTAACCCGCGTATTGACTGCTCCCAGAGTCCGCTGGCAGTGCGGTTAACGCCGGAAGAAGTTGTGGCGCTTGATATGAGCGCTCCGAAGGGAGCGAGCGAATATCGCCGACTGGCCAAGCATGACCTGGAGAACCCACCGAACCTTGCGCAAATCGACACTGTATATCACTGCGGCGGAGGGATGAGTGGATTTGCCATCAACGCTTATGGAGAAATGGGAATTTGCGTGATCTCGCAGCAGGAGACCTTTAGTGTTCGAGAGGTTGGGGTGGCGAAAGTCTGGGAAGGCTCTCTCTTGCAGTTGCGATCCCGCAAGAGTACGCGCGTGACGAAGTGCAAGCAGTGCCGTATCCAGTCGCTTTGCGGGATGTGTCCGGCGAATGGTGAGATGGAAAGCGGGGATCGCGAGAGTCCAGTGGAATTTCTTTGCCATGTTGCGCATCTGCGGGCAGCGGTCGTAGGAGTGGAGATTCCGGCGCATGGAGAGTGCGAGTTCTGCGCAGGCGGCGATCAGCATGACGACATGATGGAATCGGCCCGCCGAATCGCAAATCACGAAATTGATGTCGAGAGTTGGGCGGGACCGCAGCAACTGCTCCCGATTCTCAGCAATTCCCATGCGGCGTCCGGTTGCGGAAACTGCGGGCATTGACCGTAAGGCATTAGGAGTGCACTGAATGAATGACGAGCCGAACTCGGTCGAAATGAAGAAGCAGAAATACGAGCCACCGCAGGTGGTCACGATCAGTCTGCGCCCGGAAGAGGCTGTTCTTGGGCACTGCAAGATCTCTGGTTCCGCGGGCCCAGTGGGTGGCAGTTGTACAACGCTGTTCTGCAGGAGTATCGGATCGTAATCGGGCGTTCAGAGAGTGTGACTAGAAAATGCTAAGCGTCGGACAGGCACCATCGGCGTTGTGGGCGGATGCCTGCGCTACGCATCGGAGCGAGTTCTCTATTGGAGGGTGTCCGTGCGAGTCGAGGGTTCCAGGGCCGACGACGTTACTCTGGTGCCCTCGCTTTTGCCGTTTCGAGCCAAAGCGTGCGCCTCCGATATTACGATTCACGTGGAGTGGGCGGAAAGTTTGGGTCCGCCAGCGGGGCGGCCTCTTTTTGATTCCGGTTCGGTGTGGCGGTTGTACGAAGACGGATCCGGATTCCAGTTCGACTTCAGTGCCCCAACCATGGGGACGGCGCTTTATAAGCGGTTGTTCGTGGATGGCCAATTCCGCAGGGCAAGACTCCAGATGAATGCAGAATCCTTTGCCGATGCAAGACATGCGATTGCTCCGCTGGAGTATCCCTTGGATGAATTGCTGATTATGCACCGCCTCACACAGGAGAAAGCGATTGAGTTGCATAGTTGCGGAATCGTTCGGTCGAGATGGGACGGGAAATTTATTTGTCGGGCATTCGGGGGCAGGGAAGAGTACGACGACGCGGCTGTGGACGGCGCGTGAGGATGTCGAGGTTTTGAGTGACGATCGGATTATCGTGCGGCGGGACGACGCTGCCGATGATGAGTGGATCCCTTTACCAAGATCAGGTCGTTCCGCTCGGGATGACAAACCGAAACCTGGCGGCATGCGGATGTATGGGACGCCGTGGCATGGCGAGGCGGCGTATGCGTCGCCGGGGAGCGCGTCTCTGGCAAGGATATTCATTCTTGAGCATGGGCATGGGAACGTGCTGACGCGGCTCTCTCCAAGCCAGGCGGTGGCGGAATTGTTTGCACGCAGTTTTGTGCCGTTTCACCGGCATGAGTATGTCGATTCTGCGCTGGAGTTCTTGCAGGAACTGGTCGGTGCGGTTCCCGTTTACCACTATGCGTTCGAACCCAACGAAGCTGCGGTAGAGAGGATTCTGGAATTTCGTGGCTGAAGGATCTCTCAACGAACTTCCCGTCGGTGGGAGTGGCATCACGGCGGTCGTAGGAACTCCTTTTGAGGCCTTGGACGGCACATCGAGGCATGAGATCCTTCGCTTTGCTCAGGATCATAAGCGTCCTCAGGATGACAAGTGTCCCCGGATCACAAATGTGCCGAGCATGATGTGTTCGCACGTAATGACAAGTTCTGGAAATTTTCTGAGGACCGCCCGCAGTCGCGCCTTTTCGATGAGATTACCCGCGTCTTGCTACGAGGCGGGAACGGCATCCGCTTTCATGCGCGCGGGGCCAGCATGTCTCCGGCGATTTGCGATGGCGAGATAGTGCACGTGAAATCCGTGGTGCCCGCTGAATTGCGCGAGGGCGACATCGTTCTAGTGAAGGGCGAGATCGGATTCCGGTTGCATCGCCTAGTGGTGGCTGACGCGGAGCAGGATGTCTTCATCACGCGTGGTGATTGCGGCCAGCAGGATGATCCGGCGGTCAGCGCGGGAGAGATCGTTGGCATTGCGGTGGCCAAAGAGGTGCGCGTGGGGCGACGAAATTTCCAGGCGAAATTCCACGGATCCAGTGGGCGCGTGCTGCGAACTGCGGCGCGAGGCCAGCGAATTATGGAGATGGTTGTGAAGAGTGCGGCATCGCACTGGCGGCAGACGGGCGCGGTAGCGCCTGCACGAAAAGCGTCGCACACCGTCCTGGGCCTGTTGGGTCTTCTGGTGTTATCGCTGGCGGCGGCATATTCCAGCGCGCAAGTTGTGGTCGATGCCACGACCTTCTCCAGCACGCAGCTCACCGGTCCGGGCACGCAGGCTGTTCCCACGTTCACTCATCGAACCGTCAATACCGGCGTGAACCGCCTGATGATTGTCGGGGTGTCGATGAACATTGCGAATTCCCCGACGGCCGGTGTTGTGAGCGTGACCTACAACGGAGCGACCCTGAATCTTGTCGGGAGCCACAACGATGCTGGGGGCACACGCCGGGTGGAAATGTGGTACATGCTGGCTCCGTCAACGGGGAACCACAACGTTGTGGTCAATGTGCTTATTCCAGCGGCCGCAACCGTGGGGGTGGTTGTGGGAGTCACAACCTTTACCGGTGCGGACCAAACGGCCCCCTTAGGGACATTCGTCTCTGGGGACGGCGCTGCCGGTGCCGCCTCGCAGTTGGATATCCCCGGTGTGGTCAACGGAATGGTGATCGATACCTTGGCCACGGGGGGCGACCAGACGGTAAATGTGGGCCTCGGTACTCAAGTCCAACAGTGGAACCTGAACAGCGGGAACACGGCGTCCCCAGACGTGACGGGATGGGGCAGCACGCGATCCGGTGCGCCCAGCGTGCCCGTGTCGGAGACGTTCAGCGGCACATCCAACTGGTCGCTGGGCGGCGTGGGGATCAATCCGAGCACCGCAGATATTGGTGTTACAACCAGCGTCACCGCGGTGCCGGTCGGTACGAACTCTGTCTACAACATTACCGTATTTAACAATGGTCCGTCGGCGGCAACCGGTGTTAGTTTGACCGACACGTATGCCGCGACTGGATTGGCGTTCGTATCGGTAACGCCCGGCGCTGGAATAACATGCCCAACCACCGCGCCGACGATCACGTGCAACGTCACCGGCAGTCTTGCTAGCGGAGCGAACGTGACGGTGGCGGTGAAAGTGTCGACTACCACAGCCGGCTTTTATCCCAACACCGCGACGGTCAGCGATTCCGGCACGCCTCCTGATCCGAATACCGGCAACAATACTTATGTGGCCCTGGCTCCCGTGGTGAGCGTGGTTTGTTCCACCACCACCCTGAGCGCGGGTGGAACTCTGAACGGAGCGATCAACACGTATTATCCGGGGACTGCGAACGTGGCGAAAGGAGCCACTTCGATTCCCGTGGGCACCGCAACAGGGGCGGGAGGCACGATTGCGAACGGCAGTCTGCTGCTGGTGGTCCAGATGCAGGACGCCAGCATCAACACTACGAACAGCGTAGCGTACGGAAACGGGTTCACAGGTTCGGGCTTCACGACCATCAATAACGCCGGAAACTACGAGTTCGTAACCGCGACGGGGCCGATCGCTGGCGGGTTCGTACCCATCAAGGGCGCCGGGCCGACGAACGGATTGGTATTCGCCTACACGGCGACCGCGGCTTCGGGAACAAAGGGAATCAGTACCTATCAAGTCGTGCTGGTACCGCAATATTTGTCTGCCACGTTGGGTGCTGTGACGGCGACTCCATGGAACGGATCTACGGGTGGGATCGTCGCGTTGGATATCGCAGGACAACTGAATCTGGCCGGAGGGTCCGTTGTTGTCGACGGGCAGGGATTCCGAGGCGGCGCAGGAATGCAGTTGACCGGCGGGACCGGCTCGAACGCGGACTATTGGCAGACATCGCCGACAGCGTATACCGGCGTTGCCGAAGGCGGGGTTGATGCTGCCAAAGGCGAAGGCGTAGCGGGTACGCCGAAGTGGGTGGAGTCTTGGGGAACTTTCCTGCAGACCACGAGTGGCTATCCCAGCGGCACAACTGGGACGCGACGGCAGCATGGCGCGCGGCGCGCCGGGAAATGCGGGCGGAGGCGGAACAGACGCGCATCCAGCTGCGAACGACCAGAACGCGGGCGGCGGTGGCGGTGGTAACGGAGGCTCGGGCGGATTCGGCGGCGATTCCTGGAACTCCAATCTGAGTACGGGTGGCGAGGGGGGATCCGCCTTTCCCGCCACGATCGACCGTATCGCGCTCGGTGGCGGAGGCGGAGCCGGCACGCGAAACAATTCCGACGGCGACAATCAGGCCAGCAGCGGATCGGCGGGCGGCGGCATGATCTTCATTCGCACAGACAGCCTGACTGGCACGGCGCACTCTGACGGCGAATGGCGCGAACGCCTATATCGGAACTGCCAATGATGCAGGTGGCGGAGGCGGAGCGGGTGGAACCATCGTCGTTCTCGCGGCGAATGGCGGCGAGAGCGGCCTGACCTTGCAGGCGAATGGCGGCCGCGGCGGCGATGCCTGGGACACGCGACCCTTACAGTCTGGCCGACCGTCACGGACCGGGCGGCGGTGGCGCGGGCGGAGTGGTTTTCGTTTCAGGCGCCGCGGCCAGCATCAGCACCCTCGGCGGAGGAAATGGGACGACCCTAAATCCCGGCGTCGCGTACGGAGCCACCCCGGGTGGACCTGGTACTAGTTCGACGAGCGCCACATTGTCGCAGGTGACCGGCATACAGTCCTCGGCGCTATGCACTCCAGACCTGACGCTGACCAAGACCCATGTGGGCAACGTTCACTCGCGGGTCGCAGCGCCAGCTTTACGATAACGGTTTCGAACGTCAGCCTTCTGGGCGCGACGAGCGGCCTCGTCACAATGAACGACACTCTGCCTCTCGGCCTGACTCCGACCGAGTGCATCGGGGACTCTATGGGCTTGCTCGGTTTCAGCGCAGACCGTCAGTTGCACACGTTCTGATTCGCTGCTAGCGAACAGCAGTTATCCCTCGATCGCGCTCAACGTCAACGTGTCGCAGTCGGCTCCGGCCACGGTAACGAACACCGCCGTGATCGGTGGTGGCGGCGAAGCGAACCTGCTCAACGACACTGCTACTGACACGGCGAACGTGGTTTCCAGCGCCGACATGAGCGTGACCGACGCGGGCTCGCCGAACCCGGTCGCGGCCGGGGCCAACATTACTTATACGCAGGTCGTTACCAACAACGGACCCAGCGCCGCCGATAACGCCACTGTCGTAGCTTCGATTCCAGCGAACACGACTCTGGCATCGATCGTTGTGCCAGCGGGATGGAGTTGCGTGAACACCGCGGTGGGCGCGACCGGCAACGTGGTGTGTACCAACGCGAACATGGCGGCGTTGACCTCCGGCGCATTTAGTCTTGTCGTGAAAGTCACTGCCGGCACCGCCAATGGAACCGTGATCACCGGGACCGTCTCGGTGGGTTCCTCGGCGATCGATCCAATTTCTGCGAACAATACAGCGTCTGTCAGGACAATCGTGGGAGCGACTGGGCCAAATTTGTCGGTAACGAACGTGGCCTCGCCAAATCCGGTGCAGGCCGGGAACAATATTATCTATACCCAGGTCGTGACCAATACCGGAACGACCGCTGTAACCGGTGCTACGTTCAGCGAGACTAATGTGCCGGCTGCGAATCTTACATTCCAAACCGTTGCGGCCCCGGCAGGGTGGACTTGCACGGGATTTCCGGCTAGCAATTGCACCAATCCGAGCGTGGGCGCCGGTGTCTCAGGAACATTCACGGTCACTTATAAGGTCAATGCCGGGACCGCCAGCAATACCAACGATCACTGATACGGCCACGGTGAACGGCACCAATCAATCGTATGGATCGAATTCTGCGGTCGCTACTGACATCGTTGCGGGCGCAGCGCAGGCCGATCTGGTGCTGACGCACCGCCGGCTCGCCCTCGACTGTGTTTGCGGGGAACGACATCACGTACACGCAAACTGTGACGAACAACGGTCCGGTGGCGGCTACCACTGCGAGTTTTACGGAGGCGACGCCGCCGAACACGACCTTCCAATCCGTCCTGGCGCCGGCTGGGTGGACCTGTACAGCGCCGGCAGTAGGTGTCGACAGGAAATGTGAACTGCACCGATCCCAGTCTGGTCGTGGGGGCAACGGCGAATATCGTAGTTGTGGTGAACGTCGCGTCGAGCGTGGTCGTGCCCACCATTACGGCGACGTCCACTCTGAATGCGACCAACTCCGTCAACACCAGCACCACTACGGTCGTCACGAACGTCAACACGAACTGCGACCTGGCGGTAACCAACAGTGGCAGCCCAAGTCCGGTCACGGCCGGGACGAACATCACATATACGCAGACCGTGACCAATCTAGGACCCAGCAATTGCAGTACTGCCAAGTTCACGGAATTAACGCCGACGAATACGACGTTTGTGTCGGTGGCCGCGGTGACTACGGGCGGAGGAACCTGGACCTGTCCGAACTCGGCGCCGGTGAGTTGCACGAATCCGAGCGTCGCGCCAGGCTCTGTTGGCACAATCACTGCTGTTTATAACGTGAACGCGGGAACGGCTGCGGGGACCGTTATTTCGGACGTCGGATGCGGCTACCACGACGACGCACGATACCAACCAGCTGAACAACGCCGCGGCGGTGAACATCGCGGTGGCGTCCGGCACACAGGCGGATTTGAGCGTGACCAATTCGGGGAGCCCGAATCCGGTGACCGCAGGAAACAACATTACTTACACGCAGAGTGTGACCAACAACGGTCCGGCGACGGCCAACGCTCCGGTGTTCACGGAAGCTCTTCCAGCGAATACTTCGGCTGTGTCACTAACTGGACCCGCCGGATGGACGTGTGTGCTTGCGACTCTTACTTGTACAGACACAACGACGATGGCCGCCACCACCACGGTGACCTTTACCTTCGTGGTGAAGGTCAACACGACCGTGGCGCAAGGATCGACCATCACCCAAACGGACTCAGTTTCGTCAACGACCGTCGATCCGAACGGCAACAACAACAGCGCCACCGTCAACACTCAAGTCGGGAGTTCAGCCGATCTTGCAATCACAAATACTGCCAGTCCGATCCCGGTGCTGGCCAATACACACATCACTTACACGCAAGTCGTGACCAACAACGGACCCAGCGCGGCAACGTCGGTGACTCTGACTAACGTCCTTCCGGCGAACACCACTTCCGTATCGCTCACCGGACCGGCGGGGTGGACTTGTATCCTGGCGACGCTGATCTGCAGCAACCCGAATCTAGCCTCCGGCGCGCCCGCAACCATTACATATATGTGGTGAACGTGAATGCCGGAACGCACCTCTGGGACGGCGATCAACGAAACGGCGACGTGTCACTTCCTCGGTCACCGATCCAAACCTTACCAACAATAGCGCCACCGCTGCAGACGTGGTCGCCACTGCAACGCAAGCCGATCTGATTACGACGAATTCTCCGTCCGCCACGTCGGTGGCGGCTGGAAGCAACGTCACGTACACGCAGGTGGTCACGAATAATGGTCCTGCCGTGACGAACCGCGGGAATGACCTTTACGCAAACCACGCCGCCGAATACGACTTTCCAGTCGATGACGCCTCCCGCGGGATGGACCTGCGGGACAGTCCGCCACAGTGGGCGGCACCGGTACGATTACCTGCACCCTCGCTGGCACGCTGGCAGCGAACGGAACCGCGACCTTCAGCCTCGTCTTGCAGGTCGCTGCAGCAACGCCAGCAGGAACGAACATCACAGACACGGCCACTGCCACCGCCGGAAATATGCCGACCGGCATCACGACCAATACCGCCAGCGCGACGGTGGTGGTCGCTAGTGCCAAGAGCGCGGATATGGCCATCGTGAAGACGGGGAGTCCGAATCCGGTGACGCAGGGAACCCCACTCACCTATACGCTGACCGTCACCAACAATGGTCCGGCATCCGCGACCAATGTGACGGTAACCGACACGCTGCCTGCGGCGCTGACATATCTGCAGACAACCACAACCCAGGGTTCGTGTTCCGAGGCCGGCGGATCCGTAACCTGCTTGCTCGGGCCGATGGCGAACGCGGCCACGGCGACGATTTCAATTCTGACGATCCCCAACACGCCGGGCATCGTCACGAACATCGCGACCGTGACCCTCTCGCCCGACCTGACTGATCCGAACCTGAGCAACAATACCTCGACGCAGAGTGAAACCATAACGGCGCCCACCAGCGTCACCCTGCATTCGTTCTCGGCGCACTCCGGCAATGACAAGAATGGCGCGAACCGCGTTGTATTGACGTGGAAGACCGGCGGAGAGGCGCACAACCTGGGCTTCAACGTGTACCGCGACCAGAACGGAAACCGGGTGCGCGTGAATCCCTCTGTGATTGCGGGATCAGCGCTGCTCATGAGCGGCGCGCTGCCCAAGCATGCGGGCAGGAGTTATGCCTGGATCGATCCTTCAGCCGGGGTTACTGGCGCGTCCTACTGGCTGGAAGACATTGACGTAAACGGCACGCGCACCATGCATGGTCCA
Organism: uncultured Acidobacteriaceae bacterium; assembly: GCA_963832015.1. Lineage (GTDB taxonomy): Bacteria > Acidobacteriota > Terriglobia > Terriglobales > Acidobacteriaceae > Sulfotelmatobacter. The sequence goes on from CAWHSR010000043.1 coordinate 23,603, forward strand.
GTTTCCGTGTCAGTGGGAATACCAGCCGGGAGCGAAGCGTCTGCGTCTGAGACTCGGATGTTGAGTCAGATGAACCAGGCGCAACCGCCGATGCCAGGCAGTCAGGAAAGCCATACTGTGGAGACTCTGCCTTTGGCATCTGCGCCGACACCCAGCCAGATCCAAAAGCAATACGAACTGGCCGCGCATCCGGCAGTCAAGATATATGTCCGGCACGAGGGTTGGCATCGGGTCACCCAACCCGATCTGGTGAAGGCCGGACTCGATCCCAACGTCGATCCAGCGCTGTTGCATCTCTACGCCGAAGCAACCGAGCAGCCTCTGCAGATTACGGGTGCGACGGCGGGTCCGGGAGGCTTCGGGCCGCAGGCTGCTATCAACTTTTACGGCACGGGAATCAACACCGTCTTCTCTGGCACTCGCGTCTATTGGCTGGTGGCGGGCGAAGGTCGAGGTCCCCGGATTCCCCTGCTCCCGGTATCAACTGGATCGAACCAGCCACCGGCCAGTTACTCGGCCACCGTCGAACTGCAGCAGCACACCATGTATTTTGCCGCTCTGCTCACCTGGAACGACGAGAACTTCTTTGGCGCGCTGGTCTCGCCCACTCCAGTGGAGCAGGTGCTCGAAGTGCCACACCTCGATGTTTCGTCCACGCAAGCGGCGCATCTCGAAGTCGCGCTGCAGGGTGTGATCACGGCCTTCCCCCACGATGTGACCGTGGTCTTGAATGGAACCTCACTGGGAGACGTAGTCTTCACCGGCCAGGCCAAAGGCAGGTTGAACGTGACGATTCCACCTGGCGTTCTGCAAACTTGGAGCAACACGGTTACGCTCACCGCGCAAAACGGGGACTACGATACCAGCCTGGTCGACTACATTCGCATCACTTATCCGCACGCGTACGTCGCGGACAGCGACCAACTGAAGTTCACGGGACGCGCCGGCGACGAAGTCACGGTCAGGAATTTCAACACTGCGCCAACTGTGCTCGACATCACGGATCCGAATCGTCCAATTCAGTTGACGCCGCAGGTCATTTCCATGAACGGCAAGTATGAGATCGCCATGCAGGTGCCGTTTACGACCACGAACCCGTTGAACCCGGTGCGACATACGCTGCTGGCAGTCGCCGATGATCGAGTGGCATCCACCGCGGGCGTGTGGTCGAATCACCCGTCGCATTGGCACAGTGCGCAGCTTGGCGCTGACATTGCCATGGTTACCCACGGTCCGTTGGCGGGAGCCTTGGAGCCGTTGGTGCGTGCTCATCAAGCAGAAGGGAAGTCGTCGGTCGTGGTGCCCATCAACGATCTGTACGACGAGTTCAGTTTCGGCGAGCGCACTCCGTTTGCGATCAAACAGTTCTTGCAGACCGCGAATCAGAACTGGCGGAAGCCGCCAACGTACCTCTTGTTGAACGGCCGCGCCTCGCTTGACCCCAGGAATTATCTGGGCTTCGGCAACCTGGACCTTGTTCCGACCCGCATCGTGCCCTCCAGCAGCCTGATGACGGCGTCGGATGACTGGTTCTCGGACTTCGCTGGCAATGGCATGCCGACCATTGCCACCGGCCGCTTGCCGGTCAGCACAGTGGAGGAAGCCAAGACCGTGATCGAAAAGATCACGACTTATGAGGGCCAGTCCACCAACGGCTCATGGACCGCGAAGGCCCTCATGGTCGCCGACAAAGACGACAGCGAAAGCTTCACGCAAGACAGCCAGTCTGTGCAGGCGAAACTACCTGCGAGCATGCAGGTGACCGACGTGTTCGCCGATACGGCGGGTACTCCGACCGCAACGAGAACGGACATTCTCAACGCGATTAACTCCGGTCAGTTGCTGGTGAACTATCTCGGACACGGCTCCGAACAGCAATGGGCCCAAAACACTTTCGACACTGATTCGGTGAGTTCCCTGACCAACGGATCGCAACTTCCGGTGTTCCTGATCATGGATTGTCTGAATGGATTCTTCCAGGATGTGTATAGTCCGCCCGCGCTGGCCGTAACCCTGATGCTGGCGCCGAACGGTGGCGCCGTGGCCGTGCTGGCCTCGAGCGGACTGAACCAGCCCCCACCGCAAACCAAGCTCGATGCCCTGGTCGTGCAGAATGCTCTGAGTACCAAAGGTGCGACGTTGGGTGAAGCGATCGTCAAAGCGAAGTCGCACATCAGCGATTCGGACGTGCGCCGGACGTTCATCCTGTTCGGTGATCCGGCGATGCAGGTAAAGCAGTCCACCGCGTTCTCGGTACGACACTGAACCGTCCGATTCGGTCACGACGACGCCGACACCGCAGCCGGCAAACTGGCAGTCTGCCGAAGTGGCTCCGCGAGTGATCGCATTACCTTGCCGAACCCCGCGAAATCGAGAGACTGAGGACCATCCGACAACGCGCGTTCCGGGCACGGGTGCACCTCAATGATCAGACCATCGGCTCCTACGGCGACGGCCGCGCGCGAAACCGCGGCAATCAGGCTCTGCTTGCCGGTTCCGTGCGAAGGATCGGCGATTACCGGCAGGTGCGATAGATCGCGCGCGAGCGCAACGGCAGCTAAATCGATCGTGTTGCGCATCTCGGTCTCGAAAGTCTTGATCCCGCGCTCGCACAACACGACTTGCTGGTTGCCTCCGGAGAGCAGGTACTCAGCAGCGAGCAGCCATTCCTTGACCGTCGCTGACGGTCCACGTTTCAGCAGGATGGGCTTGTTCACGGTTGCAAGACGTCGTAGCAGCGCGAAGTTCTGCATGTTGCGTGCTCCGACCTGCAGCATGTCGACGTGCTCGCAGATGACGTCCACATCTTCTGTGCTCATCACTTCAGTGACCACTGGCAACCCGGTCTCTTCGCGCGCGTCGCGCAAAATCTTGAGCGCTTCCAGTCCCAGGCCCTGAAAGTCATACGGAGAAGTGCGCGGCTTGTAAGCTCCGCCCCGCAGCATCGCCGCGCCGGCGCGTTTGACAGCGTGCGCTGTATCGAGCAACTGCGTGCGCGATTCGACGGAGCACGGTCCGGCAATGACCACTACATCAGGCCCGCCTATTTCGACCGCTCCGATCTTCACGATGGTGCGCTCTGGTTTGACTTGTCGGCTGACCAGTTTGAAAGGCTGGGCAATCGCGACGACGTTATCCACGCCGGGAGCGACCTGGAGCGCTTCGATCTCGTGGCGGCGGCCGCTGCCTACAGCTGCGACAATCGTGCGCTCGGTGCCGCGAGTGACATGAGGTTGGTAGCCGGCTTCGCGGATACGCTCAATCACATGGTTGATTTCCTGCTCGGTGGCTTTCTCGGACATGTTGACGATCATGGACTGGTTCTCCTTGTATGTTTTTCGCTAAAACAAAAAGCCGCGATCCAGAGATCGCGGCTTGCGGAAAGCTTGTTTTGTTCAGGTGGCCGTTAGTGGCTCATCCTCACTCCAAGCTGCTCCGCAGCCGCTGCTCCCGTTAAAGCGGAAGTAAGCGGTAAACGCGGCGCCTGAAGTAAATCGTGTCATAGAAGTCTTCATTTCGATGCAAATTAGACGAAGCGGGCTGTGGAAACTTGGAAATACGATCTACTGGAGTGAACTGGCTACGCTTGAAAACGCAGTGTTAGCATTCGATCCGATCAAGCGCACCGTTCCCACTACCAGAACCAGGATAACTGCCAACATCACCGCATATTCGGCAATGTCTTGTCCCCCATCTTCCGACCAAAGCCCATGCATCAGTTTCAACATTGTGTCTCCTTCAGGCCGCCGTCAGTTCCTTGAGAGGGAAGGACTGAGCCTAAACTTGTTCACACATCATGCACGCGCGCGAAGGTTCTTGTCAATGAGCGTTTTACGATTTTCGAGAAGCAAATCAATGTTCTGGAATGCTCGCTGGACGCGGCGTTTGTGGGGTATTCGCGGCAACCGGAGCCGGTGTTTGCGGCCGCAGTTCCTCAGCGGAATCCTGCGCGTATCGCAGGATGCGGTCAGGTAGAAGTCCGAGGTAGAGCGTGGCCACCACGCTAACGGCGAGAGCGACTCCTAGTCCAAACGGGACTCGCGTGACCGGCACATTTTTCCGCGACTCGCGCATATACATCACGACGATGACGCGAAGGTAGTAGTAGGCTCCAATAGCGCTGTTTACAACGCCGATAATCGTCAGCCAGATCAGATTCGCCTTTACCGCGGCGCTGAATACGTAAAACTTGGCGAAAAAGCCGCCGGTCATGGGAATGCCGATCAGCGACAGCATGAAAATGGTGAGTGTGGCCGCCAACAGAGGGGAAGTGCGGCCGAGGCCCTCATAGTCCTCGAGGGTGACATAGCGTTCGCCTGCGTTGGCGAAATGGCTGACCACAGCGAAGGCGCCCACATTCATGGCCGCATAAGACGCCGTGTAGAACATCGCTGCGGAAATGCCCGCGACCGAGTTGTCGGAGGCGGTCATGGTGAAGGCCACCAGCAGATATCCTGCGTGCGCGATGGAAGAATACGCCAACAGACGCTTGACGTTGGTCTGAACGAGAGCGCCCAGGTTGCCCAGGGTCATGGAAAGGGCTGCAGCCACCCAAATCAGCCAGAAGCGGCCGGGAGCGTTGATCGTGAATACCACTCGCAGCAGCACCGCGAACGCCGCCGCTTTGGGTGCCGTCGACATGAAGCCGACGATCGGGGCAGGTGCGCCTTCGTAAACGTCGGGCGTCCAGATGTGGAAGGGTGCGGCGGCGACTTTGAATCCCAGGCCTACGAACATCAGCGCCATAGCCACGTACACCAGTAACTGGACCGACCCGGCCTGCAGCCTCTGACTGATGATGCCGATGTTGGTGGATCCGGTTGCGCCGAACATCATCGCCACGCCGTACAGGAAGAACGCAGTTGCGAAGGATCCCAGAAGGAAATATTTCAGCGATGATTCGCTGCTCGCGGCCTCATTGCGCCGGAACCCCGTCAGGATATAAGTGGAGATCGAGGAGATTTCAAGGGCGATAAAAATCAGCACCAGTTCAACGGCCGACGACATCAATGCCATGCCCACCGTGCCGAACAGAATGAGAGCGTAATATTCCCCGGCGCGAATCCGCTGCACTGCCATGTACTCGAACGAACTGAGAATGACGATCACCGCAATCGCGATCACCAGAAAATGGAAGAACACGCTGAAGCCGTCCACCTTCACCATGTTTGAGAAGGCGAGGCCAGGCGACTGCGCCATGTACCAAGTGGCGAGAAGCCCCGCGACAGCGCCGCCGAGCCCAATAAAGCCCAGCAGTTTCTGACTCTTTTCCTCATCGACCAGCGGATCGAGAATCATGATTAGGATGCCGAAAGCAGACAGAATCAGCTCAGGCAAGATGCGGACGTACTCGGCGCCTTGCGGGATCGTGCGCGGCATCGTCTGTAACAAGGCGGTTGGAAGGAGGCCGCTCATTGTCCCACCACCTTGCTGACCATTTGGGTGAACGGAGTCAGGGCGGCTTGTACGGCAGGATCAATCGCCCCCAGCCACAGAATCGGCGCCACACCCATGACTAGCGCCGCGGCAGCGCACGGCCAGACCGCAGCTTTCTCAAAAACAAAAAGATCGTGCAGCGAGTTGTTCAGCGGATTCGTCACTTTGCCGTAAAACACTCGCTGGTACATCCACAGCAGATAGCACGCGCTCCAGATCACGCCCGTAGCCGCCAGGACTCCCCAGATTGGTTTCGCCTGAAATGCACCGCTGAGCACCAGGAACTCGCCGATGAATCCGTTCAGCAAGGGAAGTCCAACCGACGCCAGCACGATAAATAAATACGAGGCCGCGTAAACCGGCATGGGCGTGGCTAACCCGCCAAACTCGGAGATCTCATAAGTGTGGCGGCGCTCATGCAAAATTCCAGCCAGCATGAACAAGCCTCCGGTCGAGATGCCGTGAGCCAGCATGACGAACATGGCGCCGTTCAATCCTGCGGTAGTGAAGCTGAAGATTCCCAGTACGACAAAGCCAAGATGGCTGACCGAAGAGTAGGCGATCAGCTTCTTCATGTTGGGCTGTACCATGGCCACCAAAGCGCCGTAGATGATGCCGATCAGCGCCAGCGTCATGATCCACGCAGCATTGTGGCGGGCTTGCTCTGGGAACAAGCCGAGATTGAAGCGCAGCATGCCGTACGTGCCCATCTTCAGAAGCACGCCAGCCAGCAAGACAGATCCGGCTGTAGGCGCTTCGACGTGGGCGTCCGGCAACCACGTGTGGAACGGGAACAATGGAACCTTGACTGCAAACGCCAGGAAGAAGCCAAGGAAAAGCCATTGCGCAGCAGCAGGGAAGTTGGGTACTTCGCCGCTCGCGATGAGGTCGCGAATGGTCACAAAATCGAAGGTGTGAGTATTGGCGTAGAGCCAGAGAATCGCCGCCAGCATAAACACTGAGGCGATCATGGTGTACATGAAGAACTTGACCGCGGCGTAGACCTTCCGCTCATGGCCGAAGACGCCGATGAGCAACGCCATCGGAATCAGCGTGGCTTCCCAGAAGAAATAGAAGAGGAACAAATCGAGGGAAGTGAAGACCCCGATCAGCGCCGTCTCCATGATCAGCAGTAGGATGAAAAATTCCTTCACGCGGTCGTGCACCGACTTCCACGAAATGAGCACACATAGTGGCGTGAGGAATGTGGTCAGCACCACAAGCCACATGGAGATGCCATCAATACCCATGTGGTAGTGGATCTGGGGGCTAGAAATCCACAGCGTGTTGACTTCGTACTGAAATCCGCCCGGGCTGCGATGGAAGTGTACCGGCAGATGCAGCGATAGAAGAAATGTCAGCAGCGTAAACACCAGAGCGAAGATCCGGATATCGCGATCGCGCCGGGGAAACATCACCAGCAGCAATGCGCCCACCAGCGGCGCGAACGTCACGAACGTCAGGATGTAGGGGCTCCAGCTATCGGTGCTCATCGCACTCCCATCCAAATCATGTAGGCGATCACCACGGCCGATCCGGCCGCAATCCAGCCCGCGTAGGACCGCAGGTTGCCCGATTGCATGTGGCGGACTTCGTCCGACACGTGGCGCGCTCCATCGGCAGCGTTGTTCACACTGTCGTCGATAACCTTGCGGTCGACTCCCTGCCACAGGATGCTGGTTGAGCCATCGACCAGTGGTTTGACGAACAGCTTCGCGTAGAGTTCGTCCACGTAGTATTTATCCAACACTGCCTGGTAGAGGCCGCCGAGAGAGTCGGCAATCTTCTGCGGGAGATAGGGCTTGCTGACGTAAAGCACATACGCGAAGATGAAACCGAGGATCGCGACTGTTACCGAGACCCCCATCAGCAGCAGTTCCGTGCCGTGGCTGGCGGCTTCTCCGGTGGCTTCGGCGACTCCTGTGCCGAATACCGGTTCAAGAAAATGCTCAAATCGGTTGCCGATGCCAACCAGACCGCCGATCACGGAAAGCACCGCAAGGATCATAAGCGGAACCAGCATGACCATTGGGCTCTCGTGTGGCTCGCCGTGTCCGTGAGCATCGGCACCGTGCGAATGGCTGCCGTGCCCGTGCGCATCAACCTGGGCGCCGTGATAATCGCCGAAGAATGTCATGAACAAAAGCCGGAACATGTAGAACGAAGTGATGAACGCTGTGATGACACCGATCAGCCAAAACACCCAGCTTCCATGCGTGCTCGAGTATGCCTTCCAAAGGATTTCGTCCTTACTCCAGAAGCCCGCGAACGGCGGGATGCCCGCGATCGCCAGCGTCGCAATGCCCATGGTCAGAAACGTCCATGGGATATACGAGCGCAGCCCGCCCATCTTGCGCATGTCCTGCTCGCCACCGACCGCATGGATCACCGAGCCCGCCGCCAGGAATAGCAGACCCTTGAAGAAAGCGTGTGTCATCAGGTGGAAAATCCCGGCAGAGAACGCCCCGACGCCACACGCCATAAACATGTAGCCGAGTTGCGAGACTGTCGAGTAAGCGAGGACCTTCTTAATATCAGTCTGCGTGATGCCGATCGTCGCGGCGAACAGCGCAGTCAGTGTTCCGATTACGGCGACAACCATCAAAGCCATCGGTGCCCGCTCAAAAATCATGTGCGAGCGCGACACCATGTAGACGCCGGCAGTCACCATGGTCGCGGCGTGGATCAGGGCCGAAACAGGAGTGGGGCCTTCCATCGCATCCGGCAGCCAGACGTAGAGCGGAATCTGCGCCGACTTGCCGCATGCGCCCACCATCAGCAGAACGCCGATCGCAGTCAGAAGCCCTGCGCCGCCATTTTCCGCCGCCATCGGATGGACTTGCGCAAACACCTTGGTAAAGTCCAGCGATCCGAAATGCTGGATGATCAGAAACAGTCCGATCAGAAATCCGAAGTCGCCAATACGGTTGACGATGAATGCTTTTTTCCCGGCCGATGCCGCCGAATCTTTCGTAAACCAAAACCCGATCAGCAGGTACGACGCCAGGCCCACGCCTTCCCAGCCGATGAACATCACCAGGTAGTTGTTGGCCAGGATCAACGTCAGCATGAAGAACATGAACAGGTTTAGGTATGTGAAAAAGCGGTAATAGCTGGGGTCGTCCCACATGTAGCCGACGGAGTAGATGTGAATCAGGAATCCGACTCCGGTCACAACTAACAGCATCACGAGCGAAAGCTGATCGAGATATAGGGAAAAATCGGCGCTGAAACTACCAGAGCGGATCCAGTGAGCGAGATATTCCTGGTAGGGAAGCGCGTCAGCCGAAACCCGAAACACGACCAAAAGAGCCCAGGCGAAAGCCGCACCCGAGAAGAAAAGCCCGATCGTGCTGACCGCCCTGCGCGAGGACTTCTTCCCAAGGAAGCCATTGATGGCGGCGCCCGCCAGAGGCAACACAGGGATCAGCCAGAGATTGAGATTGGAGGTCATAGTTTGAGCAAGTTCACTTGGTCCACGTTCAAGGTTTCGCGCGTGCGGTAGACCGCGATGATGATCGCCAGCCCCACAGCAGCCTCGGCGGCCGCCACGACCATGACGAAGAAGACGAACACCTGTCCCGCCAGCGAGTGCCAATGCGCAGCAAATGCCACGAACGAAAGATTCACGCCGTTCAACATCAGTTCAATCGACATGAAGATCGTGATGATGTTGCGCTTGATTAGGAATCCGGCAACGCCGCAAGCGAAGAGAAATCCGCTGAGCACCAGGTAGTACGATAGAGGAACCATTAGTCCACCCTCCCGACTGGAGTGGACGGAGGCTTGCTGGCCAACACCACCGCGCCCATGATGGCGATCAGAATCAGGACCGAAGTAATTTCAAACGGCAACAGGAAATCATGGAAGAGCAGTTGTCCGATGGTCTTGGGATCGCCGGGCAGAGCGCCCGCGGCGACCGCCTCTGTTCCCGAATGCCGGAGGACAACCCAGGCGAGCAGGATGCTTCCCAGCAGCAATCCAGGAATGCCGAACAAAACCGCGACCCGGCTACCCGAAGTGCGTTCTTCCACTCCGGCGTTCAATAGCATGATGACGAAGACAAACAGCACCATAATGGCGCCCGCGTAAACGATAACTTGTACCGCAGCCACGAACTCCGCGCCCAGCAACAGGTATTCGCCCGCCAGTGCGGCCATCACCGCGATCAGCGAGAGCGCGCTGTTAATGGGATGAGTCTGCGCCAGCAGGTTGACCGCTCCCGCTACACAGACGGCCCCGAAAGCCAGAAACAAAATAAGATGAATGCTCAGCATGAACGTTCAGTACTCAGTACTCGGTACTCAGAACTACTCGCGGTCCCAATCGCCGCATTCTCAACGGATACGCTCTGACTGAGAACTGAGTGCTGGGTACCGAGTACTGCCTCTCACCACGCCACCGCGATCGCGGTAGCAATCACATTCGCCAGCGCCAGCGGCAGCAGGAACTTCCAGCCAAACGCCATCAACTGGTCATAACGGAAGCGCGGCAGCGTGCCGCGTACCCAGATGTACAAAAAGAGAAATGCGAAAATCTTCAACCCAAACCAGAACACAGGTAAGATGGCCTGCAGAATTCGCGGACCAAACAGCGGCCCGTTCCATCCGCCGAAAAACATGAGAGTGGCCAGGCAAGCCACCGTGATCATGTTGGCGTATTCAGCCATGAAGAACATCGCAAACTTCATCGCGCTGTACTCAGTGTGGTACCCCGCGACCAATTCAGTTTCAGCCTCCGGCAGGTCAAACGGAATGCGATTGGTTTCTGCGTACGCCGCCATCAGGTAGCAGAAAAAGCCGATGAACTGGCCTCCGAATATGTTCCAGTGCGGAATGAAGCCCCAGAAGTGTCCTCCCTGGGCTTTCACAATCTCGCGCAGGCTGAAGCTGCCCGACATGATCAGAACGCCTACAAGAGACAAGCCGAGAGAAATCTCGTAGCTCACCATCTGGGCGCTGGCCCGCAGACCGCCTAGCAGGGAATACTTGTTATTCGACGACCATCCCGCCAGCGCGACACCGTACACGCCGATCGATGTGACGCCCAGAATCAGCAGCAGTCCCGTGTTCACATCAGTGATCTGAAGGGGAATGCTGTATCCGCCAATCGTGACCGAATTGCCGAACGGAATCACCGAGATCGACGTCAGCGCGAAGATAACGGCAATCAGCGGTGCCGCCAGGAACAGCGGCGTGTAAACGTGGGGCGGCGTCAGATCTTCTTTGAATAGAAACTTGATGCCGTCGGCTGCGGGTTGCAACAGGCCAAATGGGCCGACCCGCGTGGGTCCCCAGCGATTCTGCATGTGGCCTACGACCTTGCGTTCCAGCCAGACGGTGTAGGCCACAGCGGTCAGCAGCACACCTAGCACAATCGCCGACTTGATCACCGACGCGAGTATGTAGAGCCCGAATGGCAACGCCACGCCTTGCTTCCTCTCTTAACTGGACAATCGTCCTGGGACAACCGTGTTTCAAACGTCAGTCGGCCGCGACTCCTGCCGGTTTCACCTCGTGACTCTCCATCACTGATTTCAACGTGCGCGAATAGCGCCCGAGCGTGCCGGACGTGAACAGACCGTCGTGGGCCGGAGAAATCGATTCCGGCTTGTGCGCTGCGCCCGACCCGCTCTTTGTGAGCGATGTGTGCTCGACGTTACCCGCCAGCAGATTGGCGCGCGAAACGTCATAGCCGGGAACCAGTCGCTGGATTTCGTCGAAAATCGCCATTGGATCGAGCGGGCTCAACTTTGGTTCCAGACCCTGCATTTCGAGCCAGACGGCATGACGGTCAGCCTCACCAGATTGAGCGCCGCGGGACTGTCCCATGTCGGCCCGTGTGCCACCGCCGAATGGAACCAGTTTGCGAACCTCAAAGCCCATGGCGTCGGCGATGCGGACGATCATTTCAAAATCCGCTTTCGTGCCCGAAATTTCGCCGGCCTTCTTCACTAACTGCACATCGCCGCCGGTGTTGGTCATCGAGCCGGATTTTTCGTAGGCGTTCGCCGCGGGCAGAACCACGTCGGCCATGACAGCAGTCTCGGTGAGGAACATGTCCTGTACGACGACGAAACTGTTGGAAAACGCAAAGGGATCGATGTTGAGGCGTCCGACCGGATTCGATCCGACCACATAAAGCGCTTTTAGCTTGCCGCTCTTGCCCGCTTCCACCATGGCGGCGAGGTCCAGACCCTCCGTCTGCGGAACCGCCCACTCCTGATGGAAGTCGCTGTTTCCTGCAGTTGGGTGATAACCGGGCAACAGGTCGGGATAAAGTCCCATGTCGGCGGCGCCGCGAGAGTTGGCGTAATCGGCCAGGCAGAAGAATTTAGCCCCGGAGATTCCAGAGCCGAATTTGACCAGATTAACGAGATCGCTGCCTCGAATCTCCGATCCGAAAATGATCACGAGATTTTGCTCCCCGCGCAGTTTGTCGCGGAGAGCGACCCATTCGTCTTTACTCGTCGCTGCGCTAGCCAGGGCATCTGCAACCGCGTCGTTCCCTGAAAGGAAGCTCGCAACCTTACCCTCTGCTCCGGCAGGTATCTGCGTGAAAGTTGTCGCCTGCCGTCGTAGCTTAATCGACTCTGAATTCACCACGTACAGCTTTGCGCGATGCAGTCGGACGTTGTTACGAATTTGCCAAGCCAGCAGCGGATGCTGCTCCGTGGGGTCGTTGCCGATCAAAAGAATGGCCGGTGCCGTGAAGACGTCAGCCATGCTGGCTGTTGCATCGGGCCTGCCGCGAAGCGCCGCCGAAAGAGCAGGGAAGTCGGCTGTCCGGTGGTGATCAATGTTATTTGTCTTCAACACCACACGCGCGAACTTCGATAACAGGTACGCTTCTTCATTCGTAGTACGCGTCGAGCCGATCACGCCGATCGCTGTGCCACCATCCTTGTCGCGAACCTCGGCGAATTTCGTTCCGACCAACGCAAACGCGTCTTCCCACGTAGCTGGCGTCAGCTTGCCATTCTTTCGAATCAGGGGTTGAGTCAGTCGCTCTTCGTGATTGGCGAAATCAAAAGCGTAGCGGCCCTTGATGCACAGGAAGTCGCCGTTCGTCCCACTCTTGTCGCGGTTGTCGCCGCGCACAATCTCCATGCCCGTGTCAGACCGCCGCACGCCCAGCGTGGTTTTGCACCCGTCTCCACAGTGCGTGCACACCGTGCCCACGTGATTCATTTCCCACGGGCGCGTCTTGTAGCGGTATGCGCCGGAAGTCAGCGCACCCACCGGGCAGATGTCGATGCACATGCCGCACTCTTCGCATTCCAGATGATCTTCCTTATTGGGTGCGATAAGCGAACTCACGCCGCGATTCTGGACGCCGAGAGCCCACACGTCCATGCCCTCGCCGCAGACGCGCACGCACCGATAGCACAGAATGCAGCGCGGGCGGTCGAAGAACACCACGGGAGACCATTGCTGCTCCTCTTTATGGTTCTTCGCCTCCATGAATTTCGATTCGGCGGCGCCATAGCTGAACGTCATGTCCTGCAGTTCGCACTCGCCGCCGGCATCGCAAACCGGACAATCCAACGGATGATTGCCCAGCAGCATCTCCAGCATCGACTTGCGCGCCTGCTTGATTTCGTCGCTGTCGGTGACAACGATCATCCCCTCGCTGACCACCGTGGTGCAGGCGGTCTGCAGCTTGGGCATCTTCTCGACTTTCACCAGGCACATGCGGCAAGCGCCCTGCAGTGAAAAATTGGGGTAATAGCAGAACGAAGGCACCTCAATGCCTACGCTCTTGCAGGCCTCAATGAGGAGCGTGCCCGCGGGAGCGGTGAGCTTCTTGCCGTCGACAGTGAGATTTACATCAGCCATTTGAAATCTTCGTAACTGGATAACCTTAGTGTGCGAACGCTAGCAGTTGCTCCGCCGCGCCTTCCTTCTCGTATGGGCACGGTCTTCCTTCCAGATGGTCTTCAAATTCCTTGCGGAACTTCTTCACAAAACCAATGGTCGGCATTGCGGCCGCATCCCCGAGAGGACAGAAGGTCCGCCCAAGCATGTTCTCTGCCAGGTACTGGATGTTGTCGATGTCCTTCTTCATACCGCCGCCGGCGTGAAAACGCATCAGCGTCTTCTTAATCCAGTCCGTGCCCTCGCGGCACGGGATGCACCATCCGCAACTCTCGTGCTGATAGAACTTCATGGTGCGGAGAGCGAATTTCACGATGCACTGCTGATCGTCGATCACTACCACGCCGCCTGAACCCAGCATGGACCCGGCCTTCGCGACGGAATCAAAATCCATGGCGACATCAACTTCATCTGCAGTAAGGCACGGACACGAGGCTCCGCCCGGCACGACCGCTTTCAACGTGCGTCCGTTGGGAATCCCGCCGCCCACCTCGTAGACCATCTTCTTCAGGTTGTAGCCCATGGGTAGTTCATACACACCGGGCTTGGCGATGTTGCCGCTCAGGCAGAACAGTCGCGTGCCGCCGTTTTTCGGAGTGCCCAGCTTGGCGTACCAGTCCGCGCCGCCAAGAATAATGTGCGGCACATTGGCCAACGTCTCAGCATTATTAATGACCGTCGGACCGCCCCAAAGACCAACCACAGCTGGGAAGGGAGGTCGAATGCGTGGAATGCCGCGCTTGCCTTCCAGCGATTCCATAAGCGCCGACTCTTCGCCGACTTCATAAGCTCCCGCGCCGCCGTGCCAATAAATGTCCAGATCGCGCCCGCTGCCAAAAATGTTCTTGCCGATGAATCCCTTGGCGTAAGCGTCGCGGATCGCCTTCTGCATGATGTCGAGGAGATACCGGTACTCGCCGCGAATATAGATGTAGCCGCTTTTCGCCCCCACGGCCAAGGCGCCGATCATGACACCCTCAATCACCGAGTGCGGATCGTGCTCAAAAATCAAGCGATCCTTACACGTGCCGGGCTCGCTCTCGTCTCCGTTGCAGAGCACGTACTTCGGCTTAACCGATTGTTTGGGCACGAACGACCACTTCATCCCTGTCGAGAATCCAGCGCCGCCGCGCCCGCGCAGGCCAGAATTCTTGACCTCATTAATAATGGCGTCCGGTTCCATGGCGAGCGCCTTCTGTACGGCCTTGTAGCCGTCCAGTTCGAGATACCGGTCGATATTGGCCGCACCCTGGCCAAAGCGCCGGGAAACGACCTTTACCTCGTCGGGATGGGAGACCAAGTCAGCCATATTGAATGCAGAAAGAAGAAGTCAAAATGCAGAAGTGAATTTCGATTTACCTATGCATTCTTACTTCCTACTTCTGACTTCGGGTTACTGCGTTCCCTTCTTCTTGTACTCGTCGAGAATCTTGTCCATCTTTTCGGTGGTGAGGTTCTCGTGAAAGTCGTAATTCACTTGAGCCGCCGGAGCCCAACTGCACGCTCCAATGCACTCCACTTCCTCCAGCGTGAACAGGCCATCGGGCGTGGTCTGCTTGTGGCCAACGCCGAGTTTGTTCGCGCAATGGTGGAGAATGTCTTCCCCGCCGCGCACCATGCAACTGATGTTGGTGCAGACCTGCACGTTGAACTTGCCGCGCGGCTTGGTGGTCAGCATGGAGTAGTAGCTGATCACGTTGCGTACTTCGAGTTCCGTTAGGTCGAGCCGGGACGCGATCTCCATGATGACTTCGTCCGACAGGTAGCCAACTTCGTCCTGCGCGTAGAGCAGCGTCGGGACGAGCGCGGACCGCTTCGTCGGATAGTGCGGGAGCATCTCCGCAAACCGCGTTTCGAATTCCTCGGAGAACTTCACCGGTCGATTTCTCCCAGCACGATGTCAATGGATCCGATCGCCGCCACCACGTCCGCCAGCAACCGCCCTTCGCACATCTTCGGTAGCGTCTGCAGGTTCGCGAAGCAGGCCGACCGCATGTGAACCCGGTAGGGCTTGGCCGTCCCGTCGCTGACGATGTAGTAGCCCATCTCGCCGCGCGGCGATTCGACCGCCTGATAGACCTCGCCCGGCGGCACCGCAAAACCTTCCGTGATGATCTTGAAGTGGTAGATGAGAGATTCCATCTGCGTCTTCATCTTCTCGCGGTCGGGCAAAACGATTCCCGGAGCGTCCGCCTTGATCGGACCTTCCGGCATGCCGTCCAGCGCCTGTCTCACAATCGCGGTCGATTCCCGCAGCTCCTGCACGCGGCACATGTACCGCGCGAAGACGTCACCTTCCTGCGATACCGGCACTTTGAACTGGAATTTCTCGTAACTCGAATACGGCATGTCGCGCCGCAGATCGATATCCACGCCACTTCCGCGCAAAGTCGGCCCCGTTGCACCCAGCGCAATCGCATCTTCCGCGGTCATTCTGGCGACGCCCTTGGTTCGCATCGTCCAGATCGGATTACCCGTCAACAGATTCTCGTACTGATCGATCCTCTCCGGAAAATATCCAGCGAAGTCGCGTACGCGATCGAAGAATCCCAGTGGCGGCTCCAGCGCAATGCCGCCGACGCGGAAGTACGAGGTCATCATGCGCTGCCCGCTGACCATCTCGAACATGCGCAACACTTCTTCGCGCTCGCGGAAGCAATATAGGAAGACAGTCAGCGCGCCAATGTCCATGGCGTGCGTTCCCAGCCACACCAAATGGGAGTTAATCCTGGTTAACTCGTTCAGCAGAACCCGCAGCCACTGTGCCTTCGGAGGAATCTCCAGCCCTAGCAACTTCTCCACGGCCAACACGTAGCAGAGATTGTTGGTCATGGGGCAGAGATAGTCGATGCGGTCGGTCAGCGGCACGACCTGCTGATAGAACTTCGCTTCGCAGGTTTTTTCGATCCCGGTGTGCAGGAAGCCAATGTCAGGCATCATGCGCACCACGGTTTCGCCGTCAATCTCCAGCAGCACACGCAACACTCCGTGGGTCGACGGATGTTGCGGTCCCATGTTCAGGATCATGGTTCGATCCTGTCCAGGTTCCAGCACTGGGGTAGGGTTTAGGTGGGCCATTAGCGGTAGCCCTCCACCGGATAATCCTTGCGCAGAGGGTGGCCTTCCCAGTCCTCGGGCATCAGAATGCGCCGTAAATAAGGATGCCCCGTAAACCGCACCCCGAACAGATCGAAAACTTCGCGCTCAAAGTAGTTCGCCCCCGGCCACACCGAAGTCAGCGACTCAACCGCCGGGCTGTCGCTGTTCAGATGAACTTTCAGCCGGATGCGCTCTTTATTCGGGATCGACAGCAGGTGGTAAACCACCTCAAACCGCGGCTGCGCCGGATACCAGTCCACACAAGTCACGTCGGAAAGGAAGTTAAACGGGCAGGCCGGATCATCTTTCAGCAGCGTGCAAGCTTCGCGGATGTAAGCCCGATCGAGGTAAACTGTCATCTCCTCGCGATCGAACTTCACCCCCGTCACAGCCTCGGCCTTCCATCCCAGAAGGCGGGCCACGGCCGGATGGTTCTTCAGTTGTTCCAGATCCGTGATGGCGGGGGCCAGCGGCATTAGAAATTCCCCCGTTTAGGAGAGGTCTCGCCCCAGTCCAGTACGCCCTTCTGCCAGACATAAAAGAAGCCGACGAGGAAAATTCCGATATAAATCAGCATCTCCCAGAGGCCGAAATGTCCTTCGTGTTGCGCTTTGAGCTGGCGCAGACTGATCGCCCAGGGATAGATGAAAACGGCCTCAACATCGAACAGAATGAACAGCATAGCGACCAAGTAGAACTTCACCGAGAAGCGCTGCCGGGAGTCCCCTACCGGAGTCATGCCGCATTCGTAAGGAGACAGTTTGGCACGGGTTGGTTTACGCTGCCCAATGAGCCAGGAAAGGGTCACAATCGCAGCCGCAATGCCGCCCGCCATAAGAATATGGATCAAAAACGGGAGGTATTGAGCGAAGTAATTGTCGGGCATAGGACGAGCTATATATAATTCGCGCCAAGTGTTGCTTAAACATTCTAGGTTATGGGCTTACACGAACAGTGTCAAGCGAACGGCTTGGCATCTTGTGGAAATGCCGGGATAATTCTTGTGATTGTGTAATCGGGCGCTTCAGTCATTCGAAAACCCGGTTCCGAAAGTGCAATGTCCCTATGATTTTCGGCTTCAATACCGACGTGAAGCACGGCGATACCATCTACCACGTACAGAGCGAAGCGCGTGAAGGAGATCTCCTTCTGCAGACTCAGGTCTTCGTCCGCGGCCGCTGCGTGGGGAAGAAAGCCACTTCCTATGCCGGCAAGAACAGCGAGGCGCAAGTCGGAGACTCGCAGAAGGAACAACTGCTTCGCGAGCAGCACCGGTTGGTGCTCGATGCGATCCGCGAAGGAAAGCTCGACAACGTTTTGGATCATCCCGAGCCAGAAGTGCTGGCCACGGTGAAAGAGTTGGACGTTCAGTGGCTGAATTCCGAATCGGTTCATACTGATCGCAACCTGACAATGCAGTTGCGCGTCACCGAAGGAGGCGCCGCGGCGTCCGGTGCGCGGCTGACGTTCCGCTTCGCTCGACCTGGGGGGACGCCATTCTACACTCAGGCGGTAGCCGATGCCGGTGGCGCGGCCGAAATCAAGATTGAGGTCGAGGAAGCCGATCTGCCCGATTCAACGCTGCTGGTGCAGATCAACCAGGAAGGCCGCACGGCGACGCGGAAGTTCGTGCTGCGCAAAGCAGAGTAAGAGCAGTCGCAGGAGAATAATGCGTGTGCTAGGACGCATCTTCCGCGCGTAGCCGTCTTCACACGCAGTGAGGGATCTCTCGCGGGCCGCGCGCCTTAGCATCTCGTACCCAGATGAAACTTCAAATCAACGGCGAAGAGCGCGATTTCAGCGGTTCGCCCGTGCCTTCCACTCTTGCCGCGCTGGTTGAAATCCTCGGCATGAAGTCCGACCGCGTAGCGGTAGAACTGAACCGCGACATCGTCCCTCGGGACCGCTGGGCGGCCACTCAACTGAGCGACGGAGACCGGCTCGAGATCGTCCACTTCGTCGGCGGCGGCTCGGGTCTCACCCACAAGCAGGAACTCTCTTAGTCACCCCTTTTCCACCGATTCTCTCCTTGACGAGCGCAGTTCCATGCCTAAAATGTTTGAAACATTCGACTTGAGGATTGTTTCAAACATATCTGGGGGATCATGCAAGAGGAAGATCGGTTCACATCGCAACAAGTGATCGCACTGACAGGCATCACGCCCCGCCAACTCCAGTGGTGGGACGAGCGTGGTGTCGTCAAGCCCGAGCGCGATGGACATCGCCGTCTCTACTCGATGAAGCGTCTCTCCGAAGTCGCCGTGATCTGCGAATTGCGCCGTAAGGGATTCTCGCTGCAGGGCGTACGAAAGGTCATGCGCTTTCTGGACCGGGAAATTGGCAAGGGGCTTGCCGAAATTGTCAGCCGCAGTTCCGACGTTCACCTGCTGACCGACGGAACCCATCTTTATCTGGAGACTTCGGCGCGCCAGATCGTCGACATCCTGAAAAATTCGGACCAGCCGATTCTCGGCGTGTGCCTGAGCGACGCGGTCCGGCAGGTGCGGGCCGGGGTCATCTCAGGGAAGGCGAATACTTCGGTAACGTCGCCTGATTACCGGCGGCGTGCTAAAAAAGCTTCGTAGGGAAGAGTTTGTACAGCAGCACCAGCAGGGCACTTCGAACACTGGAGGAAGACATGGTCGGTGAACTGGATCTTCTCAATGAGTGGATACCGGAACAGATGCAGCCGGGAACCGTCTTCGTGCTGGAAAACGCCGGGGAAATCGGCGAAAAGGAAGATCCCTACTGGGCCGTTCTGTCTTGTCCATCCTGCGGCATGCTGGGCCTGATCACGCGCAAACAGATTAACGGCTTGCTGCCCGTGATTTGCGGTTCCGAGCACTGCTCAGCGCAGTTCTTCATCCGCGACAACGAAGTCGTGGTGCGCAAACCCTTCTAATCGTTCCAACTCTTCCAATAGCTTTGTCATCCTGAAGCGGCGCATTTTGCCGCCGAAGGATCTATGCAGTTTCTTGCATCAGGAAACAGGCGCACGCCGCGAAGGGTTGCACAAGTGCTACCGTTTGCTCGAGACGACCCAACTAAGATCGAGCCTTCAGTTCCTGCAACTGCACAGGAACCTGCTCCACAATCTCAATTCCAAATCCTTCCAGCGCCGCTACCTTTTTCGGACGGTTGGTCAGCAGCCGGATGCGGTGCAGGTTCAGGTCCGACAGAATCTGTGCGCCGATGCCCACCTCGCGCTGAATCTGCTTTTCGTTGTCGTACAGCGCGGGAAGTCTCTGCCCGCGGTGAAAGCCGAGCGCGGTGCGATCGCCGACTTTCTCGACCGAGAATCCCTGCGAAGTTTGGTGCAGATAAATCAGCGCTCCACAGCCTTCCTGCGAAATACGGCGCAGCGCGCCCTCCAGGGTTGCATGGCACTCGCAGCCAGTTGCGCCAAACACGTCCCCCATCAGGCAGTGGGCGTGCATGCGGACCAGCACCGGACTATTGCTGTGCTCCACATCTCCACGAGTCAGCGCGACGTGCGACTCGCCGCCGTCGACTTCGCTTTCGTACGCGATCATGCGAAACTCGCCAAACCGGGTATCGATCAAGGCCTCACCCACGCGGTGCACATAGCGTTCGTGCGCCATGCGGTAGCGGATCAACTCCGCGACGGTGAGCATTTTCATCTGGTGCTCGCGGCAGAACTCGATCAGATCGGGCACGCGCGCCATGCTGCCGTCGTCCTTCATGATTTCGCAGATGATTCCTGCCGGGATCATGTCCGCGAGCCGCGCCAGATCCACCGAGGCTTCGGTCTGCCCGGCGCGCACCAGCACTCCGCCTTTTCGCGCGCGAAGCGGGAACATGTGTCCGGGACGAGCTAAGTCCGAAGGCTTCGTCGCGGGATCGATCGCCACCTGAATTGTGCGCGCCCGGTCGTGAGCCGATATGCCTGTCGTGACACCCTGACGCGCATCAATCGCCTCGCAAAATGCGGTGCCGAACTGCGAAGTATTCTCCGAAGTCATTGGTCCGATATTCAGATGCTCAAGCCGCTCCTCGGTCATCGCCAGACAAATCAGGCCGCGTCCATACTTCGCCATGAAATTGATGGCTTCGGGCGTGACCTTCTCAGCGGCGAGTGTGAGGTCGCCTTCGTTCTCGCGGTCCTCGTCGTCGACGACGACGATCATGCGGCCCGCACGGATTTCCTCTATCGCTTCCGGGACATCAGTAAACGGCGTTTGGGGGCTCATATTGAGGCGATTTTAGCAGAGGCAACAGGCTCCTGGTGGCTGACCAGCCCCGCATTGCGCAGGCCTTCGACGCATTATGTTCGAACTGTTCAGGGTCGAAAACTTCGTGCTTCGCTGGGCTCGCACTATCTAGCCAGTTCCCGTTCGGCGCCACGGAACAGCGCTCGCATGGCGAGGATGACCCACCGCGTGAGCATGACGATGATCACGACGAAAATTGCGGCGAGAGTTCCAGCGACATAAGGATGCCGCGTGGCCAGCCAAGTCAGACCGATGGCGACAAAGTCTTCTCCCAAGCTCAATGAGATGTTTGAGAGGGGCTCGGGAGAAGGCGTGACGGCGGCGCGCGCAGCGGTTTTGCCGCTGTGAGCGATGAGAGCCACGGCTGCTCCTAGAAGTGTGGCCAGCAGTTGGTGCTCGGGAGAAAGTTGGCGCGTTGCCTGGTACGCCAGCAGTCCGGCGACGGGGACGCGAATGAAAGTGTGCAGCGCGTTCCAGATCAAGTCGAACGCGGGAATCTTGTCAGCGAAGAATTCGATAACGAACAGGGCAGTGCTTGCGGCGATTACCGGCCATCCGGCAAGGAGCATCAATCCCGGAGGTAGAGGAAGATGGCCGAAGCGGGCTAGCAACCCGAGGACCGCGACGGTTGCATACAGATTCAGGCCGGCGGCAAAGCCGATGGCGGCGAGCAGCGAGAAGAGCTCCGCAGGCGGTATTTGGAGCACGTTCAGCATGCGCTAGTCACGACGTTATCACTAAGGACGGCGAACAGTCGCCGGGCCCTGCCCGACGGCCGAAGCCGGCCATCCCAAATACTTCAAGCCTGCGCGACCCTATGACCAAATACAAAGGGTCGCTCCTTTATCTAAGAAGCGACCCTCAAAATGCTGTCACACCTGTGGTTACAGCGTGGACTCGATCTCGAAGCCCCAGGCTTCCAGAAGAGGCTCGGGGATGTATTTGGAGTTCTTGTTGCGGCGCGCCCACTCGCGCAGGCGAGTCGACCGCAGATATTGGTCGGGAGACAACTTGTATTCGCGCACAACCTGCTCGAATTCGGTGATGGTGGGGGTGATGGGCCCGATCGGCTCAGGCTTGCCCCAGTTCGGATTTCCGCGTCGCTTGGCCATGAAAAATGCCTTTCCACTTAAGGGGATGAAACTGCTAACCGCCTTACAAAACTCGTCTATCTATATGATTCTCCGAGTGGTCTTTGGGATTCAGCTTCAGGATGCAACTGAAACGCAGTGTCACCAGACAGAACTACGTCCTAGACTGATCCGCACCTAAAGCTGATCGGAGACTCAACATCTTACAGTCAATTTCGCTCGAAAGTCAACGGAAATTTCCTATCGGAGGAATGGCTAAATATGACTCAAGCTCATGAAAAATAAGGAAGTTATGAATGATCCTGCGTTCTTCACCCGGCTTCAAATGATGGCTTCCGATGCGGGATCGAGAACCCACATTGACTCTACCCGGAATTACCCGAACGCCTCTTCTCCCGACTGGCGGGATCTTCGACTCGTCCCGTCGGCCGGGGTTGCAAGGGCCTGCAGATTACGGCCGTAACCTCTTCTTAAACCAGAACATTGATCGCATCGGTCGATGGACATAGAGTGCAGAGAGGGAGTCCGGTTGGTGAGCCGCGTCAGAGGCCCGCGGAAGCATTTGACCCCGGTTCTGGGGATTCCAGAGTTCTCTTAGGAATAGGTCCAGCTATGAGTTTGAAATCATTGGTGCTGTGTTCGGACGAGAAGATCGTGCGAGTCTTGCGCCGTGTGCTGGGCGATCTGGAAATAGATGTGGAGTTGTGCGTCGATTCCGACAGCGCCTTGCGCAAACTGACGCGGCAGCGGTTCGAAGCGATCATCGTCGACGTGATGGACGACGGAGCAACAGAGGTTCTGCGCAGTGCCCGGACGGCGCCCTGTAACAAGCAAGCGGTGGCAGTCGCAATTGTGGAGCCGATCATCGGTCTGAAGGCGGTGTTTGAGATCGGTGCCCACTTCGTGCTGTACAAGCCGGTTTCGATTGAGCGCGCGAAGACCAGTTTTCGAGCGGCACGGGCATTGATGAAGAGCGAACGGCGCCGCAATGCGCGGGTCGCGGTGCAGATTCCGGTTGTACTGAGAAGCACTGGCGTGGGCAGCAACATGAAGGTGACCACGATTGACTTGAGTGAGGGAGGCATGGCGGTTAGCCTGCCGAACCGTCGGCGTCCCAACGGACGCTGGCAGATCGCTTTCACCTTGCCCGGAACCGAGACGTCCCTCGAACTCCCAGCCGAATTTGCCTGGGAAGGATCGCGCGATCAGGCGGGACTGCGCTTCCGGGACATGTCTCCCGAGGCTACTCGCCAGTTGCAGGAGTGGCTGAAACAGAATTCGCCGGAAGTTGAGCAGGACGATCCGCCAATCCGCTGTCAACTCACCGATCTGAGCCTGGGGGGGTGTTATCTGGAGATTTCATCGCCATTCCCGGCGTCGAGCCGCGTGACGCTGTCGATGCGGGCCGGTACTGTAGAAGTGCGTGCCCAGGGCGTAGTGCGCGTCATGCATCCGGAGAAGGGCATGGGTGTCGAGTTCACCCAAGCCACGCCTGAGCATCGGGCCGCCGTGGAGAAATTCCTGGAAGTACTCAACGAAAATCGCTCGCTGATGCCAGAGTTGCTGGTCGAGCCGCAAGGACTGGAATCAGAATCGACCGCGCAGAAACCGTCCGAAGACGTCGACGATCCCTTACTGCACTTGTTCTACGGCGAATCGCTTACCGCCGAGCAATTCCACGAAGCGATGCGCAAGCAGCGAGCGAACCCGCCCGAGGCCACGGGCAGCGCGTCGGCGGCCGCTCACGCCTAAACCTGCAAGGCTGCCGTTGCTTTCATTCGAAACAGTCGCCATGCGGCATCCCTACCCAGAAAAAAGCGCGAGCATCTTGGAGATTGAAGTGCGCGGAAAGCGCGGCGTCGGATATTGCAGGAGCGCGCCATGCGAGGTTTTGCCCTTTCAGCGACTTCGAAGCCGGCCCCGCTAGGCCCGCATTTGTGGCGTGAACACGCCCCAAGAAACGTCGGTGACCTCCACGGCTCTTAGAGAACAATGGCGCATGCCCGCGTCCACCGATCTCATTTTCCCCAAGTGGCAGAAGGAGCTTCTTAAAACGATCCTCGACGAACAGAAGCTTCGTTTCGACCCCGAAGATCAAGCCCGAAGATCGACCCGTAGGGCCCACCGTCTGCGGCATACATACATCTGCCTGCGCCTGATGGAGGGCGCCGACATCCACCAAACCGCCACTCCCGCACAAGTGTCGAGATGATCGAGAAATACTACGCGGCGCACATTAAGACTTTGCTCGATGCCGCTGCGATCAACGTCATGCGGCCCCGGGAAAAACAAGAAAACCAAGAAAGCGATTCAGAACACTCGGGCTTCACAGCAACCTTTCGATGAGGAAACGGATGTGTAAAATCGGGCAACGTGCCCTACCATGAGTAAGGCAGCCGCGCGCGGGCGTGGCGGAATGGCATACGCAGCGGACTTAAGGAAAACTTGAGTGCTCGTCTGGGAAACCGGCGATGCAGAACTGCTCAAATTCGGGGAAATCTTAAATGGCAATCCCGAGCCAAGCCCGGAGAGATCCCAGCCGGGAAGGTGTAGAGACTAGACGGGCAGCACCCGATCTCCGGAGCTTCCGGGGGAGGGTGAAGGGATAGTCCAGACCGCAAACCTGGCGTGAGTCCTCGAATGGCCTCACGTCGCGGGCGGCGAAAGCCGTAGACGGTATGAAAATCCGCAGGGCTTAAACGGCCCATGAGGGTTCAAGTCCCTCCGCCCGCACCACGATCAGCGAAGCACGTTAAGGACACCAGTCTGCAATGTTCCTCGTAATTCAGGCGTGATGGACATTTGCGATTACACAGAAAGCTTGGCAGGCGAAACAATTGGACGAAGGTATCGATCGATACTTTCGCAACAACCGAGACGACGACTTCGTATTTGTCTTCGGTCGCTGCTGATGCCATGATCCGATGCTAGACCAAAGGGCGGTTCAACGCTTCTGGTATGGGTGGAAGATGTAGTCCTTCGCCTTCACGGCCGTATGGCACGCGTTTCCGCAGTCGGAGAGGCTTTTGGGATCGGGTGTGAACTTGTCCGAGGCGGCATCGTAATTGAACACCGCGTATCCCCACCCGGCGCTTTTCGGAAATCTCTTGCTGTCCTTTTCTATGACGAAAGCCTCACTAAAGAGGTCTGGCACATCCACGACGAAGGGGGCCTCCGTGCTTTTCTTCGGCTTCCACTGGAGCTTCACGATCATGGATCCATCCGGGAAAGGCTGGCCGTTGCCGGGAATGCCGGCCTTGTACGCCTTGATCATCGTCGGATTGGCGACGATCACCTTGAGCCTTTCGTCGGTGTGGGCAGAAGAGACGACTGCCCAGTCCTCGTATCCCCGGAAGTCGGAGAACGCGATTCCGCTCGGCGATTTCAGCGAGTACTTGTCGTTGTCTTGGCTTTGCGCGTAAAGGACCACGGCGCCGAGGACGGCGAGGACTGCCACGGCTGTTGCAACGATGGTAAAGCCGCCGATACGTTTCACGGCGATGCGTGTTTCTATCCTCTGTTCTTGTTGTTCTTGCGGCACAGATTTCGTCACAAGTTCAGACATGGTGTGCTCTCCTCACCAATAAAGTTTGCTAAGCCCGATCAACGTGCATCTCGAACGATTGCAATTAGGCCAGAGGTGAGGGGAGCAAAACAATTGGACCATGGTATCGGCGATACCTTCGTATCGAGCGTGCTGGAGGAGGTTTCCTTCGCTTCGATCGACTTTCAGGCTGGCTCGGTGGAGAAAAGCCGTATGCCCCAGGCAGGAACACGTGGCAGTCGATACGAAAGTATAGGCGATACCATGGTCCAATTGCGCGGCCCGTTTTGTTCTGGCTGAATGGTCACGGGGGAAATTCCATGGCGACTATGAACGCACCTGCCAAACTCACACAGATGAACCCACCCGCGAAACCCGCACAGATTCGCCTAACCCGACGGTCGCCCGCCTATTGGCGTGTCACGATCGACAACCCGCCGATCAACGTCATGGGTCCAGAAATGGTCAAGCAGTTCCAGGAAGTCATCAACGCTCTTGAGGTCGACGACCAAGTCAGGGTCGTGGTCTTCGACAGCGCGGTCGACGAGTACTTCCTGAATCACTCGGATTTCACGGCCAAGATTGAGGACCTGACCTCGCTGCCCGAGGGCGCGACGGGCCTGCCGCCTTGGCCGGACTTTCTTGTGCGTCTGACCCGCTTGCCGGTTGCGTCCATCGCCCTCATCCGCGGCCGTGCGACCGGCAATGGCAGCGAGATCACCCTGGCGTGCGACATGAGCTTTGCCAGCCGCGAGAAGACCATCATCTCGCAATGGGAGGTGAGTGTGGGAATGGTCGCCGGAGGCGGCCCCATGGCTCGGCTTCCCCGACTCATCGGTCGAAACCGCGCCCTCGAAGTGCTCTTGAGCTCGGAAGACATCAGAGCAGATCAGGCCGAGGCTTACGGTTACATTAATCGCGCCCTGCCCGACGCTGAGCTAGATGTGTTCGTGGAGGCGCTCGCGACGCGGATCGCCAGGTTCGACAAATGGGCGATCGCCCAGACCAAGCGCCTCGTCGACACCAGCCTGCCGCCGGATGTCGAACTCGGCGCCGGGTGGGATGCGTGCATCGCTTCGCTCGGGCGACCTGCCGCACAAAATGGAATCAAAGCGCTGATGGAGCGCGGCTTCCACAAGCTCGGGGATGTCGAAAATCGACTCGGATACTACCTGGGGCAAATCGGGCGTTAGGCCGGCGCGTCCGACGCGGTTCCGAACTCCGGACGCTGCGGATGGGACGCGCTCGAAGCCAAACTTGGTTGCCAGGACACGGAAGGAAAATTGGAAATGAAAAAAGACCAGCGCGGAATCAACCCGCTTCGAAGCCGAGTGACGATGGGTGCGTCGAATGCCTGGCGTCGCCGAAAGGCTGGTGGTTTCATCTCCGTCGGTGTGCGAAGTGTGGGCACATCGGTTGCTGCGACAGTTCTCCGAGTCAGCATGCGTCCAAGCATGCGGCGACAAGGGGGCATCCCATCATCGCCAGCTTCGAGCCGGGTGAGGATTGGTTCTACGACTACGAGAAGCGGGGGATGATCAAGGGTGTGGATTTGCTTCCGCCACATTTGCATCCGGAGGATCAGCCATCGCCTGGACCGGCAGGGAGAGTTCCAGCCAATTGGGAATCGCTACTGCACTAGCTGGCGTCGATCGATTTTTTGTGAATGGGAGCGGGACTCGGGACACTGTATTTGTAATGAGCACCGTATCGAAGGGAGCTATCAATGAACGGCGTACAAAAGGAGCCATCAATGAACGCGATACAAGTCGACCAGAAGAGCTATGAGATGCCCCCGCGCGAGGGGATCAGCATCGCGCAGTTTCTCACCGTCGCCGACATCGAACGATCGGCCCGCTACTACGAAAAGGTCTTCGGCGCTCGCATTCTGAGCCTGGGTGACGGCAACGCGCCTGCGTACCTTCAGCTTGCGAATATCTGGATGATTCTGAACGTTGGGGGCGGGCCGACCCCGGATAAGCCGACGGTAACGCTCAGCGTCCCCGACCCGAATCACATCAACAGCTTTATGAATTTCCGCGTTGCGGATATTCAAGCGTGCTACCAATTATGGAAAAGTCGAGGAGCCGAATTCATTACGGAGCCGATCCCCAAGTACGGCGAGATACGCTGCTACATCCGCGATCCTGACGGCTACATTATCGAGATCGGACAGAGCACTACCCTCACGTACGGTTAACACTTGGGGCGGATTAGGATGCCGACTCTGCTCTAGTCGTGGTGCTTCTGCCAATCTTTGCCTTGAACAGTCACTAGCTCTGACATCGAAAGGAGTACCAAATGGATGGCACAAATGGACTGAAGGAGGTCACGCGCGTGACCGCGACTGTCGCGTTGAACACGCTTGGTGTGAACGTTTTTACGGCCCCCGGAAAGACTATGGTCGGCGAGCGGCCCAAGCCCTTCGGCGAAGCGCTCGGTTTTGACCCGATCACGTCGACTTTAATCTTCGGCGAGTACGACGCGGTGCTGGTGGACGCAATGGGGACAGTGGCCGAGGCCGAGGCTCTCGCGGATTGGGTCGCTCTGCACAACCGCAACCTGGAGACCATCTATATAACGCACGCCCACTTCGACCACTTCTACGGTCTTAGCATTCTGCTCGACCGTTTCCCCGGCGCTCGGGCGATAGCAACACCCAAGACGGTGAAGGCCATGCAGATGTCTTTCACTCCCACTGTGGAGCGGTTGGCCCGCCGTATGTTTCCTGGGCAAGTGGCCACGAAGTTGGTTCCACCTGAGCCCTATGAGCCCGACACGTTCACTCTCGAGGGTCACGAATTGCGCATTATCGAGCAGGGCCGCACCGATAGTCCCGATTCGACGTCTCTCTACGTTCCATCGATCGGCCTGATCGTCGCTGGCGACGTTGTGTACAACCAATGCCGCATGTATGTCGGCGACACCACCCCCGAGAGCCGAAAGAATTGGATCGCAGACCTGGACCGGTTAGCGGCGCTGAACCCGACGATGGTTGTCGCCGGTCACAAGAAGCCTGGCGCGCCCGACTCTCCCTCGACGATCCAGGACACCAAGCGTTACCTCCAGGACTTCGATCGGCTGCAGAAAACCGCGACGTCCGACCAGGCGCTGTTCGATCAGATGACGGAGCTATACCCGCATTGGGTAGCCAATCAGTCATGGTTGATGTTTGGATTCCCAGGGGCATAACTCACATCAACCGCGTTGGCCCGTCCTTGCCCACTTTGGAGGAAGAGCTAGCTCATATTCAGGAGAACGGAATTCGATTTCAAAGAGGAGAACAAAATGACAACAAAAGGAAAAGTCTTAGTGCTAGTCTCGAGCGGTCACGGTTTACCCTTGAAAGATGGCAAGGTATATGCCGGCGCTGGCTACTACCTCAACGAGCTGACGGTTCCGGTTCGCGCCCTGATGAAGGAGGGCTACGAAATCACTTTCGCCAACCCCAAAGGCAACACGCCGCAAATGGATGTCCATTCAGCTGTAGCCGACTTCTTCGGTGGAGACGAGGCTAAGCTTCAGGACTATCTAAAATTCCGCGACACCCTGACCGGGCTCAAAAATCCAACTCGTATCTCGGATGTCATCGCATCGGGCCTGGATCAATATGACGCTGTTTTCGTCCCCGGCGGCCATGGCCCGATGATGGACCTGCTCGATGATCCCGACGCGGGCACCGTGCTGAGACACTTTCATAAAACATCCAAGCCCACGGCAGTGCTCTGCCATGGCCCGATTTCACTTCTCGCGGCGCTTCCGAATTCGACGGAGGTGGTCGCCGCGCTGTCGGCGGGCGATGCCGCTGGAGCACACGCAAAGGCTCAAGGCTGGATCTATTCCGGATATAAGATGACTATTTTTTCGACAGCGGAAGAGCAGCAGCGGGAACCGCTTGAGATTGGTGGTAAGGTTCTCTTCTACCCGGACTTTGCCTTGCGTACGGCGGGCGCTGACGTAAGTGTGGTCGCTCCATGGCAGAGCTACGTCCTTCAGGATCGCGAGGTTATCTCAGGTCAGAACCCATTCTCTGATCAAGCGCTTCTGAAACTTCTTCTACCGGCACTCGATGGGAAGAAGAAGTCGGTTTCAGCGGCATAAGGATCGGAGACGCCCAGAAGGAGCTAATTGAGAAAGGGACGACACTTGGAGGGCATAAATATCGATTAAAACTACGTTCGGCGGTTTTTCGCTGATGCCGCCTGAAAATCAGGCAAGTGTGGGCCACCCGCCCAGATGAGCACTGTTCATCGGATTTGGAGTCGTCAATGAGCAGCGTACGAATCGAACAAAAGAGCTACGAGATGCCCCCGCGCGACGGGTTTACCGTCACACATTTCATCACCGTCGCCGACATCGACCGATCGGCTGATTTTTATGAAAAGGTCTTCGGCGGCCGCATTCTGAGCAGAGGAGACAGCAAGGGTGCGTCTGGGCACATTCAGATGGCGAATACTTGGCTGATTGTCAACGTCGGGGGCGGGCCCACCCCGGACAAGCCGTCGGTAAACGCTCAGCGTCCCCGCCGACCCGGATAAGGTCAGCAGCTTTTTGAATATCCGCGTGGCGGATATTCAAGCGTGCTATGAATTATGGAAAAGTCGAGGAGCCGAGTTCATCACGGAACCGATACCCAAGTACGACGAGATACGCTGCTATATCCGCGATCCTGACGGCTACATTATCGAGATCGGACAGAGCACCGACCTCACGAACGGTTAACACTCGGCCAGGACGGGATGCGGATTTAAATACCTGCGGAACTCCGCTTAGAGCCAGCCTATTGGCGCGAACGATACAATACCGCTCGGCCGCGGTTAGCAGAGAAGCCAAATTTGCACGATACGGGGTATGGTTCGACCACATCCTCGGTCTGAGGGGCAGGAGAGATGGATTGGAAACGGTTGGTCCAGTTTGCATTGATGGGTAGCAGTGATTTGGAACAGTATGCCATCCTGCTGGTCCGCGTTTCGATCGGGCTGTTCTTCGCCATCTCCGGGGCAAACAAATTGTTTGTCGCCGGCGGCACGAAACCCGTTTACGAAACGCTCGTTAAAGCCAAAGTCCCGTTTCCCCGCCAGACGGCTTATTTCGTCGCGGGTGTCGAGTTCGTTTGCGGATCCTTGATAGCCGTGGGGTTTCTTTCGAGCCCGGCATGCGTGGCTTTGTTGATCGATATGATTGTCGCCACTCTGACTAGCGCGCTTTCCACCTTGCCTAAAGGACTTTCGCCTCTTAACCGGCTCGACGATTTCTTCTACCTTCCGGAAGTCCTGTACGTGCTCTTCTTTCTCTGGCTGATCTGCTCTGGTCCGGGAAAGTTCAGTGTCGATTACTGGCTCGCCGGCCAGTTACTGAGCTGATCGATCGACGAGCGCTTGGTGCTGGAGTTAGAGCTTTGTGCGCAGCGGCCGCTAGAGCTCAGTCTTGTTCCCATCCGAGTCATGGATCCAGGCAAAGCGACCGCAGGATTCATCCGTTCTACGTAAGTTTCAATTCGAATGGAGAAAAACGGTTCGCTCAAGGTGTGCCGCGATTCACACTAAGCCGTGCAGGTAGGTACTGCTGCGGGTACCCGATCTGCAGTACGATCTTGCCGGACTTGTGTGGTACGCCCGCAAGCATGCGTTGCGCCTGGCGCGCCTCCAAAAGCGGCAGGATTGAGCCCACACGCGCTGTGATCCTGCCTGCGTCAAATAATGTTGTGAGTGTCTGCAGGCGCGCGGTGGTCACCTCAGCGTAGAAGAAAATGGCCTCTGCTGGGAGCGGCTGCGTCGAGACCGAGGTGACGAGTTTGCCTCCGGGTTTCAGCGCAGCGACGCAGCGTTGAAACGTACTGCCCCCGACCGTGTCGAGGATTGCATCCACCTGTGGGAGGTCCTGCTCGAATGCAGGCTTGCTCGAGTCGATGATGGATTTCACGCCCAATGATCGGAGCAGGTCCTCGTCGTCGAGGTGGGCGATGGCAACGACGTGGATTCCGGAATCTACGGCCATTTGTACGGCGTAGGCCCCGACGTTCCCCGCGGCTCCGACGACCATTACCGTTTGTCCGCGCATCGCCTGTGCATACTGGAACAGCATTTGCCAGGCGGTGACCGCAATGACGGAAGCCGATGCCGCTTCTACGTGATTCAGCGATTGTGGTTTGCGGGCGACCATCCCGGAGGTGGCCACGGCGAACTCGGCCTGGGCGCCACAAAACTGCGGATTGGTGACACCATAGACTTCGTCGGCGGGCGCGAAGCCCGTAACGCCGGGGCCGATCTTCTCGACGACACCGGAGAAGTCCGAACCGAGGGTGAGCGGAGGTTGTGGGCTAACCTTGCTCTTCCCCTCACGGATGATTGCGTCCCAGGGAGCGACGCCCGCGGCCATCACGCGCACCAGAACTTCGTCGGGGCCCGGCGACGGCGTCGGCACATCCTCGACCACCACGACGTCGGGCGGCCCGAAGCTATGAATCCTGGCTGCTTTCACGGCCAATTCCTCCTCGCCTTGAAGACGCTTGAAAGCCGATTCATCCGAAGCTAAAAGACGACCGCGATAGCAAGATCTGTATCATTTGACCCTTGCCCGGAATTGATTAATTACCGCCGACCCGGCCTTGCTCACGACTTCGTCCTGGGAATCTGTGCCGCCCGAACAACCGATTGCGCCGATAATCAGGCCCTGGTCGGTCAGAGGAATGCCGCCGCGAGACGCAATGATTCCATCAAACGTGAGCAGATAGTCGCGATGCATGAGCTGGACGCCGTCCTCGAAGACCTTCGTCGGCCGCCGGAAGGTTACGGCTGCTCGCGCTTGTGCTCCGCAATTTGAAGGGAGGCGAGCATCGCGCCGTCCATTCGTTGGAAGGCAACTAAGTTGCCACCGGAATCGGCTGCGGCGATATTCATTTTCCAATCCCGCTTCCTGGCCTCTGCCACAGCGGCGTCAATGACCACCTGGGCTTGCTCCAGTGATATCGGACGCCCATAAGGCACATCGAATGGTATTTCTTCTGGGATGACATCAAGAGGATTCGACGTGGGGGGGGCGATGGCGATTTCTGCTGTATTGCTGGACATAATTGTTCTCCGCAAAAGACTACAAAGTCATCTTCTAAAGACGTTCCCTACGTGCAGGTCCTGATTGAATCTGCAGCGTGACATTATCAAAGCAGAAGGGTGACCTTTGAACAATTGGACGATGGTATCGGTTGTATTTTCGTGCGGGTGGTCCTCGAAAAGCCTCAGACAAGCGTTGGGAAGGGTTATTGGACAGTGAAAGGACAGGCGAGGTTTGGCCACCTGCTACAGAAGACGTAGTTTATCGCTTGCCGATTATCTGCGGTTGTTGAACCAGTCGAGGGCGATTTCGGTATTGGCCGACCTCGATGAGGTAGCCGTCCGGATCACGCATGTAGCAGCGCCATTCCCAGCCATGATTGTCTAATGGCTCTGTAAGAAAGAGCGCTCCTTTGTCGCCCCATTCTTTGTAGCAGGCCCAGATGTCGGCGACACGCAAATTAAGAAAGCTATTTGCCCTGTTCAGATCCGACGGTGTTTCAAGAAGGACCCCTGGTTTGTCGGGAGTCGGGCCGCCGGAATTGAGGATGATCCATGTATTAGCCAGTTTTATGTAGCAAGGATTCTCTGGCTTGATCAGTTTCCCGCCGAGAATTCGGACATAGAAGTCCTTCGATTTGTCCTGGTCGCTCACGGTGAAGAAGTGAGCTGCGAAAAAGCCTTCGTGTGGAATCGGCGCGTCAGGTAGATTCACGCGGTGCCTCCTGTGGTCGAGAAATTAGGATGCAGCCGGAAACACCTACGGTCCAACGGAAGCGTTTCATCTGCTGGCTACCTTATAACGGGCAGCTAGTTCAGGAGCGATTCCCAGTTGGCTGGCACCCTCCCTGCTGGTCCAGGAGCGGGCTGACTTCTTGGATGCGCGTGCGGCGGAAGCAACTCCACACCCTTGATCATCTCCTGCTTCTCGTCGTCGTAGAACCAATCCTCACCCGGCTCGAAGCTGGCGATGATGGGATGCCCTGTTGCCGCCGCATGCTTGGATGCATGCTGACTCGGAGAACTGTCACAGCATCCGATGTGCCCACACTCCGCACAGCGACGGAGATGAAACCACCAACCTTTCGCTGACGCCAGGCATTCCACACACCCATCGCCACTCGGCTTCGAAGCGGGGTTGATTCCGCGCAGACCCTTTTTCATTTCCGATTTTCCTTTCGTGTCCTCTGTTCGCAAATAATGTCAAGCCACCAGCAATATCTTCCCGATACCACCCTTTTCTGCGGCAGCTTGAGCCTTGGCCGCTTCTCTGAGTGGCAGTTTCTGGCTAATCGGAATTACTAGCTTGCCATCTCGAACCGCTTCGGCCATGAACTCGAGCGTATTCCGGTCGAATTTCGAGAATACTGGCACCACCTTTACAGATGGATACTTCGCGGCGTTCTGCGGTTCCCCGACAACCGATGCATACACTCCTCCTGGCTTGACCTTGGCGATCAGCTTCTCGGCGGTTCTTCCGCCGACCGTATCCGCCACCGCATCGAGCGGCGGAAGACTTGCAATCGCGGTGTCGTCGTCGGTTGCGACCACCTGATCCGCGCCCACAGTCTTCGCCTCATCCATCTGCCTCTTCAAAACCCCCGCGATCACAGTCGCCCCGCGTTCCTTCGCAGTGAATACCGCCGAACGCCCGACACTTCCAGCAGCACCTACGACGTGAACCGTCTGGCGCGCTTTGATTCCCGTGGCTGAAAGGAGCTGGTTGCCAGTCGTCGTCACGAGCGGCAGCGCCGCCGCCTGGATCAAATCAAGCCCCGTGGGAACTTTCGCCAAGACCGCTGCCTTTACGACACAAAGTTCAGCGTAAGTGTTGTCCGCCATGGCGAACACCTGGTCGCCGACGGAAAAGCCTTCCACTCCCGCCCCAATCTTGACCACAGTCCCCGCCAGATCGACCCCTATGAGGCCCGGGAACTGGAGCGGATAAAAATCCTTCGTTAATCCGGCACGCCGTTTGTAGTCGATCGGATTCACGCTCGTGGCAGCGACCCGCACCAGTACTTCGCCGGGACCCGCCACCGGGTCGGGGTACTCCTCAAACTTCAATACTTCAGGACCGCCATATTGGTGGACAACAACTGCTTTCATATTTCATCTCCTTGTACGGTGCCCAAACAGTTCCTAACAAAAGTTGGATGAGCGAAGCTAGAATGTGGTCACTGACGCTATGGACCCCCGAGAATTCGAAACTGGAAGCTGCTGGGATACGCATGACGAAATGGTTAAATGAGAAACGACGCTCCGATTCTTGCGCTCAACAGTGGCTCGTTTTCGCGGAAGTTCTGTATTTCGCCCACTTCAGCACATCCCAGATCTCGCACTGCAAGTAAAAGCCTGACGAGATAGAAGGCGCTATCACTCCTTCTCTGACGGCATCGTGAACCAGTTCGTGCACTGCTTCGTAGCCCGGGATCTGCACTCGCTTGGCGAGTTCGATCAGTTCTTGGACCGGAAGTTCACGTTCAGCAATCATCGAAAGCAGTAACATAAGTCCGTCTGGACCCGCGAACCGGTCAAGAGCTAATCCCTCTACGATGCCACGGTTCTTTCTGAATTCGTCTTGGGGATTGTACTGACATACGCATGGCTCTGGCCATGTCGGGCTCGTGTTGCGACGATGCACTAATCGCAAACCGCTTACTTTCGGTTTTCCCTTAGCGTCCTCTGCCGCAAGCCACTCGACCCAGCCTGCCTGCAAATCTGACACAAGTTCGCCGCAACTATCACATCGCCAACCTGATCGAATGGATTTATCTCTGGGCATATCATTCACCAGCATCACGGAAATCGACAGGATTCTTGCACTCGAAGTGGCGTGAGGTGG
The DNA here is from genome assembly GCA_963832015.1 of uncultured Acidobacteriaceae bacterium. GTDB lineage: Bacteria > Acidobacteriota > Terriglobia > Terriglobales > Acidobacteriaceae > Sulfotelmatobacter. The sequence goes on from CAWHSR010000043.1 coordinate 58,776, forward strand.
GGTTCCTCAAACGAACTGCTCCCCACCTCACGACGCCTTCAACGGGTCACCGCTTGCATAGCAGGTTCGAGAACATGATCGGTCACATGGATTCTCAGCTCTTCGCTCGGCGTTCGCGCGTCACAGCGCCTTTGGCGGCAGCCTCTTCTCTATTCTTCTGAGGATGAATGCCCAGGTCGTGCCATGACGTTTCCGCGAGGTTGACGTCGTAGTAGTTTGCAGCTTTCTCGATGTTCGCGAACGCCAAAGCACGGTCGTCATCGGAGACGTCAATGACTTGATCGAACCGCGCGACCGCGTTACGCACATGTTCTGCGTCGGTTAGTGGTTCTTTACGCTGATTTGGAAACGCGTAGACGCTGTCGGGTAAGTCGCTCTGCATCGTCAGCCGTCCGTGTTTCTCGTGAGGTTTCCAGGTTGCTTCGGGCATGTCTTTGCCATCCTTTCTTTAAATGTTTGGCTTGAGGGCGAGCACAGTGTCTGCCCGAGCTGCATTTAGTTTGAGCGGGAGGGCGATCGTCCAACCCACAAATTGCGATTGTCTTGTACCGTTTGCGGTGATTTGTTTCCCATGCCACATTTGAGCGGCTGCTCGGATTTGCTGTTTTCTCATGGCATATTCATCGGTTTACTCCTGACAGGTCGCAATGTTGCCCATCCGACCGAGTCGGCCGCAATGGAGGGATTACACCCGAGGTGCTCCCGGGAATCAATTGGACGATGGTATTGGCGATACCTAGGTATTGGGGCATCGAAGACCACCTCCCTGCAGGCACGTGATACTCGATCAACTGATACCAAGGTATCGCCAATACCATTGTCCAATTGTTTGCCTTCCAGACTTCTGGTCTGATCGCGTTGTGTTGTCCGATTTGATCGGACTACGCACTGCGAGGAGCAAAGGAGAGGAATCGTGAAAATACTGATGGTGCTAACGTCGCATGACGTACTCGGCAACACTGGCCGCAAGACCGGCTTCTGGCTTGAAGAGTTCGCAGCGCCCTACTTTGTTTTCAGGGATGCGGGGGAACAGCTGACCTTCGCCTCACCAAAAGGTGGCCAACCACCCCTCGATCCGAAGAGTGATTTACCGGAGAGTCAAAGGCCCGCCATGAGCCGGTTCAAGCAAGACCCGACGGCACAGAAGGAACTTTCCCAGACGGTCAACCTCGCCGAAGTTAAATCGGAAGATTTCGATACGGTCTTCTATGTTGGCGGACACGGCCCCATGTGGGATCGCGCAGAAAGCCCCGTTTCCATCGCTTTACTCGAATCTTTCTACAATTCGGGCAAGCCGATCGCCCTGGTCTGCCACTCCCCCGGCGTGCTTCGTCACGTGACCTACCGTGGCGGACCGCTAGTAAAAGGAAAACGCGTGACCGGGTTTACGAATGGTGAGGCGGAAGAGATGCACCTAACCAACATTGCCCCGTTTCTCGTCGAGGATGAGTTGATGCGGCTGGGAGCCACGTTTGAGAAGGTCGCCGACTGGCAGCCACTTTCAGTCGTTGATGGCCGTCTCATTCCAGGACAGAACCCCGCGTCTTCGACCGTCGCAGCCCAAAACCTTGTGAACTTGCTCGCCGCGGAGAAAGCCGCCTAGGTGTCTACTTCAATCGACGCCGGCATCGGCTCGTCTTCGGTGTCTGTTCTGCCGGCCAAGATTACGCAGATGTCGTCTTGGGCGGTGCTGTCTTGCGCTTCCGTAGCGCAGCAAAAGGAGAGATCGATCATGGAGCATACAAACTCGACCGGGATGTCACATGTCTGTTGACTGTGGTCGGCGTTTTCGCGGAACCGCAATGCTTGCACTGCAACGGTCAGCATTTTCATCAAAGTTAGGCTTTGTCGCTGCAGACTGTAGAGGAAGAGTAGAGGCGGATTCAATGAACTCACAAGAACGGTTTTGCAATTCGAATTACACCGCCGAAATGGAAATTGCGGAGCGTGAGTTATCTGCGTTCATTCGCGCCGTGACGCAACTGTTCGGTCCCGAGGCGGCCAAGCTCTCGGCGGAGGACTGGCTCGACGAGTCGGAGCTAATGGATAGCCTACCTCTAGCGACGAGCCGAACTTGGCGAGCGGTCACGATCGCGGCCTCGGCAAGACTGGCAAATCGGCTAGCCGTCTCGCAGCATCGCAGATCAGATCGCCGCGTTGGTGCAAGAATTCGTCGATTCTTCACGCGAGAAGTTCGCGGCGCGGCGGGCGGAATGAAGCCTCTTTGAGACCGCCGGTGACCCAGCTGTGTATTAGGTTCGAACCTTTAAAACGAAAGGTCATTTATGTCGGGCAAGAAAACAGCGATCATCACTGGAGCATCGGGGGATATTGGCGCGGGTTTAGTCGAAGGGTTTCTGAGAGAGGGGCATAACGTCGTCGCAACCTCTCGTGACGCCAATCGAAAGTTGACTACCTCAGCCAGCCTGGTTCTCCTCGATGGCGATATCGGCAAGCAGCAAACGGCTGCACAGGCGGTCGAAGCAGCAATCAACAATTACGGAACCATCGACGTTTTGGTGAATAACGCCGGCATCTTTCTGACCAAGCCTTTTACCGACTTCACTGCCGAGGACTTCGATGCCCTCGTCTCCACCAATCTGCTTGGATTCTTCTACATCACTCAGCGCGCTGTGAAAGAAATGCTTAAACAGAAATCGGGGTGCGTCGTGAGCATCACTGCGGCACTTGCCGATCGTCCAATCGCCGGCGTAAATGGCTCGATTTCGATGATTACGAAGGGTGGATTGAATGCAGCCACTCAGAATCTCGCAATCGAGTATGCAAACGACGGCATCCGCTTTAATGCCGTAGCCCCCGGCGTTGTGGATACACAAATGCACCGCAATGATCCCAACGACTCGACGTTGCAGCCGACTATGAAAAAGGCGACCGTAAAGGATGTTGTCGATGCCGTTCTTTACCTGGTACAGGCAGGTCATGTGAGCGGAGAGATTCTTCACGTAGATGGTGCCGCTCCGGCTCGTCGTTGGTAAAAAAATAAAAGGATGCTAACCACACGCTGGACTTCGACGAGGTATGCATGCCCCGATTGCTTTCAGTGAATGTCGGCCTTCCACGCGACGTGACATGGAACGGCAAAACTGTCCGAACGTCAGTCTGGAAATCTCCGGTCCCGGGACGGCGAATGGTGCGCAAACTCGATATCGATGGTGATGCGCAAGCCGATCTCGCCGGTCACGGCGGGGAGCACCGCGCCGTATTCGTCTACCAGATGGATTCTTACCATTACTGGGAGCGCTTTTTAGGCCGCAACGATTTTACGTTCGGCCAGTTCGGAGAAAACTTCACCGTCGAAGGACTTCTCGATAACGAGGTCTGCATCGGCGATCGATACCGCATCGGTGGTGCGGAATTTGAAGTAACGCAGCCACGCGTGACGTGCTACCGTGTCGCCATCCGCATGAATGAACCCCGCATGCCAGCCCTGCTAGTGGCACATCACAGACCAGGATTCTACTTTCGCGTGCTGAAGGAGGGAGAAGTTGGTGCTGGCGATGACATCGTAAGAATTACTGACGGTCCAGAGCGAATCACCGTGGCCGAGGTTGACGCCCTCCTCTATTTGCCAGGACACTCCAGCGAGCAACTCCAACGCGCGCTGCAGATTCCTGCACTTAGCAAGGGTTGGCAGAGTTCGTTCCAGGCGATGCTCCAACAAGACTTGAGTTGCAAAATGACGGTGGGGAATCCGGGACTCGCCTATGAGGAACAAGCGCCAACATGGCCCGGCTTTCGACAGATGCGAGTCGCGAAAATCAATAAGGAAAGCAATAGCGTAACGTCCTTTATTCTGTTGCCGATCGATGGGCAGCCTCTTCCTCTCTTCCAGGCGGGTCAATTTGTTGTTTTGCGGCTGCTCGTCGATCCGGGAAAACCGCCGGTTCTTCGCAGCTATTCGCTATCTGATCTGCCCCGAGCCGATCATTTCCGCATCAGCGTCAAAAACGAATTGAATGGGATGGGAAGTTCATTTCTGTGCAGCCGTGCGCGAGAAGGCGATCTATTGGATGTTAGTGCGCCGCGCGGAAGCTTTACTCTGCGTCCCAGCCAGAATCCTGTGGTTCTCCTGAGCGCTGGAGTGGGCGCAACGCCCGTGATGTCGATGCTGCACACACTCGCCGCTGAAGGATCGCAACGAGAGATCTGGTGGATCTATGGAGCGCGCAATAGCGTTGACCATCCATTTGCAGAAGAATCGCGTTCATTACTGAAACAGCTCTCTCGCGGACGAGGATACATCGTGTACAGCAGGCCCGCCGCAACCGACCAAGTCGGGGCAGACTTCGATGCTCCCGGGCACATTGACACAGCTTTGCTGGAGAGAATTGGCGTGTCACAGGGTAGTGCCTTCTATCTGTGTGGTCCCTCTTCATTCTTGCAGAGTATGCGCGATGGGCTGCGAAACTGGGGTGTCCTCGCCGAGAATGTGCACACGGAAATCTTCGGTTCTCTCGAGGCTATTACCCCTGGTATGGCGCAGGTCGTTCAAACTCCTCACCTGCCACAAGGGCCGCCCGGATCTGGCCCGCCAGTCTCATTCGCGCGTAGCGGAATAACCGCCGCCTGGGATCCGAAATTTGCGAGTTTGCTTGAACTGGCGGAAGCGTGCGACGTTCCGGTCAGATGGTCGTGCCGGACTGGAGTCTGTCATACCTGTATGACTGGTCTGATTGGCGGATCGATTATTTATAACCCTGAGCCGCTGGAGAGGCCCGCCGCCGGGAACGTGCTCGTATGCTGCTCTCAGCCAAACGCGGGCGTCACTCTGGATCTTTAAGAGAAGATCATTGAGAGAAACGGGAGGAGCCGAATCATGCGTTCTGATATTGTGCCCGGAGGTATTTTCCCCGACTACGAACTGCCCGATCATACCGGCAAAGTGCGCAAGCTCAGCGAGCTACAGGGCGAGGATCCGCTAGTCCTTACGCTCGCGCGCGGCCACTATTGCCCAAAGGAGCACCAGCAGCACTTGGAACTCGCCGCGTTCTACCCGAAGATCGCAGTGGCGTACACTCAGATCGCCACGATCGCCACCGACGATCACCATACTCTGCAGGAGTTCCGTGCGTCAGTGGGCGCCCAGTGGACCTTCCTTTCGGACCCCGACCGAACGGTTCAGAAGGATCTCGACATCCAGGAGTACACCGACCCTGAGCACAATCCGATGATCCCGCATACGCTCGTGCTCAAACCGGGTCTCGTAATCTACAGCATCTACAATGGCTACTGGTTCTGGGGCCGTCCGTCGGTCGTCGATCTTTGGCACGACCTGCGCGCCGTGACGAGCGAAATCCGCCCAGACTGGGACCTGAGTACTCCCGGACTCCGCGAGGCATGGAATGCAGGTGACTTCTCGCGTTTCCACGGGTGGAGCAAGCCCGCTAGTGTGGAAGCGGCCTCGATTGCAGGAAAGAAATAGCAGCGCATTTTTAACATTTGGAGTTGAAACAAAACCTGCGGCAGAGGCACGTGACCCCCGGGAAGAGAGAGACGGTATCGGTCAATACCATCGTCTAATAGACTCATCTCCACCCTTCTGGCTTAATAGCAACTGTCCACAACGCCTCGGTAGAAACTGGATCGCATCACCGCCGGAGATGAATATGAATGTGTCGCAGCGCTACTCTGGGGCGGCGGGGTTGACTGAATCGGCGACAGAACAGAATCTGTCGAATGGTTCCGCAGTACTGTCTGAGGTGGGCGAGGTTCAGGCGGGAAATCCCCTCCCGATTGGAGGCGCCCACCAACAAGGAAGGGGAGTCAATTTTGTTTTGTTCAGCCGTCACGCAACCGGTGTTCGTCTAGAGTTCTATCAAAATCCTGACGATTCTTCTCCGAGCAGAATCATTGACTTCGATCCGGTGCGTCATCGGACAGGCGACGTCTGGCATGTATGGGTGCGAGACATTCACGCAGGTCAACTCTACGGTTATCGCGTCCATGGGCCGTATCTACCGGACGAGGGCCATCGCTTCAACCCACATAAGCTGCTTCTGGATCCGTATGCAAGAGCAATTGCCGGGGTCGAGAATTGGGATTTTCTAGCCGCCCGGGGCTACGATTCGTCTAGCACGTTAGCTGACTTGAGCATTTCGACCATTGATAACGCGGGCACCACACCGAAATGCATCTTTACCCACGACCATTTCGACTGGGAGATGGATTCGCCTCCAAAGCATTCCGCTTCCGACACGGTCATCTACGAGACACACGTTCGCGGTTTCTCAATCCATCCGAGTTCGGGGGTGGCGCATCCGGGAACCTTCGCTGGCTTGACCGAAAAGATACCGTATCTCCAAGACCTGGGAGTGACCGCCATTGAGTTGATGCCTGTTCTTGAATTTAACGAAAACGAATCCAACCGACTGAATCCAATCACAGGAAAGAGACTCAAGAACTATTGGGGTTACAATCCCGTCGCCTTCTTTGCTCCGAAGCGGTCCTACAGCGTTGGAGGACCGCACGGTCAGCAGACCCAGGAGTTCCGAGAGATGGTCAAGGCTTTTCACCGCGCAGGCATTGAAGTGATCTTGGATATCGTGCTGAACCACACGGCCGAAAGAGATGAATTGGGCCCCACGATTTCTCTGCGCGGTATTGAGAACTCGATCTTCTATATGTTGCAAGAGAACGGGCGCCGGTACTACAAGAACTTCTCCGGTGTCGGTAATACTCTTAACGCAAATCATCCCGTCGTGCGGGAGTTCGTCAGGAATGTGCTTCGTTACTGGGTCATGCACATGCATGTGGATGGTTTTCGCTTTGACCTTGCTTCGGTCTTAGGCCGAGATGAGCATGGGAACATTCTCCGCAACGCTCCGCTTCTCGAGGACATTGCGGAGGATCCCATCCTGCGGGACATAAAAATTATCGCGGAGGCTTGGGACGCGGGCGGCGCCTATCAAGTGGGGAGTTTTTCCACGCGGCGTTGGACGGAATGGAACGGCCGTTTTCGCGACGATGTGCGCCGCTTTTGGATCGGCGACGCGGGCATGACGGGATCGTTCGCCAGCCGCATTGGTGGAAGCTCGGATTTGTACCAGAGCTCGGGCAAGGGACCCGCAAGCAGCCTCAATTTCGTTACTAGTCATGACGGCTTCACACTGAGCGACTTGGTCAGTTACAAACAGAAGCACAACGACGAAAATGGCGAGTACAACCGCGATGGAACCGATGCCAACTACAGCGACAATTGCGGCGTGGAAGGGCCGAGCCAGGACCCTGCTGTCGAGGGCACGCGCAACCGCTTGATCAAGAATTTCCTGTTAACCCTGTTTATCTCTCGAGGGGTTCCCATGTTGCTCGGTGGGGACGAGTTTCGCCGAACCCAGCGCGGCAACAACAATGCCTACTGCCAAGATAACGAGGTGAGCTGGTTTGACTGGAGCCTGCTGGAAACGCACGAAGAGATCCAGCGCTTCACTCGGGGAATGATCGGCTTCCGGCGAGCGCATCCCATTCTGCGAAAAGAAGTTTTCTACACTGACGTCGACATAAAGTGGTTTGCGCCAAACGGGGCCATTCCCGACTGGGCGGACCAGCGGCAGAAATCTTTTGCGTGTCTGATTCTAGGACGGACAGAACCCGACCTATTCCTGTTGTTTAATGCCGACACTAGATCAATTGATTTTTCCATTCCTGCCTTGCCTGCCGGGAAGTTCTGGCGTTTGGCGGTCGATACTTCCCGAACGGCCCCTGATGATTTCTTCGACTCGGGGAAAGAGCCTTCGATGCAGGGCCAAATCGGGCTTAGGCTCGAACCTCGATCAAGCGTAATTCTCTTAACGGATGACGGCGAGGTGATGCATGACAATTAACCCTGCTGCCGGGAAGCCGGCTGATCCATCCATTCTTGTCAATGTCCCAAAGCTAGTCACAGCCTATTACGAGTTACGGCCTGACCTGAGCGATCCCAGACAGCGGGTTGTCTTCGGTACGTCCGGCCATCGCGGATCTGCGATGGACGTGGCGTTCAACGAGGGGCACATCCTGGCCATCACTCAGGCGATTTGTGATTACCGCAAACTCCAGACAATTGATGGGCCGCTGTTCCTTGGGATGGATACTCATGCTCTGTCTGAGCCGGCGTTTGCGAGCGCACTGGAAGTGCTTGCGGCGAATAACATCGAAGTAATGCTCTCCGAAGGCACACCATACACCCCGACCCCAGCCGTCTCCCACGCGATTCTGCTTTACAACCGCACACGAAAGTCAGGACTTGCCGACGGTATCGTAATCACGCCGTCTCATAATCCTCCCGATGACGGGGGCTTTAAATATGACCCTCCGCATGGAGGACCGGCGGATTCGAGCGTAACTTCGTGGATTGAATCGAAAGCCAATGTTCTTCTCGAGCGCGGCCTCGACGGTGTTAATCGCACGCAGTTTGCCAAAGCGCTGCGTGCACCCACAACGCACAAACACGACTTTTTGAGCGTCTATGTCGGCGATCTCAACAGTGTTGTCGACATGAATGCGGTGCGCCATGCCAAGATCAAACTTGGTGTGGATCCCCTTGGGGGAGCAGGCATCGATTATTGGCCGCGGATTGCCGAGCAGTATGGTCTCGATCTGACGATCGTCAACCAATCTGTAGATCCTACATTTCGCTTCATGAGCGTGGATTGGGACGGAAAGATTCGCATGGATCCTTCCTCGCCTTATGCGATGCAGAGACTCATCGCATTGAAAGACAAATTCGATATTGCGTTTGCCAGCGATACCGATCACGACCGCCACGGCATTGTGACCAAAGGAAGCGGGTTGCTGCCTCCGAATCACTACCTTTCAGCCTGCGTCAGCTACTTGTTCGCGAACCGGCCCCATTGGAGTGCGGACGTCGCCGTCGGCAAGACCGTAGTGAGCAGCAGCATGATCGATCGTGTCAGCTCTCGCCTGGGGCGGCGGCTTTATGAAGTTCCGGTGGGCTTTAAGTGGTTTGTCGAGGGATTGCTCGCTGGCCGCCTGGGTTTTGGCGGCGAGGAGAGCGCCGGTTCCTCCTTTCTTCGGCGCGACGGCAGCGTATGGACCACTGATAAAGATGGAATCGTTCCTTGTTTACTCTCAGCAGAAATTACGGCGCGTTTGGGCAAAGATCCGGGTGAGATTTATCGTGAGCTCACCCGCGAGCTGGGAGATCCCGTCTACGAACGCATCGATGCTCCCGCTACGCCCGAACAAAAAGCCGCTCTGGCAAGATTGTCCCCGTCCGACATTCACTCTACAGAGGTTGGTGGTCAGCCGATCGAGAAGATTCTGACCACGGCTCCGGGAGACGGCAATCCAATCGGAGGAATCAAACTGATTGCCCAGGATGGTTGGTTTGCAGCACGTCCTTCGGGCACGGAGGAAATCTACAAGATTTACGCCGAGAGTTTCCTCGGTCAGAACCATCTACGAAAGATCGAGGAAGAAGCCCAGAGGATCGTTTCGGAAACGCTGGCCCGCAGTGCCCAGGCGGCGTGAGCCGATAAGCCATAAGAGGAGTTTGTCTATGAGTAACTCGACAATCGTTGATCGTCCCCTCGATACAGCCATTTCAAATGCTCTTACCGACTTGGCCTTGGATCTTAGATGGTCGTTCAATCACTCGGCGGACCAGCTTTGGGAGCAACTCGATCCCGAACTCTGGGAACTAACCCACAATCCTTGGGTTCTGCTGCAAACCGTATCCCGGGAAAAACTGCAGAGGGTTACCTCCGACCCAAGATTTCAGAGACTCTTGGCTGATCTCCACCGCGAGAAAACGCTGGCGGAAGAGTCGGAAGCGTGGTTTCAAAAGGCGCATCCGCGTTCGGGCGTGTCGACAATTGCGTATTTCTCGATGGAGTTCATGTTGAGCGAAGGGCTTCCGATTTATTCTGGCGGGCTCGGCAACGTCGCCGGCGATCAGCTCAAAGCCGCAAGTAACCTGGGCGTCCCGGTGACCGGAATTGGTTTGCTCTACCAACAAGGCTATTTTCGGCAGGAAATCGATGCGCAAGGCCACCAGCAAGCTCTGTACCCATTCAATGATCCTGGCCAGCTTCCGATTCGACCGGTGCGCGAACCAAACGGCGAATGGCTGCGCCTGGCCATCGCTCTGCCTGGCTTTAAGTTGTGGATCAGAGTCTGGCAAGTACAGGTGGGCCGGGTCAAATTGTATTTGCTCGATACCAATGATCCCGCAAACCTTCCGGCCTTCCGCGGCATTACGACTGAACTGTACGGAGGAGGTCCGGAGTTGCGGCTTGAAACAAGAGTTAGTCCTCGGTGTTGGAGGCTGGCGGCTCCTGCGAGCCTTGGGACTGCAGCCCGAGGTCTGCCATCTCAATGAAGGTCACGCCGCATTCGCGGTGCTGGAACGGGCGCGTTCCTACATGGAAGACAATGGAAAGCCATTCGACGTCGCGCTTACCGTCACCCGTGCCGGCAACCTTTTTACGACCCATACTCCCGTGGAGGCGGGCTTTGACCGCTTTGCTCCCAGCCTGATCGAACGATACCTCAGGAACTACGCCGAGGAGAAACTGTCGATTTCGGTCGACGACCTTCTAGCGTTGGGGCGACGCGATCGCCAAGACTCGTCCGAACCGTTCAATATGGCCTATTTGGCGATCCGCGGCAGTGGAGCTATCAACGGCGTCAGCAAATTGCACGGTCAAGTGAGCCGACGACTCTTCCAGCCCCTCTTTCCCAGGTGGCCTGAAACAGAGGTGCCGGTAACGCACGTGACCAACGGAGTGCACACTCCTACGTGGGACTCTGCTGAAGCGGACCGCTTGTGGGAACTTTCTTGCGGAAAACAATGCTGGCACGGAACCCTGGCAGACACAGAAAGAGATATTCGCGCAGCCAGCGATTCCAGCCTTTGGCAACTCCGCGCAGATAGCCGCAAGACTCTCGTTGACTACGTCCGAAGACTTTACGGCCGTCAATTAGCGGCTCGGGGAGCGTCGTCCGAAGACGTTGCGCAGAGCGCACTGATACTCGATGACAATGTTTTGACTTTGGGATTTGCCCGTCGCTTTGCCCCGTACAAACGCCCGAACCTTCTCCTGCGCGATCCGGTGCGGCTTCTGAAGATTCTGATGAATCGAGAGCGCCCTGTTCAACTCGTGCTTGCAGGCAAGGCTCATCCCCAAGATGCCGCGGGGCAAGAAATGATCCGGCAGTGGGTTGAGTTTTCTCGCCGCCTTGAAGTTCGATCCCGGGTGGTCTTCCTTTCGGATTACGACGTTCTCATGGCAGAGCATCTGGTTCAGGGAGTGGACGTCTGGGTGAACACTCCGCGACGGCCTTGGGAAGCGAGCGGCACAAGCGGCATGAAGGTACTGGTGAATGGCGGGTTGAATCTTTCGGAACTCGATGGCTGGTGGGCGGAGGCGTATTCCCCGGAAGTAGGCTGGGCGATCGGAGATGGGCGCGAACATGGGGATGACCCTTCTTGGGATGCAGCTGAAGCTGAAAGTCTTTATGCGGTGCTCGAAAGAGAGGTTATCCCAGAGTTCTATGCCCGCGACAAGGATGGAATTCCACGCGGTTGGGTTGCCCGCATGCGCGAAAGTATGGCCCGCTTAACTCCGACCTTTTCGGCCAATCGCGCAGTCCGCCAATATACCGAAGAACACTATCTCTCGGCAGCAGCAGCGTTTCGCCAGCGCGCCGAGAATCGAGGTTCAGTGGGAGACGACATCGCCACCTGGCAGGACGAACTGACGAGACATTGGTCAGCGCTGCGATTCGGCCCCACGACAGTCGAGCAACAGGGCGAGCGATATGTATTTCACGTTCAGGTTTTTCTTGATGATATCGATCCCGATGCCGTGAGGGTCGAACTATACGCAGAGCCCGAGAAAAACGAGTACCCAGTCACGCTCGCTATGAACCGCGGCGAACGTTCTGGCCGGAGCGACAAGTGGCTTCACATACTCTGCGGTTATCGCGACCAATCGCCCGGCTGCGGACTACACCCCGCGCCTCGTTCCGCAGCACGTAGGAGCGTTCGTGCCGCTTGAGGCTCCTTTCATTCTGTGGGACGAAGCACCCTCTTGGCGGTGAATTAAAGCTGTGCTCAGAGATCCGAACAGGAAAGAAGAATTGGTTTTGATCATCGCAACGTGTGAGTGGGGAAGCTTGAGCGCGATCTCTAAAGTCTCCACTCTCGCAACGGTCGTACAAGAAATCGGATAACGAGAGCGGGCTGGAAGCAGTCCCGTTGGGGTCAGAATTCCAGGAAGCAACCTCATGCCCGATAAACTTGAGTCACCGGATAGGCAACAACCGACGGAGCTCACCACGGATTTTTTAGGAGAGAATCGACACGAGTTCGTGGCAAAACTGGCTTACAAGCTTTGGGAGGAGAGGGGGCGCCCGTTCGGTTCGGCTGATGTTGACTGGTTCGCAGCGGAACGGGCTGTGTACTCGTCGTTGGTAGCGTCGGGTTTGGTCACCCCCTCTCGGAATGCCCCGCAGCACATAGCAGAACAGATTTACCGGTAATGTGCGGAGTGGGGTTGCGGCCATCGCTTTCCATGCGGGCAAACCGTACACATGTTCAATGCTGAAGGAGCAAATCAATGTGAAATTGCTCGCGTTCTCTCGCGGTGCAAAGCAGCGACGCTTGAGGTTGTACCGAAGCAAGAGCGGTCGAGACGCCGGGAATACACAAGAGTTCGATAAAGAATGGAGGATCAGATGACGATTTCAAATCAAACAGTTGAGCGATGTATAGAGGAGTGTTTGCAATGCTCGCGATGGTGCGCTCAATGCCGCGCTGAGTCCCTGGACCAAGATCCGATCATGATGAGGGACTGTATCCGGCTTTGTAACGAATGCCTTGAATTGTGCCGAACCTGCTTAGCCCTACTTACGGGCAGCTCTGGATTCGCTCACCGGGTGTGCAGTATCTGTTCCGAGCTATGCACAGCCTGCGCGGCAGAGTGCGGGAAATACGAAGGCGAAACGATGAGGAAGTGTGCCCAAGCGTGCCGTCAATGCGCGGCTACATGCGCTGAGGTCGCACAAGCGGGGCCAATTCGGCGGGCTGCTGCATAAGATGAAAGCCTGGGCTACGGGTGGTAGAGCCAGCATCGGGCGGGCGACAGCGTTGCTGTTCGCTGAAGGTGGAGCAACCGTGTTATCGCCGGCTTGTTGTGGGACCACGTCAATCACGCTGCTGCGTTTTATTACGGTGCGATCTTTGCGATTGCGGGCAGGGTCGGATTGCTCTGTATTCCAGGAAAACGCAACCCGTCCGCCGTTGACGCCTAGAGTCTGGGCTGCGACTTGCTAATCCGAGAATCCGGCTTCCTTGTACCACGCGCTCGTACCCAACTTTGTTGCCTTGGCAGCGACCTTAATTGATCTCGCCTCAACGAGGGGGTGCTCGTAGTTCCGGGTGCGCGCGAGCTGAAACACAAAGGGTGGTAGATGCGGTTGGGCCGCGCTACCACCCTTCTGATAATCCATTTACTCTCGGACCAGTTACGCTCCCGCGCTGGCTGCTCTGACTCGGCCTTCCGGGCGCAGCGCCTGCGCGCGAAGGTTTTCGGTGATGGCTCCGAAGTACGTGCGGTAGGAGCGGTGGATGCCGTACATCACCGGGAAGACCGCGAGGGCCAGTCCCCATCCGATGTGTGAGCTGACTGCCTGGACCATCGTCGTCACTCCCGCGCTGACAATGTAGTAGGGGAATGAGAGATGCGCCAGGCTCCACCAAATCTGTCCTGCCGCCTTGCCTTCGCTTACCGCTACGATGGCTGCTACCGGAGCAGTCTGTCCCAAGAACAACGTTGCTGTCGCCAGCACCAGTCCCAGGGTACTCGAACTCCACTGCAAACCGGAGTGGGCATGGAACATTAGGCTCGCCAGGCAGCTGGCAAATGCCATCATGCTGAGGTTGAAGGCCATCTGCTGCGGGTTAAATCTCGCATTCTTCCGCGGCCAGCACTGTACCGCGGTGGAAATGCAGGCGATGACCACTGCTTCGGCAGCGCTCAGACTGACTACGGCCGTGAGCAGGAATGGCAGATTCACCGACATGTTGCCGTTGATTCCCGGCAGCTTCACTTTCATCCTCGACGTAACCGCCGCCAGTACCAGCACTGCCAGAGCAAAGTACGTGTGCAGCGTGTGGCTCACGAAGGTCGCGTATCCTGCGGTGATGGCTGCGGCCAGCATCATCGCGCCGATGAAGGTCCTAGTTCGTCGTGTGTTGTTCATATATCCGTCTCCTTTCTTTAGACTCACACGGCTAACTATTGCTCATCGTCTCCGGCGTCGGTAAATGCGCTGTTGGCATTCGACACTGACGCTCCCCAGACGACGCTGGTGGCCGAAGTGCTCTGGCCAGTGCTCGATCCCCAAACCACGCTGAACGCACTCAGAGTGTTGTCATTCCAAGGCAGAGAACTGCCCCAAACCACGGAGGTGCCGTTGACCATCGAAGCACCCCACACCACTGAAGTTCCCCAGACCACCGAGGTACCCCAAACCACGGAGGTGGAGGCTACGCTCGAGTTTCCATTCACCAGAGAAACCGTATGGTTCTGAGGGTTATAGACCGCTGTCGGCGAAAGAGCGGATCCGACCGTGGCCGGAGCCATGTCAGTATTGGTCGTGGCGGCTTGAACGTTCATCAATCCTGATCCCACCGAGAACAGATCGTAGAAGTTGAGGAACGACATCATCAGGTGCGGCACCCAAGCCGACGTCGACGTGAAGCCCATCTTGTACGCGGTCTTCATGAGCCGCGCTTTCACTTGATCCGGTGTAAGCGTGCTTTGCTCTTGCAGCATCAAAGCCACCGCGCCTGCGACAGCAGGGGTAGCCATACTGGTGCCACTCAATCTGAAGTAATCGTTGTTCCCATCAGAGCCGGCAATAACATCGCCCGGATAGGAGCCTTCGAGCGTGGCTCCCGGCGCCGCCAGCGAAATGATGGCATTACCGGGCGCCATGATGTCAGGCTTCGCGACGTGATCGTAAGTCGTGGGCCCCTTCGAGCTATAGCTCGCTACCGTTTCAGCCGACACCGAGGTTGACCCGTTGCTCTTGGTTGCGCCCACCGTTAGCACGTAAGGATCGTTGCCGGGCGCGGTGACGGTTCCATAGCCGTTGTTTCCATTCACGTTCAAGCGCCCATAGTTACCGGCCGCCACAACCACCACGATTCCACTGTTCCATGCCGCTTCCACCGCCTGGCACAGAGGATCTTGGGTGTAGCTGGCTGGAATACCGCGGCCGAGCGACAGGTTGATGACTCGAATGTTGTAAGTGTTCTTCAACGCAATCGCCTGCTGAATAGCCGCGATCACGGTGCTGTCCGTGCCCGCGCCGTTCGCGTCCAGGGCCCGCAGATCGATCAGGCTGGCGCCCGGAGCAACGCCCGCGTATTGTCCACCCGAGAGCGAGCCGTTGCCCGCAATGATCCCGGCCACATGCGTGCCGTGACCGTAGAGGTCATACTGTGCTCCGGCTGAGTTGCTGGTCGCTGTACCGGTAAAGTCCTGGTGATAGACGACGCGCGAAGAACCATCGGGATTCTGCAGATCGGGATGGCTGTCGTTGATGCCGCTATCGATCACAGCAACGCCGACGCCTGCTCCGTTATATCCGGCGGCCCATGCCGATTCGACGCCCGTGGCATCGTTGGTGAGATCGTCCATGACGTTCATCGGGTGATCGATGGTCACGGAGGCGACTTCAGGATCAGCCTCTAATGCCGCGAGAGCGCTGACCGGAATCGTGAATGACGCACCTTTGATTGTGTGCAGTCGCGCGTGCAGGCGACCGCCGCGGCCCTGCATCGTGGCGTAGTGCGCCGCCGTCGGGACTTGTTTGTACTGCACAATGACCTTCACGGTCTGGCCCTTGGCGGTTCCCTGATGGGCCTTCGCCAGAAGGCTCGAGAGTTCGGGAGCAATCCGGGACGAGAATCGGCCGTTCGAGTCGTCGGCGATGGGGTTCTTCCAGCGCTGACCAAACGCCATCCCCGTTGCCAGGAGAAGGACCAGGCTCACGCGCTTACCCCAGGCAGCGCTATGTCGTTCTCCGCGCCACTTAGGTTTCGGTGTCTTCGTCGTGTGCTCCATAAAATCTCACCCTACTTTCTTGATGGGGGAAAGATCGAGCTTCGTACTCAGCCCTGCTGTTGCACGGAGGCGGCCAATCGGGGTCTCGTAAGTCATTGGTTTTAATGGGGATCGCAACGGTCCGGATGGGGTTGGATGGGCCAGTCTGTCCCAAGAGGGTGGGCGTGGGACAGTCTGTCTCACATGCGACCGGCGCGAATGTGACCTCAGTCCGCCACAGCGGGTTACGACCTGAGTTCTGGAACGAGCCTGCGGTGGGTGTGAGGGCAGCGAAGCCTGCTAGAGTCCCGCTGCCTTGCCGGTTGCGAGTCGCTGAGGGTGCGGCATTTTCGGCATGGCTGCCATAAGGCGTTGTGTGTATTCGTGGCGCGGACTGGTCAATACCTGTTCTGTGGATCCGGTCTCGACGATCTGGCCTTCGTGCAGGATCGCAATGCGGTCGCAAATGCCCGCTACTGATGCGAGATCGTGCGAGATGTATAGAATCGCCATTCCATAACTGCGGTTCAGTTCGCGAAACAGGGCGAGAATCTCAGACTGCGTGATCACATCGAGTGCGCTGGTGGCTTCATCGGCAATCAACAGCGCCGGGCGATGCATTACGGCCATCGCAATCAGCACCCGCTGCGCCTGGCCAACGCTCATCTGGGAAGGATACTTTCGCAGGAATTCATCGGTTGCTGGCAGGGTTACTCTTTCCAGCGCGGCGCGGATCGCGGCCTCGCAATCCGCCTTCGGTCCCGATGCGTGAGCCCTCCAGGCCTCTCTCAACTGGGTCCGAATTTTCAATGCGGGATTCAGCGACGACTGTGGACTCTGCAGCACCAGGGCCAGCTTTCTTCCGCGCAGCGCACGCAGATCCGACTCGCTGAGCCGCAGCAGGTCAGCCCCATCGAACCTGATTGTGCCTTCCACTTGGGCGAGTTTGCGATCGAGGAGGCCCAGAATCGCCATGGCGAGCGTGCTCTTGCCCGAGCCACTCTGGCCGATGAGACCGAGCACTTCGCCGCGGGAAATGTCCAGGTCCACATCGCGCAGCACCGGAGGCTTTTTCCCGTAACGGAGCCACAGGTGGGCTGACAAGAGAATTCCGCTTTGTGAGTCGTCGGCCATTTCCTTCGTGTACCTTAGTGTCGTTCGTGGCTAATCGTTCTGATTTCGCGAACTCAGTCGGGAGAAGTTGACGGTCACTTGAGCGTCAGCCGCTCCGCATTCCAGTAAGTCTGCGGCACCAGGATCACTGGGCTTGCGCCCTGCACCGAGCCAGCGACCGCCGACAGAGCATTCCGATTCACCAAATAAATGAATGGAGCCTGCTGCACGGCAATCTCCTGCACGCGATCGAAACTTTCTTTGCGCTTCTTCGGATCCGCCGACGACGCCTGCGCCCGCATCAGCTTGTCAATTTCCGCTTCCCACGCGGTTTCCGGGACTTTCTCCGACGGATTCCACTGATGGTTTTCCGAAGAACTCAGCCACACGTTCATCTGCTCGCTCGGATCGAGTCCCACGTTGGTGAGGCCGAGCAAGATTGCTTCGTAATCGAAGGTCTGCGTCATGCGCTCGATCAGGGAAGGGAAGTCGAGTGTGACTACGTTTACTTGAATGCCGATCTTCTGCAGATCCTCCTGAATCATCGTGGCCATGCGCTCGCGATATTTGTTTCCCGAGTTGGTGATGATCGAAAACACGACGGCATTGCCATCTTTGTCTTTGAGAGTTCCATTTTCCAAGCGGAAACCCTCGCTCTGCAGCGCCTTCAGCGCCGCGTCTTGAGAATGGGGCTCAGCCTTCAGGTGCGCGTTGAACCAGAGCTTGTTTGCGGGAGACACCGGACCCACCGCCGGCTGCGCATGCCCACGGAACACAACCCGGGCGAGGTCCTCGCGATTGATCGCCTGAGAAATCGCCCGCCGGAAATTCGCCGAACGGAACCAATTCTTCTTGTACGCCGGCAATGGAGACTTAGCGACTTCGTTGAACCACATCTGTTCGCTATCGAGCGATGGGCCCGCATCATGCACGAGTTGCGGAGAATTCGAAGCCAGCTTGTCGAAGTACTCGCTGTCGATCGAGTTGATTAGGTCGATTTCCCCGCGCTTGAAGCGCAGCATTTCGACATCTCGATTTGGCTGAATGTCGAGCTTGATCGAATCGAGATAAGGCAGCTTCCGTCCCTGCGCATCCGTCTTCCAGTAGTTGGGATTGCGCTTCAGAAGGACCGTAGAACCAGGCTTGTAGTCGGCCACCATGAACGGACCGAGCACCGCCATTTCCTTTTTGCCGGAGTGCGCCGAAAGAATCGCGACCTGATCAAATTGCCGGTCGAGTCCCGCCACAGGTGCCGGAAACGTAATCGAGATCTGCGTGGCAGAGATAATCTTCGTCTCTACATCGCCTGGTCCCGAACGGAACGCGTCGCCCGTCGGAGAGTGCAGTGCGGGGTCCATCAACTGCTTTACCGTGTAAGCCACGTCCTCCGCGGAAAAAGGCGTGCCATCGGAAAATGAGACTCCACTGCGCAACTTGAAAGTAATCTCCTTTCCGTCTTTCGAGACCTTCCACGACTGCGCCAGTTCCGGCTCCAAAGCCTGGGTCTGACGGTTGAGGCGCAGCAGAACACCTCCGGTCAAGTAGCGGATTGCCACCGATGAATCGTCTTCCACTCTCAAAGGATCGAATGTCTTCGGTTCCGACCGCAGGCAAAATCGAAGCTCACCCTGCGCCATCGCGGAACCCGCCGACAAACCCAGGCAGACCAGCCCGATCAATATTGCTTGTTTCCTCTTTGCTGCCATCACCGCCAACCTTCCCCAGGGGCCCGTCATGCGGGCATTTCTTCGTGTTTTGAAAGTGCAAACTGAAACGAGGTCACCACGACTACCAGCAACACCAGTGGCACGAACTTCCACGGCTCTTCGCCAACCGAGACCAGCCCTTCCAACTCTTTCAACAAACTTCCCCAGGAGGGCATCGGCTCGGCGACACCCAATCCCAGGATTCCGAGATTCGCCTCGCTCAGAATGAACGCCGGAATCGAAATCCAGAACTGCGCATACAGTACCGGCTTCAGATTCGGCAGCACATGAATCCAGAACAGCCTTACTCCGCCGATGCCCGAGGCTCGTGCTTGCCGCACGAAATCCGAGCTTCGCAAAGAACCTGCGGTCGAACACAACACACGCGCCGCGCTCGTCCACCCCAGCAGTCCCAACATCAGAAACGTCACCAGTACCGAGACCAGCGGCGACACGTTCAGAGGCATCATGGCGCGAACCGTGATCAGCAAAAACAGCCATGGCAGCGACAGGAACAGATCGGTCACTGCCATCGCGGCCCGCGCCCATGCGCCGCCCAAATATCCCGCCAAACCGCCTACAAGAGCCGCCATCAGCGTCGACAACAGCGCGGCGGCCGGAGCCAGCAGCAGTGAAATGCGGGTCCCATACAACACGCGAGCAAATCGGTCGCGTCCAATTTCGTCAGTCCCCAGCCAATGTTCGTGCGACGGAGGCGCGCTCGCGGCCTCGCGATACTGCTTCGCATATCCAGCCGGAGCCAGCCAGCTCGCTGCCAGCGACACGCTCATCACCAGCAGCAGCAATGTACAAGCGAGGATGCGCCAGAACCTCATGCTTCCTGACCTCGAAGCATAGTTCCGATTACATCCGCGCCTGAATTCGCCAGCAAGGTTACGAGCGTCACTAGTATTGTTAAATTCGTCAGCAACGGCAGATCGCGCGCCAGCGCTGCCTGCCACGCCAACTGCCCAACTCCGGCCAAACCGCACAATGCTTCCACCGGGATCGCAGCGCCCACGGCGATGCTCACCGACACTCCAGCCACCGCCAGCAACTGCGGCCCAGCGAGCGGAACCACGTGCCAGAACAAGATCCGCCATTCGCTGAGACCCTTGGCACGCGCGGTGATGATGTGGGGCATGGAATAGGCATTTGCCAGAAGATTGCGCGCGAAGCGGTACACGCGCGGAAAGACGATCAGCCCAATTGCCAGGGCTCCCGGCACCTTCCACAACACCGATAGCAGAGCCAAAACCGCTGCCGGAATGCAGAGAAATGTTCCGCTGATCGCTGTGGTGAGCGCGTCGAAAGCCGATGTGCGCAGCCATGCCGCGCTCAACGCCATCGCCATCGCAACCGCCCAGCTCAGCAGTAGTCCGATTCCTACCAGTCGCAGGGTCAGGGGAGCGCGCTCCCGCAACAGCACGCTCACCGGTTGGCCCAGCGAAATCGAAGTTCCCAAGTCGCCATGAGCCGCGCGTTGCAAGGAATGAAAATAGAAACGGAAGATGTTGTGCTGGTCCAGTCGTGCCTGGCGAAGGGCCTGAACGCTTGCTGAATTTAAATGCGGATCCAGTTGCGCCTCGTCCACATCAAAGCCTGGCGCCAGTCGCACGAGGGTGGCCGAGAGAAGTCCTCCCAGTAGAACCGTTGCCACGATCGCGACTCCATGCCGCGCAATTTTCCGCCCTAGCATGGTTCGAGTCTCCTATTCCGCGGACGCTCCGCGGGACTTGGGGTCCTGCTCGCGGGTAATTGCTTCTGCGTGGTGGATTTGCTTCATGGAATACATCCGGCGGTCGGCCTCGGCCAGCAGGCGTTCCACATCTGTGCCGTCGTCGGGGCAGAACGCCATCCCAACGCTCAGGGTGATCACATCGCGTCCGCACACATGGCGCCCCGACTCGATGGCCGCCTGATTCAGACGGTCCGCCTTGTCCTTCGCCGCTTCGGCGGTCAGCCCGGGAGCGGTAATTACAAATTCGTCTCCACCCATGCGCGCCACATAGTCGTAGCCACGGCACACGTCTTTCAGGCGCGTCGTAAACTCGCGCAGCAGTTTGTCGCCCTCCAAATGCCCGAACGAATCGTTGATCGCCTTGAAGCCGTCGATATCGCACACCAGCACCGCGAGCGACGTTTTCATGCGGCGGCAGCGCGCTACTTCCTGCGCCAGATGCACGAACAGCGAACGCGCGTTTGGCAGGCCGGTCAGATAATCGGTCGTGGCCGAACTTTCAGCTTGCTGGTACTTCAATGCGTTCTCGACGGAGAGAGCGACCTTCGACGCCACAGCCAGTAGGATTCTCAAGTGATCGGGCGTGAAGGCATCGCGATTTGCCTGATACATGGCCAGTACGCCAACCACGCCATTCAGACCTTCGAGAGGTACAACGAGGGCCGATTGCAGTGTCGTATGCTTTCCCGGGTCGACAATGTAGCCCGCTTCTACCTGCGGATTTCCGTTCACGATGGGCTTACAGTTGGCCGCCACCCATCCGCACAAACCTTCGCCTACACGAATCTTCAGTGACGACAGCATGCGGAAGTTTTCGCCGCTCACTAGCTCCGGCAACAGCCAGCCGTTCCGGTTTACGAACACAGCAATGGAATCGTATGGAATCATGCGGCGCAGGCGCATCGACAGCACCGACAGCGTCTCGCTCAAACTCAACGACACGCCGAGATCCTGGCTCAGCTCAAACATCGTCTGCGCTTCTTGCCGCGCCGACGCGATCGATGTCAGGAAGTCTCCGCTATCCGAGGGTCCGTGCGTGGGTTCGGTTCGCTCGAATCCCGCAGCCGGCGCCTGGCCGCGCTCCACCCGCACCGATTTGGAGAGCCCGCGAAGACCATTCGTCTCTTCCGACATCTGCGCGATTCGCTCCAGTTCCACGTAGCGACTCTGCAGAATTTCGACGACCTGCGGATCGAACCACGTGCCGGACTTCTCTTTGACCTTTGCCATCGCCTCGCCTAGCGGCAGGGCGGGCCGGTATTGACGGTGGGATGCCAGCGCGTCCAGACAATCCACCGCTGCTAGAATGCGCGCGCCAATCGGAATTTGCTCGCCGCTCAGTCCCTCGGGATATCCTGTGCCATCCCATCGCTCGTGGTGCGACCTTACAATCGGCGCAACGGGATAAGGAAATGCCACCCGCTCCAGGATTTCCGCGCCGACCAGGGGATGGACCTTCATTTTTTCGAACTCTTCCGGCGTAAGCCTGCCCGGTTTGTTGATGATCTGTTCCGGCACCGCCAGCTTTCCGATGTCGTGCAGCAGAGCGGCCGCCCGCAGCGCCTCGATCTCCCCTTCCGGCAGATTCAGTTGAGAGGCAACTGCCACCGCGTAAGTTCGCACGCGCTGCAGATGAGTGTGCGTGGTGTGGTCTTTGGCCTCGATGGCCAGTGCCAGCGCTTCGATTGTCCGCATGTTCAGCGAAGCGATCTGCTCCACGTGCCGCTTTTCTACTTCAACGCGTTCTTTCTCCGCCTCAAGCCTGCCGAGGTACAGCCTGTACGATCGGTACACCCAATAAATCAAGGGCAGAATCAGAAGAGAGGTTTCCCACCCCTCCGCCCGGTTCACGATGCCGACGAGTCCCACTGCAGCCGCGCCCACCAGGTAATACGGGAACGACCAGAAATAACATTCGGACCACACTTTACGGCTCGACTTGCCCTCGGTCATCGCAATGACAACGGAGATAGGCAGGGTGTTGGCAAAGAAAAACACCAGCGCCGCGACCATCAGCAGCATCGGCTTGTTCGATCCGAACCGCGCGGCGAGCCAGTGATAGGTGAGGTAGGTGAGCGCGCTGGCATTCGCCATCATGCCGGCCACGTTGAACAGGACTTTGACCGGATCCAGTCGCTTGCGCGCTTGCCAGACGCTCTGCACCAGAGTTGCCGTGCAGCCGATCAGCAGCGTTTCGGGAAGGCTCAGTTCCAGCACGCCCAGCAGGATGAATAAAAAGTTCACCGACATGGTGCCGTCGATGCCGGGCAGTTGCACCTTGAGTCCTGAAGCCAGCACCGCGACTGCGAGGTAGCACGCGAAGCGCACCAGATCGTGGGATTGCCAGTGCAGAAAGGCATACCCCAGCACCACCACGCCGAACGACGCGGTGATGCCGACGAATGCCTTCGTCTGGATCGACAATCCGTCCGTCTCTGCTTTCATGTACAACCCCGGCTGCGAGGCGCCCGGCCTCGAAGCGCGCTATAGCGAATGACGCTCTCGTCATCCTCCCGCAAACACACAGAAATTTACTGCGCGGACTTCTCAGCCCGCGCTCGGCCCTTGTGGAAGACATCTCTCCCGGTTCGAGCCTGCCGGCATCGTATTGCAAGGCCTAGCGGTTCTAAAGCTTACTTAAGTAACCACACGAAAGTGGGGGGCATTACCGGGTGTCGAACCTGTTCGGATTGGAAGGCAAGACTATTAAGAGGATTCCCTTTCGCGAGTCTCCGTCTTGCTCGGTTGCGAATATTACTGCAAGCTAACGCCTCAGCCCTACGTTACCTTGGTTACGCCCTTCGTAACACGCCTCTCGGTGCAAACGCTCTGCCTGTGTCACCATCATCCAAACGCTGACCTATGCCGACTCCGCACTACAGTTCGGACCAGCAAGAACCCTTTACCGGCGCTCCAAACAGCGCAGCGAACGTAGCGTCTGCGCAGTTGGCAGTTTTCTCCGCCGATCTACAGGGAGAATTCAAGGCGTGCAACGCCGCCTTTTCCAGACTTTTCGGGTACTCATCTCAGGAACTTGTAGGGCGAGACTTTTGTGCGCTCTTTACCCAAGCCGAAAAAGTAAACGGCGAAGACCGTTCTTTCTTGCGGAAGGCGATTCTGTCTGCCATTTCCGCCCCCGTTGACTATCAGTGCCGCCTTTTCGCCCAACCGAAGACTGGGCCGAGTTTTCCAGTGCAGTTCTCGGCGACTATTCTGGGCACCGCCCCCGCAGCGTTAATCGCAGTGGTCGTGCCGTTGGCAGAAACGAACCCCCGTGTCGCGAACGTGACATCGCCGGTGCTAGCCTCTCCTCCGCCGGGGGTGATTTCGCGCAAGATTGATGACACCATATTCATTCTGGCCAGCCCCGTGATGCACCGGTTTATGGCCCTCGTCGACCGCGTCGCGGGCCACACCGAAACCGTGCTGATTACCGGAGAGACGGGTACCGGGAAGGAACTCATCGCGCGTACCATTCATGAGTCTTCGAACCGCCGCAGCCGTCCCTGGGTCGACATCAACTGCGCAGCGCTTCCTGAGAACCTCGTCGAAAGTGAACTGTTCGGATACGAAAAAGGCGCCTTCAGCGGTGCTGACTCCTCCAAGCCCGGCCTGTTCGAAATGGCTGACAGGGGGACGCTGTTTCTCGATGAAATCGGCGAATTGCAACTGCAGACGCAGGTGAAACTGCTGCGCGTGCTCGATGGTCAGCCGTTTTACCGGCTGGGCGGCCACCGGAAGATCAAGGTTGACGTCCGCATTGTCGCGGCCACTAATCAGGATCTCGAAGCCGCGGTCAGAGAAGGCCGGTTCCGGCAGGATCTCTTTCACCGTCTCGGTCAGATACAGCTTCGCGTTCCGCCGCTGCGGGAGCGTCCCGAAGACATTGTTGCCCTTGCTGAACATTTCCTTCGCCTGAAAGCGCCGAACAAGAATTTTTCCACGCAGGCGATTTCCGCGCTGCTCTCGCATCCCTGGCCGGGCAACATTCGAGAATTGCGGAACCTGGTCGCCAAGATGGCGATGGAATCCTCCGGATCCGAAATCGACTTCTCGCGGCTCAACGCCGCGCTTACGGGAGACCCAACCGCTCTGCGTCAAACTGCTTCCATGCCGGTTAGCAATCTCGACAGCATGGAAGAGCAGATGATCATTAAAGCTCTGGAGCGCACTGGCGGCCAGCGCACCCTCGCCGCCGAGCAACTCGGTATCTCCCGCCGCACCCTGAGCCGCAAGCTGAAGGAATACAGCATCAACTTCGCGCCGGGAGAAACCACTGCTTCAATGGGCTTCATCAGCAACGAGCAGCAGAAGTTTTTCCGCACCCGCGTTCAGATTCCGGTCACCGTCAAGGGCCCTCATGGCGAGGAAATCTGCGTGCAGGGCGTCAACTTGAGCACCGGGGGAATGGGCCTCGATGGCTTGAAAGAGCCGCTGCGCTTTGCTGGATTGCTCGACATCAGCTTCGTGCTGCCCGAAACCGACATCCTTTTCCAGGCGAAAGCGCGCCTAATGTGGGTCGGCGAGGAAGGCCGCGTCGGCATCCGCTTCGCCGTGATTGAACCTGCGCTCTTCGAACAACTCCAGCATTGGACCAACCGCAAGATGAAAGAAGAAGGCTGGGACTTCCCCGGCTAAGGTTGGTCTTGCCGTTTCCACGCCCCGTTTAGGTGATCTGCCAAACTGTATCGAGAACCGTGCCATCGACCCATTTGACGATGGCCACCGGACGATCATGGTGAGCTTGGCGCTGGGGTTTTCCTCCGCAGATGCGTTCGACTTCTTTTTTTATTTCGCTCAGGGGACGGATCGGCAGCTTCGAGCCTTTCACTGCATCCAGAAGATCATGACGGCGCGGGTTGATCGCAATGCCACGTTCGGTCACCACGACATCGATCAATTCTCCTGGCCCGCACAGAGTCGTCACCTCATCCACAATGACCGGAATGCGATCGCGGAATGAAGGCACCGCCAGAATAGTGCATTTCGCGGCTAGGCAATTCTGCCAGCCGCCAATGCCGTGGAGCAGTCGTCCGTCGGAGTGCGTCACCACGTTGGCGTTGAAGTTTGTATCCACTTCGGTGGCTCCGAGCACAGCTGCATCGACCATCGACGCGAAATTTCCCTTGCCGTGGTAGTTGTAGGACGTGAACGGGGAAGTCGCGACGTGACGCGCGTTCGTTGCCATGGATCGCACGCCGTCGAGGTCGAACGTCTGCCCGTCGAGAATGTAGTCCGTGAGGCCTTCTTCCAGCAATTCGACCAGGTACTTCGTCGATCCGCCGCGCACGAAGCGGGCCTTCACGCCTGCCTGCTTCATCATCTTCTTGAGATAGCTGACGAACGCGAGCGCGATTCCGCCCGAGCCTGCCTGGAAGGAGAAGCCGTTACGCATGACGCCCGCGTCGCGCAGAAAACGCGCTACAAATTCTGCGATACGCAGCCGATCCGGCGAGCGCGTGATTTGCGTCGTCCCCGAGACGATCCTGGAAGAATCGCCGATGGAGTCGACCTCGACGACGTAGTCCACGTTGTTGCCCTGAATCTGCCACGGCAAGCACGGGAAGGGAACCAGGTTGTCAGTGACGACAACGACGTGGTCCGCGTAGATCGAGTCTGCCAGCGCGAACCCGAGAGAGCCGCAGGCGGACTTTCCCTGGGAGCCATCGCAATTGCCGAACGGATCGGCCGTGGGGGCGGCAATCACGGCGATGTCAATGTGGACCTCCCCATCCTGAATCGCTTGCCAGCGTCCCCCATGTGAGCGCAGCACGCCCATGCCGCGCATCTTGCCTTGCGCGCAGTAATCGCCCAGCGGGCCGTTCATGCTCCCTTCGATGTGGTCGATGACGCGCGATTCCATTAGTTGAATCGCGCTTTTCTGCGAAGGAAACGACGCGCTGGGGAACCAGGTCAGGTTCTTCACGCCAATCTTCGCGGCGGCATCTAGCGCCATGAGCGCGACCCGGTCACCGTCGCGGAGATGATGATGGGAAGATACGACCATGCCGTCGCGCAAGCCACACTTCCGCAGCGCTCCTTCGAGATCAGGCACGCGCTTATCGCCATTTTCGGGATAGTCCGCTGCGGTGCGGATGGCAGGCGAGGCTTTGCCATTCAGCGGCCGATATTTTCCGGCGCCCATGTAGGGAATTTGTGGACGCCCGTTGACAGTTTCCGGGACGAGGCGTCCCGCCGCGTTCGCGACCAGTTCAGCTTTTTCGAGGATTGCCATCAGCCCCCCATTTGCGACGAACGTTTGACACAGCACTGCGAATCAGGCGGTGCCGATCGACCTTCACCCGACCAGTCCCATAGCTTGCGCTCGCGCCATCAGCTTGAGGGCGCGTTGCACGACGGGCGGATCGATCATTTTCGAGCCCAGGCTGACGACTCCCAGGCCTTTCTGTTGCGCCTCGTTGTAAGCGACGACGACCTTGCGCGCTCGCTCGACTTCCGCAGTTGTGGGCGCGAATGCCTCGTGAATCACCGCGATTTGTAGCGGGTGAACGCAGCCCATCCCTTCAAAGCCAAGTGCGCGAGAGTGCAGGCCCCATGTGCGCAAGCCTTCGATGTCGCCGACATCGCCAAAAACCGAATCGATGGCCTGCAGGCCAGTCGCGTGGGCGGCGTTCACAATGCGCTGTCGCGCATAGAGCGACTCCGAACCCGTTGCAGTTTTCACTACGCCCAAGTCCGCCGTGTAATCTTCCAGTCCGATTGCCAACGCAACGATCTTGTCGCTCGATTTGGCGATGGCAAATGCATTCTCGATTCCGAGCGCGGATTCCAGAATCGGCATCAGCCAGATCGGGCGCGTGACGCCGTAGTCGGCTTTAATCTTCGCCATGCGTGTCGTCGCTTCGACGATCTGACTGGGGTTCTCGACTTTGGGAATCAGGATCAGGTCGGGCGACTCCGGGACGATCTCGTCCAGATCCTCGAGGCCGAGAGGCAGTTGATTGATCCGCACCATGCGTTCGCATTGCAGAAAGTCGACGGCGCGTAGTGCATTGCGCACCAGCAGGCGCGCCGCATCCTTCTCGCTGGCATGCACCGAATCTTCGAGGTCGAGGATGATGGCATCTGCGCTGTGCAGAGCGGCGTTGACGAAATACTTGGGTTCGCTGCCGGGAACGTAAAGCCGAGAGCGTCGCAGGCGATCGCGAGCAGATGACTCGGGGAGTGCGACGCGCTCGGGAAGCACGCGTGTGCCCGCGCCGAGTCCGGCGCGCCGTACCGCGGTCTCGATGCGCGCGGCAATTACGAAGGGCAATGCGCCCTCATCGTGGATGTAAACCTGCGCGTGCCGGACGCCAAGCGCTTCCAGAACCTCTTCGGTTTGCCTGCGGATCGACTCGCCGTAGTAGGACTTTACCCGGGACTCGAGTTCAACTGCGATGCCGCCGCGTTCGTGGGGTTCAATGCGCACATGCAGATCCGAGCGGATATCCGCGCCCGAGTGGCCGGCTTCGCCGGTGCGAGTTTCGGTTGCGCCTGTCATCACATCACCTTTTCTATTTGTGGCCGACACCAGCTAGTTCCGCGTCCGGCTCGGCTGCGGATGATTGCCGGACGAGTTTCGCCAGAACGGCATCGGTCATTTGCACTGTGCTGGCCGCGCCTTGACCGATAGCCCTAGCCCTTCCGGGGATGCGCATCATGTCGTAGGTGCGCACCTTACCTTCTCTAATGACCGACGCAATCGCCTCTCGGATGCGGCACGCCTTTTTGACCTCGCCAACGTGTTCGAGCATCATGACCGCGGAAAGGAACATTGCAATCGGATTCACGATGGGGGGATCGAGTTCCGCATATTTGGGCGCGGAGCCGTGCGTGGGCTCAAATACGGCCACTTCGTCTCCGATGTTGCCCGACGCGGCGAAGCCCAAGCCACCGATCAGTCCAGCGAAGGCATCGGAAATCACATCGCCGAACAGGTTGGAGGCAACGATTACTCCGTAGTCCTCAGGATTCTTGGTCAGCCACATGGTCTGCGCGTCGATGTTCGTCGACCACAGCGCGATGCCCGGATACTCTTTGGCCACGGCCTTGGCCTCGTCTTCCATCATTCCCGAGGTCTCGCGCAGCACGTTCGGTTTCTCGCAGATTGTCACTGACTTGTAGCGATATTTCTTTGCCCATTCGAACGCTGCGCGACAGATCTTGCGCGCTGCCGGACGAGTGATAATGCGCACCGAGATCGCGAGGTCGGCGCCGCGAACGGCGGCAAAGGGCTTGAACTTGGAATGAGTCGCGAGTGCGCCTCGGATCCATTCCGGGGGGTCGGTCCACTCAACGCCCGCGTAGAGACCCTCGGTGTTTTGGCGGAAGACGATTACATTGACACGTGGTTCCTCATAGCCTCCGGCGGTAGCCTTGCGGATGAAGTTCAGCGGATTGCCTGGGAATGAAATGCACGGACGGATGCAGGTATCAAGATGAAAGCGCTGTCGCATCGTCACAATGGGACTGAAATACGAGTAGCCTTTGCCCTGGAGTTCGGGTGCAAGTTCCGCTTCCGCCAACTTTTTGGGCTTCGAAGTGATGGCGCCGAATAGCCCCAGCTTGTGTTCGGCCAGCAAATCGATAGTGCGCTGTGGTAGGGCATTGCCCTCTCGGCGCCAGCACTCCCAGCCGATGTCGGCGTGGATATATTCAGCGTCGAAGCCAACAGCCTTCAGAATCCGCAAGGCCTCGGGTAGAACTTGATTGCCGATTCCGTCTCCGGGCATAGTAACTACGGTATGTTTTCCCATGATTGCTTAGTCTCCTGAAACGACGACACCTTCTTGGTTTGTTTCTTTAGGATTCAGCCCTAGTTTCTTTGCGATGACGTTCTCCGCTCCGCCTGCAACCACTAAGGACTGCGGCACGTGCCCAAGAGGCGGGAATTTGAAACGCTCTCCGTGCCAAGCGAGCTCGCCCGTCGTGAAATCGATTTCCACGTTCTCGCCCGGGATCACGGTTTTGTGTTTGTCGGCAATCTCGCCGCCGAACTGCTCACGCAGGCGCTTGACGAACTCCGGAACCTCGATGCACAGGAAGCCATTGTTGTAGGCGTTGCGGAGGTAGGTTTGTGAGAAACTTGCGGCGATGATCAGCGGGATGCCTTTTGCCTTCAGGCAAGTAACAGCCTGTTCGCGGCTGGAACCTGTGCCGAAGTTGAAACCCCCGACGATGACGTCTCCGGCGCGGGTGCGTGAACCAAAACTAGGGTCGTAGTTCTCCATGACAACGCGGGACATCATCTCAGGGGTCATGTCATCACGGTAGGTGTAGTCCTTGCTATAAATCGCGTCGGTGTTGACGTTGTCCTGCGTCATGAACACCAATCGACCGTTGACCATCTCGGGGAAACCCGGCAGGATGTCCACGCGTTCGCTCGCGTATGCTTCGGTTGCAATCTCTTGATAGTTGCAGACGACAGTGCGACCTTGAAACCGACCAGGCCCGGTGATGTAACCGGCGATGGCCGATGCTGCGACAACTTCAGGGCTGGCAAGATAGCATTGAGCTTCGCGCGAGCCCATCCGGCCCTTGAAGTTCCGGTTCGTGGCAGAGATTCCTACCTCGCCCTTCTCCAGGAGACCGGCGCCCAGACCGATGCAAGGTCCGCAACTGGGCGGAAGAGGAATCGCTCCGGCATCGAGCAGAGATTGCCACACGCCACGCTTCTCTGCCTCTTGTTGCGTCCACGCACTGGCCGCGCCCACGAAGAGCTGGACGCCCGGGGCGATCCTCTTGCCACACAGAACCCACGCGGCGGCTTCGAGGTCCTCGACGCGCGAGTTCGCGCAGGAAACGAGATACGCTTTCTGAATTGCGACCTTCTTTTGTTCGATCTCGGCGAGAGATTGCATGAACTGCACGGTGTCGGGCCCGGAGACATGGGGCGTCACTTGACTGAGATCAAGGACGATGCGCGCCGCATAGGAAGCATCAGGATCGGGACGCGGCGGATGCTGGATCCAGCGCTCGACGTCCTTTTCAGTGAAGCGTTCAATGTTCTGTTCCTGCAGGCGCTGGTAGACACCGCGCAAATAGTGGATGGTGATGTCATCCACCGGAAACCAGGCGACGAGCGGCCCCCACTCAGTGCTCATGTTCGAGATGGAAAAGCGGGCGTCCATCGACATACCGGCGACGCCGGGGCCGGAGAACTCGATGGCGGCATTGAGCGCTTCGTCGTGGTTGTAGAGGCCGCAGAGAGTAATGATGACGTCTTTGCCACTCACGCCTTCCGGTAGTTTGCCTTCAAGAACGACCTGAATGGTGCGCGGAATCTGCCACCAGAATTCGCCCGTGGCCCAGACTGCAGCCGCGTCGGTGCGAACGATGGGTGTGCCAATGGCACCCAATGCGCCATACATGTTGGAGTGCGAGTCCGAGGCGACCACGAAGGAGCCGGGAAGAACGTATCCGCGCTCCACCATGATCTGGTGGCCGATACCCGATCCGGCAGGATAGAAATCGATGCGGTGTTCGCGGGCAAAGGCTTCGATCGAGCGATACTTCGTCAGGTTCGCTTCGTCGCGATTCTGGATATCGTGATCGAGGGCGAAGACGAGCTGCTTCGTGTCGTGGATATTTGTTGCGCCGATCGTCTTGAACTTGCTCATCACCGCCGACGTGTTGTCGTGCGTCATGGTGCGAGAGGGGCGGATGGAAACGAAGTCGCCGGTGCGCAGCGGCCGCTGCGGGCCCTCTGCGAGGTGGTCTTGCGCGATTCTTTCAACGATTGTCTGAGCCATAAGAGAACTCCTGCTGCGCGGCCGAACACAGCTTGCGGGCCGAGCAGCGTTGCTACGCGACCACGATCGCGATCCTGACTATGTGAGCACCGGTTTGCGGCTCCGCCGACTCTTCGCGCGTGGGCGCTTGCTGCCTTCGTCCGTTACGGTCTTGGTCTTCCGAACGTCGGCTTCCATCAGCGCCATCAGTTCGCTGACCGAGCTAACGCGCTCCAAGTTCCAGATCGCTTCTTTGACTCGCTTCTGCGCCCCGCTGGAGAGCACGCCTTCGGCCAGCGCAGAAAACTTTTCTTCCACCTCCTGATCCGTCAACGGATTGCGCGGATCGCCTTTGGGATAGTCCAGTTGTTTGTGGAAAGAACGTCCGTCGGTTGTGTTGATGTTCACGATCACCCTCTGTAATGCTGGAAATACCTTCTCGATTTCCGGATCAGCAACCACCTCGACTTTCCGCAGTTGCGCACGAATCGCCGGATTCATGATCTTCTCCATGGTGAACTGCACAGGCGTTACCTGACGGTCGACCAGTGCTGCCGCGATCACGTACGGCAACGAGTGGTCGGCAGTCTCCCGGGTGTGCGGATCGTACTTGCTGGGATCGGATAGAATGTCGGCGGCACGGGCTAGCGAGCGGATCTGGATCTTATCCACCTCATCAGGATGCAGATCGTTGCTCTTTACCAGATCGAGCACGGCTGAGATGGGCGTGTGGGTCAGGGCTTCGGTGGGGAAAGCCTTCATGCCGCATTGCGTGATGCGCCACGACTCGCCCAGGTCATCGGTGAGCAGATTGAGTTTCCAGTCTGGCTTGAAGACACGGGTGAGTCCTTCTTTGCCGTCGACCACGTGCTCCGGCCCGGTGTAGCCTTTTTCCGCCAGTAGCGCTGCCAGCACGCCGCTCTGAGTCGCCATGGGATCGACCGTATTTTTCATCATGGTCAGCTTGCCCGCGGTGACCGCACCCAGTGTGCAGTGACGGCTGGCGGATATTCCGATGGCGTGCTGGATCTGTTCCCACGTGAGGTGCAGGGCCCGTCCGGCGACCATGGGCGAAACGAATGCGGTGAGCGTTGCGTGATGCCAACCCCGCTCGCGGATTCCCGGAAACGCCGCCTCGCAAAAGCGCATCTCGAATTCGTGGCCCAGCACGAGGCCGACAATGAGTTCCTTGCCGCCCGTGTGGGCGCGTTCGCAACAGGCGATTGCGGCCGGAAAAATGTCGGATGGGTGAGACGGATCCTGCTTCCAGTAGATGTCGTTGTAATCCATGCAGCGAATCATGAGCGCATTCGCCAGTGACGCGGAGACTGGATCGAACCGCCGGCCGGTGCCGATCACGGTAGCGAGCCCCCGGCCGGCAACTTCGTCCAGAACCTTTAGCGCGATCTCGACATCATGCTGCCGATAGCCGCCCAGGGCGCAGCCGAACGAATCGAGCAGGAATCGTTTTGCCTGATACACAGCTTCCGGAGACAGGTCTTTGTATTGCAGACCCGAAGCCCACCGCGACATCTTTGCGGTGACGTTCTCTGGCGGAGGAGAAATCGATTTCGGGGCTGACACGGGCATTCTCCTTTATGGGTTTACCTTGATGTTTTTCGGGTTCTTGAACGGCAGGAACGCCATGAAGTCGGCGTGATGCACGATGAAAGCTTCCGTGGTGCGCTTGACGAGATCGCCTTCCGCGGCGTGGGCCGCGATGATGTGGCAGACCGCGTCGGGAACGCCGCATCCCATGGCGAGCGCGACCCCGGTGAAAGGATGGCGCAGGGCTTCGCCGCGTTCGCTCTGCCGGCTCTGGCCGTCGGGCCCAATTTCGTATTCCAGCAGCTTGCCCACGTCGGCCAGGATCGCGCCCGCGATCACCGTGTCGAGGTCGATGGGCAACGCGCGTCCCATGAAAGCCTCCATGGCGAGAGCGCTCTCGCGTGCAATATGGACGACGCAGCGCTTGTGCTCCATGAACGTGATGGGGCAGTTCGGGACCAGCAGGGTGAAGGGGATCTGGTTCAGGTCTTCGGCTTTAAGGGGGCTGCGCTCGAGCGCCTTGATCCAGGTCTGGGTAACTTGTTCACGTAATTGGAGATCCGTGATCCAGTCGATCTCCGGCCAAAGACGCTTGATAGTCTCCCGCATACATGTCGCCGAAGCAAACTATTCAGGCTAGCTTGGGACGCGAACGGGGACGACGATTCGGATCACAGGGGAGTGTGATTTCAGAACGACGAGCGATCCTTCGTACGGGGGAGACTTGAGGGCCGTTTCGCCCTAAGGGCTCTGCAAAAGGCTCTTAATCTCTTTTTCGAAGACCTCTGTGGAGGTGGCGCCAATGTGCTTGGCGTAGATGCATCCATCGCGGTCGATCAGAAATGCAATCGGCAGTCCCAGAATGCCACCGTACAGCGCGCCTGTCTGCGCCGTGCCCATCACGATGGGATAGTTCATGTGGAATTGCTGGGAGAAAGGGCGGACGGGGTCGGGGCTGTCGTCCATGGAGATGCCGATGATCTGCAGGCCGCTGCTGGCGTACTTCTGCTGCAGTTCCACGAAATGGGGAATTTCTTCACGGCAGAGATCGCACCAGGTCGCCCAGAAATCGAGCAGAACAACTTTGCCGCGATAGGAGGAAAGCCGAAGATCGTGTCCGTCGAGTTGCGGAAGCGTGAAATCAGGCGCGGGAAGGTGCTGGGCTGTTGCTGATGTTGCGATGCGCGGCGCATGAGGATGCCGCAAAGCATAGTGGGCTACGAAGGCGCCAACAGCGATGGCGGTTGCGGCCAGGACGAATCTCGTTGCCGGGCGCAGAAGTCAGTCTCCCTTTGCCACCGGGTAGCCCTTGTCCACCCAATTCGTGCCGAAATTGTCGGAGATGTAGAGCACCTTCACGTTGGTAAATCCCATGGTGTGCAGAGCATCGTCGGCGGGTTTCACGTTGGGGCAATGGCCCCAGGGACAGCAGCCGCAATACAGAACGATGAGCTTGGTTCGCGGCAAGGATTCCACCCGTTTGCGGAGTTGCTGTACCGCGGCTTCACTCGAGGCGGGACCGATATATTCCGATCCCGGGATGTGCGCTTGCGAGAACAGGACGTGGGATCCGACTTGGATCATGAGTGGCTTTTCTTTGTCCGGAGACTGAATCAGTTTCACCAAGTCTTCGGGTTGGATCAGTCGGGCCGTGGGTATGGAGGATGCCTGACCTAATGCTTGAGGGATGGAGAGGAGTGCGATTGCGGTGACAATGAGTGCGACTTTGACTGCTGTCTTCATAAACGACTCCCCGAGGGGTGTTGATATGAGTACCCGCAAGAATACACCTGCGGCTTTCTGCTGCGTAGCGTTGCTATGTGGAAGCAAGCGCGCGGAGTCGCTCCGCTGCGCTCTCGGGAGTGATGTCGCGTTGTGGGGTTCCCAGCATTTCGAAGCCGACCATATACTTGCGGACCGTCGCCGAGCGCAGTAGTGGCGGAAAAAAGTGCGCGTGGAAATGGCACTCCGGATGGCCGATGCCATCGGTCGGCGACTGGTGGAATCCCATCGAATAAGGGAAGGGAGTTCCGAAAACTTTGTCGTAGGTGGAAGTGATCTGGTGAAGAATCTGGCTTAGGGAACGAGCTTCGTCGCCTGCGAATTCGTTCATATTTTCAAAATGGCGGCGGCTGCACACCAGAATCTCGAAGGGCCACACGGCCCAGAAGGGCACAAGCGCCACGAAGGCTTCATTCTCGCAAACCACGCGTACCTGCTGACGCGCTTCCAAGGCAACGTAATCACACAGGAGACAGCTTTTGTGTGACTTAAGGTAGGCGCGCTGAACAACCAGTTCCTTGGAAGGTACCTCTGGTATCGAAGACGTCGCCCAGATCTGGCAGTGGGGGTGCGGATTGCTGGCGCCCATCATGGCGCCGCGATTCTCGAAGATTTGTACGTGATTGATATTCTCCAAGCCGCCCAATTCCCGTAACTGTTCCGCCCATGTCTGGACGACCAGTTCGATCTGGTCCACAGGCATGGTGGCGAGCGTGAGATCGTGACGCGGAGAGAAGCAGATCACGCGGCAAATCCCAGGCTCTGACTCGGCAACAAGCAGGCCGGTGCCCTCAACGTCGAGGCGACTAGGGGAGACCTGCGGCTTCAGCGCGGCGAAATCATTGTCAAAGACGAAAGTGGAAGAGTACGCCGGATTCTGAATTCCACCGGCGCGGGTGTTCCCTGGACAGAGGTAGCAACTCGGATCATACGGGGGCTCTTTCGGGGTTTGGAGCTGCGCAACTTCTCCATGCCACGGTCGAGTGGCGCGATGGGGCGAGACCAGCACCCACTCGTTGGTCAGAGCATTCAGCCGGCGGTGAGGATCTTCGCTGAGCTTCAAAATTGGGCCTCGCAGCATTCTACGATGAGCGGCATTGCCATATGACTTGCAAATGGGATACAAGCCCTCCGACCCTCGACGCACGCCGGTTTGTGACCGGACTCACATTCAGCGATTTCTCGGAGACCTAGAATTTTGGGGTAATCCATGGAAGGAGCTGCCGTGAGATCGTCGGAAAAGACCCGCCTGATCGTGTTTTCTCTCTTCTTCGCCATCCTGATCGTATTCGTCATCGTCTATCACCCTGTGAACGCATTCAGCCGGCCTAGGGATCAAGGAAAAGCCGTCGTAACGTCCACGGGCGCCCGGGCTCGGTGAGCATTCCGGCTATAGCTTTTGGCAATCATTGATCATCACCGCCCTCGCATTCTTGAGCAGCAAGCTACGGGGCCAAGCGCAAATTCCGTGGAAATGGCGACGACCTTGGGCAACGTTGCGGCGCGAACTCTGCGTGCACGACGAAAGCTTCGCCTCGCGAGACAGGCGAGGCAGGTTGTCTCCACATGGGTTGGGGTGCTTACGGTTTCAGGGAGTTGCCCATCATCAGGGCGAATAACAAAGGAAGGTAGATCACAGTTGCCTGCAGGACGTGGCGGGCTCGCATCTTTGAGGGCGCGCTAGAAAGCGGCAGGTTCAAGAACGCCAAGCGGACTCCGAAATAAAGCAGCGCGAAGCCGAGCACGATCGCTCCGACAAGATAAATCCTGCCAGCCATGCCCATAAAGCTGGGGAGGAGGCTGATGGGAATCAAAGCAACCGAGTAAATCAGAATGCGGCGAGCGGTCGAGCGCCCATCTTCGTCCACCACCGGCAGCATCTTCACTCCGCCCTTGGCGTAATCGTCGCGATACAACCAGGCGATGGAAAAGAAGTGTGGAAATTGCCAGATGAAAAGGATTGCGAACAATACTAATGTGCCCCATTCGAGTTTCCCGCGGGCGGCTGTCCAACCTAGAACTCCGGGCATCGCTCCGGGAAAAGCTCCAACGAACGTGCAGATCGGGGAGATCCGCTTCAGTGGGGTGTAGGCGGCAAGGTAGACAACGGAAGTGAGGAAGGTGAGCAGGCCGGTCAAGGGATTGGTGGCGATGGCCAAATAGATCGATCCACCCACGGCAGCCAGAACTCCGACCGCTGTCGCGTGCAACAGACTCATGCGTCCAGCAGGAAGCGGGCGAAGGGCCGTGCGCCGCATGTAGGCGTCGACATCGTGCTCCATGACTTCATTCAGCGCCGCCGTACCGCTGGATACCAGACCAATACCCAGTAGAGAATGGAATAGCCCCCAGCTAATCCATGAAGTACCTGCCTGGTGCGCGCCGAAAAAATAGCCGCACCACGCGGTCATGACAATCAAGCTCGTGACCCGAAGCTTGGTGAGTTCGGCGTAGTCGCGAAGAAGGGATGTTGCCCTGGTTCGGAAAGCAGAGAGAGGCAGTGTCATCGAGCTCATTGTTTGGCCGTGTACAGCGATTCGGAAAACCGTCTCTGGATGATACAGAAAAACCACGTAAGGAGCCCACACTCGTTTACGTGCTCAAGGATTGCATAGGTACTCTGATCAGTTTCGAAAGTCAAGCGAAAACACTAACCGCCCGCTTCCAATACGCTAACACGCTGCCTTCGCAGCGTGCGGGAACACTCGCTACTGGCCGCCCGATGGCGCAGTGGAATCAAACATTTCAGGCGGATCAAAAAAACATTTATGCCAGAGCGCCGAATCCGACAATGTGCCCGCCTTCCATTGCTGTAGCGTAGGCATCGTGGCCGCGATCATGCCGCCGTCCGCGGAGTCAAAAATCACCACAACCCCGGCGAGGCCCTGCGGCTTCAGCGCGATTTCCTTATAGCTTTTTTCGAGGAGAAACTT
Source organism: uncultured Acidobacteriaceae bacterium (assembly GCA_963832015.1). Classification (GTDB taxonomy): domain Bacteria; phylum Acidobacteriota; class Terriglobia; order Terriglobales; family Acidobacteriaceae; genus Sulfotelmatobacter. The sequence continues at coordinate 96,408 of CAWHSR010000043.1, forward strand.
CGCATACTCGAGTCGTTGCCTGGCGTCCGCGTTCTTCGCATTCTCGTCGATCTTCTGCACCGAAATAATTTTTACGTTCTTGTTCTTGAGCGGCTCCCAATCTCCCGGGAAGGTCGATGCCTCTTCGCGAATGACATGGAACAGGTCCCCGGCCGATGCCAGCGAAGCGGCCGTGGGAGCCGCCGCAGTATCGGAGATGCCATCAGGCATCTCGACGCTGTTGCGCCAGATCCACCCACGCGACAAACCCGAAACGCGAACATGCACCCAGTCGCTGTTGAAGTCGAGCATTTCAAATTCGTCGTGCATGCTGGCCAGGAACTGAGGCTTCGCAGTCAAACTAGGAGTCGATACGACAGGAGTCCCTGATTTCTTGACCGCAACCAGATTCTTGGGATGAGCTGTGTTCTTGAGGATCTCCTGCAGGTTATCGGCTTCCGCTTGCAAGGCGCCGTCTGATTTTTCGTTGGGCGCGTCGGCAGGGTGCGCGCTCGCGCGCACCTGCTCCGCCAACCCCTGGCTCACGGAGGACGAGAAGGTTCGATCCGTGTCCGGGAACTTGGGAGCGGGCGCGGAAATTGGGGGTTCCGCAGTCATTGGCGGATCGGGAGACGGCTTCGGCGCGGTCACCGCAGCGGTTCGATTGCTGTTCTCGGCCGGGCTCTTGACGAGTTGCTCGGCAAGTTGGTCCAACAGGTCAGCTTCGAGGCGCCCGTTCGAAGTCAGCAACTGATATCCCGAGCGGGAAGGCGCCGAATCGGCGTACCAGGCGGTCACCTTGGTCGTGATCCGCACCAGAGATCCGCCAGACGGCAGCGAACTGACTTGTACCGTCGACTGGTAGTAACCGCGCTGGTAGTGGTCGAGTGGATGGTCGCCGGGCTTGGCGAATCCGTCCAGCACGGGAAGATGGCCAGCCAAACTCGATTGCAATCCGGCCAGAGCCTTCTCGATGGTGGTCTTGGATTGAGGGAACGTGCGCTCGTATGGGCTGGTTTGCGCGGGAGCGGATCCGGCGATGATCAGCACAAGAGCACCCCACGCGGCCCACCTCACCGCGAATCGACCCATCGTTCCCACCAATGTCATGGTACCAACTCCAACTCATCACGCAAGATCCAACCGTGTTGGCCCTCGTGAGTCTCCACTCCAAGCCAGTAGGTCGTCGAAACCACGATCAGAACCTCTGTTCCCGTCGGCAGGGATTGCAAAGTGCTTGCTGTGTGGAAGGGAGCGGACTTGAGCGCGGCTCCTGGCGCTTTCACTACCCGCTGGACCTGGCGCCGAAGATCCTGGACACGTTGCTCCAGAGTTTGTTCCGTCGGCGGAGGGCCTCCGTTCGGCGGTGTGCTAGTGGCCGCCGTGTTTGTAATTGCCGGCGGGGCGCCGCTGCTGCTCTCCTCCGCCACGGCTGGCGTCTCCTTCTTCGCCAACTGCTCCTGCTTCTCCTTCTGAGCCTCGATGGTCTGGGCTTTCATCGATTCGATGGCGTCCAAGTGGTCATGGATGTCCTTGTACTCGGCGCTCTCGACAGAACCGTTCGAAGCGTGCACAATGCGGCGGAAATCCTCAACGAATCGCGCGTCGATGTGCAGCACAGTGTTCTTGTCGCCTTGGGGCTGGACGACATAACGGACGACGAGCGTTCCGACGTCACCGCTGTCTTTGAAATTTCGGGGATCGATCGCCTTAAGGCGCTCCTTGTAAAAAACCTTGCCGCCCTCGGTCCACTCGGGAAAGACCTTCGTCGAGGTGGCCGGTGTCGCACCGGTGATGTATTCGTCTTTGTTGTACTCTTTGGTTCCCCGAATCAGCCCGTTTTGGATTACGTCCTGTACAACCTGCGCGACTTCGCTCTCAGGGAATGGAAGGTTTACGATCAAACCCATGCCGTACTGAGTGGCGTCCTTGTCCCGGGCGGGCACAACGCCGAACGCAGCGAGCGAAAAGATCAGGATCGTGGCGGTTTTCCACAGGACCGCCGAAGTCAGACCCGAGGTTCTGCCGGACAGCCGCAGTTTCTTGGAAACGAATTTCGAGTTCCCCACAATGTCCCCTATTGGTCCCAAGAGTCTCAACTCCGCTGCTGCCTGTCAACCCCACTGACAGGCCTAAACCCTGAGGAAAAAGCGGTCATCATGGTTTACCTTGTCAAAAGTTTGTAAAAAAATTGTCTCTTGACCCCTTGCAAGTTGTCGTGGGCCCGTAGTAGGATTCGGCCCCGGTACGGTGGTAGGACCTTTCCGGGCAAAATCGGGTTTAGGTCTGAGGTTCTGAAAGCCGCATGTGAGAAGGGGTTCCCGCATGATGGCTCTGCAATTAGGCCGCTTTCCGTTGCATTTGGTGGGAATGCAGTTCAAAAAATCGCTTGAGGAGTTCGGCATGCGAATGGGAAAACAGTTAAGCCTTTGTGGTAAGGCGTCGTGGGGGAAACATTTCCTGACTGCGGCTTTGGTTCTAGTGTTCCTGATCCTGAGTGGCAGCCAAAACGCGAATGCGATTCCGGCATTTGCCCGCAAGTACGGCCTGCGCTGCTCGGCTTGCCACGAATCTTGGCCGATGTTGAATTATTTTGGCCAGAAATTCAAAGACAACGGTTATCAGCTCATGAATGATCGGGACGCTCCGATCTGGCAGAACCCAGCGTACTGGCCGGTGACGTTCCGCATTATTCCGATCTGGCACCGTGTCAGCACAGGCAAGGTTCTAGTAGACACCTATCCGGGTGGTGTCAACTCACCGAATTCTGCGGTTCAGCGAGTTACGACCTCAGGCTTCGATCTGAGCGGGCTGGACTTCCACACCGGCGGCACGCTGGAAAAGAACTTCTCGTTTTACGTGCTGCCGTCTTCGGATGCCACTGGTGCTTTCCACTTCGAAACTGTGATGGCCCGTTTAGACAACCTGTTCGGAAGTCCGTGGCTCAACGTTAAGCTGGGTAAGTTTGAGCTAGACAACCTGCTTTCTGAAAAGCGCATTCTGACGCTGACCGGAAACGGAGGAATTTACCAGCTCTACCACTTCATCCCGGTTGGCGACGGCAACATTTTCGGCCAAATGGGAGACAACCAGCTTGGTGTCGAAGTGATGGGCCACTCCTGGAATGACAGGACTCGGTACTCAGCGGCTCTCATCAGCTCTGTCGACGGCAACGTCGGCCTGCCCTACGGCAGCGCCTACACCGGGTTCTTCACCTTCAGCCAGGCGTTCGATACAGGCAAGCTCGGGGTAGATCGCATCGGAGCTTACGCCATGGTCGGGGAGGCTCCGACCTACTATCTGACGCAGGCTGGCACACCACTCGCGGGTTCGGGAATCACGAACAAGGGATTCAACCGCGAGGGCTTCGTTGGGCAATTCTATTTCGGGCCGCACGTAGACCTGCAGGTAGTTACTCAGCACGGTTCGGATAACGTGTGGTTCGGGCAGGGCTACGGGGATTTGATCGGTGGCACCGTCAGCGGCAACAACGTGCCGGGGACAAGTCTTCCCGCCGGTGCGCAATCACCGAGTTGGAACGGTGTCCTTGTGGAACCGCACTACGTATTCAGTCCACAGCTGATCCTCATTGGGCGTTATGAAACCATTCGCATGTCGCAGCAGGCAAACGGACCGGGGTGCGTGGCTTGCGGCGGTTCGGGAGGCCCTTCGGCTTCCAACTTCGGCAACATCTCCACCTACACAGTCGGCATGCGCTACAACCCGTTCATGACCAGCCGGGCCGGTTTTGCCTGGCATAACGAGTACAACTGGCTGCACCAGGACGGCACCGGACCCACGCTCGGCCTCGGCACGGTCAACATAAATACCAGCGAATTCCTGACCGGATTTGACTTCGACTTCTAGGAGAGGGAGACATGCGGAGAACACTGGGAAAGTTGTCCTTTTTACTGAGCGCAACCGTCGTATTGGCGCTGCCGCAGGTTTCTTGGGCGCAGCTCACAATCTTTCAGCTTGAAACGTGGCTGAATTCGCCTGCGGCGTCGAGCCACGTCGGCAATATCACCGGGGACGCTAAAGCGGCAGCCATGCCTTATCGAAGATATTGCGTCGGCTGCCATGGCGTGTTGGGCGATGGGAATGGCGAAAACGCTGTTTGGCTCGACCCCAAGCCCCGCGACTTCCAGTTGGCCGTGTTTAAGTGCCGTTCCACTCCGACCGGAACTTTGCCCACGGACGAGGACCTCTACAACACCATCGCTCGTGGCATGGACCGCTCAAACATGCCTCAATGGAGCACCTTCACCAAGGAAGAGCGCGTGAACCTGGTGGCTTGGATTAAGCATTTCTCGCCGCGTTGGCAGACCGAAAAAGCCGGAGCGCCAATCACGATTCCTCCCGAACCTGAAGTTACCCCGGAGCGTATCAAAGCTGGCCGGGAGGTATTTGCCCGCGTGCAATGCTGGAAGTGCCACGGAGTGCAGGGGATGGCCAACGGTCCTTCAGCGGCTACCCTCACCGACGATCTGGGCCGCCCGATTCAGGCATTCAATTTTACTGACGGATCTCGCCCCAAATGCGGCGACACCGATCAGGACATCTACCGCATCTTCATGACCGGCTTGGATGGCACTCCGATGCCGTCGTTTGCCGACAATATCAAACCTGATGAGGCGTGGGATCTTGTGTTCTATCTACGTACGTTTATGGCTCAGAAGAGCAAGGAAAAACAGATGGCGAAACAGCTTGGCCTGAAGCCAGTGGATCCAAATGCCCCAGCGGGGCAGCAGTAGCGCCAGAGGGTTCGACCAATTCGTACAAAGGAGAGATTTCAATGCGGAAGCACTTCAATTTGGCGGCTGTCGTATCGGTAGTCGCTCTCGTCTGCTGCGGCGCTCTGATCCTGGGCCAGAAAGTCAACGCTGCTGGCGAAGGCAAGATCACCGGGACTGTCAAACTCGACGGCGCTGCTCCCCACATGAAGGGCATCGACATGTCGAAGGACCCTTACTGCTCCAAGGCACATGAGAACTCTCCGGCGCACCTCGAGAGTGTTGTTGCCGGCGCCAGCGGGGGATTGGAGAACGTAGTTCTCTACATCGCTGACTGGAGCGGCCCCGCCCAAGCATCCACCGCTGTCCCCGTATTCGATCAAAAGAATTGCATGTACACGCCTCACGTGCTGGCCATGGACGTAGGGCAGACATTCAAGGTCGTCACCAGCGATCAGACCACCCACAACATTCACCCGTTGCCTAACCCGATGACCGGCAACATTCCATGGAATCAGTCGCAGCCGCCGGGTGCGGCGCCGGTCGAGAAGAGCTGGAAGGCGCCGGAAGTGATCCCGGTGAAGTGCAATATCCATCCTTGGATGAATGGCTGGTACGTGGTGGTGAAAGGGCCCTACGCAACCACTGACGGGAACGGAAACTACACCATCGAAAACGTACCGCCGGGAAACTACACGGTAACGGCTTGGCAGGAAACCTATGGCACCCAAACCGCAAAAGTGACGGTAGCCGCGGGAGCGCCCGCTAAGGCCGATTTTACGTTTAAAGCAAAGTAAGACGCCGGATCGATCAGGGTTGCCCGCTGGATGATTTTGCAGTCGTTGTGAACAAGAGCTTGACGAGGTCGGGGCGGCAATGCCCGGCCGGAGGGCGAAGTATCATGGCGAAATTCTTTGCGGTCACCATCATCGCAATCGCGATCATTTCCGCGATTCCGATCCTGCGGCACACATGGTGGATGGCAGAAGATATCTCGACGCACGGCGCGCCGATTGACGAGCAAATGTCGGAGACGATGGCGGAGGCTGGAATCGCGTTCCTCGCTTCGCAATTCATCCTGGCATTTTTTATCTGGAAGTTTTCCAACCCGAAGCCCGGGGATAAGATCAAGAATTTCCCGGGCGGCGCCAAGGCCATGGTGTGGGCTGCAGTCCTGCTGGTGGGAACGGAGGTCATGGCGCTGGGCGTCTTTGGCGTGAAGGCCTGGGCCAACGTTTACTTCACTGCACCTGCCGCGGACGCCATCCCCATTCAAGTGCAGGCTGGACAGTTCGCCTTCTATTTCCGTTACCCGGGCCCCGACGGGAAGTTTGCAACCGCTCACCCTGATCTCATCAGCGAAGCGAATCAGAACTTCTATGGCCTGGATCTGGACCACGATCCAGATGCCAAAGACGACATTGTCACTGCGCAAATGGCCGTCCCAGTGAATAAAGAAATTCATTTACTCATGCACACGAAAGATGTCGGACATTCTTTTTTCGTCCCCGAGTTGCGGGTGCAGCAGGATTTCGTGCCCGGGCTTGATCTTTCTCTGCATTTCACTGCGACCAAAATAGGTAAGTACGAGATCGTCTGCACCCAGCTGTGCGGTCTCGGACACTACAACATGAAGGCATACATTTCTGTATTGTCCCAGCAGGACTTTGACAATTGGCTGAAGCAACAAGCAGCGCTGCAGTGAGTGAATACTGTCTGCACTCGGTGCGGCACAGAGATCTCCTGAGGTGAGTCATGCACGATATGGCGAAACACGACGCCGCCGCACACCACGCGCCGACGAGTTTTATCTCAAAGCACGTCTTCAGCCTGGACCACAAGGTCATCGGTAAGCAGTACTACGGGCTTGCGCTACTCGCTGCTCTGGTAGGTATGGTGCTCTCCTGGTTGATGCGCATTCACCTGGGGTGGACCAACTTTGCCATTCCCGGACTGCATTTGCTGACCAAGAACGGCGCTCCTGGCAACGTGATGACGCCAGAGTTCTACCTGCAACTGATGACCATGCACGCCACGATCATGGTCTTTTTCGTCCTGACTACGGCTCCGTTCGCGGCCTTCGGCAACTACTTTTTGCCGATCCAGGTCGGCGCCGAGGACATGCCCTTCCCCCACTTCAACATGATGTCGTTCTGGGTCACATTCGTGGCCTTTCTGGTCTTAGTCTCGTCGTTCTTTGTTGGTCAGGGACCCACGCTCGGCGGATGGACCCAGTATGCCCCGCTCAGCGCACTGGGAGAGGTTGCCGGCCCGGGCGAAGGCACGGGCGTAGTTCTCTGGGCTGCTTCGATTGGGCTCTTTTGTATTGGCCAACTTCTCGGCTCTTTGAACTTCATCACTACCACGCTCGATATGCGGACCCGGGGTATGAGTTTGTGGCGTTTGCCACTCAGCGCGTGGGCTTGGTTCATTACGTCCGTGATGGGCCTCACTGCTTTCGCAGTGTTGATGCCTGCCTGCATCCTACTCATTCTGGATCACGTGGCAGGAACGAGCTTCTTCGTGCCCAGTAATATTGTCATCAACGATCAGATGCAACCGCACTCCGGCGGATCGACCCTCCTCTGGCAGCATCTCTTCTGGTTCTTCGGACATCCCGAGGTCTATATCGCGATCGTGCCCGGCATGGGGATCGTCTCGCATGTCCTGATTACCAATATGCGAAAACCGATGCTCAGCCACAGAGTGTTGATTTACTCGATGGGCGCTCTGGCAGTGCTCAGCTACATGGTCTATGGGCATCACATGTTCGTCAGTGGGATGAATCCGGTTTCGTCGCTGGCATTCTCCTTTCCCACTTTGGCGATCACGATTCCTTCCACTATCGTAGTGCTGATCTGGCTTGGCAGCCTTTACGGGGCGAAGTTGCGCATTAACGCGGCGTCGCTTTTTGCCTTGGGATTTATTTCGATGTTCATCGCTGGAGGGGTAAGCGGCTTCTTCCTGGCGCAGCCCTCGGTCGACATCATGCTGCACGCGACTTACTTCGTGGTGGGACACTTCCACCTTGTGATGGGCGTCGCGGCGATGTTCGGAATTTTTGCCGGAACCTATTTCTGGTTCCCCAAAATGTTTGGGCGCATGATGAACGAACCCCTGGGCAAGGTTCACTTCTGGCTCAGCTTCGTCGGCGCCTATGCCATTTTCATGCCATTCCACTACCTTGGTCTGGCGGGTAACGTCCGTCGCTACCAGGCGTTTTCGCCTGACTACATGCAGCCGCTTATTCCGTTGCACCGGTTTATTACGGTGGCAGCGTTGATTACGGGCTTCGCACAGCTGATCTTCGTCTACAACCTTATCCATAGCCGTTTCAAGGGTGAGCCCGCTTCGGACAATCCGTGGCAAGCGACCTCTTTGGAGTGGAGCACGCCGACCACGCCGCCGCCGCACAACAACTTTGGCGACAAGCTGCCGGAAGTCTTCCACGATCCATACCAGTATGGAGTCGAGGGGACGGCGGGCGACTACGTGATGCAAACCTCGCCCGAAAAAGTCACAGGGCCCGACGAGGCGTAACCGATTCTGAGATTGGAGTCTATAAGTCTTATGGCGACCACCGTACCAGAACCGCCAAAAATCGAAGAAGGACGCGATCCTTCGCGGCCGACAGGCAACTCCGGCAATGGTGGCTGGCGGAATATGGTACCCGCGGACGGCAAAATGCCGGCTGTAAAGGACTATTCTCCGCCACCGGCATCCACCGGCATCTGGGTCGTGCTCGCGTCGATTGCGATGAGCTTCGCGGCCTTCACCAGCGCCCTGATCGTTCGCCAGGGATCCGCGCTGGATTGGCGGCATCTTGCTCTGCCTCGAATTCTTTACCTGAATACGCTGGTGCTGTTCGCCAGCAGCGTCGCTCTGGAAGTGGCACGCCGGCAGGTGGGCTCCTTCATGGTAGGGCGTAAGAGTCAGGTTGCCAAGCCTGCTCGTTGGCTCTACATCTCGCTTTTTCTCGGCTTGCTTTTTGTGGCTGGCCAGTACGTGGCCTGGGCGCAATTGCGTTCTCAGGGAGTTTTTCTGGCCACGAATCCCAACAGTTCCTTTTTCTACGTCCTGACTGCTATCCATGCTCTGCATGTGCTGGGAGGACTGGGCGGGTTGGTGCGAGTTATTTATCGGCTGGATAAATCGATTCTCCGAAAAAGCACGCTGGATGCCACATCGTATTACTGGCATTTTATGGACGTGCTTTGGGTGTATCTGCTGTTGTTGCTGTGGTTCAAGCTATAGGACGCTCGTTCGAGAGGAGACACCGTGAGCCAAGCGGACGTGACGATGGGAGCACACTCAGGCCTGATGGAAGAACCGGCATTTTCGGTTCCGGCCAAGAAAATGGCGATGTGGCTGTTCATCATCGCTGACAGCGCGACCTTTGCCGGCTGTCTGGTGGCCTACGGATTCATACGCAACGCCACTCCGAATTGGCCCAGACCCTTTCACAGCATCACCAATGTAGCGTTGATGACCTTCATACTGCTGACCAGCAGTTTGACCATGCTCTTTGGCGTACGGTCCGCTCAGAGAGGTGACAAAGCCGGAGCGTTCCGCTGGACGATGATTACGGCCGTGGCCGGAATTCTGTTTGCGATCCTTCACATCCGAGAATGGATGGCGATGATTGGCGAGGGGGCGACTCTTTTCCATAATCCGTGGGGAACGCCTCTGTTCAGTTCAACGTTCTTCAGCATCACTGGTCTGCATCTGCTGCACGTAACCGGCGGTGTGGTCGCTCTGATCGCTGTGGGATTGCGCTACCAGGGCGGCCGTTACAAGACTGATGACCTCGAGATTACAGGGCTGTACTGGCACTTTGTAGATCTGGTTTGGATGTTCGTCGTGCCGCTTGTGTATCTTCTGAACTTGGCCCACTGAAAAACTGAAAGAGGCAGGCACCTTCTATGACAACCGCCGAAACGCAGAATAACGGAGCGAAAAAAGACCTTATCGTTTACGTTTGCATACTGGCCTTGGCCGGGATACAGTTCTTCATCGCCTATCAGGACATTAGCGCGTCACAAATGTTCGTGCGCATGCTGATCGTGGCTGTCGTCGAGGCAGCGCTGGCGCTCCTGTTTTTCATGCATTTGTGGGAGAATCGCGGACTGAAGTGGTTTGTGTTGATTTTCACGGTTTCGGTCATCCTTGGGATGCAGTATGGATGGACGGACAGCTTCCGCATACTCGATGGCGCTCCTTGGGCAAAGTAGTCGGCACGGCAGCGACCCACTTCGGAGGAGGCAATCATTGAAGGCCCTAAAGCAAATCGCGATGTTTGGGATCCTACTTGTGGGGGTAGTGATCCTGCTGATGCCCTCGTCGGCCTTTGCCCAGAGTTGCGCGCTTTGCTATACGCAAGCAGCATCCTCGGGCTCTCGCATGATTCAGGCGTTGAAGAGCGGGATTCTGGTTCTCATCGTGCCTCCCACGCTCGGATCGGTGGGCATGATCTTTGTTATGCATCGCAAGCGCAATCAGGTCCGGCGGACCGACCAGACTGACGATCAATCCGATCAAGAGTGGTAAAGTGCTGAACGCGCCATAGATGATCCTTTAAGGATAGCGCTCGCCCCTCGGCTTTTCTCATTGTGGGTAACGGGAATTCATCAACCGCCGTTTCGCGACAATTCTGGAATCCCTTCCTTCCGCTGGCAGTCACATTGCTAGGCCTACTCAGGTCAGTAGGCGCTTCCGCGCAGATACCAGCCCCCGTCCCAGAAGTCCGATCGGAGAGGCATCGCGTCCGAACTCTACCTCTTACAAAGTTCTACGACACTCCTAATCCGTTGCCAGCCGGCAAGCCAGGAGACTTGATCCGGTCACAACCATTTGACGAATACGAACTCCCGCTCTCCGTCTCCGCCGTTCGCATTCTGTATCAGTCTCGATCCGCTGCTGGCGAAGATGTGGCAGCGTCTGGAGTCGTGCTCTTTCCGGACGACAAAAAGCCTCCTGCCGGGGGATGGCCCGTCATCGCGTGGGCCCACGCCGCCACTGGGGTTGCGCGGCAGTGTGCTCCTTCACTAACGAGAAATGTAGGGCACGGTCCGTTCCTCTCCATGTATGTGAACCTTGGGTACGCCGTCGTGGCCACAGATTACACTGGACTGGGAACTCATTACCGCAATGCGTTTCTGGATGGTCCATCCAACGCGATCGATGTCATCAATTCGGTTCCCGCAGCCCGCGCCGCTGTGCCGCAGTTGGGAGCGAGGTGGATCGTCATGGGCGAGGCCGAGGGAGCTTTAGCAGCGATCGCAGTCGCAGACATGGAAAACGAAGTTCGCGACCCCAACTACCTCGGAGCGATCGCGATTTCAGTTCTGGTTAGCGCACGCAAAACCTACGAGCAGCCGGTGAACGGCTCTGCCGGCGAACTGCTTCCGTCCCTTGCTTATGGCATCAAGACGGTGTACCCGCAGTTCCAGGTAACTGACATGCTCACCGACAAGGCTTTGGCACGCTACAACCAATTGGAGCAAACGTGCTCTCCCGCAACTACGAGCCCAGATTTGCCCGCAGCCGAGATCGTGAAGCACGCGTGGGAGGGCAATCCATTCGTGCGCAGGTATTTTGATCGCAATGAGCTTGGTCAGACTCAGGCGTATGGTCCAATTTTTGTCGCCTCGGGGGATGCGGATTCGGCAATTCCCCCAAATATTCGGGCTCAAGCGTTTGCTCGCATGTGCAAACAGGGCGATCGGGTTCAATGGGAACGGTATCCCAACCTCGATGCGGGAAGTGTGATTGGCAACTCCGTGAGGGACCAGA